>JBCDDE010000002.1:0-601066 GCA_039180625.1 Pseudomonadota bacterium | reverse complement strand
GCTCAAGGCTTTGTCGCTAATAGGTTGCAACTCGCTGATTATTGTGTGTCTGCTTGTTTTAAAAATGGTGCCCAGGGGCGGAATCGAACCACCGACACGCGGATTTTCAGTCCGCTGCTCTACCAACTGAGCTACCTGGGCTTGACGGCTCCACTTGGGAGCGCGCCGTACCCCCCGGGCGATAAGCCCGGAGGCTGGAAGCGCGGCTTATACGCCGAGCAAGAGGCGTTTGTCCACGCCCATTTTTTGGTAAACAGCGGTCTTTCGCAGCGTTTTGTGCGGCGGATGTCGTCGCCGCCTTTGCGTTGGGCGTCAGCCTTTGTATGAAAAACAAAAAGAGCCACGGAAAATGCCCCGAAAAAAATCGACAGCCAAGAAAAGCCCTGTATCAGGCGCGAAAAAAAGCGCCCAAGCTCAACGCTCTACTGATGCTTTGACCCAGCTGGGCGCAGTCGTAGAGGCTCCGGCGACGCCTGAGGAGGCGCGCCTTGAGACTGCGCCGAACCCGCATCCTGATACTTTATATACGGCGCGCTTTGTTGCGCCGGAGTTCACATCGCTTTGCCCGGTCACGGGTCAGCCAGATTTCGCCCATCTCGTTATCGACTACGCGCCGCACAAGCACCTTATCGAATCGAAGTCCTTCAAACTGTTCCTGACGTCGTTTCGCAATCATGGCGCCTTCCATGAGGACTGCACGGTTGGGATCGCCAAAACGATCGTGGAGACCGCGCGTCCGCACTGGCTCAGGATTGCAGGATACTGGTATCCGCGCGGCGGCATACCGATCGATGTCTTTTATCAGACCGGGGAAGCGCCGGCGGGGCTATGGGTTCCCGATACCGGCGTTGCGCCATATCGAGGGAGAGGGTGAGACCATGAAAAGAACGGTAGCGGCATTAGCAAGTTTCGGGCTTGCAGGTTCAGCGCTGACGGGCTCAGTGCTGGCCGACGCGCTTGAGGGAAAGCCAAGCGGCGCCGAAATCCTTCAGAACGCCGGCGCGGACGCATGGCGCGCGCTTGATCAGGAGGATCTGCTTTACATCGAGCTGGATCGAGGACTTGTGATTATAGAGCTGTCGCCCAGCCTGGCGCGGGCCCATGGCGCACAGATGCGCGCCCTTGCGCGCGAAGGTTTCTATGACGGTCTGTCCTTTTATCGTGTGATTGAAGGGTTTGTCGCCCAGGGCGGGGACTTGCTTGAAACGCGCGAGATCAACGCTGCGGCGGAGAGCTTGGCCGATGAGTTCGATGAGCCTATGCGCGATGAAATGATCTTTACACCGCTTAAAGATACAGATGGTTACGCCGCCGCAGTCGGGTTTGTTGATTCCCATCCGGTCGGCGTCGATGGCGCCCGTGAGCGCATTTGGAAGCTTCATTGCACAGGCGCTGTCGCCATGGCGCGGGGCAATGAGAAAGATACAGGCGGGACGGAATTCTATGTCGCGTTGCAGCCGCAGCGTTATCTTGATCGCAACCTGTCTGTTTTTGGGCGCGTTGTTCAGGGGATGGAACATCTTCAGGCGTTAAGACGCGTTGCGCCCGCACTATCGGAAGAAGATGACCTTGGCGAGACTATTCTGACTATGCGCGTCGGCGCAGATCTGCCAGAACAGGAACAAGTTGCGTTAGAAGTCTTGCGCTCCGATACGGATGTGTTCAACGCCTATGTGGAAGCGAGGCGGAACCGGCCGGAAGCGTTTTTTTATTATCGTCCGGATCATATCGATATTTGCCAGTTCCCAATCCCGATCCGTGAAGCGCGCGCGGGCGAGGGGGAATGAGCCCTCGTAAAATTGGCCCGTGGACGGTTAAGTCGGAGCGCAGCGTATTTGACAATGCGTGGATCGGCGTTGAGCACCATGATGTTCTGCATCCGGATGGAACGCCGGGCGCGTACGGTGTCGTAAAATTCAAAAACTTGGCAGTCGGCATATTGCCGGTCAGCAGAGAGGGCGACGTCTGGCTTGTCGGCCAGCATCGTTATCCGCATGACAAATACAGCTGGGAATTGCCGGAGGGGGGAGGGCCGCTTGATGTTGAGCCGCTTGCCTCAGCCAAACGCGAACTGGCCGAGGAGACCGGGCTGACGGCGAATGAGTGGGCGCCGCTTATTGAGTTTGACATATCAAATTCAGTCACTGACGAGCGGGCTGTGTGTTTTCTCGCATGGGATTTGCGGGAGGGGGAGGCGAACCCGGAGCCCAGTGAATCATTAACGCTTAAGCGAGTAAAATTCGAAGCGCTGTTAGAAATGGTGATGTGCGGCGAGATTACGGACAGCCTAACCGTCGCCATGACCCTGAAAGCGCATCTTCTCGCCTTGCAAGGCGGCGCCCCGGCTCTTATTTCAGAGGCTCTTCGCGCAGGCCGCGCGCTCAGATAGAGGATCGGTCATGTCGGTTATGAACCACGACGAGAGCAATGTTGTTTCACTGAACAGCGATCAGACCTGGTCGCGAATGCGGATTGAAGCGGCGGCTGCGGCGGCGGATGAGCCCTCACTGGCTAGCTTCCTTCATGCGACCATTCTCAATCATGAGAGTTATCCGGCAGCGCTTTCTTATCGGTTGGCGCAGAAACTGTCTGATCGCGAAGTAAATTCCATGCTGTGGCGTCAGGTTTGCGACGAGGCGTTTCGCGATGCGCCGGAGATCGTTGACGCTGCGTTGAAAGATCTCGGCGCGGTCTATGCGCGCGATCCCGCCTGTCAGGAATACATGCAGCCGTTTCTTTATTTCAAAGGATATCTGGCGCTGCAGGCGCAGCGTGTCTCCCACTGGCTGTGGGGGCATGATCGCAGGACTTTGGCACGTTTTGCGCAAAGCCGCATTTCTGAATTATTTGCTGTCGATATTCATCCGGCGGTGCCCATGGGCAAAGGGGTCTTCATCGACCATGCGACGGGCATCGTAATCGGAGAGACGGCTGTCGTCGGCGACGACGTGTCGATTCTTCAGAATGTCACGCTTGGCGGGACGGGCAAGGAAGACGGTGATCGCCATCCGAAAATCCGTCGCGGCGCACTGATCAGCGTTGGCGCAAAGGTGCTTGGCAATATTGAAGTGGGCGAAGGCGCCCGCGTCGCTGCGGGGAGTGTTGTTCTGAAAGATGTGGAGGCCCATTGCACAGTAGCGGGCGTGCCGGCCAAGCCGGTGGGCGCTTGTAAGGACGATAGCCCGGCGGAGAGCATGGACCAGAACTTTTATTATGAGACGTATTCAATCTAACGGTATCGTCTGATCGTGCTCGTAATTTGACTGCACGCCAGAGGCGATCACCATGACGCCTTTACCCCAATGACCGTAAAAACGACGCTGAATCCCGCATTCGGTGCATACTTATCATCCCCCTGACACTCTGGTGTAGACTGCTCCCATGCGCGTAGACGATTTTGATTTTGATTTGCCGGAAAGCCGGATTGCACTGACGCCCGCGCGTCCGCGAGACTCCGCACGGCTGTTGCATGTGGCCGGCGAAACGCTAGCTGATCAAAAAATCTCTGATCTGACTAATGCGCTGCGCCCAAGCGATATTCTGGTGGCGAACGACACGAAAGTGATTCCTGCCCAGCTGTTTGGCGCCCGCCCTGGGCGGGATGGCGGCCCTGATGTGTCTATTGAAGCAACACTGCACAAAGATCTTGGGGCGTTGCGCTGGCGCGCTTTCGTCCGGCCTGCGAAAAGACTGCGTGAGGGTGACGAGGTTGTTTTTGGCGAGCTTCACGCCCGCGTTGTTTCACGCGACGGCGCCGAAGCGGAATTGCAGTTCGCACCGAGTGAGGAGCCTTTTGAAACGCGACTCACGCGCGCGGGCGTTACGCCGTTGCCGCCCTACATCGCTCGACGGCGCGCCGCCGATGAAGCGGATCGGGAACGCTATCAGACAGTATACGCGTCTGAATCGGGGTCGGTCGCGGCTCCGACGGCCGGTTTGCATTTTACGCCCGCGTTGCTTGAACGCTTGAAGCAAATTGGCGTCCTGTTCGAGACTGTGACGCTGCACGTTGGAGCAGGAACTTTCCTGCCCGTCAGCGTCGAAGACACGGCCGATCATCAGATGCACAGCGAATGGGGCGAGATCACCGAAGCGCAAGCGAACGCTATAAATGCAGCGCGGAACAAAGGCGGGCGCATTATAAGTGTCGGCACCACCTCCCTGCGACTGCTGGAAAGCGCGGCCGGAGAAGACGGCAAGATTAGGCCTTTTGCAGAAGAAACGGATATTTTCATCACGCCGGGCTATCGTTTTAAAGCTGTCGACATGCTGATGACCAATTTCCATCTGCCGCGCTCGACGCTATTCATGCTGGTTTGCGCTTTTGCCGGAACAGAAGAGATGAAAGCCGCCTACAATCACGCCATAAGAGAGAATTACCGCTTTTATTCCTATGGCGATGCCTGCCTGCTTGAGAGAAAAGATGGCTGAGATTTCATTCGACGATTTTTTGAAGGTCGATATCCGTGTCGGGACGATTATTGACGTGCAGACGTTTGAGAAAGCGCGCAACCCCGCCTGGAAAGTATGGGTCGATTTTGGCGACGAGATTGGTATCAAAAAATCCTCCGCCCAGATTACTGTTCACTACAAAAAAGAGGACCTCATGGGTCGACAGGTGGCCGCAGTCATCAACTTTCCGCCGCGACAGATTGCGGACTTCATGTCGGAAGTGTTGGTGCTTGGCTTTCATGACGCCAATTGCGATGTGGTCCTGATTGCGCCGGAGCGCGCGGTCCCCAACGGTGAGCGTTTGTGTTGAGTACGGGTTTCAAGAGCGCCTTACAATTCTAGAAACACTTGATGTACAGGGCCAACAGCTTATCCTACGTTCATTATCTGTCGATCATACTTAGGGAACGATCGATCGCATAATGAAACGACGAGGGGCGTCTCAAATGATAAATAAAGTTTTTCTCATTGGACTTTTATTTGCTTCCGTTTTTATCGCGCCGCCGCCAGTGGTTGCACAAGACACTATTGTCGTTACGGGTTCACGCGCCCAACGGAGCTTTAACAATGGAGGAGGCGGCGCCAACCCTGCGGTTTATGTGAAAAAACGGGCATCGACTGTGCAATTTGCGGCGCGCATTTTTTCCAACACCCTTGATAGACGCTCCAGAAATGATGAGCTCATCGCGGCTGTTGAAAAGCTATACAATCGAGCGGATCGCAAAGACGGATTGGAACTATTCAGTATCGCTGGGGGCGCCGATGATTATCAAAGCTTTGACTCAGGGAATGGGTTTTATAAAGGTAGGGATAGATTTGATCGAAACGAAATTTCCTCGCTGATCGTCGAGGAAAGTTTTGAAAACAATTCAACCGATGAATATGCCTATATTGCAGTCGCTTATCTTTCCTTTGAAGTAACAGTTAAGGACGATGATGCGCTGGATGGCATTCGGCAATCACTGGACAATATGATTGAAAGTGTCTTGGCTGGAAGCCGCAGTCAGGCAGTTTTGTCCAGCGCATCGGCGGTGAGTGTTTCCAATGTGCAAGATAGTCTCGGGGAGTTGCGCACAAAAGTCATTGCTGATGCTCAGTCGCTGGCGGAAGTCATGGGACCAGAGACAAAGTACACCATTTCCGGTTTGCATGCCGGCGTTCAGTGGCGTCAAACCAAACCACTGGAGTTCATCTTGTACCTTCCAACGAGTTACAGCTTTTCCAAGTAAAAAGCATTTAGGGGATACTTTTCGAGTGAGGATTGCTACGAGCGTGTCGATATGACAAGCGAGCATTTCTCATTTTCTTTAAATGCAACCGACGGATCGGCCCGGACCGGCGTAATCAATACTCCGCGCGGAGAAATCCGCACGCCGGCGTTTATGCCGGTCGGCACCGCCGGCACGGTCAAGGCGATGCTGATGGACCATGTGCGCGAAACGGGCGCCGAAATTGTTCTTGGCAATACTTATCACCTGATGTTGCGGCCAACGGCTGAGCGTGTAGCGGCGCTGGGCGGGCTTCACGAATTCATGAACTGGTCCGGCCCGATTCTGACTGACAGCGGCGGGTTTCAGGTCATGTCGCTATCTAAACTCCGTAAGCTGACGGAAGAGGGTGTCTCGTTCCAGTCTCATATTGACGGGTCGAAGCATATGCTGACGCCGGAACGGTCGATTGAGATCCAATGCCTTTTGGGTTCCGACATTCAGATGCAGCTCGATGAGTGTCCGGCCATTCCGATTGCGGAAAACGATGCGCGGGAATCCATGCTTCTTTCCGTGCGCTGGGCGGAACGATCTAAACGCGCCTTTGAGGAGAAGTCAGCGCCCGGTCAGGCGCTCTTCGGCATTGTTCAGGGCGCGAATTTCGAAAGCCTTCGTCGCGAGAGCCTCGACAAGCTCATGGAGATCGATTTTCCGGGGTATTCCGTCGGCGGATTGGCCGTGGGCGAGGGGCGCGAAGAGATGTTTCGCGTGCTTGAGTTTACCTGTCCGCATATGCCCTCAGGCAAACCTCGTTACCTGATGGGGGTCGGGAAGCCTGCCGACATTGTCGGCGCGGTCGCCCGCGGGATCGACATGTTCGACTGCGTCTTGCCGACGCGCGCCGGTCGCCACGGCCAAGCGTGGCTGAAATCGGGGCCGATCAACATCAAGAACGCCGCCTTTGCCGATGACCCCGAACCGCTTGCGCCGGAAAGCGCTTGCCCTGCGAGCCGGGATTATTCCAAGGCGTATCTGCATCACTTGTTCAAAGCCGGCGAATATCTCGGCCCCATGCTGCTGACGTGGCATAATCTGCAATATTATCAGGATCTTATGTATGGGTTGCGAGGCGCCATTGAGGCCGGGCGGCTTGCCGCGTTCATTGATGATTTTAAAGCGGCGACCGGTGAAACCGTGCTTTGAGGATGGGTTGCAAATAAGCGTGAAAAGTCAGCTGGAATCAGTTGACCGGACCGGGGCGCATCCTTATGTTCCGCCGCTCCTAAGCGCGCCGTTTCGTGATCCGCGAAACGGCGTCTATTTGTCCGACGGGGCGAACGCGCCGCTGACGAAAATGTGGGCCCATAGCTCAGTTGGTAGAGCAACTGACTTTTAATCAGTAGGTCGAAGGTTCGAATCCTTCTGGGCTCACCAAAAGAACGCCTAGCTAAGATGCAGGTTACGGCTTTTATCGAAACACTTATGCCGGCGATTAGCTAACCAGCATTACCAAAGCCTGCGAACGCAATCAAAAATGCAATCGTAATGATAAAAAAGACCGGAAGGCCCCAGCAGATTGCATCAATGCGGCCAGGCGTGAGAAACCATCCGTCTTTCTTTTCCGGCAAGTTCTGATCCCGGAATTTCTTCAGTTGTCCCGGCACGGTCTGTTCGTGCCACTCGGTTTTGAAACCGTCCAGGAGAATGCTGGCGGTCCAGGAAACGCCAATGTTGACCGCGCCGCCGATCACTACATACCACGGCCAGGCGACCTTGATCGGCGCAATCCCGGCGAAAGGAACGCCGTTCACGACAATGATAAGCGATATGAAGCCCGCAGCGACGCCGATGAGAAGCCCGCGTTCGGACGTATGCTTTGAGAAAAAACCAAGGCAATACATCGCCAGTTTGGCGCCGACAAAATAGGAGCTGACTTTCGTCAACTGTTCAAGGATCGACCCGCCGCTGTTGATGAAACCGAACGCGATTGGAATGGCGACAAGGCCCCAGAAAACGGTGAAGATGCGCGCAACGACAAGGTTGTGTCCCGGCGGCGCTGTGCGCCGCACGAAGCGCTGATAAAAATCGGAGACAGATGCGGTCGCGAGAGAATTGAACGCGGATGAAAGGCTCGACATCGATGCGGAAAGAACGGCCGCCGCCAAAATGCCGAGCAGTCCAGGAATGGCGAGGCTTTGCGCGAATGTCAGGATGATCGCATTCGGCTGATCGAAAGGTTCGCCGTCGAAATGAACGTAAAGAAGCGCGCCGATGAAGAAAAACAGGAAGTAGATGAAGAATGCAGCATAGCCCATCATGAGATAGGACTTCTTCGCGTCGCCGATATTTTTTGCCGCAAGCGCCCGCTGCACCATCATCTGGTTCGCGCCATAAACAGTGATGTGATAGAGCGTCATGGCGAAAACGCCGGCCCAAATCGTCGGCGCGATCGAGAAATCAAGCGCAGTGTTAATGGGGTTGAGCTTTCCCTCATCAGCCAGTGTTCCGAGGGCGGACTGAAGCGGCGCCGTTGCGTCGAGAACATTCCACAACACGATCCCGGCCCCAATAAAAAGAACGATCCCTTGCAGAACATCGGTCCAGATGACGGCGTTCATGCCCCCGAGCATCGTGTAACCTAAAACGATTACCGTCATCAGCACGATGCTGACGCGCACATCCATGCCGGTGGCGAAAGTGATCACGATGGCGGTGGCGGTAAGGATCGAGGCGGAGGTGATGGTCTGCGTTATCAGAAACAGCCCGGATATAACCGTGCGCGAGGCGACGCCGAACCGCCGCTCCAGATAATCGTAAATCGAAGCAACGCCGCTGTTATAGAAAAACGGAAGAAAGACGACGACGACAACGAAAATTACGAGCGGATAGTTGATGTGGATGGCGAGCGCCGCCATGCCGGCGCCATACGCCCAGGCGGGCCCGCCCAGAAACGAGAGCGCGCTCACATAGGTGGCGATAACGGATATGCCGATCGCCCACCAAGGGGTCATCCGTGTGCCGAGTTGATAGTCTTTCGCCGACTTGATGCGACGGGAGAGGGCGTAGCCGAGAGCAAGATTGCCGAAGAGATATATGGCGACAATCGCCCAGTTTAAGAGGCCGAAATTCCCCATTGTTCCCTCCCGGCGCAGGTGCGCTCTGTTATCTTCCGTTTATCATTTCAGCTTTTCAAAGACATCTATGCCGCATTGGCGGAACACGTCCGGGATATCGACAAAGATCCAGTTTTCTTTCAACCGGTCGCCATCGCGCCGCCAGAAGTCCATAACGCGCATGCTGACAGGAACGCCGGCAGGCAGCTCGCTAGAAATCCACGGCGCGCCGCTGGTGGTGGCGCGAATGCTCGGCCAGCCCCCCGACGCAGCATAGGCGCCGTCGGCGAAACGCGCGACATGATCGCCGCCGACCCGGTCGGGAACGAATGATAAAAACGGGATCTGATGATAGCGCTGAAACCCGCCTAAGCCTTTTGCCGTACCGATGCCGGCCGGACCGTACCACAACATATCCGGGCTCCAGAATTCTTCCTGGCGCATGCTGGCGATGGAGCGCTGATCGTAACTCATGAGGCCGTCGATCATCGCTTCGAGAAGCGAAAGCGTTTGGGATGTTTCAATCTCGTTTGCGGGGTCCAGCTTGATGCCGTTTTGCGTTGCGGGGGCAGGGGCAAGCACTTCTGCGCCCAGCCCGCGTGGAACAAGATCAATCCCCGCCTGCCGCGCAGCGTCGATAATGTCGAACATCAACAAACCGCGGACAATTTTTGATTCGAAGACTTCGATGATCTCTGCAAAGCGCAGAAACAGCGCATGGCCGTTTGCAGGGATGCCGAGCCAGTCCTGCGCAAATGTTCCGATAAAATAGCCAGTCGACGCGACCCAGGTTTTGTCGGCGAATGCGCCGGCGACAAAAATATCATTCCGGCGCTCAATATCAGGGAAGGAATGGCAAAGGGGACGCCAGATGCGGTCGACGAATGCATCGCGCCCTTCTATCTCGTTGACAGGGTGCGAAACCCGCCATGGACAGTCATCGGCAATGTAAGAGAGCCATTCCGGATCCTTTCGGGCGCTTTGCCGGGCGGCATAGGCCCAACCGGTCTGTCGCGCGCTGTCTATAAAATCGCTGCTCATAGTGTAAGGGCCGCAGGCCGGCGAACGCTGTGCGTTGCAGTCTGGCTGTACTTCGAATGCAACAGGTTTGAAAAAAACGTATAAAAAACGTCGATTTTAATTTCCACTATGAAAGGAATCGCTAGCCTCCATGCCCCGCATGCGGAACGACAGTATCCTGAAAATCACCGACGAAATAGCCCGCACCGCTTTATATCACGTTGAGAATGAAGCATTATTTCCTCACGGTGAAAAGGCGGATAGTTCGGCGCTCAGTGCATTGAGCAATAGGCTGCATACGAAGTCAAAAAAGCCTTGCTAGGGTTTTGCATTCGAAGTAGCGTTGCCGTGATGATTCTTTGACATATCGAATGCGAACAAGGGAGGGGTCCTATGGTCCGCACTACGCAAAGGCTTTCTGCAATTTTGATGAGCAGCGCCGGTCTCGGCGCTGTTTCCATATTCGCCGCACCCGCGGCGATGGCCCAGGTCGACACCATTGTCGTCACGGCTGAAAAGAGAGAAGAGAACGTTCAGGATGTAAGCCTGTCGATTCAGGCTTTCGATCAGGATGGGCTAGAGCGAGGCGGCATTACCGACGTTTCGCGCCTTGAGTTTCTCGTCTCCGGCGTCAATTTCGCCTTTATCGGCAACGACGCGAAATTCAACGTTCGCGGCGCTAACTCCACCAATACGTTTGGTGATAACGCCTCGATTGTGGGCGCCTATGTGGACGGCGTTTACAAACTGCGCGCGTCTCAACAAACACGCGCTTTCTTTGATGTCGAACGGGTTGAATTTCTGAAAGGCCCGCAAGGCACGCTCTACGGTCGCAATACCTTTGCCGGCGCGCTTAATCTCTACACAAATAAGCCAGAGATTGGAGAATGGGCAGCAGGTTTTAACGCCAGCTACGAACGCTTTGATCGTGCAAGGTTTGACGGTTACGCTAACATACCTATTTCTGACACATTCGCACTGCGTTTTGCAGGCTTTTTTGACAAAAGTGATGGTTATGTCGAAAACCTCGCAGGTCCCGATCTTGGTGCGCAGGATGATAAAGGCGTGCGCATCAGTGCGCTCTGGGAACCGACTGATCGTATCAGTTTCCTGGCGCGCTACAGCGATATTCAAGAAGATGGTCGTGAAGCGGGTCTTTTTGGCTATACCTTTATTTGTCGAAACACGACGCCCTCTGGCCACACAGATCCTTTTGGCGTCGTTGAGGATTGCGCCAACCCGAATGTCGGCACTGGCGGCGCACCATCCGCCGACGAGCTTGGTCCTTACACTGTTTCCCAGGATTTCGCCCCGAACGGCGAGGTGCGCGAACAGGTCTGGCAGCTCGAAGCTAATATCGACCTTGGTCCGGTGCTGTTCAAATCAATTTCAGCGTATACGGAGTTTGATAACCTGCTCGGGTTTGATTTTGATTTTAGTCCAACTCCGTTCCAGGTTGGCGGATTTAATGAAACCGCTGACTATTTCACTCAGGAGATCCAGTTTAGCTCCAACTATGATAGCCGCCTTCAGTGGACCACTGGAGCGTATTTCTCATCTGACGAAACAGACTTCAATTTCTTCATCAATAGCCTGAGGGAGGCTGATCCGCGCGGCGGCGCTGTTCCGGTGCTGGACAATGCCGGCAATCCTGTACTTGACGATACCGGCGCGCCGTTGTTGCTGCCCTTGCTGGTGGGCACGCCATTGACGTCCAACGATCCGGTTCTTGGTGGTTTCTTTGCTGATGCGACGCCGCTCGATACGACGTATTTCGGTCTTTACGGACAGTTTGAGTTTGCGATCACCGATCGTCTCAGGCTTATCGGCGGCGTACGATACGACAACGAAGACAAAGAGCTGACCGGCGGCGGCAGCAACTTCACCGGTGATACAGATGGCGACGGCATTGCAGAGCCGCCAGTAGTCGCAGCCTTGCCCGCAGGGCCGTTTACGGGACCGTTTTCTTTCGACGTTTCTGATGTCTTCGAAGTATTTACAATCAACGACAGCGCCGATGATGCAATCCGCTCAGATCCTGACGCCTCAGACAATGTCTCGTGGCGTGCAGGCCTTGAATATGACCTCGGCGACAATGCGCTTCTGTATGTCACAGCAAGTACTGGTTTCTTGTCTGGCGCATTGAATAATAGTGGTCTCCAAACGGATGATCAGCAATCTCGCGTGATCGAGGCCGGTCTTAAGAGCACCCTCTTTAATGACACGCTGCTGTTTAATATCGCAGGGCATTACACGACCTACGACAATCTGCTTGGCCAATTCCAAATCCCGCAGACACTGCCGGACGGGTCGACGATTGTGGTGACGGAAGCGATTAATGGCGGTGAGATCGAAGCTTTCGGTATCGAACTAGAAACCGTTTGGGTTCCCGTTGACGGGCTGCAGCTTGGCGCCAATCTCGCTTATCTCAATTCAGAGTTTGAGAGCTTTGGCCAGACCAATCCGTACCAGTTGCTGAACGGTCAGGTGCAGAGCTTTGTGGATCTAGCGGGCGAGGAAACGCCCTGGTCGCCGGACTTTACGGCTTCACTCTACGGCTCTTATGAGTTCAGCCTCGGCGAATATGGAAACCTGACACCTTATGTTCAGTTCTACTATAGCGATGGTTATAATACGTCGAACTTGTTGGCGATTGACCCGCTTCAGGATCAGGACAGCTTCACAAAAACTGATCTGCGGCTGATTTGGGATGCGCCTGAGTCATTCGGCGATTATGCGGTTGAGGTCTTTGTCGAGAATATCGAAGACGAAGCTGTACTGGCGCGAGGCAATAACAACGGCAGCGATATTGTGCAGACAAGTTTCCTCTATCCGCGCAATTTCGGCGTTCGGTTCCGTGCGGATTTCTGACGCTTAAACCGAAGCCTGTTTAATAAGAGAGGGACGCTGGAATCGGCGTCCCTTTTTATTGCGCCGTCCATCCGCCGTCGACGAGCAGGCTGTGCCCGGTGACCATTTCCGACATGGGCGATGCCAGATAGAGGACGGCGTCGGCGACGTCTTGCGGCTGGCCCATCTTCCCCATCGGGATCATATTGAAAACGAAATCCCGGAAATCGGGATTGTCCAGCATCGGTTTTGTCATTGGCGTTTCAATGAAAGTCGGCGCAACGGCGTTCACGCGGATATTGTGCGGCGCTAACTCGACCGCCATGGCTTTCGTGAGGCCCTCGATCGCGTGTTTTGTCATGCAGTAGACGGAGCGGTTGGGCGAGCCGACGTGGCCCATCTGCGAGGACATATGAATAATCGCGCCGCCGCCGCTTTTTTTCATGACGCGCGCCGCAGCCTGTGCGGTCAGAAACATAGACCGCACATTGAGGTTGAGGAGAAAGTCGAGGTTCTCCGTAGACACGTCGACAAAGGGCTCCGGTCTGTTTGAGCCGGCGTTGTTGATAAGAATATCGAGGGCGGGGAGGTCCTCGACGGCGCTTATGAATGCGGCTGTGGCGACATCTTGCGCCCAGATTTCTATTCTGTCGCCAAGATCCGCCTGAAGCGCGTCGAGGTCTTTTTGCGTTCGCGCGACGGCAATGACGCGGGCGCCGGCGCTGTGAAATTTTTCTGCAATCGCGCGTCCCAGCCCGCGCCCGGCGCCGGTTACGAGCGCTGTTTTTCCATCAAGCATCGGGGCCCCAAGCGTCAGGCCTTCGGTCTTCCGACTGTCCATTATTTATCTCAAACTTGCATCAGGAAGGATTATATATTGCATTCGAATGCAATTTATGGAAATGGTCCGCCATTGCAAGACAGACAATTGCGGCGCGAAGGGCGATCCGTCAACGGCGCGTCTGAGGCGGCCCTGCAAGGGCCTTATAAGGGAACGGGAGCGAAGGCCATGATCCGCTATTTGAAGAAAGGCGTTTCAGAGGAAAAAGCGGCCACCGACGACGCAAAAGTGCGCGCGACCGTTGAAGAGATTCTCGGCGATATCGAAGCGCGCGGCGACGCCGCGGTGTGCGATCTCTCGGCGAAGTTCGACAATTGGTCGCCGACATCTTTTCGTCTGTCTCCGGAAGACATCAAAGCCTGCTATGAAGCGCTCGATCCGCAGGCGATTGAGGATATTCGCTTTGCGCAGGAACAGGTGCGCAATTTTGCGCAGCACCAGCGCAATGCGCTTCAGGACCTGGAAGTCGAAACCCTGCCGGGCGTTGTGCTGGGGCACAAAAATATTCCGGTGAACTCTGTCGGCTGCTATGTGCCGGGCGGGAAATATCCGCTTGTCGCCAGCGCTCATATGAGCGTTGTCACCGCGAAAGTCGCCGGCGTTAAACGCGTGATCGCCGCGGCGCCGCCCTTTGACGGCGAACCGGCCCCGGCGATTGTGGTCGCCATGGATATGGCGGGCGCTGACGAGATTTACGTGATGGGCGGCGTGCAGGCGGTTGGTGCGATGGCGCTTGGCACTGAAACGATCGCGCCGGTCGATATGATTGTCGGGCCCGGCAACGCGTTTGTGGCGGAAGCCAAGCGGCAACTTTTCGGGCGCGTGGGCATCGACCTTTTCGCCGGGCCTACCGAAACGCTCGTCATTGCAGATGAGTCGGTTGACGGTGAGCTATGCGCAGCCGACCTTCTGGGGCAGGCCGAGCATGGTCCCAATTCGCCGGCGGTCTTGCTCACGAATTCTGAAAAGCTCGCGCACGATACGATGGAAGAGGTCGAGCGACAGGTGAAGATCCTCTCCACCGGCGACATCGCCGGCGCGGCCTGGCGCGACTACGGTCAGGTGATTGTCTGCGACACCTATGAGGAAATGCTCGAGAAAGCCGACGAAATCGCATCGGAACATGTTCAGGTCATGACCCGCGACCCGGATTATTTTTTCCAGAATATGACCAATTACGGCGCGCTCTTTCTTGGCGAGGAAACAAACGTTTCCTATGGCGACAAGGTTATCGGGACCAACCATACGCTGCCGACCAAAAAGGCGGCGCGTTATACCGGCGGGCTATGGGTTGGAAAATTCATTAAGACGTGCACATATCAACGGGTCACCAAAGAGGGGTCGGTCCATGTCGGCGAATACTGCTCGCGACTGTGCGCGTTGGAAGGTTTCGCCGGCCATAAAGAACAGGCCGATATTCGGTTGAGACGCTATGCCGGAAAAAACGCAGCCTAAAGTCGTATCGATCAAGAGCGGCAAGGGACCGGTCACGTCCTATGACGTCGCCCGCCATGCCGGCGTATCGCAATCTGCGGTCTCGCGATGCTTCAAGCCCGGCGCCAGCGTATCGACGAAAATGCGCGAGCGGGTCATGAAAGCCGCTGAAGAACTCGGCTATGAGCCGAACGCCATCGCGCGCAGTCTCATCAGCGGGCGGTCGAATCTCGTCGCCGTTCTCATTTCCAATCTGACTAATCTCTATTATCCGGAAGTTCTCGCGGAATTGACACAGCGGTTTTCCGCCCATGGCGTCCGTGTTCTCCTATTTGCACTAAAAAGCGAAGCCGACGTCAGCGAGACTCTGCAACAGATCTGGCCTTACCGCGTCGACGGCGTCATTGCTGCGACGGAGTTGTCGCCCGAACAGGTTGGCGAATTCGAAAAACGCGAAGTGCCGCTCGTCTTTTATAACCGCCATCTCACTGGCTCGCCTGTGAGTTCCGTCTGCTGCGACCAAGAAGACGGTGCGCGCCAACTCGTCAACGGACTTTACCGTGCCGGTCATAGAAAATTTGTAATTTTTGCAGGGCCGCCGGAGTCGGTTGTCGGCGTCGAGCGCAAAACTGGAGCAATCGAGCGCCTTGAGGAGTTGGGAGTCGAAGACCCGGCGGTCTTCAACGGCGACTACTCCTATGAGAGCGGTTACGCTCTTGTAGGCAATTTGATGAATAAGAAAGCCAGCCCTCCAGATGCGGTTATCTGCGCCAACGACGTTATGGCTATTGGTGCGCTTGACGCGTTCCGGGTTAATCACGGGCTTACCGCGCCGGACGATATTTCCGTAGTTGGGTTCGACGGCGTCGGGCCATCGCATTGGAAGAGCTACAATCTGACAACGATACGCCAACCTGTTCGCCGCATGACCGAAGCAGCTGTCAACATGTTGATGGAAATGATTGAAGAATCAGATTCGTCCAACGAAAAACGCGTTTTTTCCGGCATGCTGCAGGCTGGGGGCTCGGCGCGGTTCATAAATTAGTCACGAACGCGCTGGAACATATTTCACCTGAATTTGTTTCACTTTTGCAAACTCAGGCATCGGGAACATAATGGCAAAAAAAGTTGTTTTCATTGGTTCAATAGGCGTGCTCGCCGAAACGTCCAATATTCAGCGCCAAGCTTATAACGAGGCTTTCGCTCACGCTGAAGTGTCTTGGCGCTGGGATATTGATACATACAAAGCTTTATTGTCTTTTTCCGGAGGCAAGAATCGATTGCAGCTGCTAAGTGATGCAACGAGCGCAAATCTGACTCAGCAACAGATCGACGATATTCATACTAGAAAGACAAATATTGCCGTTGATCGGATTCGAACTGATGGAATTGATCTGCGCCCCGGCGTTACTGCTTTAATCAACTTTTGCAACAAAAACGGCATTGACGTGGGGCTGGTAACATCGACTTATATGCCGAACATAGAGGCATTAGAGGTCGGCGCTCGAGCAGAGTTGCCGTTAGACAAATTTGCGGTCGTCGTCTCACGTGAGAATATTGAAAACGGCAAGCCTGCTCCCGACGCATATGAGCGCGCATTAGCAATCACTGGTTTTGAACCTGGAAACGCACTGGCGATAGAAGACACTGCAATCAGCGCGTTGGCGGCGAGACGAGCAGGAATTGACACACTGCTTACGCCAGGCGATTTTACGGTCGAACAGCCATACTTAGCCTATGAAAACGTAATAGAGTCGCTGGCCGATGATCAAGGCGAGCTTGATCTGAAGATACGAAATATAATTTTAGAGTAACGACCTGTCGCATCATTTGACGCGTATTGCTGGTCGTCTAATATCGACTATGCCTAGCGGGAGTTCAGAATTGATTGAGCCCCTTTTTCCGCGATCATCATGGTTGGCGCATTTGTGTTGCCGGCAACAATTTCCGGCATGACTGACGCGTCGATAACCCGAATATTGTTTGCCTTTCTGAGCCGCAGGTCGGGATCAACGACGGTTTCGTCCTGAGATGGATCGCCCATGCGGCACGTGCCGACCGGATGATACGCGGTGCCGAGACGCGCCAACGTGTAGTTTCGCAGCGCTGCATCGCTCTGGATGTCTGGACCCGGCGCCAGTTCCTTGCTGCGCACGCGATCAAACGCCGGCGCCGCCATAATGGCGCGCAGGAGCTTCAGTCCGCTCAGCAGTTCATCGAAATCATCGGTGTCTAAAAGGAGATTTAAATCAATCGAAGGCGGCGTCTTCGGATCAGGCGAGGCAAGCGTCAAAGCGCCGCGAGAGCGCGGTTTTAACAAGCAGACATCGCAATAATAGCCGCGGCCATAGACAATCATCTCGCCTTTATGGCCGAGACGCGCAGGGATGAAATGAAACTGCACGTTGGGTTCGCCAAGCGTGCGGTCGGTTTTCGCAAAACCGCCGGCTTCAACCATATTGCTTGCAAAGAGCCCGCGTCGACCGAAGAAAAATAGAAAAGGCGCTGCAATCAGCTGAGGTAACGCCGAAAAAGCCAGTCCGTAGCCGGCGGGTCCGTCTCCATGAAAGACTGCGACCGCCGGATGGTCGTGCAGGTTAGCGCCGACGCCGGGAAGATCAATTTTCGTCTCTATACCAATATTCTGTAAATGTCCGCCTGGGCCGGCGCCTGAGCGCAGAAGAAGGGCGGGCGTGTCGATCGAGCCGGCGGAGAGAATGAGTTCGCCAGTGACTTCTATGGTTTTTTGCACGCCTGCATGATTGATCGAGACGCTTTTCGCATGACCGTTTTCGATGCGGATGGTCTCTGCCTGCGCGTCTGTGATCACGTGAAGGTTTTTGCGCGATAGGGCCGGGCGTAGGAAGGCGTCGGCTGCGCTCCAGCGCCGTCCGTTTCTCATCGTGGTCTGATAGACGCCGAGACCTTCCTGTATGGCGCCGTTGAAATCGGCATTGCGAGGGATCTGCAACTGTTCGCCGGCGTCGGCGAAAACGTGCGTCAGCTTATGCGGCGAGGGCAGGTCCTGAACGTGCAAGGGGCCGTCCCCGCCATGCAGGTCGTCTGCCCCCCGCGCATTGCGCTCCTGCACTTTGAAAAACGGCAGGACATCGTCCCACGCCCATCCGCGAGCGCCGAGCGCCGCCCAGCGGTCATAGTCGGACGGGCGTCCGCGAATATAAAGCATGGAGTTGATAGACCCGGACCCGCCCAACGTTTTACCGCGCGGGACGGACACCGTCTTGCCGTTCAGATGCCCATGCGCCGCCGAGCGATACCCCCAGTCATAGCGCGGATTGTTCATGAGGCCGATGAGGCCCAGCGGGATCTTAATGCGCGGGTCCTTGTCCGGCGGGCCGGCTTCGATCAGGCATACCGTATGGCGTCCCGAGGCGCTCAACCGATCCGCAAGCACGCATCCTGCAGAGCCGCCGCCGACAATTACATAATCGAAGGTGAGATTCGTCATGGCCGGCGCGCTTTGTTGAATTCTCTCATGCGGGCGAACACGTCGACGCCGATCTGGGCGTATACGCTCAACAGATCGACCAGCACCCAGTTTTCGCGAATCAATCCGCCCTCGACGCGCCAGAAATCGAGGCTGCGCATGGTGATTTTCTGACCCGCCGGCGCGATCCCCATCCAGCCGTCGCCGGTAATCGTTGCGCTCATATTCGGCCAGCCGGTGACGCCTACAAAATCCCCGTCAGCAAAGAATGCGCCGTAGCCGCCGGTTCCGCGCCGGTCGGGCATGGCGTTTAGAAAAGAGATCTGATGCCAGTTGCGAAAGCCTTCAATCCCGCGCGCCGCACCAATCCCATAAGGTCCGTACCAGGAGGAGCGGGGATGCCAATATCTTTCAAGGCGCATGGCCCCAACGCCGCCTTCAGCAAAATTGCCCAGATCGGCGCACATATCGGTTACAACTTGAAGACTTTCGGCCGCGCGCCTTGCAGATTTATTCTCAATAAACAGCCCGTCCTGCGTCGCGGGGCCGGGCGCATACCAATCACGTCCCAGTTGCGGCGCCATCGGCCAGGCGCCCGCTTGATGCATGAGCTCAGGAATATCCCAGAGGCCCTGAAACTCGGCGATGCGTCCGTCCTCGATGCGAAAAAATTCATGAAACCGCATCGTTGCAAAATGGCCCGTGGGCGGAATGTCGAGGAAGGGTTTTACGAAAGTTCCGGCGTAATAGCCGCAGCAGCCAACCCAGAATTCATCGGTCTGCGATGGTCCCGCCATGACGATGGCGTCGCGCCGTTCAAGATCCGGCATGGCGTCTGCAAGCGGGGCGAGGGCCTCGCCGAAAAACCCGCTCGCACCTTCAAGGTCCTCAAACGGGTAGGCGAGGCGAACCGACGCATCCTTTAAAAACGCGGCCTCCAACGCTGTTTGTGCGGCGTCAGGTTCGAAATCGTAGAGCGCCTGCCGGATCGGCGCGACGACCGCTTTTGCGTTTGAGCGGGCGCTGTCCGTACCGTCTCCGTTGGCCGTCATACGCCCCGCCTAAAACGCTTGAATATCAATGGGTTTGTCAACGTCATGAAAAATTCCGGATGATTTTGACTTCGAAGTACATTATTCTCTGATCCATGGCAAAGCTCCCGATTCTTTTTGCGCCAGGCATGATGTGCGACGCCCGTCTGTTTGAAAAACAGGCTGCGGCGCTTGAACGTGAAAGGTCTGTACTTTTTGTGGACTTTTCCCAGGATCATTCCATTCCGGCCTTGGCGCAAAGACTGCTCGCAGATGCGCCGCCGCGATTTTATCTCGCCGGGCTTTCCATGGGCGGCATCGTCGCTTTTGAGGTCTGGCGGCAGGCGGCTGATCGAATCGCGGGGCTCGCCCTTCTGAATACAACCCCGTTTGCGGACTCGCCGGCCAGGCGCCAGACGCGTCTTTCGCAAATCGATCGGGTGGGAGAGGGACAGTTGAAAACGGTTGTGATGGAAGAGCTGAAACCGAACTATCTCGCCGAACCGCACAAGCAGGATCAGGCGCTTCTCAATGAGATTTACGGTATGGCGGAACGACTGGGCCCGGGCGTTTTCGCAAGCCAGTCAAAGGCGCTGATGGCCCGCGCCGACAGCACGGATACGCTGGTGACGATCGACTGTCCGACGCTGATTGTTGCCGGCGAAGAGGACGAGGTTTGCCCGCCTGAACTGCATGAGATCATGCATGCAGGGATCAAGCACTCTTCATACTATGTTCTCAAGCAATGCGGTCATCTGTCGACAATGGAAGCGCCCGGCGAGGTTTTGCAATTGCTGCAAGAGCATATCAATTTTACAGAAAAAAGTTAGGACAGGGATGAAAACAAGCACCGACCGTATTTTAACGACCCATGTGGGCAGTCTGCCGCGCTCTGGAGCGGTGACCGAGGGCGTCTTCGCGCAGGAAAAGGGTGCGCTTGAAGATGTTGACGGGTTTAAACGCACCATTTCTTCTGCGGTGAAAGACGTTGTCGCGAAGCAGGTTACGGCCGGCGTCGACATCGTCAGCGACGGCGAGATGAGCAAGATTTCCTACGCCACCTACATCAAGGATCGCATCACTGGTTTCGACGGCGATAGCCCGCGCAATGCGCCGAAAGACCTTGAGGCGTTTCCGGGCTTTCTGGAACGCCAGGCCAAGGGCGGCGGCACGCCGTCCTATCGCCGTCCGAAATGCGTCGGCGAGATTAAGGTGAAAGACACCGGGCCGCTGGAAGAAGACCTTGGAAACTTCAAGGCGGCGGTCGCTGACGCGACGCCCGTTGAGGGGTTTATGAACGCCGCCTCGCCCGGTGTGATCGCGCTTTTTCAGCCTAATGAGCATTACCCTTCACATGAAGCGTATCTTGAAGCGTTGGCCGAAGCGATGCGGTATGAATATGAAGCGATCGTAGAGGCGGGATTTATCCTGCAGCTTGATTCGCCCGATCTTGGTCTTGGCCGCCATATGATGTTCAAGGACCAAGACGATGCGGCTTATGAAAAGCTCGCCATGGCGCATGTGGACGCCTTGAACCATGCAACGCGAAACATACCCGCGGAAAAAATGCGGCTTCATGTGTGCTGGGGCAACTATGAGGGTCCCCATCATTGCGATGCGCCGATGGAAATGGTCCTGCCAATTGCAGTGAAAGCAAAACCCCAGGCGCTGCTCTTTGAGAGCGCCAATCCGCGCCACGCTCATGAGTGGCAGGTGTTTCGAGATGCTGATCTGCCGGAGGACAAAATTCTCGTACCGGGCGTCATCGACTCAACGACGAACTTTATCGAACACCCGCGTCTCGTCGCGGAACGCATCGAACGCTTCGCTGACATTGTCGGGCGCGAGCGCGTGATCGCCGGCACCGATTGCGGCTTTTCGACCTTCGCCGGCTTCGGCGCGGTCGATGAGGACATTGTCTACGCCAAACTCGGCGCGCTGGCGGAAGGCGCAAGACTGGCGAGCGATACGCTCTGGTCGAAGGCGGCGTAATGGCGGCGGATTTTCGAAAGCGGCTGCTGGCGGGTGAACCGCTGATCGGGACCTGGGTGAAGACGCCGTCGCACATTGTCGCGGATGTGCTTGGGTTGACGCCGCTCGACTGCGTTTGTCTTGATGCGGAGCATGCGCCGTTTGATCGCATCGCTATCGATGCTTCAGTCGCATCGCTGCGCGCCGCCGGCATGGCGTCTCTTGTCCGTATTCCGCATCTTGCGTCTGAACATGTCCTGAACGCCCTTGATTGCGGCGCGACAGGCGTTGTTGCGCCCCATATCCGGTCGGTCGAAGAGGGGCAGGCGCTGGCGGCGATGTCTCGCTATGGCGCCGGCGGGCGCGGTTACGCCGGATCGTCACGCGCCGCCGGATACACGACCCGCGCCATGGCGGAGAACTTGCGCCGCGGCAATGAAGAGACTGCGGTCATCGCTCAGATCGAAGACCTCGAAGCGCTGGACGCGATTGACGACATCGCTGCTGTCGAGGGCGTGGATTGCCTTTTTATCGGGCGGATTGATTTGACGGTCGCGATGGGCGCTGCATCCCCGAATGATGACGGGGTCATAAAGGCGGTTGAGAAAATATGCGCCGCTGGGAAAAACGCCGCCCGGCGAGTTGGCATGTTTGTGAGCGATGTTGCGGAAATCCCGAAATGGCGCGCGGCGGGCGCAAGCCTTTTCATTCTGAAGTCGGATCACAGCTTTATTCTTGAGGGCGCGGAAAAACTTCGTCAGGACTTCGATCAGTCTCTTAGCGAAACGCCGTAAAACCACGCGGCGTTGGTCAGCGTAATTTTCTCGTACAATAAGTCGTCCGCAATCAGTGTCTCAAGCGCACGCCAGATGCGGTCATAACCGCCGTAAAGCTTATCGACGGGAAAGTTCGATCCCGCCATGCAGCGGTCTTCCCCGAAAAACTCCAGCGCTGTATCGACGTAAGGTCTGATATCTTCAGCGGTCCAGTCATGCTTGAACATGCCGAAACCGGAAAATTTCATGGCAGTGTTTGGCAGTTGCGCGAATTCCTTCATGGCGCCGCGCCACTGGTCAAAGCCGGCTTGCGATAAGTCCCAGGGAGAGGCGAAGTGACAGATCGCAAGCTTAAGCGCCGGCAACTGACGGAAAAGCTGCAATGCGCCGTCATAATGGGCGGCCGTTAACTGAAGGTCGAATGAAAGGTCGTTCTGCGCCAGCAATTGAAGACCGTGCAAGAAGCGCGGGTTTTCGATAAGCGCGCCGGTCCCGGTTTTTTCATCTTCGCTCGGATGGCGGCCGATAATCTGGCGCACGCCGCGAAACCGTTTATTTTGCATATGGGCGGAGAGTGTCGTTTCAATATCGTTCGGGGTTAAATCCGCAAAACCGACAATCGCGCTCGGCAGGCCTTTTTCATCGCCTTGCCCCTGCAGCCATGTCGTTTCCTTCACAGCGTCGCTCTCTGCGACCCCCACCTGAATGTGGGTTGAGCCGACAAGCGCAAACGACTTGGCGTCATACTGAAAATCTTCGACGAGATAATCTTTCTGTATCGGCGCCGGGTCGCCAAAGAACCGTTTGACGCCCTTCGCCATGAGCCAGGGGTAATCGCAATGATCGAGCTTCCAGAGGTGATGATGCGCGTCGAAGATTTTTCGCGTTGTCATTGCTGTAAGCGATGCGTTTCGATCTGACGCAAGAGAGCCAGCTCATCGAACACGGTCCATTCCTCTCGGATGCGGCCGTTCATGACACGCCAGTGAGAAGCGCCCAGAATATAAACCGGCGCGCCGGATGCGGCGCCGAAAAGGTCGCCGCCTGTGTGGGTTCCGGCCATCGACCATCTGACGGCGATATCTTTGGCGTCGCCAAGATACGGGATGACGGCGACATGATCGACCGTCGCAATGAGATCGGGCAGGGCGGCGAAAACGCCTTTCAGATACTCCTTATATTCAACGGTTCCGTAGAGATCACGGTTTGCCGTTAAGTGTGCGCCGACCCGGAAATCGAAAAGGTCCGGCAAGGCGTCCAGGTTCTTTCTGTTCCAGAGCTCGTCCAAAACAAATGAAGCGAAGCTTGCGGCGTCTGCCTCAGGGCGCTGCGGGTTTTCCTCTGCTTCCGTTTTAGACGCGCCGCTCAGCGTTTTATCCCGCCATCGTGAAAGCGTTTCGATGAGGCTTCTTCCTGCGGCGGCGTCATTTTCCGCCTGGCTGCGGGCGACTTCCGTCGGATCGAGGCCGAGTTGCATAAGCAGGCTGGCGTTATCGCGCACCAGCCACTCTTCAACGATCTTATTCTCCTTGCACACACAATCGGCGATCGTGCGAATGCGAGCGCGTTTGCCGGTCGCGGGGCCAAATTCGGAAGGGCCGAGATTGGTCATGCGACTGGTGATGAGGTGGGAGGAATAAAAACCTTCATCTTCGTCGCCGGACCAGATGACGTTATCGCCGTCGAGCGTCCGGTCCGGGAACGCCGCCAGTGTCGCATGGGTGTTCGCTTCGACTGTGGCCGCGCCGACAATATCGCCCGTCAGCGTATGGATGACGCTGTCTTCGGCGTAATATTTCAGGCAGAGCTCGATCTTGCGTTCATGCCAGATGCGGTCGGTGATGCGGATGATGTAGTCGGCGATATCGACGAACTCGTCATCGAAGCCGCGCATGGGCGTTCGCCGGCCCGGAGCGGGCGAGAGCATCTCGCTGATGTCGGTCGTCGCGACCTTTGTGATCGGCGGTTTGTTTTTCATGGCTTTTATTCTGGAATTTTGGCGGCGGTTCCCCTTGCGAATCAAATTGCATGCGAATGCAAAAAAGTCTACTAGGCGCTGGAAATATGAGCTTTCCAGCACGACCAACTGTAGAGAAAATTATGAGCGGAAAAGGCTATAAGGAACGCATCATCGCGATGAATGATGCGTTGAACGACCATATTATCGATGGCATCGACGCCCATTTCTCGAAAAATTTCGTATGGCGGGGCGGGGCCGGTCCGGGAACAAAAAATTCCCTGAAAGAGTTTCAGGACGGCTGGCAGCGCCCCTTTCTGAATGCGTTCAAGGACAAGTACACGACGATCGACCTTATCCTTGAAGACGGGGATCTGGTCGCCGCTTACGGCACGGTTGAGGCGACCCATTCCGGCGAGTTTCTGGGCATGGCGGCGACGGGTAAACGCATCAAGCTGAAATATATGGATTTTTGGCGCTTTGATGAGAAGGGCGAGTGCGTCGAGAACTGGGTGCATCTCGATATTGTGGATGTTTTTCGCCAGATGGGGCGCGACCTGCTGGAAGGCGGCGGCTGGGACGATCGGCGCTAGTGGAGAGCATGAATTGCGAATGGCTTGCAAGTTTTTTGCATTCGAAGTACATTTTTCCCGAAACGATGTCAGTAAAGTTGTCAGGCAAGTGATCAGGGGGATCGGCGCAACATGACGATATCGATGGAAGAGATGAGGCGCCGCCTCGTCCGCTACGAAGAACTCATCCCTTGCAAAACAGCGTTTATCGATGCGCGCACGCCAGGCAGCGACCGCAAGGAAAACTTCTGCATTATCGGTCCGGGCGTTGCGGAAAACCCCGGCCAGCATGTGCATGTCAAAATCGCCCACGGCTTCAACATCGGCGGCGCGCGCCAGCCCAAAGGATGCGTCAATTCTCAGCATAGCCACGAAACGGCGGAGGTCTTTCTGGTTCATTCCGGCGCCTGGGCGTTTCGCTGGGGCCATGATGGAAAAGACGGCGAAGTCGTCTTGCATCCGGGCGACGTCATCTCGATTCCAGTCAATGTGTTTCGCGGGTTCGAATGCGTTTCTGACGAGGAGAGTTTTCTGTTCGCCATTCTCGGCGGCGACGATCCAGGCCATGTGGCCTGGGCGCCTTACGTATTCGAACAGGCGAAAGAACATGGTCTTGTGCTGACGGAAGCGGGGCGCCTTATCGACACTGCCGCCGGGCAAACCATTCCGGAAGGCGACGCGCCCTGCGTTCCGACGTCTACAGATGATCTGCCGACATTCCGGCGCATGACCCATGATGAAATGTCCGAGTGTGTCGTGTCAGATTCGGAAACGTGCTTAAGCAACGACACCGATCTTGCAAGGCACTCAACTGGGGTATGTGAAGCTGCGATATTGGGCCCGGCAAGTCCCGCGGAAGGTGTCGGCGCCGCAAAAGTATCAACTCTTCATGGTTTTCATTTTCGCAAAATTCAATTTGATCGCCATGCGCGTATCCCGCCGCATTCAAGAAGCGAGGAAGAGGTCGTCTTTGTGCATTCAGGCGCAATCACATTGCTTTGGGGCGGCGACCACCTCGAGCTGGGGGCAGGCGATACGATTACGGTGCCCAAGGGCCTTGTGCGAAGCTGGCGAGTTTCAGAAAACGCACCTGCAACGCTTTTTATTGTAAGAGGCGCTGATGCGCCTAATCAAGCAAGTTGGGTCAAGGACAAAGCAAGCACTAATAGCAGTGCTATTTCAAACAAGCGAATTGAATTGCGAGAGCCGCAAACCTGATCTTGTCTCTAAGGTCATCATCTTCCGCTGTTGACACAATCTAAGCCGAGCAAAAATGCATAATAGCTTGATGTGAAGCTGGCGCCGACACGTGTTAGGGATGAGCTTCCAAAACACATGGGTCACTTTGCTCTGCGCTTTGGAGCGATGTTAATGGACGAGAAGAGACACTCGTGCTAACTAGATCAAGAACTTGATATGGTCAGAGACTTGCAGAAATAGGCCAGAATAAACTTTTAATCAGTAGGTCGTAGGTTCGAATCCTTCTGGGCTCACCAAATTTTTGCAGAAAAGTTTGAGATCTCTGTGTTGCCTATCCGTGGGGTATTGTTGACGCGCGTCATAAGCATTCGGACCTGGCGTCGAACAAGAGGCTGCTTCAGGATTGCACTTTGACGTAGGAACCAGGCGCATCCTCAATGGCGGCGAGTTTGCCTTTACCCGGCGTGCGGGCTTTGACTTTGTCTTCGCTCATTTCGTTGAGCCATTGGATCCAATAGGGCCACCATGAGCCGGAGTGACGGTTCGCGCCGGCTTTCCAGTCGCTGAGGTTTTCCGGCAAGTCCGTATTGATGGAGTGATGATATTTCTTTTTATCCGGATGATTGACGACGCCTGCGATATGACCGGATCCGGCCAGCATATAAGTCACTTTGTCATTGTTTTTCGAGGCAAAAAGCCTGGCTGTTTTGTATACGGAATTATGCGGCGCGATATGGTCGGTTTCTCCAGCCTGCATGAAAATAGGAATATCGACATCGCCAAGATCAAGACGTTCGCCGCCCATCATCATCTCTCCTTTGGCAAGACGATTGTGTTGGTAGAACTCGCGCAAATAGAAGAGATGCACCTTTTTGGGCATGCGTGTCGCATCTGAATTCCAGAATAAAAGGTCGAATTTCGCGGGATCTTTGCCTTTCATGTAATTGTCGATCACGAAAGACCAGATCAGATCATTCGAACGCAGCATATTGAAAGTCGTCGCCATAGCGCGCCCTTCCAGAACGCCGCCTGCAGCATCCATTTGTTTTTCAATGGCGTCGAGTTGTTCATCGTCAACGAAAAGAAGGAGGTCTCCGGCCTCGCTGAAATCTGCTTGAGCTGTGAAAAATGTCGCCGAGTTAATACGATTGTCGCCGGTTTTGGCCATATAGCTAAGCGCCATCGACAGCATTGTTCCGCCAATGCAGTAACCGATGGCGTCGGCTTTTTCTTCGCCTGTTGCTTCTCGTATGGCGGCGAGGGCGGCGAACAAACCTTGTTGAATATAATCTTCAAACGTTTTGTCTTTTAACGCTGGTTCCGGATTGACCCACGATATGACAAAGACGGTGCGTCCCTGATCGACAAGCCACTTAATGAATGAGTTGGCCGGCTGAAGGTCCAGAATATAAAACTTGTTTATCCACGGCGGCACAATCAGCATTGGCGTTTTTGCAACTTTCTCCGTGGTCGGCGCATATTGAATAAGCTGCATGATTTCGTTTTGTAAAACGACTTTGCCCGGCGTGGTGGCGACATTCTCGCCAAGTTTGAAATGCTCAAGGTCAGCCTGGCGGATGGCGAGTTTGCCGTGCCCGCGGTCGATATCCTCCATCAGGTTCTTCATGCCCTTCAGGAGATTTTCGCCTTTGCTTTCGAGTGTCGCCTCAATGACTTCCGGGTTGAGCATTGCAAAATTTGTGGGCGCAAAGGCGTCGATGAACTGGCGTGTGTAAAACTCGGCTTTGGCCTTTTCGTGTTCATCCATGCCTTCCAGCTGGCTTACGGTTGTTTCAAGCCAGCGCGAGAAGATGAGATAGGATTGCTTGGTAAAGTCGAGAATTGGATTTTCATTCCAGGCGGCGTGACGAAATCTTTTGTCAGTTTCATCAGGCTCTATCGCGGGTTTCACAGCCTCTCCGGCCATGCGCCGCGACATCGTGGCCATCAGTTTTGCGTAGTCGCCCCAGAGATTGAACTGTCGCTGCATCACTGTGCCGGGGTCTGTCGATAAGCCTTTCAACATCTCCTGGAATGCGTCTCCGACATTAAGCGGATCGGCTGGCAGCTCGCCCGTAGCCTCTCTCAAACCCGGCTGGTTGGCGAAAACTTCGCGAACCGCTTCCTGGCTTTTGCCCGTCATATCGGTCAGGTATTCTGTCAGCGCGTCAAAATCCTGAAATATCGAAGTCCCGCCTGCTTCGGCCTGCGAGCGAGCTGCGGGACCATTCGCTTTTGGCGCATTGGCGGGCGCCTCAGCGTCGGCTGAAATTTTCGCTGACGTCTTCTTTTTATTCGGTTTTTTTGCCGTTTTGGCCTTAGGAGCGCTTGTCGTTTTGCGCTTTTTGGCTTTTGCGACTTTTTCAGATTGATTTTCTTGCGTCATGGGGCCGGATGAGGGTTTAAAGGGTCAAGAAACTCTTATAGGTCGCCCACGGTGTTGGTGCAAAAAACAAAACAATACGTGTATTTTTCAGCGCTTGTCTGCGCTGCAACCTTCATAAGCGCCTGTACAGGCTTTGAGGTTAAGCGCCTCGCGCCCCCTGGCATCATTCGATATGAAAAGATTGCCGAAGAAAAAGAGCCAAATCCGACCATTGAAGAAGAAATCGCCGCCGTGCGCTCTGAAACAAAAGCGCAATTTCCAAAGGTCGGCGAAACGAACGCATCAGGGAACCGTCTCAAAAAAGCTCCCCAGCCGGAGGCCGGCATGCTGGAGGCTTTGGTTGGCGCTCGCGAAGCATTGAGCGTTGCAGTGGAAACTGACCGCGCCGCAGCGGCGGATCTGGAAGAGGCCGCGGCGCGGCTTGCGGCCGAGAGGGAGGCGCTTGCGGAAGGCATCGAGGAAGCCAAGTCAGCGGCAAGGCGTGAAACAAGGCCATCCCCGCCTGACGAATGATCTTGCGTCCTGTATTTCATATTAAACTCATCCATAGGAACAAAAGCCGGTGTTAGAAGAAGTTTACCTTGATCGTGTGCTGACGATGGAACTTGGCCGCTGCACGGAAGCGGCGGCGATCGCAGCCTCAACAATGATTGGGCGAGGAGATAAGGAAGGAGCCGACCAGGCCGCTGTCTCTGCGTTGCGTGAGGCTTTCAATAAATTGGAAATGGACGGCACGGTCGTCATAGGCGAGGGCGAACGCGACGAAGCGCCGATGTTATATATCGGTGAGAAAGTCGGCACCGGAGACGGACCGAAAATTGATATTGCGCTTGATCCCTTGGAAGGGACAACGTTGACGGCAAAGGCCATGGCCAACGCGCTTGCGGTCGTCGCCATGGCGCAAGGCGGAACGCTTCTTCACTCTCCGGACGTTTACATGGACAAGATCGCCTGTGGGCCTGGATATCCGGAAGGCGTCATTGATCTTGATGCGCCAGTTGAAGACAATATTTCCGCACTTGCCAAAGAGAAAGGCGTTCCCGCTGAAGAGATCACGTTGTGCATTCTTGACCGCGAACGTCACCAGGGGCTTATCGACGGGGCCCGCAAGATGGGCTCGCGCGTTTTTCTAATCCCGGACGGAGACGTTGCCGGCGTCTTTCATACGACTGAAGCATCGACTGGAATTGACATGTATGTCGGTCAGGGCGGCGCGCCGGAAGGCGTTCTAGCGGCGGCGGCGCTGCGCTGCGTCGGCGGGCAGATGCAAGGGCGGCTGGTGTTCCGTAACGATGATGAGCGCGCACGCGCCGAACGGGCGGGCATCTCCGAGCTCGATAAAAAATATGGCTTACGTGATCTTGCCTCCGGCGATGTCATGTTCGCAGCAACCGGCGTGACCAACGGCACGATGCTCGACGGCGTGAAATGGGAGCCTGGTTTTGTCAGCACCCATACAGTTGTTATGCGATCCAAAACTGGCACAGTGCGTTATATTCGCGCTCGTACGAAGCGTTGATGTCGGCGAGTGTGGCGGAAACGCGCGAAAGTGACGTTAGCGGTCAGTCCGCAGGCTTCTATCAGGACATACCGCTGCCGGAAATGGGCAGTGCGGCATCCGGCAAGCAATGGATGCTGCGGCCTGCCGATGCGCGCGCAGTTGCAACCATTATTCAGCGCCATGAGTTGTCGCCGCAGCTCGCCCGGGTTCTGTCGGCCCGCGGCGTCAGTTCGGATGAGGCGCACGTATATTTAAATCCGTCACTGCGGGAATTTATGCCGGACCCTTATGTGCTCAAAGACATGCAGCCGGCTGCGAAGAGAATTACGGACGCCATTATAGCCGGAGAAGGCGTAGGCGTTTTTGGGGATTATGATGTTGACGGAACAACAGCAGCGGCAATTTTAAAGCTTTATTTCAACGCTATCGGCGCGCCGCTCGACATCTATTTGCCGGACAGAATAACGGAAGGGTATGGACCTTCCAGCGATGCTTTCATGGCGCTGCATGACAGAGGGGCAGGCGTCATAATTACTGTAGATTGCGGCGCCGCCGCCCATGAACCGGTCGCGGCTGCGGCGGCGAGGGGCGTTAGCGTCGTTGTGCTTGATCACCATCTCATGGACGGCCCTCCGCCAGAAGGCGCTGCGGCGGTCGTTAATCCAAACCGCCCGGATGATCTTTCGGGTCTGACGAACCTTTCAGCGGCTGGCGTTGCGTTCATGACAATGGCGGCGGTGAACCGCAATCTGCGTGAGCGTGGTTATTTTGTTTCGCGGCCGGAGCCAAAACTGACGCAGCTTCTTGATCTCGCTGCGCTTGGGCTCGTCTGCGATGTTATGGACATGAAAGGGCTCACGCGCGTAATTGTCGCTCAGGGGCTGAAGCTAATGCGCGCGGGCGGCAATGAAGGGCTTGCAGCGCTTGGCCGACGCGCAGGGGTTAAAGGAAATCCGTCTACTTATCATTTAGGCTTTCTGCTTGGTCCGCGGATTAATGCTGCTGGCCGAATTGGTCACGCGCGTCTGGCGTTTGAATTGATGACGACAGATGATGCGCCGCGTCGTCAGACGCTTGCGGAAAAACTGCATGTGATGAATGCCGAGCGTCAAGCTATCGAAGCGGATGTTCAAGCTGACGCTTTAAGACGTATTGAGCGCGAAAAACTCGATACGGACGATTTCATCGTCGTGGCTGGCGACGGATGGCACCCAGGGGTCATCGGCATTGTCGCCGGACGGCTGAAAGAGAAGTTTGACCGTCCGGTGATCGTCATCGGTTTAGATGGCGACACCGGCAAAGGATCGGGCCGTTCGTTGACCGGCGTAGATCTTGGCGGCGCTGTTTCATCCGCACGCGCGGCCGGGTTTCTCATCAGCGGCGGCGGTCACGCTATGGCCGCCGGATTGACGATTGCTCGCGAGCAGATAGAGCCGCTCCGCGCCTATTTGAACAATGCGCTGCAAGACGACATCGCCGCGGCGCGCGCTGCAAGAACTTTGAAGATCGACGGCGTTGTCTCTGCGACGTCGGTCACGCGAACATTCATGACTATGATCGATCAGGCAGGCCCTTACGGACCTGGCAATCCTGAGCCGGTTTTTGCTGTTTGCGCCCTAGAGGTGATTGAGTGCCGCATCGTGGGCGAAAACCACCTCTCTGTGACGGCGAGGTCGGGCTCCGGCGACACTCTGCGGGCAATTGCATTCAGAGCTGCAGGCGAGCCCCTTGAGGACGTTCTGAGAAGCGGTGAGCGCGTTCATATCGCTGGGAAAATTCGCGCCGACGATTGGCGCGGCGGGGATGCGGCGCAACTTCATATCGTCGATGCAGCGCCGGCGCGCTGATCAAAGCATAAAAATATTCATTTTCGGTGCGTGCGGGCTTGCAATCGCCGTGTTTGCTCGCTTATACACCGCGTTCGCTGCTACAGCGCAACCGAGCGGGCCCTTCGTCTATCGGTTAGGACGCCAGGTTTTCAACCTGGAAAGAGGGGTTCGATTCCCCTAGGGCCTGCCAATTTCTTTGGAACTACCGCGATCACACTGGCTGGACGTCGATTGATTTTCGCGTCCAATTGCCGTTAACTTGTCTTAAGTAATTTTTCTCGGACGTATTGAGGGGTATTGGTCATGAGAGCTGTTGTTATATCCGCCGCCATGCTGGCGCTGGCGTCATTCGGCACAGCGCACGCTGAAGGCGTGTCAAAGTCCGAGATTACGCGCATTCTCACCGAGCAGGGATATAATGTTCAGGACTATGATGCGTCGAAAATCTATGTGGATGTCGCTCAATACCGCATCGTTGTTGCCGTTGACGGCTCGGACGGGGACGTTTCTTTTCTTGTCTGGCCGGGCGTGCAGGCGGATGATGTCGGCTATCAGTTCCTCAACCGTTTTAATAATGAAGTGAAGTTCGGGCGCGCTTATATCGACCGGGACGGAGATGTGGCGATCCAGATGGACAGAAATTCCGCAGGCGGCGTATCGGCGGAAAACATTGAATCTGATTTTGACGTATTCTTGCTTCTGATTTCCAAATTCCTGTCCGATCTCGAATCGCAAGCGATCGCTTAACGGACGAATTTCATCCGTTACCTGCGCATTTGTGCGTAATGTTATCAAATCACGGCAACTTTTTCGGGAAATCCGTTTACGATCTACCGAAAAACGCGCATTGCTTGCGCTGGGGGGCATGACGCACGCGTCGTTCTGCTCTATAGTTAACTTTGGATAAAGATTTTAGAGCCGCACACGCCTTGGGGGGTGTATGACGACGATGGTTGACCGTTTTACACCTGTCTCGGACGAGACGAACGTCCCGGACGAAACGGAAGAACAGAGTTTCACGCTGAAAGGCGTGGTGAAGTGGTTTGATACGACAAAAGGCTACGGCTTTATTGTCCCTGACGACAATGATCATCAGGGTGGTGACGTTCTCATTCATTCTTCTTGTTTGAAAGCCGCGGGACGGGAGTCCGCGCGCGAGGGCGCCAAGGTTGCTTGCGAAGTCGTGCGGCGCAGCAAAGGGCTGCAGGCGCTCAAACTTCTCGATATTGACGAAACCGACGCAGCGCCTATTGCCGCGCAGGCGGCGGCTCTTAGCCAGACCCCGGCGGGCGATTTCGTGCGCGCCCAGGTTAAATGGTTTAACCGCGCAAAGGGGTATGGGTTCCTGACCCGGGGCGAGGGGACGTCCGACATTTTCATTCATATGGAAACGGTGCGCTCCAGCGGTCTTGGCGAATTGCAGCAGGGCCAGCGCGTGCAAGTGTCTTTTGGCGAAGGCGCCAAAGGGCTGCTCGCAATTGAATTGCGTCCCGACCCCGAAAACTAGGGGCTTGCGACGACCTGTTTCGTAGTTTTTGCATCTTTCAGCGACTTCTGACTTTACAAGTCTGACGAGATGCCCGATGCATCCGCTTTGCGGCGCGTCGGGGCGTAGCGCAGCCTGGTAGCGCATCTGTTTTGGGAACAGAGGGTCGCAAGTTCGAATCTTGCCGCCCCGACCATCGCCGCAATAAGACCGAGGATTGAAACCGTAACAACGGGAAAGCCCGATGCTGGCGCGCATATACAAACCGGCGAAAACAGCCATGCAGTCCGGCATGGCGAACACCAAAGTCTGGCGGATCGAATTTGATGCGGAAACCGCCCGCCGGATCGACCCGTTGATGGGTTGGACAAGCGCCGAGGACATGCAGGCGAGCCAGGTTCGCCTGACGTTTGAAACGCAGGAAGAAGCGGTAGGGTTCGCGGAACGCCATGCCATCCCTTATCGCATTGAGACAGCGCATGTGCGCGACGTCCATCCGAAGGCCTATTCCGATAATTTCGCCTTCAAACGCCGGAAACCCTGGACCCATTAAAACGCGATTGCCCGTTCCGGCCCCGTAGCTCAACTGGATAGAGCACCGGCCTTCTAAGCCGATGGTTGCAGGTTCAAGTCCTGCCGGGGTCGCCATCGCGAGCGCCAAAACTTTCCGCCCGCATCATTGGCAAGGCTCAAACCGTTAATAATTTGGCGCGGATGTTAACGGTTTATACGTCATGTTCTTCGAGTAACCCCTTGCGCCCTAACGCGCGCGCTGTCGATGAAATTCAACATACATAACTTGTTTAGTTAATTCTGATCTTATTCCTTAATGTCTCGGGAAAGCCAGACCATGGAATACGTATGAAAAGCGCGTCCTCATCATTTGCGGGCGTCACGCTTGCTGAGAGCGAAGCCGCCGAAGCGGCCGCTGCAAACGGCTGGCGCAGGATCGTCGCCGAGACGCTGAGCGCGAAGGACGCCGTCAAACAGCTTTACTTCATTCCGTTCGACCTGCTGGTCATCGTTTTCATCAGCCAGACCATGTTGCCGGCCTGGGCGGTCGTACCGCTGGCCGCGATTAATTTCGGCACCTGGTGGTGTTACTACAGGATCCCGCAATTTTTACGCACGGTTTCCGGTCATGAGGGGCAAAGCATTCTGATCCCCGGACCGATCGTTGAGTACTTTGCGAAGTTCATCAGCTCATGCGGGCTGCATCACCGGGCCCATTACGGCGCCATGCTGGCGATGATGGCCGGCTTCCACGCCGCTATGAAAGGCACGTTGTGGGATGTTTCCATATCCAAAGAAATGGCGTTTGCGCTCGCCTGGTCCGCCTATGCGGCCCTGCTGACGGTCGATGCGCTCATGTACGCCGTCAGCCTGCGCACGCTGCGCGAGCTGCGCCGCGACAAGCTGCAGGAGGCGAACCGCTATACCCAGGCGTTGCGGCGATCCAATGAGGATCTGGAGCAGTTCGCCTATATCGCTTCCCATGATTTGCGCTCGCCGCTGCGCGCGATTCTCAACATCACCTCCTGGATTCGCGAAGACATCGCCGATACGTGCAGCGATGAAACGAAAGACCATCTCGATCTGCTCCAGCGCCGTGTCGACAGGCTGGATCTCCTGTTGAATGATCTTCTTCAATATTCGCGCATTGGACACGAGGAAACCAGTAAGGAAACGATTGACCTCGCCGAGCTCGCGCGTGAAATTTTCGACGGTCTCAATCCTGACGGGCGCCACGTCCTGACCGTCGCGAGAGAACATTTCCTGATTGAGGATTACCGCATTCCTTTTGAGATGCTGCTCGGCAACCTGATCGGCAATGCGCTTAAACATCATGAGGGCGAGCGTTGTCATGTCTGGGCGTCGTTCGCCATTGAGCTTGATTCGCTTGTCCTTACCGTTGAAGACGATGGCCCTGGCGTCCCCGCGGATTATCGGGACAAGATCTTTCAGGTGTTCTCCACGCTTGTCCCGCGCGATGAGAAAGAAGCCTCCGGCATGGGGTTGGCGATTGTGAAAAAAATCGTGACCCACAAAAAAGGCGATGTCAGCGTCGGCGAAAGCGCCCATGGCGGCGCCGCGTTCACGATCCGCCTGCCGCTGGAGCAAGACGCGCAATCGTCCTGATACGGTTGAACCGGCAGCCGTTGGTCAGCGCCGTCGGCTGGTTGGCGTGATCGTATAGTGAGATCGACCGTTTGCGAAGCAAACGCAGCGATCGAACGCATAGCGCCCGTCATTGGCTGTCCGATGGGCCCCAACCCCATCGAACTCCCCCGCGCATCATAGGCAAAGTTGCGCGTCGGGTTATCGGTGTCCGTGACCTGATTGACGAGATTGTCGCTGGAGATCGCGATATAGACCGTCCGGGCGCCGAGCTTTTTCTGGCGGATATCGCTTGCGCTCCATCCGCCCTACAAAGTGAGGCGCTTTGCTTGCTAAAAGAAATCAAAAATATCTGTCTCAATTAAATAGTTCGATATGTCTTCCGCAGTAGATCGTAAGCCTTTAAACTCAATAGGCTGATCATTGCTGGAGTAACAAATTCGGATCAAGCCTTCTCCATCAACAACAACAAACCTGCATGAAATAATAGATTTTATAGAATAGAAATTAGTGTAGTCTATTTGGTTTGAGTAAGATTCTAAAAATGTAGATGAAATTTTTGACGCTATATCTTGCACGCTTATTTTTTTGCGCACTATGTGTTCTTTTGTCTCCTCATCGACGCTTATCGCTAGAAGATTAGTCTCTCCTTGCCCCTTAAAAAAGTCTGCGACAGCTTCACCTACACCTTTTGAATGTGACTGAGCTTGCGGATTAAATCGATATTGTATGACTTTCAATCGTCGATCCTCTTTAAATTTTTATCGTACGTACCCAGTCTTCTTGTACCATTTTTGTCAAATTTTTTCCATGCGCCTCCCTTATGGCCATCTATATCACGTGTCCAAAGATTTCCATCTTTGTCACGATAAAACTTCCCGCGCCGGCCTGGCGAGAACATTCTGGTTTCCGCCCACCCATTGGCCCTAGCTGCAGACCTTGCAGCTCCTTCAGTAGGATAGACTGGCCCTGATACGATGTTAACCCGCCCAAACTTAGCTTCGGTAACAATGTTAAATTCACTTTGGAACAGACTTTCAGCATTATCTAACGTTTTTCTTTTGCGCGTTGAACCAGGGCTGCCCTCGACTACAATCGTGTCTCCGCCATGGGATAAAATGAAAACATCTGTGAACTTGTCATTGTTAATTTGCTGACAAATAGCTGGCCCCTCATCCACAGTCACACAAGCAACGGTACCCTTACCCGATGGATCAATATTATTCATCGGATCATTGTGGACATACGCATAGAGATTAAACTGATCCTGATACCCGATGGGGTCTGTGCTCAGGAACCGGCCGATGACGGGGTCGTAGAACCTGGCCTGCATGTAGTTGAGGCCGGTGTCGGCGTCTCTCGTATGGCCGGTGAAGCCTGGGAAGTTGGTGTTATGGGTGTCGATCATGCGCTCGCCGAAGGGGGAGTAGTGCTCGCGCCAGGGTGAGGTTGAACTGTTTGCGGAGTAAACGCAGTCAACCGAACCGCGCCCGACGGCGTCGTCTTGGCGACGGGGCTGCCGAGATGATCGAGATGGAGATACCAGATGGGGGCGCCGTTGTTGAACATCATGTCCAGGGGACCGACGGCGACGCGGTCGAACCTTGCCCCGGAAGCGACATTGTGGCGATAAGCGACCTTGCCGGTGACGCGGGAATAAACGTCGTAAATCACCACGCCGCTGGTCTCTGTCTTTTTGACGCGGTGAGGCGGAGGAGAAAACGATCCAGTGAATCGTTTTCCCGCCGAACGATTGCCGTCATTGGCTCCGGCGACAGATCCGCCGGGGCGGGGCATAAATGGCGGGTATCGCTAACGCTCCCCCCGACTTACAAAGCGAAGCGCTTTGTTAAATCTAGAGGCGCTTGCGGCGATTTCCTTGATTGCGTTTAGACCAAGAAAAAGCTAGTAGTATCGATTGCCCTAAGACCAAAAATCCTGAAACCACTGTCAAATTGTCGAAAAAACCGCCCTCAAAAAACAATGAGATGCAGAAAATTATAAATATGGTCGAGAAGAGCTTAAGATTGGAGTTCATTTTTTCGTTTTCTTGAATTATGCACAATTAATAAAATTGAGAGGGAATTTCAAAATGTCAATTTTCTTTCTCCTCACTTTGTTTTGCATCTGCTTTATCAATTGCTTCACAGGCATACGCAGTTCCAACAGCACATACAGCAATCCCAACTGGAGATCTAGTTCCAAGGCACGCTACCGCGCCCCCTACCGAGCAGAGAAATTCCTCGGTGTCAGTTAGGTTGTCTCCATCAGGAGTATTATCATGAAATTTCTTCATGTGATCGCGAGCAGCCCTCAGCCTATTTAACTTTATTTGCTGTGCGGCAAGGCGACGCTTCTGACGTTTTCGTTTTCTTTCTAGCTTTCTGAGCTTCAGTTTTGACCCGGCTCGTTTAGTTTCGCTCGCAGAGGTGTCATTTACTTTTTCTATTGTCTCTGTTATTTCATTTTCAATATCTTCTAATTTTTCTGTTACTCTTTTAACTAAGTTTTCTTGTTTTTTTACCACTCGGTCACTGATCGCTGTTTTGTGCCGCCCATCCGGATCAATCTTATTCACCGGGTCGTTTCCAACATACGCATAGAGATTAAACTGATCCTGATAGCCAATCGGGTCTGTGCTCAGGAACCTGCCGATGACGGGGTCGTGGAAGCGGGCCTGCATGTAGTTGAGGCCTGTTGACTTGTCGCGGATATGGCCGGTGAATAACTGGTGTCCCCAGTCGCCGCCGATCTCCTCGCCGAAGGGCGTTGCGTATTTGCGGCTGTGCACGGCTCCGGCGAGGGTCAGCGTGCCGACCATGGAACCGAGATGATCTTTCAGACGCGGCGCGCCCGGCTGGCCGTTCTTCGCCCAGACCATCATGGGGCCGATATGATGAAACTCAAATGCGTTCCCGGCGCTGACATCGTCTCGCAAGATCAACCCGCCGGTGACTTCGGAATAGACCGAGTAGAAGGTCTTCGCCCCTTGATCGGTGACATATTTGACGCGTTTTAAATTGCCGTCGAAGGTGTAGGCGTCGGCAACGCCCGCGCCGGTCGCGGACACCGGTTGGTTGGCGTGATCGTATAGGGAGATCGACCGTTTGCGAAGCAAACGCAGCGATCGAACGAAAACGGCCCGTTGTCGGTCGTATTGCCTCTGACATCATAGGAAAAGCTGCGCGCGCCATTCGCCGTGTCATTGACCATGTCGACAAGATTGTCGCTGGAATAGGCGATATCGACTGTCCGGGCGCCGAGCTTTCTCTGGCGGATATCGCTTGCGCTCCACCCGCTCTACAAATTGAAGGCGCTTTACTGCAGGGTTCTGCGGGAGCTTGCGTAAATTCGCGTGCGTTTAAGAGGGGGCGCCGCAACCGACTCGCGAAACAATCAACAACAACAAACGCTTCGCGGGAACCATGTGCATATCATGCACCAAATGGCGCCATCGGCGGCGAAGGGGGCGCCAATTTGGCGCTCAAAAAACAGTGTGCAGACAAGGCGTTAGGTGCTCCCATGCACCAAAACGCCGTTTCCCTTTATCTTGCCGTGAGTCCAAATTGCACAACTGCGATGCAATCTACGGCAGACTTATTATTCCGAACGACCAAACGATCTGCACGACAACTTTATCATCCAAAATGAGATACACGCTCCCATCCTTGCCAAATCGTTTCAGTCGAAACATGCCAGCCTCATATGGTGCAGAGCATTCGAATGTGACGCCATTGTTTTTTGAACAAGGCACCACTCCATCGGATCGAAAACCATCATTGACTAAAACTTCTCTGGCTGAAGCGTAATCGTCGCCAATTGTGACGCCAAATTTCTCGCCGGAAGCGATATTCCCATACCAGCGAGTGTCCGTTCCTTCAGGGATAGGCTCAGGACGCGGCGCGCAGGCCATGACGGTCACGCATATCATCAATGCGATTAGAACCCGAAGGATCAAAGTGCGACTTCCGAGCAATCTATTCCCACTGGAAGACGGCGAAAGACCAAACGATCTGCACGACCTGGCCATCATCAACGACAAGAAAGACGCTCCCGCTCTTCCCAAACCGTTTCATTCGAAATTGCGCAAACTTCTGCGGATCAGAGCACTCGAATGTGGCACCGCTGCTCTTTGAACAAGACACTAATTCCTCTGAATAGAACGTGCTTACATAGAACCCTTGTTCAACCAGAACATCTTTTGCCGACGAATAGTCGTCGCCGATCTGAACGTCGAATTTCCCGCCCGACACAATGTTGCCATACCAGCGAGTGTCTGTTCCTTCAGGGATCGGACTAGGTCGCGCCTCGCAAGCTATAACTGTCATGCCCATCATAAATCCAATTACACTCCGAAAGATCAAAATCCAAAAGCGTGCAAAAAACGGTTCTCTTGTCGCGTCCATAGTTCTTGGTTCCGTTCATCTCAAAATCGTCGACATCGCTAACTGGTTTTCAATGCTGAAAGCACTCACTTAATCACTCCCGCTCTTCAATTTCGATTGGATCTCGCCATCCCGGCGTTCTCGCCGGCGGGTTGATGTCTCTGCTCGCGCCTTCCCGCGCGCCCTCTACGACACCGGCGGCGGCGCAATTGCTGTTGCAGCCTTCGCCGGGCATTGCCCGCGGAAACACCTGATATCGCGTATCGCCAGGATCGTCGCGCGTGCCGAGCTGTTCATTCAGCGCATCGCCCGACGCAATCACATCGTCATCTTCGATGCCCATGTCTGTCAGACTTTCCACTCTCACGTCATCGCGCGTGTCACGCTCATTCCATGCTCTCTCATCATCCGCTCTTGTATCGCTTTCTGGATCATCGCCTACCGCAACAAGTTGTCCGGGCCTCAGCGGAGTCCCTTCATTTTGTGGACCATAAGAATACGTCCGCCTGACCGATCCATCGGGATTCGTAACAACAACAAATGCATGACGCCCTCCGGCCGCCGGCCTAAAGACCACAAAAGAATCTTCGCCGTTCGGATCAATTCGGTTGATAGGATCATTGTGGGCGTAAGCATATAGATTAAACTGGTCCTGATAGCCGATGGGGTCGGTTGAGAGGAACCTGCCAATGATTGGATCATAGAACCGCGCCTGCATGTAGTTGAGCCCGGTGTCGACGTCTCTCGTATGGCCGGTGAAGCCTGGGAAGTTGGTGTTGTGGGTGTCGATCATGCGCTCGCCGAAGGGGGAATAGTGCTCGCGCCAGATAATTGCCCCGGCGCTGCTTGTATTGGCGACCGGATTGCCGAGATGATCATGATGCAGGCGCCATGAGGGCGAGCCGTTGTTGAACATCATGTCCAGGGGACCGACGGCGACCCGGTCGAACTTCGCTCCGCTGACGGTGTTATGGCGATAGGCGACCTTGCCGGTGACGCGGGAATAAACGTCGTAAATCACCACACCGCTGGTCTCTGTCTTTTTCACGCGCTTTAGATTGCCGTCATAGACGTAAGCATTGGACTGGCCGCTCCCCGACAGGGCGACCGGCTGGTTGGAATGGTCGTAAGTGAACGCATAACGCCCGTCATTGGCCGTATTGCCCCGCGCATCATACGCAAAGTTGCGCGTCGGGTTATCGGTGTCCGTGACCTGATTGACGAGATTGTCGCTGGAGATTGAGATATCGACCGTCCGGGCGCCGAGCTTTTTCTGGCGGATATTATCGAGCGCGTCGTATTTATAGGAGCCCGTCCCCCAGACGCCCGTCGCCGAGGTCAGCCGGCCCTTGCCGTCATAGCCGAAGCTGCGGTTGTAGCTTGCATCCGCATTGTCCGTGATCGAGGAGACCTGGCCCCGCGCATTATAGGCGTAGGAGAGGTCCATGGCTGTCGCGACGCCGGATTTGACCGAGCGCATCAGGCTCGGCAATTGCCGCGCATTGAGGCTCTGGGTGAACACCTGACCATTGCCGTAATTGCCGCCCGCCACCGTTCCGTTCGGGTGATAGGTCACGTTATGAACATGGTGGACGCCGCTGACCTTGATCTTGGTCGGCTGGCCAAGCCCGTTCGGTCCGTACTCGTATTTGGCGCCGGAGGGGCTCGTATGCCAGTTCAGGAACTGGTTGTTGGTGTAGCTGTAATCGAACGCGAAAGTTTGGCCGTCGATGGAGAGCGTCTCATCATCGATGAGATCAGCGCTGTTATAGCTGTAGTCCCAGATGACGCCGCCGCGCGCGACGCGGGTTTCATTGCCGTTGGGATCGAATGTCTTGGCGATGTCCGGCGTGCCTGACGGGAAGTCGATCAATGTGTTGCGGCCGAGCGCGTCATAGACGAACCTTGTGCGGATCGATGAGGAGGGACTGGCGCAGCCTGAGCCTGAACTCTCGCCGCGGGATGAGTATTGAATCCGGTCGAGGGCGTCATAGGCGAACAGTTCATCGCCCATCTCCGGCGTTGCGTGGCGGCAGAGGCGCAAGCGTCCGTCATACCAGAAGTTGCGCGTGACGCTGGCGGCGTAGCCGTTCTGGGTTCCGGCCTGGCGGAACTCCGTGATGTTGCCGTAGATGTCGTATTCCATATCGGTCGAGGCGTTGAGCGCATCGATGATCTGGATGACATTACCGTCCTCCGGCGATCCGTAGCCGGAGGATTTCGTCGTGGTCTGCGCGCCCATGGGGTCGGTCACGCGGACCCGGTTGTCGGAGAGATAAGCCGTGGTCGTCGTCGCATAAGGCGCGACGGTCTCGCGGGTCTGGGTCACGCGACCGAGGGCGTCGTAGGTCGTCTCGACACCGCTCGTGGAAAAGGCGTCCGCGCTCGGGAATGACGTGAAGGTGGTGCGCCCGAACGCGTCATATTCGGTTTTGACAAAATTATAGACGCCGCCGCCGGACAAGGGCTCCGTCTTGACCAGGATGGGCCGAAGGAAGCCGTCATAGTTCGTTGTGACCTGAAGCGAACCGCGGACATGGCGCTGGCGGAGGGCGCCGCCGACGCCCGGAGGGGAGGCTTCATAGAAGAATGTTGAATCTTCCCACACGGACGGGCGGTCAATGCCGGTCAGCCAGCCGACGGAATTGTAGGAATAGCTGGTCGTCCACCCGCGCGCATTCGTGATGCTCGTCGTCCAGCCGTTGTCGTCCACGCTCTGATAGAGATTGACGCCGTCGGGCCGGGTAATTGTCTGCGGTTTCCCGCGCTTGTAGTTCGAAAATGACGTCTGTTGATTAAGGGCGTCTTTGGCCCAGGCGAGGGCGCCCGCCTGATCGCCGCTCGCATGGTAGCCATAGGTCTTGTAAAGCGAACCGAATTTGTCCGCGCGCGTCACCCGACCGAGAGAATCGTACGCATACTCATCAAAAACCTTCCCGTTGCGCGTGACGCGCTCCGTCAAGCCGATGACCCACGGGGTCTTTTTGTGGTCGTAGAGATACTCGGTTGTTCTGATTTCGCTTTGAAGGGTCGATGACCTCCTTACCTTTTTCGGCGCGCCGTAAGCGTAATCAGAGGCGGAAGCGTTGGTTTGATAGATCTGCTCCGTCGTGTAGGTTTCATTATCCTGCTCAATGTCAATCTGCGTTGTGTAAATCTGGTAATTTGCAGCCTGCGATTGCTTGCGCGTATCGCCAACGGTTATGCCGCCGATCTTATGACCGTATGCGTATGTGTTGGTTTCAGTGCGAAGCAGCGCACCGCCCAGACTGGCATAGGTTTCGACTTTCTCGATCTGACCTTCCATCTTGCCGTATTGGCGATTGATGTAGGTTTTGACCGTCTTGCCGTCAGGATAAACGACCGTGCGCCGCTTGATGGGATCAGTTGCGTCGAAAATCGTCGGGAAATATGTCTCATAGGACTCGCCGTTTTCTTCATAATCCCATGTCCATTCGTAATCTTCGGATACGCCTGGAAGGGAAATGAGTTTCCGGGTGACGGCAACGGAACTGAACCCGGCTGGATGGCTGGCGACGAATTCCGGGCAGTATTCAGAATCGTACGATGGCGTTTGGTCAATATGATCGCCGATGTCGAGACCATCTTCCGGGTCAGGCGCGCGATAGCGACCATTGCGAACAATCTTGAAATCAATAGTCGCCGTGGCGCCCTGCGGATGGCGGATGCGAAGTTGGCTGATAGACTTATTGTTGCAGACACCGTTGAGTGCGAAAACAAACAACTCGCCTGCGCTTGGTCGCGTAAGCTCCCAGTAAGTCGCGTCGGGCAATGTTACCCGTGATAAACCTGTGTTGCCGGTTACCGCTCTGAAAAGACTGGGGCCGTAGCTGTACTGCCAGGTCCGTCCGTTTGCGATTACTGACGAAATCTGATCGCCCGACCAGGCCAGCGTGATCTCACGGCCGTCATTGGCGTGGATACGGGTCAGCTTGTCGCCGGTATAATTATAATCGACCCAGTTGCCGTTCACGTCTTCAATTCGTGTAACGTAAAAGACTTCGTTATGGACAGTCAGCGAATCCGGACGGTTTTGATGAATGTCGAATTTCAATTTCATTGACGAGGCGACAAATTCTACCCGCTTATCAAAACGATATGTTGTGCCATCCGGCGCAGTCGCTAAGAACCCTTCGCCTTGACCGCCGCCAATGTCGGGGATGCACTCAATGATCCAGTTTTGTTTGGTGACTAGGCGCGGGGCGCGTGCTGAGAATTCAGAACTTGGTCCGCCGAGGACTTGCATGCTCTGGCCGGTTTCTGTTTTCAGCGTGAGGCCGTTGTAATATTCATGCTTGTAGACGGTGGGAATGATAAACGGGAAAGAGGCGGTGCTGTAAGGACCGCCAGTCGGCCCCGAACAGCGATCCAATTGCGGCCCATGCGCTGACAGGAAATTATGCTGAATGTTCGGGATATTGATAACCCAGTCGCCAAACCCGCCTTTGTTTTCTCTTGATATGTGACTTCGTGATAATGTGCGCGAGACCATTACCAGAAGATCAGAATTTCCCGGCAGACTGACATCCGTATGCGTAATCGAAAGGGCGCCTGTGTCTATATCGACATGGTCGCCAAAGGCAGACGCATCCAGAACATCCAGTTGTTGCGTGACATATTTGGCTTCTATATCGCCGGCGGTGCTGGGCGGTTCCTGTTGCCCGCCGTCGGGATCGCCAAATTGCGCTGAAGCTGCAGAATTCAAGAAAAGCGTTGATGTAAATGCCCATAGACATGCGATAGCGACCCAGCGAAACATAAAACCCTTTCAGTCTTGAACATAAATACAAATGTCCGTTGACAGATTTTCTTCTATTAAAATCTATCAAGACACAGAATAAAATAAATAGTTATGAAATTACAATTCCGAAATGCATAAGTATGCTGATTCAATAGATAGTATTATTATAATATACGCTATCATAAATAAGATCATAAAATTATAATAATGAAATGCTACAGTGTAAATTCTCATGACGCGGTCTGAATTTGATGTCGCGGCAGGAAAATTTATCTTGTCGATGAGCTGTCATTCATATGCAAGAAGCGCTCGCAATTGGACGACGAGTGCAGTATGAAGACGGGTAATGGCTCCGTAGCTCAATTGGATAGAGCATCGGCCTTCGAAGCCGCAGGTTGCAGGTTCGAGTCCTGCCGGGGTCGCCACCGCTGCTGAAGGGGGCGCTTAGTCTAGTTCTGGCAGCGTTTCAGATGAAACTTCGTCTGTCGGCGCCGCTAGCTCCAAAATAACATTGACGTTTTCGCGCCCGGGTTTCACGGCAAACCGCTGCGCCTTGTAGCCGGCTTTTGCGACCGTGACATTGCGAGCGCCGTCCAGTTTAATGGTGCACGGGGTTTCGCATTCGCCAAAGCCTTCGATTTTGACAAGCGCGCCGGCAGGCGTTGAGGTAATTGTGCGCAAATCGCCTGTCGTCGTCATGCATCCTGCAGCGCAGAAAAGGCTGAAGCCTGTAAGTAATCGCATTTTCTTCCGGATGCCGCTCACCTTTATTTCTGCGCCAACGCCATGGTCGTAAACGCATTGTCGAGATCGGCCTTAAGGTCGTCAATATCTTCAAGGCCCGCATGAAAACGGACAACAGGGCCTTCCTCTTCCCAACTGGTTGCTGTCCGATAACGTTCCGGACTCACATGCACAGCAAGGCTTTCAAAGCCGCCCCATGAAAAGCCTATGCCGAACAGCTTGAGGGCGTTGAAGAATGTTTTCAGAACGGGCAGGGGCGTTGGTTTAAGAACAACGCTGAACAGTCCCGATGCGCCGGTGAAGTCACGCTTCCATGTGGCGTGTCCCGGACACCCTTTGACTGCGGGATGAATAATGCGCTCCACTTCGGCGCGTTTGGCGAGCCATTTTGCAAGGGCCAGCGCATTTTCCTGGTGGCGCTCAAGTCGCGGCGAAAGAGTGCGCAGACCGCGCAAGGCGAGATAGGCGTCATCGGCAGAAACATTCGCGCCAAGCTGGAGCAGCGCCATGTAAATTTTCTTCGCTGTTTCTTCATCACACGACGTAATCGTGCCAACGAGACAGTCCGCATGACCAACTATATATTTTGTCGCCGCCTGAATGGAGACGTCAGCGCCAAGCGCGAGCGGTTTGCAGAAGTATCCGGCCGCCCATGTGTTGTCGACAATCAAGACAGCGCCGGCGTCATGAGCAGCTTCGGAGAGCGCCGGCAGGTCCTGAACCTCAAAGGTGAGGGAGCCGGGCGATTCGGCGAAAATAACTTTGGTGTTTGGTCTTATCAGTTCGGCGATATCGTCTTTTGTTGCGAGAGGGTCATAGAAAGTGGTCTCTACGCCGAAGCGGGCGAGGAAACGGTCACAAAATTTACGGGTAGGATCGTAGGCGGCGTCCACCATCAGAATGTGATCGCCGGCGCTGACGAAGGCCAGGATCGCAGCATTGCAGGCGGCCAGACCGGAAGGCGCGAGCCGCGTTTCAAACCCGCCTTCCAGAACCGTTACGGCGTCTTCAAGGGCGCGATGGATTGAGGTGCCAAGGCGTCCGTAATTGATGGTGCGCGCGCCTTCCAGATAGTCGTCATAGGTGGGGAACAAGATAGTCGAGGCGCGCTCCACCGGCATATTGACCGGATGGGCGTTTCGCGCGTGCGGGCGTCCAGCGGCGATGAGCTTGGTTTTGTCTTCCATAAATCTTCGTTTTGCGACCCTTACGCCATTTCCATTCCATGGGTTTTACAAGAGCGCAAGGGGCTCTTGTCGCGCTATGAACCTTCAATCCGCCAATTCGACAACGCCGGCGCGACGGTCGAAGACTTTGAATCCGAACTTCTGGTAGAGCGGCAGCGCTTTTGGATGGTCCAGCGTGCATGTTTCAAGCTGGACCGTCTGCGGTCCAAGGCCCCAGGCGAGATCAATCACGTTGTGTAGAAAAAACTGACCAAGGCCGCGCCCGATCATATCCGGGGCGAGACCGAAAAACTTTATCTCGGCGACTGAATGGTCGCGCAGGTCGATTTCTGCAATGCCCGCCGGAGCGCCGTTAACAATCAGCGTATAAACGTATACGGATGGATCGTGGATAATGGCCGCCAGATCGGCATCATTGAGTTTGCGGCGGCTGACCCATTTCCAGGGGTCTCCCACCAGGCGATAAAGATATCGATAATAGTGGAGCGGCGGTTTTTCAGCACGCAAAATCGCAATTTTGCCTTTCGGTCGCACTGGGGCGGCCAGGGAAGGGCGCTCAGTCTGTTCCAGAAAAGTTATCGTTACGTCGATACGGCGACGCTCGGCGCTCTTGGCTTTCGGTTCACGCGGTGACGACTGGAAATGCGACACTGTCATTTTCCGACTTTCCCCATTCCGCCCACGATCCGTCATAAAGTCTTACGCCCTGATGGCCAAGCGTTTCAAGCGCAAGCGCGAGAAGCGCTGCGGCGACACCGGATCCGCAGGTGGTTATGATCGGCGCATCGGGGTTGACGCCGCCTTTCACGTAAAAAACTTCGGACAAGATGTTCTGCGGATGCAGACAGCCCCTGTCGTCAACAAGTTCACTGGCTGGAATATTGGTTGCGCCTGGCATGGCGCCGCTGCGCAGCCCCGGACGGGGCTCGCCAACTTTTCCGGCAAAACGTTCGGCGGGTCGGGCGTCGACGATCTGAACAGGGGATACGTTTAACATGCTGCGAACGTCGTGTGCATTAGCCGACGCATTGGTGAGGGGGCTCGCTTTATATTTCGCAGCCCGAAGAGAGATTGGCGCAGCGTCAACCGGGCGCCCCTCTGCGCGCCATTTTTTCAGGCCGCCATTCAGCACCGCTACACGCGGATGTCCCATGGCGCGAAACGTCCACCAGACGCGAGGCGCGGAAAAAAACCCCTGATCGTCGTAAACAACAATCGTATCCGTATGGGAGACGCCAAGCTCTCCCACCGCCTTGGCAAAGAGCGGGCCCGGCGGCAGCATATGCGGGAGATCGGTTTCCGGATCACAGATCGCATCAATATCGAAAAAGATCGCGCCTGGAATATGCCGGCGGTCATAGTCTTTTCTTGCGGGCGGCGCGCCGGGTAAGCGCCAGGAACCGTCAACAATCTTGACCTGATTGCTGTGCTGTGCAAGCCAGTCCGTTGAGACGAGGGGTCCGAACGAAGTCATTGTCTGACTTTACGTCATCCAGGGCGGCGCTGGGAGATTTTTCGACTTGAGAAACTCCGGATTATAGAGTTTCGAAGCGTATCGGTTGCCGTAATCGCACAGAATAGTCACCACTGTGCTGCCAGGTCCAAGCTCTTTCGCCAATCGCTTGGCGCCGGCGATATTGATGCCCGATGAGCCGCCGAGGCACAGGCCTTCTTCCACGGTCAACTTGAAGATCACGTCAAGCGCTTCTTCATCGGGGATGCGATATGCGTCATTGATCGGCGCATTTTCAAGATTGGCTGTCACGCGGCCTTGGCCGATCCCTTCGGTGATTGAGTCCCCTTCCGTTTCCAGCTCGCCGGTTTTTATCCATTGAAAGATTTTTGATCCCCCAGGGTCGCTGACGGCGGTTCTGATGTCCTTGTTTCGTTCTTTCAGTCCTAGTGAAACGCCCGAAATGGTGCCGCCCGTGCCGACGGCGCAAGTGAAGCCGTCTACGGCGCCTTCGGTCTGCGCCCATATCTCGGGCGCGGTCGTTTTAATGTGAAATTCCCGATTGGCAATGTTGTCGAATTGATTGGCCCAAAGCGCCCCGTTGGGCTCGCTTGCGGCCAGTTCTTCGGCGAGCCGTTGGGAGTAATGAATATAATTGTTGGGATTAGCGTAAGGGACAGCATCAACCTCGATCAATTCGGCGCCGAGCATCCGAATAGCGTCCTTTTTTTCCTGGCTTTGCGTTCTGGGCACGACAATTTTAACCTTGTATCCCAGGATCGCGCCGACCATGGCGAGGCCAATGCCGGTGTTTCCCGCTGTACCCTCGACAATAACGCCGCCGGGCTTCAGCGCGCCGCGCGCTTCCGCGTCCCTGACAATGCCCAGTGCGGCGCGATCTTTCACCGACTGGCCCGGATTGAGAAACTCTGCTTTGCCGAGAATATTGCAGCCCGTTTCTTCTGACGCGCGCTGGAGTTTGATGAGCGGGGTATTGCCAATGAGTTCCAGCGCATTTGAACTACTTTGCATCAATTTTCTCCTGTCGTCGGCAAGACGTTTCCGATAAGATGTGATGATTATGCAATCGGCATGGTGTTGTAATCCGGAAACGGTTACCGGTCGTACAGAGTTTAAGTAAGATTATCAGGTCACAACCATGCGATTAGCGTTATTAACTTCAGTTCTTCTCTCAACTTCGATTATGCCGGCGTCAGCACGCGATCTCGATGCAAAATTTCTAATCGAAAGAAAAGGCAAAGTGATCGGGTACCACGAGGTTCGCGTCGAGCCCACGTCCGACGGCATGCGTGTCGAGACCGATATCGAAATGAAAGTAAAGTTCGGACCGATACCGGTTTTTCGCTATCGCCACGATTCTACTGAAATCTGGCGTAATGACGAAGTTGTTTCGATCGTCGCCAGGACCAACAATAATGGCGATAAGGAATTCATCAACGCCAAGAGATCCGGCGAAAAACTAATGATCGAAGGTTCCGCCTATGAAGGTCCTGCGCCAGTCGATGCCGCGCCTTCAAGCTATTGGAATAAAGACATGCTTTCGGCGAGTGCTCTGATCAGCACACAGAACGGCGAGATCATTGATATTACTGTTTACGATAAGGGTGAAACTGAGGCGCCGCATTCTCAAACCGCAGAACATTATTTTCTCAACGGCACTGTAGGCCTCAACATATGGTATGACGGCGAAAAATGGGTTGGCTCCAATTTCACCGTTGACGGAGAAGAGCTTACCTATGTGCTCGTCGATGATGAGCAGGATTACGCCAGTCTTGAAGAATTCCTGAACTGAATTCTTTTGAAACGCGGATCTTTCGCAGTTACGTCAACACGATTTCGAGACGGCTTATCTTGATAAACTTCAGGAAGTCGCGTTTTGAACAGCCAGATCGCGGTATATGGCGTTGACGATTTGCATAACTGTCGCGTCTTCATATTCGCTGCAAAGTTCAACGACGTATGAAGATAAAGCTTCGCCATTTATGTCGTCGATCTTACGGCGTTCTTCCTTTGGCGAGGCTTTATTTAGACCGCTCATATAGCCAAACGCCCATTCTTCAAGCGCTACAGACAACTCGCCCTTGTCGGCTTCATTTGCAGCATCCAATTGCGCTGACAATGCCGAACACTTGATTGAACCGATGCCGGCGAGCATCTGAGCGCCAGACGACGGATTGACGAGAAAAAAAGTTAAAAAGCAGCTTACTGCCGCGATCATGCGCAACATTGCACCCCTCCATTTCGAGTCCCGAAAAAAGTGTACAAATTGCGCTATTAAATGCAAGCTATCGCCGTGGCGGCTTGATTTTCCTATTCTTTTGCCAGCGTAGTTTATTCAGCTCTTTTTGCTTCTTGCCAGAGTTCTTCCATCTGATTTAGCGGCGCATCTGCAAGCCGATCGCCAAGGCGCTCTTCAATATGGCGGAAGCGACGGCTGAATTTTTCATTTGCGCGTCGCAGGGCCGCTTCCGGATCGACCTTCAAATGGCGCGACAGGTTTGCCATGACGAACAGCAAGTCGCCGAATTCATCTTCAATCCTGTCAGCGTCAAGCGAAGCGCTCGCTTCGGTCAATTCAGCCGTTTCCTCAGTGATCTTGGCAAGAACGTCTTTCGCATCAGTCCAGTCAAACCCGACGCGGGCGGCGCGCTTTTGCAGTTTGACGGCGCGGGTTAATCCCGGCAGGCCGACGGGAACATCATCGAGAACGCCATGCGCGCCCTTGGCTTTGCGCTCATCAGCTTTTTGTTCTTCCCACGCGTCTGTCTGTTCTTCGGCGCTGCGCGTGTCGGCCTGACTGAATACATGAGGATGCCTACGCACCATCTTGTCGCTAATGCTCTGAGCCACATCAGCAAAATCAAACAAACCTTCCTCTTCGGCCATGCGCGCATGAAAGACGGTTTGAAACAGAAGGTCGCCAAGCTCATCCTTTAACGAGGCCATGTCGTTACGCTCTATAGCGTCAGCAACCTCATAGGCCTCCTCTATGGTGTAAGGGGCAATGGTTCGAAAATTCTGTTCCAGATCCCAAGGACAACCGCCTTCAGGCGCCCGTAACTTCGCCATAACGTCGATTAGCGCGATGATCGCGCGTTCAGCCTTGCTATTTTCGCCGGTCATGCTCCGTCTTCACCTTGGAACTGCTGCTGGTTTTGCTATCTTGCTGCGCCGCTCGGCTGTCAAGCCGGAGCCGCGTGAAATCAATGCGCAAAAACCAGCCCGGAGGACAACCCATGCCGATTCAGGAAACAAAATTGATCTGGCGAAATGGTGAGATGGTTCCATGGGCCGAGGCGACAACTCACATTATGACCCATGGTTTGCACTACGGCACCGGCGTTTTTGAGGGCATGCGCGCTTACGATACAAAGCATCGCGGCGTCTGTATTTTCCGTAACCGCGAACATATCGAACGCTTGAAGTATTCAGCGCGCATCTATCGAATAGCATTCGATTATTCCGTAGACGACATTATGCAGGCCTGCAAAGACGTAGTTCGTGAAAACGATCTGGCGTCAGCGTATATTCGGCCGCTTGTTTATCTCGGATATGGTGAAATGGGCCCGGCCTCTATGGCGGCGAAAACGGAAATTGCGATCGCCGCTTTTCCGTGGGGCGCCTATCTTGGCGAGGACGGCATGAAGAACGGCGTTGATGTCGCCGTTTCAAGCTGGCGCAGACTGGCGCCGGGCACCATGCCGGCCGGCGCCAAAGCGGCTGGCAATTACCTCTCCAGCCGTCTTGTTTCCATGGAAGCGAAAGAACGCGGCTTTGCCGAAGGCATCGGCCTTGCCCATGACGGCACAGTCTCAGAAGGGGCCGGCGAAAACCTTTTCGTCATCATGAAAGGCAAAATTTATACGCCGCCCACAGCGTCATCGATCCTGAACGGCATTACCCGGGACACCGTAATGACGCTCGCCCGCAAGCTTGGCTTTGAGATTATCGAACAGGCGTTGCCGCGTGAGGCGCTATACGGCGCCGATGAAATTTTCATGACTGGCACCGCCGCAGAAGTCACGCCGGTGCGCTCCGTCGATAAGCTGGAAATCAATCATTTAGATTTTCCGATCACGAAGCAAATTCAGAGTGCGTTCTTCGGCATCTTCAATGGCGAAACCGAAGACGAGTGGGGTTGGCTGGACCCGGTAGAGTAGGGTGCTGTAAACGAGACGCAAGTAAACTGGTTTTTGCCGCCAAAATACAAGCATTGCCTTACAGCCAACATGATAATTCAAAATTGAACGTGTGATCTCTATCTTATGTCAGATATAAGACTCCTAGGTTTCGGGCCACGGCTAATTTCTTTGTTTCTCTTGACTGTCCTGTGCGTGTCAAATGCTGCTGCACAGCAAATCGAACTGACGCAGGATGAATTTGCTTTTGACGATCCTCCCAATCTTCGTGTTACCGGTCTTAAGCCTAACTCTTTGACCATCGTTACAGTAAATGTGAATGACGCCGGGGATACGGACTGGTTTGGGCAATCCGTTTATATTGCTGACGCCGCAGGGACCGTGGATCCGGCAAAACAAGCTCCGCAGCGGGGAATGTATAAGGGCGTTCATGCCTCGGGGCCTTTTTGGTCGCTTGTTGGCGGTCAGCGGTTTGACACTTCAGGCGATGCTGAAGGAAAAATCAGCGTTTCGTCATTAAGCGGAGAGTTAATTGTTGAACGAAGTTTTCGCTGGCAGTCTCCCCAGAATAGCCCGAATATTGCCAGAACAGACTTGAGCATTCCAGATCTTGCCGTTTCGCTCTACCTTCCGCACACAGCAAAGAAGCCGGCGCCAACTGTTATTCTTTTTGGCGGGAGCGGCGGCGGCTCCAATGAGGAGCGCGCAAGCCAACTTGCTCGGCATGGTTATGCCGTTTTGGATACTGCCTATTTTGGAACTGAAGGTGCGCCGCGATACTTTCTGGAAACGATTCCGGTCGAGCGCTTTAGCGCTGTAATCGACTACGTCGAGAGTGACCCTCGTCTTGATTCTGAGCGAGTAATTGTGATGGGCCGGTCTTATGGAGCTCAACTTGCCCTTGTTCTCTCCGTGTACGACCAGCGAATTGCTGGTGTCATTGCAGAGGTTCCCTCTAATATCGTCAGTGGAGCGCCGAGCAGCTATCCATACGGTGAGACGCTATCGGCCTGGTCTTTCGGCGGCCAAGCGTTGCCTTTCGCAACTGAAAACGAGTCTTCGAAGGAATTATCGACAATTGCTGTTGAGAAGTTTTCCGGTCCGCTTCTTCTTATCAGTGGCGGCGCTGATAAGGTTTGGCCATCCGGAGATATGGCAAAGCAGATTGTTCAAAGACGCAATCAAAGTGGGTTAGGGGAGATGACGCGCCACGTCTATTTCCCTGCGGCCGGGCACAATTTTGGCGGCGGAGAGCAATCCTACGGTGTGCCGTACCTCCCTCCAAAAGATCGTCAGGGTCGAAGCGGCGGCGACAAGGCTGCAAATTCAATCGCCGCCATCGCAGCGTGGAAAGAAACTCTTGATTTCTTGAAAATGATCGCTGAGTAATTGGGCTGCAAAAAATTCGCTGATTATCCGTTTGTGATTACGCCACGTTCCGAGTTTATATTTCACTTATCGAATAATATAAAAAATGCTCTTTTACTCCAGCCCTAGCGCGTCAGCCATGATGTGATAGATGACATTCTGTTCCATCACACCGCTAACGAGATAGGCATTGGGACCGACTGCATAGATTGGCACGTCCTGGCCGCCATGGGTTTCCGAGCCGGTCGGGATTAATGATTGCTGACGATAGTTTTTATCCGTCGCTTCATCCTGTGTTGGAGCAGGGCGGCCGTCCTCCAGGTTTGCGCCGCGGGAAAACAACGCACCCGGACCGTTTGCGTAGGAAAGCGTAGTATACGGCTTGCCGTCGCCGGGCGCGGGCAGCGGCATGGCGCCGGTTTCATTACCGACGACCACCAACCCTAAGATGTCAGCGTTCTTTTTCGGATACCCCTGAATTGTCATGGTGTGTCCATGGTCAGCAGTCACGATGATCAGGGTGTCTTCAGAGCTTGTCAGGTCGCGCGCCGCCTGAACCGCTTCAGCGTAGGCTTGCGTATCTTTCAATGCTCGATACGCGTTGCCTGCGTGATGGGCGTGATCAATGCGTCCCGCTTCCACCAACAGGAAAAAACCGTCATCGTCTCGGGAAAGTGCAGCAATGGCTTTTCTTGTCATCTCAGCGAGGGACGGCTCGCCAGCGCCGTCATCGGGACGGTCGGTTTCAAATTGCATATGCGAAGGTTCGAAAAGACCGAGCAGTTTTTGATCGGCGCCTATTGTTTCAAAATCTGCGCGGTTCCAGACATAGGCATGCTGCGTTGATTTTGCGATCCACTCCGCGGTCAAGTTGCGATTGTCAGCTCGTCTGCCCTTCGTTTCCGGATATTCCGGATCCTGAACAGCAGATGGCAGAAAATTTGCTCGCCCCCCGCCCAGCGCGATATCGAGCCCGTCGCCCGCATCGAACTCAATCAATTGGCGTGCAATATCAATACAGCCGGCTTGACGCGCCGCATCGGGCATGTCCGCATCTGCGCCCCAATTGCGGTCTGCACTATGGGCGTAAGCGGCGGCGGGCGTGGCGTGGGTAATGGCGGCGGTTGAAACGACTCCCGTGGCGAGGCCGGCGCGCTCAGCGCGTTCTGCTATTGTTGTGACTGCGTTTGATAGGGCTGCGGCGCAATCGCTGCGACGCACAGAAGCGTCTATCGACAAAACTCCGGAGCGGGTTTTGACGCCGGTGACCATCGCCGAAGCGGTGCCGGCGGAATCAGCGACCTGATAGTCGGTTGTATAGGTTTTCGCCAATGCAACATGAGGAAACGTTTCGAACGAAAGAACGTTTTCTTCTCCAGGCTCGCCGCGCGATTGCCCGTCAAAAATCCGTGCAGCCGTGACCGTGGAAATATCCATGCCGTCGCCGACAAAGAGAATAACGTTACGAGCTTTGCCTTTGGGCCGGGATTGCGCTTTGCGCGCATAAAGAGCCTGTTGGCCGGCGTCAAACCAGGCGTCGCCAGTAGGTGTTGGCGGCTGAGGCTTCGACTTCGTATCTGATAGAGCGGCGCCGGCGCCGGTTTCCCCGGGAAGCGATGAACAGGCGCTTATCATCAACGCGGCGGCGACCACAGGTGCAGCGACTATTTTCATCTTATCTATCGTCCCATTATTTCGTTGCAGCGCTGTCATATAAACTGGAAAACCACCTGCAAACCAGCCAAAGTTTCATGACAAGGGTTTTTTGTCCTGAACGTGTCGGATGAAGATGGAGCAAGGGCGCAATGAAGAAAATTATCGGCGCTATTGTTGGTTTAACAATGGTTATTCTTCTGGGCGGCGCCCTATATTTGCATGCTCCGGTGAACGCATCATTTGATCGTAAAGGCGCGTTGGCGGCAGCAGCGCAATATGAAGCGCGATTAATTCGCGATCAGTTCGGCGTGCCGCACATCTATGGCGCAAGCGACGCTGATGTTGCGTTCGGTCTTGCCTATGCGCATGCGCAAGACGATTGGGCCACGATTGAAGATGTTCTCTTCTTTTCTCGCGGTGAGCTGGCGCGCCGGAAAGGACGTGATGCGGCTGTCGCTGATTATCTTGTTGCGGCGCTTGGCGTGAACGAGCTTATCGCCGAGAAATACCAAACCGACCTTTCTGCAGAAACAAGAGCGCTGGTTGAGGCTTATGCGTCGGGTATCAATCTTTGGTGTGCGGAAAAAAGAAGCCGTTGTTCTGCGGGCGCGGCGCCTGTATCGGGGCAGGATATCATTGCTGGCTTTGTTTCTCGTACGCCTTTTTTTTACGGTCTGGATGATCAGTTGCGCAAACTCTTCGACGGTAATTTGGAGACGCAGGCCTCGATAGATGCGGCGCGCTATGCGATTTTAAAATTGCGTCCGGGCCAGACTACCGGATCGAACGCTATGGCTGTTGCGCCGTCTCGTTCAGCCGACGGACATACGCGACTTATGGTCAACTCGCATCAGCCCTATACAGGCCCTGTCGCCTGGTACGAAGCCCGCGTGAAATCTGAAGAGGGATGGGACATGATCGGTGGGCTTTTTCCCGGAGCGCCGATGATCCTCGTCGGCGCCGGTCCGGAGCTTGGCTGGGCGCATACCGTCAATAAACCGGACATTATCGACTTCTATAAACTTGAAGTGGACAATCCTAAAGATCCGACGCGTTATCGTTTCGACGGTGAATGGATGATGTTGGATCGTCGCACCGTGAAGTTTCGCGTAAAATTGTTCGGCGCTTTCAGTCTTCCGGTGTCGCGAGAAATATATCGTTCGGTACACGGCCCAGTTTTTGTAACGGATGAAGGCGTGTTCGCCATGGCTTATGGCGGGGCCGGCGATATTCGCGCTGCGGAACAATGGTACCGAATGAATAAGTCAAAAACCTATACGCAATGGCATGATGCGATGGATATGGGCGCAATTCCGAGCTTCAACGCCGTTTACGCCGATAAAACTGGGACAATTGCGTATTTTTATAACGCCGCCATTCCGGTTCGGGACGAAGCCTACGACTGGTCAGGCGTTTTAGCCGGCGATACATCAGAAACCTTGTGGAAAGGGCGGCGACCTTTCAGCGTTGTTCCACAAGTCGTCAATCCGGAGAGCGGTTACGTTGTAAACGCTAATCATACGCCGTTCAAAGCCTCAGGAGACAACGACAATCCGGTCGCTGATAATTTTCCCGATCACTTTGGCATTTCGCAAAACACAACAAACCGCGGTTTTCGGATCCAGGAACTCTATGGAAGCGATGCGTCCATAACCGAGGAAGAATTCATCGCTTATAAGATGGATCGCGAATACTCAAAACAGTCTCGTGTTATTGATACGGTGGAGCGCGCAATTGAAGCGCATGTGAGCGGCGATCCGTTAATGGATGATGCGATTGCGGCACTCAAAGCCTGGGATCACACAGCTGACCGAGACAGCCGAGGGGCTGCGCTCGCTATTTTGACCGCGCAGAAATCGCGCGGATATTATATCGACGCCGATACTGCGGATGATGCAAACATTTTGTCGGCGTTGCGTGAGACAGCGACGGCGCTCAAACGCCATTTCGGCCGAGTGGATCCTGAGTGGCGTAATGTTGCTCGGTTTAAACGAGGCGACAACATTGATGAAGAGATTGACGGCGGACCGGACGCATTACGCGCCGTATGGCTTGAGCCTGATATAGAAAACGGGGCGCTTACCGCCATAGGCGGCGACACATATATTCTTTATGCAGACTGGACGCCAACCGGCGATGTCGATTTCTGGACCATCCACCAATTTGGCGCGGCAACGCTTGATAAGCGATCACCACATTATGACGATCAGGCGCCGTTATTCCTGCAAGAGGAATGGCGCAAGCCACCTATGACGCTGGAAGCTTTACTAAAAGAAGCGATCCGCGACGATACGATAGGACCTGCGCCTTAGACAGGCTAATTAATCGTCGGTCTCCTGGTCTTTTTCTTTGTAGCGTTCAAACCAGGCAAGAATATTGTCAACCTTGGCGATCAGGTTTGACGGACGACCAGCGATGCCATGGGGCGCATTTGGAACGCGCACCATGGCCGCATCGACGCCGCGTAATTTCAGCGCCTGATAGTACTGCTCGCTCTCAGAAATCGGTGTCCGGAAATCAGCCTCCCCAGTCAAGAGCATTGTCGGCGTCGAGACATTGCCGACGAGCGACAGGGGGCTGCGTTCCCAATATGCCATCGGATCCTCCCAAGGCGCCTTGTCAAACCAATATTTTTGAAAGAATGGATAAGCGTCTGCGGTGAGAACAAAGCTGGTCCAGTTTATGACAGGTTTGGCGACGACAGCAGCCTTAAAGCGGTCGGTCTTGCCGATGATCCACGAAGTCAACACGCCGCCCCCGGACCCGCCAGTAACAAAAAGCGCGTCTTCATCGACAAATCCGCGGGCAATCGCTGCATCAACGCCGGACATCAGGTCGTCATAATCCTGACCCGGATAATTATGATGGATCAGGTTCGCGAACTCATCGCCATAACTGGTCGAGCCGCGCGGGTTGGCGTAGAGCACCACATAACCGGCTGCAGCGAAGAGCTGAACTTCCGTGGAGAAATGCGGGCCATACGCTGCAAAAGGACCGCCGTGAATTTCCAGAATGAGAGGGTATTTTTTCTCGGGATCAAAATCCGGCGGCGTTACGAGCCAGCCTTCAATTTCCCGCTCATCTGCTGAAGAGGTCCAGGTAATGCGTTCAACTTCGCCTAGGTCGATTTCGGTCAGAATGTCGTCATTGAGGCGCGTCAGTCTTTTCGCCGGTTCATCGCCCGATTTAACCGCAATGTCGGCCGGTCGATTGGCGCGCCCGGTCGTATAGGCGATGACGCCGGATTCATTCGTTGAAAAAGCGCCACTGGTGTAAGGGCGACCAAGGCTTAAACCGGAGATGTCGCGCATCAAGGCGTCGCGCTCTCCATCCAGCGTGAGCCGTGCAAGATAGGTGCGACCGCGATCATCGTACTGAATAATGAGAGATTCGTTTGAATCCCATGCGACTGCGTTGACGGACCGATCAAACTCTTCAGTGAGCACTGTTTTATTTTCACCGTCGGCGTCCATAACGCTTACCTGATTGGCTTGATAGCCTTTCAAATTATCTTCTGCTCCGAGATAAGCGATCTTCGACCCGTCTGGCGAAACCTTCGGCGAGCTGTCAGGGCCGTCGCGGTCTGTAAGCTGGGTCATTGTCCCGTCGTCGACGCTGACGCGCCAGATATCGCTTTCGTTCAAATCGCGTTCCCAGTCGTCATTCCGGTTTGCAGAAAAATAAAGCGACGATCCGTCCGCGGACCAGCTGATGGGTCCGCTATGGTGAAAATCGCCAGATGTGACTTGCCTCGGGGTTCCGCCGTCCGCAGGGACAATAAAAATATGGGAAAATCCGCTTCGCGCGTATCCCGCGCCGTCATTGCGATAAAGAACGTCTTCGATGACTTTTACGGGGCTTGCCCATTCTGCACCCTTCGGCTTGACGGGCGGCGAAGCAAGCGGTTTTGTCTCTTTTTCGACGAACATTGAAAACGCCAGCGATCTACCGTCCGGCGCCCAGACTACCGATTGAGGGGCTTCTGTCATATTGGTGAGGAGGGCGGTCTGACCCGTATCAAGCCAACGCACATATAGCTGCGGGGTTCCGGTTTCTGCGCCCGTCACATAGGCGAGCCGGTCGCCGGAGGGAGACCAGCGCGGACTTGTGTAGCTGTCCGGCCCTGAAAGAAGGGGCCTGTGCTCAGATGCGCCCGAAACTGTCCAGATACTGGCGCGCGCGGCGTCTGTCATGATGTCGTTGGAGCGGCGCACATAAACAATGGTTTCCCCGTCAGGCGATATTTGGGGGTCGCTGGCGTATTCCAATTGAAAAACATCCGTATTTTTCATTGGTCGTGCGGTTGCATCTGTTTGGACAACAACAACACAGGCAGCAATAGCGACGGCGGCGATCGTTTTCATGGCGAACCTCTGAGGTGTGTGCGCGTAAGGAAAATATTTGTCAGTCATTTCGGTTGTTTTCACAGACCTGTTTGCGCCGCGCAAGACAGGCGGCCGCAAAGTTGCGCGCAAGACGTGCAAAGCACCGAAATGTTATTAGAGCAACGAACTTACCCAATTCTTTCGCGCGGCGTCCGTTCAAAGGTCCTTTAGCGGTTTCTTCCTGCCAGAGAGGTGACGTTCGCGCCGGTCGCTTTCGATATATCGGTCAGTCGTCACCATCGATGCATGGCCGGCGTCGTCACGCACATGTTCGCGCGGACGGATTTTTACATCCTCGGAGATGCCAGTGTGGCGCAACCAGTGCACGGTCGCAGTGCGCAGCTCCTGCGCGTCCTCGGCAAGGCCGTCTTGTTTCATTCGCTCATAGCTCTCATCGAAGCAATCCTGGACAATCGTCCGGATCTGGCGCGTGCTGGTTACCGGGCCTGAGCCTTTCAATCTGGATACGAGCGGCGTTTGATCGTCGATGGTGGGCAATGGCGGGAGCGACAGATATTCACGATATCGCTTCAAGGCTTCCAGCATCTGGTCCGAGACCGTGACCGTTCGGTTCTTGTTGCCTTTGCCTGTAACATGGAACCACCAACGCCTGTCCTGATCTTTGCGGAAATCACTCATAACCGGCGTTGAACGTTCATCGGCAACAAGTTCCGAAATCCGCAGATACATGCCAAGCAGGCAGTTCATGATGAAGAGCGTTCGCTCATGTTGCGACGGATTTTTTTGCGCCATTTGTTCCGCAGTTTCGATCACATAATCCCATTGCAGATTGCTGATGCGCCGAACCGGCGCGCGATCATGATCCTTACGTAGAAATTTGCTTTTCTGTCGGATGAGCGCGACCGGATTGGCTGAAACAATCGTTTCCTGACAGAGATAATCATAAAACGAAGATAAAACGGCGAAACTTAACCGTATGCTGGCTTGTGAAGGCGTATACTGAATTTTTCCCGCATTTTTTTGGATCGATTTTGTCGAGGCGACAAACGGGCGCCAGTCGGCGTTTGCGATGCGTTCGCCATCGCTTTTGACAAAACGGGCAACATTTTTGAGGCCGATCCATGCTTTCGGAGGATCAATTGAAAATCGTATGTAGTCTTCTATGTCGACGCGATTGAGCATTAGAATAGACTGCTCGCGAATGCGCCATGACCATTGCAACAGCCGCTCAAGTTCGCGCCGATACGCGTTCACCGTTGATGCGCTGCCATTGTAGCTGAAAAGGAATTTGACGACTGTTTCATAGTCGTGTTCCGCGTTCTCGACCGGTGCGCCGTCAAAATACCCGTCAACGGGAAATGACGCCTGACGATGCGGATCGCCAATCGCTTCGAGAGAATCAAGAATTGGTTTTGGGGGTTTAGATTTGGCTTTCATCACATCACGGGCTTTGTATCTGTGATGTGAAAAAACAGCGATTCCAACGCAACCTCAATGCTTCCGTTAATAATAATTATCGGAAGTATTATAGCCTCCGCATTGCACTTGCACCGGCTGCTAGCGCTCATTCCGTATGTCAGACGTAAAGGCCAAAATGACAAACGCGCCAGCCTACCAGACTAGCGCGCATGCCCGAGGCCATAAATGACCTGCTCCCAGCGTTGTCAAAGATCTCCCCCGATCAATGACATGCGAACGCTTAGAAAATAAGGGTTTGGCTGTATTGTATATTTTCGCCGCCGAATACAGATTTCAGACAGCCTTCAGCTCTAAACCGCTGATAGCGGCAGAGGTTTGTTCCGGATAATCCGCCGTGATTGAATCTCACGGATAATTTCAGCTTCTTTGGTCATAAACTGACCAGGCGTCACGCCTATGAAACCAGAAAACTCTCTTATGAAGTGCGGTTGATCGTAAAAGCTCTGGCCGGCAGCGTCGCGCCAATGGCTGACGCCATTGCGTATCCGGTCAGCTGCTCGCAAAGAGCGATACTTGCGTTGAAGACGTTTCGGCGATGCGCCAAAGAATTTTAGCGCTAAACGGTCAGTCTGACGCTGAGAGACATCCATCATGGCCAATAGTCGGTCGAGGTCGAGATCATTAGGCTCCACAAGCCAATGCTCAAGCGCTTCCGGATATTGGCATCTTCGTTTCTTTTGTTTGTCCGCCAGACGCGCAAGAAACCGGTCCGCCGCGTACGCCATGCTCGGCAGATCGCGCGCATTTGTAATTTCATCAATGACGGATACGCTCTTGCCGCCCAGAAAAGCCGTCAAATCGATAACTTTATTTGTTGTCTCCGATGCGTCGACTCCCAACAATGCCCGCCAACCGCGCGGCTTGATGCCGATGCCGAAAACATCCGTGCCTGCATCGCACTCGATCGCATAAGCGCCCATTGTCGGGCCGATCAGAAATGCTTTCGTGATCGTTTCAACAGCGCCGCCCGGCAGTCTGATGCGCCCGCCGCCGCCGAGCATGATCCGGATGTTGCCAAGTTCCGCACACAGAGGTTGAACAGCGGCGCCTGGCGTGCCGAACCGGTAATAAGCCCGCACATATTCCGCCATATCAGGGCGCGGTAGGAAATAATCGAGTTTCATGCGGCGTCACACCTGCTGGGATGCGTTTTGAATATACAAACCCTGCCTTTGTGAGTCTTCTGAAAAGCGCCGCCTCGGGTCAAAAAGCAACTACTGGAGATCTTAAAGCGCGCATTCAACGATCATGCCGTCATAGGCCGGTTCAATATGTGGCGGCAAAAGATTGCGCAGCGTTTGATAGTCCATGTGAACGTGAAGGTTTGTAAGGATGGCGCGGCGCGGCTTCACTCGCTTAATCCATTCCAGCGTTAGATCAAGATGCGCATGGGTGCTGTGCGGTTTCATTTGCAGTGCGTCCACAATCCACACGTCCAGGTTGTTTAAAGCTTCAAAACTCGCCTCCGGCAGGCCCACCACATCGCTTGAATAAGCAATCCCGCCGAGCCGGAAACCGAGAGAGTTGACGGAACCGTGGTGCTGAAGAAACGCTGTTGCCGGAATATCTCCGGAAGGTCCGTTTATATAAAAATGATCACCGCACGCCGGAATTTTACGCGCCTCAAGAATGGAGGGGTACGGAGAACCTGGCGCTTGTTCGAAGCAGTAATTGAACCTTTCCAATAGAACGCCGCTTGTCTCCTGATCGATATAGACAGGAATTCTCTCGCGCTGCGCGATAGCGAAGACACGCAGATCATCGATCCCGTGACTTTGATCGGCATGGTCATGCGTATAAAGAACGCCGTCGATACGGGAGCAACGCGCAGCAAGCAATTGGGCCCGCATATCCGGAGACGTATCGATCAAGACATTCGTCGTCGACTGATGATCGAACCCTTTTGTGTTATGAGCGCGCTGCACGAGTAGCGAGCATCGGGTGCGCCGGTTGCGCGCCTCGCGCGGATCGCACGCCCCCCACTCCCCGGCGCCGTCTGCTCCGCCGAAACGCGGAACGCCGCCCGAAGATCCGCATCCGAGGATTACGGCCCGCAACACGCCCTCTCCTATCATCAGCCGCAGCCTACGTTTGCGCGCGAAAAGAGCCTGAAGAAATTCTCTGTCGTCGTCTCTGCGACAGTGTCGAGATCGAGACTTTTAATCTCCGCCAGTTTTTCCGCCACATGAACAAGATATGCGGGCTCGTTGCGTCGGCCTCGCATGGGAACCGGCGCGAGATACGGGCAATCGGTTTCAATGATAATCCGGTTAAGCGGCGTAGCTTCGGCGATGGATCGAACGTCAGCTGCGTTTTTGAAGGTGATGATGCCGGAAAACGAAATATATCCGCCCATCTCAAGCGCGATCTGAGCCAGTTCCGGCCCGCCCGTATAACAGTGAAGCAATGGCGTGAACGGCTTTTTCGTGAGGGCGGCTTTCAGCATCTCCCCGGTTTCGTCATCGGCGTTTCGGGTGTGAATGATTAAGGGCAGCCCGGTTTCTTGCGACGCCTTTATGTGTGCGGCAAATACTGGCCGCTGAATATCACGGTCGGAATACTCATAATGGAAATCAAGACCGCATTCGCCAATGCCGATGACATCTGTATAAGACGCCATATCGATAAGCTTTTCTGCGGTTAAGCCTGCTTCTTCTTTTGAATGATGCGGATGTACGCCGACGCTTCGCCAAATAAAATCGTAGCGTTCAGAGATGGACCGGATCGCCTCCGTTGAGGCGAGTTTATCAGAAATCGTCAGCATATGCGTTACGCCTGCGGCGCGCGCATTTTCGATAATTTCATGGACATCCTGATCATACTGCTCAGAATGCAGATTGACATGACTATCGATCAGCATGGGCGTTAAGCGGACCTCAGTATGCGTTGCATATCATGCGCCAGCGCGGTTACGATCTGGCTGCGATCAAGATTGAGGGCGTCGCCGCGCGATACGAGCGGACCTATCATTTCCCAGCACTCCAGAAGCGCTTCGGGGCGCGCCCCTGAAAGCGGGCCCTGCAGTGCGCGCCCTCTTCCGACCGCCCGTGCAGCGTCTGCAAAGCGATCGGACAACGCCGCGGTGAAGAATGACCATTGTGATGCGTCTGTTCGCGCAGAAAATGAGGCGGCGATGGCTCTGGGGTCTCCCCTTCCCTGTGCAGCGACGATGAGTTTATCGACGAGCGCCAGCGCTTCGGCGCCGTTCTCAGCCGCAAGCTGAAGCGCATACCCCGGTCTGCCGGCGGCATGGTCTGCGATCCGGCCTGCATCTTCTCCATGTGCAAGGCCATGCTCGCCAAGCAGATTGATAATTTCGTCATTTGCGACAGGCCGCAGGTCGATGCGCCGACATCTGGAGCGTATCGTTGGCAGCAGCCGACCAGGAGTTGCGCTCAGGAGCAGGAGGACCGTATTTGCAGGCGGTTCTTCGAGCGCTTTCAAAAGTGCGTTCGCAGCGTTGCGATTAAGGTCATCAGCAGTATCGACGATGGCGACGCGGGCCCCGCCAAATCCAGCGGTATGGCTAAGAAATTGCGTTAATTTTCTAACTGTTTCAACAGTGATTTCAGACTGATATTTTGATGTCTTGTCATTCCACAACCGTTCTGCGCTGAACAGGTCGGGATGCGCATTCTGTGCGATAAGCCTGATGTCGCGATGATCTGAGCGTGTCTGCAGTGTGTTTTCGTCAATCAGCGCAGAAGGAGCCAGTATGGCTCGGGCGATCCGATAACCGAGGGTTGCTTTTCCAGCGCCTTCAGGGCCGGCAATAATCCATCCATGAGATAAAACGCCCGAATCAAGCGTTGTGCGCAACCGATGTTCAAGTTCCTTACGACCAACTTGATTGATGCGTTCTCGAGGGCTTGGCAGATCGCTCATACATTCCGTCATAGGGAATTTTTTCAGCTCCGCAATGCAGGAGAACTGAGGCGCTAGGCAGCAGTCCGGCGTTGCTCAATCAACCTCCGCCAACGAGGCCTGGCGCTTTGGCGGCGACAGCGCGCCAGACAGCTTCAGCGATTTCGTCTACGCTGGCATCAGCCTTTATGATAACGCATCGCGCAGGATCATTATGCGCAATTTCTTGAAACGCGGCGCGGACCTGGCGTTGGAACTCTGATCCTTTGGACTCAAAGCGCGTTTCCTCGCCGCCTCGCCCGCTTGCGCGTCGAAGCCCTTCATCAACGTCAATATCCAGAATGAGGGTCAGGTCCGGACGATGCTTCCCGACCGTCAAATCGGTTAGAGCCGCCACATTCTCCCGGCCGGCCTCTCCTGCGATGCCCTGATACGCCATCGTCGAATCGGCGAAACGATCTGTAATGACAACAGCTCCCGTTTGGAGCGCGGGCAGAATGGTGCGTTCCAGATGATCACGCCGCGCGGCGGCCATTAATAACGCTTCCGTCAACGGCGACCAACGATCGACAGGACCCTCAACCAGCAATGATCGGATCATTTCAGCGCCGGTTGAACCGCCCGGCTCCCGGGTCAGCACAACCTTGCGGCCTGCGGCTTCAAGTCGTTTGGAAAGGCGATGAATTTGCGTCGTTTTCCCCGCGCCGTCGCCGCCTTCAAAGCTTATGAAGAAGCCGTCTTTGAAAGGCGCCATGGCGAATTCATCCTTGCATGCAACGCTAGTTCGCGACCGAAGCCGCCGGCTCAGACGGAGGCTTCGCCAGCAATGTTTTGGCCGCCAGGCCAATCTTGCCGAAAACGCCGAGTTCATTGACGCCGTCACCGGCGTAAAGGGGATATTCTTTGATCGTCCCGCCGCCTGTTTCCACACGCAGAAAACCAATTTGCTGATTTTCTCTCACCGGCGCCGCAACGGGGCCTTCATAAGTGACGGTGGACTTGATTTTATCCAGTTCCGAACGGTGAACGATGGTTGTAACAGGTTCAGCGACAATCAGCTGAACGTCGCTGCTGCGGCCTTTGAAAATGTTGGCTTTGCCGACAACTGAGCCAGGTTCAAAGACGGTTTTCCGCGTGAAATCGTTAAATGCGATGCGCATCATTCTCGCAGCTTCTGACGTGCGGTCGCGATTAGACTGAAGCCCGTTGAGCACGATAATGCGGCGCTCGCCGTCGCGAACGGCGGAACCGACGAGACCGTATCCTGATTCATCAGTGTGCCCCGTTTTTAAGCCGTCAGCACCGTCAAAAGCGTCCAGCAGCGGATTGCGGTTGGATTGCTGGATTTTTTCCCATGTGAACTCGCGTTCTGCGAAAAGGCCGTAGTATTCAGGGTAATCGCGAATCATCTTGCGCGTCAGCAAAGCAAGATCGTGCATACTCATTTTTTGGTTCTCGTCCGGCCAGCCGGTTGCGTTTGCAAAGGTGGAATCTTTTAGCCCCCATTCGCGCGCTTTCTTGTTCATTAATTCGGCGAAGGCCTCTTCAGAACCAGCAATATTTTCCGCAACTACGATGCAGGCGTCATTGCCGGACTGTACGATAATGCCGCGCATCAAATCCTGTAGCGGGATCTGCGTGTCAACGCGGACCCACATTTTCGAGCCGCCCATGCGCCAGGCTTTTTCTGAAACGTCAAATTCGTCCGTCAGGCTTAGTTCGCCCGTCTTCAGCTTTTCAAAAACAATCGCCGCCGTCATCAATTTCGACATGGAAGCGGGCGCAGTCGGCGTGCGCGCATTTTTTTCGAAGAGAATCTCTCCGGTGCGATAATCCATGATCAGCGCAAATTCCGCCGGCGTCTCAACAGGTTGAGCCAAGGCTGCTGCGGCGCGAAACATAAAAAGCGCTGCAATAAGAAAGACCGATGAACGCACGAGAGACTGCTCCTTCAAATCAAAATCCGCCGCCAACGCCGTCATTGCCAGCAGAATGCGCCGATATTGCGATCTGGGCGTTAATATACCCTGCTTTTTGAATCGCATCCAAATCAACCATCGCCTGAGCTTCGGTATCGTATGGCCCGAGCAAAATGTCATAGGCGCGTGCGCCCTGCGCACTCGATACGGTCTGAATGCGCAGCGGACCGTGATCAGCTAGGGTCTCGCGCATTGCCGGCAGATCGTCGAGATTGATCAGACGGGCGATCCGAATGTCAAATTCCGAACGCGGCGCCGGCTTTGGGGATAGCGCAGCTGCAGGCATAGACGCAGGCGCATCGTCGGCGCTTGTGATCAAGTCGGCAATGGTGTTCCCGCGTTCAGTTTTCACTGACGGGGGCTTCTTTGTCGGCGACGCCGGAAGAGGCTTTTGCGGACTCGGTCCGAGGTGAGACGACGTTTTTTGTTGCGCCAGTCTTGGCCCGCCCGGCAGCGGCGCGGGGCCGACATACCGGACCCGCACACGCGCCAGTCCTTGTTGTTCAAAACCGAGCGTGCGAGCAGCCTGGCGCGAAAGATCGATGATCCTGTTTTTCGCAAACGGACCCCGATCGTTGACGCGCACGAGGGTGCGCCGGCCATTCTCAAGATTTTCGACCTCGACAAGAGAGGGCAGCGGCAACGTTGTATGCGCCGCCGTCATCTCATTCATATTGAAAATTTCGCCGTTGGCGGTCGCCTTCCCGTGGAAGCCCCGTCCGTACCATGACGCGACGCCGGTGCGGTCATAGTCAGGATCTTCTTCAGGACGATACCAGCGTCCGTTGATTTTGTAGGGTTTGCCGATTTTATAGTGCGGTAATGGACCTGCGGATGGGCCTCCGCCGCCTTTGCTCGAAGGCCCGCCGGCGCAGCCGACGGCGGCAATGGCGATTGCCAACGCAAAAAAGCAGGAACGGATGTGGGGCAAAATTTGTAGCGTCATGGGATTTCAACTGAATACGATGGACGGGCGTAGCAAATCAAACCTGCGCTCCGTAGAGACTCAAGAAGAAGTAAGTTTAAGCTTTCGTTAACCGTGATCGCTATGGGGTTTAATGTCTCTTGTCATGGGAGGGAAAGACAAGCTAGAAGCCGTTTTCATTGACCCGGCCCGCCTGGAGTTATGGAGGGGTGGCAGAGTGGTCGAATGCGGCGGTCTTGAAAACCGTTGGGCGTTTACGCGTCCCGTGGGTTCGAATCCCACCCCCTCCGCCATTTGCCATATCTCACGACAAATCGCTTCGCGATTGTCTCCGATGGGGCACCCTGGCCGGGCGGCGCGCGGTCGCGCTTGCGAACCCTTAGGGTTCGAAGTTTCTCCCAGCATTCCGCAATACTCAGGAGCGCGGCGTAGTATCGCGGAGTTTTCCGCAAAGGCAGGATTTCGCCAGAAACGGACGCAGCGCTAAGCTGCGTAAACATCCATTTCAAGGTGGTTTTGCCTTAACCAACGGCGACTTATTGGGCGGATTCAAGTTGCCGACAAGCCCGCCAGATTTCGCCCCTCTTCCGTCTTGATTGAGAAATCCGTCCCAGCGAACTCGGCGCCGCCCGGCCCGCATAGAAAGGCGACCGCTTTTGCTGCCCATTCCGGTGGGATATGGGATGACCAATCAAGCTGGCTCACCGGATTGACGCCTGACGATTTGATCCTCGCCATCATGTCTGTCGCAACCGTTCCAGGACTTAAGCCAACGACGCGAACGCCACGATCGCCGGCTTCTTTATGGGCGCACTCAGTCAGCTTCTTGGCGGCGGCCTTGCTCGCACAGTAATGACTCCATCCTTCAAGCGCGCTGTTGGCAGCGCCGGAACTGATATTGACGATCACCCCACCGCCTTGCGCTTCCATGACAGGAATCCCTGCGCGCAACCCATGATAAACGCCCTTCACATTGATATCGATGGCGAGGCCCCACGCGGATGGATCACTGTCGGCAAGTCGTGCAATCGGCTCTATGACGCCGGCGTTATTGACGAGAATATCCAGCGCGCCGAAAGCTTCAATTGTTTGAGCAACGGCGGCTTGAACGTCTACAAATGAAGCGACGTCACATTTTACGGCAAGCGCGCGCCCGCCCCGCGCAGCGATATTTTCCGCATGCTGTTTGATCGCATACTCAGTTCGCGCAGCGAGTACAATTGATGCGCCGAGGGATGAAAGCTCATGCGCCGTGGCGAGACCTATTCCACGACTAGCGCCTGTCACGAGCGCGACTTTGCCTTGGAGGTTATTCATATGGAAACTCCAATTCTGCGTTGCGACCGTATTGACACGGTATGTTGTTTTCAGGCGCGCCCTGGTATTCGACGAGATCGAAATGCATCTTCAGATCAATATATTGTCCGATTGGACTGCCTGGAAAGTTTAAGACGTCAAGTCCATGGGACAGACGATCAAAACGGCCTTCCGCTTCAAAACCGACGGCGCGGCGTTGATCATAGCGTGGCAAAAAATCAGCAAACGGCGCATCACCTGTCACACGGAACGTCAAGGAGAACGGCTTGGTGACGCCCTCGAAGGTCAAGTCACCGATGATTTCGCCGCGCCGGCTGTCAGTCATTTCTATTGTTGTGCTGACGAAAGTAATGGTTGGATGCGCTTCTACGTCTAGAAAGTCCGCAGCCCTTAAGTGGTTGTCGCGGCCAGGATGATTGCTATCGATGCTTTTGGCATCGATGACGAAGCTGATCCGACTCTTTTCGGGCGCCTCTTCATCAATCTCAAATACGCCATCGAAACTCTTGAACTGGCCAACCGTATTGGAATAGCCGAAATGATCGATCTCCCAACCGATATAGGCGTGTCCAAGTTCGAGAGTGAAAGGGCGGGGCTGGGCGGCGGCAAGCATTGGGGCGGTTAATATAATGCTCGCCGCGAGGGTCGGTATCGTTTTCATAAGCGTCTCCGATTACTGGGAGCCCAAAATTCTTTATAAATTAAATACAATAAAGTAGACCTAAGGCAATTTATTATTGCATAATATGCAATTATGGAATTGACCCAGCTCAGAACATTTGTAGCTGTATCGCAGTCAGGCGGATTTGCATCGGCGGCTGACACGCTCAATGTCACGCCGTCTACAGTGACGCGCGCCATCGCTAACCTCGAAGCGTCATTGGGCGTCCGCTTATTCCAGAGAACAACGCGATCGGTCTCTTTGACAGAGGCGGGCGAAGGTTTTTTGCGTCGAATCTCACCGGCGCTTGATGAAATCGCCGCCGCAGCCGATGACGCCTGCAAAGGAAGCAAGGAACTCTCCGGCGTTTTGCGGGTGGGCGCATCGGTGTCTTTTGGACAGGTCGTCATTGCGCCCAATTTATCGCGCTTTTGCGGTCGACATCAGAACCTGACGGTCGATCTCGTCCTATCTGACAACCTGACGGACCTGATCGCAAATCGCATTGACGTCGCCGTGCGCCATGGCGATTTGGCCGATAGTTCCCTCATCGCTCAGCGATTGGCGCGCGTCAGCTATCGGGTGGTGGCGAGTCCTGACTATCTAAGCGCTAATGGCGGGATCACGCATCCGAAAGACTTGGCGCATCACTCTTGTCTTACCTTTCCGTATGCTGCGTTTCGATCCTGCTGGCGATTCAGATCCGGAAGAAAGAAACAGGATGTCAAGATTGACCCCACGATACGCGTATCGAACCCCTCCGCTTTGGCGACATGCGTCAAATCAGGCATGGGGCTGGCTTTACTCGCCGACTGGATGGTGGACCGCGACCTCGCCGACGGATCGCTGGTTAAGGTTCTTCCGGACTGGATCGCCAGCGGCGTTGGTGCAGATACGGATCCAGCTCTATGGATCGTCACGCCGTCACGCGCCTTCGTGCCCGAGAAAACCAGAGCGTTTATAGAATTTCTGCGCAAGACCATAAGCCAGTGAACAATCATTTTACGGCTTAGTATGCAGCTGGCTACGATGAATTTACGCCAGTTTTCAAACGTTCAATCAGTTATGTCGAGGGTCACATGAGGGCCAATCATCGTCGTAGGGCAATAGCGCATGTATAGTTCGCCGTTCCATCGCGCGTTGTCCGCCAAACTCAGGAGGACGGCGTGGTATCTCGGAGTTTTCCGCAAAGGCAGGATTTCGCTGGAAGCGACCGTCGATTTGGAATTCGTAAATGTCTTGTTTGGAGCGCGTTTTTAGCCGCTCGCACTCTTGGCATTAACAGCTTTCCAACGACCCTTCGCTCATTTTTCCAACCGGCCAAACCAACTGGATTCACGCTTCAAGCGTTTGCTCGTTTCAAGCAATGCTGCGCAATGTTTCGCGGCTTCGATGATGATCCCGTCATTGATCGTGTCGTCAGTCTCGTAAATCTCATCAACATGAAGCCAAACGAGACGCGCCATTGTATCGGGCAATGCGCGGCGATACCATTGTTTGGCAGGATCAAGGGTCTGCCCGAGCGCATACTTAGTGAACGCCGCATTGCCCCATGCCGTCGCCATGGGTTCTTCGAGCAGGTCATACACAGTGCCATCGACCCGAGCTGGGCAAATCTCGAGAAAGTCCTCCGTCAGAGCTACTTTTTGAGCACTCGGCTGGAAGGCGCTTACGTAATGAACCGCTTCGTGAATAACATCCCCGGCGATATGGCTTTGATCAGGGTAATTGTCAGGATGGTTACGCAGAAAAAAGGTTCGGCCAGTGATGTCCGCAATGCTGCGATTGATCGGCGGCCACCAGACATATCGTGCAGTAAAATCAAGATCATCATCGACACCATAAAATTGAGTCATGCGAGCCAGAAAAGCGTCCAGTTGGTCGCGGTTTAATTGTTTATGGAGTGTCTCTGCGCGCGCAATATTGTAGCTCTTGCTCTCATTAAGCAACTGACGCCATTTCGGCTCAAAGTGATTGTAGAAAGATCGCAGCATAGCTGCGTCTTCTGAAGTCGCACTCTGCTCAAGATTGGCGAGCGCCTCTTCAATTGATTGAGAAGCAACAAAGTGTTCAGCTAGCGGGTCTGTATCGGAAGAAACGGATGAACGCGTTCCAAATATCCCGTCAGTACGCGCGCGATACACGTTGTCATTCTGCGCGCAATCATTAAACGTGCGGTCGCGATATCTTTTGTAGCGGTTGACGATAGCCTGATCTTCACGCGACCAACCGAAGCGCTCCTCCCAGTACTCATGATATGCAGGATCATTGAACAACCATCCCGATACGCCGTCCATAAGCGCAAAAAGGTCCGTAGGAGCATGATACTCTGCGCGAACTTCGATGTCCGCTGCAGCTTTAACTGGCCAAACGGCTAACAACAGGCCAATCAATATGAACCGCATGTTTCGTCCTCCGGTCATCCAAATACAATAACGCAAGAATATGAGATGTAATCACACAAGCTTGCCGGTGTTTTTTGTTTGAGGACGTTCATTTTGAACTGCCGAACGTACAATAAGGACCAATCATCGCCGTAGGATAATAACGCACGAATAGTTCGCTGTTTCATCGCGCGTTGCCCGCCACTATCTCGCTCCCGAATAGTCGGCTCGCGACATGCTCTGCGAGTGCGGCCTAACCGGGCGCATACGGTACGACCGGGGTGTTGTGCTTCTCGGCCTAGAACCAATAGCTTTCATTCAGGCGCTGCACGAATAGCGGCATGTTGGACGGCGTCTTTTCAATCGTCCATTCGAGGGGCTGTCCCAGCGTTGCAATCGCGGACTGGGTTTCAATCTTATATCCCTCGCACTCAACGCGGACCCATAGCCGGGCTGTTTCTGAACGCGCCGGCACGCCGGCGTGTACGATCAATGCATTGCCTTCTTTTCGGATGGTGCCGCCGCCCGAGCGAAACAGATTAAACGTCTCGTCCGTATCTTCATTATGCAAACGACCGCGGATGTTGCCGCGTCTGATCATGACAGGCAGATCGCCTGTGAACCCGTTCGGAAATTCAATCCGCAAATGCAGGTCGTATTTCGCCGCGCTATCTTCGTTCTGAACCTGAATGACTCTGGCTTCGCCGGGCGTGAAGGACGCGTTGATGATGCGCGGTTCATCGGAGATGACGGCCGACGCCTCGCGCGTGACCGCTGCAGGCTCAAGGCCTGGCAGCAAATTGTCATTGATGCCCTCAATGCCGCTCGCCAGATTTGGCGGCGTCATCGTCAAAAGGACGGCAAGCAACCCAAACCCTTGAGCAAAAGCGCCCTGTCGCGTGATTGGCTGGAAGTAGAAGACGGAGCCGGCGCCGACAACTGTCATGCCGATAACAACCATCCAGAGAGGAATTTCAGTAAATCCAAGCAGAGAGCCGATCTGCACAACCCACTCGTTGATCTTGAACAGTGCGGCCGCCTCCCCTTTTTGCTGATAGTCGGCCACCAGCGCGGCGATAATCCCTGCGGCGCCTGACAAAGCCAGCCCCGACATGTCGGCAATGCCGAACTCTCCCGGCGCTTTCATTCCGCGCTTTACCCCGTACATAACCCTGCTCCTGACGATTACCCCGAACGCATTAAATCACACATCGCAGGCGGTTTTAAGTCACCTCGTGCTGCGTCGCTTCACAATTTCCGCTTAAGATGCGCGCAAGCTGCGCTAAGCGAGCGCGGGGCGCGGCGGCGCGCCGTCAAAATCAACGCCGAATAAATGCTCAAGGCTGGTGCGGGAAAGCCCATGTTTGACAAAGTCATAGGGCGTTACATTGATCGCCTTGATCAGAACGCGCTCAATTGACAGCCCCTCTCCCGAAGATTGCGGCGTCACATCGATATCGATGACGTTGATGCAAGCGAGATCCTGCTCGAAAGCAGCGATGGTTCTCAATCCGCCGCCGCAGGCCCAGCCGAGGGCGATCCGGTTGACGCCTTCATGAGCGACGACAAGTCCGGTGCGCCAGCTTCCGGTTGTGATGAACCCGGTCAGCCCCGCCACAATCCGAGCCTCTGCATCAGCAAAACGCTCTCCGTCAGGAAGAAAACGCGCGTCTTCCGCTTCAGCCCCGTCAAAGGAATAGGCGAGCCGCGCAGCCAGTTCTTCGCGTGATTTCGCCTGAAGCCAGCCGCTCTTAAGCTCTTCGAGCTGTAAATTCTCGATCAGCTCGGGCGGCGAAGCCTGTTCCGCCAGAACAATTTGCGCCGTCTCAACAGTCCGCGACAAGCCGGAACAAAGGGCTGCGTCAAAGTCTATTCTGCAGAGCGCCTCAGCCGCCGCCGCTGCCTGTTCGCGGCCTTCTTCGGTCAATTTGGCTTCGGTGGGATGGCTGAGCTTGGGGTCGAAATAGTCAACATGTCCATGGCGCATAAGGTAAATGCGCCGCCGGCCTGTTCCCTGGGGCATGGGTTGATCCTTGTTTGTGCGGGCGATCTTCTGCTCGCGATTACAGCGCAAAAGTGAAATTGAACAGCAGCAGCATCGAAAAATCTAAATTTCCTGTCAGCCAAGGCTCGCCAGTCTTCCTTCCCGATGTTACTCTTTAACTGTCGAGTTTGGGGTTTGGTCAATAAGAGGGGATGGGCGCCCGTGCTTAAGTTGCGTTCGCCGATCATGTTTTCGGGTGCATTCCTGTTGATGGCGCTGCTTTACGCGGCGTTTTTCAACTACTCTATTCGCAGCAACGCCGAAACCGCCAAAGATCGTTTCTATGCGCTGATGGACCTTGGCGCGCCGCGCGCAGCGGCGGCGCACGGAGAGCGTGCGATTACGCTTTCAATAAGCGAGGGCGCCGAGGCCGACGCTATCGCGGCTTTAAAAGTCGACGTCGCAGAATCTCAGTTTGCGCGCAAACGCTATTCGCGAAGCGCTGACTTGCTACAGGATGCGCTGGTCGCCTCCTGGGGGCGCAATTTGAAGTCAGCCGATCATATCGCGATCGAAGACCGCCTCGCCCGCGCGCACATGCATGCCGGCAATGTGGAACAGGCGGCTGCGATTTACGCATCTTTCCTGGAGCTTGCGGGCGACGCCGCCGCCTCTCACGATCACCACGGTGGATTTGAAAACACGGCCGTTAAAATCTACGCACGCAGATTGGCGGAATCGAATTCGGCGTTCCTTCGGGTCGTTAATTACGCGCAGCCCGCAGAGATCGCAGGACCGACCCCTGAGCACATTCTGGCGACAGCAAGCCATATGGCGGCGCTGGGTGGGTATTTCGCCATGCGCGCGGGAGACGAGTACGCCGCCGCCGGATTGCTCGCAACAGCCTACGAAGCGCGTAAAAAGGTGCTCGGCGGCGATCATCAGGACACGGTGCAACTGACTTTGATCCTTGGACCGCTCTACACCAAGATGGGCAGGTTGAAAGACGCCGAAGCTTTGTATCTTGATGCGTTTCACGCTCAGGAACGAGCGAAAGGCGCCAACAGTCCCGATCTTAGTCTCTACATAAAGCTGCTCGCCGGCATCTATGAAGCCCAGGAACGTTACACTGAAGCGCAGGCGCTTTATGAACATATGCGCGGACTTTTTCGCGACGCCTTCGGCGCACAGCGTTATGCGGTTAATCGCGAATTTAACCGGCGGGAGTATATCAACCGTCCGGTGTCGCAATATTTTCCGCTTGAAGAAGATTACGCGCCAAGCGATCTTGTCTCGGCTGCCGAGTTTTTTGTGCCAACCGCGAAAGGCCCAAATATCGACGAAATGAAATTGCGCGCCGCGACGGATAAGGACGGAGACGCCCGCGAGGATAATCTTCCAGCGCGTCTCGCACAGCTTATTTCATTGTGCCGATCTGAGTCTGGCGAGGCCGTATCGCTCCGCTCTGGCTATCGCTCGTACAAAACGCAAGCCGTTCTGCATCAACGCAACGGCGATAAGGGCACGGTCACTCCGCCAGGGGTTTCTGAGCATCAGACCGGCCTGGCGGCGGACATCAATGTCAACGGCCGGTTCATGCGCCAGAGCGATCGCACCTTCCAGTGTTTTGAAGAAAACGCATTCCGTTTCGGATTTATCCTATCCTACCCGCCCGGAAATGATTATCTCCCCGGCGAAGACACGTTCGAGCCGTGGCATTGGCGGTATGTCGGTGTTCAGACAGCGCAGCTCTATCGTGAGGCCGGTCCGCATAACCAGCCGCAGGAATTTCTCGCCGCTTTGCCGTGCTATCAGGAACGCGCCGCAAGCGGCATTTTCCCAACCGCAGGCGAAAAGGATGTTTGTCTTGCGGAGTCGCCTACGCGCGTCGCGCAAGCAAAGCCTGAAGCGGAAGAAAAGAAACTTCCTTCAGCTTCGGCCCGCATCTTGAATAGTCAGTCGAAAGCAATCGCGGACCAACGTTAGGAAGGCGCAAAACATGCGTCCTGCCGGCAAAGTGTCCCACTTTCAGTCTGGCATTCATGACGCAAGACACCAGAAATTCATGCCGTGCAAAAATCGCTTGTGTTTCCAGCGACAAGGGCGCCCTCTCCAGTCTGATCGAAGCCTATGGCGAAATCGGATACCGCGCCGCCCCTGCACACCGTCTTGAAACAGCTGATCTCGGATTGATCGATCTGCGCGGCGTTAACGTCACGACGCGGCGCGCGCGGGCCATGTGCGACGCCCTTAGAAGAAAATCGCCAGAATCGTCGCTAATCTTTCTGGTCGATCCTTACGCGCCGCTGGATCGGACAGAACCTTTGACCCGTTTTGGCGAGGTCATTCCCGCCGATGACATTCTCGATCATGTTATTGCGCGTTCGCGCTCAATTCTTCGCATGCGCAATCTTGCTGAGGAAGCTGGAGAACGTCTGAAGTCGTTGACGGCTGTGAACCGGGTGGTCGAGTTTCCGGTCATATCAACGCAAACAACGCCGCCGCGCGTACTGCTGGCGGGCGCGCCCGGACCGAATGCGATTGCAGCGATAAATTCAATGGCGCCGGTTATTGAGTCGTGCATCTGCGTGTTGACCGCAGCCCAGGCTATGCGTGCGCTGAAGACGTATGATGCGGACTGTATGGTTTTCTTGCCTGATGTCAGCGATCGCTCGCTGACGGCGTTGGCTTGTGCGCTTCAGCGTCATCCAGACTATGCAAGATTGCCGTCTATCCTGATTGGCCGAAGCGTTGATCATGTGGCGGCGCTGGCTCGGGCAAACCTGGCGGATTACCTGATCGATTCTCACATTGCCGCCCGACTTCCAGGCCGGGTGATCGCCGCGGCCCGGCGCGGGCGGTTGGCGGCTTCAATGCGTCAGTTCCTGTCGGCCTGCGCCGGCGACGGCGTTCGCGATCCTGTGTCCGGCGCGTACACGCCGACATTTTTAACTGAACATGGCGGTCGCCTTTCATCTCGCGCCGATCAGACCGCGAGATCGTTGTCGGCGATATCGGTAAGGCTCACCGAACGGGACGCCGCCGATAACCGAAAAACGGTTCGATACGCGATGGAAACGGCCGCAGGCTTGCTGAAAAAAATTACCCGCTCTGAAGATCTTGTTGCGCGCATCTCTTTCGACACCTTTGCTGTCTTGTGTTCGGCGACAAACGAAGGGGACGCATCGAGAATTGGAAAGCGCATTGAGGGCGTGTTGAGCGCCGCCGGTTATCGTCAATTGAGATCTGAAAGGCCGTATGGCGTTCATGTAACAGCCCATGCGGTAGAACGGGAGCCGGGATCGGCAATTGCTGAATTGATTGGGAAAGCTTTCGCAATCAGTCAGCAAGCAGACGTTACGTCGGCGTATCAGCGGCAATATCAGCGATAATCGCCGCCGCTCGGCGAGCGCCTTTCAGCCGCATTTTTTCGCCTGGCCAATCCTGACGGAAAACAAGCTTGTGGTCGGGGCGCACTTTCATATCGTAGGGGGAGGTTGAAATGAATTCGATTAAACCCGCCGGGTTTGAAAACTGATCATTACGGAAACCAATCACCGCGCCTTTCGGCCCGGCGTCAATCTTGGCGATACCCGCGCGGCGGCAAACCGCCTTGATCGCTACGATTTCCAACAGGTGTTCTGCTTCCTCCGGCATCGGTCCGAAACGATCGACCAGTTCAGCGGCAAAGCCGTCAATCTCGTCTTCCGATGCAACGGCGCCCAGTCGCCTGTATAGCGCCATACGCACATCGAGATCTTGGACATAGGTCTCCGGGATTAGTACCGAAGCGCCAATATTGATCTGCGGCGACCAGGTTTCATCGGCCTCTCCGCCGCCTGAGCGTAGTTCAGCGACAGCTTCTTCCAGCATATGTTGATAGAGCTCAACGCCGACTTCCTTGACATTGCCTGATTGTTCTTCACCCAGAAGATTGCCTGCGCCGCGAATGTCCAAATCATGGCTTGCGAGCGTAAATCCGGCGCCAAGCGTGTCTAACGACTGCATGACTTTGAGGCGACGCTCTGCGCCATCGGTCAATTTCTTACGCGGCGCAGTCGTCAAATAAGCGTAGGCGCGCTGTTTTGATCGCCCGACCCGCCCGCGGATTTGATAAAGCTGGGCAAGCCCAAACATATCCGCATGGTGAATAAGCATGGTGTTTGCAGTAGGAATGTCGAGGCCGGATTCAATGATTGTTGTCGATACGAGAACGTCAAACTTGCCCTCATAAAAGGCGGTCATGATATCTTCGAGTTCTCCGGCGCTCATCTGACCGTGGGCGATTTTGTACTTCAGCTCGGGCACATCTTCGCGAAGGAATTCAGCGATGTTGTCGAGATCCTTGATGCGTGGCGCCACATAGAAGCTCTGCCCGCCGCGATAATGTTCGCGCAGCAATGTCTCTCGGGCCACGACAGGATCGAACGGGCCGACTGTTGTACGCACCGCAAGCCGGTCCACCGGCGGCGTTGCAATCAGTGAAAGATCGCGAATGCCGGACATAGCGAGCTGCAACGTGCGCGGGATCGGCGTCGCGGTGAGCGTCAAAACATGTGTGTCGCCGCGGAATTCTTTCAAACGCTCTTTATGTTTGACGCCGAAATGCTGTTCCTCATCGATAATGAGCAGGCCAAGGTCGCGAAACTTGATTGTTTTCGCCAACAAGGCATGGGTGCCGACGACAATATCGATATCTCCTGACGCGACCCCGTCGCGTACCGCCTTCGCATCGGCTGCGGACACCATTCGCGACAATTGGCCAAGCTTCACCGGAAAGCCTTTGAAGCGTTCGGAAAAATTCTTGAAATGTTGTCTTACCAGCAGCGTCGTGGGGGCAATGACGGCGACCTGGCGACCGGTCATGGCGGCGATAAAAGCAGCGCGGAGCGCAACTTCCGTTTTGCCGAAACCGACATCCCCGCAGACCAGCCGATCCATGGGCGTTCCCTTGGCGAGATCCTCGATGACGTCAGCGATGGCGTTTTCCTGATCTTCCGTCTCGGCGAACGGAAAACGCGCGCAGAACTCATCATATGCGCCGCTGGCGGGCGCCATTTCATCCGCTTTCTGCATCGCGCGTTTCGCGGCAATGGCGATTAGTTGCTCGGCGAGCATTTTTATGCGCGCGCGCATCTTCGCTTTCCGGCTTTGCCATCCGGCCCCGCCAAGCTTATCCAGGGTCTGTGACGGGTCATCGGCGCCGAAACGGGATAAGAGATCGATATTCTCTACAGGGAGGAAAAGCTTATCGCCGCCGTGATAGACAAGATGCAGGCAATCATGAGGCGCGCCCTGCACTTCCAACGTTTTCAAGCCCTCATACCGCGCAACGCCATGGTCTACGTGAACGACAAGATCGCCGACCGACAGGCTTGCCGCTTCGGTAAGGAAATTCTCCGCCCGCTTGCGTTTTGACCGCCGAACCAGGCGATCGCCGAGAATATCCTGCTCGGAGAGAATGACGGCGCCATCGGTTTCAAATCCCTGCTCGAGGCCGAGCAATGCTGTTGAAACCGGTCCTCCAGCTTGAAAATCAGACCAATTTTGCGCATGGGCTATGGTCTTAACGCCATGATCGCCAAGCACCGTTCGCATACGGTCTGCCGATCCTTCGCTCCAACAGGCAATAAGGACTTTCCGGTCAGTATTTGCCTGTGCGTTTATGTGATCACGCACCGCATCAAAAACATTGATTTTTTCGCCAGAACGCTCTGCTGCAAAACTACGGCCCAGCTTTGCGCCGAGATTGTAACAGCGTTCGTTCTGTTGCGGAGCAAAAGGAGAAAGCGGCCTCAGATTGGCTGTCTCAATTTGCGCATTCCACTCATTCTGAGATAGATACAACGCATCAGGCGGCAAAGGCCGATAGGCAGGAGCGGAGAATTCCGATTGGCGCGGCTTGCGCTCATTCATATCTTCAGCACGCGCCTCATAATGATCAGTGACAGACGTTAGCCGCTCATCGGCTGCTTCGCTGGCAAGGTGATCGAGAAACACAAGACCGTCGCTGACAAAATCAAACAATGTGTCGGTCTTTTCGTAAAAGAGCGGCAGCCAGTGTTCAGCCCCGGCATGCATGCGGCCTGCGCTGATGGCTTCGTAAAGCGGATCATCGCCAGCGGCCCCAAAAGCTTTGACAAAACCTGTTCGAAACCGGGTGATCGTTTCATCCGTTAACAGAATTTCTGACGCTGCATTGAGATCAAAGCGCTGTAACTGCCGCGTTGTGCGTTGGGTTTCCGCATCAAAGGCGCGCACAGACTCAAGGCTGTCGCCAAAAAAATCAAGGCGCACCGGCTCATCTGCGCTTGGCGGAAAGATATCAACAAGGCCGCCGCGAACCGCGAACTCGCCTCGCTCGCGCACGGTTGAAGACCGCGCATATCCGTTGACCGTCAGATATTCTGCAAGGGACGCCATCTCCATGGCGGCGCCAGGGGCGAGCGACAGCGCCGCGTTCCGCACAATCTCCATGGGCGCCGTGCGTTGCAACGCCGCGTTGATAGACGTAACGACAATCACCGGCCCCGCTTCCTTGTGCGAAGCTATCAAAGAGAGCGCCGCCATGCGTTGTGAAGAGACCGCGCCCGAAGGCGATACCCGGTCATAGGGAAGGCAGTCCCAGGCGGGAAACTCAACGACAGCAACATCGGGCGCGAAGAAACCAAGAGCCGCTTTTGTCGAAGCGGCGCGTGCGCCGTCTCTGGCGATGTAGAGAACAATGTCGCCGCGTGTGCGGGCTGCATCCGCGATTGCGAGCGCATCGGCCCCTTCCGGCGCGCCGTAAACGGTCAAGCGACCGTTCGAGCTCCAGGCATGTTTGGCGCTGACATGAGCGACCCCGGAGGTCATTTTCGATGCGGCTTCAGACATATCCCTCAACGCAAATTGCGCGGAGCTTCGAAATGATGCTCCGCGTGGCCGCGTTCATGTAGGCGAAGGCTATGGCAACTACAAGCGCTGCTTGCCCGGTCAGAAAAAATCCGCCTATACAATTCCGGGTCTGTATAATTTGGGTATGTCGGGAGGGTTTGGCGCTATGCTTCGCAACGCATTAGTGATTATTGGCAGTATTGTAGTTTCTGCATGCGGCGGCGCCTCGGACGCTTCCTCTGAAAACAAAAAAGACGCGCTTGTGAAAGAAACGCTGGCGCCTGAAAGCACGCTCGTCAAACCGGGCTTCGTAGTCGGCGTTGTTAGCTCAGAAGGGCTCCAGACCGCAATTGTCTCTGGCGCTGCTGACATTGAGCAAGCCCGTCCGGTTGATGAGAACACCGTTTTTCATATCGCATCCCTGTCTAAACAAGTGACAGCCGCGGCGCTGGCCCATGCAATATTAGAAGAACGCGTAACGCTGGACGATCCTGTGTCAAAGTGGATCCCGGCAACGGCGAAGTACGGCTCGGGGCTGACGATTGCGCACCTGTTGTTTTTCACAAGCGGCTTACGCGAATATTATGATGTGCCGCGCACGTCCGGCATGCCGTGGTCCACATTTCACTATTTCACCATTGATGACGCCATTCGCCACAGCCTTAGCGTCGATGAACTGGATTTTGAGCCGGGCGCCCAGTGGCGCTACTCCAACATCAACTACATGCTGATCGCAAAGGTCGTTGAGGCCGCCTATGAAAAGCCGTTCAGTGCGGTTGTGAAAGAAAAACTTTTTGCACCCCTCGGCATGGATTCAAGCCTGATCCATGACGATGTCACGACAATTATTCCTAACCGAGCGAACGCCTATTTCCCGCGTTCGGATGAGTCCGTTTCTTACTTCAATAATGATCTGAATATAGATGTGCATACAGGCAATGAGTTGATGCTTATACGCCGAAATGCGCCCCACTATGGCGGCAGCGGCGTTTTCACAAGCGCCTCGGACTGGTCAAAATGGCAACAGGAAATATTAACTCGCAAGGTGTTTGGGGACAGGTTCTGGGAACTGATGTTTTCGACCCGGAAATTTGAACATGACAAATCCAACGACGCTTTCGGACTTGTGCACTCAACATATGAAGGTCAGAAAATGTTGTGGTATGCGGGCGGCGATATTGATGTGTCGAGCTATGTCGCGACACTGCCTGAAAACGATCTCAGTGTTTTCTGCTTTGCTAATAATCCGCGGGATAATTGCGAAGACAAAGTCTATCAAAGTCTTGAGACGGTGTTCGAGATCCGGTCTGCGGATGAGTGAAGCCGTTCAGCCTTTCAGTTTGAATGCGCAAAGCCTGGTGAATACCGGGCCTGAGATATTCGCCGGCGGCTCTTTTTTGCCGATCGCCCATTCGTAAAGCTCGCGATCGTTAAGCTTTAACAACGCTTCGAATTCATCCAGCTCTGCATCCGTCATCTCGGCAATGTGGGCTTTAGCAAACCCGCCAAACAAGAGATCGGCTTCTTTGAACCCGCGATACGTCGCGCGATAGAGAAGCTTTTTGCGGCGGTTTTCCAGATCACTCACTATTTCAACGCCGCCTCGGTTGCATCAGCAAAAATATCCAGCCCCTCGTTTAACATCTCGTCGGGAATCACCAGCGGTACGAGAGAACGCAGGCACTGAGCGTAGGCGCCGGCGGTCGTCATGATAAGGCCTCGCGAACGCGCTTCGAGGAGAATGCTTGCGGCAAGTTCGTTGTTCGGCTTTTTCGGATCGCCGTCATGGACGAACTCAACTGCGGCCATGCCGCCGACACGGCGCACATCGCCGATACGGTCTTTACCGTGTACGGATTGAAGCTCTTTCCAGCGTTTTTCAGTCTGTGCGCCGATTTCGCCTGCGCGCGCGAGCAGGCCCTCTTCCTCAATGATGTCAAAGACGGCGAGCGCTGCGGCGCAGGCGACCGGATTGCCGCCATAGGTCGATCCCATGGAACCGGGTAAGACCTTATCCATCAGATCTGCCTTTCCGACCAATGCCGACAAGGGCAATCCGGCGGCGATGGATTTCGCAACGCAGAGGAAATCAGGTTCAACGCCGGCTTTTTCAAAAGCGAAATATTTTCCTGTCCGCCCCATGCCAGACTGGATTTCATCGGCGATCAGATAAATGCCGTGTTCGTCGCATTTGGCGCGAAGGGCTTTCAAAAATTCCGGCGGCGCCGGATTGAAACCGCCCTCCCCCTGCACCGGTTCGACAATAATCGCCGCGACTTCGTCAGCATTGACGGCTGTTTTAAAAATATGATCGAGACATGCGATGCAGCCTTCAGTCGATATGCCGTGATAGGCGTCCGGATACGGAGCGTGAAAGACTGCCGGCACATATGGGCCAAAGCCGACCTTATAAGGTTTAGATTTTCCGGTCAGCGTGGTCGCCAGCAATGTGCGGCCATGAAAAGCGCCTTCAAACGCAATAACGCCGGGTCGCCCGGAAATCTGGCGCGCAAACTTGATGGAGTTCTCAACCGCTTCAGCGCCGGAATTGAAAAGCGCTGTCTTCTTCGGGGTGGATCCCGGCGCAACCTGGTTCAGCTTTTCGCAAACCTCAACATACTCCTCATACTGCGCGATGCCGAAAGCGGTATGAATAAAGTCTTCCGTTTGCTCCTTGATCGCCTCGACAACCTTGGGGTGCGCATGACCGACATTCAGAACGCCGATGCCGCCGATGAAATCGATATATCGTTTGCCCTCAACATCCCAGAGTTCTGCGCCTTGCGCGCGGGCCGCATAGATTCCTGACTTTGACGGCAGACCGACCGGACACGCTTCGTCGCGCCGCGCCTTCAGGCTCTCATTTGTTGAAAACTCATTCTTACCGTGATCCATGCTCGGCCTCCGTTTCAAAAGCCGCTCTAGCACGATGGGCGATAAAGTGAAGGGCCGGGAATATTTATTCTATGCGGCGCAACATAAGGATCGCAGCGACGCCGATAATGACGTCATAGATTATGCAGCTGACCGCGTACCAGGACGGCGCTGGCGACTGTTCAAGGAAGAGGTGTCCGGCGTCAAATCCGCCGTGAAGCAGGATTATAACGCCCAGGAAACGCGGGGCCCGGGCGAATGCAAACAGACCCGCAAACAGAAATCCGAGCATGGCGAAGTTTTCAATCAGCAGGAAATGAGCCGATTGCGCGTCAATCTTTTCGGGCGAAGAAACGCCGCCAAGCGCAAAGCCGATATAGATGCCCACCATAACGCCGAGCTGGCTGAGAACGAATGCTTCACGGGTGCGTCCCTTCAGGAACGCCATGACGATCAGCGAGCCGAGGGCCAGCGCGATTGCGCCGAAAATGGCAAGGGGGCTGATTGCTTCCATGGTCTGATTTTATGCTCGGCATGGGAATTCAGCTAGGCTGTCTTGTCAGTCAATGAGCCGCGTCAATAAAAAGACCAGCCCGCCCGAAAGCGGCGCTGGTCCAGTTGGGAGGAACGCATTTATTCAGGCCTGCTCGTCGATGACAACGCCGGCATTGGGTTGCTCCAGCAGTTCCGGCGCATTCTGTTCGAGAAAACGCGCAAAGTCCGCCGGCGGCCATTCGCGCACGACCTCGCCTGTGTTCACGTCTATCGCCTGATAGACAAAACTTTCCGTCTGATCGGGCCGACTGATTGAAACGCGCGTATTGGCGCCAACGGCGCGTTCCAGAATAGCGCGCGCCTGCTCGCGGTTGTCAGCCCGCCTCGCTTCAGCTGCTTCCGCATTTTGCAATGCGCTTTGCGTTGCATTGCGACGCGCTTCAGCGAGCGCCTGATTGCGCTCGCCGGGGTTTATGGCGCTTACAGCGCCCGGTGTTGGTCCTGTTGGTCCATTCATGTCTCCCTCCCGCCCCGCCGAGCGGCTGTTAGGCCGCCCGAATAGGAACTAGAGAAAACCGATTAAGCGAAGAGCGCCAGAATGGCGTTCGGCGCGGCATTGGCGATCGACAGGGTCTGGATCGCAAGCTGCTGTTGCACCTGCAGCGCCTGCAGCCGCGAGCTTTCGCGGGCAAGATCGGCGTCCACCAGATTGCCGATGGAAACCTCAAGCGCATCCGACACGCGGGTCAGGATATCGTTTTGCAGATCCAGCGAGTTGGCGCCGGCGCCAAGAGAGCCAAGCGCACGGCTGACATTGCCAATCGAAGCTTCAATCGCAGCGATTTCGGCCTGCGCGACTTGAGTGATTGATAGAGAGTCGTCGCCGTCGGTCAGGTCCGTGTCAACGAAAGCGGCAAATACGGTGTCGTCCGAGCTGACAGTCACGTTCGCGCCGCCTACGGAGAGGTCCTGCGCCGCCACTGTGATTGTTTGTGTGCCGTCCGTGCCGGCGACAACGCTCAAATCGGTCGCGCCGCTTTCAAGCAGGTTGCGCCCGCCAATTTCAGCCGTGTCGACAAGACGCGAAATTTGATCGCGCAGAGCGACATACTGATCTTCCAAAACGGCAAGATCTTCCGTTGAAACAGCCGGGTCCGCCGCCTGAGATGCGATGGCGCGCATTTCAACAAGGATGTCAGAAATAGATTCGCCGGCGGCAAGGGCGACATCAACCGTTGAGGTGCCGATGCGAATGCCTTGTTGAACCGACTCGATGGAGCCCAACTCAGCGCGCTGGTTCTGCGCCAGAGCAAACAACGCCGGGTTGTCGCGCGCGCTTGAGACTTCCAGTCCGGTGGAAACACGGCGCTGCGTTTCTTCCAGACGTTGTGAAATTTGAGTGAGATTTTGAAGCGCAATCAACGCGCCCGGATTCGTATTAACGTTGTTAACCATTGGTCAACTCCCCGTTCTGGGTTGATGAAGAAGCGATTTTTTCGCTCCGCCGAAATACATTTCGACACCAATATTCAAGCAAAAGCTTTGCCATTAGGATGCGGCTGTAAAATTCGTTAACACCCGTTTTCAAAGCCCAGAAACAGCGCCGTTTCTTCAGTAAGGATAATGAACCGTAAACTGAATTTTCGCTTGCGCAGGAAAAACCTGCCTAGGCGTTTTTTGCCGGGGCTGCAGATTTTTCCGTTCTTTTCCCAGCAAGGCCGTCCATCATGATCTTGTTGATCTCGATTAGATCGCCAATGACGGAAGGGTCGCGCAGCGCCCGGCGCGAGTGTTCCCGCACCCAGCGGGCGAGGCCGACGATATTCGATCTGGTTTCAAGCGGCAGCTGATTGGCGTCGTTCGCGCAGTCCGCCGCGAGCGTTTCCCAGAGCGATCGATTGACATGAAGCGCCTCGCCGACAGCTTTTGCGTCGCCCTCTACAGCGTCCATCAGGCCGCGCGTTGTTTTGGCGAAAGCGCGGTATTCCACATCACGCGGCTCGGCGGTTTCCCGCTGGGTGTGCGCATAGGCGTCATAAGACATGGGACAACAACTTTGCTTCAAATTCGATGAGTTTGCGGCAGACAGAAAGCGCCTTGTAATATTCTTCGTTGGCGACATGCGCCCCGATGGCGGCGCAACTCCCCAGCGCATCCATATCGCTCACCGCGCGTGTGAACTGTAATAACCGTCTTTCATATTCCGGCTGCATGTCCGCTTTGGTCGACGGATCGAGATACATCATCATGATGGGCACATAGATGCGCTTGGCGGGCGTATTTGCCTCTTCAGGTTGAATAACATCGCCCTCGCGCAATACGCGCGCTTTGTTCTCGATCACCAGATTGGTCCGGCGATCGCCATTGACGATTACGGCGCCGTTTATCGCAGCGCGTTCGCCCGGTTTAAGTGTCAATCTAAGCGCCATTGCTTCCGCCCGAAGACAATCGTAAACCGGCCATGGTTAAGGAAGTTTTGTGAAATACCTGCGGATTAAAGACCCCTATGAGCCGAATATACGATTCTGTCCCCGAACTGAGCCTCAATGACTTTACAGAAGGGGACGCAGACGCCCGTTCCGCTTTTCAACAGGCGCTCTATGAGGGCTTTCAGTATTTCGGTTTTATTATCCTGAAAGATCACGGGGTGAGCGCGGACCTGCTTAAAGCAGCCTATGGGGCCAGCCAGGCATTTTTTGCGCTTCCCCTTGAGGAAAAGATGAAGTTCGCCGCCGGCGTTGACGGTCAGCGCGGTTACACTCCATTCGGCACCGAGCACGCCAAGGATTCTGCGGCGCCGGACTTAAAGGAGTTCTTTCATGTGGGCCGGGAATTTGAACCGGACGCGCCGCTCGCGGATGTCTACCCAGTCAATGTCTGGCCGCAGGAACCGAACGACTTTCGATCAGTGTTTCTGCAGCTTTATAAAGCGCTGGAAGATGCGGGCCTTGCAATGCTGGAAGCGCTGGCGCCGTCGCTGGATGTGGATGAGGATTATTTTCGCCGTATGGCGACGGACGGCAATTCGATTCTTCGATTATTACACTATCCGCCGGTGCCTGACGGCGCCGACCCGAACGCCATTCGCGCTGCAGCCCATGAAGACATCAATCTCATTACTATTCTGGTCGCCGCCAACGGCGCCGGACTTGAGCTGCTTGATCGAGATGGAAACTGGTTGCCGGTTGAAACGGACCCGGACAATCTGATTGTCGACGCCGGCGACATGCTGGCCCGCGCCACTAATGACGTTATTCCGGCGACGACCCATCGCGTGGTCAATCCTGAAGGTCCGAATGTGTCGCGCTATTCAATGCCTTTCTTCATACACCCCCATCCGGACGCGGTCATCACCTGTCTTGAAAGCTGCAAGGGCGACGGCGCAAAATATCCCGACATCACCGCCGATGCGTTTCTCAAACAACGACTGAAAGAAATCGGGTTGGCGGGATAAAGGTCTTGCCCGACACGGACGTCATTATCATCGGCGGCGGCCATAACGGGCTTGTATGCGCCTGTTATCTGGCGGACGCAGGATTGGATGTGACCGTTCTGGAACGTCGTTCTGTTGTCGGCGGCGCGGCCGTGACGGAAGAATTTTATCCCGGCTTTCGAAATTCTGTCGCCAGTTACACAGTTAGCCTCCTGCAGCAGAAAATTATCGATGACCTCGATCTTTATTCGCACGGGCTTGAAATTGTCGAGCGCGCCGCGCCCAATTTCTGGCCCCTTGGCCATGAAGACGGAAACTACCTTCTCACGTCCTACGATTTAAAGGAAACGCAGGACACTTTTGCGCGCCTGTCGCAGGCTGATGCCGATCGTTTGCCGGCATATTATGAAGCCCTGGAAAAAGCCGCTGAGCTATTGCGCACTTTTATTTTGGAGGCGCCGCCGAACGTGAATGGAGGGCCTGGCGACATATGGCGCACGCTGAAAGTCGGAAATCGATTGCGCCGGCTCGGTTTCGATGAACAACAGCTTCTGGCTGATCTTTTTACGAAATCAGCGGCGGAGTTTCTCGAACAATGGTTTGAACACCCGGTCATTATTGGAGCTTTTGCCTTTGACGGCGTTGTTGGAAATTACGCTTCACCCCATGCGCCGGGTACGGCGTATGTGCTTTTGCATCATGTGTTTGGCAATATCGGCGGGCGCTCCGGGTTTTGGGGGCACGCAATTGGCGGCATGGGCGCTATTACACAAGCTATGGCGAAGGCCGCCTCACAGCGCGGCGCGACAATCCGCACTGAAGCTTCCGTAAACCGCATCAAGAGCGATGATGGCGGCGCAAACGGGGTTTGCCTCCACACCGGTGAAGAACTCTCTGCGCGTTGTGTTGCATCAAATCTGAACCCAAAACTGATGGCAACAATGCTGGATGAAGCGCCCCCAGAAACGAAGATTTCAGCCTTCAAGCAGCGGATGAAGCGATACGCTTGTCATTCAGCGACATTTCGAATGAATGTCGCGCTTTCCGAGTTGCCTGATTTTCTGTGCCGACCGGGAAAAGCGCCGGATATTCATCATAAAGCGGGAATTATAATTGGTCCTGACGTTAAATATCTCGATCGCGCATATCTCGACGCCCGAACACATGGCTGGTCTCGCGCGCCCGTGGTGGAGATGCTTATTCCCTCAACAATTGACCCTACGCTGGCGCCGTCAGGCAGTCATGTTGCAAGTCTTTTCTGTCAGCACTTTTCATATGATCTCCCGGATGGAAAATCATGGGAGGATGAGAAACAGCGCGCGGCCGATGTGATCATCGATACAGTGACCGGCTATGCGCCAAATTTTCGATCTGCGATTGTTGGCATGCAGGTTTTATCGCCGCTTGATCTTGAGCAAAATTTCGGTCTTGTCGGCGGCGATATTTTTCACGGACGACTATCGCTGGATCAGATGTTTTCCGCCCGCCCCGCCCTAGGTGCGGCCGATTATCGAATGCCCTTAAAAGGCCTCTATCTGTGCGGGTCCGGTGCGCATCCGGGCGGCGGCGTCACCGGAGCGCCTGGGCATAACGCTGCGCAGGCGATCCTGCGCGATATTCGTAATCGACGAATATAGACTCTATCGACAGAATTGAACGCCGGCTTCTCCATCCAGCCGCCAGATGACGCGAACCTGTCTGTGCAGATCTTTTTTCGGGATAAAAAGATCAAACACTTTTGGGAGGGCGTTCTTTGTAAAGACTTTAATGCGCGCGCCACGATAGTTGATGTCACGAATAACGCATGCTGAGGCGGCCTGATCTTCAAAGACGACGATGCCAGGCAATTGAACCTGCATGCGCGGTGTTTTACGTCGTTCATCGAAAATAACGTCGGGGCCGTCTGCATGCATATCGATGAATTCGTCATAAGCGTTAGCCGGTGCAATCATAAACAATTCTCCTCGCATTCGGGGTTGCTATGAACTACGTGCAATCTTCGGTTGAGGTTGCGCAATTGGCATAAAATTTTTCTTTTCCGGACTGTAATTAACGAAGTCGCGCGTTAACCTCCGGAAAATATGGTTTTGCAGCTCGCAAAGTGGCGCCCAATCTTTCCTTGGTCGGAACAATTTGATGAAAATGCGAGTTTAAATCCGGTCAGAGCAATTTTTGAATGTCAGGTTCAAACGCCGACGGCGTCTCCTGCGGCCCAAAGCGAGAGGCCACCTCGCCTTCACGATCCACAAGAAATTTCGTGAAATTCCATTTGATATCGCGTGTGCCGGCAAGCCCTTTTTTCTGACCCTTGATCCATTTGTACAAAGGGTGTGCGTCAGCGCCGTTCACATCAATCTTGGCCGCGATCGGAAAGGAGACGTCAAATTGCGTCGAACAAAATGCGGCGATGTCTTTAGCATCGCCTGGCTCCTGAGCACCGAATTGGTTGCAGGGGAACCCGATAATCTCGAGCCCCTGCGCTTTGCGCCGCCGATAGAGCGCCTCAAGGCCTTCATATTGCGGCGTGAATCCGCATTTTGAGGCGACATTCACGATTAACAGGACTTTCCCACGCAAGGCGTCCATATCAAGAGGATCGCCGTTCAGCAGATCAACATCGAAGTCATAGATTTCGGCCATGGAATTTATCCGCAGTTTCGATCCGGATCGGACTGAGCTTCAAACCGCCAGTAATCAGCGTTTCCATTGCTCGGCACGCCAACCATATCGTCAAGACGACGGTGTGGCGGCGGCGCAGGGTCCAAGGGCAGATCGTCGATCATTTCGCGCATGTCCCGAATAAGATCTCGCGCGTCGGCATATTTTGAATGCTTCAGACGATCGTCATTGTCTTCGCTTTCATTATTGGAGCCGATTTCATTACCCATTGAGCCGACACACGCATTGGTTACGTCGATTGTAGTTACGCCATTTGCGAGAACGGGCGTTGTGCCGCGCTTGAAATATCCAGCGCGCGTCTTGCGTCCGTCATCGCCAGCGAACGGATTTAGGTTGGTGAGCAGCGTACGGAACGAATTCGCGCGGTCATTACTGGATGTGTAAAGCGTTTTCGATCTGGCAATTGGCCCAATACGCTCCGCCACCCGCTTAAACTCAACGGCGTCCACGTCAGGGGAGGCAAAGATCATCGCGTCGATCATGCCCGCCAATTCCGGGTTTTCCGCCGATAGCTCGTTCAATGCGTTCATCGTCACCTGATTGCCGTGGCTGTGGGCGATTACAATCAACTTTGTTGGCTCCAGACGTTCATGCACATCTTTTAGAAACGCTTTTAAATCGCCGACGCTTGCTGTGCCTTCGGAAACGTCGTTGAGATATTTCAGAATATTGCCTTCGCTGTTGGCGGGCCAAGAGAAGAACAGGGGCACGCCGGCGAATTTCAGATCATAAGTCAGTTGCGCCGTTCGATAAGCTGCGCCGGCGAAAGACGCATTGAAGCCGTGCACGTAAATTAAAGCCGCGCCTGAGTCATTGACCCAGTCGGGATTTTCCGCCGCGACGCGCTGACTGAGCGCTTTCATATCGCGTGCGGCGTTCCAGAATGCGTCTTCGCTCAGAAGTTCGTAGAGCTGGATGGTAAACGATTCCCGCCGGTTTTTGTCTGTCGCATGGATGTCGCGGCCGAAGAACCCTTCATGGTCAAAAGCTTCCAGACGATCGCCAGGCGCGCGCTTCGGCACTGTTACGTAGACAGCGCCCTGACGATAGGTCTCGTAAGGCATCTGATTGTCATCAGCAATTGGATCAAAAGCCCGGAAGAAAGGCCCGCCGCGCGCCACCAGCTCATACCGGTCGTCGGTAAAAAAGCTTGCAGGATTGGGCGGATAGTCCGCCGGATCAACACTGGCGTTAACATTGCGCCAATCGTCATCGAGCGCCCGATTGGTTGCGAAGAACAGTTTCAAACACGTCCAGCCCAGATCATCTGATGAAGCTGCGCCGAGCGGCAATTGGTTATCCGCAGAACACGGGTTGCCCGGATCGTCGGCGAAATAAACGCTTGGAATAAAGCCCGCGCCCTCGCCCGGCCCCCCGCCCTCGCGACCGCCGCCGCCTGGTTCAATGACAACAGGTTCAGTCGGCGCCATAGGCGGAGGCGGCGGCGGGGGCGCCGGCGCTGGAGGAGGTGGCGGTGGTGGTGGAGGCGCGGCCGGCGGGTTCAAGGACTCGCAGGCCATAAGCAATAAAGCGGCGCCGATTGAAAGAATATGGCTTCGTTTACAACGAAACATAAGATCGCTCCTATTGCAGACGTTGCGGGTCAACGTCGCGCTGAGGCTGTTCATCCTGCGCTGGCGCATCGATAATCTGTGCGCGCAGCACAACAGCGCCGCTTCTAATGTCTGTCACAAAAACCCAGTCGGCTTCAATCGACCCGGTGTTATCATAGAGCGGGACAATCAGCTCCCACGGATAAGGCCCGTCCCAGCGCACAGGTTCGAATAGAAACTCAGATCCGACTGGCGCTTCACGTTCAATGTCATGCAACGGATTAACGATGCGATAGCCGGCGACAGGGTCCGGCCATTGATTGCGGAAAGCCCTTTGACCTCTCGTATAGGTTTCATTTTGTCTGTATACGGGTGATATGGCGTTGCCGCATAACTCAAAGCAATAGAGTGAAACCGCCCATTCGCCCTGATCTCTTGCAAAGGCTTTGGGCGCATAGGAGTTGATCACGCGAACCCGGCGCACGCGCGCTTCGCCAACCGCCTCGCCGTTATTGGCGGCGATAACTGCGTTGATGATCGCAACGCGGGGAGACGCCGCGCTTTCGCGCAAAGCTTCAAAAAATTGCTGACCAAATGAAGGTTGATCTGGCTGGTCTGGCTGGTTCGGATTCTGATCGCTGGGTTGAGCGGAAACCCGTCCGATCAAAATTGCCGTTACACTTAATACGACAATGAAACAACGCGTAAGCATGGTCATATCGCCTCTCCCCTACGGCCAGATCGCCGGGCCGAAAACCGAGGGCGATGCTATAGAACCCGGCCCGCGTTTATCCTCCATCACGCGAAGAGCTGTGGCCCAGTCGGCGCGCCCAAATTCAAGCGCCTGTTTGCGATTAATCTGTCTAATTGACATGAGGTCTTCGCCGTCATCGGCGCGCCACCAGTCGGCGGCGCCGCCAAAGGTTTTCTGTTCACAAGCGCCGCCAACGCCGAGCGCGACTTTGCGATTTTCACAGGCGGCGCGTTGGCTAAGCGGATACATAATGCCCGGGTTCGTTTCCCAAACCTCTCCGCCGCCGCCATATTCATCCGGTATATTGAAGAGCGCATGGGCCGCTTCATGAGCGATAACGCCAAAGTCGCCTGCGTCCGCTGATGCTTCGCGGCCCTGGCGGCAATCAGGCCAGCCTCGTTTGTGCAGAATTAATCGAAGATCGAAGACAGCATGATCATCGCCAATACGAACGTCGCTGGCGACGCCGCTAAAATCTTTTCCGACACAGTCTTCATTATAGGTGACTTCACCGGCCACGTCGGACACATAATAGTGAAATTCATCCCGGTTGAGATAAATTCCCTGCACGCCGTGGAAAGCATTGTCGATCGCATTTTGCGCGTCTGCTTCAAACTCCGCTTTGCGCGCTGGGTCGCTGAGGTCCCCATAGGTGCCGCGATCGGCGACAAACAGAATGTTGAAGACCGGGTCCGGCGAAGCATTGCTGGTTGCATAGAATGGACGAACCGTGGACCCTGGCGCAAAAGGCTCCGCGTCAGGACGGGTGGAAACACCGCCGCCGCCTGATGTCGGGGCTGTCGCGCATGCGGCGAGCGCAGCCAGAGCAGCGCCTGCCAGGAAGATTTTGATTGTCGTGAAAGCGCCCATATCCTCCCCCGTGGCTCAACTTCACATAACTGATATACTGAATTTCAGTCCTTTCTCATAGAAGAAACAGCCGTCGCGCTCAAAATTTGATGGCGCAGAGACTATTATCGGCGCCTTACCGATGCGTAATCCTTGGTCAGAATGTGCTGTCGCAGTGCCAACAACTCTCGCCCAGGTCAGTGCCTATCGGACTTCCAGGCGGGATTTCCGCTTGTTTCGCTTTCGCGGCCAGCGCTGGCGCAGGCCGCTCAAAATGGCGATCTATGCGAGCGATAAGCCATTCTCGATGAGCGCGGTCGGGTGTCAGCCCTTCCAGAATGTTTGGCGAGACAGTGTTCCGCAATTTTTTCAAATGCGCATCTACGCGCGCCTTTACCGCTGCGCCAGCGTCATCGCCGGCAGCGATAGAGATCAACGTCGAAACATATCGGGTTTGCAGGGTCCGGGCGATTTCCGCCTGCCCTGCGCGTGCGTCATTAAAGATGCGCGCTTCCATCACCGTCAGGAGATCCTCAACGCCAAGCGCCGTTGACGAACGCCGTTTCATTTCGATCAGCCGGCCTAACCGACGGGGATGCAGCAGCGCGTCAATCGTGACGGCGCCGGCCGCGTCAACAGCGCGCGTCAAATCGAAAATCGGGCTTATGTCGCTTGTGAACGTCTCCCCCCTGCCGACGCTGGAAAAAGTCGATGCGCCCGGGGTTAAAAGATTGAGCGTCTCGGTTGAGATATTGAGCGCCGCGGGATCAAGCGTTGCAAGCAGTGAAGTCAAAGCCGCGCGTTGGCGTGCTTGCGATACCGGAACGCCGCCAGCGGTTCCATCGCCTTTCACAGAATAGGAAAAGCGATAGCCGCCAATGAGTTTTGCCGCCGCCGCGACCTGATAGCGGTGATAGAGATAAATGGGCACAATGACGGACTGTAAGTCAGATACCGGTCGGTCAGATTTTATATTGCGCAGGCCGAAACTATCGAGCGCAATACGGCGCACACGCATGGTTTCATCGAGCATCGCAACAGGATCATCGCCATTGTCCCAGACGCTGCCGTCGGGATGGCCTGCGCCGACGGAACGTCCCTCGCCGTCGGCGACGAATTTCAAGCCGGCGCCATAGGCCTCTTCTATAATCTCTGCGAGCGCAGCTTGTTCTTCATTTCCCTCAGGAAACTCCGAATAAAGCCACTTGACCGTAAACCGGTCCCAATCGCCAATCCCAACGGCGTAGGCGCCGGAAACATCCAGAGCGCCGTTCTCAGCGGGTCGGACCAGGGGCGCGGGATAATCCATAACCGACGCGCGATCATTTTGGCTGGCCGCAAAATTATGGGCAAAGCCAAGAGGGTGACCCACTTCATGGGCGGAGAGTTGACGAATGCGGGCAAGGGCAAGTTCGACAGGATCATCATCATCGCCGGAACCGGAACCGTCTGCGCCAATCAGTCCTTCAAAAATCATTCTGTCCTGGCGCACGCGCTGGCTGCCGAGAATGACATGTCCTTTCAACATTTCGCCCGTGCGCGGATCGGCAATGCCGCCGCCATAGGACCACCCTCGGGTTTGACGGTGCGTCCACTGAATAACATTATACCGTACATCAAAGGGGTGCGCGCCTTCCGGTAGGACCTCGATGCGAAAAGCATCTTCAAAACCGGCTCCCTCGAATGCGTCCGCCCACCAGGTCGCGCCTTCAACAAGGGCGTTGCGAACCTGTTCCGGCGCGCCTGCGTCCACATAAAAGACGATTGGTTTTTTCACGGGACCGGAAGCAGCGTTCGGATCAACCCGCTCAAGACGAAAGCGGCGGGCGAACCTCTTCACGATCGGCGCATCGAGAGGGCTCGAGAAATCATAAAACGAAATATCGATGGCGCCGGAACGAGGATCGTAAACGCGCGGCTTGTAGCCGTCATCCGGCAAGCGCACGAATGAATGATGAATTGTGAGGGTGACAGACCGTGGATTTGCCGCAGTCGCACGCACTTCGCCGCCAGGCGCGTCACTCGTTAAAGTCATCACAACATCGACTTCAACATTATCCGGAAAAACGAGAACAGACGACGTATCGATAAAAGAGCGTTCATCTGAAATTGAAAAATTCCCTTGGCCGCGGCCATCTAGCCAGCCGCGCAGATCAAGCATGTCAGTTATCAAAAGTCCAGAAATGTCGACCGTATACGATCCATCGGCGTTTTCATCGCGCACCTCACCCGCCCAAAGCAGCGACCGGGCGAAAGAGTCGAGCACGGCCTGCTTCTCCAGCGGATTATCTGCGCTTGCGCGGTAGCGCCAGTTTTCTTCTTCAACGAGAACTTTATCGCCGGCGCGACGAAACGCGATAATCCGTCCGCCGCCGTTAAACCCGCGGTCAAGCCCAACCGGGTTCGAGCCGAGCCCCGCAGCAACGCCGGTTGCATGGATCATCCGCAAGGAGACGCCAGTTTCATCCGGCGCCGGCAAACGGATCGCAACGCCGTTTGCATCTTCCAGTTTCGCGACGTCAAAAAAAGCGCCCTCTTCGGCGGGAACATATTCCAGCGGAGCAGGCGGCGCCTCCTGCGACGGCTGCGCGCAGGCCGCGATAAAAGACAGACACATGAAACAGAGAAAACCGCGAAAGGGTGAAGACATGAAAACCTCAAAGAGCAAATTAGCGCCCTGAGAATGCCTGCTTTGCCGGTAAGATCAACGTCTTCGCAAAACCAGCTGCAAGTCGATATTGCGGCGCAGCGGCTGCGACACTAGTTTCGCTCAAACAGGCAAGCGCAGAGGAGCCGGATTTGTCAAAGTTTGCTGGCACGAAAGATTATATCGCCACCGATGACCTGAAAGTTGCAGTCAATGCGGCGGTGACGCTTGAACGCCCGTTGCTCGTCAAAGGCGAGCCGGGGACAGGCAAAACCGTGCTGGCGATCGAAGTCGCAAAATCCCTTGGCGCGCCGCTGATTGAATGGCACGTGAAGTCGACCACGAAAGCGCATCAGGGTCTTTACGAGTATGACGCCGTTGCGCGCCTGCGCGACGGTCAGCTTGGCGAGGAACGCGCCAAGGACGTCAAGAATTACATCAAGCGCGGCAAATTGTGGGAAGCGTTCACGTCCGACCAGCGCCCGGTTCTGCTGATTGATGAAATCGACAAAGCGGACATCGAATTTCCAAACGATCTTTTACAGGAACTCGATCGGATGGAATTCTTTGTTTATGAGACAGGTGAGACGGTGAAGGCGGAAAATCGGCCGATCGTTATCATTACCTCAAACAATGAAAAAGAGCTGCCGGACGCGTTTCTGCGGCGATGTTTCTTCCATTTCATTAAGTTTCCGGACGCTGAGACAATGAACGATATTGTCGATGTGCATTTCCCCGGCATTAAAAAACAGCTCGTTTCAGATGCGTTGAAAATCTTCTACGAAGTGCGCGACGTTCCAGGGTTGAAGAAAAAACCGTCGACTTCGGAATTGCTCGACTGGCTGAAACTTCTGTTGTCGGAGGATATTCCCGAGACCATTTTAAGCGAGCGCGATCCGCGTAAAGCGATCCCGCCGCTCCATGGCGCATTGCTTAAGAACGAGCAGGATGTGCATTTGTTTGAGCGGCTTGCGTTTCTGGCTCGCCGCGAAGGCGGCTAGCGCAAGAGCCGATGCGGCCAAACAATGCGCAGTCACAATCATCGCATTTCAGCCAACGGATTGACGCACTTCGTTAAAGACAGCGGCGCGGAAACAGCGCCGATCGTTATCTTGTTGCATGGCTTTCCGGAAACGCATGCTTGCTGGGACAAGCTGACGCCCATGTTGGTTGAGGCCGGCTATCGAGTGATCGCTCCTGACCTGCGCGGCTTTGGTGAAACGGACATGGCGCCGGCAACGTCGGATTACCAGATTCATATCGGTCCGGTTCCCGACATTCTGGCGATTTGCGATAGCCTGAACATCAGCCGCGCCCATATCGTCGGCCATGATTTCGGCGCCCCTGTGGCGTGGGCGCTTGCTGCGCAATATCCGGAACGCTTTCTCTCGCTGACGGCGCTTTCTGTCGGCCATGTCCGCGCTTATCTCCGCGCTGGCGCAGAGCAAAAGCGCATGGGCTGGTATATTGTGCTGCATCAGATGCGCGGCCTCTGCGAAGCGGTTTACAAGTTCAACAACTGGGCGTTTGTGAAATGGCACTGGGCGGAACGCGATACCCTGGATGATGTGTTGGCAGGGATCGGACGGCCTGGGCGTCTCACGGCTGGCCTTGACTGGTACAGGGCAAACGCATCTTTGGGCCGGATGATGCGTCCGCCAAAAATGGGCGCTTTTGGTGAAGAGATCGTCCGCATACCAACCCTCGGCGTATGGGGCAGTCGCGAACGCTATCTCACCGAGGAGCAAATGACGCTGTCTGCCGATTATGTGGAGGCCTCCTGGCGATATGAGCGCCTTGAGGGCGTATCCCACTGGGTCCCGACCGAAGCGTCGGAGCAACTGGCGCCGTTGCTGCTCGAGCACTGGCGCAAGGTTGAATAGCGCGCTTTGGAGCGCCGGCCTTCCCTGCCCTCCAAAAAGCGCTTAAGCTGAATTCTGGTCACGGTGTTGAGGGGTATTGGGGTCATGGACGGGTTCTGGGGCATTTTGCCTATCCTGTTGTTATTATTCTTTATTTTGTCTCGGCAAATCAGCGCCAGCCAACGTCATTCGCAGCTTGTGAGCGCCTTCTCGAAGCTTCAGAAAAGACGCAAAAGCCGCGTGATCGCCGTTGTGCACCGTCAAGAGCCCATGGGTCTCCTCGGCATTCCCATGCTCCGCTATATCGATCTTAATGATGCGGAAGACGTGTTGGAGGCCATCCGGCGGACGCCGGCGGACAAACCGCTGGAATTTGTCCTGCATACGCCGGGCGGACTTGTTTTGCCGGCGCTGCAAATCGCAAGAGCAATCAAGGCGCACCCGGCGCGAACCTCTGTTTTTGTTCCCCATTACGCAATGTCAGGCGGCACATTGATCGCGCTTGCCGCCGATGAAATTGTCCTCAGCGAACATGCGGTGCTTGGACCGATTGATCCGCAGATCGGCGGCCTGCCGGCGGCGTCGGTTGTGCGCGTGGCGCAAGAAAAACCAATACAAGCGACAGAAGACTACACGCTGGTTCTGGCTGATGTCGGCGCTATGGCGATCACGCAACTCCAGAAAGCGGCGCAGGAATTATTGTCAGGCACGGTCTCCGATAACGCCGCGGTCGCCATTTCCCAGCAGCTCTCCGAAGGGCGCTGGACGCATGATTATCCAATCCACTATGGAGAGGCTTTAGAGTTAGGCCTGAAAGTTTCCCGCGAGATGCCGCAAGGCATTATGGATCTCATGGCGCTCTTCCCGGATACGGTGAAGCGCCAGTCCAGCGTGAAGTATTTCACCGAGGAGGCCCGTTTGCTGGGGCCGAAGAAAAAAGAGCCGCACCGCGTTTCCATGACCGGCTACGCCCCGCAGGAAGGCGCCCGTTCTTTCAGCTACGGTCCGTGGAACCCTAAGGATTTGCAGGAAACGCGTCCGCGTAAGGATGATCGCCCGCCATGGCGGGGTGATTGAAAGCGCCGTTTTTCTACAGAATTCTAATTAGCTTTAAAGATGAAAATCATCTCTGAATTATGGGACCGCTTGCTCGCTATAAGCACGTCAAGTGATCTTGCGCTCAATCTTTCCACAGAGCTTGTTGGGGTCCTGTTATCCATTCCGCTCAGCGTGCTAATCGCATTCTCTCTGGATAAAGCTGCTGAACGGCGGCGAATGAAACGATCGCTAGAAGCAATTGTGGCCGAGGTTCGTCACGAATTGTCCTATTTCCTTGAAGAATTGCCAAATGTCGTGTCTGAAAAAGCTTATCCTGACGATCCGGGAAGAGTAGCGTACTTGACAGTAGTATGGGCTGCTCAAATTTCAAACCGCGCCATTCAACCTTCTATTGTTTCTGTACGCAGCACATTTGGTGATCGACTAAGTCCTGATCTACGACAAAGCTTAAGCCGCTTGTCCTGGGCCTGGAATCAAGTCGAGGTTATTTCCAAAATGTCGGTGCCGATTTTTAGAAACAACAAGAAATCCAACGAAGAAAATACACAACTAATTGTCGAGAACTATCAATATTACTTCAAGGTCATAGCGCGTCGCATTGAAGAGTTGGAAGATGCGCTGAATCGTCGGTCAGATTTGCAAGAGCTCTACGATCAAATTGACGAAGCCGTGGAAAAGTATCCGGTATTTATCTCGCCTGCCTTCGCTCATGTATCAGAAACATACCATGAGACCGGAAATTAGGGCATCCTGAAGTTAATTTGAATCACATATCCGCATCTTGAGGGGGGAGCAAATTTAATCACCCCTCAGGATGCGGAGTTCTTGTGTCTTGAAAGATGGGTGGAAAGTAAGTCATCACCGCTTCAATCCGCTCCAGATGCAGAAACAGCCCCGACCATCGCGTTGCTTGAAGAATAATTTATTAGCGCATCCCACCCAGCCAAGTCGGATCGCTCTTCCGGATTTCGATTCAAAGTCCCAGCGCAGCTATCTCAATGCGCGCCGCGGCCCCATAGATTGCTGACGCCTCGCCTTGCGTTGTTTCAGCAACAAGTCCGTCAAACGCGTCTAAAGCGAGATCCAGTTGTTCATGTGCGACCGCCACAGCTTCACTGGCGTTGATATCATCGGTGGAGAGCTCGGAGAGCATCTCACGCACCGCCGTTAAAAATCCGTACGCGTCCTGATACTCATGGGGCTCAATGACAGCGCCGTTGTAGTCGACACCGATGTAAAATTCGTCCGCGGCCGTTTCGGCAATCTTCGAAACCGCAAGCAGCGTTTCGCGCGGACCGGCGCCGGGCCCATGTCCCTGAACTGCAGTGATGACATCGTCATACGCCGCCTCCATGGTTTCGCTGCGCGATGTCGCAGCCTCGCTGAGCGCGGCAAGCTCGCCGGCAAAGCCAGGCATCTCACGCGCAGCAAGGGCGCTCTCCAGGTCTGCATAAATCTCATCGCCGGGATGTTTGACGTGCTTAAGCGCCATGTCATAGGCGCCCGCCCGATAGAGTTCGAGAAAAGCAATCAGGTGTCCGCGAATGAGACCGAGTTGATGCAGATAAGCAGCATCGTCATCGGCTGGATCGCCGGAGGCTGCTGCGCCCTCCCCTTCACTCTCTCCTTCGCCCTCCGAATAGCCTTCGCCTTCACCTTCAGAAGCGATAACGGCGCCTTCGCCCTCGGCGCCTTCTCCTTCTGTTTCACCCTCGGCCCCGCAAGCTGAGAGCGTCAGCGCCCCGGCTGTAAATGCAATACTCGAAATTCCGGTCCAAAGTTTTCGTTTTTGAAACATTTTGGCGCTCCCCTTGGTTTCAATCCATGATAGTAAAGAAGGCGACGACTGCAACGGCTTCCGGCGGCTATGATGCTGATTAAGATACCAAATATTCTAACTTCTATTGAGTGTAGTGCGGTTTGCGACGCTCTAAAAAGAGATAAGTTATGGAAGGACGGGAAAGCGACAGCGGCCGGCTCCGCGCTCGAAGTGAAGTCGAACCTGCAGGCGGACCCAAAAGCGGCGGCCGTGCGCGGCTCTGTAGAGAAGATAAAGAAGGCGATATCTGCAAATCAAACCTTCAAGATTGCGGCGCAACCGGCGGAGTTCGCGCGCGTCATGATCAATCGATTTGACGACGGCATGGCGTATGGGAGCCATGTCGACGCCGCTTATATGAACGGCATCCGTTGCGATCTTTCATTCACGGTTTTTCTGACAGATCCAGCCGCTTATGACGGCGGAGAGTTAATGATTGAAACGGTGGGCGGCGAACTCGCAGTCAAGGGCGATGAAGGCTCTATGATCCTTTACCCGTCAAACGCGATCCATAGAGTCGAGCCCGTGCGAAGCGGTTCGCGAATCGCCTGCGTCGGTTGGGTTCGAAGCCGCATCCGCGAGCAGGAAGTGCGCGAAAATCTGCTTGAGCTGGAGCGTATTCTTGGCGACATGCCGAAAGGTCCTTTACGGCTACGGGTTGTAAATGTGCGTAATAACCTTCTTCGGTTTTTCGGCGAATAAATTCCGTTTTCTGTCGAAACTCGGCCGGGTCGCTCGTCTATTGTCATGAACGCGATAAGGCGCGCTCATCATAATGAGAGGAAATTCCATGCAGCTTTTACTATTGGCGAATGAACCGCCGGAAGATTTCGCTTTGCGCGAAAACAAGGAGAAATTCGATTCCTATATGGGCGAATGGTATGCGTATTCAGAAAAAATGAAGCCGGTTACGCGCAACAGCGCCGCGCTTGAAACGCCGGCTGCGGCGACTGTTGTTTCCGTGCGCAACGGCAAGCGTCAGGTTGAAGATGGTCCTTACGCTGACGCTAAGGAACAGCTTGGCGGATTTTTTATTATTGACGTTCTCGACCTTGACGCCGGCGCGGAATGGGCCGCTCAATGCCCAGCCGCCAAGAGCGGTTTTGTTGACGTTCGCGTTATTCCCAGCCATGAGGAGCACGCGAAATGAAATACGTGTTTTTACTCTATAGCGATGAAAACGTATGGGACGCCAAGCCGTCTGAAGAAAAAGGCGAGATCATCAACGGATATATGGCATACACTGAGGCGCTGACAAAAGCCGGGGCCTTTATTGCCGGAGAGCCGCTTGATCATACCAGAAACGCCAGGCGGGTGCGTTCGGCAGGCGCGGAGGATGGTCCGTTTGCGGACGGCAAGGAACAGCTTGGCGGTTTCTACATGATCGAAGCCGATAATCTCGATACGGCGCTGGATTGGGCGGCGAAGTGCCCTGCCGCCAGCGACGGCCATGTCGAGGTTCGGCCTGTGTGGAACATTGGCGGGTAAGCAATGACGGATGCGCGTGCGAAAGCAGAAGAAGCGGCGCGCGCATCCTATGGTCGTTTGCTGGCCTGGTTATCGTCAAGAACTCATGATGTGGCCGCTGCGGAAGACGCGCTTGCAGACGCATTTAAGGCCGCGCTTGAAAATTGGCCTAAAACAGGCGCCCCTGCCTCCCCGGAGGCATGGTTGTTAACAGCGGCGCGGCGTAAGCTGATCGATGCGGGACGCCGACGCCAGACGCGCGAAGCGGGGCTTCCTTCCCTCGTGCTTGCCGCTGAAGAAGCAGAAGCCGCGATTACTACGAACACTGACTTTCCCGATGAACGGTTAAAACTGATGTTTATCTGTGCGCACCCGGCGATAGACGCCGCTGTGCGCACGCCGCTTATGCTCCAGACTGTGCTTGGCCTTGATGCTGCGCGTATTGCATCGGCATTTCTTGTCTCGCCGGCCGGGATGGGCCAGCGGCTCGTTCGTGCGAAGAAAAAGATCAAGGCCGCCGGCATACCGTTCGAAGCGCCTGACGCCGCCAATCTCGAGGAGAGATTTGATGCTGTTCTGGATGCTGTCTATGCGGCGTTCACGGCCAGTTGGGAAGGCGATCATTCGCAAGAAGGTCACCCTGACGACCTTGTTGCTGAGGCGATGTTTCTTTCGCGTCTCCTGACACAGATTGCGCCGCGCTTTGGTGAAGCCTGGGGACTTCTTTCATTGCTCTGTCATGTGAACGCAAGGCGTTCAGCGCGTTTCGTCGAGGGCGTCTATATACCGCTCAGTGAGCAGAACACATCATTATGGGATCGCATGCTGATTGCCGAAGCGGAAGCCGCGCTCGCCAAGGCGTGGCGGCTGGGCGGACAGGGGCGATATTCGCTGGAGGCTGCGATCCAGTCCGCTCACGCCGCCGCGGGCATGACAGGCCGCGATCTGCGTGAGGATATTGTCATTCTCTATCATCGTCTTTGCGAGACCGCGCCGTCGGTTGGCGCCCAGGCGGCGCGGGCCGCCGCGCTGGCGCACGCAGGGCGCCCACGGGAAGGCCTTTCAATACTGGAGGCAATTGAGACCAAGCGTTCAAAGAACTACCAGACTTATTGGGCTGTGCGCGCTCACCTTCTCTCTGAGTGCGGCAGGTTTGCAGACGCGCGAGAGGCATACGACATTGCAATCGGATTGACCGAAAACAGCGCAACGCGTGCGTTTTTAATGAAGCGCAGGGCCGCCTTGGCGACTTTGTGATCGCGCGCGACTATCGTTCAACAGAAGATGTTGCTACCGCCATGGCATCGTTTCAAAGGAGAGAAACAATGAGAATAATAGCAATGCTGTTTCTGGGACTGACGCTCGCGGCTTGCGGCGGCGAGCAGACGAAATCGGAAGCGCCTTCCACGGGCTCCACGCAATCTGTTGCTGGCGACGTGGTCACAACAGGCGAGTTCAGCGGCCTCAGCGAGCACATTACCACAGGCGATGTCACGATTAAAAAAGCCGAAGACGGATACTATGTCGTTCTGGAGGAAAATTTCAGCCTCGACGGCGCGCCCGATCCCAAACTAGGCTTCGGCAACAGCGGCGAATACGATATTGAAAGCCAGTTTTCCGTTCTGAACAAGAAAACCGGGTATCAATCCTATAAACTCCCGGCGGATATCGATCCTACGCAGTACAATGAGATTTATGTTTGGTGCGAGCAGTTTTCAGTGCCATTGGGCGTTGCGTCCATCAACAGCTGATCTTTCAAGCCGGGTTTGATCAACCAAACCTTGTTCCGACTGCGTTACATGCTCGCATCGCACTGCGCAGTCGGGCTATATTACGCTCATGTTCACACGATTTTTCCACGAGCTGAAATCAGCGGGCGTTCCTGTCTCCTTGCGTGAGTATCTCACATTAATGGAGGGCATGAATGCAGATCTCGCCAATCGAAAGGTTGAGGATTTCTACTACCTTTCACGAAGCGCCCTTGTGAAGGACGAACGCAATCTCGACAAATTTGATCGTGTCTTTGCCCATGTCTTCAAGGGGGTTGAGAGCATACAAGATGAAATCACTGCGGAGATCCCGGAAGAGTGGCTAAAGCTCTTAACGGAAAAATACTTTTCCGAGGAAGACAAGAAACAGATTGAGGCGCTCGGCGGCTGGGAAAAGCTGATGGAGACTCTCAAGGAACGTCTCGAAGAACAAAAGAAACGCCATCAGGGCGGCAATAAGTGGATTGGAACCGGAGGAACCTCGCCGTTCGGCTCTGGCGGTTATAACCCTGAAGGCGTGCGCATCGGCAATGAAGGCAAACGCCAGGGGCGCGCGGTCAAAGTCTGGGAAAAACGTGAGTTTAAGAACCTAGATGACTCCGTTGAACTCGGCACACGGAATATCAAGGTCGCCTTGCGTCGTCTGCGGCGGTTCGCCCGAAAAGGCGCGCCTGATGAATTCGACCTGGACGGCACTATCGACGCCACGGCGAGAGCGGGATATCTCGACATACAGATGCGCCCTGAACGCAGAAACGCGATCAAAGTTCTGTTGTTTTTTGATGTCGGCGGCTCGATGGACCCGTTTATCAAATTTTCTGAAGAATTATTTTCCGCCGCCCGTTCCGAATTCAAACATATGGAATATTTCTACTTCCACAATTGCCTCTACGATTATGTCTGGAAGGACAATCGGCGCCGCTGGAACGAGAAAATACCGACCTGGGATATCCTTCATAAATACCCGCATGATTATAAAGTGATTTTTGTAGGCGATGCTTCCATGAGCCCTTACGAAATCACTGTCCCGGGCGGATCGGTTGAATACTTCAACGAAGAGGCTGGCGCTGTCTGGATGCAAAGGGTGACAAGCGTTTACGAACGCGTTGTCTGGCTCAATCCGGTTCGTGAAGTGAGCTGGGACTATACCCCGTCCACAGGGCTGATGCGTGAATTGCTCAGTGAGCGAATGTTTCCGCTGACGATCTCCGGTCTTGAGGCGGCTATGGCGGAATTAAAGCGCTGATTGATTTCAGGCTGCGAGCGCCCGTAGGCGGCGAACCTCATCAATCGCGAGCTCAACTTGATGGCGTATGGATTCCAGGATTGCGGCTCTGCGGTCTGATTTTCCGGGCGTATTCGCGATAAGGCGTTCCGCCTCTTCGCAAAGATCGCCAAGCGCCCACGCGCCGACGCCGCGCGATGCGCCTTTCAGGCTGTGCGCAGTATTGCGCCACGCTTCGTCCGTGGCTGCGCGCCCGAATTTTTCGTCAAGCATTGCAGCCTGCTCACTGAAAATCGTCAGAATTTCATCGCGCAGGCTGAGATCGCCGGCCACATATTTATCGAGATGTTCAAGATCGATAACACAATGATTAGACATGATACGCATCTTCCTGTCGGCTATTCGCCCATGACGGGAATATAGCGAGGAAATAGCTGCAATACTGTTAAATTTTTATCGATCAAGATAAACGGTCAGTTAACCGACTAAAGCCTGAAAACAGCGTCAGTTTTCTTCATTTTCCGGATTATCTTCCGGATCTTCTTCTGGCGCGTCAGCCTCGTTCTCAACGTCTGAAACGACTTCTTCGGCCTCATCAATGACCTCTTCTGCAGTTTCCTGAACCTCTTCAGCCGCGCCCTCCGCCGCGCTTTCAGCAGCCCTTGCGGCGTTCGACAACGCTTCGCCTGCTTCGTCGGCTGCGCTTTGCGCCTGTTCAGTCACTTCGTCTGAAGCATTCTCAATTGCAGAGGACAGCTCTCCAGCATCATCAGTCGCATCGTCCGTTAGCGCTTCAGGCGAAGAGCCCGACGCATCCTCAGAGAGAGTGTCTGAGCCTGCTGATTGGCTATCCTCATTTGCGTCGCCTGTAACATCGTCAACCACGGCGCCAACCGTCTCCGCCGCGTCTTCGATTGTGTCCTCAACAAGCGCTTCGCGCCCGGTCAGTTTCGATAAACCGATAATAACGGCAAGAGCCACCGAAATGATAAGCAGCAGTCTGAACATACCAACGCACCCTTCCCTTTTGCGCCCGCATCGCAATTTCAGACGGCCTTGTATCGCCTTTCGCCGGCATCGTAAATGGCCAACACTGCGCTGCTAAATTAATGTTTTACTTGGCAGATTTATCACCTACGCGCGAAAATCAGTTGATGATTCCCGCCAAGCGACGTAAACGGAACCGCTTTGGGCAAGGCGTTTCAGACGCCATCGTAGGAACTGATTATGGACGATCAGCAGGTTTTTCTTGGTAAGAGCGAGCAACCGCAAAGTCTGAAACTGAAATATGCAAACCGGCACGGACTGATCGCCGGCGCGACAGGCACCGGCAAGACCGTCACGCTGCAAATCATTGCCGAAGGCTTGTCAGACGCAGGCGTGCCTGTCTTTGTCGCTGACGTGAAGGGCGATCTCGCTGGGATTTCGCAGCCGGTTAAGATGAAAGACTTTCTTACCCAGCGAGCGCAAACTGTCGGACTTGAACCATATGAGCCAAGAGCCTTTCCGGTGCGGTTGTGGGATTTGTATGGCGACCAAGGTCATCCGATCCGTGCGACAATTACGGAAATGGGCCCTCTTCTGCTGTCGCGTTTGCTCGGGCTGAATGATACTCAGGAAGGTGTTCTGACACTTGCTTTTCGTCTTGCAGATGATGAAGGCCTGCTGCTGCTTGATTTAAAAGACTTGCGTGCGCTTCTGGTTGAAGTGGCGAACCGGCGAAAAGAATTATCCGCCGAATACGGACATGTCTCGACCGCCAGTGTCGGCGCTATTCAACGACGCCTGCTTGCGCTTGAAGAACAGGGAGCGGAGCAGTTTTTTGGCGAACCGGCGCTGAGCATTGAACAGTTTCTGGATCTCGATGAGAACGGCAAAGGCATTGTCAATATTCTGGCGGCTGACAAACTGATGCAGACGCCAAAATTATACGCCACATTTCTGCTTTGGATGCTCTCGGAATTGTTCGAAGAACTGCCGGAGATAGGCGATCCGGAAAAGCCTCGTCTGGTTTTCTTTTTTGATGAAGCGCATTTGCTCTTCGACGAAGCGCCGAAAGCGCTTCTGGAAAAAGTTGAGCAAGTGGTTCGCCTCATTCGTTCCAAAGGCGTAGGCGTTTTCTTCGTTACTCAAAATCCTCTCGATGTGCCTGATTCCGTATCAAGCCAGCTTGGCAACAGAGTGCAACATGCGCTTCGCGCGTTCACTCCGCGCGAACAGCGTGTGGTCAGAGCGGCGGCGGAGACGTTTCGCCCGAACCCATCCTTTAAGACACTAGATGTAATCACGGAACTGGGCATCGGCGAAGCGCTTGTCTCCACATTTATAAAAAAAGGAGCGCCTGGTGTCGTGGAGCGCACGCTTATCCGCCCTCCTGAATCACGCATGGGTCCTATAACGAAGAAAGAGCGCAAAGCCGTACTCAGCGCCTCAACGGTTGCGTCGCTTTATGACGAGACGATAGACCGCGAGTCCGCATATGAAGTGCTGAAGGAACGTGCTGAAATCATCGCCGAACGGGAAGAGCGGGCGAGCCTTCGCGAGGAGACGTCAAAATCTGCTGCATCGAAACGGCGACCATCGCGCCGGCGCAAGTCAAATCGCCAATCTGTTGGCGAGGCCGCATTGAAGACAGCGGCGAGAACGCTTGCGCGTGAACTGGTTCGCGGATTGCTCGGCTCGCTTCGACGCCGGTAAATTTCAGATGAAGCCCTCTCTTACGGCAAGTCAGTCGGCGCTCATCATAACCTTTGCCGGAACCGCCGGCATGGGCGTTATTGCTTATGCGCTAAGCGCTCTTTTTGGCGTCTCTCTAAACGACCAATTCTCTTTATCGGTTAAGGATGCGCTTCTAGGCATTGCGGCCACAGCGCCGCCGGCGTTGCTGTTGCTTTTTATAATGCGCACAAAGAATCCATTTCTCGTTTCTTTCCGAAAGAGACAGATAGAATATTTCGCTGAACTCCCGTTCTCGTTTTCACCGCTCTTTATCATCACCGCTTCTGTTGCTGCAGGCATTTTTGAGGAGATGCTATTTCGCGGGTTTTTACAAACGACGCTAGCTCTTTATATGCCGCTCGCAGCCGCAATACTCTTAAGCAATATTGTATTTGGCCTGTTGCACTGGAATAGCGCGTTCACCGCAGCTTTGACGGGCCTTGTCGGCGTTTATCTAGGCGTCATCTTCGCTGTTACAGGCAACTTGCTTACGGTCATGATTGCACACGGTCTTTATGACATTTTGGCAATGACGATATCGGCGCCCCTGATACGGCGTGCAAAAAATGCTAAAATGCCTGACACGGATGATACGTCGCTTTAAGCTGACTGTTGGCATAAACAATCGCCGTAAACTGGATGGATGTATGACAATTGGGCGATTTTTGACCATCGTGTTAAGCGTGTCGGCTGTTTCGTGTTCTGAAAGCAGCGATGCTCCTGCGCCGCCGCCATCCGGCAGCGCGAACGCTGCCCCAATGATTACATCCAGCGCAACGGCGAGCGCTGCGGAAGGCGCCTCCGGCGTCGTTTATACGGCGACCGCGTCCGACGCCGACGGCGATACGCTCGCATTCGCTATTGTCAGCGGAGCCGATGCGGATGATTTCACGATCTCTGCGAGCGGCGATCTGATGTTTAACGTGACGCCGGATTTTGAACGACCTAGAGACGAAGGGCTCGATAATATATACCTGATCGATATTCAGGTGTCAGACGGCGCCCTGACCGATACAATCAATCTTCAGCTTTCTATTACGAACGGTCCTGAAGCGTATCGTTTAACCCGCGTCGCCAGCGGGTTTGCTGCGCCTTTGTTTCTGATTGGCCGTCCGGGGGAAGATGATGTTTTTGTAACGGAGCGTGAAGGCGTGATCCGTCTGATGGATCCGGTGTCCGGCGCTGTCGATCCAGCGCCGTTTATCGACATATCCGCTGATGTCGGGACAGCTGGCGAAGGCGGTTTGATCGGTTTTACGCCGGCTCCGGATTACCAAACTAGCGGCGTATTTTATGTTTACATAACAAACCTGACCGGGGACACCGAAATCCGTCGGTACACGCGCGCCGCCGGCGACCCGGACATGGGCGACCCGGCAAGCGTCGATATTATCCTGACGGTCGCACAACCCGCCGGCAATCATAATGGCGGATGGATCGGCTTTGGCGCCGATGATCTTCTGTATATAGCGCTGGGCGACGGCGGCGGGGCCGGCGACCCTTTCGATAACGGCCAGGATCGCGATACGCTGCTTGGGGCAATTTTACGGATCGATCCTTCCTCAGACGATTTTCCATCGGATGCTGATCGCGATTACGCAATACCCTCAGATAATCCCTTCGCCAGCAGCGGCGGCGCCGACGAAATCTTCGCCTATGGCTTGCGCAATCCTTACCGCAACAGTTTTGACCGGATGACGGGCGACCTTTACATCGCCGATGTCGGCCAGGGCGATATCGAAGAAATTGATCTGATAGAAACCGGCGATACGGATGGTCGCAATTTTGGCTGGCCAGTTCGCGAGGGCACGCAGCAGGAACAGGGCTCCAACCAGAATGCTTTTACTCCGCCAGTCACTGAGTACGCCCACGGCAGCGGGCCGCGCCAAGGCAACTCTGTCACCGGCGGCTATGTTTACCGCGGCCCCATTGCGGCCTTGAACGGGCGTTATTTTTTCGCTGATTTTGTCTCGGATAATGTCTGGTCAATACCATCGGAAGAGTTTGTACAGGGCCAGACAATTTCTTCCGATGATTTTATTCTTGAAACAGACAGTCTGGCGCCAAACGCCGGCTCTCTTTCCGCAATTGTCAGCTTTGGTGAAGACAATGAGGGCAATCTTTTTATTCTGACAATTGGCGGCGATGTTTTTCGAATTGATCCTGCCCCCTGATCTAAAACGCTTCGCGGATAAATGTATGCGGTTATCAGCAAAAGAAGTGTGATAAATCAGATCAATATGATCCTTGAACAAATTTGAAGGCACGTAACAAGCTTTAGCCTCGAAACGCTGTCTCTACAGGTTCTTCCGTAATCGGATAGCCAAGATGGTTGGGGATTGTCAGAAGTTGTTGGCCGTTTCTCTCAATAATTGTCGGGCTAATCGTCTCGATTTTGCGGCCGGCTGCGTTTTCGAAAACCTCATCGACGGTTTGCGACAGTGTCAATAACTCCACATTGCGTGAGGTTGGATAAATCATTTTTCGTTCCCCGTCGTCGCGGGCGTCGAGCGCAGTTTGCGGGGACAGCCACACCGCTTCCGTCGCCTCATTTCCATCCTCGCTGGCCTTCTGGCCGATCGGCGCCGGAGCTGCGAAGAACCAGGTATGGTAGCGCCTGTGGGTTACGCCAGCCGGCGGCTCCCAACGCGCAAACAGGCAAAGCTTATCAAGTAAAAGATGCAAGTTTTCTTGTTTTATGAGCGTGAGGAATAAGGCGTCGTCCTTTTCGATACGCGTACGCCATGGATCGAGAAGCGCCATGTCGGCGTCGTCAAGCTGGTCTCCGTTACGGCTGGCGAGCAGGATGCCAGCTTCCTCAAATGCTTCACGGATGGCGGCGATCCGAGGCGCGCGTTCTTCAGACGGCGTTTGCGCCCAACCGTCGCAATGCTCCGCCCACGCATGGTCAGTATCGCCTGGATCAATCCTACCGCCGGGGAACACCATCGCGCCGCCGGCGAACGGCGTTTCCGCATGGCGTTCTATCATTAAGACTTCAAGTTGAGGCGTCTCGCGTAGAAGCAAGATCGTTGCGGCAGGTATTATATTTTCACTCATCAATTTGCGATCAATCAAACAAGCCGTTTTTATTCTCGCTTCCCGGATGCGATGTCTGCGCATTTAAGAGTTTTATTGCAGCAAACCCGCCCGCTGCAGTCGCCGCTGCGGAGGCAGGCCAAAGAAGAAAAGACAGCGGAAAACTGACGAGCGTGATAATTGCTGCAAAAAAGATCGTTCCCGCCGCGAGCCAGCCTAAGGGCGCCCAGCGTTTGCCAACAAGCAAGGCCAGCACGGCGGCAATAAATGATCCGACAAACCAGCCGACAACAAGTCCGAGTTGATCAATGGCGCTGGCGACCTCTTCGGGTGCAACGCCGCCGCCAAACGCGCCTTCAACAAATTTTGCGACAGAAAGACCGATAATTGTTGCAACGATAATGGCGAGCAGGTTTCGAAGCATGGATCGGGTCCGGTCTTTATTCCCTCGCCTCAGTTTCCAAGGCGAGCGCGTGCAACTCACCACCCATACGTCCCTTAAGCGCCTTATAGACCAGTTGATGCTGCTGAACCCGGGATTTGCCGTTGAACGCTGTCGATATGATTTTTGCGCGATAATGATCGCCATCGCCGGCAAGATCTTCAATCTCGATCTCAGCATCCGGCATGGCGTCAAGAATAAGGTTCTTAATCTCGTCAGCGGCCATTGGCATGGGCGTTTGCTCCTTATGTAACGCGTTCATGTAATTTGGCAGAACAGCTTCAGAAAGATCAGCTAAATCAAGCAATGACATGGAGTCATTGTTATCAAGCATGATGTCCGCGCCGCCGAAACGACCAATCTTTGAGGCCTGAACGCCGGCCATCGCCGCCTTTAAAAGCAGCGTATCAGCCGCCGCCGGCGCTGCAGCGACAAGATAGCGTCCTTGATCCTCGCCGAACCAGAATGCCGCCGCCCTCTGCTTCACCGGCGTTGTCAAATTCAGTCCGCGCCCCGCCGCAAGCGCCATTTCTGCAGCCGCGACGAGCAACCCGCCGTCGGAAACATCGTGGCAGGCCGTCACAAGGCCTTCGTCGATAAGTTTGCGAATGAGCTCGCCGTTCTTGCGTTCCGCTTCCAGGTCAACGGGCGGCGGCGCGCCTTCTGTAATTTTAAAGAGGTCGCGCATATAGATTGATTGTCCGAGCCATCCTCGGGTCACGCCAATGGCGATCAACTCTTCGCCGGCTTCAGCGCCGTTGATCCGAACCGCTTTTGTCGCATCCTCGATAACGCCGACGCCGCCGATGGCAGGGGTTGGCGGGATCGCCTGGGCATTAGTCTCATTATAAAGGGAGACATTGCCGGAAACGACAGGATAGTTCAGCGCTTCACACGCCTCGGCGAGCCCTTCGACAGCGCCGACAAACTGCCCCATAATTTCAGGGCGTTCAGGATTGCCGAAATTGAGGCAATTCGTGATCGCCAGCGGCGCTGCGCCGACAGCGCAAATATTACGGTACGTTTCCGCAACCGCCTGCTTGGCCCCCATCCGCGGATCGGCCTTCACATATCGCGGCGTCACATCTGTCGATATTGCAAGCGCACGATTTGTTCCGTGCACCCTCACAAGTGCGGCGTCCCCGCCGGGAGGAATAACCGTATCGCCCATCACGGTGTGATCATATTGCTCCCAGATCCAACGCCGCGAACATAAATCAGGCTGCGACATCAATTTAGACAACGCAGTCAGCAATGTGTCTGCGCCGGCGGTCTCGGCAAGGTCGACTTTCGCAACTTCGATCACGATTTTGGCGTCATCGATCATGCCGCTCTGCTGGAGATTCCGCGCCGCGTCGTCAATTTTTTCCAGGTCATCGTCAGTGCGAGAGGATCGCACATATATCCGGGCAAGCCCATGCGCCAGCGAGACAGCGACACCGTCAAGGTCTTTCCCGCGCAACGTTTCATCAATCAGCGCCGCAGCAATCGCCTCAAGCTCATCGGCGGATTTTTTAGTCGCTGTCAGCGTAATGATTTTCTCCGAATAGGTCTTCTCCGGGTCAATCATCGGTTCAGGCGCCGGCGTCTCTTCAAATGAACGATCATAATTTGGCGCATCATCGGCGAGCGGTTTAACGGGCATGTCGGCGACAGTCGCGCCCTTGTGCTTGATGATCAGGCGCCCGTCACGAGTTGTCTCGCCAATCACTGCAAAGTCGACGCCCCATTTTTCAAATATTGCGCGCGCTTTGTCTTCTTTATCTGGTTGGATCACCATGAGCATGCGCTCCTGGCTTTCCGACAACAGCATTTCATACGCGCTCATATTGTCTTCGCGCTGGGGCACGTTATCGAGATTGAGAACAAAGCCGCCGCCCCCCTTGGCCGCCATCTCCACCGATGAGGAAGTCAGTCCGGCCGCGCCCATATCCTGAATGGCGATGATAGCGTCAGACGCCATCAGTTCCAGACATGCTTCAAGAAGCAGTTTCTCCGTAAACGGATCGCCGACCTGCACTGTTGGACGCTTTTCTTCCGACGCGTCGTCAAACTCAGCGGAAGCCATGGTCGCACCGTGAATGCCATCGCGTCCCGTCTTCGAGCCGACATAGACAACCGGATTGCCGGCGCCTCTCGCGGCGGAATAAAAAATCCGGGATTTTTCCGCAACGCCAACCGTCATGGCGTTGACGAGAATATTGCCATTATAGCCGGCGTCAAAATTGGTTTCACCGCCCACTGTCGGCACGCCCATGCAATTGCCGTATCCGCCTATGCCGCTGACAACGCCGGCCACAAGGTGGCGCGTTTTTGGATGGTCCCACTCGCCAAAGCGCAAGGCGTTCATATTAGCGATGGGCCGCGCGCCCATGGTGAAGACGTCGCGCATGATGCCGCCAACGCCGGTTGCAGCGCCCTGATAAGGCTCAATAAACGACGGATGATTGTGACTTTCCATCTTGAAGACGGCCGCTCGCCCCTCGCCGATGTCAATAACGCCGGCGTTCTCCCCCGGCCCTTGAATCACCCAGGGCGCCGAGGTCGGCAGCTTTTTCAAATGGCGACGCGAAGACTTGTAAGAACAATGCTCCGACCACATGACCGAAAAGACGCCAAGCTCGACCAGATTGGGCTCACGCCCCATGGCCGATTTGATGCGTTCGTATTCTTCTGAATTCAGGCCGTGCTCGGCTATGATTTCAGGCGTAATCGCCGTCATGAAAGTCCACTCTTCTTAGCAAAAGACCTTCCTTAACCGGCGCCTGTCGGTGTTGCAAATAGCGTTTGTCGTTATTCAGGAATGCTTTGGAAATTTGGAAGTTTATTCGCTGCGACGCATCTGCGCGCCGCTGCTGCGCAGGCCCTGCCGCAAACTTCCGTAAATGATCAAAACAAGCGCGCCAATTTCAAATAGCCAGTTCATTCGGACCCCAGCCAGCCTGAAATTTATGAAGCTGTCCATATGATGAAAGCTTGACGCCCGCATCACCACGAAGACAAGTAGAATAAAAAACCCAGTCAGCACGATGCGTTGCTCCTGGAGATGCCGGCGCATGGCCCACAAGACTGCGGCGAAAACAGCAGCGCCTGTAAAGCCAACCCAAAGAACGAAAACGACCTGAACAGCGCGCCGCTCGCCATACCATCCCTGATATTTTGCAAGACAGCGCCCCGCGGCGGTCAAAGCGGACTGAAGATCGAGTTGTTTGTTGACGGCAAGACACAGCAACAGGACAGACGCGCCAAGCCAGAAAAATTTCAGCGCGCCGCCGCCCGGCGTTAAGGCGGCGAAGGCGTCTCGCGCCCGCATGAACGCAAGAGCGGATGCAGCGAGATAGGCCGCTACGGTCACCCAGCCCATGACTGTCGGATCACCAAGGCCCGGCGACCAACGCTCCCCTATGCACTCAAACATAAAGCGCTCATTGCTACTCTCTTCCAGTCCCTAGTGTGCTTGGGCGGTCTGCGCAATCAGCTCTGCCTGATAGAGGTAATCGTCCGGTAAACCGAGCCGCCTGCAAGCCTGAACGGCGGGACTGGAGCGAAGGAGATAGCGTTCGGCGCGCCGCGCCGCCCGCTCGACGAACTGGCGTTCAAATGGGCGCATTCCGTAGCGTTCGTCGAGCCCGGTTTTTACCCGAATCTCGGTTGGCAGAATATCAATTGCGGCGCGCACCAGCGTGCGCTGGAAGATATGCGCCGGCGGCGGAAAAGCCTGAACGCGGCGCATCATGTTCCTGAACTCGAAGATGATGTCCGACGGCTCCAGAAGCGGGAGCATTTCTGCAAAGAGACGGCTTTGCTGTTCCAGCGACTGCGGCGCGCCGGTTGCGCCATAAAGCGTCGCGGATCGCTCGCTCTCGAGGTAATAGCGATTTCGCTCAGCCGCCGTCAGTTCCCCGACATAGACATGATGGGCTTGGAGAAATCCGAATGCGGCCGTCGCCTGCACCCAGTTTAACAATGCCGGATCGTTCGCCGCATATGGGGCGCCCGAAGACGTTACGCCCTCAACACGGTCATGCATCCGACGAACATGGGCGATTAAACGTGTGGCCTCGCTCTGCGCGCCATAAACGGTGACCATGGCCGCCATCCCGGTTCTTTTCATACGCAGAACAGGATCGCGGCGGAAATTCGAGTGCTTCCAGACGCCGGTCCGCACCCGCGGCTCGGCAAGCTCTAGAAACACTGCAGCCACGCCGCCGATGAACAGCGTGACCGGATTTTTAAAGATTCGCCATGAGATTGAGTTCGGTTCAGTCAGTGACGGCTCGCCTGGCGGCTGGCTGAAATCTGGCGATTTAATGCGCGGATCAGCGAGAAAGGCCTGTGCTGCGGCGTCCAACCGGTTCTCCACCGACCCATGGAGACGAGTTCGCAGCGCATGCAGCATGTTTCAATCCAAAGCCTTATCTAGAGCGGCACTATAGCGGTTTCTCAAAGCAAATTCGCGACGCGATTTAGGCGAATTGCGGCGCGCGCGGCTTCACAATTACGCCATTCCTCGCATCATGCATTGAAGCCTTGCTGCAAATCGGCGACCAATGCAGCTTCGTTCGGGTCAAGGAAGATATAATGAATATTCAGGAAAACGTGCGCGATTATTACGGCAAGGTGCTGCAGTCATCCAATGATTTGCAAACGGACGCTTGCTGCACCATCGATGATTTGCCTGAGCATTTTAAGCCTGTGCTGGCGAACATTCACCCGGAAGTGGCCGCGCGGTATTACGGCTGCGGCCTTGTCGCGCCGCTTGCGCTGAACGGCGCGCGCGTTCTTGATCTCGGCAGCGGTTCCGGACAGGACGTTTACGCGCTTGCGCAGCTGGTCGGGCCGTCCGGTTCAGTTGTCGGCGTAGATATGACGCCGGAACAGCTAGCAGTCGCGCGCGAGCACCAGGATTGGCACGCAGACAAATTCGGTTATGCGAACACTGAATTTCTGGAAGGCGATATTGAGAATCTGGATGCGCTGGATCTAGAGCCTGAGAGTTTTGATATTATCGTATCGAACTGTGTGATTAATCTCGTTGCGGATAAAGAGGCTGTTTTCCGATCGGTTCGTCATTTGCTGAAGCCAGGCGGAGAGTTTTATTTTTCCGACATTTACGCTGATAGGCGCCTCAGCGATGAGCTCCGTAATGATCCGATCGCGCAAGGCGAGTGCCTGGGCGGGGCGCTCTATTGGAATGATTTTTTAACATACGCGAAAAACGCCGGTTTCGCAGACCCTCGTCTCGTGACCGACCGTCCGCTGGCGATCAATAGTCCAACGCTGCGCGAGAAACTAAGTCCTGCGAAATTTCATTCCGCCACCTATCGTTTATTTCGCATCGATGGTCTGGAAAGCGCGTGCGAGGATTACGGTCAGGCTGTGGTCTATAATGGCGGTCTCGCCCACAGTGAGAACGCGTTTCTTCTTGATCACCATCACTTTATTGAAAAAGGTCGGATTTTCCCGGTTTGCGGCAATACATATCGTATGCTGAGCGAATCCAGGTTCTCAACATTCTTTAGCTTTATCGGCGACTGGTCTAATCATTACGGCATCTTCCCAGGGTGCGGCGTCGCCTCTCCCTTTGACCAGACCTCTCCGGAGGAAAGCCTAAGCGGCGCTTGCTGTTAAGCCATTAATTTTCGAGCGAGCCAGTCTTCACGGAATTAATAGGGTTCTGCGTAAACTGCATGACTGACGACAATGGTTCTCGCATCGCCGCAGGTTGATTTCGCCGCTTCCACGCCCCAGGCGGTCACATGCTTGCCGATCAGCGTCTGCGCTGCCGGCGCCGCCGCCAGTCCCCAGGTTTCCCCGCCTTTAGACCGCAAGAGCAAACAGCCGTCTTCATGACCGATAATATCGCCGCTCACCGTGAAGCGACTTGTCGCCGGTGCAGATACCGATGAAACGCCGCCTGTCAGACCGATCGCATTATAATTCGGCACTCTGTATTTAGCAGAGGAAGACACAGGCAACCCGTAATGCGGTTGTGGCGTTGTTGACGCCGGCGTCAAATCAACCGGCGCGTGATCAGCATGAAGCAGCCGGCAGTCAAAACCGTCGTTGGGGGTGGCTTCAATTCCGGAAAACGCATTTGTTTGTTCAGAAACAATTTTCTGATTTTTATGCGCACCGCTATTGTCAGAATTTTCAAGGCCCGTGCAGGCAATGAGTTTCGCCGACGGCTTCGCCTGCGTTGGAGCGTTAATTCTAACAGGGCTAGATTTAAAACCGGGCAGCGTTGTTGGAACGCCTGCATTGTGAATGCGCAAGGCTGAGCGCTGCTGGTAACTCAAACGATCAGGCACAGCGGATCGTCCATTAACAGATTGCTCCCGAATGAGCACTCTTTCGGCGCCGACGGATGAACGCTCACGAATGCGAATGCGCTGACTGCGGCGGGCGTTATGCCGGCGCAATCCGGCGGAGGGCTGTGCGGAGCCAAGCCAGGCGTGATCGACGCGTTCAGAGGCAGGCGGCTCTCCTTCATCACTGGTATTGCCGTCGCCGTCGAACGCGGGGACACCGCCCAAATTTGTCTCATCAGGTATGGCAAGGCGCGCGCCTGGGCGGACATTTGCCGGATCAACGCCGGGGTTAGCCTCTTTGAGCGCTGCGATAGACACATTGCAGCGGCGCGAGACTTCAGCCAGCGAGATCGGCGCATCAACCGACAGCGCACCCCCACATCGCGACGCTGCAATCGATGCCGCTGGCGCCAGCCCTGCGGCGGCGCCAATGAAACCGGCGATAGCGAATGTTTTCAACGCAGTCATAATCTACCCCTTCGAACGACATCCGTTTTGCGTAACTGGTTAATAACATATTCTCTGCGCTTTGTCGCATTTGAGACAAAGTTGACGCCGCCAGCGCTTCAGACAGAAAAAACTTATAAATATCAGTTATATACAAAAATTTCTCGGTGGTTGGTACGGAACGGACGGCCTCCCTTGCGCCGAGCGCAACCCACGCGCGGCGAAGGCGGTTCGCAAGCCCTGCTCGCAAGCTCTCGACCTCTGTCAGAAAAAAGCGATCCCGATCAAAATTTTTTTGAGTTCGATGTGTCAAAAAATATCGACCAAGGAAGCTCTCTGGAAAGCCTAATATGCATTAAGATCAATAAGTCATTCATCATATTACGGATTGTTTTCTCTGTAGCATTGATAAGATCAGGAAGGCGGATTGGTTCTTCATCACACTGATTTCATCAAACGAAATATAGTAATCAAACAGCTTCATTAACCACTTGTCCTTACGGACGTTTAACGCCGTCGCCTCTAGTTTACGCTGCGAGTCAGTAGCGGAGCAGACGCGTCATGGTATTCGATCATATAAATGAGCAAGGCTCAAAGAGGTATAGCGCTGTCACCGCGCTGTATTCTCAGTTGCGTGCTTTTGCCGATGATTGTCGCGGCAATATTGCGATCTTGTTTGCTTCGATGATGACGCTGCTGGCGCTGTTTGCCGGGGGCGCGGTTGACTATACGCGCTGGAATACGATTCGCGCGGACATGTTGAGCTCTCTCGACGCAGCGAGTCTGGCTATCGCGCAGTTACGCAGCTCCGACAGCAATCTTACGGAAGAAGAGCTTAAAGCTTATGGCGACGCGTTCTTCCGGGAAAATTTCAAGCATGAGTCCAGTCTGCTGCCGGGCTGGTTTGTTGAATTCAATACATCCAGCGACGCCGTTATCGGCGCGTGCATCTTTGGCGATCTGGACACAATCCTGCTTGGCGTCGCCGGCATCGGCAAGCTTGCCGTTGACGATTGCGTCGAGATTACGCCGCAAGGCGCAGGCCGTGTTGAGCTGGCGCTAGTTCTTGACGTGACGGGATCAATGAATTGCCCGCCGGGCTCGGATACGGGCTGCAACGGCGGCAGCAATTCGAAACTCCAGGCTCTGAAAGACTCCATCGATACGATGTTGAATGCGCTTTACAAGGATGATGAAACGACAAGCGACAACGTGCGCATCGGCATTGTGCCCTTCAATACGTTTGTAAACCCGGGCGGAGCGAGTTCGTGGTCGACAAATTACGAAGACACGAGCGCACAGGCTTACTATCACGGGTCGCGCTTCTTCCATGTGACAGCCGCCGGCCTCGTCGATATGAGCCGTACGGTCAATCATTATGATTTGTTTGATTCTGTTGATAACGTAACTTGGGGAGGCTGTGTCGAGTCCCGCCCCTATCCCCTGGATGAACTGGACGTGCCGCCAGGCGGCAATCTCTCCACAAGCGAGTTCGACGCTATCTTCGAGACCCCCGATGAATGGGACGATAGCGGCGCCTCCGATGAAGATACGCTCAATCTAGCAGCATTTACGGATGCGCCGACGCCGCATTTAACCGAGTTTGAAATTCGGACTGCAAATAATTTCAATTTTGTCCCGTCATTCATTCCCGACGGACCGGACTGCAATAATGGCGACGATTGCCAGGAAGACGGCGTGTTTCATTCCAGCGTGCCCCTTATCAGTCCGTATCGGGCGTTCTCATGGCACTATTATTATAATGACCCGCCAACCGGGCGCGGCTGGACTGAGGACGATTATACGTATCGGTTCATGATCAATGACCGCAACTATCTCAATCCTGGCTTCACGCTGGATCATTCGAGATATGCAAGAATTATTGATCTCTATCGCGGCGTGATGGACGGGTCTCTCTCTCATCCTGACTTTGAAGATTTCCTGAGAGATGATCTGGGGATTACTCAAAGTTACAGCGAAGAGTTTATTATGCGACCGGCTTACGTCGGTTACTGGAATCCGGTAACGCAGTCATATGACGGCAAATACACTATCGGTTGGAATTCAGCGTTCTCCGGCAGCCCAAATGGCGATTGCCCGCCGGCAATTCTTCCGCTTACGAATAGCCGCACTACGATCGAAAATTACAAGAACGCTTTAACAGCTAATGGCGGTACGAACATCCCCAACGCCGCCATGTGGGGCTGGCGCGTGATTTCGCCCGGAGCCCCTTTCACCGAAGCGATTGCGCCGGGCGAAACAGGTCCGGAAGGCTCAGACTTTGGCGACTGGCAAAAAGCTGTCGTGATCATGACGGACGGCAAAAACTCGCTCAAGTTTAATGGCGGCACCCCCGACACCCATTGGGGTTCAATTGAGAACTCTTACGGTTACGCAAGCGAAGAGCGGTTGGGTGAAGGCATTGACACCGCAACTAAAATGGAAGCGGAATTGAACAATAAAATGCTCCGCATCTGTCAACGTATGAAGAACGAAGATTACGTCGTCTACACCGTAATGTTCGGACTGAATGACAGCACAACGCGCAATGTATTTAAGGCCTGTGCAACGTCGTCGTCTCACCCGCATTTCCATGATGTCGGCAACGGCGCTGACCTTGATGATGCGTTCAACGACATTGCAGACGATCTCGTCAAACTGCACGTTAGTAAGTAAGGGCGCGTCATGTCGAGGCACTCAAAACGATCAGCAAATGGGCTTGGCCGCGTAAAACGGTTCCGGTCCAACAAGGACGGGTCAACGGCCATTGAATTTGCGCTCATTGCCCCGGTCTTCATGATGATCATGTTCTCGCTTTTCGAGGTGGGCTGGTTTTATTACACGAACTCTGTCGTCGACGCCTCTATTTCTGACGCGGGGCGGTTGATCAAGACCGGCCAGGTCCAGCGTTCCGGTCTCAGCGAGGCCGGCAAGGAAGCCTTGATCTTTAACGAGGTCTGTAAAGCCCTCAAACTGATCAATAATTGCCAGAACAACCTGACCGTTGAAGTTGACACCTTTAATAATTTTGCCGTGTTCAACGATCCGGCGCAGGCCACAGCGCCGGTTTGTCCTGACGCAACAGAAGCGGAGCAGGACGCCATTCCATTCGAACCCGGCGGCGAGTTAGAAATTGTCCGTGTACGCGTTTGTTTTTTCTATAAAACAGTCAACCCGGCAATTGGGATCAACTTGTCAGAGCCCGGAAAAAACTATCGTCGATTAATCAGCTCCATCATTTTCCGAAATGAGCCGTATGAGCGGGAAAATGAACAGGGCTGAACGAGCAGGTCGAGAGAACGATGAGAAAAAGTAAGCGATTTCCAATGTTTTCTGTGTTTCGCGTGAAAACGCGACGGTTCTGGGGGTGCGGCGACGGCATTGCGGCCGTTGAGTTTGCACTGATCCTGCCTTTGTTGATTACAACGTTTTTCGGCATGATCGAAGTCGCCGACGCGATGACCGCCAACCGCCGTGTGGCGATTGCGACCAATAACGCCGCCGACCTTGCCGCACAGTCAATAAGCCTCTCCCCATCTGAAGTTGCGGGACTGTATCAGGCTGTGATCTCAACCCTTGAACCGGCGGATCTCACCGGCGTTGATATGACGCTCGTCAGCATCATACTCGATGGGGACGATAACCCGATTGTTCACTGGAGCAGCGATAAGAACGGCGCCGAGCACGAAGACTATGCGCCAGGCGATAATTTCACCGAGCTTGCCGGAGAATTCATGACCGGTTCGAGCGGGTTTGTCCTCAATTCAGGCGGCTCGGTCATCTTCGCGAAAATTGAATATCCCTATACCACAACATTTACGCATCGCTTTGTCGACGAGACCATTGATTTTGAACGCAACGCTATTCGCATTCCGCGATTGATTGCGCGCATCCAATTCTGCGACGATAACGGAAATAACTGCACCGGCTGAATTCAGCGGCTAGCGGGTCAGCGGCTTGTATTTAATTCGCTTCGGAACATCGGCGTCGTCGCCAAGGCGACGCTTTTTATCGGCCATATAATCCTCGAAATTTCCTTCAAACCATTCGACATGGCTGTCGCCTTCGAAGGCAAGAATATGGGTGGCGATACGATCGAGAAACCAGCGATCGTGGCTGATAATCACCGCACATCCTGCGAAATCTTCAAGCGCCCGCTCAAGCTCACGCAGCGTGTCGACGTCGAGATCGTTGGTCGGTTCGTCAAGAAGGAGCAGGTTCGCCCCCTGCTTCAGCATTTTGGCAAGCTGAACCCGGTTGCGCTCACCGCCTGAAAGCGAGCCCACTTTCTTTTGCTGGTCGCCGCCCTTGAAGTTGAACCAGCCAACATAAGCGCGGCTCGGCACTTCACGCTTTCCAAGTTCGATCATATCGGCGCCGTCCGAGATTTCCTCCCAGACATTTTTCTTGGAATCGAGGTTCTCACGGGTCTGGTCGACATAGCCCATTTTCACCGTTTCGCCGACACGCAATGTTCCATCATCGGGTTCTTCCTGATCCGTAAGCATACGGAACAGCGTCGTCTTGCCGGCGCCGTTCGGACCAATCACGCCGACAATTCCGCCCGGCGGCAGCTTGAAAGACAGATCTTCAAAAAGGAGTTTGTCGCCGAAGGCTTTCTTCAGGCCCTCTGCTTCGATGACCACGCCGCCGAGGCGCGGCCCGGGCGGGATCTGAATTTGCGCTGTATTGATTTCTTCCTTGGCGGCCTTATTCAGTAACTCGTCATAAGCGTTGATCCGAGCCTTGGATTTTGCCTGGCGCGCTTTCGGCGAAGCGCGGATCCAGTCCACCTCGCGGTCGAGCGTTTTCTTGCGATTGACCTCTTCACGCTGCTCCTGCTCCAGCCGTTTGCGTTTCTGGTCCACCCATGACGAATAATTGCCCTCATACGGGATGCCGCGTCCGCGATCGAGTTCGAGAATCCAGCCTGTGACATTGTCCAAGAAGTAACGGTCATGGGTCACCAGAACGACAGCGCCGGCGTAGGATGACAGGTGGTGTTCAAGCCATGCGACAGATTCCGCGTCAAGGTGGTTAGTCGGTTCGTCTAGCAACAACAGATCGGGCTTAGACAATAGCAGGCGCGCCAGCGCGACCCGTCGTTTTTCGCCGCCGGAAAGTTTATCCACGCTCCACTCGCCCGGCGGACAGCGCAGCGCCCCCATCGCCATTTCAACCCGGCTGTCGATATCCCACCCGTCAGCGGCGTCGATTTCCTCCTGCAGGGTCGACATTTTTTCCATCAGTTCATCGGTGTAATTCTCACCGAGTTCTGCGGAGACGGCGTTGAAGGCGTCAATCTTCGATTTGATTTCGCCGACGCCTTCCATGACATTTTCGAAAACTGTCTTGTCCGCATCGAGTTCAGGCTCCTGCGGCAAGTAACCGACTTTAGCGCCGTCTGCGGCGTAGGCCTCGCCGCCGAATTCCTGATCGACGCCCGCCATAATCTTCAACAGTGTCGACTTGCCTGCCCCGTTGACGCCGACAACGCCGATTTTAGCGTCCGGATAGAATTGTAAGTGTATGTCTTCTAATATTTTTTTGCCGCCGGTGAATTGCTTGGTCAGACCCGACATGAAGTAAATATATTGATATTTTGACATTGGCGCGGTTCGCATCCTGATTGTAAAAACGTGACTATTCGGAAACAGCGGCGCGTCTTATCCCGCTCCGGGGGTCATTTCAACGCATAGGGGCATTTCAGACCCGGTGAATTTTCACTATATGTGTTCAGAACAAAAAAGGCAGCGGGGTTCAGGCTACACATGTCGGGTTATGTTGAGAAGACACTCGCCGGGGGCGAGGAAATTATTCATCGCGCCAACTTCAACTGGACGTTCAGTTTTTTCCCCGTGATGTGGTTTGCCCTGGGCGCTGCAACCCTCGTCTTCTTTGCCTATATACAGTTCGTCGAAAAAATTCCTTATGAAGAGCTTCGCATCGGTTGGTGGGCGGCGGGCATCGCCGCTTTCAGCGGATTTGTGATTTTCGCGCAGCATATGATCATCCTGATCACGACCGAAATCGTCGTCACAACGTTCCGGTTTGTTTTCAAAACAGGCTTGATCTCACGCAATACGCAAGAGGTCAGTCTCAACAAAATTGAAGAGATTACCCTCCATCAGTCTATCTGGGGACGCATACTCGGTTTTGGAAAACTCGTGCTGCGCGGGACCGGGGTGGGCGTCATCACCCTGCCCGATCTTGATAATCCAATTGAGCTCAGGAAAATTATTGAAAACGCAAAATCGGCTTTGCGCTCTGATCGCCGACTGCGCGATGATGATGATGATGATTAGGTAGTGTCTTACGTTTGAAACCAGACTGGGACGCATGTTCTTTGCCGAATCCAGACGTTACAACAAGCTTGGCGAGAGTCCGGTTTGCGGTAGATAATTCTCTTAGCGTTCAGCGGCTTACTTGGGGCGAAATTAAGACGCTGACGGTATGCTATAGATTCGAGTAGCAGCTCTCTGTGCAAGGGTGTATTGACCGCATATGGCCTCTAATCACTCACAATCACCCAATCGGTCTCACGAACGATCTGTTCGCAGCCGAAATGCTGAAGCAACGCGCACTGCCTTTTTAGAGGAAGGCGAAAAGCTTTTTGCACAATTCGGTTTCGAGGGTGTTTCACTTGAACAGCTAGCAAACGCTGTCGGTGGAAATAAGACTTTAGTTTCTTATCATTTCAAGTCCAAGAGCGGCCTGTATGAAGCTGTAATTGGCAATATCGTCACGCAAGTCATATCTTCTGTTTCTCAGCGTTTAAGCCGAAACAATGATGCAGTCGGCACTTTCGGCGCTTATGTGGAAGCACTTGTCTTTTCTTTTGCAGATAAGCCTGCCTTCTGTGCAATCCTTATGCGGGAGTATATCAGTGGAAAGATGAGTAAACATGACGATGCGTTTCAGTATGTCGTAAAGTTCTACAGGCTAACAAATGAGCTTTATCGAGACGGCTTAAACCAGAAGAAATTCAAAACTATTGATCCTCATCTTCTTCATTTTTCTATTGTTGGCCCAATTATCCACTTCATTGTATCGACAAAATTTCGGCAGGATTCTCTTGCCGCCGTCGCACCGGATATTTCAAATCCTAGTTTAGAAGAGTTTGCGGCTCACCACGTCAAGATGATCCTTGACGGCCTGGTAATTGACCCTTGACATTTTCGGTGCACAGCCTCTAATTAAACAATTGTTTAATTAGAGGCTGTGCTTAACTATGAGATTTTGCTTCCTGTTCATAACACTTTTTCTTGTGAACCTATCAGCCTACGGCCAACCAGCATCGGAACAGGCTTGGACAGCGAACGAAGCATTGTTACGATTTGCTGGTGATTATGAAAACGACCCATCCGCCATATCTCCCATTTCGTTCGGTATCGAGGTCGACACTGAGAGATACCTTGTGCGAACGATAGAAGTCGACGGGGTTTTAGAAGCACATGTCTCCGAAGGTTTCGGTACTGAACCAACGTTCTTCTTTAGTACAGATAGACAAACGCTCGCGAAGATTGATGCAGGGGCATTGCACGGTCTAACAGCCATGGCTCAAACGCGCGCTGACGATCCAGCCCCAATGACACTTGAATTCATGGAAGGGTTCGTGCCTGCCAATCAGTCTTCCTTCCAGTCAACATTTCTGTCAATCGCATTTCACTTCTGGACGCGTGAGACTCCCGAAGTTGTTAAGCTTGATGAAAGTGCCTCCCGCATCGTTCATGGCGCAAATGCAATTGCGATTTTCTATGACCCTGAACTGCATAGCGCTTGGTATCACGTTAAACGAGGTCAGCATGTCAATGCAGAGCCTAAAGATCAGACCAATGCTCACCCCAGCTTATTCGTCTTTACAAAGGGTATTGGAAACTCTCGAATTGATGGAACAGAGCATATTGTTTCTGCTGGTGACGCGATCCATGTCCCTGCAGGCACACCGCACGAATTCTGGAATTCCAATGACCTTCCTCTGGAGTTTATTATTCTCATGTGGGGTTTTGATAATTGACCATGTCAGGAATAGGCAGCAAGGCGGCAATCTACAAATCGCTTAGCGTCTACCCAGTGATTATCGTTGCTGCGCTCCTTACTTGGAGACTACACGAATATGGTCATTAGCAGGCAGGAGAATGGCTTGGGTACCGTATGCGTCTGACGCTCAACTCTGCAACACCCATCGACGAAACCTACAGATCAACACGAAATTTCTTGCTGATTGAGGGAGCCGGTCCCAGCGTAACTCTCGTTTAGGCGGTTTTTTTCTACTGGATGATAAGACGAACTAGAAATGTTGGAATGTTGCCATTTGTGTTCCTGCCTTTCTTCATGCGTGCTTTGGCGTTTCTAGTTAGCTTTCTTTCACCAAATGATGAAGCGCGCATCGCTATTAAGCTTAGTTTACCGATATGGACTGTTCCTTCACTTGTAACCTGCATTCTATTTTTTATTACGGCTCTACTTGGGAAGAGCCTCAAGATTGATGCCATATCAATTATTGTTTTGGGCGTAGTGAATTTTGTTTCAGCGATTGCTATCATCATCGCGGACGGACTCATTTTTTTCTGAGAACAACGAACGACCGTTTTAGGGCGTTTCAAGCCCCTGACCTATGGCAAAAGTCGACCCATTTTCGGACGTTCATTCGCCTAGACGCAATGTCGCGAAAGAACCAACTCCCGTCGTTCGCCCAACCCTTAGGCTCCGATCAACGCGTCCGATTTTCGAACTTGAGCACTACCGATGAGTAAAGTCGTCCGAAAGGCGGTTCGCATTTAGTCCGGCGATCGAAAAATTAAGCTCTTGTAGCCTTCCCGGTTGAACGGCGCCCATTCGCCCGCCGGCTGTGCAAGTCGATCTGCGATGACGATCATAGCAAAAGGATTGACGCCTATGCCGAAATGGCTGGCCGGAATTTCTATATTCTCTGTTTGCGGATTATCCGGATCGGTTTCCTGAACAGAGCCGCGCCAGGCGACAATGCCGTCGGTCTTCGTGAAAATCGATGTTGTCGGCACAGGCGGCGGGGTGTTCAGTTGCGCCATGCGCGCGAGTTCTTCTTCGCCCGGTTTGCCGTTCAGCTGATCATAAAGCCGGCGCGCGTTTGAAAAGCGACGCGGCGCTTTAATAGGGCTGCCAAGCGTGACGATGCAGCGGACTTTCTCGGGACGGGACTTTGCAATTTCGCGAGCGAAAACGCCCCCAAGGCTCCACCCAACGATGGATACCGGCGCGCCATAATTTTCATAAGCATCGTCAAGCAGCGCGATCATTTGGGCTTCGCGATCTGCGTTGAACTTCAGATTGCGCCCCATGCCCCAGCCGAAGGAGGCGTAGCCAAGATCTTTCAGCAAACCGCGCAAAGGGCGCGTTGACGTATCGCCGGCGAGAAAACCCGGCAGAACAAGAACCGGATGACCGTCGCCTTTTGGCAACCTTTTCAGGAGCGGGCGTGTCGCTATAAATCCGCCGAGTTCAAAAACGGAGCGACCCTCAACAAGCGTCCAGAATAATGACGGCGGCCTGGCGGCGCCATGATCGTCTGTCATTGCAATAGTCGCCATACTGTCACTCCTAATACGGATATTTCACCGAAACTCTGCAACATGCGTTAAGCAGCGTCTACGCTTTTCAGAGACACGTTTTCGAGATGAGCATCGAATGATTCACGAAGGCATTCCATGTAATAAGACGGATCAGGCATCGCTTCCCGGCAGGCTGTTACGCCGATGGTGATATCTTCAATGTAGCTGTGGACGACATGGCCGAGCCCAACCCCGTCCAGAAGGCACAGATTGCCGTAAAGACCAACAAGTTTAGCGCCGTTTGAGTAAATCGGAATCGGCGGGCCGGGAACATTCGTAACCACCGTATTGAAAATTGGTTTCATCCGGTTGGCGAGACCCCAGCGGCTATAAGCCCGTGCGCCAAGCCCCATAAAGAGTGCGGGCGACAATTTCGACATTTCCGTCATTTGTCGCGCGCCGAGCGCATTTGTCATGGCTTTTGATTTTGTTGTTTCCTCGTGAACCCAGTTCAGCCGTTCCGACGCGTCTTCAATATGGGTTCCCAGCGGCGCGCGCATGGCGCTGACCTGGTTGCCCATGGTGTTGCGTTCACTTTCGTCTCGCACGGAAATCGGCGCCATGGCCGCCAGCGAATCTTCCGGCAACTCGCCTTTCGAAGCAAGATACTGCCGCATGGCGCCGCCGATGATCGACAAGACAACATCATTGACCGTTGCGCCTTCCGCCAGCGCGCGCAAACGCTTGATATCGGCGAGCGAGAACGAAACGCCGTCAATAACGCGGTGGGGCGAGACGACATTGTTAAATCGCGTGCGCGGCGTTGACATGGCGCCCATGACATCGAAATCGCCTTTAACAAATCCTTTTGCCGCTCTGGCGAAACCAGGCGCCGCCTTTAGCGCTGTGGCTGTCTGGCGCCAAGGAATCGTCCAGGCGCGAGCATACCCGCGCGCAAACAATCCAACCTGACTTGGCATGCGCTCAGGCTTCCACGGGTCCGGTTTTGGCAATTCGTCCGTTTGCGGTTCAAGCGTATGAAGCGCGTGCATGATATCGACGCCCGACACGCCGTCGATCGCAGCATGATGAACTTTTGTCAGGATTGCGTAAGAGCCCTTCGGGACGCCTTCCACATTATCAAGGCCTTCAACGACAAGAAACTCCCAGGGCGGACGACTGAGATCCAGAGGGCGCGCAAAATTGCGCGCTGCAAGGATGCATAATTGCCGCCAGTCACCGGGCTTCGGCAACGCCACGTGCCGAATATGATACTCCAAATCGAATTTTGGATCTTCAATCCAATAGGGATAATCGATATTGAACGGCGCTTTCACCATGCGCTGACGCATAGTCGGCGCCATATGAAGACGCCCCTTTATAAATTTTAGAATGTCTTTGAACCGAACAAACCCGCCCGGCGCCGTGGACGGATCATAGATCAGGATCGAACCGATATGGATGGGCGCATTCGGTTGTTCGAAAGCGACAAACGCCGCGTCCAGCCCCTGCATCTGTTTCATGGCCGCACCTCTTATTTTTAAAGAGTGTAGCGGCGGGGTTTAGAACTGTCGACCTAATGAAAAAGTAGAGAGTTATTAAGAAAAAGCCGCAGAAAGAATGGTTTTTAGCCCGTTTTTGTCGTTTTCATCGAACTGGGCCTTCCGGTCGCTATCGACGTCGAAAACCGCAATTAATTTGCCTGTATTGTCCTTGACCGGAACGACAATTTCAGACTGTGAACGGGCGTCGCAGGCGATATGGCCCGGGAACGCATGGACATCGTCAACAATCTGCGTTTCACCGCTTGCCGCCGCTGCGCCGCATACGCCCTTTCCGAAAGGAATTCGCAAACAACCGAGCGTTCCCTGGTATGGACCGACAACAAGTTCTTCCGGCTTGTCGGGGTCAACGACATAAAAGCCTGTCCAAAAATAATGCTCAAAGGCGTGGTGCAAAATGTTCGACACCGTAGCCATACGCGCAGTGAGATTGTTCTCGCCTTCTAGCACGGCCGCGATCTCTTTGGCGACTTCGGCGTATTTTTCCGCCTTGTTCATCCTTGCGCCTCAGCCTGCTCTTCAAGTTCGGCCGGCCATGACTTCACATGAACGTCGCGTTGCGGGAACGGGATTTCAACGCCGGCTTCTTTCAACGCTTTGAAGATGGCGAATCTGAGATCGGTGCGCACGCCAAGACCGTTTCCGATGTTAGAAATATAGCCTCTGACGTCGAAATCGAGGGATGACGCGCCGAAATCCTTCCACACCACAAAAGGCTCCGGAAAGCGCAAAATCTGCGGATGCTCCTTAATACATTTCAGCAAGATCGCCTTGACCTGATCGGGATCGGAATCATAAGCGACGCCGACAGGCACAGTCACTCGGCCGACCGCGTTTTTATGGGTCCAGTTTGTCACGGTCGATGAAATCAGCTCAGAATTGGGAACAATAATTGAGGAGCGATCCCATGTCTGAATTTCAGTTGATCGCACACTGATTTTCTGCACGAGCCCCTCGCCTGACGCTGTGACGATCCAGTCGCCGGCTTTGATTGGTCTTTCGAACAGCAAGATCAGTCCGGAAACAAAATTATTGACAATCGACTGAAGGCCGAACCCGATGCCAACGGATAATGCGCCGGCGATCAGCGCCAGATTGCTGAGATCAAACCCGATTGCAGAAATCGATGCAAATAAAGCGATCAGCAATCCCGCATAGCCAAGCAGCGTCATGAGCGAATTCTGTACGCCGCTGTCGATCTTTGAGTGTTTGAAGGGACCTTCGCGGAAACCCTGCTGCGCCGCGCGCGTCAACGCCATGATGCCGATAAAGATCGCGATGGCGATGGCGATCTTTGCAATCGACGGAACCGTCACGCCGCCGATGGAGAAGCCGAACAACGCCTGCTGAGCAATATCGCGTACAGTTGAGGGCGGCGCGCCGACCAATACGAAAACGGCCGGGGTTATTGCAATCACGAGCGCAATATTGATGAGCAGCCGGTTCCAGAATTTAAAGTTGGCTTCTCTGGCGTTGCGTTCCTCCTGATCGAGATCAGTGAGATTGTCAGCGCGCGTGCGCCGCCAAAGGAACTGCCCCAACTCCTGCAGCAATGCGCGGGCAAACCAGGCGATCGCCAGGATAATTGCCAGATAGTAAAGACGCGACGCAATGAAGTCCGCCAATCCGACATAGCCGACTAAAGCGGCAAGGGTCGTAATTGCGGCCAGGGCCCTGCCAATCCGCCGAACGAGTCGCCACCGCGTTGTCGGCTGTTGATCCTCTGCGGAAGCGGCGGGACTGGACGGCTTTGCATCAACGGCTTCGCCGTCTTTGTTGTCGCCCTGATTGTCATCCGTATCGTCTTCCGTGAGCCCCATGGACTGCGCGGCGCGCCATAGGCCGGATTGACACAGCAGGAAAAGCAAAGCGGAAACAACAACTGCTGCGCTTGCTTCGGTAAGGCGCATCAGTTCAGGCGCGGCCCCAACTGCCTCATAGACGGCGGTCAACACAATTTTTGTCCCGAATACGATAACAATCGAGTTAATTAAGAGACTGATCGTCCGGCCTTTTTCGCCGTCGACATTGGCAATGCGCCAGGCCGGATTTGACGGTGCAAAAAGCCCGCTCAAAAAACCGCTGACAAGAAGATAGATCAACAGCGCAAACCAGAATGCCTGCGCCGCAGGCTCGCCGGTTTCGTTAAGGACGCCTTGTGCGCGCAAGGTTTCAATAATGATGAAACCGCCGACAATCCCCGTCGCTGTCCTACCAAGCATGCGCAAGCCAGCGACAACGACCCGGCGCGCCGGCGTCGGTCGGCGGCTTTCAATGGCTGCGCCGAATGTGCGCTGAACCCATCGATTGACCGGCCAGAACAGCAACAGGGCCACAAGGACAGCGGCGCCGATGAAGATTAAACGCATGGAAGGCGCGTCGTCGGATGATCCGCTCTGTCTCCATTCGGAAAAGAATGCGGTGATTTTATTCACGACCTCTGCAGCGGAAGCCGAAGCGCTCTCCCAGACGGCGGGCGCGACAGGCGAGGCGCCGCGGGTGAACAACTTTTCGTAAAGTCCCTGAATCCTGGATGTTGAAATGCGCGTCAGCAGATCATTCGCTTCGATGATATTGGCGTTAATCCTGGTGCGTTGACTGCTGAGGCGCGCAACCTCTTCGTTCAATTGCGAGCGTTCTGCGGCAAGGTCTTCGCTTTCAGGCGGATCGCCTTCGCCAGGCGGGTCGCCTAGAGCGGCGAGCTGGCTTTGAACTGCGTCGAGTTCGCGTTCGACATTGCCCAGACGCTGACGAGAGGAGTCGCGCATCTGGCGAAGATCCGCCTCCATTTCAAAAGCGTCTTCAATATCCCCTTCTTCAATCGTTTCGCGCAGTTCAACAAACTTGTCACGCGCCTCGTCAATCGAGTCAGAACGTTCTGTTTGGGCCTGCGCCGTTGAAGCGAAGAAAATGAATAGAACAGCCAGCAAGGCCGATGAGCAACGAATCATAACCAGTCCAATATGCGAAAAAGAACGACCAACGCCCCGCCGATGGCGATACAGCTCGCAACAACAACCCAAAACGCAGCCGTATTTTCTACCCCCGGCATGCCGCCCACATTGATGCCGAAGAGCCCTGTCAGAAACCCGAGCGGCAGAAAAATCGCCGCAACGACAGACAGGATCATCATGTTGCGGTTCATTTCTTCCGCACGCGCATCGGTGAGCTGGTCTTGCAACACCATGGCGCGCTCGCGCGCTGCGTCGAGTTCTTCCGTCATGCGGGTGACGTCGTCGGCGATTTCTTTCAGATCGATCTGCGAACGCGTGTCGAAAATTTTACCGGAATGTTGTGCAAGACGCGTCAGCGCCTCGCGTTGCGGCGCCATGAAACGGCGCAACAGAACCGCGTCGTGACGCACTTCAGCAAGCTTTGAACGAATGCTCTGGCCTTCGCCTCGCAGGATGCAGTCTTCAAGATCGTCAACTTTATCCGCAATGGTCGCGATATAAGGCTCAACGCGCAGCGTCAGTCGCTGCGCCAGCAGCGCAACAAGCTGCCCCGGATTTTCAGGCCCGCCCTTATCGCGCACGATCACGCGCAGGTCCTGTATTGATTTCAGCAACCGGCGGCGTGTGGTGATGACGCGCTGCGCATCGCACCAAATTCTGATGGAGACCATATCCTCCGCCTCGGCGCCTTCATTCAGGTTGACGCCGCGCAAATTGACAAAGACGCCTTCGCCGAATTCCTGCATTTGCGGCCGGCTCTCATCAGCGAGCAAGCCGCGCTGCGCCTGCAAAGGAACGCCGGATTTCTCCATGATCCAGTCTTCAGTTTGCGCATCGACCGCATCAAAATGCAGCCAGACATAATCGTATTGATCGACAATTGCCGGGTCCTGCACCTCTTCCCATGAAAGAGGCTTGCCAAGCGTGCCCGTCACGCCGTGACCGTGAATCAGCGCCGGGTGCGTCGGCGTGAACGCATCGAGTTTGTCGTCTTCAATCGCTTCCATAGACTTAAAGAATTTTCTGGCCGGTCTTCGCCCAATCTTGGAGGAATGCGTCCAGTCCTTTATCCGTCAACGGATGTTTGACCAGCGATTTGAGAACCGATGGGGGAACCGTCGCCACATCCGCGCCGGCGATGGCGGAATCTTTCACATGGTTGGGCGAGCGGATCGAAGCCGCGAGGATTTCCGTCCGGAAATCATAATTATCGTAGATCATCCGGATTTCTCGGATTAATTCCATGCCGTCGATATTGATGTCGTCCAGCCGGCCGATGAAGGGCGAAATAAAGCTTGCCCCCGCCTTCGCCGCAAGCAACGCCTGATTGGCGGAGAAGCAGAGCGTCACATTTGTCGCGATCCCCTCACCCGTGAGCGCTTTGCAGGCAATGAGACCGTTCAGCGTGAGCGGCAGTTTGACCGTTACATTATCGGCGATGCCCGCAAGCGATTTGCCCTCAGCAATCATCTCATCCGCTTGTGTCGCTGTCACCTCTGCGCTGACCGGGCCTTCAACGAGCGCGCAGATTTCCGCCACGACCTCGCGGAAATCCCTTCCCGATTTCATGATCAGGCTCGGATTTGTGGTCACCCCGTCCACCAGCCCTGTCGGCAACAGGTCCTTGATTTCAGCGCTATCGGCGGTGTCGACAAAGAATTTCATGGGCTTGCCTCATATTGATCAATTTCACGCGAAAATACATGGGTTTGCAGGTGCGGCAACCACGCGGATGAATAGTCTTGCTGGCTACTCTATTAGTTGGTCTTGGGACTAATCACCATGTCGAGAGGCTGGATGCGAAAACTGGCGAAAAGGCTTGTCTTGCAGGCCGCAGACTGCGATATCGCCGGTTCGTTTTTCGGCCGGCCATGCGGGCAAGCCGACAAGAGAAGTTAGACGAAAAGCGTATGGCTAAAATTACACCGGAAGACCGCTCGGTTGTCGTTCGTTTCGCAGGGGACTCCGGCGACGGCGTGCAGCTCCTCGGATCCCAGTTTGCTGAATCGACGGCACTCGCCGGTTCGGACTTTGCGACCTTCCCCGACTTCCCGGCGGAAATTCGCGCGCCGGTCGGCACGACCTTCGGCGTTTCTGCTTTCCAGATCAATCTCGGCGCACGGCGCATTTCAACCGCCGGCGACCAGCCGGACGTTCTCATCGCGTTCAATCCGGCGGCGCTGAAGGTCAATTTGCCCTTAATGCAGAAGGGCGCGCTCATTGTCCTGAACACCGACGCCTTCAACGCCCGCAACTTCGCCAAGGCGAACATCGCATCCGATCCGCGCGAAACCGGCGAGTTAGACGATTTTCAGGTCGTCGAAATCGACATCGGCACGCAAACCCTTGAAGCGGTGAAGCCGCACGGGTTGTCGAAGTCCGACGCCGAACAATGTAAAAACTTCTGGGCGCTGGGCGCGGTGCTCTGGATGTTCGGTCGCGACCGCGATCCGATCAAAGAATGGGCGTCAAAAAAATTCGCCAAGAAGGCGCCGGAGATCCTTGTCGGCAATATGGCGGCGCTCGACGCCGGCCACGCCTTCGCAGAGACGGGTGAGCTATCCGCGGAGATCCCGCAATTCGTTATCGGCGAAGCGCCTATGGAGACGGGCGAATATCGCTCGATCACCGGCGCGGAAGCGCTGTCGCTGGGCCTTGCCGCCGGGGGCGAACTGGCGGGCCGGGATATTCTCTTTTGCTCTTACCCGATCACGCCGGCCTCGCCGATCCTTCATCATCTGTCGCGGATGGGCGAGCTTGGTGTTGCGACGTTTCAAGCGGAAGATGAAATCGCCGCCTGTTGCGCCGCAATCGGAGCCAGCTTCGGCGGCAAGATCGGCGTCACTTCCTCATCAGGCCCCGGCATTGCGTTGAAGACCGAGGCGATTGGCCTTGCGATCCAGACCGAGCTGCCGCTGGTCATCGTCAACTCCCAACGCGGCGGCCCGTCAACTGGCCTGCCCACCAAGACTGAACAATCCGATCTTTATCAGGCCGTCTACGGACGAAACGCCGATGCGCCGATGCCGGTGCTGGCGACCGCGGGGCCCGGCGACTGTTTCGATGCGGCGATTGAAGCGACCCGTATCGCCGTTCGCCACATGACGCCGGTCTTTCTGTTAACGGACGGTTATATCGCCAACGCCGCCGGTCCCTGGGCCCTGCCCGATATGGCCGATTACGCGCCCATCGAGATCAACGCCGCGCCGGCGCCGACGGAAGAAGGCGAGGCGCGCAAGCGCGCGATCTGGAAGCGCGATGAGAAAACCCTTGGCCGGCCCTGGGCCGCGCCGGGCATGGCAGGGCTCGCCCACCGGATTGGCGGTCTCGAAAAAGATATCGCCACCGGCGATATTTCCTATGATGCCGAGAACCATCAGGCGATGTCGGAAATGCGCGCCCGCAAGGTCGAGCTGATCGCCGATTTCATTCCCGATCAGACTGTCGAGCAGGGCAATGAGACCGGCCCCCTTGCCGTCGTCGGCTGGGGCTCAACCCACGGTGCGATCTGGCGCGCAGTCAACGACGCCCGCGAACGCGGCCTCGATGTTGCCCAGATCCATTTGCGCTGGCTCAACCCGCTGCCGAAAAATTTGCATGCGCTATTGTCTGGCTACGACCGAATTCTGCTGCCGGAAATGAATATGGGCCAGTGCGCGACGCTCCTGCGTGACAAGCTGGAGATCGATATCATTCCGCTCACCAAAGTTTCCGGCCAACCGTTCAAGGTGTCGGAACTGCTCGACGCGATTTCGGACAACCTGCCGGCGAAGGTGAAAGCGGCTGAGTGATTGAGATGTCAAAAAACCACTTTGCCCTCATCCTGAGGAGCCGGTCGCAAGACCGGCGTCTCGAAGGATGGGCCGCACATTCCGGTTATGCCGCCATCCTTCGAGACGCAATGCAGCGCATTGCTCCTCAGGATGAGGATCATTCTGTGTCAGGAAGATTGAAATGAACGCTCCCCTCACCGCCAAAGATTTCGCCACCGATCAGGAAGTGCGCTGGTGCCCCGGCTGCGGCGATTACGCCATTCTGAAATGCGTGCAGAAGACGCTCGCCGATGTCGAAGCCGATCCGGATAAAACCGTGTTTGTTTCCGGCATCGGCTGTTCCTCGCGCTTCCCCTATTACATGAACGCCTATGGTTTCCATACGATCCATGGGCGCGCGCCGGCATTTGCAACGGGCCTTAAGCTCGCCAATCCGGATCTTGACGTTTGGCTGGTGACGGGCGACGGCGACGGGCTCTCCATTGGCGGCAACCATTTGCTCCATGTCCTGCGCCGGAATGTCGATACGCAGATCATGCTCTTCAACAACGAGATCTACGGGCTGACCAAGGGGCAATATTCGCCGACCTCGCGCCCCGGCACGCGCTCACCGTCAACGCCAGCCGGCTCCATCGACGCACCGGTTTCGCCGTGCAACTTTGCCCTCGGCGCCAACGCGAAATTTATCGCCCGCGGCATCGATACGGATGCGAAGAACCTCTCGCCCGTGCTGAAAGCCGCCCGCGCGTTCAAGGGCGCGGCATTCGTTGAGATCTTCCAAAACTGCATTGTCTACAACAAAGACCGGTTTGAGGATTTCGTCGCGAAGAAAACCGCCGCTGAAACGCAACTTCATGTGGAGCATGGGAAACCGCTGCTTTTTGCCAAGGGAACCAAGGGCCTAAAGCTGAATACGAAGACGTTAATGCTGGAAATCGTTGATGTTGGCGAAAACGAGACGCCGGAAGCGGATATTCTGGTCCATGACGAAACCAATCGCACGTTGGCGCAGATGCTGATCAACCTGCCCATGGGCGACTTCCCCATGCCGCTGGGCGTCATCTATCGCGAGCCGAACCAACCCGCCTTTGACGACGCGTTCTGGACACATCATGCAACGCAAGGCAAACGCACCGGCAAAGTTGCGGATGCGCTCCGTAAGGGCAGCGTCTGGACCAAGGGATAGTTATATTCATATGGCTGAATTCCATCAAAAAAGGATGGCAACCCAAACTTGGTTTGAGTTTGATGATAATGAACTGACCTATCGGATACGCGACAATAGCGGCGACCATTCTTTTGAAATTGAGTATGCTGCTATTCCTTCAAAGAGACGGTCTGTATTCGAAAGAAATAATTGGCTCCGGAACGTTGGCTTAATCTGGTGCGCTCTTGGCGTTATTGAAATAGCGCTTGCGATTGCCGGCCTGCGCTCTTTTTCAGGATCAGCATTTTGGCTTTTAATCGGTTTAGGTTGCCTCGGATTTTATAGGCTCACTTGGTCTCAATATACTGTTTTTGATACAGATGAAGGTAGTATTTGGATTCTCAATGATCGCTCACATAACGAAATCGAATCTAAAATTGATGAGGAACGTAAACGTCACTTACTAGCTTGGTATCGCAATATAGATTTTGGCCATGATACTGAGCGTGAAGTACAAACTGTTGAGTGGTTGGCCAAGCGCGATGCACTAACGCACAAAGAAGCTCAAGCGCGCATTAGCGAATTGCGCGCTAACAAACAGACTTTGATTTCTGAAGATATTGAGAAATCGCCTGATACAAAACTCCATTAGTCAGCAAATTAAAGGCGTTGCATTAACTGACATCGATGTCCATGACAGCGCCAACTTCACGGAGAAAACCCAATGCCCGATGAACAAGTCGACATCGCCGTTTTTGGCGCTACCGGTTTCACTGGCCGGCTGGTCGCGGAATATCTTGCGAAAAACTATCCCAATGGCGGCGATCTTTCCTGGGCGATGGTCGGGCGGTCGGAAGACAAGCTAAACGCCGTGCGCGACGAGATTGGGGCTCCGGCCGATACGCCATTCATCGTCGCTGACGCCAGCGATGAAGCGTCGATGAAAAATCTCGTCGAAAGCGCGAAGGTCGTCATCACGACGGTCGGCCCTTATCAGGAGTACGGTAATGAACTCGTCGCCGCCTGCGCTGAACACGGAACAGATTATGTCGACCTCTGCGGCGAGCCGGCCTGGATGCGCCAGAAGATCGACGAACATGGAGAGACGGCAAAAAAGTCCGGCGCGCGCATCGTTTTCTCCTGCGGGTTTGACTCTATCCCGTCCGACCTCGGTATTTTCCTCCTTCAGGAAGAAGCGCAAAAGAAATTCGGCGCTCCCTGCACAGAAGTGAAGGGGCTTGTTCGCTCGATGAAGGGGACTTTCTCCGGCGGCACTGCAGCGAGCCTCAAAGCGACCATGGCCGCGGCGATGCAGGACCCGAAAGTGATTGAATATCTGAAAGATCCGTTCTCGCTGGCGCCGGGCTTTTCCGGCCCGAAACAGCCCTCAGGTTCGAAAGTCAAACATGACGACGAGCTTGGCGTGTGGGTGGCGCCGTTCGTGATGGCGGCGATCAACACCAAGAACGTACACCGCTCCAACGCGCTGATGGGTCATCCTTACGGAGAAGATTTTCTCTATTCGGAAATGGTCATAACCGGTCCGGGCGAACAAGGCGAAGCGGCGGCGCGCCATGTGGCGCAGGACGACTCACTCTCCCGCGCCGATGGGCCCAAGCCCGGCGAAGGACCGGGTAAGGAAGAACGCGAGGCGGGTTCTTACGACATTCTTTATCGCGGCAAGACGGCCGCCGGCGATGTCCTGAGCGTCGCTGTCACCGGCGATATGGACCCTGGCTATGGTTCAACGTCAAAAATGATTTCAGAGTCAGCGATTTGCCTGATCAGGGACAAAACCGATACGCCCGGCGGCATCTGGACAACCGCGCCGGCCATGGGCCATGCCCTGATCGATCGTCTACGGAAGAATGCAGGACTGACATTTGAGGTTGAAAATTGACAAGCGCGCCTGACCTTTCCGGAAAAACCGCACTCGTCACCGGCGCTTCGCGCGGGATCGGCCGCGTCGTTGCTCTCGGTCTCGCAAAAGCAGGCGCCCATGTCCTGGCGCTTGCCCGCACGCCAGGCGCGCTTGAAGAGCTAGACGACGAGATCCGCGCGGCGGGCGGCGCGGCCTCGCTTATCCCGCTCGATCTTGCGGAAGGCAACAATATCGAAACGCTGGCCGAGGCGTTGGCCGGCCGGTTCGAAAAGCTCGATATTCTAGTCGCCAATGCAGCGTTGCTCGGCGAACTTAGCCCGCTGACGGATATTGATCCAAAAATCTGGAAACAGGTCCTGGATGTCAATCTGACCGCGAATTGGCGACTGATCCGCGCGCTTGACCCATTAATGCGAAAGTCCGCTGACGCGCGCGCATTCTTCCTGACCTCACGCGTTGGCGGCGAACAGGCAAGGCCCTATTGGGGCGCATACGGTATTTCAAAAGCGGCGCTTGAACATTTGGCGGAGACCTATGCGCTGGAGAACGAGCAATCATCGATCAGCGTCGGCGTTATTGATCCGGGCGCGATGCGGACCGGCATGCGCGCCTCCGCCATGCCAGGCGAAGATCCGCAGACGCTGCCATCGCCCGACGAGCTGACGCCCATGGTTTATGAAGCGCTCGCCGCGCCGCCGGGTCCCTTCAAGCGCTGGGTCTTTCGGGAGTGGAGCGGAAGCTAACGCTTCTTCTCTTTCGCATACGGATTGTCGCTGGACTTCAGGTTTAATCGTACCGGCACGGCTTTGATGTCGAACGCATCGCGGATGCCGTTGATGAGATAGCGCCGATAAGCTTCCGGCACGTCAGACGCCAGATTGCAATGGGCAACAAAAGTCGGCGGACGTGTCTTGGTCTGGCTGATATATTTAAACTTGATGCGCCGGCCGGCGATTGCGGGCGGCGTATGACGGTGAACCGCCTCCTGCAGCCAGTCATTCAAATCCGGCGTTTTGACGCGGGCGTTCCAATCCACATAAACTTTGATGATCGCCGGCATGAGTTTATCGACGCCCCGTCCGGTGGCGGCGGAGAATGCAATAATCGGAACGCCCGGCGCCTGGGGCAACAGGCGTTCAATTTTTTCACGCAAAGCCGCGATCGCCTCGCTTTTTTCCTCAATCAAGTCCCATTTGTTGGCCGCGATCACAAGCGCCCGCCCCTCGCGCAAGGCGAGATCGGCGATGGAGAGGTCCTGCTTTTCAAACGGGGCCTCAGCATCCAGCAGCAACACCACAACTTCGGCGAACCGAATAGCGCGCAATGAATCGCTTACGGACAGTTTCTCAAGCTTTGACTGAACTTTGGCGCGCTTGCGCATCCCGGCGGTGTCGAAAAGCTTCACCGGCCAGTCCCGGTCCGGTGCAGACCATTTCCATTCAAGACCGATCGAGTCGCGCGTGATGCCAGCTTCGGGTCCGGTCAATAGTCTGTCTTCGCCAATGATTCGATTGATCAGCGTGGACTTACCAGCGTTCGGGCGACCAACGATCGCCACTCGTAACGGTTTTAAAGGATCGTCCCAGGCTTGCGCCTCGTCTTCATTCTCGCTTTCGTCATTGGCGTTGGCTTGCGCGGCAAAGAAGGGCTCCATCGCTGCAAAGAGATCGCCCATGCCTTCGCCGTGCTCGGCGCTGATCGCAATCGGTTCGCCCACGCCTAATTCGTAGGCGTCGTAAACGCCCGCCTCTCCCGCAGCGCTTTCCGTTTTATTCGCGACAAGGATAACCGGCTTGCCGCTTTCTCTCAGAATTGATGCGAACGTCCTGTCGAGCGGCGTAACGCCGGCGCGCGCATCGACAATGAAAAGACAGAGATCGGCTTCCTCTACGGCGCGATCGGTCTGTTGGCGCATGCGCCCTTCCAGCGCATCCTCCGGCGCTTCCTCCAGGCCGGGCGTGTCAATGACGGCAAATTCAAGGTCGCCCAGCTTACCGGCGCCCTCACGGCGGTCGCGGGTTACGCCCGGCGTATCGTCGACAAGCGCCAAACGCTTACCGACAAGACGGTTGAATAATGTCGACTTGCCGACATTAGGCCGGCCGACCAAAGCAATTTTCATGGCGTTTCGCTCGCCGCGTTTCTAGCGCAATGCGAGCAGTTTCCCTTTTTCCGTCAGGATAAAGACTTTTTCATTTGCAACGACAGGCGCAATAACAGCCCCGCCGTCGAGTTTTTTGGTCTCTACAAGCGCACCCGATGCGGGGTCCACTTTCACAATCTCGCCGAGCGATGAAACAAGAATAAGATGGTCGCCCGCGAGAACAGGCCCGGCCCAGGTAATCCGGCCCTTTTTCTTTTTCTCATTTTCATATCGTTGCAGCTGGCTCACCCATAAAATAGCGCCGTCATTGCGCGACACGCAGACAATCTCAGCGTTAGTGGAGACGACATAAATAACATCGCCGGCGACCCAGGGCTGCTGCAGGCTGGCGATAGACGACTCCCAGACACGCTGGCCGGAACGTATGTCAATTGCAGCAAACCGACCGCCATGGCTGACAACATAGACGAGACCGCGATCGATTACCGGACTGCCGGCGATGTCGTTCAACGATGCAAGCGCGGTTAGCCGCGTCTGCTGGGCAAGGGTTTCATTCCAGAGCGCCCGGCCGCTGTCGGCCAGAAAAGCCACAAGCTCGCCTGACGAAAACGGCGCGACCACGAGATCGCCCGCGGCCGCCGGGCTGGCCGATGATAGAAACCGCGCTGTTTCTTCAAAAGACTGAAAGCCCCAAACCTGTTCGCCTGTCTCCTGATTGAGAACCAGAAATTCATTGATGTTCGTCGTCAGATAAACATTGCCGCGATACGCTGTCGGCGGCGTTCTGACAGCCGCATCCGTTTCAAAGCGCCAAAGTTCATCGCCTGAGATGGCGTCGAGCGCTGCGACAAATCCAAAGCCGGATGTTACAAAGACGCGTCCGTCATCAAACGCAACGCCGCCGCCGAAACCAATTTCCGCCGGTTGCGGGCCGCGAAAAAGCTCACGCAAACGAAAGCGCTCTTCAATTTCAGGCGCCAGCGCCTTTCGCCAGATTTCTTCACCGTTTTCAGCGTTGAACGCGGTTACAGTGGTTTCCGCATCCATCACATAAACGCGCTCGCCGACAACGATGGGCGGGCTCGTCAATTTCGCCCGCGCGCCCGCATTGCCGACGTCCACTTTCCATTCTTCTTCAAGCGACAGCGTCGCCGCAATATGATGCAACGTATGATCCGCCTCTCCCCCCGGCTGCGGCCAAGACACGTTGACGTAAGACGGCGGAACTTCAACGGCGACGCCCGCATAACGCGGATCGGGCGTCAGCTGTTCATCAAGAGCAAGGATGGAAATGCGGTCATCCTCATCGGGCGCTTCGCCTTTGGCTGCGGAATCGTCGCCGCCGCCGAACAGACCTGAAATCGGATTGGAAGAACAGGCGCCGAGCAAGGTCATGGCGAGAGCGCCAAGGATGATCTTAAATGCTGGCGCAGTTCTTGGTTTGGTCATTCCTGGGTATCGCTTTCATTTGGGGGCGGATCTTCTGAAACAGGCTCCGTTTCCGCCTCGTCAATTGCTTCTTCCGCCGCGTCGTCGGCGCTTTGCGCATTTGCTGCAGCGGCCTCAAGAGCGTCTGAAATCAGCTGATTGGCGGCGGAAGGATCAGCAAAGAGCGGATTATCGCCGGGAGCAACCGCGCCCAAGATATCGTCGATGCGAATATCGCCTGTAATGTTAACGCCGTTCTGACCGGCGACAGCCAGCGCCCGCAATTCGGTCGCTCGAATGCGCAGCGGCTCCGGCGTCGCCGGGGCGGCTTTCAGCCGGTCGAAAATCGAAATCGCGGTCTGATAATCTTCTGCGCGCAAGGCCGCGACGCCGATGACTTCATCAGCATGGTGAGAGAACGGACCTTGCGCCTCACTGAGATCGCCAAGATGACCAAGCGCGGCTTCACGGCCCTGATCGAGCGACAGATAGGAGGCGCGCAACCGCGCAAGACTGCGAAGCGGTTTCGGCGCTGCGCTGTCTGCGTAAACGGATTGAAAAACAGCAATGGATTCTTCGGTCTGCCCGTCTGCGGCAAGCGATCCGGCGCGTCTGAACTCTGCCAGCACGGCGTATCCGCTGGAGCCGCCGGCGATTGCAGCCAATTCTGCGCGGCCGCTTTCGGCGTCCTCTGCAAGCGTTTCGATGGCGTTATTAAATTCGATTGCCTGTTCGCCTGCAGCGCGCGTCTGCATGGCTGTCCAGACCTGCCAGGCGCCGACACCGACAATAATCGCCGCGCCTGCGCCGATGGCTGCGGGGCCGTATTTGCTGAACAGTAACCATTGTTTGTCTTCGGCAAGTTCCTGATCGACTTCCCTTAAGACGCTGTCTTCGTTCGCCACTTTTGCTTTCCTGACGCCTCGGCGCGGGGTTGCCGCGCATTTCGAAAGGCCGCCTTGTACCGACCTTTGGGGATGCGTGCAACGCGCAGACCATAAGCCCAGCCATGGCGAAATTGCGGCGCCTCGACGCAAATCTTGAATTATGCGATGGCGTCGACAAGGCCGCAGGTCGTCTTTGGGAGGAAAACCATGAAATCCGGTTTGTCGATATCTTTTTTGCTTGCCGCTTGCTGTCTCGCAGCGTGCGCAAAACCGCCCGTGAACCGGGCTTCCGATGCCCAATTGCCGACCGTCCAGAATGTCGATCTCGAACGGTATGCCGGCCGCTGGTATGAGATTGCCCGCTTTCCGAACCAGTTTGAGCGAAACTGCGAGGGCGTGACTGCCGATTACGAGCTGCGCGAGGACGGGCTGATCAGCGTCGTCAACACCTGCCGGAAGGGCGGCGTATCCGGCGAAGCGAAAGCCGCCAAGGGCCGCGCCCGCATTGTCGATCCGGAAACAAACGCAAAGCTTGAGGTCAGCTTTTTCGGTCCGTTCTGGGGGGATTATTGGGTCATCGGTCTTGAAGACGATTATAGCCTCGCGCTCGTGGGCGAGCCCGGCGGGCGCTATTTATGGATCTTGTCACGCACGCCGACGATAGAACCGGATGTCAAAAGCGCCGCACTCTCTCGGCTGCAAGCGCTCGGCTATAACACCGATGCGCTCTATTTCACGAAACAGCCGCCAGGATGAGCGCTACTCGCCTTCAAACGAGACCAGCGCGGTGACGTTCTTGCCCATGTCGCGCAATTTCTGTGCGCCGCCAAGATCAGGCAGGTCGACGACGAAGGCGCAAAGCACAATGTCGCCGCCGACCCTTTCGATCAGACGAATGGCGGCCCCGGCCGTTCCGCCCGTTGCGATCAGGTCGTCGACCAGCAGAATGCGCTCGCCTTTTTCGATCGCGTCCGCATGGATTTCAACTTCATCGACGCCGTATTCAAGCTCATAGCTTTCCGCAATGGTTTCATAGGGAAGCTTCCCTTTCTTGCGAATGGGAATAAATCCCACAGACAGCTGATGAGCGATCGCCCCGCCCAAGATAAACCCGCGCGCTTCAATGCCGGCGACTTTGTCGATCTTCGCACCGGCCAGTGGCTGGACCAGCTCATCGATTGCTTTTCGAAAACCGCGCGCATCGGCGAGCAATGTGGTTATGTCGCGAAACATGATCCCGGATTTAGGGTAATCCGGGATCGTTCTGATGACGTCTGTAAGATCCATGTTGCCCTTTTCTGCAAACTGCGCCGGGAAAGTGGCGGATATTGCAGCGGCGAACAAGCCGTTATCGCGTCAAAGCAAGTTGATAAAGACTGTTGGCGATATCGCCGAAAGCGGCTGAAAGCGCTGTTGCGTTGACAGCATCGTAATAGTTTCCAGACGATGTCGCACAATCTTCAAGCATGTTTCGAACATTGGCGTCCGTCACCTCAAAGGCGATGGTGTAGACCCGGATACCCTGACTTTTCGCTTCGGAACAGACATCGTCCAACAGATCGGCGGCGGCGCTCAAATTTGAACCCGAATGGTGCTGATTGCCGTAATTGGCCGACACCGTGTTCTGGCCGTCAGACATCAACACAATGGCTTTTACCGCACGGTCGGCGTTCATTTGCGCATAAGTGATGCCTTCGGTGAACGGGGCCGTGGATGACAGTAACCGATAGCCCCAATTCATCCCTGTAGGGATATAGGTGTGCGAGCCCTGAACGGCCATGGCGTTAATCTCGGCAATGACGGTCGCCTTGTTCGTCGTCAACGGCGTAATTTCCCGCGGGCACCATGTATTCAAAAGGCCGGGAACAGGATCAGAGGCATAATCGACATCCTGATAGTCAAGCGGATTATCACGCGAGCCGACGCATCCATTCCAGGTAAAGTCAGTCGTTCGGTCCGTGCATGTGTAAACAGGGTCGCCGTCATCGACATCACAGCGCGTGCGTTCGCACGATCTCGTTGTTGTCACGCCGTCACGGGTGTCGGAGCACGTTTCGGTCGTTGTGACGCAATTGGTGCGTGTACGATCCGGGTATTCGTTTCGGCAATGAGGCGCCGTCTGGGAGTAGTCTGCAGGAACATCAATCCAGGGCTCGCTCCGGCGCGATAAACCAACTTTGACATATCGCGAAAAGGGCACGATGCCGACTTTCACCGTATTGTCCGTATCCGCCATGATCTGGTCGACAAGATCGTTCGCAGCGACTTTCAAGGCGCTCAGTTTCGATCCGACCATGGAATAGGTGTTGTCGAGAACGAGCGCGACTTCCAGGTCCTTGGGCGGGCTCACCTTGGCTTCGGAAACAACATTTATGTCAATAAATCGTTTGCCGACGACATTCATCAATGTTGTGCCAACACGTCCGTTGACCGTCAGAGTGAAATCATCAGACCCGCCAGGATTGTCGAATGTGAACGTGTCGATTTCAAAATTGGTCGCCACCATGCTGTTTGTATCAAAATAGCGGCGCGCCACGGCTTCGGCCCCGGCCTGGTTCATAGAGGGATTGACAGCCTTTGCGCGGGCGGCTGCGATCAATCCTGAATCGCTCGCCTCAATGACCTGCGCGCGAACATTTGCAGCACGCAACATGTCAACGCCAATGCCGGCGCCAGCGATAATCGGCACAACCAAAAGGCCGAACAGCATAGCGACATTGCCGTCACGCGCTTTGAGGAAGTTCTGGAAAGGCATAAGGGGCTCCGGTTGTATTCCCCGCTTCGGTATTCAAAAAGCGTACCGTTTCGACATGAATAGAGAGCAAAGAAACGACGTTAATTTTGCATTTGGATCAAATTGTACAAAAACGCCCTTACTGGTCTCGTCGTCGCGGCTGAAAAAATAGACTTGGGATTGGCGTTTCATATCGCTACACCAAGCCCATGACCCCAAGTGAACGCATTCGAGACGCCTTTAAAAAAGCGCTCTTAACCACGACCCGCGCCTTATCGGCCAAGCATGACGTGGAAGTGGCCTTCGGCGGCGATCAAGCTGCGACGCAGGGCAAGTCGGCGCGCATCCCGCTTCCGGCCCGCACCCTTGATGCGGCCGCGGCGGCAGTCTCGCGGGGTGAAGGCGATGCTGCGGCGTTGCGCCTTGCTCACCACGACGGCGGCGCGCATGCCCGACTGGCGCCTGGCGGCGCAGAAGCCAGAGCCATTTTTGCAGCATTGGAGAACGCACGGTGTGAAGCGATCGGCGCGCGCGCCCTTAAGGGCGTGGGCGACAACCTTGCAGCCGCGCTTGAGAAAACAATTGCGGCCAAAGGGTATGACCGGCTGAGCGCAAAGGACGCCGCGCCGGTTGCAGACGTTGCCGCTCTTCTCCTGCGGGAGCGTCTGACAGGCCGTCCGGCGCCGCCTTCGGCAGCCTCGATTATGGAGACCTGGCGTCGGGATCTTGAAGAGCGCGCCGGCGCTTCGCTCGATGCGATGGCGGCGTCAGGCTCGCTCGATGATCAAGAAGCATTCGCCGCCCTCGCCCGCGATTTCATTCGCGATCTGGATCTTGATGATGAAGACCAGGGCGATCGCAATGACGAAGATACGTCAGACGATGAGAACGAGTCCGAAGACGACAATGAGAACGAAAGCGGTGACGATCAGACTGGCGAAGACGATGATGAATTTCCCGAACAGACCGGCGATGGAGAAACTGCCGAGGGCGATGCGGACCTCTCTGATCAGGATATGGATTCCACGATAGAAGAAGATGACGGCGCTGAAGAAAACGCCCGCATCTCCTCTCTTCGCAACCGGTTCGAAGGCGACACGGGCGAAGTTTATCAACCGTATACGACTGAATTTGATGAGATCGCGGAAGCCCATGAGTTATGCGACGCGGAGGAGCTTCAGCGCCTGCGGCGCTCTCTCGACCGGCAATTGGAAAACCTTCACGCCGTTGTTGCGCGTCTTGCAAACAAGCTGCAACGCAAATTGCTCGCCCAACAAAATCGGAGTTGGGCTTTTGACCTTGATGAAGGCGTGCTCGACGCAGCAAGGCTGGCCCGCGTTGTCGCCGATCCGATGCAGCCGCTGTCCTACAAGATGGAAAAGGATCAGGAGTTCCGCGACACGGTCGTCACCCTGCTGATTGACAATTCCGGCTCCATGCGCGGCCGGCCGATTACAATCGCCGCCATCTGCGCTGACATTCTGGCGCGCACGCTGGAACGCTGCGGCGTCAAGGTTGAAATCCTCGGCTTTACGACCCGCGCCTGGAAGGGCGGTCAATCGCGTGAGAAATGGGTCGCGGACGGAAGACCGGCCAAGCCGGGCCGACTTAATGATTTGCGCCATGTCATTTATAAACCCGCCGATGCCCCATGGCGGCGTGCGCGCACCTCGCTGGGCCTGATGATGAAAGAGGGTCTGTTGAAAGAGAATATCGATGGCGAAGCGCTCTTATGGGCGCATTCGCGCTTACTTGGACGCCCGGAAAGCCGGCGCATCATGATGGTGATTTCCGATGGCGCGCCTGTGGACGATACGACTTCTTCGGCTAACGGCGGCGCGTATCTGGAACGGCATTTGCGCGAAGTGATCGCTCAGATTGAAAATCGTTCGCCGGTCGAGTTGCTGGCAATCGGCATCGGTCACGACGTGACGCGTTATTATCGCCGCGCATTGACTATTGTCGATGTCGATCAACTAGGAGGCGCCATCATTGATCAGTTAGCTGAACTCTTCGATGACAATACAGCGCCGCAGCGTCCCGGGCGGGCTGGACGAGTCGCGTAAAATCTACTGGCGGGTTGCCTCGATCGTCGTTTCAACAGTTACGTCGAGCCCGACGCCTTCAGCGTTCAGCCAGGTGTCGGCAGCGCCAAGATCGTAATCAGTGCGCATAAGTTCGACGGCTCCTTCTGCCAATGCGCGATCGCCGTTAATCGTCACCGTAAAGTCAAGGACAATGTCTTTACTTAGATCTTTAATGGTCAGCGCGCCGGCGGCCAGATAACTTCCGTTAGTGCTCTGCGAAATATCGCAGGCCAGAAATGTGGCCGTCGGATGATTTTTCACATCGAACCATTCGCCGCCGGGAATGGTCGAATCGCGCAGATTGTCGCCGGTCGCCGCAGAGGCGGTGCGTATATCAACCCTTATCCATGATGCGTTCAACCTGTCCGGGTCAAACGCGATCTGAGCATCGAAATCGCTGAATGCGCCCTCAAAACGATTGCCATTTTGTTCGCCTATGAAGATGAGCCGGCTTGCCTCACGGTCGACACGCCAATTCGCAGCTGGAAAGGCGTCCGGTCCGCACTGCCCCTCAGCGACTGGCGTCACCTGCCTTTCAGCCTCGACGCCTGCAGCGATGGTCGTCTCTTCCTGTTTGCCGCCCGTGAGAAAATAAGCGGCGGCGCCGGCGCTCAGAAACGCAAACACCGCGCCGATAGCGGCGCCCTGAGCGAGGCGCGGCTGCATCGAGCGCATCACGCCGTCTTTATCCGCGAGAGCGTGCTTAATCGCAGCGCCCGCATGCAGCGCAAATAAAATGAGAATGCCAATAGAGAGCGCTTTATGGCGATCGATAAACGCCTTCTCAGCGGCGGCGGGATCGGCGCCCCCGTCAAGAAACGGCAGGTGCGGGACGTTAAACAGACCAAAATAATATGTCGGAATGTCTTTTGGAGAAACTGAAACGATGGCCAGTCCCACAAGCGGCGTCAAGATCAAGAGGGCGTAAAAAAGGACATGCGTCGCTCTGGCGATCATTTTTTGCCATGACGGCATTGCCGATGGCAGCGCCGGCGGACGATGGGTCAGCCGCCAACCAATGCGGATCACTGTCAGTACAAGGATCGAAAGCCCGAAAGACTTGTGTAGCTGATATAAATCAAATTTGGCGGGCGCCGAGTTAGGCAGATTGTGCATATAAAACCCGCCGGCGATCTGCGCCAGTATCAAGATCGCAATCGTCCAGTGAAGGACAATGGCGACATTCGTATATCGCGCGCCCGCCATGGTGTTTATTCCTGCGATGCGGGCATCTCAAATTCAGTCTGAATATTGAGATTCACCTCATCGCCGACAAAAGGCGTATAGGCGTCAACGCCAAAATCGGACCGCTTTACAACGCCTTCTGCAGAAAACCCGATTTTGTAAACATTGCCGCGTTGCTCGAACGCCGCGCGGTTCAGAGTGACATCAAGCGTAACCGGTTTTGTAACGCCCTTGATTGTCAGATCGCCGGTCATTTTACCCGTCGTTTCGCCCGTTTTTTCAAGCGATGTGCTTGCAAAAGTTATGGTCGGGTGATTTTCCACATCAAAAAACTGTTCGCCGCGCAGGTGACCGTCAAAAACATCAACGCCGGAGTCGATGGAGTTTGCATCGATTGTGACCTCAACGGAGGATTTTGTCGGGTCCGCCGCGTCCCAGTTCAAGGTGGCGTCCCAGTCGCGCCAACGCAGGACGGGCCGTGAATAACCCTGGTGCAAGTAATCAAAAGCAATATAGCGGTGCGTCTGATCAACTTCATAAACGCCGGACACGGCGCCCTCGCCTTTATCTGCAGACTGACTGTTGGCCGGGCCGCTGACAGCGGCAAGCGCAAGGCCTGCGACAACCGGCAGCGCAAATTTCACAGAACTCGACATGATGATTCCTTTCTGTTTCATCAAACAGCGCGATAGCTAACAACTCAATCGCGCAGTTGCGATGGTGATCACGCTGTCGTGATGACCTAATAATAAGAGATAATTGATTCGAGATCAGGCCGCCCGCGCTCTTTCGGATCTTCTTTCGCTGTTCCGATGTAGACGAAGCCGGCAATCCGTTCGCCGTCATCAAGGCGGAGATTATCCGTTACAAAACTGTCATACGCATACCACTCCGTAAGCCATTGCGCAGCATAACCATGGGCGCCAGCGGCAAGCAGCAGGTTCTCGCAGACAGCGCCCGCCGTCAGCACCTGCTCCCACTCCGGCGTGCGATGATCACGATCAACCCTGGAGACGACAGCCACGATTGTCGGCGCACGCATGAAACGATGCTCCTCGACGGCCAGGCGTTTTTCTTCAGCGTCCGGTTCATTTTTGAGATACGCCGTTTTCAGGACATCGCCGAAACGCTCACGCGCTTCGCCCTGAAAGATCAGGAAACGGAAAGGCGTCACCCGCCTGTGGTCAGGAACCCGCGCGGCAATGGTAAGCAATGACGATAACTCCTGACTGTCAGGGCCGGGCTCGCTCAAGAAATCCGCCGGCGTTGATCTTCTGCGGCGGAGCCATGTCACCGCGTCTTCGCTAGGCCACGTGGGCGGCAGGCGTTCTCCCAGTTCCGGATCCGATATGATGCGATCAGACAAAGTCAAACTCCTTAAAACTTTCAACGTTTCGCAAGCCCCCGCTTGGCTTTGCCGTCGCCAGTGCTATGCAGACAAAACGCAATATGACAGATACGATGCGCCGCGGAAACGGACATTGCGGCATTCATCGCAAGACACAGGATTCGCATTATGGCGGGCGCAATCGGGGCGGCGGAAGACGGCTTTTCGAAACGGCTGAAAGCCGGGCGGCTGCCGGCCGCAATCGCCGGCGCGTCGCTTGATCAGGCCGGGCTGTCGCATAAAGATCTCGCGCGCCTTTTTGAAAGTCAGTTGGCCAGTCGCGCGCTCGATCTTGAAGCCCGTCGGCTGGGCGCAGAAAAACGCGGCTATTATTCAATCGGAAGCGCCGGACATGAAGGCAACGCCGCTGTCGCTCATATTTTTCGTCTGACAGATCCGGCTTTCCTGCATTATCGCAGCGGCGCATTTTACATTGAGCGCGCAAAAAAACTCCCCGGCCAGACCCCTCTATGGAATATGGCGCTCTCTTTTGTTGCGTCATCGGAAGACCCGATTTCAGGCGGGCGTCACAAAGTTATCGGCTCGAAGGCGTTATTTATTCCGCCCCAAACAAGCACGATCGCTTCGCATCTCCCCAAGGCGATGGGCGCGGCGTTTTCAATTCCGCTTGCGAAAACCTTGCGCCGGCATGACGGACCCTTGCCGCGCGACAGCGTTCCCATTTGCAGTTTCGGCGACGCCTCAGCGAACCACTCAACGGCGCAGGGCGCAATCAACGCAGCCGCGCATACCGCCTTTCGCGGCTTGCCCTTGCCATTGGTCTTCGTATGCGAAGACAACGGCATCGGCATTTCTGTGCGCACGCCAACCGGCTGGATTGCGCAGAATTTCTCACAACGCCCCGGCCTGCATTATGTCTATGGCGACGCCCGCGACATTGTCGATGCTGCCCGTGCGGCGCGGGAAGCGGAGACATATGCCCGCATTCGGCGCCGGCCCGTTTTTCTCCATCTTCACACCGTGCGGCTGATGGGTCACGCCGGGTCGGATATCGAAAGCGGTTATCGCGATCGCGCCGAGATCAACAGCGAGGCTGACGATGATCCCTTGTTGCACACGGCCCGCTACGTCTGCGAATTGACAGGCGCCTCGCTTCAGGACGTGGAAACGCTCTATGCTGACATAAAGGCGCAAGCCGGGCGGGTGATGGAAGCCGCTTGCGACCGACCTAAACTGACAACTGCGCAAAGCGTCTGCAAGCCTTTGTCCCCGCCAAGATCTCTGCGCGCGCCCAGGCCCGGCCGCACCGTCGCCAATGCGCCCGACGACGCGCGGGCGCGTCGCGAACCGCAGCACATGTCGCGGCTGATTTCTCTTACGCTTGCCGAACAAATGGCCCGGAACGGCGCCATTGTCGCCTTCGGCGAGGATGTCGGCAAAAAGGGCGGCGTCTATGGCGCAACCGCTCGCCTGCAGCAGAAGTTCGGGCCCGCGCGCGTGTTCGACACGATCCTTGATGAGCAGTCGATCCTGGGTCTCGGCATCGGCCTTGCGCATAACGGTTTTCTGCCGACGCCTGAAATTCAGTTTCTCGCCTATGTGCATAATGCGGAGGATCAATTGCGTGGAGAAGCCGCGTCGCTCTCCTTTTTCGCCAATGGTCAGTACGCCAATCCAATGGTGGTGCGGATCGCAGGCCTCGCCTATCAGAAAGGTTTTGGCGGCCATTTTCACAACGATAATTCCGTTGCGGTCTTCCGCGACATACCGGGCATTATCCTGGCCTGCCCGTCAAGCGGCGCCGAAGCCGTCAAGATGTTGCGCGAAGCCTATCGCCTCGCCTGGACCGAGCAACGCGTCGTTGTCTTTCTTGAACCGATCGCCCTTTACGGGACCAAAGACCTGGCTGAACCCGGCGACGGCGCCATGTGCGCCGTCTTTGACGATATCAAGGGCGGCGCTGCGTTTGGCGAGCCGAACATTATCGGCGACGGCGCAGATCTCGCCATCGTCACCTATGGAAACGGAACTTACCTTTCGAGGCGCGCAAGCCGTTCTTTGAGCGCCAAGGGCGTTAAGCACCGCATCATTGATCTTCGCTGGCTGGCTCCTTTGCCCGTTGATGCGGTCATCAAAGCCATCGGTTCGCGGCGCAACGTGTTGATTGTCGACGAATGCCGAAAAACGGGCGGGCCTGGCGAAGAGCTGATTGCGGCTTTTGTCGAACGCGAGCTTGCCTGTTCCATTCGGCGCATTGCCGGCGTCGATACATTCATTCCGCTGGGTCCTGCCGCCGATATGGTTTTAATCAGTGAACAAAATATAGTAGACGCCGCGCTTGAGCTTGTCTCGGCGGGCGAACGAGAGGCGGCGGAATGAAAAAGTCCGCTGTGGTTATTTTTCCGGGGCGTGGAACTTACGGCAAAGAGGAACTTGGCTATCTTCGCCGATATCATGGGCAGCGCTCTTCATTCATTGACGGCGTTGACGCCTGGCGCAAGGCGCAGGATCGAACGCCGGTTCGCGATCTCGACGATGCGGCCTCTTTCGCCGCCGGCCGCCATGCGTCGAGCATCAATGCGTCTGCCTTGATTTACGCCTGCGCTCTTGCAGATTTCGCAGCGATCGACCGCGAGACCTATGACATCTGTGCAATCTGCGGCAACTCGCTTGGCTGGTATCTGACACTCGCGGGCGCGGGCGCATTGCCGCCAAAACATGCAATCCGGCTTGTCGACACGATGGGCGCGCTTATGGAAGAACATGGCGTCGGCGGACAGCTTATTTATCCGTTTGTAGACGAAGACTGGCGCCAATCGCCGACGCATGAAAAATCTGTATCTGAAGCGCTTCATGCGGGCAAAACCGAAGGCGAGGCGTTTTTATCGATCCGGCTTGGCGGCATGGCGGTCCTCGCCGGCGATGAAGCCGGCCTGTCGGCGATGGAAAAATCGCTGCCGCCGGCGGAGGGCCGCTATCCCTTTCGCTTGGCGAGACACGCCGCCTTTCACACCCCGCTCTTGTCGCATGTGTCGAAGATGGCGTTTGAGACGCTGCCGGAAAAACTTTTTCAATCGCCAGGAACAACGATGATTGACGGGCGCGGCGCCATATGGACGCCCGGCGCCAGCAATGTGACCGATCTTTATCAGTATACGTTAGGCGAACAGATCGTTGAGACTTATGATTTTTCAAAATCAATCGAAGTCGCGATAAAGGAATTTTCACCTGACGCGCTCATTCTGGTCGGTCCAGGCGCAACCCTTGGCGCGCCGATTGCGCAGGAACTGATCCGGCATCGCTGGCTTGGTCTGGCGTCAAAACAGGACTTTGCCGCGCGTCAGAAGAAAGATCCTTTCTTGCTGGCCATGGGGCGGGAAGATCAGCGCACTTTTGTAACGTCGTCCTTGCAATAATCAGCGGTTGTATTTTTTTGTAAGGTTGCAACCCAGAGGGCGTTTTCTTCCATAAAACCCGCCTTTGGTGCATACGTATCATCCCCCTGCCCAAACGGCCGTATACTTCTCGCTGATGTCGGGAAACGACTTTTTGGCGCTGATCAAAGCGCACTTTTGCAATCATCAGTTTCCGTCAGACGTCCACGGCCGTGGCGCAAGGCGCGCGCACGACCAGGCTCTTTGACATTGTGAATTATTCGGGGGGAGATGAATGGAGCGGCGTTAGCGCAATTGCGGCGCAATGCGCGCCATCGCCTGCAAATGCTCGCGGGCGAACGCCCTGCACCGCTCCGGCGACCAGCCCTGCTCCGGATCGGGATTTACGTTGGCGTCCTTGAACGGCATTTCCAACGTCATGGCGAGACAGCGCCATTCTTCGGTAACGTAGTTGGTGGCGATATCAAGATTGGCCTTTCCGGGCGCCGTTTTCGGATATCCGTCCTTGGTCTGAAAATCCTTGCTGATCTCCAGCATCAAAGACCGATAACGCTCGAACCGGGAGTCGCTCTCGTCCGTCCAGGACGGCGTTCCCCAACCGGGATCAAGAAAATTATTCGGTATGGCTTCATCGCCATGGACGTCGAGAAAGAAATCAACGCCGGTCTTTTTCATGGCGTTGCGGACAAGAAAAACCTCCGGACTTTTATCCATGGTCGTATTGCGCCACGCGCGATTGAGATCGACGCCGGCCGCATTTGTTCTCAAATGTCCGCGCGCGACGCCGTCGAGGTTCATACAGGGAACAATATGGACCGTCGCAGCCTTTTTCAGCGCAGTTGCCGCTTCATCAGCCTCATCGGCGAGCGCATGGAGAAAGCCTTCCATCCACCACGAGCCCATATCCTCGCCAGGATGTTGGCGCGCAATAACCCAGTATTGCAGCGTTCCTTCGCCCGCCTGGAAATAATCGATGGTCTGCCCGTCCAGGGTTTCGCCAAGCCGGCTGTGGGAAAATGCGTTTTCCGATTTGATGCGTTCGATAAAAGAACGATGGCGCGTTGTCGGATAAGCGGCGAAATAGGCATAATAGACAACGTCACGCTCTGGCGCATGCCGTATTGTCAGCACGTCGTCCGTGTAGTTTGTATTCACGCGGAACCATTGCTCGCCGTCATAAGATGCAACCGCACGATAATCTTTCCATCCTTCAACGTAAGATGCGCTGCCCGCGTTCACGATATTCATGACAAGCGCCTCGCCCGATCGCGTTTCCACCTTGTAGTAAAACCACTGATGAAACTTGGCCGCACCGTCCGGTTTTATTCCCAGACGGATGTCGCTGAGATCAGTTGCGTCCTGAACGACAATATTGCCGTGATCGAAATCGCTCGTAATTTTAATCATGTTTTCCCGCGTTAACGTGAGTTTGCTTGCGCAACTTGCAGCAAAAATTCTCTCGTCGCCTGCGCTAGCATGTTTCATTGGAAAGGAAACCTGCCGCCAATGAAAATGACGCTACGATTTTTTCTCCGTAATCGGCGGCGCAAGGCGAATGTGAATCTCTTTGAGCTGCTCAGGGCTCGCATCCGCCGGCGCGCCGAGGAGCAGGTCTTCGGCCTGCTGGTTCATGGGGAACATCGTCACCTCACGGATGTTCTCCTGATCCGCCAGCAGCATGACGATGCGCTCCAGCCCGAGCGCGCACCCGCCATGGGGCGGCGCGCCATATTTGAAGGCGTTCAGCATCCCGCCGAATTTCTCTTCGACGACTTCCGGTCCGTAACCGGCAATATCGAAAGCTTTCATCATGATATCGGCGCGGTGATTTCGGATCGCGCCGGAGCCAAGCTCATAGCCGTTGCAAACAAGATCGTATTGGTACGCCTTAATGGCGAGATAGTCTTCATCCGAAGTTGCTGATTCCAGCGCTGCGAGGCCGCCCTGGGGCATGGAGAATGGGTTGTGGCCGAACTCGACTTTCTTGTGCTCCTCGTCCCACTCATACATCGGGAAATCGACAATCCAGCAAAGCTCGAAGCGGTCTTTGTCCGTAATCTCCATTTCTTCGCCGATGAGCACGCGCGCTTTTGCGGCGACGGGCAAAAACTCTTCCGGTTTGCCCGCAAGAAAGAAAGCAGCGTCACCGGCCTTCATGCCGAGTTGGTCACGCACGGCCGCGGAACGCTCCGGACCGATATTTTTCGCCAGCGGTCCTTTCACTTCGTTTTCATCGAAGATCATGTAGCCCATGCCCGGCAGGCCCTGTTTCTGCGCCCAGTTGTTCATGCGGTCGCAGAACGCGCGGCTGCCGCCCTTGGGCGCCGGGATGGCGCGAATCTCATGGCGCGGATCGGCGTCTAGGATTGAGGCGAAGACCTTGAAGCCTGAGCCGCGGAAGTGATCGGAGACAACCTGCATCTCGATCGGACAACGCAAATCCGGCTTGTCGGTCCCGTATTTCAGCATCGCTTCGTCATACGCGATGAGCGGAAACGGATAGCTCGTAACCGCGCGCTCGCCTGCGAATTTCGCAAAGGTGTCGTGCGTCACCGGACCGACCGCATCAAAAACGTCCTGGCGTTCAACGAAGCTCATTTCCAAATCGAGCTGATAGAACTCGCCGGCGGAACGGTCCGCGCGCGCGTCTTCGTCGCGGAAACAGGGCGCAATCTGATAGTAGCGGTCAAACCCTGAAACCATGATCAGCTGCTTGAAGATCTGCGGCGCCTGCGGCAGCGCGTAAAACTTGCCGGGGTGCAATCGCGATGGCACCAGAAAATCGCGCGCGCCCTCCGGCGACGACGCGGTCAGGATCGGCGTCTGAAAATCGGTAAAGCCTTTCTCCTCCATGCCGCGGCGGATCTCCTTAATCACCTCGGAACGAAGCATGATGTTCCGATGAAGCGTCTCCCGGCGAAGATCGAGATATCGATGCTTCATGCGGATGTCTTCGGGATAGTCCGGCTCGCCGAACACCGGCAACGGAAGCTCGTCCGCTTCCGACAGAACCTCAAAAGACGCGATGCGGATTTCAATCTCGCCGGTCGGCAGATTGGGGTTGATGACCTCGGCGTCGCGCGCCACGACCGTCCCCTCCACCTTGATCACGCTTTCCTGGCGGATGCGTTCGACTTCTGGGAAAAACGCCATTTCAGGCTCAACCACAAGCTGGGTAAGCCCGTAATGATCGCGCAGGTCAATAAACAGGAGACCCCCATGGTCACGCTTCCTGTGCACCCACCCCGACAGGCGAACGGTCTCGCCGACTGAAGATTTCCTGAGCTCTCCGCAATGGTGCGTGCGATAGGCGTGCATGCGCTTCCCCAAATTTCACTTAAAACGATATTGGCAAGGACGCGCCGCAGTGGCGCCCGGCCATGTTTATGTCAAGAGACGGGGCGGCTCATTCGCCGGGAATCGGCGAAAATTGGCTGCCCCTGCGGCGAAATAGGGCAATTTTGCGTCAAAAAGAACTTTTGTCGCGCGGACAAGCGCCCTACATTCCGTTTTGTTAGTTTTATCCGGAGGGGATAGTGAATCAAAGACCGCCACTACTTATGGATCTCGTTCGCATGGTCGTAAAAATGATCGTCGGCGGAATTCTAATTATTTTACTCGTTTCATGCGGCGTCGGCGTTGTCGCCGGGTCGGCCGCAGGCGCCGCTGGGTCGAGCGGCAAAAAGTCCGTCGCGAAAGAGCCGACATCGGCTCATCTATACGGCGAAAAAGACAGCGACAACGCGATCATGCGGGTCAATATCATTGGGCCCATTCTAAGCCATGCGCCGCAAGAGGAAGACAACAACTTCTTCGCCAGCATCTCCGGCGTCACCTATGGCTACAAGGTCAAGGAACAGCTTCTGAAAGCCGCCAAAAATGAAGACATCAAAGCGGTTATGCTGTTTGTAACGACGCCGGGCGGCTCCATCGTCGGCAGTCAGGCGATCCATGACGGCGTTCTTGCGGTCAAAGCCGCCGGCAAGCCCGTTGTCGCCTATGTGGACACGATCTCCGCCTCAGGCGGCGTATGGTCGACAGCGGCCGCTGACAAAATCTTCTCCGACTATGGCAGCCTGATTGGCTCCGTCGGCGTCAATTTCGGCAACTGGCCATATTTTGACGGCCCGGTCAGCACCGGCAGCACGCTCTTTTCACAAGGCATTGAGACGCGCAACGGTATCAATTTCAAATTCATTGGCGCCGGTCTCGGCAAGGACATCGGCAATCCGTTCCGTCCGATGACAGAACGCGAAGAGGGTCTGCTTAATGCAAGCGCTGAAGAATATTATCAGGCCTTCCTGGACCATGTGACAGAAAATCGTCCCATGGACCGCAGCCGGTTGATCAATGAATATGGCGCGATGATTTTCGCCGATAACCTCGCGAAAGAGCGCGGGTATATTGACGACGTCAAGACGTATCAGGAGACGCTTGAATATATCGGCTCTGAAATTGGCGCTGAAGGCGACGACTGGAAGCTTGTCGCCCCGCCGGCGGTTAAGAAAACGCCGTTTGAAGAGTTGTTCGGCGTCTATCTCCGCGCAACATCGGGCGAAAAGATCCGCGCCGATCAAATGAGCCGCGCCTGCAACGAGCTGAAAAGCCGTCCGGTGGCTATGTCGGTAAAATCATTGACAGATCTCTGCGGCGCGTAAGCCTCGCAACAGACTGACTGAGAGGCCTCTGCGTCGCCGCAGGGGCCTTTTTTATGGAGCAAGTCCCCGTGAAGCGCGTTTTTTCAAGATGACGCCTTGCGCCGACGCTGATAGAAGCGCCCGCTATGCGCATCATAACCAAAACAAAAGAACTTGAAGACTTTTCCCGTGAATTGCGCGCGCAGCCTTTTGTCGCCGTCGACACAGAGTTCATGCGCGAAAAAACCTTCTGGCCGATCCTGTGCCTTATCCAAGCGGCGGCTGAAGGGACCGAAGCGATTATCGACCCCCTCGCCGACGGGCTTGATCTGTCGTCCTTTTACGATGTTCTGACGGATGCTTCCGTTGTCAAAGTCTTTCACGCCGCCCGTCAGGACGTAGAGATTTTTTATCGCCGGCTGGAAGCGGTGCCTGCGCCGTTGTTTGATACGCAGATTGCAGCCATGGCCTGCGGGTTTGGCGATCAGATCGGCTATGAGCCGCTGATGCGCACGCTCCTTAAGGCAAAAATAGATAAAGGCTCGCGCTTTACCGACTGGTCGCGGCGCCCGCTGACGGAGGCGCAACTCTCCTACGCCATGTCAGACGTGACGCATTTGCGCGAAGCGTATCCATTGTTGTTGGCGCAGCTCAAATCGCAAAACCGGGCGCATTGGGTTGAGGAAGAGATGAAGGCGCTTCTCAATGCTGATCTTTATTATGTGCAGCCAAGCGAGGCGTGGCGGCGTCTTCGTCTGAAAGGCGTGCGCCCAAAGGAACTGGGCGTTTTGATGAAACTCGCCGAATGGCGTGAACGCGAAGCTCAGACCCGCGACGTGCCGCGAAGCCGCATTTTGAAGGATGAAGCCATTTTCGAGCTGTCGCGCCTCCAGCCAGGCTCGGCAAAGGATCTCGCCCGCGCACGCAGTATTCCGAAAGGCTATGAGCGATCCTCCGCAGCTGCAGGTATTCTCTCGACGATCGAAGAGGGCTTGAAGGCGCCGAAATCCTCTCTGCCGGAAGTCGAAAAACAGGCCGGCCCAAAAGCGCCCGGCGATATTGTCGATCTTCTGAAAGTGCTATTGAAAACGCAGTGTGAGAAATTTGATGTCGCGCCCAAACTGATCGCCTCAGCATCCGATCTTGAAGAGATCGCGCTCAACGATGACGCTGATGTCGCCGCAATGACAGGTTGGCGACGGGAAGTCTTCGGGGATGCGGCCATGAAATTAAAACGGGGCGAAGTTGCGCTGCAGCTCAACGAAGGCGCCATCGAGATTGTCAACGCATTTTAAAAAACTGCGCGGCGCGGTCAGTCGGCAAATTTGAGTTCCGAAGACAGCTCGAAAGAAAGCGCTAGCGCGTCCAGTCGCTTGCGCGGGGTTTCGCCGATCAACGTTTCAAGACCAGCCGGCGCTTCAAAAACGATCGCTTCGCCGGTGCGTTTTAATCTGCAGCCTTTGAGCAATGCAGGCGTTTTGGGCGCCAGCGTTCCAATAAAACGCAGTGCGAGACCGACCTGCGTCGCCGTCAGTTGTTCGTCCCAGCTGAGAAGGCTGATCGCCTGTTCATTCGGCAGGCCGGAATTGCGGCCGCGATATCGACAGTAAAGCGCAAGCGCAAGCCAAACTCGTTCAGCGTGACTGACGCCGACAAAGGGCGCGCTCAGCGCCGTGTCAAAAGCATGACGGGCGCGCATGTCAGGATGCGCATAGGCGGCTATGTCGCAAAGCTCGCAGGCGCTCGTCAGCAACCGGTTGCTGAGATGCGGGGCGTCCTGAAACAGCGGCGTTATCACCCTGAGCGCAGCTGCGCCGAACCCCGCTTCCGGCGCAAACTGGTTCGCCAGAAACGTGCAGGCGTCAACCAACGGATCCCTTTCGCGCGCCTCATCAGAAAGCTCCCGATAAAGAAGACCCTCGCGAACGCCGCCGGAAGAAACAACCATGCGCTTTGCCTGCATTGCTTTTAAAAGCAACTTCAATGCAATGGCGGCGACCGGAAGCGTATCGATACGCTTGCGTGAAATGCCGGGAATTTCTTCCAGCGACCGGCGGCTTTGCCTGGCGACAAGATCGCAGACTTCGATGGCTGTTGCGGACGACATTTCGTAATGATGCAACACTGACAACGGGTATTGCTTCAAATTCATATGAATGCGGGCAATCGATCGCCAGGCGCCGCCCACCGTATAAAGAGCATCATAAGTTTGATTACGGATGATATCAGTTTTGTCGAAAATATCCTTGATATGTTTGCGCGCCGCTTCCAGGTCGTCGCCAACGGTCTGCATGACCGACAACGGCCCGGTGGGAAGGCTGACATTACCCTTTAGGCCTTTGGCGCTGATGTTGACCAGTTCCAGGCTGCCGCCTCCCATATCCCCGACAAGCCCGTTCGCTTCCGGCTCGACCAGCAATACGCCAAGAGCGGCGAGTTCCGCCTCTTCTTCGCCGGAAATCACGTTCAGCGAATATCCCAGCTTGGAAACGGCTTTAACGAAATCAGCGCCGTCTGAGGCTTCGCGCACCGCCGCTGTGGCGATCGAATAGGTCGGCGGATCGCCATAAGCGGTCAATATCATACGAAATCGTTTTAACGTCGCCAGTGCGTGCGCCACAGCATCAGGGTTCAGGCCGCCTTCAACGGTCTTGTCACGACCAAGACCACATAAGGACTTTTCATTGCAGATCGCCATTGGCGAACGCAACGGGCCGTCATAGATCACAAGTCGAACCGAATTCGATCCGATATCGACAACCGCCCGCCGGGGAGTTGCATGCAAATCGTCGGTTTTGGATCGGTTCGATTTTCCAGCCATTGATATCTTCAGCTTATGGAGAGAAAAAAGTCAAAACGGTTCATCCGCAGCATGATCATTTTCGAGGGCGAAGCGCTTTGGGCGCATTGTATTTTATGGCTGCGCCGCGCCCAGACAGACTGGGATTCGTCATCATATAAGTATGCACATTGAAGGACGCAGCCTCGTTTTTCGGTTTGACCCGAACATACTCCCCGTCAGGTTGCAATATCCAACTCTGCGCATCGTCATTTAAATTCGCAACCATGATGTAGTTCAAGATTTGCCGTCTGACGGTAGTATTTTCAATCGGACAGAAGACCTCAACGCGCCGGTTGAGATTGCGGGGCATCAAATCCGCTGAAGCCAGATAAACTTCCGCATTTGCATTGGGCAGGGCGTCGCCTGCGCCGAAACAATAAATCCGGGCGTGCTCAAGAAACCGTCCAATAATGCTTTTTACACGGATATTTTCTGAAAGCCCCGGCAAGCCTGGCCGCAAGCAACATATGCCGCGCACGACCAACTCTATGCGCACGCCCGCCTGAGAAGCTTCATAAAACTTGTCGATCATGGCGCCGTCAACGAGCGCGTTCATTTTCGCCCAGATCGCGGCTTTTTTTCCCTTCTTGGCGTTCTTGATTTCCTTATCGATTAATTCAGCAATGCGGGCGCGACCGTTCAACGGCGCCGCGGCGATCTTTTCAAATTCCTCCGGCGCCGCATAGCCGGTTATGTAATTGAAGACTTTCGCCGCATCGCGCCCGATTGCCGGATCGCAGGTAAATAGCGACAGATCGGTGTAAATTTTGGCCGTCAGCGGATGGTAGTTGCCAGTGCCCACATGTGTGTAGGTTCGCGCGCCCTCCGACTCCTGACGCACCACAAGCGATAATTTTGCATGGGTTTTGTATTCAACGAAACCGTATACGACATTGACGCCGGAGCGTTCCAACTCGCGCGCCCAGCGAATGTTCGCTTCTTCATCGAACCGCGCTTTCAGCTCAACGAGCGCCGTGACATTCTTGCCGGCTTCCGCCGCCTCAATGAGCGCTTCGACGATAGGCGACTGTTTCGACGTGCGATAAAGAGTTTGCTTGATCGCAACGACGTTGGGATCGGCGGCCGCCTGTTTCAGGAACTGGACAACGACATCGAATGACTCATACGGATGATGGACAAGGATGTCTTTTGCGCGAATTGCTGAAAAACAATCGCCGCCGTGCTCGCGAATGCGTTCAGGGAACCGCGGCTCATACGCTTCAAACTGAAGATCCGGCCGATCCGAAGGGATAAGCGCGCTCGTCTGCGCGAGCCCGAGCATGCCGTCCACCGGCACAATGTCCTGCGGCATCGCCTGAAGTCGATCGCTGATCAGTTTGCGCATGGGTTCCGGCGTCGCCACATCGAACTTGACGCGAATGACATCGCCGCGGCGGCGCCTCTTGAGCATCGATTCAAAGACGCGGACCAGATCCTCCGCCTCCTCCTCCACTTCCACATCAGAGTCGCGTAAGACGGAAAAAGCGCCGTGGCTTATGATTTCAAATGACGGAAATACTCGATCAATGAACCGTACAATGACTTTTTCAAGCGCGATATAACGAACCTCGGCGCTCCCGCGCGCTTCTGACGGCAACCTGATAAACCGGTCAATTTTACCCGGCACAGGCAGTAACGCCTCAAGAATGCGGCCGTCAGGGCGTTTCATCTCGAAGCACAAGACAAAACCGAGATTGGGAATAAATGGAAACGGGTGCGCCGGATCGAGTGCAAGCGGCGTCAGAATCGGAAATATGTTGTCATCGAACTCCTTGCGCAGCCATTCATCTTCCGCGTCTGTGAGTTCGTCATTGTCCAGAACATAAATGCCCGCATCCCGCATTTTTGGCAGGATGCCGCGCCAGCATCGCTGTTGCTCATCCATGAGAATAAGCGCTTTTTCGTTGATCAAATCGAGCTGTTGCTGGGGCGTCAGCCCTTCCTGACTAACAGCGGCGACGCCCTCGCGCACCTGTCCGCGCAGACCGGCGACGCGCACCATATAGAACTCATCGAGATTGCTGGCGGATATGGACAGAAAACGAAGCTGTTCGAGCAAAGGATGGTTCTTATTGAACGCCTCTTCAAGCACGCGCGTATTGAAAGAAAGCCAGGACAGCTCGCGATTGATAAATCGGTTCGGCGATTCCGGCCCTATGGCTTCCATCGATAGTGTTCCGGAAGGCCCTGAAAGCCGTGCGCCGTCGTCTGCGCCTGCCATCTGATTATCTCCACGGTCTTGCTAAAGCCGGGCCCCATGACCCGTATTCTAATTAACGGCACTCATAGCAGCGATCGTCTCGCGCGCCATGGGAATACTGATTTTTTGACCGCGGCGCGCCGCAGCTTCGTCAAGCGCAGCGACAAAGGCGTGAATATGCGCGAATTTGCGAAGCAATCTCGGCGCGGCATAGTTAATGACGCCGCTGCTGACGGAAATTTGCCGGTCGCCAAAGGCTTTGGTCATAACCGCTCTTAACAGCGCCTCATCAGGTTCATGGAGGTATGCCCGCGGCATAGCCTCAAGGCGGGTGCGCAAATCTTGAAGCTCCTGCGCCCAGCTTCCGGGATTGCCCTCGCCGGCCAGAACAACCCGGTGACCGGCGCCGTTAAGGTCCGCCAAAACGCTCAAAAAAAGCCGCGGATCATCCGCCGGCAATTCATCGAGCACGACAATCTCTATGTCAGGGTTAAAGCCCCCGCCGGATCTCCAGTCGACGAAGACACCGTTTTTTTCAGCGATAATATGAGCAAGATGCGTCTTGCCGGAGCCGGCCGGCCCGCAAATGATCAAGTTTGGTTCATCAGAAGCAAGCCACGCTTCAGCCGCGCGCCATGCGGTTTCGTTGGAAGGGGCAATCAGGAAGGCAGCGCGATCATAGCAGGGCGGCGGCGTCGGAAAGGGAAACGCCATCTGGGCGCCGCCGACCGCATCGTCGGCCAACGGCGTTTCAGGCCTCTCCCCGCTGCCAGGTCTTTCACGCAATCGAGACCCTCTAATTCTCCGCCGACAGGGCGTCGTTAAAGCGTGACCGCCATCGCGACGACTGTTCGTCGTCGCTTCTGCGCGATTGTTGACGCCTGTCGGCGTTGCGATATTGCTGCGCCGCATCGGGCGTCGCCACATTCCAGAGTTCGCCGTCATCGCTCCACAGAACGAGGCCCTGAGCCTCCATCGAGACGATCAGTTTTTCCGGTTCGCCAAACGCCTGGATCAGCATTTCCGATCCAGAACGCGAGAGCGAGCGAACCTGCACGGACCCAACAAGCGGCGTGGATACGAGAGCAGCTCGAATTTTCCCCCACTCGGCAAGCGAGTTGTATCGCGCGCTCACATTCAAAAGCGCAGAAACCGAGTGATCAATCAGCGTGCGCTCTTTCCACGGTTTGGCGTATTTTGAAATTGTTTCCTCAATCGCCCGTTCCGCAAGCGTCGGAAAATTGCCGGACGGCTGTGAAAACCACGCCTCGGCAAGTACGTCGCCTGGATCGTTCTGCAGAAAGTCATCGCCTGGCTGAGCCTGTCCGAAATCGCCGGCGGGCGAATAGGCTTCCCCAGCATCGATTTCGGAAGCGAATGCGTCTTCGCCGGCGCCCACATCGTTCAGCGTCGAAATGCTGTTATATCCGTTGATGAGGCGCACACGGATTTTATCGTCTCCGTTTGCCTGTTGCAGAAAAGCGTGCGCAATGACGACATTGGAGACGGAATATCGGTCGGCGATCGCCTGCAGCGCCTCGACATCTACATCGAGCGCCTGCCGGGCGCTTAAGCCCGCTGCATCTTCAAGATCGCCCAACGGCGCAATCATCGGCGTCAGTTCGTTGTTATAGGGACGGATTTTCCACGCCGCCATCCAGGGATTGTTCTCTTCCCATAGATAAAGACCGGAACCAGTCTGCAGCACCGGAATGACAAGCGCTGTTTGAGTTTGCGCCTCACTGTAAGGAATTTGCGCATCTTTCAGGAGCCGCCGCACCGCGTCCGGCTTAAAACGATAGGTAATGAACGCGCGATAGGTCCGCGAAGAGCTTTTCTCATTGTAAACTTCAAAGCCCGATTCCAGCTCTTGCAGGTCCTGTGTTGTGAGTCCGACCGCGGGCGCAGGCTCGAACAGGGCGTCATTGGAAGCAGTCGGCGACTCTGTCCCGGCCTCCGACGCCGCAAGTTGCGGAAGCTGCGGCCAATTCTCTTCAACCGTGAGGCGCTTGAGCAGGAGGTCCATAGCCCGGCGGCGGCCCTCGTTCTGGGCGATGGTTTTCGCTTCCCTCGCCGAATCCGCCTGCGCCTGTACAGCAACGCGAGGAACAACGAACACATCTTCGCTGGACGCCAGCGCCGACGACGCCGCAGCCCAGATCGCCGCGCACGCCAGCAGCGCCGCTTTTACTATACCCTGATCGCTGATCACGTTACGGGACTCCTTTTCACGCCGCCCTGCCCAACACTGTTGCAATGGACTATATAACGGCGTCAGCTGCCGGAAACGAGCCTAAAAATGCACCCGTCGCTCCCCATTGCGGTTGCATGATTTCACCGGCTTTGGCTAGGACTTGTCGCTATGAGCAATGCGTATAAATCTGCCGGCGTCGATATTGACGCCGGGGACCGGCTTGTGAAGGTGATCGGACCGCTCGCAAGGGCCACTGCGCGCCGCGGCGCAGACGCCGCTTTAGGCGGGTTCGGCGGGCTTTTCGACCTGAAAGCAGCCGGCTTTGACGATCCTATTCTGGTGGCCGGCGCAGACGGGGTCGGCACCAAGCTGAAACTCGCCTTTATCAGCGGCAAACATGACACGATCGGGATCGATCTGGTCGCCATGTGCGCTAATGATGTTCTGGCGCAGGGCGCTGAGCCTTTGTTTTTTCTGGACTATTTCGCAACAGGACAATTGGATGAGGCTGTTGCCGCCGACGTTGTCAGCGGCGTTGCAGAAGGGTGCAAACAAGCCGGCTGCGCCCTCATTGGCGGTGAAACAGCGGAAATGCCAGGCATGTACGCCGACGGCGAGTATGATCTTGCCGGTTTCTGCGTCGGCGCGGTTGAGCGAGGGCGCGCTCTGCCTCAGCGTGCGGAACCGGGCGATGTCCTGATCGGCGTCGAGTCATCGGGTCCCCACTCCAACGGATATTCTCTGATACGAAAAATCATCGCTGAACAGTCGGTTGAGCTTGATGAGACAGCGCCGTTCGACAGCGCCCGCTCGCTGGGCGAGGCGTTGCTGGCGCCCACCAGGATTTACGTGAAATCTTTCTTGCCGCCGATCCGCAGCGGCCTTGTGCGCGGCTTTGCGCATATCACAGGCGGCGGGCTGACGGACAACATCCCGCGCATGTTGCCGCCCGACGCTGCTGCTAAGCTCGATGACACCGCTCTTGCACTGCCGCCATTGTTCGAATGGCTGAAATCAGAGGCGAAACTGCAGATGGAAGACATGCGGCGGACATTTAATTGCGGCATTGGCGCGGTTGCGCTCTGTGACGCGGCAGACGCCGATACCTTGCTCGGCGAGTTGAATTCCGCCGGAGAAACGGCGCGCGTTATTGGCGCTGTGGCAAGCAAAGAGGCTTGATCGCGTGGCCAAAGCTAAAATCGCCGTTCTGATATCCGGACGCGGATCCAATCTCGAAACGCTTTTGAAAGCCGCGCAAGCGGATGACTTTCCTGCAACGATTGATCTCGTGATCTCAAACCGCCCCAAGGCGAAGGGCCTCGCGCATGCAACGCGATACGGCGTTCAGCAAGCGATCATCGATCATCTCGATTTTGAAAGTCGTGAAGAGTTTGACGCCGCCGTGAGCGAGCGCCTGCAGGCGGCAGAAATCGACTTTGTCTGCCTTGCCGGTTTCATGCGCATGTTGAGCGCACAGTTTGTCGATGATTGGCGCGGGCGGCTGATCAATATCCATCCATCGCTTTTGCCGGCGTTCCGTGGACTGAATGTTCAGGAACGCATGCTGGACGCCGGCGTAAAGATCGCCGGGTGCACCGTGCATTTTGTCACGCAGGAAATGGATGGCGGACCGATCATCGGCCAGGCCGCCGTGCCCGTTCTCCCGGAGGATACGCCGGAGACGTTGTCGGCGCGCATCCTCGAGCAGGAGCATCTTTTGTATCCAGCCTGCCTGAAACTGATTATCGGCGGCGGCGCGCGAATTTCCGGCGCAGTGGTTCAATATGACGCCAATGTGGAATGCGTGGGCTCGCTGATCAATCCGCCGGCGGATTCCTAACTCTATCCAGCTGCTAACCCTCAAACTTCTTCATAAAGGTCCGCACGCGTTTCGCGTTCGCGCCAAGATCGGAGCCGCCGACCCGAGATTTGGAGCGAATGTCGAGAATTGCGCCTGACGGCGACGGCGAGACGCGCACAACAAAGTCGTCGATAAAACCGAACCATGGGCTCTGGTGATAGGCTTCGATCAGACGGCCGTCCTCATGCGCATTATTGGCAATAATCGTCATGCCCATGGCGCGGATCGCATCCTCCGCCTTAACCGCCGCATCGTCCACGCTCATTGACGTTTCAATCGATACAATATCGGGAAAAGCGTCCGCTTGCGCTTGCGTGACGGTCATTTCCGATCGCGGCGCTTTCTCATCGCCCAGATATTCAGGCGGATTGTTTCGTTCATCGCCCGCCGCGGCGAGGATCGGCGGCGGGTTGTCAAAGTCTGTCGTAATATCATGGATGAACGGATTGCCCTCGAACAACGCTTTCATCTGCATGGGAACGCTTGCCGCTCCAAGGCTCGCGGTGGCCGCAATTATGGAGATCGGCAACAAGCCGCGCGCAGTAACCGCGGACGCAATCACGGCCAGGACGCTAAGCCCGCCGGCAATCATCGCCGGCATCGCCGCTTTGCGTATAAGGCCAAGCCCATCGCCATATTCCCATAATCCAAGTCGGGTTCCTGGCCCTGCCGAAGCGATCACTAACGCTGTCAGGATCGCTCCTATTGAAATTAGCCAAATCAGTATCCGCACCATAACGCACCCTGCCCCTGTTAATTTTGCAAAGCTTTCTAGCGGATAGCGGTTCGGCTGACCAGCACCGGCGCAGCGCTATTGAACACGGCGATCCAGATGACCATTTATTGACTTTAAAATAAGGAAACGCCTATGCCGCGCCCCGTCACTGTTACGCTTTCACATGATCTTTCCCATGAAGAAGCGCGCCAGCGTCTGCGTGACGGTTTTGGGCAAATCAAAGGCCAGCTTTCCGGCGGGCTTTTGTTCAAGTTCACCGAAGAATGGGTAAGCGAAGACAAGCTGACTTTTACAGCGAAGGGTCTCGGCCAAACTATCACCGGCGAGATCGACGTCTTCCCGCAGCATGTGCGGATCATCGCAACCTTGCCCGGCGTTTTGGCGACCATCGCTGAAACAATCGCCGGCAAGGTGGAGAAAGAAGGCAAGCTGCTGCTGGAGAAGAAGTAGGCGGATTTTCGTTGGCGGCGCCGATCCTCATCCTGAGGAGCGATCCTTCAGGATCGCGTCTCGAAGGATGGAGAAGCGACGAGGATTAAGAAACTGCGGCCATCCTTCGAGACGCATGTCTTCGACATACTCCTCAGGATGAGGATTCCGAGACATTTTGCTTGTACAAAATCTTATTCGTACTCACCGCTTCCCCAATAGCTCCAGCGCGCCGGCTGTCATCGCGGCGACGCCGGTCTTCAAGGTAGGTTCAGGCGGCGGTGCGTAGAACGGAGAATGGTTTGACGGCGGCGCAAGTGCGCCGCCATTGCGCGCCGCTTTTAACGCGGCTGGATCGTTACCGCCGGTCCAGAAGATCAATGTCGGGATGTCTTCAGGCGTGCGGCCGAACTGACTGAAATCCTCACCGCCCATGGATGGCGGGCGCTCAACAACACGGTCTTCCCCGATTTCTTCAGCAACCGCCTTCATAACCCGCGTCGTCATTTCAGGATCATTATAGGTCGAGGGCGTATACGGACTTTCTACCATTACTTCCGGCATCAATTCTTCCGGCAAACCTGCCGAGCGCGCCTGCGCTTCAGCGATACGCTTGATGCCGGAGAGAAGCTGCTCGCGCACGCTGTCTTCATAGGAACGCACTGTAATTTTGAGATGCGCCTGATCGGGAATAATATTGTGCTTATATCCTGCCTGGAATGAACCGACTGTCACGACGCCTGATTGCAACGGATCGACCTCACGCGAAACAAGCGTCTGCAGCGCCGTTACGATCTGCGCGCCAATCATCACCGGATCTTTGCCCACATGGGGCGCTGACCCATGGGCGCCAATGCCTTTGACGATGATATCGACACTGTCCACATTGGCGAGCGCGTAGCCGGGCGTATAGGCGACCTGCCCCGCGGCGTCCCAACCGGATGTATGCGTCGCCAATACGTAGTCCGGCTTTGGGTAATCCTTGTAAAGATCGTCTTCAATCATGGCGATCGCGCCAAGGCCCAGCTCCTCGGCCGGTTGACCGATCAGCACAAGCGTGCCGGACCACTGATCTTTCATGTCGACAAGCCGGCGCGCCGTGCCGATTAGCATCGCCATATGGCTGTCATGGGCGCAGGCGTGCATGACCGGCGCTGTCTGGCCCTTATAGTCGACAGACATCACCTTCGAAGCGTAAGGAAGACCGGTTCTTTCCTGCAGCGGCAGCGCGTCCATATCAGCGCGGAGCATGAGCGTCGGCCCGTCGCCGTTCTCCATAATCGCGACAAGACCATAGCCGCCGACGCCCTCGCCGACTTCCCCGACATCAGCTTTGACCTTTGTTTTCGTCCACTTGTCGCCAAGGCCGGTTGTGACCTTGAAACCGAGCGCCTCAAGTTCGCTCGCCATGCGTTTGGCACTCTCGCTTTCCTTGAAGGAAAGCTCCGGATTGGCGTGAAAGTGTTTGTAGAGGTCCAAGACATATTTGTAATCAGCGGCGACAGCTTCGCTAATTTCTCCGGCCTGGACGCCCGGCTGGACGCCCATGGTCAACGCAAAGCCGCAGGCGGCGCTAAGAAAAAGATTTTTCATCATGTCCTCTATCTCTATTCATCTTTCGACGGGCGCGCCTGCAGTTCGAACCCGACCACAGGCATCGGCCCTTCCGGCACGCCGAACTTTTGCTTCTCCGCGCTCACCATGTCGCGAATAGATTGGCGCAGTTCATCGCCGTCGTAAACAACGCCGTTCTTGACGACATAATCAACGCCGCCGACGCGCACCGGTTTATTTGTTTCCGGGTCGAGCTTGATGTGACCTGTGGCGTATAGGGTTTTCAGGTTCGCAAGCGGATTTTCCGCCATGATGGCGAGATCAGCCTGTTTGCCAACCTGAATGGTCCCGATCCTGTTGTCGACGCCGATAATTTTGGCGCCTGTCTGCGTTGCGGCGCGGATGACTTCCAGCGGATGGAAACCCGCCTCCCGCAACAGCTCCAATTCCTGAATGTAACCGAAACCATAGGTGGAATAGATATAGCCCGCATCCTCGCCGACGCCGACCAAACCGCCGCGATTTTTGTATTCGTTGATGAATGTCATCCACAGGTGATAATTTTTTCGCCAGTCGACTTCTTGCTCCATGCCCCAATCAAACCAGTAGGAGCCGTGGGCGTTGCGGTCGGGTTTAAAGAAATTCCACAAGCTCGGCATGGTGTACTCATCATGCCATTCGGCGCGGCGCGAGCGCATCCAGTCGCGGCTGGCGAGGTAAATCGAGAAAGTGGGCGAGATCGCGAAGTCACGCTCCAACAGCGTGTTCATGACCTCATTCCAATGATCTGAATAGGGTTTGGCCGCCTGACCCCAGAGCCGGCCGGCGTTTTCGAACCGGTGCTGTTCGTTGTTGTAATTGTAATCAGGTGGATAATCCTGAAGCGTTTTATCTTCAAAAAGCGCTTCGGGCAGGCCGTACCAGTGTTCCATGGAGTTCAGCCCGCGCGCAGACGTGTCGAGCACGTCCGCATGGGCGACGTCGAGCTGCGCATGATGCATGGTGGAGCGGAGGCCCTGTTTCTTCGCTTCTTCAAGACCGGCCCATAAAATTTCTTCCGGCGCGCCGAAGAATTTGACGCCCACGGCGCCGTCTTTTTTCAGCTGCCGGATGCGGGCGCGCGCCTCCGCCGGGGTGTCAACGTCGCCCGCGCTCCAGCCACGAAAGACAGGATACGGATAAATGTTCGGCGCATCGATTTCATTGCGCGACGATCGGCGGGCGAGATCGGCGGTCCATGCTGCGCCGCCCTGATTACCAAGATCGCGCACCGTCGTAATCCCGTGGGCGAGCCAGAGCCGGAAGATATAGTCTGGCGAGACACCCTGCCCAGTCGTTTCATCGTGGATGTGCGCATGCAGGCTGACAAAGCCCGGCGTCACATACATGCCCGAGGCGTCGATTTCGCGCGCGCCAGCCGCTGGTCGGCGGTTCTCATTAATCGGCAGACCGGGCGCGCCAACGGAACGGATTTCAGTAATGATATTGTTTTCAACGACGATATCGATCGGACCGATCGGCGGCGCTCCAGCGCCGTCGATGACAGTGGCCCCGCGGATGACGAGCCGCTCATAGGGTCCCTCGCCGAGTGAGCGGTCAGCGACGGTCTGCGCGGAGGCGCTCACCAACCATAGGCCGGATAAAAGAAAGCTCATCAACAAAGCGCGCAACATGATTCAAAATCCCCATCGTCAGGCGAAATAAGAACGATACAGTGCGGCGTTCGTTATCACAATCACCACGACGTTTGACGTCACGACGATTGTCGATTTTCCGCAACCTTCCTTCTGCCGCAAGCCGGACCCAGTCCGCCGCATTTGCACTGGTCTTGTCGTTTCATCCGTCTACCTTGTTTTTACGGGGGTGCGGTCACTCAACAAGAAGGAACCGCACCATGCTCAATTCAACCAACGCCAGAAACTATCTCGCTGTCGCAGCATGCGCCGCTTTTGCAGCAACGTTTGCTTCGGCCATGCTCGCCTCGCCGGCCTATGCGCATCAGAGTGAAGACCGTCACGCCAAAGCGACCCTGGTCATTGACCTTTCCAATTTTGATTTATCCAATCCGGAAGAAAAGAAACGCTTGGTCCGTCGGATCAAAAGCGAAGCGGGCCAGCTTTGCAGCCCTCTTCTTCATGGCGTGAAATCAGACATGCGCGCCTATCGCGGCTGTGTTGACTTGGCTGTTGATGAGGTGCTGGCGAGAGTTTTCCGAGACTGAGATGACGCCAGAAATCTCCGACATGGAAAAATAGTCACGCCAGCCTATTGACTACATCTGTAATCTCATGCATTGATTACGGATGTAGTCAAAGCACGGCGATTATGTCCAAACTCATTACCGACGCTGAATTCGAAGTCATGGACGTTCTCTGGCGGCAAAGCCCGCTCGCGGCGAGCGATGTCGCGGCTGAGGTCGCTCCGAAAACCTCCTGGACATTGAAGACCGTCAAAACCTTACTCAGCCGGCTCGTCGATAAAGGCGCCCTCACCCATGAAGCCGAAGGGCGGCGCTATCTTTACCGCCCGGCGATCAGCCGCAAAGCCTACGCCAAGAATGAAACCAGAAGCTTCGCGGAGAAACTATTCGCAGGCCGCGCGGCGCCGATTGTCGCTCATCTGGCCGACAGCCGGGGCTTGAGCGAGGATGATATTCAGGATCTGGAAAAACTGATTGCGGAGCTGAAACGTGACGCCCACTGATCTTTTACTGTCGCTGGCGGAAACTTCTTTCGCTGTCGGTTTGCTGGTATTGCTGGTGCTTGTCATCCGCAAGCCGTTTGCCTCCATGTTCGGCGCCCGCGCGGCGTATGCGCTGTGGTTGGCTCCGTTGGCTCGGCTCTTCGTGCCGGAGCTTGCAGTGCTGCCCGCACCGGAAGCCACAACCGCACCGGCGGCGGTGGAGTTGATTGCTGCACCAATCATTCAAGGCGCTACAGCGTCGCCGTCGACCGACTTTTGGTCTGTCGCCGCCGCTGGCGGGCTGTTTCTCTGGATCACCGTCGCCATCGCCTGGATCGCCATGAGACTTGATGCGCAGCGCCGCTTTGCCGAGACAGCGCGAGCGCAATCCTCGCCAGCGCGTGACAACATCATCGCCGAACTGCGCGACATTGCCGGCGCTCTTGGATTAAAGCGATTGCCTGAGGTCCGGATCGCCGGTGATGCGCGCGGTCCATTTGTCATCGGCCTCTTCCGCTCCCTGATCATTCTGCCTGCGAACTTTGAAACGGAGTACAACGCCAGCGAACAGCGTCTGGCGCTTGCCCATGAAGTTGCGCATATCGTTCGCGGCGACATAGCCGCAAGCTGGATTGCGACTTTTCTGCAGGCCGCACAATGGCCGAACCCGCTCATTCATTTCGCCGCGCGTGCTTTCCGCATCGATCAGGAAGCGGCCTGCGACGCTTACGTTCTTGCCCGCTGCGGACGCACCGCGGACGGCGCCGCGAGTTACGCCAACGCCATCCTGAAATCCGCCGCCAGCGCCGCGCAACCGGCGCTCGGCCACACCCTTGGACACCCTTTAAAGGAGAGACTGATGTTGCTTAAGAACGCTCAAAAAAACGTCATGCGTCAACTGCTTGGCGGCGCCGGCGCGCTGGCGCTGATCGCCGCCGGCCTCGCGGCGACGGCTGATTACGCCTACGCTGACGATGATAAGAAAGTTGAGATCGACAACAATAAGGTCAAGGAACGCCGGGTTCTGGTGTTTAGCGGATCAGAAGATGAAGTTGTGTTCAACGACGTTTCCGTGGGCGGACGCACGCAGGTTTTTGAATTCAACGACGATGACGGCGAACGCCGTGTTATTCGCATCGAGGATGGTAAAAAAATCGTCCGCGTTTTTGACAAGGACGGCAATCTGGTTACCGAAGAAGTCAGCGATGTTGGCGACGGCGAAAATGTCTTTGCCTTCAGAACGAGCGACGACGGCACGGTGGACATCCGCTCTGAAGAGATCATTGTGCGCAATCGCGCCATCGACGGCGAACGGGATCTGCTCTTTGCAAATTGTACCTCAGCAGACGGCGAAGGCGAGCCTGTTCTCCTCGAATGGCGTGACGAAAAAGGCGAAAAAAATAATAAACGAATTTCCCATACGGTGTTCTGCTTAACAGGAGAAGATGCGAGCCCGGAAAATAGAGCAGCAGCGCTTGAAAAGGCCATCGAGAGTCTCGAAAAGCGCGCAAAAGAAGACGAGCGACGCAACAAGGAGATGATTAAATCCCTGCGCGAACAGCTCAAAGATGTTGAATCGAAAAAGGTTGAGTAAAACTGCCTACCCCCAGGCGTCGCCGATTTGCGAATAGGCGACGCCGCCATCGACGGCGAGCGTATCGCCGATCACATAATCACCCGCCTTTGATGCAAGAAACACCGCCGTCCCGGCCATATCTTCGGGGCGGCCGACCCTCTGTGCAGGGATCATTTTAGCGACTGCGTCCGGCGCGTCGCGCGTCGCTTTGTTCATGTCGGAGGCAAAGGCGCCGGGCGCAATGCCAGATACGCAGATGTCATCCTTGATCAGTCGCGCAGCGAGCCGCCGCGTCAAATGAATGACCGCCGCTTTCGACGCCTGATAGGCGTATGTTTCCCACGGATTGATTTTAACGCCGTCAATTGACGCGATGTTGATGACCTTGCCCGGACGTTCGGCGCTGGCCGCGTTTTTCATGGCGACGTACATCGCCTGCGTAAGGTAGAAAAGCGACTTCACGTTAAGATCCATCGTCTTGTCCCAGCCCTTTTCAGGATAGGTTTCAAACGGCTCGCCCCAGGCGGCTCCGGCATTGTTGACAAGAATGTCGATCTTCGGGTCTTTCGCGGTCACCTCTTTTGCAAACTCGCGGCAGCCGTCAACCGTCGATAAATCATGCGGCATAGAGATGCATTCGCCGTAGGCGGAAAGTTCTTTCGCTGTTGCGTCGCTCGCTTCGGCTTTGCGCGCGGTGATATAGACCTTGGCGCCCTGCTCCAGAAAGCCTTGCGCAATCATCTTGCCAATACCGCGCGAGCCGCCGGTCACTACCGCGATGCGGTTCTCAAGAGAAAAAAGGTCTTTCATCATGATGCAGGCGCTCCTTATTGCGGCGGATAATACCAGAACCGTTTTACCTTACCGTCAAGGAATTCATACACAACAATGGAAGACTGACTTTTGCGTTCGCCGTCTTCTTCCCAAACCGGCGTTTCCACCGCGGTAAGAAAATTCCCGTTGACGGCGATATCTTTCAGTCCCGACGAAACGGTCGGAAAATTCTCGAAATAGACAACAAGCTCGTTGCGCAACTGGTCCGCGCTGGCCGTAACTGTGCTGGCGCTGTCACCGGAGATTTCGATCCATTCCACATCATCGTGCCAATAAGCACGCATGGCGTCCGGGTCATGGGCGTTAAAAGCCTCCATCAATCCTTTAACGACATCGACAGTCTCGCCGACCGGCTCGACAGGGGCATTGCGTTCCGCATCCGGCGCGCAAGCCGCCAAGAGAAATAGAATTCCGACAAAAAGTTCCCGCATCTCAAATCCCTCAAGCGGCGTTAAATCGCGCGCGCCACATCTCGACTTGTTCGTCTTCAATCTTGGCGAACAACACTTCCGGCAGCGTAAAAGCTTCTCCACCTTTCAGGCGCGCAAGCGCCTTGCCCGCATCATCCGGCCAGCGGCTTCCCGTCTCCGGATCGACGCCGAAAACAGCGAACATCTTATCCGCCGTGAACGGAATAACCGGCCGCGACAGCGCAGCGAACAAAACAATGAGATTAAGCGCGCATCTGACGGAGGCGGCCGCTTTTTCCCTGTCTTCTTTAATGGTCGTCCAGGGCGCAGCGATTTGCAGATACTCGTTACCGGCGACCCAGATTGCGCGCAATTCAGCAAAAGCTTTGCGAAACTCCATCTCTTCCAGATAGCCAGCATAAGCGGCGATGCGTTTATCAAGTTCTTCGGTGAGCGCCGTTTCCGCCTCGCCATAGGCGCCCTCGGAAGGAACTTCCTCGCCGAACCGCGCCTTACAGAAGCGCGTGATGCGGTTGACGAAATTGCCGAGCACGTCGGCAAGGTCCTTGTTCACGACACTCGCAAACCCTTCCAGCGTGAAGGACGCGTCATCGGACTCCGGCGCATTCGACATCAAGTGCCAACGCCAGTAGTCCGCCGGCAAAAGATCGAGCGCCTGATCCATGAAAATGCCGCGATTTTCGCTGGTCGAAAACTTGCCGCCATACCAGGTCAGCCAGTTCAGGGATTTTAGCGCATCAACGGTTTTCCACGGCTCTTCCGACCCCAGAATTGTCGCCGGAAAACTGACCGTATGGAAGGCGACGTTGTCTTTGCCCATGAACTGAACATATTTGACGTCGTCGGCGCCTTCGTCCTTGCGCCACCATGAGCGCCAGTCGCCGTCATTGTCGCTCGCCCATTCCTCCGTCGCGGCGATATAGGCGATGGGCGCATCGAACCAGACATAGAAAACTTTATTCTCAAAACCGTCCCGCGCCGCGCCGTCATACGCAACCGGCACGCCCCATTTCAGATCGCGGGTGATCGAGCGATCGCGCAGCCCTTCCTTCAGCCATTTCTTTGCGATGGATTTCGTCAGCGCCGGCCATTCCGGCTTGGAATCCACCCATTCGGCGATGCGATCCTGCATCTTCGATTGCAAAAGATAGAGGTGCTTTGTTTCCCGCAACTCCACATTATGCGAGCCGGAAATAGACGAGTACGGATCTTTTAGATCCGTAGGGTCAAGCAATCGCCCGCAATTGTCACACTGGTCGCCGCGCGCTTTCTCGTAGCCGCAATGGGGGCATGTTCCCTCCACATAGCGGTCGGGCAGATAACGTTCATCGTCAACGGAATAGATCTGTTTATCAGCGCGTTCTTCGATTAGGCCCTGCCCTTCCAACACATGGGCGAAATGCTGGGTCAGGCGATGGTTGGGCGCGTTGGACGATCGTCCAAAATGGTCGAAAGAAAGCCCGAAGGCCTCGCCGGCTTTGGCCTGGATCTCATGTTGCTCGCGGCAATATACAGCGACTTCCTGACCCGCCGCGCGCGCCGCCAGTTCGGCGGGCGTTCCATGCTCGTCGGTCGCGCAGATATAAAGCACGTCATTGCCCCGCTGGCGCTGAAACCGGGCATATGCGTCCGCCGGCAGCATGGACCCCACAAGATTGCCTAAATGTTTGATTCCATTGATGTAGGGCAATGCGGAGGTGATCAGGATGCGGGACATGGACGAGCTTTCATGGGCGAGACGCAGTCTATAGCGGGCGCCATGGCGGCTCGGCAAGGCGGGCAATCATATCCCGACATCAGTCCGAGCCGAAGCAATTTAAAGCTGTCGCCGCCGTCTTATCGGTGGTCCTCAGAACAAAAAGGCGGAAACGGCGCGGCGCTGTCTCCGCCTGATTCGTAAAATCCGGTCAAACAGTCATGCCGCCGTCAATATCAATAGCGGCCCCGGTGATGTAAGACGCCTCATCGCTCGCCAAAAACGCCGTCAGATTGGCGACTTCTTCTGGTTTTCCATAGCGGCCTAAAGCCGTCATGGGACGGAGAACTTCAGCGAAGTCGCCATCGGCGGGATTAAGGTCGGTGTCGATCGGACCGGGTTGAATCACATTCACCAGGATATTTCGCGATCCAAGATCGCGCGCCCATCCGCGAACGAGCCCGGCGACTGCAGCTTTTGTCGCGCCATAAACGGCGCCCCCCGGCATCGGCATAGAATGCGCATTAATGCTGCCGATAACAATGATGCGGCCGCCGTCCCGCAATTTATCAGCAGCTGCGCGCGTGCCTGAGAAGACGCCATCGACATTGACCGCGAATTGCTGACGGAAGGACTCAAATTCAGTCGCGTCAATTGGTGAAAAATCAGCGTAGCCAGCATTGTGCACGACAATATCGAGCCCGCCGAACGCACGATGCGCTTCCTTGACAGCATTCGTCTGCGCTTCCGGATCGGCAGCGTTTGCCTGAAGAGCAAGCGCTTTAACGCCGTTTTTCTTAATGGCGCCGGCGACGTTTTCAGCCGCTTCCTTATTGCCGGCGTAAGTAATCGCCACATCAGCGCCTTCAGCAGCCAGTTTTTGCGCGATTGCAGCGCCAATGCCGCGCGAGCCGCCGGTAACGATTGCCGCTTTGCCAGTTAGTCGTTGAGACATGGGAACATTCTCCAAATAATGATCATCAATGCGAATTGCGCCCTGTGCGCTGCTCCTGACCGCATTGACGGCGGCGATGTAGGATGAATTTTCTATAGTTCAATATTTCCGAACTATTGATTTTTAAGAAAATCGCGCCATATCTCTCCCATGTCGCAATTCGTGCATCCGAACTTGAACGATGTCCCGCTTCCTATCGTGCTTCATGCGCTGGGGGACAGCGTGCGCCTACAGATTGTGCAAAACCTCGCCAGAGAGGGCGAGCTTTCCTGCGCGAAAGCCGCGCCGGAACAGATTGTCGCGAAGAGCACACGCTCCAACCACTTTAAAGTCTTAAGAGCCGCAGGCATTGTCAGAACCCGCAAGGCGGGACGCATTTATCTGAGCAGCCTTCGACGCGAGGAGTTGGATGAACGCTATCCGGGCGTTCTGGATTCGGTTCTGGCGGCCGCAGTAGATCAAGCAGCAGATTAAAGGGTTTTGAACATAATATATGCGTCGACAATGCGCCCGTCCGGCAGTCGGAAAGCCTTTGGCGTAACCCCTATAATTTCCATGCCAGCACTTTTCCAGGCGCGTACAGCCGCTTCGTTTTCCGAGACCACGAGGTTGAACTTCATGCCGGTAAACCCAAGCTGACGGGCCTTTTCCTGAGACTGAAGACAAAGACGCGCAGCAAGTCCCTGCCCTCGCGCCGCTTCAGCGACAACATAGCCAGCGTTGCAGATGTGATTGCCCGGCCCACCCTGATCGGGCCGCAGATGATAGACCCCGACGCAGTCCCCGGCGCAATTTCGCGCGACGCCATTGTAACCGTCGGTTTTTATCCAATAAGACTTTGCATTCGCTTCGCTCACGTCTTGCGGCAGCGGATAGGATGCGCCGGCTCTAAAGGCTGGTTTGAGCACAGCCCAAACAGAGGGCCAGTCTTCCTGGGTTTGGCGCGTCACAGAAAATTCCATGACGCGTTATTATCAGGCTGGCGTTGAAGGCTCCAGCATCACCGCAAGATTGCCGAGCAATGTTGAAACCGCTGACAACATGTCCGTCGCCGTGTAGCCGTTCATATAAGCAACGATATAAGCGATGAAGGCCAGCAGACCGATTGTTCGCGCAAACGTTCGACGCGCAGCGAAAAACAGGGCGACGCCGCCTAACAATTCCACCGGACCGGCAAGGCCGCCCGCTGCAAGAGCGCTCCATATGCTGTCGATATAAGGGACCGTGCCTTGTATTTCAGCGATCCCCGTTCGCGCGCCTGTCATATGGGTAGCGCCAAGCAGCCCGAGCAATCCTGAACACGCGCCCTGCGCTGTGTCCTTGCAAAACCCGGCAGCGCCAACAACCGGGCTCTCGCCGGCTGGCTTCACATCGTAGGCGGGTCCTCGTCCTCTGACTATGCTCCCCATTTCACGCCTCCTTAATCTGGGTCTGTCCCCTGCTGCACATTAAGGATGTTGGGATTGCAAAGAGAAAAAGGTAGGGCCGAAATACGGCTTAAGGGCGCCGCACGGGTTTGTGATCGGCGCCCTGAATAATCTGAAAACAGGCGTTCTATGAAGATGATTGCGACACTGTCATCAGATTTTCCTGAAATGTCTCGTAAGCCGGGCCCAGCGCCTGATAGATCTCCTGCGAACGAGCCAGAAGTTCTGACGGTCCAATGCCGTTGAAGTAAGCCGTTGCAGCGGCGACGAACATCATAAGACCAAGGACGCGTCCCAAACCGCGCCCGGCGGTGAGGAAGAGAGCAGCTGCGCCTATGATTTGAAGAATGCCGGTGAAATTGCCCATCACAAGCTGCATGCCGAGCGTTTCGATAGATGTGCCGCCGGCGAAAAGGGTCGCCAGTTCCGGCGTCAGCGCGGCCCCGGAGAACTGCGTTGCTCCAGCTAGCGTCAACAAGCCCGCACAAGCGCCCTGCGCTGTATTTTTAGCAAAACCCGCCGGCGCCATGACGGCAGCCGGCGGGCGAACGCCAAGACCCGAACGGCGAGGGCTTTCGATGATTGAATCGGCGGCAATGACTGTCTCTGACATGGTTCTATCTCCCTTAGAAGGAATTCTTCTTGACGGTTAACAGTATGTTACCAATTAGTCCGTAATGGAAATGACATCATCGTCGCGAGAATTCACGCCCTTGCGAGCCAAAATTTTATTTGATCTTAGCGCCCCATTTGACGGCGGTGTTTTTGTAGGACTTTGCAACAAGTTTTTCGAGGACGCCGGCATCGACGTCATCAAGCTTGTTGACATAAAGGCAGGCGCGGCCGCGCTTATATTTACCAAGCTTGGCGAGCAGCGGCTCATCGTCTTCCAATGATCCCAGCACGTACAAAACGCTATTGGCTTTACGCGGACTAAAACCAACCAGCAGCATGTCGCCTTCCCGGCCGCTTTCATATTTATAATGATACTTGCCAAAACCGATGATCGACGGCCCCCACATAACCGGTTTTTCTCCGGTGACTTTTTTCATCATGGCAAGCAACGTCTTTGCATCTTTTTTTCGTTGCGGATCTTCAACAGCATCAATGAATGCAGCGACGCTCGCCTTGTTTGGCACGGTCACGGCGTCAGTTGTTTTTTTTACCGTTTTTTTAGCGGTCTTTTTCTTGGCGGCTGTTTTTTTCGCCGCCGCTTTGCGTTTTGTGGTTTTCCTTGATACAGCCATTCATGGTTCCTCCCCGGTTGCTTTCGCCCAGTCGGCGGGAAGTTTTTTCGACGTCCAGTAAAAAGCGCCAACGGCGAGAAGGCTTGCGACCGTCAACGTTGACAGTGCAACGCGCAGCCCCGTTACCTCGCCGTGGTCAGCGGCGACTATGTCGGAAACACCGCCAACCCAAAGCGGCGCGAGCCCAAGCGCGACAAAATTCAATATCAAGAAGAAAAACGCTGTTGCAAAAGCGCGGAACCGCACCGGCGCCAGGGTTTGAACGAGAGAAAAAGACGGGCCCAGATACATCCCAAGCCCGATCAGAAACGGCGCTGACCAGATGAACGCCCAAAGCGGCGTTGCGGACCAGACTGAAAGCACCAGCGCAGGTATGCTGAGCAACATGCCGGCGCCAGGGATCAATGCGTATGCGCCTTTGTCCTTTTTGCCCGCCTTATCGGTGAGATAGCCGCCCAGATAGGTGCCGATGCCGTACGCGACACCATTTAAAAGGGCGAGCGGCAACGTAATCTCCGTATACGCAAGCTCATATGTGCGGCGATAGAAGTCCACAACCCACAACCCCATCCCGTATCCGGTAAATGAGGCGAGCGTGACCGCAACAGTGACGCCCCAATAGGTCGGGATCGTCATGAGTTGCTTTAAACCTTCGCGAACGCCGACCGGCTTTACAACGTCCCCGCCTTTTTCAAACGCGCCGCGCACCGGCTCGCGCACCGTTAGTTTCATAATAATAGCGAGCAGCACGCCTGGAACGCCGACAATAAAAAAGGCGTTGCGCCAACCAAGATTTTCAAGCACCCAGCCACCCGCAAGAAATGCAAACATCTGACCAAACGGAATGCCAAGCGAATAAATCGCAAGCGCGCTGGCGCGCTTTTCTTTTGGAAAATAATCGGAGATCAGAGAATGCGCCGGCGGCGAACATCCCGCCTCGCCGATGCCGACGCCGATCCGCGCCAAGGCGAGTTGCAGGGCGTTGCCCGCAAGGCCGGACAGAGCTGTAAAGCCTGACCAGATTGCAAGCGCAATAGAGATGATCGAGACGCGGTTCCAGCGATCGGCGAGCCAGGCGATCGGAATGCCGAGCGTTGTATAAAGGACAGCAAACGCCAATCCCTTTAAAAGCCCGAGCATGGAGTCCGACAGACCAAGATCCTCTTTTATCGCCGGCGATAAAATCGCAATAATCTGGCGATCGACAAAATTAAAGGTGTAAACGATGGTCAGAATCAAAAGGACAAACCAGCTGTAACCGCTGGTCGAATGAGTCTCTTCTGTTTTCTGCGCTTCTGCGCCTGTTGCTTCGCTCACAGACGAAACCCTGAGACGCAGGAGACGCCGGATCGGCCAATCGCTGTGACCGCCCGAGGGTTATCGATCGTCATCAATGACCGGATGGCGCCGAGTGTTGAGTCGGCGCGCGATAATTGCAGCGTATAGCGTGCAAGATCCTGCAAGTCTTCCGCAGTGAGGCGTTCTTCCAGTTCATCAACCATGCAATCCGCCGTTTGGTCGGGCAGCCCGATCGCGCGAAACCGGTCTTGCAAGGTATATCGGGCCGCTGTCGCGCATGACACCGCCATTAGAATTGCAGCAGACGCCGCAGCAAACTTCAGAAAAGACATGAAAGGCGCCTCCCGCAGACTTGTGTGTTCAGTGTTTTATTGTTCTACGCACAATGCGTAAGATGGCCTCAAACTGCAAGATGAAAGGATATGCGGCGATGAAGTCGATGATGAGCAAAGAGCCCGGCGGGCCGGAAACCCTTGATCTTGTCGAAACCGAAACGCCTGAGCCGGGCCCCGGCCAGGTCCGCATTGCGGTTAAAGCATCCGGCGTCAACTTCCCCGACACGCTGATCATCCGCGACTTCTATCAGTTCAAGCCGCCGCGCCCTTTTGCGCCCGGCGGCGAAGTTGCCGGCGTCATCGAAGCGGTTGGCGACGGCGTCTCCGGCCTGCAGGAAGGCGACCGCGTGCTCTCGGGCGGCATAAACGGCGGCTTTGCGACGCATTTCATTGCAGATGCGGTGCGTACGAATAAAATTCCGGGCGCCATGCCGTTTGATGAGGCGGCGGGCTTTATGCTCACCTACGGTACGTCTTATTATGCGCTGCGGAACCGCGCCGCCATTCAACCGGGCGAAGCCCTCTTTATTCTTGGCGCAGCAGGCGGCGTCGGCGCCGCCGCCATCGAGCTTGGCAAGGCCATGGGAGCGAAAGTAGTCGCCGGCGTGTCCTCTGAAGACAAAGCGGCGTTTTCCAAAGAACTCGGCGCCGACGAGACGCTTGTTTATCCGACGGGAGAACTTGATCGCAGCGCCCAAAAGGTACTCTCCGGTCAGATAAAAGCGCTCTGCGGCGGCGAAGGCGCCAATGTCGTCTATGATGCAGTCGGCGGCGATTACGCCGAACCGGCCGTGCGCGCGCTCGCCTGGGAAGGACGTTATCTCGTGGTCGGTTTTCCAGCCGGCATCCCGGCCATACCGCTTAACCTGACGCTCTTGAAAAGCTGTCAGATTGTCGGTGTCTTCTGGGGCGCCTTCACCATGCGTGAACCGGTGAAAAATGCAGAATACATCAAAGAACTATTTGATTTCTATAAAGAAGGAAAAATTCGCCCACGCATTACCGCCACTTTTCCATTGCACGACGCCGCCAAAGCGCTCACCATGATTGAAGAACGAAAAGCCATGGGCAAAGTCGTTCTGACCGTGGATTAGGGAACATGAAGCGCCTCACGCTCTTTCGTCACGCAAAAACGCTGCCTGCAGCACCCGGGCAGGATGATTTCGATCGCGCGCTTGCTGAACGCGGTGAAAGTGACGCCGCAATGATCGGCAGGAAAGAGGCCGCACTCGGCGCTGCACCGGACCTCATATTGTGCTCAACTGCACAGCGCACCCGCCAGACTTGCGCGGTTTTTTTGAACGCGCTTCAGGCAAAGCCTGAAGTAAAATATGACGATGATCTTTATCTCGCCTCGCCCAAGGCCATGCTGGGCGCGGCCCGCCGCGCAGACCCCGCCCATGACCATGTTATGATTATTGCGCATAATCCGGGATTGCATATGCTCGCGATCAGCCTGATCGATCCGGCTCGCTCCCACGGGGAAACCGTGGCCGCCGTCGGCGCCAAATTTCCAACAGGCGCGATTGCATCCTTTGCATTCGATATTGACGAATGGCGCCGCCTCAAAGAACGCACGGGCGCATTGCAGCGATATTCAACGCCAAAAGCGCTGCGATAAAAGTAGCTTGAGATGCGACCAACGCGCCTCAATCCGCTTTTTGCCGATGTCACGGCTTTACCGGGCGTCGGGCCGAAACTAGCGGCGCTTATAGGACGCGCAGCCGGACCGCGCGTGGTGGACGTATTGCTGACTGCGCCGATCAACCTGGTTGATCGATCGCATCGCCCAAAGATCATCGATGCGGCGCCGGGCCGCCTCGTCACCATCGAGGCGCGGATCGATCGTCATGAGAAGCCGCCGAAAGGAAAGCGCCTTCCCTACCGCATCATCTGTTCCGATGAGACGGGGTTTGTGACCCTGATTTTTTTTCATGCAAGAGAGGATTATCTGCGCAAGACCGCACCCGAAGGCGAAATGCGGATCATTAGCGGCAAAATTGAAGACTATAACGGCGCCAAGCAAATGATGCACCCTGACTATATTGTGAACCCGGAAGCCAAGAACGCGCTGCCGCTTTATGAGCCGATTTATCCGCTCACAGCCGGATTGACCGCCAACGTCATGCGCAAAGCAGCAAGTGAAGCGTTGAAACGGACGCCGGTTTTCAGCGAGTGGGCTGACGCTTCGTTTATCGAAAAGAACGGCTGGACCGCATGGCGCAATGCGCTCGAGACGCTGCATCGCCCATCAAGCGCAAGCGATCTGTCGATCAGCGCTCCTCATCGCCTGCGTCTCGCCTATGACGAACTTCTCGCGAACCAGCTCGCCCTCCTCCTGATCCGTCGCGCAAGAGTGCGCGCAAGCGGCCGCGCGATTAACGGCGACGGTCGGTTGAGAGAGAAAGCGGCGGCGGCATTGCCGTTCACCCTGACGGGCGCACAAAATCGAGCGTTGTCAGAAATTTTGAGCGATATGGCGGCGCCGGAAAGAATGATCCGGCTTGTTCAGGGCGACGTCGGATCAGGTAAGACCATCGTTGCGCTCTTTGCCATGCTGGCGGCGGTTGAAACCGGCGCGCAAGCGGCTTTGATGGCGCCGACCGAAATTCTTGCGCGTCAGCATCTCGACTCTCTCGGACCGCTCACCGAGGCCGCCGGCGTTACGATTGAAATTCTGACTGGACGGGACAAAACTGCCGCGCGGCGGGATAAGCTGGCGCGCCTCGAGGCTGGCGAGATCGACATTCTGATCGGCACGCATGCAATTTTTCAGGAAACAGTCGCCTTCAAGGATCTTGCATTCGTCATTATTGACGAGCAGCACCGCTTCGGCGTGCATCAGCGCATGGCGCTAACGCAAAAAGGGCCGCGTCCTGATCTTCTCGTGATGACGGCGACGCCGATCCCACGCACGTTGGCGCTCACCGCCTATGGCGACATGGATGTCAGTCAGATTACGGAGAAACCGCCTGGCCGCAAACCGGTGGATACGCGCGCAGTCCCCCTCTCCCGTCTTGACGATGTGATCGAGGGCGTCGTGCGCGCCGCCAAAAAAGGCGAGCAGGCCTATTGGGTCTGTCCGCTCGTAGAAGAGTCAGATCTCATCGATCTGACCGCCGCTGAAGAGCGTTTCGAGAGCCTTAAAGCGGTCGTCGGCGACCGTGTCGGCCTCGTGCACGGACGCATGAAAGGCGCGGAAAAAGATGCGGTCATGGACCGTTTTTATAATGGCGATCTGTCCGTTTTGATCGCCACTACTGTGATTGAAGTCGGCGTCAACGCCCCGAACGCCACCATCATGATCATCGAGCACGCCGAGCGGTTCGGTCTCGCCCAGTTGCACCAGTTGCGCGGACGCGTCGGCCGCGGCGACAAGCCCGCTTCCTGCATGCTGCTTTACAAAGCGCCGCTTGGCGAGACAGCAACAGCGCGGCTTAAAATCCTGCGCGAAAGCGAGGACGGTTTTTTGATTGCGGAGGAAGATTTGCGGCTTCGCGGGGCCGGCGATGTGCTCGGCGCGGCGCAATCGGGTTTTCCGAACTTTCGCCTTGCTGACGCCGTGGCGCATGGCGAACTTCTCGCCGCTGCGCGCGATGACGCCAGGCTCATCATGGAACGCGACCCGGCATTAAAATCTGAACGGGGCGAAGCGCTGCGCACACTACTTTATCTCTTCAGCCGTGATGACGCGATGAAGTTATTAGGAGCAGGTTGACAACCTAAAGCAGCAATTCGTTATCTTCCACTTCAGCGTCACTTTCATCATGCATGGCAATTGCGATCCCGAAGGTCAGAATACCCACTCGACCTGCTGTCATCAGCACAATGATGATGAGTTTTCCAAGTGTTGACAGATCGCCGGTGATCCCGGTTGAAAGGCCGACTGTTCCAAGTGCGGATATGCATTCGAATACAAGTTGCTCGAATTCTTTGCCGGGCTCCGTCATGGAAAGAAGAAATAGTGTGACAAATAGAAGGACCACGAAGTAAAAGAAGCTCGCTCCCGCAGACTGCAGGCGTGTGGGCGGGATGGTCCGCTTAAAGAAGCGCACTCTGTCGCGCTGTTTCAACGTTGATCGCAGTAGACCCAGCATAGCGGCGAAAGTGGTTGTTTTGAGCCCGCCGCCTGTGCCGGAGGGGGAAGCGCCGATCGCCATCAAAAAAAACAGGATCAGAAGCGTCGCATAGCCTAAATCGCCTATCGGATGCGTATTGAATCCCACGGTCGTGGAGGCGGTCATCGTTTGAAAAAACGCCGCCTGCAGCCGTTCATGAGGCGGCAGCGCCGCAATGGTCGGCTCGACAACAAACAGAATGAGCGTCCCTACCGCGAGAAAAGCCATCGTCATGCGTATGATGACTTTGCTGGTGAACCCAAGATGGAATGCGCGCGAGGTCATATTGCGCCACATGTCCCAAACGATCAGGAAACCCATGGCGCCAAGCAGACTGAGTGTGGAAATCACAATGTTTATCCCTGCATGCGCTCGAAACCCCTCGAAGCTGTCCGCGTTGAGGCTGAAGCCGGCTGTGCAAAACGCCGAGATCGAGTGAAAGATGGCGTTCCACGCGGCGTTATCGACCCCTGCGTCAACAAACATAAAATACAATAGCGCCGCTCCGATCGCTTCACAGATCAGCGTAAACAAGATCACGGTCCGGATGAATTGCGCAGGCCGGCAGTCGTCTGGAAGGGAGAAGGCCGCCTTCGTGACTTTTTCCCGAAGCGGCGATAAGCGTTCCTGCGTCGCAAGCACGGCGAACGAGCCAATAGTCATATAGCCGACGCCGCCCGCCTGAATCAGCAACAAAATAACCAACTGACCGGCGAAGGAATAGGTTGTTCCCGGATTAACAGTGATCAGTCCGGTTGTTGAGACTGCAGAAACGGCGATAAACAGATTGTCGATTGTACGGATGTCTTCAGCCTGCATCCACGTCAGCGACAACAGAGCAAAACCCGCCAGCATGTAGAGCGTGTAGCCCAGCACTAAAAGTTTGGCCGGGTTGGCGCGCAAGATGCTTGCTTGTGCGCCTCGCGACGTCGTCATCAAAGATCGCCTAAGGGCGTCAAAAACCCGGGCTTCAGGCATAATTGTCCTCGGTGCGCCCCACTTTACTGGCGGCTTTAGTTCATCATGGCGTCAAAGATGCGCGCACCGCATTCAAGGTCAAGTTCATGAAAACTGAAGACATACGACAAATGGCGGCGTCAATCTTATGATGCTCCTCAGCTATTGCGCACAAGTGACCGCAAGCCGCAAGCGTACGACCAAAGCGGGCGCAATCCTTGTCTGATGATAACAATTCAGGAGTTATTAGGTTGCAGAAGACGGGTTCAAAAAAGCCGTAGTCAAGACTGGATGGTTTGAAAGTGGCGATAGCTCGTTAAACGCTACTTCCCGCCAATTGAAAACAACCGTTTTTTGGGCTTGTCTTCCGCCTTCGCCGTTTCAACGATCTCTTCGAGCTTTTCGGCGGCCGCATTCGGGTCAGCGAACTCAGGCACGACAAGACCAAGGGAGAAGACAACTTTCGCCGCATCTTCAACGCTCATTGAGAGCACGCGAATATCCTGACGCGGAAGAAACAACAAAAAGCCGGAGGTCGGGTTCGGCACGGTCGGCACAAAAAGCGCTGTCAGCCCCTCGCCCTGGTCCGCGAGCTTGTTTGCAACCTCGCCCTTCCCGGTTCCGACCACAAACGCCATCACCCAGGCGCCGGGGCGCGGATATTCAATCAGAGCGACTTCCTTGAACGAGCGGTCGGATTGCTGCAGAGCGGTCTCGAAGACATTCTTGAAAAAGCGATAAAGGTTGCGCACGACGGGCACGCTGTCGACAAGCCGCTCGCCGGCGCGAATAAACGAACGACCGACAAAGTTCTTGGTGATCGCGCCGAGAAGAACGAGCGCGATTACCGCGATCAGCACCCCGACGCCCGGCAGCACTTGCAGAAAAGTCTCCGCATTGCCGCCAAGGTCAGGCAGCGTTCGTTTGACGAACGCGTCGAGCTTCGCCATCGGCCCGGTCACGAACCAATAGATCAGCGCGATGGTGATGCCCACAGGCGCAGCGACGACAACGCCCGCAATAAAGCTTGACCGCAGCCCCGCCAGAAGCCCTTGCCGCTGCGGCTTGATCAAAGGCGCATCACCGCCTCTGTCGTTTCCAGGTTTATTATCGTCCGCCATGGGGTCCCCGTTTCGGCGATGCGCGTTCTTAAGAATTTATCTTGCCGCGCGGGTCTTGTGAATTTGTCAATTTACAGCCGAGACAGCCTCGGCCACAAACATATGACGCCCTCTTTCGGAGAAGAAAAGCCTCCGCCGCGGCGCGGATTGGATCATTTCATGGCTCTTTCAAGATTAAATCTTATTATTCTGGGCGTTGGCGCATTTGTGATCGCGACTGTGGCGGCTGTTATAGGCTTTCAGGACGCTATCGCCCGTTTTGCGCTGAAACCGGGCATATCGTTTGATGCGTCCGAGCCGCCAGCGCCGCCGGTCTATGGCGACGCCGCCGCATGGGCGCTATGGCCGGAAGCGGCGGGGTCCGGCGACGCCGATATATTCTATATTCACTCCACTACTTATGAGTCCTCCGAAGGCTGGAATGCGCCCCTGAACGATCCAGACGCGAATGCGGCGCTCACATTCGCCGCGACGCCAAACGAAGTCGGGCCGTTTCAAGACGTTGGCGCAATCTATGCGCCTCGGTATCGCCAGGCGACGCTGTACGCCGCGCTATCGCATAAATACGATGCACGCGCTGCGTTAGAACTCGCCTACGACGATGTGGAGACGGCGTTCGATTATTTTCTGGCGCAAAGAAGCGACGGCGCACGCCCCATTATTCTCGTCGGTTACGGTCAGGGCGGACTGCATTTGCTTGGTCTCTTGCAGAAACGCGTTGCGAAAAATGAACGCCTGCTGCGTCATCTGGCGGCCGCCTACATTATCGATGCGCCTGCGCCGGATATGCTGTTTGAAGGGCCTCAAAAATCGCTCCCGGTTTGCCAGAGCCCGCAAAGCGTTCGCTGCGTCATGGCTTTTGCCGCATTGCAATCCGATCTCAAAAAAGAAGCTGAGAAGCTTCGCAAGGCGGCCCTGGTCTGGGATGGCGCGGGCCGGCTTCGCTCTGTTTCCAGTACGCCTTTTGTTTGCGTAAACCCTTTAAGCGGGGCACAGACGACAACGATAGCGGCGCGGGACACGCATAGGGGCGCAGCGTCGGCCACAGGCTTAAGGCCACTAGAAACCCCGCCTGCAATTGCAAACGCTGTTGAAGCGCAATGCGTCGACGGAATTCTTATTCACTCCGAGCCCAAAGAAAAATTCCTCACGCAATCCGGCTGGTTTGGCGGAGACTGGCGCGTGCGCGACTTTAACCTCTTCTATCATGATATCGCCGCCGATGCGGCGATGCGCGTCGCGACTTTGGCGCCCATTCTGGAAGAAGAAAGAAACACCCTGCCGCCGATTGAAGGCGCAGTTGATCTTGGCGACAGTCCCGTCAATAAGGTCAACGATTAAATATGGGGCTCCTCAATGGAACGGAGATGAGGCGTTATGAAACCTGTCCGCAAAGTTGTCATTCCTGTCGCCGGTCTCGGCACGCGCGTTCTGCCGGCGACAAAGACAATTCCCAAGGAGCTGCTAACGGTCGTTGACCGGCCATTGATCGACTATGTGGTCAATGAGGCAAAAGACGCCGGCATCGAACATATCATTCTGGTGACGGGCCGCGGCAAAGGCGCGATCGAAGATTATTTCGACCACGCCTTCGAGCTTGAGGCGACTCTTAAACAGAAGGACAAGACCGATATTCTCGCTGAGGTGGAGAAGACGATCCCAACTGCCGGCGCAGTCTCTTACACCCGCCAGCAGGCGCCGCTGGGATTGGGACACGCTGTCTGGTGCGCGCGGGAAATCGTCGGCGATGAGCCGTTCGCCGTCTCGCTGCCGGATGAAATTGTCGCTCACCGTCCCGGCTTTTTGAAACAAATGGTCGACGCCTATAACGAGGTGGGCGGCAATCTGGTCGCAGTGGAGGAAGTTCCACAAGCGGAAACCAGCAAATATGGCGTGATCGCGCCAAAAGAACGCAAGGGCAATCTCATCGAAATGACAGGCATGGTTGAAAAACCTGCGCCGGAGAAAGCCCCTTCTAATTTCCGCATTATCGGCCGATATGTTCTGCAGCCGGAGATTTTCAACTTGCTTGAAACGCAAGGCCGGGGCGCCGGCGGAGAAATTCAGCTCACGGACTCCATGAATACGCTTGTCGATCAACAGCCCTTTCACGCCTGCATTTGCGATGGGCCGATCTATGACTGCGGATCAAAGCTCGGATTTTTGAAAGCGAATGCGGCCTTAGGGGCGAGTCATTCGCAATTCGGCGAAGACTTCAAAAATTACCTGAAAGACCTGATTTAGGCGGTTTTCACTCAACGCCTGCGAAGCATGCCGCTGAGAAGCGAGCGTGGTTCTGCAGCAGCGCGCGTCGCCTCTTGCAGGCGATCTGCAGCACTATCGTCGCTGTGCGCATCTGCAGCGGCAAGTTCCTGATCTGCAGGCTCTGCCGACCCATCCGTTTGTGAAACGGTTGCAACGGGGTCCGCATCGGCGCTGTCAGCGGCATACTCGTCGGACGGCGAATCGGCAGACTGTTCAGCAATAGCGACGTCAGCTTCGCCTGCATCATAACGTGATCCAACGCGCACTGATTTTATGCGGTTTGAAAGCGGCTCGTTTGCAGACGAGGCTTCAGGCTCTGAAGAAAGGGCGCTGCGTTCAGCCAGATTCATGCGATCCATCTGCGCGGCAAGTTGACGAACTTCAACAGCATAATCCTGAACAGTGCGCATCATGGCGCCAGCATCTTCCTCAGCAGTGCGAGCGCTGTTCGCCGCCCTGACGGCAAAGGCGCAGAGCGATGCGGAAAACATGAAAAAAGCTATTGACGCTGCGAACACAACAAGCTCTGGCGTAGCCTGCCCAATTATTGGCAGTTCAGCCGTTGCTATAGTCGCCATGATTTCGCCGATCCCCATAAAACTCACCCCTCAACACCACGCGATTGTTGTAGCTGGTTCTGCTAATCCGGTCCAGCCGTCTTATACGTAGTTGAATTATGAAAGAAAAAAACAGTCTCGTCTGGTTTCGCCACGATCTGCGCATCGAAGACAATCCCGCATTGTATTGCGCGCGAGAACACGGGGCCCCCGTCATATGCCTTTATGTGGACGATCCGGATCTCCCCCACGCGCCCGGGGCCGCGTCCAAGTGGTGGCTGCATCATTCGCTGAAATCGCTGACCGACGATCTGGAAAAAGCCGGAAGTTGGTTAATTCTGCGCCGCGGCGAAGCTTCTTCAGTCGTTAAATCCATTGTTGAAGAAAATAATGTCGGCTCCGTTTTCTGGAACCGGCGATATTTCCCTTCGCATACCGAAATCGACAAATCCCTGAAGAAGGAATTACAGGATCAGGGCGTTGAGGTGAAAACCTTTAACGGCAACTTATTGCGCGAACCTTGGGAATTGGAAACCGGATCAGGCGGACATTACCGGGTGTATTCGCCGTTCTGGCGCTCGCTTCAGAAAGCGCGGCCGGCGCGAACGGACCCCCTGCCGCGAATTCGGAAAATAGAGGGCCCCGAAAAACTTCCCGACAGCGATGCGTTAGACGATTGGGAACTCCTGCCGACCAAACCGAATTGGGCCGACGAGATAGAGGAGAGCTGGACGCCCGGCGAACAAGGAGCAAGAGATCGATTGAACGCCTTTTTGCGCGGTCCGGTGGAAGACTATGCGGACGGACGCAACCGACCCGATTGCGAATACACATCGCGTCTTTCCCCTCACCTTGCTTTTGGTGAAATCAGCCCGGTCTCGATCTGGGCCGAGACAATGAGCCGGATTGAAAAAGGCGACGTCAATGAGAAACCGGCCTACAAGTTTCTATCCGAGATAGCCTGGCGTGAATTTTCCTATAATCTCCTTTTTCATCACGGTGAATTGCCGGAAAAACCTCTAAGAGAAGAGTTTGCGAATTATCCGTGGAGGGATGATCAAGAAGGTTTCAAGGCCTGGACAAAGGGCTTGACCGGCTATCCAATTGTTGACGCTGGCATGCGCCAGTTATGGCGCACCGGATGGATGCACAATCGCGTCCGAATGATCGCCGCAAGCTTTCTAATCAAGGACCTGCTTATTCCGTGGCAGGAGGGTGAAGCCTGGTTCTGGGACACCCTTGTCGATGCGGATATCGCCAACAATTCGGCAAGCTGGCAATGGGTGGCCGGTTGCGGCGCTGACGCGGCCCCGTATTTCCGGATATTCAATCCCGTTACCCAGGGCGAGAAATTCGATCCTGACGGCGACTATGTGCGCGAGTTCGTGCCTGAGATTGCAGCTTTGCCGGCAAAACATATTCATGCGCCCTGGAAAGCGCCGGAGGATGTGCTTGAAACGGCGAACATAACGCTTGGCAAAACCTATCCTAAACCTATTATAGATCACGGAGAGGCGCGCAAACGCGCGCTTGAAGGCTATGAACAAATCAAATCCGGTTAGTCGATATGGTCGCTGAAGAAAATACAGCTCCGAGTTTGAAAGACATGAACGACATTCCCTTTTTCTTTCGCCAAGCGTGCCGCATCGCAGAGCGCATCCATTACGGCGCGCTGACATTTAATCTGCCGAACGGACACCGCCTCTTTTTTGAAGGCAAGGAAGAGACCGACGCCAAAGCGGTCATTATTATTCACGACTTCGCTTTTGCGCGCCGCGTGATTTTTGGCGGCGATATCGGCTTTTACGAAAGCTACGAAGACGGTCAGTGGGATACGCCTGATCTCGCCGCCGTATTATATCTCTTCGCCAGAAACGCCGACCATGTTCAGGATGCGTTTATCGCCTCCCCGTTGATTGACCTGATCAACCGCGTGCGTCATTCGTTGAACAAGAACACAAAGGCCGGCTCAAAGCGAAACATCATGGCCCATTACGATCTGGGCAACACATTTTACGGCAAATGGCTGGACGCCAGTATGACCTACTCTTCTGCGCGTTTTCAGGACAAGGGTGCGGATTTAAAAACCGCGCAGGAAAATAAATATCGCGCGCTCGCCCAATCCATCTCATTGAAACCGGACGACAGCGTTCTTGAGATCGGTTCCGGCTGGGGCGGTTTCGCCATTCACGCGGCGCGCGAATATGGCGCGACTGTCACCGGCCTCACACTTTCACCCTCCCAACTTGAATATGCCCAAAAGCGCGCCTTTGAAGCCGGATTGGCCGAACGCGTATCGTTCCGGCTTCAGGATTATCGCGATGTTGACGAAAAGTTCGACAAGATCGCATCGATTGAAATGTTTGAAGCCGTCGGCAAACAATACTGGCCAGCCTATTTCGATAAAGTGCATTCTGCGCTGAAGCCCGGCGGCGAAGCCGGCCTCCAGATTATTACAATCGCTGACCGTTTCTTCGAAAACTACATGCGCTCCCCAGACTTTATCCAGCGTTATGTTTTCCCGGGAGGCGCTTTGCCGAGCCCATCCGCTTTAAAAGATCTCACCGATAAAGCTGGTCTCACCGTGCGGCATGTCAGTGAATTTGGCGAGGATTATGCGCGCACGCTGAATGAATGGCGCCAGCGCTTTATCGGCGCCTGGGATGAAATTCGGGCGCTTGGTTTCGACGACCGTTTTAAAAGGCTTTGGAAATTTTATCTTGCCTATTGTGAAGCAGGCTTTCGCGCAGGGACAACCAATGTCCGGCAGGTTGCGCTTTCACGAGCGCGCTGATAAATCATTTCCTGTCTGTATACTGAATACTAGACGCTCAGCTTTTGCCGATAGGCGAACGGCCCACAGACGTATTATGTCATATGCGATAGCGGTTCAGCCTGCAGTTGATTTGCGTTCAATTTCAATCAGCTTGCGGTCTTTGATCACAATAATGCGGTCCATCCGCTTGGCGAGACGCTGGTCATGGGTGGCGATCACGGCGGACAGTCCCTCATGCGCAACAATGTCGAGCAGCGCGTCAAAAACGACGTCGGAAGTTTTCGGATCGAGGTTCCCGGTGGGCTCGTCAGCCAATAAAAGCGCCGGGCGGTTCGCCAGCGCGCGCGCAATGGCGGTGCGTTGTTGCTCCCCGCCCGAAAGTTGACCGGGCTGATGGGTCAACCTTTCGCCAAGGCCAAGCGCCGTTAAGAGATCACTGGCGCGCTTCTCCGCTGTAGTCTTGCTTTCGCCGGCGATAAGCCGCGGCAGAGCAACATTATCAAGCGCTGTGAATTCCGGGAGCAGATGATGGAACTGATACACAAAACCGAGCGCATCGCGGCGGATTTTGGTTTTTTCAGCATCCGACAACGCAGATGTGGCGGTCTCATTTAAATAAACTTCGCCAGCCGAGGGCGCTTCAAGCAAGCCTGCGATATGTAAAAGCGATGACTTTCCCGAACCTGAAGGGCCAAGAAGCGCCGCCGTTTGTCCCCGCTGAAGGACAAAATCCGCTTTCTCAAGCACCACAAGATCGCCGTAACGACGCTCGATCGCTTCCAGGCGCAAAGGCGTCTCGACTGGCTTACTCATACCGCAACGCCTCTACAGGATCGAGCCGCGCCGCCCGTCTTGCCGGATACAGCGTCGATAAAAAGGACATGATCAGCGCCCAAACGGCAATGGTCGCAACTTCGCTGACCTGTAATTCAGCAGGGATATTCTGGAAGAAATAAATCTCGGCGTTGAAAAGGTCCGTCCTGAAAACCCAGGACAAGAACCGCTCAATAGGATCAATGAACATCACAAACAATGCCCCCAGGACCACGCCTGCGATTGTGCCCAGAACGCCGATTAATGCTCCGGACAAAAAGAAGATGCGCATCACCGCGCCCTGGGTCGCGCCCATGGTGCGCAAGATGGCGATATCGCCGGTCTTGTCCTTCACCAGCATCACCAAGCCTGTAATGATATTGAGCGCGGCGATGGCGACAATCAGCATCAGGATGAGACGCATGACGTTGCGTTCAATTTCGAGGGCCTCAAAGTAAGCGCCGATATTGCGCGTCCAGTCCGTCGTGCGTCGCCCTGCAGCTGCTATAGCGATGGGCTCAACAAAGTCGGCATAAGCGTCGGGGTCGGCAATGCGCACTTCGATCTGTTCATTCGCTCCAGATGCGGCGAAAAACAATCGCGCCTGTTCGATCGGCATGAACGCAAACGAAGAATCAAACTGGAAATTATCAATCTGGAAAATCGCGCCGACAGTGTAGGCTTTGGTCGTGACCGGGATTCGCCCAAACGCTGTCTCGCGCCCGCCATGGGTTGTAAGATTGATCGCATCGCCCACGCGAACGCCAAGCGAGGCTGCGATGCCGGAGCCGAGAATGATCTCGTTGCCGCCATTGGCGCCGACGCCGTAATTGTCCAACGAGCCGTCAACAATATTCGCAGGGTCGGCAATTTCCGGTATCGCCAGCATGTCTTCGCGGCGCATGCCGCGCACCACGGTAACAGCGCCGCCGGCCGGCGTTGTCGAATAAGCCGGCGACTGAATAAGCGGGGCTGCGTTGACGACACCGTCAATCGCTTCCAGTTCAGGAATAAGCGGATCCGCGTCCCCGCCCTCCTCCATGAAGACGTAAACATGGCCGTTGAACCCGAGCACCTGTTCCAGCAGTTTTGCTCGAAAGCCCTGCATCACTGACATCACGATGATCAGAACAGCGACAGCGAGCATGATGCCGGCGAATGCAATAATCGAGATTAAGGAAACGCCTTTGCCCGAACGCGTCGCGCCAAGATAGCGACGCGCCACCATCCACTCAAAAAAAGAAAATGGCCCTGTTGAAGGTCGCGTGCCGGCCGTTGCGGCGTCATTATTTTTCAGCATGCGTCATCTTTTGTCTTGTCGTCTGGTTCTTGCGCTTGCCGGCGCATACATTCGATATACTGACTTGCCGATGAAGGCGACCAAATCATGGCGAAGGCGGCAACAGCGTTTATTACGAGTAGGATAGCCCCTCTGAGACTATTGATTTTACACGCTCTGCAGCGGCTTCGAGGCTCAGATTTTCCCGCTCGCCGCTCTCACGCACCTTCACCTCGACAACGCCGTCGCCAAGACCGCGCGGGCCTACTACGACCTGAACCGGCAGGCCAATAAGGTCCATCCGCGCAAATTTTTCACCGGGTCTTGCGGCCGTTTCATCATAAAGGACTTCAACGCCAGCGCTCTCCAGCTCACGGTATAACCGGCCGCAGGCGTCATCGGTCTTCTCATCGCCGGATTTAAGGTTCACAAGCCCGACATGGAACGGCGCGACCGACATCGGCCATTTGCAGCCATCGTCGTCATGAAACGCTTCAATCACAGCGCCCATCAAACGTGAAACGCCAATTCCATAGGAACCCATTTGCACTTTCCGGTCTTTTCCGTCCGGACCTGTGACAACAGCTTTCATGGGCTCAGAATATTTTTCTCCGAAGAAGAAAATATGCCCAACTTCGATGCCGCGTGCGGATATTTGATTGCCTTCTTCAACTCTCGTGGTGAATTCAGCGCTGTCGTGCATTTCGTCTGTAGCCGCATAAAAAGACGTAAACTGATCAATAACAGGCTGCAAATCGCTTTCAAAATCGGTGTCCGCGGACGGCGTCGGCAAATCGAGCAGCTGACGATCGCAAAAGACAGCGCTCTCACCCGTATCAGCAAGAACGATAAACTCATGGCTTAAGTCGCCGCCAATCGGTCCCGTGTCAGCGCGCATGGGTATTGCAGTCAGCCCCATGCGTGCGAACGTACGCAGATAAGCGGCAAACATACGATTATAGCTCTTGCGCGCAGCCTCTTCATCAATGTCGAACGAGTATGTGTCCTTCATCAGAAATTCGCGTCCGCGCATGACGCCGAAACGAGGCCGGATTTCATCGCGGAATTTCCATTGAATATGATAAAGCAGCTTTGGCAGATCTTTGTACGATCTGACGCCTGCGCGAAATATCTCCGTAATCATCTCTTCATTGGTGGGGCCGAAAAGCATCTCGCGATCACTGCGGTCGGTGATGCGCAGCATTTCTTTGCCATAGGCGTCATAGCGACCGCTCTCCCGCCAGAGTTCAGCCTGTTGGATGGTTGGCATCAGCAATTCAACTGCGCCTGCTCTATTCTGTTCCTCACGGACAATCTGTTCGATTTTTTTCAGCACCCGGAAGCCCAACGGCAGCCACGCATAAATACCGGCGCCTTGCTGGCGGACCATGCCTGCGCGCAGCATAAGCCGATGCGATGCGATCTGTGCTTCCGCAGGGGTTTCTTTGAGAACGGGCAGATAAAATTGACTAAGGCGCATGGAGAAATTTCTTTTGGCGGACAATGAGAAACGGCATTTCAGGGCCGTTCTAGGAAGGCCCGCCGGACTTGTCTATTCCAAGCCGCTGTCGTTCTTGCGGCATTCGCCCAAATCTGGCGAGATCAGCGCCTCGCCGGTTTCGGGATCGACAAAAAGACGAAGAAAAAGACTGTCTTTACGGGCCTGTTTGACTTCAGCCTGACTGTTAAGGGGAATGTCGAAAATAATCAGCTCATTCTCTATGCTTTGTCGCCAGGGATTCAAATCGGGCGCCTCTGCAGGGGCGAGCGCTGACGATTGCTGCAGATCAGCCGGCGGCGCGCATGGATCTGACGCCGCAACCGACAGAGCGGCGCCTGCATCACCGGCAACGCTCTGCGCCGCTATCAGCGCCAACCACATCTCAATCATTTAGTTAGTCCCGGGATGCAGCCCTCCGGCGTCGATGCAATGGTGATGATCGCCGGCTCCGGTTTTACATCGAAGCGCGAGAGCAAATACCGACTGGCCCAACCGTCGCGCGGGGCGCTTCGTATAATCGCCACATGCGGGTTCGCCTCTCCCGCCGGCTGCTCGATTATGTAAATTGTGTCCGGCGCAGGAGGATTGCTGACCCCGCCTGTCCGGCATGGCGGCTGAATGCCCGCCGGCCCCGCAGCGATGAGCGAATCCGCGGTCGCGCCGATGGCCAGAAAGTTCAGATAGAAGCCTGCATAGAGAATATATCGCGTCTTCGCCTTCATAACGCACTGCTTTGCAGCGTTTATGCCTTGTTAACCATTTGGCCTCTGTGTGCGCGATCAATCATCCATCAAATAGGCGGTTTCCCGGTTGTTCAGCGTCACGCCGTTGGAAAAAGCGTATCGCAACTCCATCAAGGATTCCCCAAGGTCCTGCATGGAGGCGCGGTTAACCGCCGGAATGGTCGCAAGGACGTGGTTGTAAAGATCGCGGACGCCGGGCGGCGGCGAACGGTTTGTCAGCTTCAGCGCCTGAGCGGAAGCAAAAGCCAATGTAGCGAGCGAGGCGTCAAACGCGTCACAAGCATTGAGGTGACGCTCATAGGCGATGAAGGCGGTGGATGCCACATCCTGTTGGCCGCCCTGCGGGTCCTCCAGGCCGAGCGGCAACACTGAAGGCGCTGCAGCCCGCCGCCCCTTCTCAGCATGGCTTTGCTGCATCCACGCCAGCATTTCCATACCGACAAGATTTGATCCGCGCGGCACAAGCAAAGGCGGCAAGCCGATATTGGCGCCGTCGAGAAGCCGCGCCACATGCTTCGACGCCAGCGCGCTAAGGTCGGACCAGATCGCATTGACCCCATCGATCGCACGCCCCGCCTGATGATTGTGAAACCCGCCGGTGGATAGGGTCTCGCCATGGGGATGGTCATCATCAGGCAAGAGATACACAGGATTGTCGGCGACCGAGGTCAACGCATAGGAAGCCGTCGCCCCCGCCCAGTCGACGGCGTGGATCGCTGTCGCCAGCACATAGGGCAGGACGCGCCAGCTCACCGGCGCCTGACCGATAGAACAGCGCACTTCGGGAGCGTTCGCAATCAGGGCGTTAAGCCGGTCAAGCGCCAGATGATAATCCGGATCAGCGCTTACTTCCTTCAGGCGCGGGGAAAAGTGTTCATACGGAATGCCCGCCGCAGCGATCGACAGGGCGAATACCTTGAGCGCAAGATTAAGACGGCGCTGAGCTGTCAGCGCGGTTTCCGCGACCATGCCTGTGGCGCAGGGGGAACCGTTGATTAAGGCCATGGCTTCGCCTGGAAGAAGACGACAATGGGCTATGGGCTTTAACAAATGACTGATCGGCAAGACCTCGCCCGGACCCGTCGCACTGTCAAAAGGAATACATGGCAGTTCTTCACTCAGCATCGCCGCAAGCGCCTCAGCGATGTCAATGCCGATTTTACTCTGCCCACCGATAATATTTGAAAATCGGGCGAGTGCGATAATGCGGCAGGTTCGTTGCGGCAAACAGCGCCCGCCCGCACTGACGCCCAGCGGCATGTAACAGGCCAACGTGTCGCCCTGCTGAAAACGCGCTTCCAGGTCGAGTTGCACTTTGCCGCGCGAGCCGGGACCGGTTGTCGTACCGTAAATCATCTGATCGGGTTTATCTTTGAGCAGACGATTAAAGGCGTTGCGGCCATTGATGATTTGCGTGCGCGCCTCTTCAGTCAGAACAAGACCAGCGCCCCGAAATCCAACGCGCCACGCAAGGTCAAGCGTCAGCTCATCGCGTCGAGACAACTCAACTTTCACGGACGATCCTCGCAGTATCCATAAATGATCTTATCTTATCATTCGATGTCTTCCTGCCGGTCTTTACGAATAGCCGTCCAAATTTTCATATTTTCAACAGATGACGCAGGTGTGTGCGTCATTTCCTGCAACAAGCGATAGAATTGCTCTGAACAAGAAAAATTTCCTCCGCGCCCTTTGCAAAGGATAGACTATGACTGTCCAGAAAATTTATCCGCACGGGCACGATCCCCGAGAACAGGACCGGCTCGATCTGCAATCGGAGATCCACGACCGTCCCGGTCTCGCGGCGCTGCTGACATCGGCGCAAACAGTGCTTGATCTCGGGTGCGGCATAGGATCCAATCTGGCGCTTCTGAAAAGCGCAAACCCTGACATAGCTTATCTGGGAACAGATATCAGCGAGGACGCGGTTGCGCGAGCGCGTGCGTTATTTCCGGATGAAGACTTTCGCGTGATGGACGCAACCGATTTAAAAATCGGCGCCGATGAAGTCGATGTTGTCTTTTGCAATCTTGTTTTATGGGCGACAGGCGATCTTTCACAAGACGTCGTTAAAGAAGCCTACAGGGTCATGAAAGCTGGCGGGGCATTTTATTCATTTGAACCGGACGGAAAAACACTCACCTTCTATCCAAAAAAATTCGCCATTCAGGAAATTATCGGCAAATGGGAACGCAAAATGATCAGTCTCGGGCTCGATCCTTTTGTTGGCCGAAAAATAAACGCCTATCTCCAGCGCGCTGGATTTTCAGACATTCAAACGACGCTCTATCCAAAAATTTCCGTCGGCGCGAATGAGGTCCAATACCGGAACGCTGCAAAAAATCTTGCTGGCGTGTATCTTGGTCCGGGCCCGGAGTTTTTCGACTTGTCCGATGATGACGCCCTATGGCGAACTGCGCATGAGCAGTTTACGGGTGTTCGGCCGGAAGATCTGATTTTGGAGAGCTATTACGTCAATATTGCACGCAAGCAGAACCATTAGGGCCTTTGCCCGAAGGTGATGGTGCGGTCGAGAGGACTCGAACCTCCACGGATTGCTCCACAGCGACCTCAACGCTGCGCGTCTACCAGTTCCGCCACGACCGCATCACGAAGTGCGGGCCAATAGCAAAGCCCTGCCCGGTTGTGAAGCCTTGATGTGCTGATTTGCCGAAAGTCAGGTTTAGCGATCGGTATCGCCAGTCACCACGACGGCCACATTCTCTCCGTTCAGCACAACACGGCCGCCGGCGACGCGTTGTCCGTTTGCGAGAATGTCGATAGGTTTGCGTTCGTCACGCCCTAGCGGAATAACGCCGCCGCGGGGCATTCGCAGAAGTCGACCGATTGGCAAAGCAGCTTCGCCAATACGCATTGTGAGTTCAATTTCAATGGTTTCCGTTATCGCCATTGGCCTTCAGCCCGCCTCTTTCCTGCTCTATAAAGTGCCTGTCTTTGGTTAGCAGCTCCTTAAACATGGCTGAAACAGCACAGAAAATCCGCATCAGCGAACCGGTCGAGTGGTCTGTCTCCACACGCTGCGTTGAGTATCCAGCCGCTGTTGAGGCCATGGAGGCGCGTGTATTGGCGATTCGCGAAAAACGCGCCCGCGAACATGTCTGGCTGCTCGAACACCCTCCGCTCTATACCGCGGGCGCCAGCGCCAGCGAAGGAGACCTCCTCGATCCGGACCGGTTTCCCGTCTTCAAGAGCGCTCGCGGCGGTCAATACACCTATCACGGACCGGGCCAGCGCGTCGCCTATTTGATGCTCGATCTCGAAAAACGCGGCAAGGACATTCGCGCGCTGGTTCATGCAATCGAAGACTGGATCATTGAAGCGCTCGCCGAGTTCAATGTCCGAGGCGAACGCCGTGACGGCCGCGTCGGGGTGTGGGTGGATCGGACAAGGCCCGGCGGCGCCCTCCATGAAGATAAAATCGCTGCAATCGGGATCAGGGTGCGCCGTTGGGTGAGTTTTCACGGGATCGCCCTCAATGTGGAGCCCGATCTTTCTCACTTCCAGGGCATAACCCCTTGTGGGATCAGCGAGACGGGATTGGGCGTTACAAGCCTTGTCGACCTTGGGCTGCCTGTAACGCTTGATGACGCTGACGCGGCCTTAAAAGTCGCATTTGAAAGAATATTCGGGCCTATCATTGACGGACCGACGCCGGATCAGGAAGATTAAAGCTTATTCATTTTCTAAATTCTGCGGTTTTCTGGAACCGGCGAGCAACTTTTCTGGTTGTAACTTTTAGATATTGGTCAGGAAGACTGGGAGGTTTCGATGAGAAATATAGTATTCGCCGCAGTTTCGATTGCATTCTGCAGCGCCGGCGTAGCCGCCCAGGATATTCCCTCAGCTGAGGAAAAGGATGAGCAGTCTCCTTCTGCTTCAGAGCAGAGTGATGAAAGCGAGATCGATGCGGAGCCTGATCCCGATGAAAGCGCTGACAGCCTCAACGGCGCCCAACAGTTGAAGCAGACTTTTACGCTCACGCGGACGATTAACGGCGACGTTGTTGAGACCAAAAAGAAAACAGTGACGCTTGCGCCCGGCGTTCCCTATCGGCCGACAGAGGCCGGCGAGAGCGCGCTCCAACAGGTCAAGAGCGCCTTTGACAAAGAAGTGCTGACCCGTGTGGAGGCTTTTGAGGAAGCAAAGCTCGATTTTACCATAGCCGATGTTGATCGGGACAATATTATGACCTCAAGCGAATTTGTCTCGCTTGTTCAAGGTTGGCGGGAAACCGGCGCGAAAGACCCTGACGTTTCGGATGAGAGTGAAACGGCGCGACAGCGGCAATATGAATCTTTGCTCGCTGCGATCAATCCGGACGCAGCGGCGGCGAAAACCGAAGAATACGCAAAAAAGAAGTTTTCGTTCATCAGCGGCGCGGCGCAGACGCTCTCTCGGGAAGATTACATTCGAGAGTACCTGCTGGATTTCGACACAATGGATTACAACAAAGATACAATCCTTCAGGGCACGGAGTTAATTCAATTCCGAGCGCTGAACCGGGGCGAGACGCTGGATTTATAAACGCATCGTCATTTTGACGAAACAAGCTTTAAGAACATGGCGCACTGCAGGAATTCAGTTTGCATCGCTTTTTCACGAGCGAGAGCTTCGCTATCGCGGCCCCATTGTTCAGCCTGAAACGTTTCATCGACGCGAGAGGCGTAAAAGACGGATTCCGGATCATGATCGCCTTTCCATAGCGCAAGCGCCAACACCGCAGAGCCGGTCAGCGCGGTTAAAGTGCGCAAGGCCAACAACTCTTCCGGTGTCGCGGGCGTGAGCAATTGGGCGATGTTGTTGATAACGTCTTCGGATTGTTCAATCGCCATGACGCCGGCCGTCACAGCCAGCGGAGCCCCGGCAATAGAGTTTACCCATTCCAGATAAGGGTCCCATCGGTCTGATTGGCGCGACGCCAGTTCGCGAGGTTTTTCTGCGCGATAACAAAGCAAATCCGACCTGAGGTAATCGATAACGTCCTGGCGCCATTGATCCGCTTTCTCTGTGTGCGCCGCCGCTGTCGTCATCGCTGTTATCGGCATTGCGGCACGATCGATCTCTTCGTCTTGTTGACGCCATTCTTGTGCGATGGCTTGCGCCAGCGGTTTTGTTCGTATGGAAAGAGATTCTCCCGCACCGTTCTTGAGAGGACGACCGTCAAGATGGATCTCGAACTCTCTCTCACTGTTCTCAATGGAGACGGTTTTATAGAATTTTTTCGGCTTTTCAGGATTTTCTGTCATCGCAGCGGTTCCGGCCACTCAACGCGGGCCTCCCTATCGAAGCCGAAAAAACTCCAGGTTTTTTTCATATGTCCGGTGAGTTCCGCATGAAGGGTCAGTCTTTTTCCTGTTTTCGGATGCCGGAACGTCATTGACCGACAAAAAAGATTCAACCCTTTTTCAATTCCGTCAATACGCGCATCAGCGCCGCCGTATTGTTGATCTCCAATGATCGGACAGCCAATCGCAGCGGCATGAACACGGAGTTGATGCGTGCGCCCTGTTAAAGGCCGCATAGCGATAAAACTTAGCCGTCCCGCCTCTTCAACGGTTTGAAAATCAGTGACTGCTGGTTTTGAAACCTTGCCCGCACCGGACAAAATCCTCTCAAAAGAACCGTCGCCATGCAAGATTGATTGTTTGCCGATAGGCAGGTCTATTGTCCCTTCGCGCGGACGCGGTATCCCGGTAACGAGCGCCCAATATGTTTTATCGACAGCGTGCTCTCTAAAATCCGCCGTAAGCCGTTGGGCGGCAATACGCGTTTTTGCAATAAGCAGTAAGCCGCCCGTTTCTTTATCGAGCCGATGTACGAGACGGGGCCGATTATCGCCATCTCCAAAGGCGCCGAGCATAGCGTCAATATGTTTCGTCGTTTTTGTGCCGCCCTGAACCGCCAATCCGAAAGGTTTGTTGATCGCAATCATCGCATCATCTTCGAAGATAATGATCTCACGCAGAATTTTTTCATCATCTCGCGAAACAGGCGATCGTTTTTTTTGTGTAATCGCGCTATCAGGCAATGGCGGTATGCGAACCTCTTCTCCCGCACCTAGGCGCCGGCTAGCCTTTGAACGCCCGCCATCGACCCGGACCTCACCCTTGCGTAACAGCTTTTCAAGCTTTCCGTGTCCTACGCCTGGAAAGTGATTTTTGAACCAGCGGTCAAGACGCATGCCATCCTCATCGGCGGTGACGGCTCTGATCTGCACTCGGCTCATGACCAACTTCTCGCCATTAAAAAACCTACCATTAATCCGCCCAATGACAACATTACAGATGCGGACATATACGCGAATGCAATGGTCATTGATCGCTCTTTATAGAGAAAAATAGCATCAGCGGCGAAAGTTGAAAATGTTGTAAAAGCGCCGAGAACGCCAACGGTCAAGAACATTGCTAAAGGCGTATTACTCATGTCTTTTTGGGAAAGCCAACTGATCGCAACGCCCATCAGGATGGAACCCGTTATGTTCACTGTCAGCGTTCCCCATGGAAAATTCGAACCCAGCAATGCAAGCATTGCCTTTGTAAGCCCCAGTCGCGCCATGGCGCCAATGGCGCCGCCTGCTCCAACAGATATCCAGACAGCAATGCTCATGACGTCTCTGTTGACTTAAACGGCAATATCAAAAGCTTATGCAAGCTGACATCCATGCGGTCCTCTACGCCGATTTTCATCGCTTCATAACGTTGCGTTTGACTGCGAGATCGAAAAATAAGATCCCAGAGGCTCAATATGCTCGCGTAATTTGAATCTGTGTCGCTCCGAATCGCGTGGTGATGAATCCAGTGGATTGAAGGGGTGACAATAACGCGAGACAGGGCTTTCTCAATTGAGGCAGGAAGGCGAATGTTTGAATGATGGAACAGAGCGGCGCACAGCAATAGCGCTTCAAAAATGATGACTGTCGACAAGGGAATGGCAAGCAAGGCGATGGGCGCAAGGCGCAGAAGAGCGGATAACGTCACCTCGCCTAAATGAAACCGCAAAGCGCTTGTCGTATCCAAGTGTTCATCACGGTGATGAACCTCATGCAATCGCCACATTACCGGAATTCGATGATACGCCCTGTGCAGACCATACGTCCACAAATCAAGCAATACAAGATCAACTATCAGGATAAGCGCGCCGACAGAACCCGCTTTTAGAGAATCGGGCCTCTCCCAAACAATTGCATTGGCGCCGATGGCTGTTAACGGCGCAATAATCAACGGAGATGCAAACAGAATGATGAGCCACAGCCCGGCGTTTCTGATCAGTCGACCTGTCTGCTTATGCGATACAGACGGCGCCAACCGCTCTGCAGTGAATAAAACGAGGAAAACGCCGCCGGTGACGGCTATTTTCCAGACAGCAATCTCGCTTGCCATTATTCTTCCCGCTGCGACTGTTTTTTCTGTCGAAGCGACGCCCAATGCTCAAGACGCCTGGAAATCTCCTGATCATATCCGGACGATGACGGCGTATAAAAGCGCTGGCGCTCCATTTCCGGCGGAAAATAATTTAAACCGGCAAAACCGTCTTCCGTATTGTGATCATAGATGTACCCGTCAGCGTAGCCCAACGACTTCATGAGTTTGGTAGGCGCATTCATGGCGTGCATGGGCGGGGCGAGTGAACCAGTTTCCTTGGCCGCAATTTTTGCCTGAATAAAAGCCGTATGGGATCGATTAGACTTCGGCGCAGCGCCAAGATAGGCAACAAGCTGGCCTATAGCGATCTCGCCTTCGGGCTGCCCCAGAAATTCATAAGCCCCCTTGGCCGCAACCGCCAACGGCAACGCCTGCGGGTCAGCATTTCCGATGTCTTCCGAAGCGATCACGATCAGTCTACGCAGAATGAATTTTGGATCTTCACCCCCAGCCAGCATGCGCGCTGCCCAATAAAGCGCTGCATCAACATCAGATCCGCGAATTGATTTTTGCAGCGCGCTTGCGAGGTTATAATGCCCTTCATCGCTTTTGTCGTAATTTGGCGCGCGCCGCTGGACGATCTGCGCGAGTTGTTCCGTACTTAAATCATCGCCGCCATCCGGTTCAAGAAAGATATCCTCAACAAGATTTAGCAGAAAACGGCCATCGCCGTCCGCCATGGCCAGCAAAGCTTGCCGGGCGCCGTGATCAAGCGGCGCCTTTCTGCCTTCTTGTTTTTCTGCACGGACCAGAAGCTTTTCAAGCGCTTCAGTATCCAGCCGTTTCAAAACCATCACTTGCGCGCGCGATAAAAGGGCGGGCGTTAGTTCGAAGGATGGATTTTCTGTTGTTGCGCCAATCAGCGTGATCAACCCGGCTTCCACATGCGGCAGGAAGCTGTCCTGCTGCGCTTTATTAAACCGGTGCACCTCATCAACAAACAGAATGGTTCCGCGGCCTGTTTCACGGCGCGCTTTGGCGCGATCAAAGACTTTACGCAGATCGGCGACGCCTGAAAAAATCGCAGACAACTGCTCGAAATCGCAGTCTGTTTGCTTTGCGATTAGGCGCGCAATCGTTGTCTTGCCGACGCCAGGCGGACCCCAAAGAATAATCGAGGACAAACGGCTGGCGCTGAGCATACGGTTGAGCGGAGCGCCCTCGCCCAGCAAATGGCCTTGGCCCAGCACGTCTTCCAGATTATCCGGTCGCAGGCGATCGGCCAGGGGACGCGGCGCCTCGGCGGACAGGTTTGCGCTATCGAAAAGCGACGTCACTCGTTCGCCTTGCTGAGGTAGGGCAAAGCGACTTTTATCGCTGATACTGTCGCAATCATCGCCCCACCCGCCATGGAACGATGCGCCCGCCCGTATCCACTTCGATTTCCCAGCTTCTTGCCGGTTTGCTGATTTCGCGCTCCAGGTCTTTCGCGGTTTTCACATTCTTTCCGTTAACGGAGAGAATGATGTGTCCAGGACGCAACCCTCTCCGGGCGGCAAAAGTGCGAGACCGCAATTCCGAAACAACGACGCCTTGCGACAATGGATCGAGGCCTAATTCTTCCGAGTAACGCGGCGACAAATTATCGACCGTCACCCCGTTTAAAGGATGTTGACCTGACAAATCCTTTGGATCGCGTTTCGGGTCGTCCGGCGGCAATGCGACTGTGAGGTTTGTATTTCGAATTTTCCCGTTGCGCACATAGACAAGCGCAGCGTTGTCGCCGTCATCTTTAACGCCAATCCTGTAATTCAGCGTTTGCTGATCATAGACCGGCTGATCGTCAATCTCGATGACGACATCGCCTGGACGCAGGCCCGCTTTTGCTGCAGGCCCTTTTGGCCAGATATCGTCGATAATTGCGCCTGCGGGTCTTTCAAGTTCAAGGGCGCGCGCCATTTCCGAGGTAATGGTGCTTGACGAAACGCCAATCCATGGGCGCACCAAGACGCCCCCGTCGATCGCGGTCTTCAAGACCTGTTGAACCAGCCGAGCCGGAATGGCGAAGCCAATTCCGTTAGAGCCTCCAGAGCGGGAATAAATGGCTGTGTTGATGCCAACGAGCCGACCGTCTGCATCGACCAACGCGCCGCCGGAATTTCCAGGATTAATCGCCGCATCGGTTTGAATAAAGAATTGATAGTCAGAAACGGACACCGCCGTGCGCGCAAGCGCAGAAACAATGCCATTCGTCACTGTCTGTCCAACGCCAAACGGATTGCCAATGGCAAGCACTATGTCACCCACATGAAGCGCGTCTGAATTTGCAAATGGCAGAAACGGCAACGGCTCCTCAGTATCCACCTGAAGAATAGCAAGATCCGTCTGCGGATCAGTTAAAATAAGCTCCGCCCTATATTCGCGGCGATCGTTAAGCACGACTGTAATCTCAGTCATTCCTTCGATCACATGGTTATTTGTGACGACAACGCCGTCCGGCGTAACGATAACGCCAGACCCAAGGGAGTTCTGAACCCGTTCGCGCGGCATGGAGCGACTGCCGCCAAAAAAGCGCTCAAAGAATGGATCACCGGCAAAAGGGCTGCTCTGCCGGACAACACGCTTTGTAAAGACGTTCACAACGGCGGGGGCTGCGCGTTCAACCACCGGCGCAAAGGAAAGCTTGACCTGTGACATCGATTCCGGAACGCGCCGGGGCGCAGAAGCGATATCTTCGCCCACCATCTCCATACTCGACGGGGCGTCACTCTCTGAAATACTCTCTTCTGTCGTCTGTGCGCATGCGTTGCCGGCTAAAACAGCCATAAGAAGCGTCAAGATAAGGTTGGCGCGGATCATCCGGGAGGCTCCTTTGAGTTATTTCAAAAGAAAATAGGCCCCTAAAGCGTCGCGATCAATCTTTGTCTCTTCAGACTTTCGTCATTCGGCGGCGCCAACCGCAGACATATCAAGCCCGAGAAAACCGCCGGATTGGCGCGCCCACAGATCAGCATATACGCCGCCCTTCGCAACCAGTTCATTATGGCTGCCCATTTCGACAATATCGCCTTGATCAAGCACGATCAGACGGTCAAGCGCAGCAATGGTCGACAGCCGGTGAGCGATTGCGAGAACGGTTTTGCCGCGCATCAACTCAAACAAATTGTCCTGAATGGCGGCTTCCACTTCAGAATCGAGCGCCGATGTCGCTTCGTCCAAAATCAAGATGGGCGCATTTTTAAGAAAGATTCTGGCAATCGCGATCCGCTGGCGTTGACCGCCGGAAAGCTTGACCCCCCGCTCACCGACATGAGCGTTAAGTCCGCGGCGGCCCTTTTTATCTTCCAGCGCATCAATAAACTCATCCGCATTAGCGCGCCTGATCGCCTCGCGTATCTCTTCGTCTGTCGCATTTGGTCTTCCGTATGCGATATTCTCTCTTATCGATCGATGCAGAAGCGAAGTGTCCTGTGTGACGACGCCAATTTGACTGCGGAGTGAGTCTTGCGTGACTTGCGCAACATTTTGCCCGTCAATTTCAATTGACCCGCTCTCCAGGTCATAGAAACGCAGTAGAAGGTTTGTAATTGTGGTTTTTCCTGCGCCGGATCGTCCGACAAGCCCGATCTTTTCTCCGGGTGCAATCGACAGAGATAAATCGTCAATGACGCCGTCTTCCTTGCCGTAGTGAAACTTCACATGGTCAAACCGAATAGCGCCTTTTGTTACATTGAGCGGTTTGGCTCCTTTTGCGTCCTCCACATCAATTTTCTTGGTCAGCATCGACATGCCGTCGTGAATGACGCCGATATTTTCAAACAGCGCCGAGACTTCCCACATGATCCATTGCGACATGCCGTAAATACGCAGCGTGAGAGCGATCGCCGTCGCGATGGCGCCGACACTGATCAAACTTCCCTGCCACAACCAGATCGAAAGGGCGCCAACCGAAAACACAGCTGCACAATTAATGAAATAAACGAGGCCATAAAATTGCGTAACGAGACGCATTTGCGGATGAACCGTCTGAAGAAAGCGATTCATTCCATCTTGTGTGTATTCTTCTTCCAGTCCTGCGTGGCTGAACAATTTTACAGTCGCGATATTCGTATAACTGTCGACAATGCGCCCCGTCATTTCTGACCGGGCATCCGCCTGCTTTTCGGACGTCGTTCGAAGGCGGGGGACAAAATACGCGATGATCGCAATATACGCTGCCAACCAGATGACTAAGGGCGCCACGAGACGCACATCGGCAGCCGCGATCAACGCCAGCATCGCCAAAAAGTACACGGAAACATAAACAAGTATGTCCAGCACTTTCATCATCACTTCACGGACGGCAAGCGATGTCTGCATCATTTTCGTTGCGACGCGGCCTGCAAACTCGTTCGCATAGAAATTAGCGCTTTGCTTAAGGAGATGACGATGAATGCGCCAGCGCGCACTCATCGGCATGTTGCCGAGCAATGTTTGATGGGTGACCAAAGAATTCAGCCACGCCATAAGCGGCATGACAACCAGAATGAAGGCGCCGATCAGGAATAGTGAGCGCCCTTCGTCAGCAAGAAAAGTCTTCGGGTCGGAGTCCGCGAGCCAGTTCACTAGACGCCCAAGAAAGGCAAAGAGCATGACTTCGCCAACCGCCAGCAGCGCGGCCATGACCGATATCGCAATAAGCCAGGGAGCCGCGTCTTTCGCATAATGCCACAGAAAAGCGCGAAAGGTCTCCGGCGGCGCATGGTGGCCAGTTGGCGGAAACGGATCCAGACGTCTTTCAAAAAAGCCGAACATGACCGCTATATGGCTTGGCGACGCTCAACTTCAAAGGGCAAAAAATCCTCACCCCAAAAGAAAAACGGCGCCTGCTGGAGACGCCGTTCCAATATCAAAAAGATCAGGGCGATCAACTATTCGTCGTCGTCCTCGTCATTGTCGAACATTGTCGGACCTGAATCCTGACCCTTCGCGTCTTCATCGCGGTCGACAAATTCAATGACGGCCAGCGGCGCATTATCACCGTAGCGGAAACCTGCTTTCATAATGCGGATATAACCGCCGTCACGCTCCGCATAGCGAGGGCCAAGCGTATCGAACAGCTTCTTCGCCATGTCCTTGTCACGAATGGACGACACAACCTGACGACGCAAATGCAACGCTTTGCCCTCATCGGCGGCGGCATGTTTTGCTTTCGTCACGAGTTTCTCGACGATAGGGCGAAGTTCTTTCGCCTTTGGCAAGGTCGTTGTGATCTGCTCATGCTTGATCAGTGCGCACGCCATATTCGCGAACATCGCCTTACGATGTTCATGCGTGCGGTTCAGTTTGCGGTGCGCCATCCCATGTCGCATGGAGCTATCTCCTCAACGCCGGCGCTGCGGCCGGACTTTTGCTATTCGTCAAATTTCTTTGCCAGGTCTTCAATATTGTCCGGCGGCCAATCTGGCACGTCCATGCCAAGATGAAGCCCCAGACCGGCAAGCACTTCTTTAATCTCATTTAGTGACTTACGCCCGAAATTCGGCGTACGAAGCATTTCCGCTTCTGTCTTCTGAATGAGATCGCCGATATAGACGACATTATCATTCTTCAAGCAGTTAGCGGAGCGAACCGAAAGCTCAAGCTCATCGACCTTGCGCAGAAGCGCCGGATTAAACGGCAGTTCTTCACGCGCTTCGCCGCCTGTGTCTTTCGTCGGTTCATCGAAATTGATGAAAATCTGAAGCTGATCTTGCAGAATGCGCGCAGCATATGCAGCGGCGTCCTCAGGAGAAACAGACCCATCCGTCTCCACTTCCATCAACAGCTTGTCGTAATCAAGCACCTGTCCTTCACGCGTGTTTTCAACGCGGTAAGCGACGCGATTGACCGGACTGTAAAGACTGTCGATCGGGATAAGACCAATCGGCGCATCTTCCGGGCGATTTTGTTCAGCCGGCGCATACCCTTTGCCGGTGTTCACCGTCATCTCGATGCGAAGGTCAGCGCCTTCATCAAGGTGACAGATCACGTGATCCTTATTCAGAATCTCAACTGACGACGTTTCTTCGATATCGGCAGCGGTAACGAGACCCGGCGTAGATTTTTTGAGGACCAGCCGTTTCGGACCGTCAGCATGCATCCGCAGCGCAAGCTGTTTCACGTTCAGGACAATGTCCGTAACGTCTTCCCGCACACCAGGAATGGAGGAAAATTCATGCACCACGCCGTCAATCTGTATTGCGGTTACGGCGGCGCCCTGAAGCGAAGACATCAAAATGCGACGCAGGCTGTTGCCGAGCGTTAGACCGAAGCCGCGCTCAAGCGGTTGCGCAACAATTGTCGCCTTGCGATGGGGGTCTGCGCCAGGCGCCACTTCCAGTTTGTTCGGCCGGATGAGCTCTTGCCAGTTCTTCTCAAGGATTTGCAATGAATCCATGTTTTCAAATCTCTCTTTATAAAGACGTTTCTTGGACGCGAAGCCTATACGCGGCGACGTTTGCGCGGACGAGTGCCGTTATGAGGGATCGGCGTAACATCGCGGATCATGGAAACAGTGAGCCCGGCAGACTGCAACGCCCGCAATGCGCTCTCACGGCCTGATCCCGGTCCGCGCACTTCTACGCTCACTGTCTGAAGTCCATGCTCCATGGCTTTTTTCGCCGCATCTTCTGCTGCAAGCTGCGCCGCGTAAGGCGTCGACTTGCGGGAACCTTTAAAGCCCATGCCGCCGGCAGAGGACCAGGAAATTGCATTTCCCTGCTCATCTGAAATCGTGATCATGGTGTTATTGAACGACGCATTCACGTGAACAACACCGGTTGAAATATTCTTGCGTTCGCGGCGTTTGACGCGCCCTGCAGGTTGTTTCGCCATCGATCGTATTCCTTATTTCTTCTTACCGGCGATCGGCTTGGCCGGACCTTTGCGGGTGCGCGCATTGGTATGCGTGCGTTGACCGCGCACAGGCAGGCCGCGACGATGGCGCAAGCCGCGATAGCAACCCTGATCCATCAGGCGTTTGATGTTCACAGCGACTTCACGGCGAAGATCGCCCTCAACCATGTAATCGCGGTCGATCGTCTCGCGGATCTGCAAGACCTCGCTGTCAGACAAGTCCTGAACCCGGCGCTCTGAAGCGATGCCGACTTTTTCACAAATCTCAGCCGCTTTGGCTGGACCGATGCCGTGAATATACCGAAGCGCAATCGTTACGCGCTTATTCGTGGGGATGTTTACCCCTGCAATACGGGCCACAACAGGCTCCTTCTCTTACCTCTCGCCCCTTTTCATAGGCCGGGCCAACCCTTTCAAAGGTCCAGTCGTCTGGACCCGCCTCTAACGCAACTGGCTTGAATGAATGTTTCAAGCAACAATGCCCGTAACGGCGTGGAAAATTCACCAGGCCGTACGGGCGATACTCCTTTAGCGGAGAACGCGTAGATATAGTCTCGCGCTATCAAACGTCAACACTTTTTAAGGCCTTTTTACGCCTTCAAATCATCCAGGATTGCGTCGATCTCAGCGGAAACTGCCTCAACTGAGCCCATCCCGTCCACAACCTTCAATTTCCCCTGGTTCTCGTAATAAGGAATAAGCGGCGCTGTCTGCTCGCGGTAGACTTCCAGCCGCTTTTTAAACGTTTCCTCATTGTCGTCCTTGCGCACTTCCCGGCCGCTCGCCTTGGTCTCGGCAATGCGCGAACGCAGGCGATCAATCAAAACGGCCTCATCAACACGCAACTCAATGACAGCGTCGAGGGAAATACCCTTTTTCTCCAGCATCGCGTCGAGCATTTCGGCCTGCGGCAGCGTCCTTGGGAAACCATCCAGGAGGAATCCGCCGGCGCAATCGTCCTGCTCGATCCGTTCTTCCACGATTGCCGCGACGATGTTGTCAGAAACGAGATTGCCGGCGTCCATAACAGCTTTCGCCTGAAGCCCCACCGGCGTTTCAGCAGCGACCGCTGAACGCAGCATATCACCTGTGGAAAGCTGAGGCACACCGTAGCGATCAACGATATGACGCGCTTGCGTGCCTTTGCCTGCGCCGGGCGGCCCCAGGAAAATCAGAATCATCGCCGCCCTCCGCGCAGCTTCGATTTCTTGATCAGGCTCTCATATTGCTGCGCAACGAGATGGCCCTGAATCTGGCTTACTGTGTCGAGGGTCACTGAGACAACAATAAGAAGCGATGTGCCGCCGATATAAACAGGTATGGTCTGACTGGAGCCGAGCTTTAAAAGTTCAGGGAAAATACAAACAGCAGTCAGGTATATCGCGCCAATGACGGTCAATCTTGTGACAACGTAATCGAGATACTCCGCGGTCCGCGCACCGGGCCTATAGCCCTGAATAAACCCGCCGTACTTTTTAAGATTGTCCGCAACGTCTGTGACATTGAACACGACCGATGTGTAGATAAATGTGAACCCGATAATCAACGCCGCATAGAGTGCAATATATAGCGGTCGTCCCGGTGAAAACATGATCTGAAGGGTTGTCAGCCATTCCGGAGAATTTTCACCCAACGCGCCGAAAGCTGTCGCAGGCAGCAGCAATAGCGACGATGCAAAGATCGGCGGAATAACGCCTGAAGGGTTCAGCTTCAACGGCAAGTGGGATTTCTCCCCTTGGGTCATTCGCTGCCCTACCTGGCGCCGCGGATACTGAACAATAATACGCCGCTGGGAACGTTCCATGAAAACAACAAAGACGATAAGCGATAGCGCCAATGCGCCGATCAGCAAGATTGTGCCGCCGCCGACGCCAGCGCCGGTGCGGCCCTGATCGAGGAGGCCTGCTATTGCTCTTGGCAGCTCTGCGACAATGCCGGCGAAGATGATCAGAGAGACGCCGTTGCCGACGCCGCGCGCGGTAATCTGCTCGCCAAGCCAAAGCAAAAACATGACGCCGCCAACCAGCGTGACGACAGTGGTAATAAGAAAGAACGGACCGGGGTTATTCACAACGCCCTGACCTTGAAGCGACACAGCAATAAAATATCCCTGCATCGTCGCCAGAAACACGGTAAGATACCGCGTATACTGATTGATTTGACGACGCCCCTGCTCGCCCTCTTTTTTAATGGCCTCAAGCGAAGGGATCACGGCCGCCATAAGCTGCATGATGATCGACGCAGAAATATACGGCATGATGTTGAGTGCAAAAATCGCCATGCGCTCAACCGCGCCGCCGGCGAAAATATTCAACGTGCCAAGCAGACCGCCTTGTTGCCCCTGAAAGCCTTGACTGAAGGCCTGCATATCGATGCCTGGCAGCGGCACGAAGGTGCCGAGCCTGTAGACAATAAGAGCGCCAAGCGTGAACAGAAGCCGCTTTTTCAATTCCTCGGCCTTGGCGAACGAAGAAAGCGTAATGTTTGAAGCAAACTGTTCAGCAGCTGACGTCATAATCTCATCTACCTGTTTGGCGCTGCGGCTATTTTCCGGTTCCGCAAAACCTACCGGCCCACCCTTGAAAACGTCATGTGGCGACCGGAGGCGTTGAGCGCAACCCTATGAGTTACTCAGCCGCCGCCGGCAATACGACCGAACCGCCAGCCTTTTCGACAGCCGCTTTCGCTGAAGCTGTGGCATGCACGACTTCAATTTCGATTTTCGCGGAAAGGTCGCCCGTGCCCAGCAATCTCACCCCGTCGCGAGCGCGGCGGAGAACGCCGGCTTCGACGAGCGCATGAGCGTCAATTTTCTTGCCTGCGTCGAGCTTTCCGGCATCGATGGCGGTTTGCAAGCGCCCGAGATTAACCTCGACATATCGCTTGGCGTTGGGCTTGTTAAAACCGCGCTTCGGCAGACGCATGTAAAGCGGCATCTGACCGCCTTCAAAATGGCGGATGCCGGTCACGCCCGATCTTGATTTTTGACCTTTAACGCCGCGACCGCCGGTCTTGCCTTTGCCGGAACCAATGCCGCGACCAACACGCGTTCGTTTTTTGCGCGCGCCTTTATTATCGGAGAGTTCGTTGAGTTTCATGTTTTCCTCGACTTTCGACGGGTTGATTCCGCCTCGCCTAAATGCGGATCTGCCAACCTCATAAAGATAGCGGTTTTGAGGTTACAGAAACGATTGCTTACTCTTCCACCACCTCAACCATATGCGAGACTTTACGGATCATGCCGCGCACGGAAGGCGTATCTTCCAACTCACGGACCCGGCCAATTTTATTGAGTCCCAGGCCAATCAGTGTTGCTCTCTGATCCTGCGGTCGGCGGATCGGACTGCCTGTCTGACGCACCTTGATCATTTTTTTATCTGCCATCGTCGTCTTTCCTTATGCGGCGCCGGCCGGTTCTGCGACAGCTTCCGTTGTATCGCCGCCAGTTTCAGAACCTCCGCCGACACGGCGAGACAGGATGTCTGAAACCTTCTTGCCGCGCTTGGATGCGATCGATCGAGGGCTCGTTTGATTCTGCAGCGCGTTCACCGTCGCACGCACCATATTATAAGGGTTCGATGAGCCAATTGATTTGGCCACCACATCTTGAACCCCAAGCGTTTCGAAAATCGCGCGCATAGGACCGCCGGCAATAATGCCCGTTCCCGCAGGCGCTGCTCGAAGAACAACCTTGCCGGCGCCCCAGCGACCTTGCGCATCGTGATGCAATGTGCGGCCTTCGCGAAGCGGGACGCGAACGAGGTTGCGTTTTGCTTCCTGCGCCGCCTTGCGGATGGCTTCAGGCACTTCGCGCGCCTTGCCTTTGCCGAACCCGACGCGCCCCTTCTGGTCGCCAACAACAACGAGCGCGGCAAAGCCGAAGTTTTTGCCGCCTTTGACCACTTTCGCTACGCGATTGATCGCAACGAGCTTATCAACAAACTCGTCGCGCTCTTCGCGTTCGCCGCGACCTTTGCCGCGTCCGCGTCCTCTGTTTTCATCACGCGCCATGTGAATAAAGCTCCTTAAAAATTCAAACCGGCTTCGCGCGCCGCTTCCGCCAACGCTTTCACGCGGCCCTGATACATATACCCGCCGCGATCAAAGACGACTTCCTTAACGCCGGCCTCGATCGCGCGCTCTGCGACGGCCTTGCCAACTTGGGCGGCAGCAGCGCTTGTCGATCCTTTGCTTAGATCTTCGCGCAGAGATTTATCAAGCGATGAGGCCGAGGCGAGCGTTTTACCTTGCGCATCATCAATAATCTGCGCCGAGATATTTTTCGATGATCGGTAAACCGAAAGCCGCGGCCGCCCGCCGCCGACTTTTTGTATTTTGAGGCGCGTGCGTCGCGTGCGCGCTATATTCTTTTTGCTTTGAGCGGTCATGACCTTTGGGTCCTCTATCCTCGAATTACTTCTTCTTGCCTTCCTTACGGAAGATGTATTCATCTGCGTATTTCACGCCTTTGCCTTTATACGGCTCCGGCGGACGAAACGCCCGGATTTCAGCCGCAGTTTGACCGACCTTTTGTTTGTCAATTCCGGAAACAATAATCTCGGTTGGTTTCGGCGTTGCAATCTTAACGCCTTCGGGAACCGGATAATCAATTTCATGACTGTACCCGAGCGCAAGGTTCAGAGCGCTGCCCTTCATTTGCGCGCGATAACCAACGCCGACAAGTTCAAGCGACTTGGAGAACTCGTTCGCCACGCCATCGATCATATTGGAAATCCGTGTGCGGCTCATGCCCCACATGGAACGGGCCGGCTTTGAATTATTAACCGGCGTAATTGCAACTTCATTCTCCTCAAGAGCGACCGTGCAGAGTTCATTGACAACAAACTCCAGCTCCCCTTTCGGACCTTTTGCTTTTATCGACTGACCATCCACCGTTACAGTGACGCCGGAAGGCACTGCGATTGCTTTTTTACCAATGCGGGACATGACTGCCGCTCCTGATCCTTAGTAGACTTCGCAGAGAACTTCGCCGCCGACATTTGCGTCGCGTGCGGCGGCGTCCGACATCACACCCTTCGGTGTGGAGACAATGGATATGCCCAATCCGTTCCGCACTGACGGCAAGTCACGCACGGACGAATAAACGCGGCGGCCAGGTTTGGAGACCCGCTTAATCTTTGTAATGACGGGCTCACCCTCGTAGTATTTCAACTCGATATCGAAGGCTGGTTTCTCGCCAGCTTTCTCAACGCGCGAATAACCGCGAATGTAACCTTCGCCTTCAAGCACATCGAGCACCCAGCCGCGAAGTTTCGAGACAGGAACCGTCAAACTTGAATGCCGGCGCATCTGCGCGTTGCGGATGCGGGTGATCAAATCGCCGATCGGATCGTTAATCGCCATCTGTGTTCTCCGCTTCCCTTACCAACTTGACTTCACAAGGCCCGGAACTTTTCCTTCCGAACCCAGCTGACGCAATGCAATGCGCGACATTTTCAATTTACGATAATATCCGCGCGGACGGCCCGTCACGAGGCACCGGTTGCGAATACGCGTCTTGGATGAATTGCGCGGCAGCTCAGCGAGCTTCAGCGCCGCCAGAAACCGATCTTCCGCAGGCAATTCCTTATTATAAAGCGTTTCTTTCAGTCGGTTGCGTTTGGACTCAAACTTTTTCGCCATACGACGACGCTTGAGATCGCGTTCGACCATTGATTTCTTCGCCATGTCTTCTCCTCTTTGAAGCCGGTTTCCTGAACGTCCGGACCTTGCTCAAACAAACAGTCTTTAATTTCGGAACGGAAAGTTGAACTCTTTCAACAGCGCCCGCGCCTCGTCATCATTTTCAGCGGTGGTGCAAACGATAATGTCCATACCCCGCACTTTATCGACCTTGTCGTATTCAATCTCGGGAAATACGATGTGTTCTTTCAGGCCCATGGCGTAATTGCCGCGGCCGTCAAAGCTCTTGCCGTTCAGGCCGCGAAAGTCGCGAACCCGCGGCAATGCGATCGTGATTAAACGATCGAGAAATTCATACATACGATCCTTACGGAGCGTAACCTTGACGCCAACGGCCATGCCGTCGCGCAATTTGAAGTTCGCAATAGACTTACGCGCCTTTGTGGTCACCGGCTTTTGGCCAGAGATCGCCGTCAAGTCGGCAAGCGCGGATTCAACAACCTTACGATCATTGACTGCATCGCCGAGGCCCATATTGATGACGACTTTTTCAAGCTTCGGCGTTTGCATAACGTTGCCGTACTTGAAATGCTCATTCATCTTGCCGCGAATTTCATCGCGATAAAGCTTTTTCAGCCTCGGTTCGTAATTCTCACTCTCAGACATCGATCACCTCGCCGGACGCTTTCGCGAACCGCACTTTTTTATCATTCTCAATCTTGAAGCCGACACGGGTCCGTTTGCCGGAAGAAGGATCTTTAAGCGCCACATTGGAAATATGGATCGGCGCTTCGCGGGTCATAATCCCGCCCTGCTGTGTCTGGGTCTGTTTCTGGTGTTTTTTAATCAGATTGACCCCGCGAACAACAACTCGATCATCTTGCGGATGGACTGACACCACTTCGCCTTCTGCGCCGCGGTCTTTGCCCGCGAGCACAATAACCTTGTCGCCCTTTTTGATCTTGGCAGCCATTACAAAACCTCCGGCGCGAGCGACACAATCTTCATATGTTTGGCGGCGCGCAACTCACGCGTGACCGGGCCAAAAATCCGTGTGCCGATCGGCTCTTTATTATTATTGATGAGAACAGCTGCATTATTGTCGAACCGAATAACGGAACCGTCGCGGCGTTTGATGTCTTTTGCGGTTCGCACCACTACAGCCTTCATGACCTGACCTTTTTTCACGCGGCCGCGCGGTATCGCCTCCTTAACGGAAACAACAATAATATCGCCAACGCCTGCATATTTCCGCTTGGCGCCGCCCAGCACCTTGATGCACTGAACGCGCTTTGCGCCGGAATTATCGGCGACGTCCAAATTTGTCTGCATCTGGATCATGGTGCGATCCTCTCACTCTCTTGAGGGCGATCATCGCCCCGGTTAAATCACTTTGCGCAATCTGCGCGATTATTCAGCCTTTTGTCCCCGCGCCGATGACTTCCCAGCGCTTCAATTTTGACTTCGGCGCACATTCCTGAATCCGTACGAGATCGCCTGACTTGAAGGCGTTGCCGTCATCATGGGCATGAAAACGGCTCGACCGACGTACGGTTTTTTTCAAAAGCGGATGCGTAAAAATACGCTCCACATTCACAACGACTGTTTTTTCGCCTTTGTCGCTGACGACAGTTCCTTGCAGAATTCTTTTCGGCATTTTTGTTCGTTCCTTAATTCGCCGCTGCGCTGACGCGTTCGCCCAACACGGTTTTAATCCGCGCAATATCTTTGCGGACCTCTCGAACGCGGTCAGTCTTTTCAAGTTGACCGCTGGCGCGCTGAAAACGCAGGTTAAACTGCTCTTTTTTCAACTGAAGGAGTTTGTCCTTCAGCTCATCGGTGGTCAGATCGCGAACTTCGCCCGGTTTCATATCTCTGGTCCTCGTCGCTATTCGCCAATACGCGTAACGATACGCGTCTTGATCGGTAACTTTGCAGCGCCGAGCGCAAGCGCTTCGCGTGCGATCTCGTCAGAAACGCCGTCAATTTCAAACATGACGCGTCCTGGTTTCACTTTAGCGGCCCAATATTCGACAGAACCTTTGCCCTTGCCCATCCGCACCTCAGTCGGTTTCTTTGAAACCGGCACGTCAGGAAAAATTCGTATCCAGACGCGGCCCTGGCGTTTCATCGCACGAGTGATGGCTCGACGCGTCGCCTCAATCTGGCGGGACGTAATACGCTCCGGCTGCGTCGCCTTAAGGCCGTGAGAACCGAAATTCAGCTCTGTCCCGCCTTTTGCAACTCCTTTGATCCGCCCTTTGTGCATCTTGCGGAATTTTGTTTTCTTCGGCTGCAGCATGGTTCAACTGTCCCAATACGTTCCTTGCACTGACCATCCAGTCAGTCTTGTTCCTAGTTCTGACGCTGTCCGCCGACGCCGCCCGTTTGTGCGTCGATGAGTCGTTTCTCTTGGGCCATCGGATCATGTTCCATAATCTCGCCCTTGAAGATCCAAACTTTTACGCCGATCGATCCATAAGTCGTGCGAGCAGTCGCAACACCGTAATCAATATCGGCGCGCAGCGTGTGAAGCGGCACACGACCCTCCCGGTACCACTCCATCCGTGCGATCTCAGCGCCGCCAAGACGGCCTGACACGTTAACGCGTATGCCGAGCGCGCCCATGCGCTGCGCAGTTTGCATGGCGCGCTTCATGGCGCGGCGAAAGGCGACACGCCGTTCGAGCTGTTGAGCAATATTTTCTGCAACGAGGGTCGCGTCCGTTTCCGGCTTGCGGATCTCGACAATATTCAAGACCGTCTCAGACGACGTCAGCTTCTGCAGTTCACTGCGAAGTTTTTCGATGTCAGCGCCTTTCTTGCCGATCACCACGCCCGGACGCGCAGTATAAATCGTTACGCGGCACTTTTTATGCGGACGCTCGATGACAATGCGCGACACGCCAGCTTGCGACAGGCGTTTTTCCAGAAACCGGCGAATGCGAAGATCTTCATGCAGAAGATCGCCGTAAGCCTCCTTGCCGGCAAACCAGCGCGAATCCCATGTCCGGTTGATTCCGAGACGCAAGCCGATGGGATTTACTTTCTGACCCATTATGCGGCCTCCTCAACTTCTTTCACAACAATCGTGATTTCGGCGAACGGCTTGTGAATTCTGCCAACACGGCCGCGCGCGCGGGCGCGCCAGCGCTTCATCACCATGTTCTTGCCGACAAATGCGCGGTCGACCACGAGCGAATCGATATCGAGGTCGTGATTATTTTCAGCATTCGCAATGGCGCTCTCAAGAACTTTCTTAACGTCCTTGGCGATGCGCTTTCGCGAGAACTGAAGCTCATTGAGCGCTTTTTCAGCAGGCATTCCACGGATCAGTTGCGCAACAAGGTTTAATTTTTGCGGAGACACGCGAAGCATGCGCCCCTTGGCCATCGCTTCAGTGTCTGAAAAACGCTTTGGATTTTTCTTCTGTCCCATGATTATTTTCTCCGCGCTTTTTTATCAGCGCCATGACCGAAATAAGTACGGGTCGGAGAAAATTCGCCCAGTTTGTGACCAACCATGTCTTCAGTCACATGTACTGGAATGAATTTATGGCCATTGTAGACATTGAACGTCAGACCAACGAATTGCGGCAGAATTGTCGACCGGCGAGACCAGGTCTTAACACCGCCCTTGTGTTTGCCGTCGCCCGCTTCTTCCGCTTTTTTCAGCAGATAACGGTCGACAAACGGGCCTTTCCAGACAGAACGAGTCATAAATTAATCTCCGGCGTCCTATTTGCGTTTCTTGCGTGCGTGGCGAGAACGCAGGATCATTTTGTCGGTTTGTTTATTCTTGCGGGTCTTGGCGCCTTTTGTCGGACGGCCCCAAGGCGTAACCGGGTGACGACCGCCTGAAGTGCGGCCTTCGCCGCCGCCATGGGGGTGGTCGACCGGGTTCATGACAACACCGCGAACAGAAGGGCGCTTACCCTTGTGGCGGTTGCGGCCGGCTTTGCCGATATTCTGGTTCATGTTGTCAGGGTTTGAGACAGCCCCGACCGTCGCCATGCATTCGCCAAGCACCAGGCGGACTTCACCGGACTGCAGACGGAGCTGAGCATAGGCACCGTCGCGACCCACGAGCTGAACATAAGCGCCTGCAGAGCGAGCTATCTGTCCGCCCTTGCCCGGCTTAAGCTCTACGTTGTGGATAATAGTGCCGACCGGCATAGCCTTGAGCGGCATCGCATTGCCGGGCTTGATATCGACTTTGGCGCCGGCAATCACCTTATCGCCCGCCTTCAGGCGTTGTGGCGCAATAATGTAGGCCTGTTCGCCATCCAGATATTTTATAAGCGCAATAAAAGCGGTTCGGTTCGGATCATACTCAAGGCGCTCAACTTTCGCTTCAATGTCAAACTTGCGGCGCTTGAAATCGATGATGCGATAGGTGCGTTTCGCTCCGCCGCCGCGACGTCGAACCGTAATCCGCCCCGTATTGTTTCGGCCGGCATTCGACTTCAAGCCTTGCGTCAAAGACTTAACCGGTTTGCCCGACCAAAGCTCGCTCTTGTCCACCAGCACAAGCTGACGGCGAGACGGCGTCGTTGGTTTAAATTTTTTCAGCGCCATGGTTTTGGCTTTCCTTAAAGTCCTGTTGTCACGTCAATTGCGTGACCTTCTTCGAGCGTAACAATCGCTTTTTTGACGGTCGAACGCGTGTAACGGTGACCACGGAACTGTTTCGTCTTGCCTTTAACGCGAAGCGTGTTCACGGCCTTCACTTTGACCTTGAACAAGCTCTCAACCGCTTCGGATATTTGCGGCTTCGTCGCGTCAAGCGGCGTTAGAAATACGACCTGGTTATTCTCAGAAGCGATCGTCGATTTCTCAGTGATAACGGGACGGATCAGCGTGTCGTAATGGGCCTCAAGGCCCTGAGATGCGGGTTTCTTGCTCATTTCAGACGAGCCTCCAGACCTTCGACAGCCGCTTTGGTGAGAACCAATTTGTCTGCACGCAGAATGTCATAAACATTGGCGCCAACAACCGGCAGCATGTTCACATTCGGCAGGTTTCGCGCAGCGCGACCGAAACTATCGTCAATCTCGTGATCAACAATCAACGAATTGGAGATATCGAGTTTCGCAAAAGCCTCCGCAACGGCCTTCGTTTTTACATCAGCCATTTTTGCTTCGTCGATAACGATAAGCTCGCCGGCCGCCTGTTTTGCAGAAAGCGCATGCTTCAACGCCAGACGACGCACCTTCTTCGGTAAGTTGATCGCGTGGCTACGCGGACGCGGACCGTGAGCGACGCCGCCGCCGACAAAGATCGGCGCACGACGGTTGCCGTGACGGGCGCCGCCAGAGCCTTTTTGGCGACCAAACTTCTTGCCTGTGCGCGAAACTTCATTACGCTCTTGCGTTTTGTGCGTGCCTTGCTGGCGCTTGGCCAACTGATAGACGACGCAGCGATGCAGAATATCCTTGCGCGGCTCAAGTCCGAAAATCTCGTCATTGAGATCAACAGAGCCTGCTTTCGACGCGTCAAGCTTGAGGACATCGGCTTTCATTATTCGTCCCCTTCTTTCTTAGGATCATCGCCGCCCGCGTCCGGAGCATCGTCAGAAGACGGCACACCCGCTTCAGAATCTTCAGCGCCTGCAGATTGTTCTTCCAGCGCGGCTTTCTGTTGTGCAAGCTCTTCCTCGCGCGCAGCCTGTTTGGCCGCCTCTTCCTCAGCCGCAGCCTGCGCCGCCGCCTCTTCAGCCTGACGCATGGCTTCTTCTTTGGCGGATTTCAGCGCCGCCGGAAGAATGGCGTTTTCAGGGAACGGTTTTTTCACCGCGTCTTTGATAAACACCCAGCCGCCTTTTGGTCCTGGCACTGCGCCTTTGATCAAGATAAGACCGCGATCGCTGTCGGTTTTGACAACCTGAAGGTTCTGGGTTGTCACGCGCGACGCACCCATATGGCCCGCCATCTTTTTGCCTTTGAAGACCTTACCCGGATCCTGGCACTGGCCGGTCGAACCATGGGAACGGTGCGAAATCGATACGCCGTGCGTTGCGCGAAGGCCGCCGAAATTATGCCGCTTCATGGCGCCGGCAAAACCTTTACCGATCGATGTTCCCGTCACATCGACATATTGGCCTTCGAAGTAATGGTCAGCGATGATTTCTTCACCAACATTGACCATATTGTTTTCATCAACGCGAAACTCGACGATCTTCGCCTTCGGCTCGACATTAGCCTTGGCGAATTGACCGCGTTCAGCCTTCGTAACCCGTTTGGCTTTCTTAACGCCTGCGCCAAGCTGCAGGGCCGTGTACCCGTTCGTTTCCGCCGTGCGCTGACCAATGACCTGGCATTTGTCCATTTGCATAACGGTTACAGGGATGTGGTCCCCGGCATCGGTATAGATGCGGGTCATTCCCAGTTTTTTTGCTATCACTCCGGTGCGCATCAGTATGTTCCTTTAAGCGCCAAGTTTGATTTCAACATCAACGCCGGCAGACAGATCAAGCTTCATCAGCGCGTCAACCGTTTGCGGTGTCGGATCGACAATATCGAGCATGCGCTTATGGGTGCGCATCTCAAATTGCTCACGACTTTTTTTGTTTACATGCGGCGACCGGTTGACCGTGTAGCGCTCAATGCGGGTCGGCAGCGGAATCGGTCCGCGCACATTGGCGCCGGTCCGCTTTGCCGTGTTGACGATTTCAATCGTCGAAGCGTCAAGCACGCGATGATCAAAGGCCTTAAGCCTGATGCGAATGTTCTGTTGCATTTTATGTCCGACGCTTCGTTTCTTCGTTTATCCAGTCTTCAGAGTCGAAAACGCGGGCCGGAAGGCTTCCAGCCCGCGTTAGATGTTTGCGCTTTACTCGACGATCTTGGCGACGATACCGGCGCCGACCGTACGGCCGCCTTCGCGAATAGCAAAGCGAAGCTTTTCTTCCATCGCGATCGGCACAATAAGCTCAACGTTAAGCTCAGCATTATCGCCCGGCATTACCATTTCCGTGCCTTCTTTAAGGGTCACAACGCCAGTCACGTCTGTTGTGCGGAAGTAGAATTGCGGACGATAGTTCGTGAAAAACGGCGTGTGGCGACCGCCTTCCTCTTTCGTCAGAATATAGGCCTCAGCAACAAATTTTGTGTGTGGCGTAACAGAACCCGGCTTGCAGAGAACCTGACCGCGCTCGACGCCATCGCGCTCAATGCCGCGAAGCAGAACGCCGACATTGTCGCCAGCTTCACCGCGATCAAGCAGCTTGCGGAACATTTCAACGCCCGTGCAGGTCGTTTTCTGCGTGTCTTTAATGCCAACGATTTCCAACTCATCGCCAACCGTGACAACACCGCGCTCGACACGGCCGGTCACAACCGTACCACGACCGGAAATCGAGAAAACGTCTTCAATCGGCAACAGGAACGGCTGATCAACCGGACGCTCAGGCGTCGGAATATATTCGTCAACAGCCTTCATGAGTTCCTTGATGGCGTTTTCGCCAATTTCAGGATTGTTGCCTTCCATCGCTGCAAGCGCAGACCCTTTGATGATGGGAATGTCGTCGCCTGGGAAATCATAGGAAGAGAGAAGTTCGCGAACTTCCATTTCAACGAGCTCAAGCAGTTCTTCGTCGTCAACCTGATCAACCTTGTTAAGGAACACAACGATCGCAGGAACGCCGACCTGACGAGCAAGCAGAATGTGCTCGCGCGTCTGCGGCATCGGGCCGTCCGCAGCGTTCACAACAAGGATAGCGCCGTCCATCTGCGCAGCGCCGGTGATCATGTTTTTAACGTAGTCAGCGTGCCCCGGGCAATCGACGTGGGCATAGTGACGACCGTCTGTTTCATACTCGACATGCGCCGTAGAGATGGTGATGCCGCGCGCTTTTTCTTCCGGCGCACCGTCAATCTCGTCATAGGCTTTGAAGTCGCCAAAATATTTGGTGATCGCCGCCGTCAGTGTCGTTTTGCCGTGGTCAACGTGACCGATCGTGCCGACATTGGCGTGCGGTTTATTACGTTCAAACTTTTCCTTCGACATCTTACTTTTCTCCGTCTTCGACGTCTTCAGTTAACTGATAATGATGCGTTAGCCCGCGAGCTTCGCTTTGACTTCTTCTTCAACAGCCTTCGGAACTTGCGCGTAGTGATCAAACTGCATGGTGTAGTTCGCACGACCCTGGGTAGAGGACCGAAGATTGTTCACATAGCCGAACATATTTGCCAGCGGCACCATGGCGTGAACCACATTAGCGTTGCCGCGCATTTCCTGCTCCTGGATCTGGCCGCGGCGGGAATTGAGGTCGCCAATGACAGTGCCTGTGTATTCCTCTGGCGTTACAACCTCAACCTTCATGATCGGCTCAAGCAGAGCCAGGCCCAGCGCCTGTTTGTTCTCACGAAGCGCACCCCGAGCAGCAATCTCGAAAGCCAAAACAGAGGAGTCCACATCGTGGAAAGCGCCGTCATAAAGTTCGATCTTGAAATCGAGAATCGGGAAGCCGACAAGCAATCCGGTATCGCGAATTGAGTTGATGCCTTTCTCGACACCAGGAATGTATTCCTTGGGAATGGCGCCGCCGACAATCTGACTTTCGAACTCGTAACCTTCGCCAGGCTGTTGCGGAATAACACGCATCTTGATGCGGGCGAACTGACCGGAACCGCCCGATTGCTTCTTATGCGTATAGTCGATGTCGGCTTCACGAGTGATCGTTTCACGATACGCCACCTGCGGCGCGCCAATATTCGCCTCGACCTTGAATTCACGCTTCATGCGATCGACAAGAATATCGAGATGCAACTCGCCCATGCCGGCGATGATCGTCTGACCGGATTCCTCATCGGAAGAGACGCGGAAAGAAGGATCTTCAGCTGCAAGTCGCTGAAGCGCAATGCCCATTTTTTCCTGGTCGGCCTTGGTTTTCGGCTCAACCGCGAGCTCAATAACCGGCTCTGGAAATTCCATCCGCTCAAGGATGACTGGGCTCTGAGGATCGCACAGCGTATCGCCCGTCGTTGTATCTTTAAGACCAACAACGGCAACGATGTCGCCCGCATAGGCTTCCTTGGTTTCTTCACGGTTGTTCGAGTGCATCAACAGCATCCGGCCGATACGCTCTTTCTTGCCCTTAACCGTGTTCATCAACTGGGTGCCCGCTTCGAGTTTGCCCGAATAGATGCGGCAAAATGTAAGCGATCCGACAAACGGGTCGTTCATAACCTTGAACGCAAGCATGGAGAGCGGCTCATCATCGGACGACTTGCGCACAACTTCTTCATCGCTGTCCGGTAAAACGCCTTTGATCGCGGGCACCTCAACCGGAGAAGGGAGATAATCCACAACCGCATCGAGCATCGGCTGAACGCCTTTGTTCTTGAACGCAGAGCCGCAAAGAACCGGGTGAAACTCAACCTCGCAAGTTCCCTTGCGGATAAGCTCTTTAAGCTTATCGTTCGACGGCTCTTCGCCTTCGAGATACGCTTCCATTGCGGCTTCATCGACCTCGACAACGGTCTCAATCAGCTTTTCACGATACTCATTAGCCTGATCAACAAGATCAGCCGGGATGTCTTCCTCGTGGAATTTAGCGCCAAGGGATTCTTCTTCCCAGACGATCGCTTTCATCTTGATAAGATCGACAACGCCTTTGAAGTTCGACTCAGCGCCAATCGGCAACTGCAGAACCGCGGTCTTGGCGGCGAGACGCTTGTGAATTGTGTCGACAGAATTGAAGAAATCAGCGCCGAGTTTGTCCATCTTGTTGATGAAGAACATGCGCGGAACGCGATATTTGTCGCCCTGGCGCCAAACCGTTTCAGTTTGCGGCTCAACGCCGGCGTTGGCGTCGAGCAGCGCAACAGCGCCATCGAGAACGCGAAGCGAACGCTCGACTTCAATCGTGAAATCAACGTGCCCAGGCGTGTCGATAATGTTAAGACGCTTGTCGTTCCAGAACGTGGTGGTCGCAGCTGACGTGATCGTAATGCCGCGCTCCTGCTCCTGCTCCATCCAATCCATCGTGGCGGCGCCGTCATGGACTTCGCCGATCTTGTGAGACTTGCCGGTGTAGTAGAGAACGCGTTCGGTCGTCGTCGTCTTGCCCGCATCGATATGGGCCATGATGCCGAAGTTGCGATAATCCTCAATTTTGTATTCGCGGGCCATGGGGCTCGATCCTTAAACTAACTTTACCAGCGGTAATGAGAAAACGCCCGGTTGGCTTCCGCCATCTTGTGGGTGTCTTCGCGTTTTTTAACAGCAGCGCCGCGGTTCTGCGCGGCGTCCATCAGTTCATTAGACAGACGATCAACCATCGTCGTTTCATTGCGAGAGCGCGCGGCCGAAATAATCCAGCGCATGGCGAGCGCCATTTTGCGATCGCTGCGCACTTCAACAGGCACCTGATAGGTAGCCCCGCCGACACGGCGCGAGCGCACTTCGATTGCCGGGGTGACATTGTCGAGCGCTTCTTTAAAGAGTTCGACCGGCGGGCGGCGCAGCTTGTCTTCGATGCGATCAAGTGCGCCATATACGATCTTCTCGGCGGCGGATTTTTTGCCGTCGATCATGACGTAGTTCATGAATTTCGAAATGGTCTTGTCTCCGAATTTTGGATCCGGATGGACAATGCGTTTTTCTGCGCGGTGACGACGTGACATGAAGGGCTCTCCTTACTTCGGCCGCTTGGCGCCGTATTTCGAACGGCGCTGTTTGCGGTCCTTGACGCCCTGGGTGTCGAGAACACCGCGAATGATGTGGTAACGAACGCCCGGAAGGTCTTTGACCCGGCCGCCGCGGATCAAGACTACTGAGTGCTCCTGAAGATTATGGCCTTCGCCCGGGATATAGCCGATGACCTCATAGCCGTTGGTCAAACGGATTTTCGCAACTTTCCGCAACGCCGAGTTCGGCTTTTTAGGCGTTGTCGTATAAACGCGCGTACAGACGCCCCGTTTTTGCGGGTTGCCTTCCATGGCCGGCACTTTGTTAATGCGGCGCTTGGGTTTCCGCGGTTTGCGGATGAGCTGCTGAATCGTCGGCATCGGGTCTCCTAAAGCCTCAACTCGTCTTGCGCTGGCGTAATGCGCAGAAAATACAAAATCACGCCGATGGATCGCTCCAAAGACGCAAAACAGCGGGGCTCCGGCCGACGGAACGCCGCTCAAACAAACAATCTCTGGCTAAATTCAGCTGCGTTTCAGAATTATCAATCCGACAACCTGACGGCCAGCCCTTCAGCGGCGCACTACCTAACGTCGGCGCCATAGTGGGTCAATAGGCTCGAGGTGGAAAAAAGCGCATTTTTTAAGTTTTAAGACATCTTTTCGTTTGCAGCGCTCGCCGCAAGGCTTTCCAGATGACGCAATCGTCGTTCGAATGTCTTTTCAAGAGAGTGGTCGCCGGCGAAAGCGCGCGCTTTGTCAGCGTGTTCGATGATTTCAGCCCGGTTGGAATCAAGACGGACGATTTCGGCGGCGATGCGCTCAGAACGGTCCATGGGCGTCGGCCAGCCTGCTCCTGAAAGATCCTTCAGCCCCTGAAAAGCCGCGTTATCGTAGCCGACAATCGGGGCCCCGCCGCCATAGGTTTCGAGGTAGGTGCAGGAAGGGTCGGACTGGCGGTGACAGCATACGAAAATATCCGCCTGCCGCCGGACAAACGGCGCAAGTTCCGTTTCAAAATCGACGCCGCCTCGAAGGCGGACCTCATCCTGAAGCCCCCTCTCCGAGATGTCCGCTGCAATCTGTTCGCCGAGCCTTCCTGTCCCAAAAATATCGAGCGTGAAACGCACGCCCGCTGATTTCAGTTGCGCGGCAACTGCGGGGAGATGATCAACGCCCTTGATCGCATCCAGCCTGCCTGAAAACATCAACCGTAATGGTGCACCATTGCGCAGCCGTTCAGCGCGGGCCAGCATGTCCTCTTTGGTCGCCATCATCTTTTCTGACATGCGCGTGTCGAAAAACAGGATCGTATTTGCCTGCTCACGTTTATATCGATTGTAAGCGTTAACCCCGTTCGCCTGCAGACCGTCGGCATTTTTGATGGCGCGAATGCGTTGCTGCTCAACTTTTACCATCCATATGGTGGTCTTCAGACGGCGCACTACAGAACTCTGGCTTTGCCATGTCATCCGTAAACGGTTTTTCAGATTATGTTCGGCTATGAAGCAAATGGCTGGCGTAGAGCCGCTTCGCAAAGACAGCAAGCCATACTGGTTATACATATCGCCGGCGAGGACGACGGAAACCCCGTCAAGCACAGATGGATCAATCGCGCCCTCAGCCGGCAAAGTCACCAATTCAAACGGCAGCTCGGCCGGATCGTAGTAGGCCCCGAAGGGCAGCATGGCGTGGTCTGGCGCGGGACGCAGCGCCGCGCGAACCGGCCCATTCCACAGGTCCGCATTCATCCGCATGCCTTCTACAAACTTTTGATCGAGCCAAAGCCTTCCCTCACGGCGCGCAAAGCCAACGCTTGGCGTTACGAGAAGCGCACTGCGCTCAGGAAAAGGCCCTGTCGTCACTGCGACCCGGATACAGTCGATGACATAAGGTCCAAAAGCGGACTGTCAGCAAGGACACGCTCAAGAATCGGTTCCATGTCAATTTTTATCTCTGCAGGTCTGGGAGCATCGCCGAACAACGTGTTTTCCATTTCTGAAATGCGCTCAGCATGCTTCTGTTCAAATTGAAGGCCGGCAAACGCATAAACGGCTCGCGCAATTGCCTTCGGATCATCATCATAATCTTCATACCGCGTCACCATATAACGCGGCGACCCGTTTAACGCAGAATAAAGCGCTTCGTTGACATACCGCCAGCGCCACAGCTCAGTTTCAAATAAGGCTTCTTCACTGAATGCTGGGACGGACCATCGCGGCCGACCAAACGCCGCCAGCACGAGGTCCAGCGTTTCAAGATTATCGCGATAGACTTTCTCAGGTCCCGTCGGCGTCACATATCGATTGCGCCAGGATTTCAGAAACGCGACAGGGTTGCGAATGTTATGAATGACACGCTGGTTTTCGTCATCCTCATGCGTTCTTGTCAACCATCCGGGATTGAGGAGAATTTTGAAAACAGGCGTTGCCCGGCGCAGCGCCGCTTGGTCAATATGAAACGCCGCCGTTTCCCATTCCTCTTTTTTCATATCACGAACAACAAGCCCCAATGCGAGCCTTAATCGCCGCCTTTTGAAAATATAGGCGCCGACGCGATCGCTATAGGGAAACGCATGATAAACTTTTCGGCACGCATCAAAACGATCTTTGCCGCTGCAGCGCGCTGCGGCGCGCGCAATCGACGCGCGCCAATGGCGCTGAAAGTCAGGGCTCAAACGATCTTCGAAAAAGCCGTCTTCAAGGGCGGCCATGACCGCGCCTTGAAGTTCATTGGGTTCGTTTCGACAAAACGTCGCCTCATGACAATCGAGGGTATCGAGAAGCCGATTTGAGCCTGAACGCCCATGCCCCACAATGACTACATAATTGCGCATGAGGCTCTGCGCCGCCGATTACTCGGCGGCGTCAGCAGGCGCTTCTTCCGCAGAGGTTTCCTGTTCAGCGGCTTCGGCAACTTCAGCCGGCGGCAACGCCTCTGCGATGCGGCGATCCCGTTCTGCGATGAGGGCGGCGTCGCGTTGCTCAGCTTCGAGCTGACGACGCGACATGGCGCCGCCCGTCCCTGCAGGGATCAAACGCCCAACAATGACGTTCTCTTTCAGCCCCTCAAGCGCATCCACTTTGCCGTTAACAGCCGCATCTGTCAGAACGCGTGTTGTTTCCTGGAATGACGCTGCGGAGATAAACGACCGCGTCTGAAGGCTGGCTTTCGTAATGCCGAGCAGAACCGGTATGGCTTTTGCCGGACGCTTGCCCTCATCTTCAAGCTTTTCATTTGTTTCTTCAAACTCGAGCTTATCGATTTGCTCTTCCTTGAGGAACAGCGAGTCGCCTGGATCGGTGATTTCAACTTTCTGCAGCATTTGACGTACAATAACTTCAATATGCTTGTCATTAATGGGCACGCCTTGCAGTCGGTAAACCTCCTGAATTTCGTCAATCAGGAAGTCCGCCAAAGCTTCGATGCCCATGATCTGCAGAATGTCATGGGGCGCAGGATTGCCGTCCATCAGATATTCGCCCTTGGCGATGAAATCGCCATCCTGAACAGCGATGTGTTTTCCTTTTGGAACGAGATAATCCGACGTCTCCAGACTTTCATCAGACGGAACAATCTGAATTCGGCGCTTGTTCTTATAGTCGCGGCCGAAAACAACCTTGCCGTCCTGATCAGCGATAATCGCATGGTCTTTCGGACGGCGCGCCTCAAAGAGTTCCGCAACCCGCGGCAGACCGCCGGTAATGTCGCGGGTCTTGGCGCCCTCTGTCGGGATCCGCGCAAGCGCGTCGCCCGGCGCAACTTCCTCGCCGTCTTCCTGCGAAAGAATTGCGCCGACGGGAAGGACATAACGCGCCTCCCCGCCGCTTGAGAGCGTCAGAGGCTCGCCGTCATCGCCAACGATGACCATCGCCGGACGCATATCCGCAGCGCGCGGATTGGCCCGCCAATCGGTGACAACGCGGCTGGCGATGCCGGTCGCTTCGTCGGCGACAACCTGCATGGAGAAGCCTTCCTGCAGATCCTCAAACTTCACCTTGCCCTGCACTTCGGTCAGGATGGGGATGGTGTAAGGATCCCAGTCGGCAAGCCGTTGACCGCGGGCGACATCGGCGCCCTCTTCGACACGCAGTTTCGCGCCGTAGGACACCTTATAAGAGGCGTGCTCTTTACCGTCCGCAGCAACAATTTTTACAAGCGTGTTGCGGCCCATGACCATCAAGTCGCCGGCAGAGTTTTTAACAACCGAACGGCCTTCAAGCTTAACAACGCCCTCATGACTCGCTTCGATAAAGGAGGTGTCGCCGACCTGTGCGGTGCCGCCTACGTGGAATGTGCGCATGGTAAGCTGCGTGCCAGGCTCGCCAATCGACTGCGCCGCGATGACGCCAACCGCCTCGCCGATATTGACGTGGCTGCCGCGCGCAAGATCACGGCCATAACACATGGCGCAAATGCCGACTTTCGATTCACAGGTCAGCGCCGAACGCACGCGAACAACCTGCACGCCTGCGCCTTCAATGGCTTCGGACTGAGCTTCGTCTGCTTCTTCGCCCGCTTTGGCGATGACCTCGCCGGTTTCCGGATGGACAACGTCTTCCAGCAAAGTCCGGCCCAGAATGCGTTGCGACAACGGTACAATAATGTCGCCGCCCTGCACCACAGCCTCAATGGAAATGCCGGTTTGAGTGCCGCAATCAATTTCGCGAATGATGCAATCCTGCGCCACATCAACGAGGCGACGGGTCAGATACCCTGAGTTCGCAGTCTTGAGCGCGGTATCTGCAAGTCCCTTACGGGCGCCGTGTGTTGAGTTAAAGTACTCAAGCACGGTCAGACCCTCTTTAAAGTTCGACGTGATCGGCGTTTCGATAATTTCGCCTGACGGCTTGGCCATCAACCCGCGCATGGCGCCAAGCTGACGCATCTGCGTGGGCGAACCGCGAGCCCCGGAGTGGGACATCATATAAATGGAGTTTGGCTCAAGCTGACGCTTCGTGTCAGGATCGTATTTCGTTTCCTTGATTTCGTCCATCATGGCGTCAGCGATACGGTCAGTACACTTTGCCCAGGCGTCGATGACCTTATTGTATTTTTCACCGCGGGTAATCAGACCTTCAGCATACTGCTGTTCGAATTCTGAAACCTGGCTGCGTGTTTCTTCAACGACATCGCGTTTGGCTTCAGGAATAACAACATCGTCCTTGCCGAAAGAGATGCCGGCTTTACAAGCCTCTTTAAAGCCAAGATCCATAATATGATCGGCAAAGATAACCGTCTTTTTCTGTCCCGTATGACGATAGACGATATCGATCAGACCCTGAATCGTCTTTTTAGTCAGAAGCTGATTGACGACCGAGAACGGCACATTGCCGTCTTTCGGCAGCACTTGCGCCACCTTCATACGCCCAGGGGTCGTTTCCACCACCTGGCGGATCGGATTGCCTTCGTGATCGACAGACTCCCATCGCGCTTTAATCTTGGTGTGCAGCGTAACAACGCCGGCGTTGAGCGCATGCTCAATCTCTTCGATCGTTCCGAAGACTTTGCCTTCGCCCGGCTCGCCTTCTTTCTCCATGGTGATATAGTAAAGGCCCAGAACAATATCCTGGGACGGAACAATAATCGGTTTGCCGTTCGCCGGCGACAGAATATTGTTCGTTGACATCATCAGAACGCGCGCCTCGAGCTGCGCCTCGAGCGACAGAGGCACGTGTACTGCCATCTGGTCGCCGTCAAAGTCTGCGTTGAACGCCGTGCAGACCAGCGGATGCAACTGGATTGCCTTGCCTTCAATCAGCTTAGGCTCAAACGCCTGAATACCGAGACGGTGAAGCGTCGGCGCCCGGTTCAGCATAACCGGGTGTTCACGGATCACCTCATCGAGAATGTCCCAAACTTCGGGGCGTTCTTTCTCGACGAGCTTCTTCGCCTGTTTGACCGTCGCGGACAAACCCTTCGCGTCGAGCCGCGAGTAGATGAACGGCTTGAAGAGTTCGAGCGCCATCTTCTTGGGCAGGCCGCACTCGTGAAGTTTGAGTTCAGGACCAACAACGATCACTGAACGGCCGGAATAGTCGACGCGCTTTCCGAGAAGGTTTTGCCGGAAGCGGCCCTGCTTGCCTTTCAGCATGTCAGACAGCGATTTCAGTGGGCGCTTGTTGGTGCCCGTGATGACCCGGCCGCGGCGACCGTTATCGAAGAGCGCATCGACGGATTCCTGCAGCATGCGCTTTTCGTTCCGCACGATAATGTCGGGCGCACGTAGTTCGATCAGGCGCTTCAGACGATTGTTGCGGTTGATGACCCGGCGGTAGAGATCATTGAGATCGGATGTCGCAAAACGGCCGCCGTCAAGCGGGACAAGCGGGCGCAATTCCGGCGGGATCACCGGAATAACCGTCATGATCATCCACTCCGGGCGGTTGCCGGATTCAATGAATGCATTGATCAGCTTCAGGCGCTTTGCAAATTTCTTGGTTTTGAGTTCCGACGTTGAGTCAGCAATCTCCACGCGGAGCTTTTCAGCCTCGCCCTCAAGATCGATATTAGCCAGAATTTCGCGGATCGCTTCCGCGCCGATGCCGGCTGTAAAACTGTCCTCGCCGAAATCCTCCTGGGCCTGAATATACTCTTCTTCCGTGAGCATCTGGTTCGGCGTCAGCGATGTCAGACCTGGTTCTATGACAATGTATTGTTCAAAATAGAGAACGCGCTCCAGATCCTTGAGCGTCATGTCGAGCATCAGCGAGATGCGGGACGGAAGCGATTTCAGGAACCAAATATGCGCGACCGGCGCGGCGAGCTCTATGTGGCCCATACGGTCCCGGCGCACTTTCGTCAGCGTGACTTCAACGCCGCATTTCTCGCAAGTGATGCCTTTATACTTCATGCGCTTGTACTTGCCGCACAAGCATTCGTAGTCCTTCACCGGACCGAAAATCCGCGCACAGAAGAGACCGTCACGCTCCGGCTTGAACGTGCGGTAGTTAATCGTCTCCGGCTTTTTAATTTCGCCAAACGACCAGGAGAGAATCTTCTCCGGGCTCGCCAGCGAAATACGGATCTGGTTGAACGTTTGCGCCGGCGCAGCCGGATTAAAGACGTTAAGCAGTTCCTGGGACATAAGGCGCCTCTCAAATTCGGGTCGCGGTTGATTAGGCCGCGGAAAATCTAACTCAGTGCAAGAAGGGCAACGCTAACCGCGTCACCCGTTCTGAAGCTCGACATTGAGGCCGAGCGAACGCATCTCTTTGACGAGCACGTTGAAGCTTTCCGGAATGCCCGCCTCGAACGAGTCGTCGCCGCGGACGATGGCCTCGTAGACTTTCGTCCGGCCCGCGACATCGTCCGACTTCACGGTGAGCATTTCCTGCAACGTGTAGGCGGCGCCATAGGCTTCGAGCGCCCAGACCTCCATTTCGCCGAAACGCTGGCCGCCGAACTGGGCCTTGCCGCCCAGCGGTTGCTGCGTCACCAGCGAGTACGGACCGATGGACCGCGCATGGATCTTGTCGTCGACAAGATGGTGCAGCTTCAGGAGATATTTGTAGCCCACGGTCACCTTGCGCTTGAAAGTCTCGCCGGTGCGGCCGTCAAAGAGCGTCACCTGACCTGAATCCTCAAGCCCTGCCCGCTCCAGCATCTTGACGATATCGTCTTCACGGGCGCCGTCGAAGACCGGCGTTGCGATCGGCACGCCCCGCACGAGGTTGCCGGCGAGCTCTTTCACTTCTTCATTGGAGCGCGGCAACGTTTGCTCATCACCGTAGACGTCCTTGATCTTAGCGATCATGTCATCGCGCGACGCGTTGCCGGCGTCCCATTCCTCCATGACCTGACCAATCTGGCGGCCAAGACCACGGCACGCCCAGCCAAGATGGGTTTCAAGAATTTGACCGACATTCATGCGGCTCGGCACGCCGAGCGGGTTCAGGACGATGTCGACCGGCGTTCCGTCGCCCAGGAAAGGCATGTCTTCCATGGGTGCGATCTTGGAGATAACGCCCTTGTTTCCGTGACGGCCGGCCATTTTATCGCCCGGCTGCAGCTTCCTCTTCACCGCAACAAAAACCTTGACCATTTTCATTACGCCCGGAGGCAGTTCATCGCCGCGCTTCAGCTTGTCGACCTTGTCTTCAAAACGGGCCTCAAGGCGAGATTTGGACTCATCGAATTGCTTTTTGAGCGCTTCGATTTCGCCCATCACAGCATCATCGCCGACAGCGAGTTTCCACCACTGGCCGCGCGACAAGGTATTGTCGAGCACGTCAGCGGTGATCGCGCCTTTCGTGAAATCTTTCGGACCGCCGACAGCGTCTTTGCCTTCCAGCAACGGACGCAAACGACCGTAGATGTTCCGCTCAAGAATTGCGAGTTCGTCATCGCGGTCCTTGGCGAGACGCTCAATCTCTTCACGCTCGATCGCAATTGCACGCTCGTCTTTATCGACGCCGTGGCGATTAAAGACGCGGACCTCAACGACCGTGCCAGCAACGCCCGGGGGCAGCTTTAAGGACGTATCGCGAACATCTGCGGCTTTCTCGCCAAAGATGGCGCGCAGAAGTTTTTCTTCCGGCGTCATCGGCGACTCGCCTTTCGGCGTGATCTTGCCAACGAGGATATCGCCAGGGTGAACTTCAGCGCCGATGGCGACAATGCCCGCCTCATCGAGATTGCGCAGCGCTTCTTCCGAAACGTTCGGAATGTCACGCGTAATTTCTTCAGGACCGAGCTTTGTGTCCCGCGCCATCACCTCGAATTCTTCGAGGTGGATGGAGGTGAACACGTCATCGCGCACGATGCGTTCGGAAATGAGAATTGAATCCTCAAAGTTGTAGCCGTTCCAGGGCATGAAAGCAACGAGCACATTCTTGCCCAGCGCCAACTCTCCGAGATCCGTAGACGGACCGTCGGCAACAATATCGCCCTCGCGAACGATGTCGCCAATCTTCACGAGCGGACGCTGATTGATGCAGGTGTTTTGGTTGGAACGCTGGAATTTGCGCAAATTGTAGATGTCGACGCCCGGTTTGGTCGGGTCTGTCTCTTCAGTCGCGCGAATAACAATACGTTGTGCATCCACCTGCTCTACGACGCCGGGGCGACGCGCCGCGACGGCAGCGCCGGAATCGCGAGCAACGATGCTCTCCATGCCGGTGCCGACAAACGGCGCCTCAGCCTGCAAGAGCGGCACAGCCTGACGCTGCATGTTCGAGCCCATGAGGGCGCGGTTGGCGTCGTCGTTTTCAAGGAATGGAATGAGCGCGGCCGCAACTGAAACGAGCTGTTTCGGCGACACGTCGATATAACCAACATCGTCGCGCGGCACGAGCGTCGCCTCGCCGGCGATGCGGCAGTTGACGAACTCATTGGCGAGAACGCCGTTTTCATCGACTTCCGCATTCGCCTGGGCGATGGCGAAGCGCTGCTCCTCCATTGCGGAAAGATAGACAACGGTATCGGTCACCTTGCCGTCGACGACGCGGCGATAGGGGCTCTCGATGAAGCCGTATTTGTTGACCTGCGCGTGGGTCGCCAGAGAGTTGATCAGGCCGATATTCGGCCCTTCCGGCGTTTCAATCGGACAAATTCGGCCGTAGTGCGTCGGATGCACGTCGCGCACCTCAAAGCCTGCGCGCTCGCGCGTCAGGCCGCCCGGGCCAAGCGCAGAAAGACGGCGTTTATGGGTAATCTCCGACAGCGGGTTCGTCTGGTCCATAAACTGGGACAACTGAGATGACCCGAAGAATTCGCGCACAGCAGCCGCAGCCGGCTTGGCGTTGATGAGATCATGCGGCATGAGCGTGTCAAGTTCAGCCGATGACATGCGCTCCTTGATGGCGCGCTCCATGCGGAGAAGACCGATGCGGTACTGGTTCTCCATCAATTCGCCGACCGAACGGACCCGGCGATTGCCGAGATTGTCGATATCGTCGATGTCGCCGCGCCCGTCGCGAAGGTCGTTCAACGTCTTGAGAACTGAGAGGATATCTTCCTTGCGCAAGGTGCGTAACGAATCGTCCGTTTCAAATCCCAGACGGATATTCATTTTCACCCGGCCGACGGAGGAGAGGTCATAACGTTCCGGATCGAAGAACAGCGAGTAGAAAAGCCCTTCCGCCGTTTCAAGGGTCGGCGGCTCGCCCGGACGCATCACCCGATAAATATCAATGAGCGCAAGATCGCGGTTTTTATTTTTGTCCGCCGCGAGCGTCGTGCGCATATAGGCGCCGATATTGACATGGTCGACGTCAATCGTGTCGAACGCGTCGATGCCAATTTCACCAAATTGTTCAAGGTGCTCGGCGGTGACTTCATCGCCGGCTTCGGCATAGATTTCACCGGTATCGAAGTTGACCAGGTCCGACGCAAAATAACGCCCGACCATTTCTTCTTCGGAAAGAAGCAGATCCTTGACGCCGTCTTCTGCAAGTTTTTTCGCAGCGCGCGCTGAGAGCTTCTTGCCGATCTCCGCGATCACCTCGCCATTCTTCGCATTGACGAGTTCGCGCTCGACCTTCACGCCCTTCCAGCGCTCCGGGTTGTACGGCATCGTCCAGCCGTCTTTTGTTTTCTTGTGGCTAACGCGCTCATAAAACTCGTCGAGGATTTCTTCCTGATCCATCCCTAGCGCATAGAGCAGCGTCGTCGCCGGCAGCTTGCGCCGACGGTCGATACGCACATTCACAACGTCTTTGACGTCGAATTCAAAATCGAGCCAGGAGCCGCGATAAGGAATAATCCGAGCGGCGAAAAGCAGCTTGCCAGACGAATGCGACTTGCCTTTGTCATGATCAAAGAAGACGCCAGGCGACCGGTGCATCTGGGAAACGATCACGCGCTCGGTGCCGTTGACGATAAAGGTGCCGTTGTCGGTCATGAGCGGCATGTCGCCCATGTAGACTTCCTGTTCTTTGATGTCCTTGACGGACTTTGCGCCGGTGTCTTCGTCCACCTCAAAAACGATCAGACGCAACGTCACCTTCAGCGGCGCCGCATAGGTCATATCGCGCTGCTGACATTCTTCTGTGTCGTATTTCGGGTTCTCAAACTCGTAGGAGACGTATTCCAGGGTCGCCTGCTCGGTAAAATCCGAAATCGGGAAAACCGAACGGAAAACAGCTTCCAAACCCTCGATCGCCCGATCTTCCGGCTTCACAAAGCGCTGCAAAAACGCCTCGTAAGAATCCTTTTGCACCTGGATCAGGTTCGGCATGGGGGCCGCATCACCGATACGGCCGAAATTTTTTCGAATGCGTTTCTTCTCAACGAAGGATTGCGCCATTTTTATCCTCACGATCGGAAGTCAAAATCCACTGCGCGCAAAACCGTCCAGGCGAGAGCCCATAGGTAAGCACACACAAAAAAGCGCCGCCGGCCTCTCCATCGGAAGACCGCGGACAGCGGATAGACTTAAAATTTTGTCTCGATTAACCGAAGCACGTCGCCGCAAAGCCTGAAGCCGCCGACGGATAAGCCATCGGCGGCGGAAAGTGTGTATTAAGCATGACCGGACCCGCTCGCAACCCTTTCGGGAAAAAAATCTGCAGCGAAGCCCGGAAATGCCGGTTGGATATTACTTGAGCTCGACTTTTGCGCCGGCGTCTTCAAGTTTTTTCTTGATTTCTTCAGCTTCGGCCTTCGGCGCGGCTTCTTTGACCGCTTTGCCGCCAGCTTCAACAAGCTCTTTGGCCTCTTTCAGGCCAAGGCCAGTAATTGCGCGCACTTCCTTGATCACATTAATCTTTTTGTCGCCCGCAGCAACGAGGATGACGTCAAACTCGTCTTTTTCCTCAGCCGCCTCGCCGCCGCCTGCGCCAGGCGCAGCAGCGACCGCAACGGCGCCTGCAGCCGGTTCGATTCCATATTCGTCTTTAAGAATGTTTTTCAGCTCCGCCGCTTCAAGAAGCGTCAGGCCGACAAGCTCTTCAGCCAGTTTTTTAAGATCAGCCATTTCTCAGTTTCCTATTCAGCAGGTTGACGGCTTTACGCCGCTTCCCGGTTTTCTAGCGTTTCAAGAATGCCAGCGATATTCGACGCAGGCGCGCCAATGGCCCCTGCAATGTTCGATGCCGGCGACATGATGGTCTGGACGATGGAAGCCAACAGCTCCTCGCGCGACGGCATGGCGGCAAGCGCCTCCACCCCTTTGTCGTCGAGGATCTCCTCACCCATCGCGCCGCCCAGGATTTTAAGCTTGTCATTATCCTTGGCGAACTTCTTGACGGCTTTCGCCGCTGCGACAGGGTCTTCAGAGAACGCAATTGCGGTTGGACCTTCAAAAAGATGCGAGATCTTTTCAGACGGCTTACCGGCAATAGCGATCTTGGCGAGCCTGTTTTTGATCACTTTCATGTTCGCGCCCGCACTGCGAAGCTCGCCGCGCAGGGTTTCAAATTCGGTGACCGACAGGCCGCTGTTTGCGACCACGACGACTGCGTTCGCGTCGAACACGCCGCCGATCCATTCGACCATATCTGCCTTTTGGGTTCTGTCCATGAAGACGTATCCCTTCGGTTCAGTTGCAAGGCGGAACCATTCCGCCTCGCGGCTTCGGTCGGTTGCAATTGATGAGGAAACCAAAAAGGCTTCCGCATTCCTTGCGAAAGCCTGCCCCAGAAGGTTCATGGACGCCGGTTAGACCCGACTGATCCTTTGCCTCCCGTCTATGCAGGACATTAAGAGCCAATGGCCCACCTGCAGTCTTGGACAGGTTCGCCGCCCAATAGTCAGCGCGACGAAGACCGTCTTCTAGCGCCAAAACCGAGGAATGCAAGGCCCCATCATAAAAAAGCGGTCTCTGTAGAGACCGCTTTTGAGGATACCTCGAAAAACAAAGCCGATTAAGCCGACGCAGCGCTCGTATCAATCTTAACGCCGGGACCCATTGTAGAGGAAAGCGCGATTTTTTTGATATATGAGCCCTTGGCGCCCGAAGGTTTCGCTTTTGCGACGGCATCGATGAACGCCTGAACGTTCTCTGCAATCGCTTTTTCTTCAAAGCTCGCCTTGCCTACGCCGGCGTGAATAATGCCGGCTTTTTCAACGCGAAATTGTACAGCGCCGCCTTTTGCGTCTTTGACGGCTTTCGCGACATCGGGCGTCACCGTGCCGACTTTCGGGTTCGGCATCATGCCCTTCGGACCGAGCACCTTACCAAGACGGCCGACAATCGCCATCATGTCCGGCGTTGCAATCACACGGTCAAAATCGAAAAAACCGCCCTGGATTTTTTCCATCAAATCTTCAGCGCCAACAATATCGGCGCCGGCCGCCTCGGCCTCATCGGCTTTGGCGTCCTTGGCGAAGACCGCCACCCGGACATCACGACCGGTTCCATTTGGCAAAGAGACAACGCCGCGCACCATTTGGTCGGCGTGGCGCGGGTCAACGCCGAGATTCATGGCGATCTCGATTGTCTCGTCAAATTTTGCATTGGCGTTCGCCTTCACCGCTTTCACAGCGTCGGCAACTGAGTGTTGCGTATTGCGATCAATGCTTTCACGGGCTGTCCGGATGCGTTTTCCTGGTTTCGTCATGACTTAACCTCTCACTTCCAGACCCATGGCGCGCGCCGAACCCATGATGATCTTCGTCGCCGCATCAAGATCGTTTGCATTCAGGTCAGGCATTTTCGCTTCTGCGATTTCCCGGCACTGAGCCTCCGTCACTGAGCCCGCCACATTGCGGCCCGGCTCAGACCCGCCTTTTTGCAACTTGGCTGCTTTTTTGAGGTAATAAGCGGCCGGCGGAGTTTTTGTTTCGAATGTAAAAGACTTGTCCGCGAAGATCGTAATGATCGTCGGAATGGGCATGCCCTTTTCCATTTCCTGCGTCTTGGCGTTAAACGCCTTGCAGAATTCCATGATGTTGAGACCGCGTTGGCCAAGCGCAGGACCGATCGGGGGAGACGGCGACGCCGAACCCGCCGGCACCTGAAGCTTCAGGTAGCCAGATATTTTCTTCGCCATTTTATAGCCTTCCTAGCTGTTTGAAGATCAGAAACGCTTCTGATCCTTGTTGAAAGGGTCGCGGTGCGGCGAAAGCTGGACTTTGCTCTCCGACCTCCCGCGAAGCGCGGCGTCTAAACCAGGAAACGCGTTTGAGCAAGTGCGCAGGAAAAAAGAAACGTCTGAAATAAAAACGGGCGCCGCCTATGGGGGACTTGGCGACGCCCGTTTAATACGCAACTGCCGCAACTGATAACGCAACTGGATACACTTACGCGACACAGAACTTGCCCGAATGCGACGAACCGTTGAGCAAGTTATGTTATATTCTTACAGTTTGATTATGGCAAGAATGCGGCTCGCCCTCAGGCAAGCCCTGCGTAAACGCGGCGAGACGACAAACAGCATGGGGGAGAGAGAAAAACGCTGCGCCGCCTCGCCCGTCGCTAGGCCAGAAACGCAACACCCCGGCGACGAGAGGAATATTGTCCTCAATTGGAATTTTATCGCGGCTTAAATGTGGCGAAAAGCGGTTATGTTATCACGAAATGTAATGCGAAATTACCAAAACTAATTATGCAATTGTTTTTGCTTTATTTTTTATAGATCGATCATTCCATATTATAACAACATCGCTGCAGGCTCCTCGATAAAACCTTTAAACGCGTTCAGGAACTTTGCGCCGACAGCGCCGTCAACAACACGGTGATCGCAGGTCAGCGTAACCGTCATGACCGTTGCAATCGTCATCTCGCCGTCTTTTACGATCACGCGCTGTTCGCCAGCGCCGACCGACATAATGGCCCCGTGAGGTTGATTGACGATCGAGGCGAAAGAGGTAATCCCGAACATGCCAAGGTTGGAAACAGAGAACGTACCGCCCTGGTATTCTTCGGGCTTTAGTTTGCGCTCCTTCGCCCTCCCCGCCATATCCTTGATTTCGGCGGAGATTTGCTTGAGTCCCTTTTCCTCAGCCTTCCAGACAATCGGCGTGATCAACCCTCCGTCGATAGCGACGGCGACGCCAATATCGGCATGCTTGTGCAGCAAGATCGCTTCGTCCGTGTAGGTTGCATTCGCTTCGGGCACGGCTTTTAGCGCCATGGCCGACGCCTTGATGATGAAATCATTGACTGACAGCTTGAAAGCGCCGTCGCCTTCTTTTGGCGAGGCGGCATTAATTCGCGCGCGCGCAGCCAGGAGTTGATCGAGCTCTATATCGACATTCAGCGGAAAATGCGGGACTTCCTGATTGAAGCTTTGCGTGAGGCGCTTGGCGATCACCTTGCGCATGCCGTCGAGCTTGACCGCTTCGTAGCTATCAGCCGGATAAAGCCGTTCGTCGACGCCGGCCGCCGGAATAGCCGGCGATGGCGCAGTAGCGCCTTTCTTACCGGTTCCATCTTTCAAGGCTGTTTCGATATCGCGTTTGACGATGCGCCCGCGCGGTCCCGTTCCATTGACCGCAGCGAGGTCGAGCCCTTCCTGTTCGGCCATTCTTTTGGCGAGCGGCGAGGCCAGAATTCGGCCGGACTTGTCGGATGCAGGCGAGGCGGATGAGGAAGGGGCGGCGCCATTCAGTTTCTGAGAAGGTCCGCCCGGCTGCGCGTCATCGGAAACTTTGCTATCGGTTTTTTCCGGCGCGCGCTCAGAAGATGCGTCAGCGCCCGCTTCCAGCTTTCCGAGATCAATATCGGCTACGCTCTCGCCATCCTCAAGAAGAACGGCGATCGGCGCATTCACCTTCACATTTTCCGTACCCGCATCAATCAGAATTTTGCCGACAACGCCGTCTTCAATCGCTTCCACTTCCATCGTGGCTTTATCCGTCTCAATTTCGGCAATGACATCCCCGGATGAAATCTCATCGCCTTCTTTAACATTCCACTTGGCGAGGGTGCCCTCTTCCATGGTTGGCGAAAGCGCAGGCATCAGAATTGGCGTAGGCATAATTTAATGTCTCAATTTGAATTTTGTTCAGCGCTGAACAAACGTTTTTGTAGCGATTTTCCATTCATCATTCAGCTTCACGAGCGTCAGAACATCGTAATATTCGTCCTTATAACGAAACATAACCATTGCGATCCGTCCGTCGACAATGTCCATATTCATGATCGCCCCGTCGCGGGCAACGCCTTCGGGTTCAGGGTTGCCAGCCCAATTGGCAATCACTTTTTTCATATCCGGAAACGCCATGAGTTCTTTTTCGCCATCGCGATGCTTGACGACGCCAACCATCGCCGCTTTGTCAGCCGCAAAAGCGCGATTGAGACGTTCTTCATCCGCCGCGCCGATACCGTCGAAATAATCCTGGATAACACGGCTGATCGCTGCGCGATCATTCTCATCGCCAGATTTGATTTCTTCCGCCCCTGCTGAAAACGGGACCAGAAAAAACATCAGTATCAACAAAAGTCTCATCCTGCTCTCCATGCTGACCTTATTCTAGTGCGGACCGAAATTCGCCGAGGCCAGCGCAGGATCTGTAAACTGCGTAGGGGTCCACTTCTCAAAGCGACGTGCGATGCGGATATCGGTTGTCTCTTCATCATAATCCATCGGCGCTTCTTCAACGCTCAGAAACTCTGTCATTAACAGACCCGCAACATTCAGCGTAGAGCGAATATTGGGCCCCTCCCCGATGACCGCGGCGATATAAGTTCCGCATGTTTTACAGATCAGAAAATCAGCGGTTCTCAACCCAAATTGATAACGCTCAACACCCTCATCGCGACCGTCGATTGTCACCGATCCTGCGCCGTCGGATATGTTGGTTGCCCCGTGACTTCGGCAAAATGAGCACTGACAGGTTCTAACGCCGAGCGCTTGCGGGGTCTGTCGCGTCTTGAAAGACGATTTCAGCTTTCCGCAGTGACAAGCGCCTTTGTAAATCATCACTGCAACACAAAGGCTTTCTGGATAATTTTCCAGTCGCCGTCTATCTTCGCAAGCGTCAGTGCATCATAGAAGCGATCTGCAGAACGAAAGACAACGACAGCTAAACGACCGTCCTGTACGTGCATATGCATGATTTCACCGCTGCGCTCCGTTCCGGGCGGATTGTCGTTCGCCGCCCAGTTCGACAGCACCGTGTCCATATCTTTCCACGAACGGATCATTTCCTCGCCAGCGTCGTTTTTGACGACGCCGACCATTGTCGCGTGCTCTGCCGCAAATGCACGGTTTAAGCGTTCCGCGCTGGCCTCGCCCTGACCGTGAAAATAATCGAATACGGCCGCTTCAATGGCAGCATATTCAGGGTGCGCTTCTTTTTTTTCTCCAGCAACAGCAGGGCTGCTTAACCACAAGACTGCAAATACAGCGATAAGCGCTCTCATGCGTTTCTCCCTAAGTTAATCCTTATACAGAACTTTCTTCACTGCCTTCACGATCTTATCCGCATTCGGAAGACTGAGCGCTTCCAGATTGGCGGCGTATGGCAGGGGCGTATCTTCCTGGGTCACGCGCGTCGGCGGCGCGTCGAGATAATCAAAGGCATGCTGCGTTACTTGCCAGCCGACCTCGGCGCCAACGCCGCAAGGCCCCCACCCTTCTTCGACGGTGACGATACGGTTCGTTTTTTTGACGGATTCAATGACGGTTTCAGTATCCATGGGCCTCAGGGTGCGCAGGTCGACAACTTCCGCACTGACCCCATCGGCGGCAAGCGTTTCCGCCGCCTCAAGTGAAAATTTCACGCCGCGCGAATAGGAAACGATCGTCACATCAGACCCCTGGCGCGCAATCTTGGCCTTGCCGATCGGCAGCACCCAATCGTCAACATCGGGCACATCCATTTTATCGCCGTAGAGCAGCTCATGCTCCAGAAAAACGACCGGGTTCGGATCTCGGATCGCCGCTTTTAACAATCCCTTGGCGTCGGCGGCGGAGTAAGGCGAAATCACAATCAGTCCGGGCACGTTGGAATACCACGCCGCATAATCCTGACTGTGTTGCGCGGCGACGCGAGAGGCGGCTGCATTCGGTCCGCGAAAGACAATCGGCGACGCCATCTGGCCGCCTGACATATAGCGTGTTTTGGCCGCCGAATTAATCACATGGTCAATCGCCTGCATGGCGAAATTCCAGGTCATGAACTCGACGATCGGCTTTAGTCCCGCGAATGCGGCGCCAACGCCCAGACCGGCAAAACCGTACTCCGTGATCGGCGTATCAACGACCCGGCGAGCGCCGAATTCTTCGAGCAGGTCGCGGGAAACCTTATAGGCGCCCTGATATTCAGCGACCTCTTCGCCCATCAGAAAGACATCTTCATCGCGGCGCATCTCTTCGGCCATGGCGTCGCGCAACGCATCTCGAATGGTGGTTTCAATCATCTCAACGCCATCGGGCAACTCCGGATCGGAACCCACTGTGGCCGACGGTTTGGTTGGCGCATCTGGAGCCTGATTGTCATCAGCCTCAGCTTCAGTCTCGCCGGCGCCCTTGCTGTCAGACTGCGCCGGTTCAGAGGCGCCGCCGTTCAGTTTTGAAACATCGATTTCATCGGCGCTTTCGCCGTCGCCTAAAATAACGGCAATCGGGTCATTGACCTTGACGTTTTCAGTTCCCTCCGAGACCAGAATTTTGCCGATGACGCCGTCGTCGATCGCCTCAACTTCCATGGTCGCTTTATCGGTTTCAATTTCAGCGATGACATCGCCGGATGAGACGGCGTCGCCTTCTTTCACAGTCCACTTGGCAAGGGTGCCCTCTTCCATGGTCGGCGAGAGAGCTGGCATGAGCACCGGCGTTGGCATTGATATGTCTCTGATTTCTCTTTCCCTAGAACGCCTTGCATACAGGCAAAGCCGGAAGAGAAACAAGAGCCATGAACGGAGCGTGATGTGTGCTGTTCATGTTTTCTATTTTTTCTTCAACCCCATGAGCCGATAAATGATCTCATCATTAGCCGACATCGGCAAAAGATTGCGCATGGCGAGATAACCGTGGGACTTCTTCGGCGCCGCATAGCGGGAATGAGGTTTTTCCGCTGTCAGCGCATGATGCACAGCTTCGGCCACCACATTCGGACCGGGCGCATTCGGATGGCCTTTCGCATGCCAGGCTTTATAGGTTTTCACCTGGTCGGCGTAGGGCTCGCCGTCTTTTGCATGAGCGGCAAGACCTTCCTGTTCTTGATGACCGAACGGCGTGTTGATGAAGCCAGGCCGGACGAGGCTGACCTTGACGCCGTGGGGCGCCAGCTCACGGCGGAGCGCATCCGAGATACCCTCCACCGCATGTTTTGATGAGGCGTAAACACCCTGAAACGGCGATGCGATACGCCCGGCAATCGATCCGATATTGACAATCCGGCCGCGCCCGGCGGCGCGCATTTGCGGCAGCACCGCCTGACACATGCGAACCACAGCAAAAACGTTCGTCTCGTACTGGCGTCGCCATTCATCGATAGGCGTCGTTTCAACCGGCCCCATAACAGAGACGCCGGCGTTGTTGACGAGCCCGTAGAGACCGCCCGCCTGTTCTTCAACCGCGGATAACGCCTCGGCAACGGAGGCGTCGTCAGTCACGTCGAGCGTAATTGGCGCGATGCGCCCGCCGGCGATCCCCTCCAGTTCTTTCAGCTTTTCGATGCGACGGGCGGCGGCGAAAACGCGAAACCCCTTATGCGCCAGAAAGACCGCACAGGCTTCGCCAATGCCGCTTGAGGCGCCGGTGACAAGAACGGATTGATGCACAGGTTTGCTCCTTGATCTTGGGGGCTTGGTTTTGTCTGTCGAGATCGGCCTAGACCAGCCGAGACCGCTTCACCGCCGCTTCTATAAATGATGCAAACAAGGGGTGCGGCTCGAATGGACGCGATTTCAGTTCAGGGTGATATTGAACGCCAATGAACCAGGGGTGTTCAGGTATTTCCAGAATTTCCGGCAATGATCCGTCCGGCGACGTCCCGGAAAACACGACGCCATGCGCGCGCAGTTTCTCAGCAAGCGCAATGTCGATTTCATACCGGTGACGATGGCGCTCCGATATCTCTGTGGGGCCGTAAATTTCCTGAACCCGGCTGCCGTCTTTTAACGCCGCAGGATAAGCCCCCAAGCGCATCGTGCCGCCAAGATTGCCGTCATCTTCGCGAGTCTCGCGTTCATTGCCGCGCATCCATTCAGTCATCAGACCGACCACCGAGCGTCCCTCGGTTTCAAACTCGGACGATGTCGCATCAGTAACGCCCAGAAGATTTCTCGCCGCTTCAATGGTCGCCATCTGCATGCCATAGCAAATGCCGAAAAACGGCACGTCATTTTCACGCGCGAACCGAACAGCGTTGATTTTGCCTTCAGAGCCGCGCTCGCCGAATGCGCCCGGAACAATAATGCCGTGCACCCCTTCGAGTTCGGCGCGAATGGTTTCTTCATCGTCAAAGGCGCTCGCCTCTATCCACTCAATGTTGACGCGAACATTGTTCGCAATGCCGCCATGGGCAATGGCTTCAATGAGCGATTTATAGGCGTCCTTCAGGACAGTGTATTTGCCGACAATCGCAATCGTGACCTCGCCGTCGGGCGCCGTGATGCGCTCGATGATATTCTTCCAACCAGACAGCTCCGGATCGCGCGGATTTTTAATCCCGAAAGCGTCCATTACTTCCTGATCGAAGCCTTCTTCATGATAGGCGAGCGGCACCTCATAGATGGTTCGGCAATTCAACGCCTGCACCACGGCAGACGGGCGCACGTTACAAAAACGGGCAATTTTCTCGCGTTCGCTGGGCGGTATCTCACGGTCGGCGCGGACCAGCAGAACATCGGGTTGAATGCCGATTGCGCGCAGTTCGCGTACAGAATGCTGGGTCGGTTTTGTCTTCAACTCTCCCGCCGAGGAGATATAGGGCATCAAGGTCAGATGGACATATACAGTGTCGCCCCGCGGCAATTCATTTCCGAGCTGACGAATGGCCTCGAAGAACGGCAACGCTTCGATATCGCCAACAGTGCCGCCGATTTCGCATAACACAAAATCAGCGCCGCCGGCATCGGTGAGCACAAAGTCTTTAATCGCATCGGTAACATGCGGAATGACCTGAACCGTAGCGCCGAGATAATCGCCGCGCCGCTCGCGCTCAATAATTTTCGAATAGATCTGACCGGTCGTCACATTATCGCTTTTGGACGCAGATACGCCCGTGAAGCGTTCATAGTGGCCAAGATCGAGATCGGTTTCAGCGCCGTCGTCGGTAACGAACACCTCGCCGTGCTGATAAGGCGACATCGTGCCGGGATCGACGTTCAGGTAAGGGTCGAGCTTGCGCAGCCGAACCTTATACCCACGAGCCTGCAGAAGCGCGCCGAGCGCTGCTGAAGCCACACCTTTTCCTAAAGACGACACCACGCCGCCGGTAATGAATATGTACCGCGCCATGGAAGTTCGTCTTAGCGGGGATTCTCAGGCGGCGATAGGGCCAATCGCATGATCGCGAAAACAAAAACGCCGCAGCGCTGATCAGGGCTGCGGCGTTTAAATTTTCCAGAATGGCGAAGTTTACACCTTACGCCTCCGCCGTCGAAGCGCAGCCAATCCGGCCAGCCCCGAACCAAACAGCCAAACGCCAGCCGGAAGCGGCGTTTCCATAAGGTCGATATTTATGTCGCCGAAGAGCCGATTATTTTGCTGAAATGTCGCAAGCTGCCGACAAAAACTGACTTTGCAGTTCTGGGTGACAGCAAGCGAAAACCAGAAAGACAAGCCGTAATTGGCGTTCTTGTTATTCGCGCCATATCCGATCTGCGCCGGATAGCGACCGTTTTGGGGACGCTGGGTGGCAACCAGCTCAATGCCCGCAAATCTGCCGACACCAGTGAAAATTCCGCCGGTCAGGTCGAAATATTCCCATGTTCCCGGATCAATCGGCCCGCCACGGTTTGAGTAGGCGCTCGAATGCAGCTCCTTCTTGGGACCGCCCCAACCGGGGCCCTGGCGCTGCGCCAGATCAAAAGAAACGTCAAAGGCAAATCGCGGGTCCGCCTGAGAAGCGACCCTGCCTGACAATGTCGCCGTACCGTCCGCATTCAGCGTGAACAATACGCCAGGCAGAAAATCGAGATCCGATCCGTCGCGATTGTTTTTTGTCGGCGATCCGTTGAGCTGTTCCAGAAACGGCAGCCAGGCCGAGTGATCATGCGGAACATTGGCGCGATAATGCGCATCGCTCACTGCAGATGTCGCCTTGAATTCCTTAACGGCGGAGGGAGCAAGCAGCACAGGCTCCGCCGTAATAACGCCGGCGTGCGCGACAGCGCCAGCCATTGCGAATATCGAGATAAAAGCGAGTTTAACAAGCGCTCGCATAGCCATATGCCCCTTTACGCAACAAACAAATTTCTAGTTACTTCGCGGCGCTTTTCATCGCCACACTTAACAAAGCGTAACGATGCAAAAGCGGCGCCTGAGTGGCGCTGTCGACACGAAAAAAGGGGTCTCGCGAAAGCAGCGAATGGTTAATTCGCGCAAAGATTGATTGTGAAATCGCCGCTACTGTTGCGGTTCGTCACCGGAAGAGGCTTCATCGTCATCCTCAGAAGCTGCGTTGGCGTCGCCAGAGGCGGCGTCATCCTCGGCGTTCGTCGCACTGTCTGACGGACCCGGATCAACACCGAGCCCTTCAAGCACGTCTTCTGTCGTCGCGTCCTCGTTCGCAGCGTCGCTATCGCCGCCGCCAAGCGTGCCGATCAGATCTTCCGCCGACAGCGTTCCGGGGTCGGACGGCGTCGGCGCAGCTTCTCCGGTCAGCTCTTCAATGATTGTCTCGTCAGCCTCACCGCCGCCTGCCAGAATCGCAAGACTTAGAGACGTGCCAATAAAGAGCGCTGCAAAGATCGTTGTGGTGCGCGTCAATGCGTTCGCCGCTCCGCGGCCGGACATGAAGCCGCCGGCTCCGCCGCCGCCGCCAAGTCCGAGCGCGCCGCCGTCTGAGCGTTGCAGCAAGACAACGACAATCAATCCCAGCACGATGAGCGTATGGGCGACGAGAATAACTGTAATCATATCAATCTTCTAATTTTACGGATGTGGACTTACAAATGGTTGCGCCGCACCGTCAGCACAAGGCCGGTGCGTTTAACTGAAGCCTCCAGCCCCTGCAAGTCCCAATCCCTATTGGGCCAATGCCCCGCCGCGTTCAATTTCAGCAGTAAGATTGTCGATCACAGACAAGATTGCAGCTGTTTCCGCGTGATGAAGCGCATGCCCGGTGTCCGGCAACATTTTGAGCGTCGCCTGATCGATTTGCTCTTCAAGCGCTTTGGCGTGAATTCGCGGCAGAACGGTCTTGTCATCTGTTCCCGCCATGATTTTCACGGGAATCTGCAGCTTTGCGTATTCTTCCTGCTGCAGGCGTATCTGCTCTTTCAGATGCTTGATGTCTGCGGCGTTCGCCTTGAAATCAGCCGCTCGAAAAAGCAGCGGAACGCCGGCTCTGTCATAATAATTCTGAGGCGGTTCATCAGGAGCAAAGGACTCATTGACGGACTCCCTGCCCGCCATTGCCCCGTAAACCGGGATCACCATTCGTCTGAACAGAAAGCCAATTACCGGCGTTTCCGAAACACTGTTGTACCAGGCGACGCCGCCAGGCCATTCATGACTGACGGGGGCCAGCAACACGAGGCCGCTCATTTCATCTTCAAACTGCAGGGCGTAATTTAGCGCCACCGCACCGCCGAAACTTTGCCCGACAACGATTGGACGCTCCGCCCCCACCGCATCTGCCGCCGCTTTGATAAGCGCCGCCTGACGCTGCAGTTCATAGCCGTTCGGCGGACGTTCAGAGTACCCCCGGCCCGGACGGTCAACCATGACGACAAAACGGTCTTCGCCTAGCGCATCGCCGAGGGCGATTTTCATGTCGCGTAAATTGACCGAGGCGCCGTGAATTAAAAGGACGGGCGGTTTGCCGCTTGCTTTCTCACCGGCTGTCAAAACATGCATGTCGACGCCGTCGACCGTAATCGTTTGACCAAGCTTCGGGGCCCGTTTTTCCGCGCCGAGATTGGCGCAACCGGATGCGCCTAACAACGCAAAGACAACAAGAAAGAGGAATAGAGACATTATCATGCGCATATGACCGTTGCCTTTCAGGTCGCTTTAATCTGCAGGCGCAGCTGAGATAATTGCGTAGAAGTCATCCGCCTTCAGGCTCGCCCCGCCGACCAAAGCGCCATTGACATTGTTAATCTGGAGGATCTCTTTCGCATTTTCCGGCTTAACCGAACCGCCGTAAAGAATGCGAACGCCGTCTCCAACAGCATTCCTGATATGGCGATGCATGTCGGCGATATCGTCAAGCGTTGGCGTCAGCCCTGTGCCGATTGCCCAAACCGGTTCATAGGCAATGACGAAATCATCGTCTGTATCAGGGACCGAACCTTCGATTTGCGCGCCTACAATATCTAGCGCCTGTCCAGCTTCACGCTGGGCCTGCGTCTCCCCCACGCAGATAATTGGCGCGAGGCCGGCGCGAAGGGCGGCGGCGGCCTTCGTTTTCACGGCCTGATCGGTTTCGCCATGGTCGGCGCGCCGTTCAGAATGCCCTACGATAACATATGCCGCGCCGGCGTCCGCCAGCATCCCGGCGCTGACGTCTCCGGTATGGGCGCCGGCTTCATCCGGGTGACAATCCTGCCCCCCGAACATAAGGCCTTCGTCGGAATAAGCCCCGGCCAGCCCTGCAATCAGCGTCGTAGGAGGGCAGATCAGAACATCACGGTCATTGGGAATGGAGCCTGAAAACTTCGCCAGCAAGGCTTCGACTTCAGCCGCCTGGGCCTGAAGGCCATTCATTTTCCAGTTCCCGGCGATGAGGGATTTCATGGGTCGCGCTCCTTTGCCGCCCGCTTTTATCTACGCGGCTGGCGTATAATCCGGTTGCGGTCATCAGGGGCCTAAGCGATGGCGCAAGCCCTGTCCAGCGCCGTTTTGAGGCCGGGCGCGAGCGGAAATATCAGCCGAGTGTTCGGATTGTCAGCCCGAAAAGACAAAATCCGACAAGAATCTGAAATTCAAATTTTTGAGATCGCGCTAGCGTTTTTGCAAGCGCTGTCATTATGGTCTGCAAAAGAGCTAAGCGGGAAGTTTTGCCAGGAGGATAGGATCAACAAGATCAGCACGATGGATAGCAAAATTCGCGTTCTCGCAATTGCAGCCCTGGTCAGCATAATCTCGATCAAACTTTACGCGCAATCCGGCGCTGAGCAGAGCGGCGGACAGACTGCGTGTGAGCAGTGGATTGAATCCATCCCGGTTTCGGACGGTGAGAAAAACCGGGCAAGCAGGACATGCGTTCGCGAACTCATCGACATTACAGAGAGAAAGCGTCGACAACTGCTGGACGCCTATATCATTTCAGACGGTCAATTTATCGAGCCTTCCGCACTCAATCCGCTGGCTTCACAGTTGCCGGGCGCTTCGCGGCTGAAAGTCAAAGCCATCGAGAGCCAGTATTTCCGTAGAGACGATGTTTCCATCGATCCGGAAACAATGCGCCGTCTCGCCGTGGAAGCGTCAGACAGAGACGATACAGCATCCCTTACAGCGTTAAATTTCGCGCTCAGCACCGCTGCGCTGATGTCAGGCGATTTCGACGGTATGACGAACCTCGCCGGCGACGCCCTTACGGGCGCTGAACGTTTAAGCGCAAAGCGCATGAAGCCCAAAATTCTCAATAGTCTCGGCGTCAGCCACACAATTAGCGGCGAATATGATCTAGCGGTGGATTATTATGAAAAAGCGATCGCCGCTGCGCAAACCGTCGGCGATTTCTATCGTATAGCCACGGTGACGGCGAATATCGGCAACATATTTTCCGATCTCGGCGATCGTGCAAGCGCGATCAAATATTACGAGGCTGCGCTTGAGGCATCGAAAACATCAGGACGCGATGATCTCTATCTCGAAGCCGGCCTGCTTGGAAACATCGCTACGGCCTATACTGAAGACGAACGTCACGAAGAGGCGCTTCCCTATTACGAGGCTGCTAAAGAGATTGCCGCAAAATCTCCGCGCCGCGATCTCGACGGGCTTTTAAATGCAAACCACGCCCGATCAATGCATATCGCCGCAGACGAGGCGCAGGCCATCGAGATGGCAGAAATCTCAGTGCAGCAAACGCTTGATCATCGCGATCCCGCAGAGGCGGCGTCAATTCTGAACTGGCTTGCCGAGCGCTATATCGAAACAGGGGCCATCAGCTCGGCACAGGAAAAACTGGATCAGGCGCGTGAGATCATGCAGCCGGGAGACGCGGATCCGGAAAGCCTTGTAGACGCCAGCGGCAGTCTCTTTTTCCGGCTGAATTACGCAAAGAACATGGCCGCCATTATGGGCGCCATCGGCGAACGCGAAGAGGCGCTAAGCTATTCCAATGTTGCGCTGACGCTCAGCGACAAGCGGTTCACGCAGGAAAAGATCGACGCTGCGGTGAATTCCGATCTGCTATTTGATCTGCGCGCGCGAGACCGCGATGTGGAATTATTGCAGCAACGAAACATCGTACAGGATTTGCGATTGCGTCAATCGCGTCTGCGCGCCGTCCTGGGACTGATCATCGGCGGACTTGCGATTGCGACGGCATTATTTTTGTTCAGGTCCTATCGGCTGCAAAAGACGCTTGCAGACGCAAAAGACACCTTCTTGCTGGAAACCCACCATCGCACGAAAAACAACCTTCAGATACTCTCCAGCATGCTTTCGCTAAGCGCCCAGCGTGACAAAAAGAATAAAACTGAAAACAGCACCACTATCGACGCGGCGAACAGGGCGCGCGCCATGGCGCTTATCCATCACCATGTTTACGAACGCCACGACTCTGTCGCGATTGACGTCGACGCCAGGTCTTTTCTGGAGGAGCTGGTGTCGTTGCTGAAAAAGAGCCTCGGCCGGGACGATGTTCGGATACAGACTGATATTGAACCGTCGCGCCTTGATGTCGACGCCGCAACGCCGCTCGGATTGATTGTCTGTGAACTTGTCACAAACGCCTTCAAACACGCATTTCAGGATCGCGGCGGCGAATTGACTGTATCGCTGACACAAGAGCCTGACGGTCTGACGCTCATCGTGAAAGACGATGGTCCGGGCTTTAATCTCAATGCAGCTAAAGACCAGGCCACCTCGCTCGGCGTGCAGCTGGTGGAGGATCTTTCTAGTCAGATTGGCGCATCTGTCTCATCTGACAGCGGCCCGGAAGGGTCCGCATGGCGAATATCGAAAATTCCCGCAGGGCCGACCCATCGTCTGCACGGCGCAGCCTTAAAAGCCGACGAGTCCGCTGCGCCTGTCTGAGGCACGACGCGCCGCCGGCCACACTGCAGACTATATTCTGCGGGACAGTCTTGTTTCAGAAAAAGGCCGCGGCTAGTTTGCGCGCTGCTTTGACCAAAAGCGCAGTGCGCTTTCAATAAATTAGAGGCCTTTTATGCTCACCCAAGTGCGCAGCGTGCTCAAAGGCGCAGTTGCCTGGTTTTTCGTCGTTCTGCTCATCCTTGCGTTTTCGCTCTTCGGCGTGCCGCAACTTCAGCAGTTTGCCGGCAATTCCGCGATTACGGTGGGAAGCAAGCGGTTCTCTCCCCAATACGTGCAAAACGAATTCAACCGCGTTGTTCAGATCCAGCGCATCGAGTCAGGCGGACAATTCACTCGCGAAGACGCGCTGGCCTCAGGTCTGCCGCAGCAAATTATTGATTCAATCGCGACCACCGCCGCCATTGACCAATTCGCCGAGAAAATGAAGCTGGTCACGCCGCGCCCTGTCGTTCGGGACTATCTGCAAACCAATGAGAATTTTCAGAACCCTGCGACCGGCAAATTTGACCGCATGGTGCTTGAGAGCGCATTGCAGCGTTTCAACATGACGCCGGAAGCTTTTGAAGAGCGCATCAGCGAGGATCTCCAGCGCCAACAGCTTGTTGAGTCTCTGGCGACGAACGCCGCAGCGCCAAAGGCGCTGGCCGAGTTAACCCTGATGCGCGAAACCGAACGGCGCAAGATCTCCTACATCGTCGTAACGGACGAAATGTCAGGCGCGCCGGCGGAACCAACGCCGGAGGAGCTTCAGTCCTACTATAACGCCAACAGCGCCGCCTTCACTGCTCCGGAATATCGAACTTTCGACGTGCTTAGCTTGCGCAGCGCAGATTTTCGCGAAGGCGCGGAAGTCAGCGAAGAAGAACTCCAAAGGCTTTACGATCTTAATCGCGAACGACTGTACGAAGTGCCCGAACGCCGGACGATCTATCAGTTGACCTACGACACGGAGACCGAGGCGCAGGCCGCTATTGGCTCGCTCCAACAGGGCGTATCATTTGAAAAGATCGCAGATGCGAAAGGCTTCTCTCTCGATGATGTCACTTTCGCCGATGCGCAGCAGCGCGATATTCTGGACCCTGGCGTCGCAGAGGCAGCTTTCGCAGACGACATCAGCGAAGGCGCCGTTGTCGGTCCTGTTCAGGGCCTTTTCGGATGGACAATTGCCCAAATCGCGGGCGTAACGCCGCCCGAAATCACAACATTCGAAGAAGCGCGCGACGATATTGAATCTGAATATCTCGCACAGGACACGCGCCGAGCGATGCTCGACGCCATCGACGAGATCGAAGAGGTCCGGGACACCGGCGCCGGACTTGCGGCGGCTGCGGAAGCGGCAGGGTATGATCTACAAAGCTTCGGTCCGGTTGATCGTTTCAGCTTTGCGCCGGGGGGAGCAATTGTGAACGATATTCCAGGCGCAGTCCTGGAAGAAGCGTTTCGCTTGGAAGAGGATCAGGAGTCAGAAGCGCTGGAGCTTACCGATGATGACGGATACTTCTTTGTGGCTATGCGCACTGTGCGGGAACCGGCGTTGATCCCTTATGAAGATGTGGCTGATGAGGTTGCGGACCGCTGGAGAAAAGATGAGAGAACACAACGCATCGCCGCCACTGCTAAACGCATTGAAGAGACGCTCGCCGGCGGCGCGACCCTGGAAGAGGCCGCATCTGAATTCGATATCAAACCGACGACGATCATTGTTGACCGACGTTTCACGAACGAATCTATCGATCAGGCGCTGAACCAGAAAATATTCGAAGCGGCGCCGGACGCCAACGTCTCCGGCAAAGCCGCGCTGGGCGAAGCGGAGCTTATCGCTCATATTGATATTGTCGCTGTTTCGCCGACAGTGGCGCCGCCCGATCAGGCCGAATTCTTCGAACGCTATCTCGGCTATCAGCTTGACCAAGAACTTGTTGAAGCGTTCCTGAAATCCATCCGTGACGACTATAACGTCAAGGTCAATCAAGCCCAGCTTGATCTTCTCTTCGGCGGACAAGAGTGAGCCACATTCAGCCTGCTGATTTTGCATCGTTCGGCTCATGTTATCAGGCGGGCAAAAGCCAGCTTGTCTGGTTATCGCTCGTCAGCGATCTTGAAACGCCCGTATCTGTTTTTCTGAAACTCGCCGGCGAGGCGCCTAACTCATTTCTGCTGGAGTCCGTTGAAGGCGGCGAACAACTCGGCCGCTATTCGATTATCGGCATTGATCCTGATGTCATCTGGCGGTGCGCCGGCGCACAGTCGGAAATCAACATTCACGCCCGTGACAACCCGGACGCATTTGCAACGCAGGACGGAGCGCCGCTGACAAATCTCAAACGTCTGGTTGCGGAATCGCAGATCGATCATATCGCGGACACATTGCCCCCCATGGCGGCGGGCGTCTTTGGGTATCTTGGTTACGATATGGTCCGCCAGATGGAGCGTCTGGGCCCCCGCCCCGCCGGCGGATTGGAGACGCCGGATGCAATCTTCATCCGTCCGACAATCCTCGCCGTCTTCGATAATATTCGCCAGGAAATCCTCTTGATTACGCCGGCGCGCCCTCAGCACGGGGTTGACGCTGCGACCGCATATGCAGCTGCAAAAGAACGCCTCTCAGACGCCGCCGCCAGGATCAAGGAACCGCTTGTCATTCCGGACGCTGATTATTCAGGCGGAGGCGCGATTGAGCCGCGCTCAAATATGAGCCGGGCCGCCTATGACGCAAGCATCAACAAAATTAAAGAATACATCAATGCCGGCGATATCTTTCAGGCTGTCTTCAGTCATCGCTTTTCCGCTGATTTCAGCGCGCCGCCGATTGCCCTTTACAGGGCGCTGCGACGGGCCAACCCTTCGCCGTTTCTGTTCTTTCTGAATTTTGGCGATTTCGCGCTGGTCGGATCGAGCCCGGAAATTCTTGTCCGGGTCCGGGACGGTGAAGTCACGATCCGGCCAATCGCCGGCACGCGGCCGCGCGGCGCTGACCGGGCGCAAGACCTTCAACTGGAAAAAGACCTCCTCGCAGACGCCAAAGAGTGCGCTGAGCATTTGATGTTGCTTGACCTCGGCCGCAATGATGTCGGGCGTTCTTCTAAAATCGGTACGGTGCGCGTGACGGAACAATTCGCCATTGAGCGCTACAGCCATGTCATGCACATCGTTTCCAACGTCGTCGGCGAACTGCGCGAGGACACCCATCCGATAGACGCCGTCAGCGCCGGTTTCCCGGCCGGCACGGTCAGCGGGGCGCCAAAAATCCGCGCGATGGAAATTATTGACGAGTTGGAACTTGAGGCGCGCGGCGTCTATGGCGGTGCGATCGGTTATTTCTCCGCAGACGGAAATGTCGACACCTGCATCGCCCTTCGCACAGCGGTCGTCAAAGACGGCCGGCTGCATGTTCAGGCCGGCGGCGGCATTGTCGCAGATTCAGAACCTGAGACTGAGCACCAGGAAAGCATGAATAAGGCGCGCGCGCTTTTTGCAGCCGCCGAAGCGGTGCTTAAAGCATAAGCGCGGTTTAGAGACGAAGCTCCGGCGCCGACGCCAAGACTTGCGGCTGCGCAGGCGCAAGCAGGCTCGATGCAGGCTTAAGTTCAAAACCTCTTGCTTTAACGCTTGTCAGCCATGGCCCAAGCACCTCCAGCGTTTCGCGCCTCGGATGCGCAATTGCAACCGCATAGCCAGTCTCGAGCGCTATGCGCTCAACAAGCATGAGTTGGCGGCGAACCTCCTGCCGGTCGCCAGGCGTTGGATCAAGGAAAACGTCCCGCGAAAACACGTTAGCCCCGACCATGGCGCCTGCCTCTTGCACGACCGTGTCGCCGGTCGTCACAGAATCGAGGAAAAAGAGATCGCGTTCATTCAAATAGGCGAGCACCGTTTTCATCGCCGCCTCGTCGGCGGTCAATCGCGACCCCATGTGATTGTTGACGCCCACATAGCCTTCAAACTGTTCGAGGTTCCACTCCAGCCGCCGTAGAAACTCACTGCCTGTCAGACCAAGCGTCAGCGCATGCGGCCCTGGATCTTCTTGCCCGCGAGGCTGCATCGGCAAATGCAACATAACCTCATGGCCTTTTGACTGCGCCCTTGAAACCAATGTCTGGACATCTCCGCCATAGGGCAGAAATGACATTGTCATCGGGCCAGGCAGAGCAAGCGCCGATAGCGAGGCCGCGGGATCGACTCCCATATCGTCCATGACAATAATAATCTGCGGTTTGCGCGTTGCGGCGATTTTACTTTCCGGCGCAGCAAGCCTTGCCGGCGGTTCGCCCCTCAGCATTCGGCCAACAATTTGCGCGCGCTCCGGCTGTGCCGAGTGGGACGGAGCGAAATATCGGCTCTCGCTAACGGGCGGACGGCTTTTTGCGGCATCGGCGCGCGCCCCGAAATTAGACATATACGCTGCAAGCGCTCCCACGCCGGCGCCGGCGACAGCGATCATTACTGCTGCGATTGCGCCAGCATTTCCGACGCGGCGCCCGCGCGATCGAGAGAAACCAGGTTGCGACACCTGTTTAAATCCTTTGCCATACGAGCAGCGAGAGCGACAATGATTGCGCAAATCCTTATTGCGCCGTCGCCGCGTCCGCCGTACTCCGTCCGGCAACGGTTAAACGCTGATTCTAAAAAAGAGCGATGATTCTCCTTATCGATAATTATGACAGCTTCACCTTCAACCTGATGCATCTGATCGCAGGTCTGGACGAAGAGGTCGTGGTGAAGCGCAACGACGCGCTGAGCGCACAAGAGGCTGTCGACAGCGGCGCTGACGCAATCGTGCTGTCGCCCGGCCCCTGCACGCCGAATGAAGCCGGGATCTGCGTTGAGCTGGTAAAGCTGGCCGCGGCGAAGGAAACTCCTGTTTTTGGCGTTTGCCTCGGCATGCAGGCGATTGCCGCAGCGTTTGGAGGCGGCATACGCAGAGCCGATCAATTGATGCACGGGAAGACCTGCGAAGTCATTCACGATGGCGGATGGCTTTTTGAGGGCGCGCCCTCGCCGTTTGTTTCGACACGCTACCACTCGCTGGTCGCAGCGCCGGAAGATTTTCCGGGTGAGTTGATTGTCGACGCCCACGCTGCAGACGACAACGAGATCATGTCGCTTCGTCATCGCACGCTGCCGATCGCCGGCGTGCAATTTCATCCCGAAAGCATCGCCGCAGAATGCGGGCCGCTTATTCTCCGGAATTTTCTCCGCAGAGCGAGAAATGGAAACGTTGCGGCGTGAGCACATCGTTTAAACCTTTCCTTGCCGCTGTCATGTCAGGACGCGCCCTCTCTGCGGATGAAATGCGTGCGGCCATGGGCGCAATCCTGTCGGGCGAAGCCAGCGACATCGAGCTTGCCGGCTTTCTGGCCGCGATGCGCGCCCGCGGCGAAACCGTGGAAGAGATCGCCGCCGCCGCGGAAACCATGCGCGATCACGCCGTCAGCGTCACCGTCCCGGACAATGCAATCGACACCGCCGGCACAGGCGGCGACGGCGCGGACACGTTCAACATTTCCACCGCAGCCGCGCTTATAATCGCCGGCGCAGGCGCGCCTGTGGCGAAACACGGGAACAAGGCCGCGTCCTCCAAATCCGGCTCATCGGAAGTTCTCGAAGCCCTCGGCGTGCGGCTCGATATCTCCCCGGCCGTTATTGAGCGCTGCATTAGCGAGGCGAATATCGGGTTTATGTTCGCCGCCCGGCATCATCAGGCGGTGAAACATGCTGCAACCGCAAGAAAAGCGTTAGGCGTCAGGACGCTATTCAATGTTCTTGGTCCGCTCTGCAATCCTGGCCGCGCAAAACATCAATTAATGGGCGTTTTCGCGCCGGATCTTGTTCGGCCTATCGCAGAGGTTCTCCAGCGTCTCGGCGCAGTGTCGGCCTGGGTCGTTCACGGCGCAGACGGCCTGGACGAATTGACAACGACAGGTCCGACCCATGTGGCCGAGCTGAAAAACGGCGTCGTCAGTGAGTTTATCGTCAGGCCGGAAGACGCCGGATTGAAGAGGGCGACCATAGATGAACTGCGCGGCGGCGCGCCGGCTGAGAATGCGCAAGCGATTCGCAAGCTGCTGGCGGGCGAAAGCGGTCCGTTTCGGGAGATTGCCGTTCTTAACGCCGCCGGCGCGCTCACGGCCGCAGGCGTCGCCGACAATATCGCCGCCGGCGCGCGGCTGGCCGAGAAATCGATCGACAGCGGCGCCGCCTTGCAGGCGTTGCAGCGGCTCGCAGCTATTTCCAAAGAAACCCCATGACCATTCTCGACGACATTATCGCTTACAAACGCGTCGAGGTCGCCGCAGCCAAGGCGAATGCGCCGTTTTCTTCGGTTTCAGCCCTGGCGCAGGAAATCAAACCTCGCGGTTTCCGCGCCGCCCTTGAAAAGCAGTCTTGCAAAGGTTTTGCGCTGATTGCTGAAATCAAAAAAGCCAGCCCGTCAAAAGGGCTTATCCGTGCGAATTTCGATCCCGCTGATCACGCGCGCGCCTATGCCGAGGGGGGGGCAACATGCCTTTCGGTGCTGACCGACAAACCCAGCTTTCAGGGCGATCCGGCTTATCTTCGCGCCGCTCGGGACGCTGTGTCGCTGCCGATCCTGCGAAAGGATTTCATCATTGACCCCTACCAGATCGCGGAAGCGCGGGCCTGGGGCGCCGATTGCATTCTGCTCATTGTCGCATGTCTCTCAGACACGCTGCTAAAGGAGCTTTCCGCCTCGGCAAGCGAACAAGAGATGGATGTGCTGGTGGAGGTGCATGATCGGCAAGAACTTGAACGCGCCGTTCAAGTAGGGTCAAAATTTATCGGCATAAACAACCGTAACCTAAAAACATTTGATACTTCTTTGGACGTAACGCGTGAACTTGCAAAATATCTTCCGCCCGACGCGTTTGTCGTTTCGGAGAGCGGGATTTCAAATCATGCCCATCTTGCGCAGCTGGCGGCATACGGCGCTAAGGCATTTCTGGTCGGCGAAAGCCTGATGCGGCAGGAGAACGTGGCCGAGGCCACCAGGATGCTATTGCGTCCGACAAATCTGGCCTAAGCGCCTTTAGATCGGTCCGCTTTTGCGACTGGCGTGTTGACCGCCAAAAAGAACAACAATAGAACATCGTTGTTGGTTTGTTCTACTATCGTTTCGGCGGTGTAAACAATCGCGGCGTGCGTAAGCGCGCAAATTTTGCAAGCGAGGCCCAGGAATGTTGACAAAGAAACAACACGAATTGCTGGCTTTTATCCATGAACGTCTAAGCAAAACGGGCGTATCGCCCTCTTTCGATGAAATGAAGGATGCGCTGGCGTTGCGTTCCAAGTCCGGCGTCCATCGGCTGATTACCGCCCTTGAAGAGCGAGGATTTATCCGAAGATTGCCTAATCGGGCCCGCGCGCTTGAAATAATGAGGATGCCGCCTGAATTGGCTGCCGGCGGCAAGGCGCCAGTTAAAAAACCCGCCCAGGGGTTTTCTCCGGAGATCGTTGACGGCGGTTTTACGCGTAGACGCGCACGGCCGGCGCCGGCTGACGAGAATGCAGGATTGCCGGTTTTAGGCCGCATTGCGGCAGGCACGCCAATAGAGGCCATCCAGCATGAAGTTGAGCGGATCGCCCCGCCGGACGCCTTGCTTGGCGCTGGCGAACATTATGTTCTCGAGGTGCAGGGCGATTCCATGATCGACGCAGGGATCCATGACGGCGATTTTGTCGTGATCAAGAAAACCGACTCTGCGACAAGCGGAGATATTGTTGTCGCTCTCGTTGACGATCAGGAAGCAACCTTGAAGCGGCTGCGCAAAAAAGGCGCTTCAATTGCGTTAGAAGCGGCCAATCCGGATTACGAGACCAGAATCTACGGGCCCGATCGTGTCGCCGTGCAAGGGCTCCTGGTGGGCCTTATGCGCCGATACCACTAAGCTTTCGCCCGCTCTAACCCATGCGGCGCTTATCTCGCTCCCGTCCATGGCCGCTCACCGCGACGCATCAAATTCGTTTCGATCCGAATGTCCTTTCTGTCGAGCCACACAGCATGAGCGCCGTACCGCCATGCTGACCGGCGATCAATCAGGATCGCGTCGCAGGCGCGCCAGTCGCGGCCCGATATTGGATAAAGAGCCACCACCAAATCCGCGCGCGCGCAATCTTCCGATAGGATCAACGGGTTTTCCGTAACAGCGATCAGACGATTCTTTAGGGAGAGGACGCAGCCGGCTTCATCGCAGGCGCCAACGGTTTCCATATCGACAATGGTCCCGTCCTCCGCCGCCAAGCCTGCGGTTTGCCGCCAGACATCAAGGGCGAACTTCTCGCGCCGGATAACGTAAGCGGCCAGCGCGGAAGACTTTGTATCAACATCGATGACGGCCGCATTCGTCCCTGAAGCGGCCATGTAAAGGTCAGGCGGGCGCGTATTCGCAATCATTGCCATAGCGACCGGGATAGCGATTGCTCCGATCAGTCGGAGCGGCGAACGCGCCAACGCCAGCCAGAGCCCTCCCAGCGTAATCAACACAATTGCTGAAACCGGCCATTGCGCAGTCGCGGATACGGCGCCCGGCCAGGCCGAAACCGTCGCGCCGATCCAGAGCACCGCCTCAACGCCCTGCGCGGCGAACCGCCAGACAAAACTGTCCAAACCGAACGGGGTCAGGATCAGCCCGGCGACCGCCGCCGGCATAATCCAGAAACCCATAATCGGCGTCGCCAAAATATTGGCGGGCAAGGAATAAACGGCGACGCGATTAAAATGATAAAGCGCAAACGGGGCCGTCGCCAAAGACGCAATGACATCGGTGATCACCAGCGCCATTGCGTATCGGGACAATCGCGCGCCAAAGGAGAAATCGCGAGGCGGCGTCGGTCTCGACCGCAACCATTCATAGACTGCGATCAATGCCATCGCCGCTGCGAACGACATTTGAAATCCCGGATGCACGAGCGCTTCCGGCGTTGTCAGCAAGATGACCAGCGCAGCGATCGCCACATTGCGCAGCGACAGAGCGCGACGATCAAACAGAATTGCAGAGAAGATAATCGCCGCCATGATAAAAGCGCGGCGCGGCGACCACGCCCCGCCGGAAAGCAGAAGATACACAAACCCGCCAGCCAGCGCAGCGAGCGCCGCCCATTTTTTTATAGGCAGGCGCAGCGCCAGCGGCTCAATCATCGCCAAGGCTGCACGCACGCTGAAGAAAATAATTCCGGTCGCAAGGCCCATATGCAGGCCCGAAATTGCGAGCAAATGGGCAAGCCCCGCATCCCGCAAAGCCGAGCGCGACGCCTCTGAAATTGCATCGCGCTTTCCAGTGACAAGGGCGCCAAGGATCGCGCCGCCCTGCCCAGGGGCAGCTTCAGTAATCCGGGCCAGAAGATCAGTACGCAATCGTTCTATTGAGGCATTCAACGATTGCTTGCCGCGAGGAGCGTCCATAGGTTGCGGCGGCGACACGGCAAAGCCAACGGCGCCGATCTTCTGGAAATAAAGCTGTCTGGCGAAATCGAAGCCGCCCGGCGACGCCGGCTCCGGCGGCGGGCTTAGTCCTGCGCGAAGCGAGACAAAATCGCCAGGCGCTGCGCCGGCGGGCGCGCCGCGCCAGGTCACCCGCGCCCTCGCGGGTGTATTCTCTGACGGTAAGCCTTCAATCGTTTCAAGCGCGATCACATAGCGTTCGCCGCGCAAACCTCGTTCTACGGAGACAACGCGGCCTTCTATCGACCGCGGCGCATATTCTCGATCAAGAATAGGCGCCGATACATGCGAGGCCCGCCAGTCCGCGGCGCAAAAGCCGATGGCGGAAAGACAGAGCGCCGCCCAGAGGCGTTTGCCGCGCGGCGTCAGAAGAGCAGCCGCCGTGAATAAGAAAGCCAAGGCGACGCCCAGAACCGCCGGCGGTTCCGTTTTCAGGTGGAAGTAGACGCCAACACCGATCCCGACGGCTACCGGCGACCAGAGCCCCAGATCACGAACATCAGCGGCGATCCATTTTGAAAGCTGCGCCCGAGCGTTGCGAAGAGACCGCTTGCGCGCCTTTGAAATCCTCGCAGCGCTGAAGAAAGAAAAGGCCCTTTCGGAAAGGCCGGCGTCAGGTTTTCCCGGATAATTATCGATAAGATTGTCGCTTGCCATGAACGGATAGGCGCCGCTGCAGAATGTGTGGTAACCGGCACGCAACTTTCTCAACGATGACATAAAACCTTAGCCAGGTCTCCAACAAGATGCCGACATCCCAACCTTCGCCGCAACCGGTCACCCGATTTGCTCCGTCCCCAACCGGATATCTTCATATCGGCGGCGCGCGCACCGCCCTTTTCAACTGGCTCTATGCGCGCGGGCGCGGCGGCAAATTTCTTTTAAGGATCGAGGACACCGACCGCGCCCGTCACTCTGAAGAAGCTGTAGAAGCGATATTGGACGGATTGAGCTGGCTCGGTCTCGACTGGGACGGCGAGCCCATCTCACAGTTCGCCAGGCGTGATCGTCATATGGACGTCGCTCTTCAGCTGCTGGCGGATGGAAAGGCTTACAAATGTTATCTTGCCGGCGCTGAGCTTGAGTCCGCGAGAAACGAAGCAAAAGCGGCGGGGCATCGTTTTGAAAGCCCTTGGCGCGATGCTGACCCTGCGTCGACGCCGGAAGACAAACCTTTCGTCATCCGCTTCAGAGCGCCTACAGAGGGCCGCACGACGATTAATGACGAAGTCCAGGGCGAAGTTTCATTTCCGAACTCGGCGCTTGATGATCTCGTCATTTTGCGAAGCGCCGGCGACGGCGCGCCGGGCGCGCCAACCTATAATCTCGCCGTCGTTGTAGACGATCATGATATGGGCGTCACTCACATCATCAGAGGCGACGATCATCTTAACAACGCAGCGCGACAGCAGCAGATCTATGACGCGCTAAACTGGCCAGCGCCGAAATTCGCCCATGTGCCGCTGATCCACGGATCTGACGGCGCAAAACTCTCCAAACGCCACGGAGCGCTAGGGGTTGAAGCCTATCGCGACCTCGGCTTCCTGCCCAAGGGTCTGACCAATTACCTCTTGCGGCTTGGCTGGTCCCACGGAGATGACGAGATTATTTCAAAACAGGAAGCCATTGAGTGGTTCGGAACCGACAATATCAACAAGGCTCCCTCGCGCCTCGATCTCGAAAAATTGAAGTCCATAAACTCACACTATATGACGGCGCTCAGCGATGAAGCGTTCGTGTCTCTTGCATCACCCTTTCTATCCGCGGCTGGCCTTGTTCTTGATCCTGAGAATGCTGGACGGCTGACGCGCGCAGCGTCAGCTTTGAAGACCCGCTGCGCCACGCTCGCCGACAGTGTCGAGAAATCGGAATTTCTGTTTCTGGCGCGACCGTTAACGATTGAGGGCAAAGCCGCAAAGCCGCTCAAGAAAGAAGACGCACATAAGATTTTGAGCGAGGTCGCCGACAGACTTCATGACGAACCCGAATGGCGCAGCGCTGAATATCTTGATGAAATCTTGCAAGATTTTGCAGCTCGTAAAGGCATAGGATTTAGCGCGGTCGGCGCGCCGCTGCGCGCCTCGCTCACCGCTGGACGGCCGTCTCCGGGGATTGGCGAGGTGTTGTACAGTCTCGGCCGCGAAGAAACGCTTGCACGAATACGCGACCAGTTGTGACAGCTCTTAGGTCTGGCGTCCTCTGCGAGTTTGCGGGTATACTGTGCAGTGCAACATAAATTTCTGCGCCTCTTTTCATGAGACGGCGCCGCCGAGCAAAAAGGCTTAAGCATGAAAAGCGATCTAAAACAGTCTTCAAGCGTTACTTTTTCACAGAACGGGGAAACGTTTGAGTTTCCGGTTTTTAAAGCGACCCACGGGCCGGATGTGGTCGATATCCGTAAATACTACGCTCAAACCGGCGCTTTCACGTTTGATCCCGGATTCACGTCAACGGCCAGCTGCGAATCAAAAATCACCTTCATCGACGGCGATGAAGGCACACTGCTTTATCGCGGGTATCCGATCGATCAATTGGCCGAGAATTCCGACTTTCTGGAGGTCGCGTATCTCCTTCTAAATGGCGAGTTGCCCGACCGCGACGAACGCGACGCTTTTGAAAATTCCATCACCCTGCACACGATGGTGCACGAACAGCTGAAAAACTTTTACAGCGGTTTTCGTCGCGACGCGCATCCGATGGCGATTATGGTCGGCGTCGTCGGCGCACTCTCCGCTTTCTATCACGACTCCACCGATATCAACGATCCGCAACAACGCCTGATCGCAACCCATCGAATGATTGCGAAGATGCCGACAATCGCGGCCATGGCGTACAAATATTCAATTGGGCAACCTTTTGTCTTCCCGAGCAATACGCTCGATTACACGTCCAACTTCATGCGCATGTGCTTTGCAGTTCCGGCTGAGGAGTATGAATGCAACAAAGTTCTGTGCGACGCGCTTGATAAGATTTTCATTCTGCACATGGATCATGAGCAGAACGCGTCGACTTCGACGGTGCGCCTCGCGGGATCGTCCGGCGCCAATCCGTTCGCCTGCATTGCCGCCGGCATTGCTTCGCTATGGGGCCCCGCCCATGGCGGCGCCAATGAAGCGGCGTTGAACATGCTCGAAGAAATCGGTTCGGTAGACCGCATTCCTGAATATATCGATCGCGCCAAGGACAAGTCCGACCCGTTCCGCCTGATGGGCTTCGGTCACCGCGTCTATAAAAACTACGACCCCCGCGCCAAGGTCATGCGCAAAGCCTGCCATGAGGTTCTGGATGCGCTGGGCGTTCGGGACGAGCCTTTGTTGCAGGTCGCAATGGAGCTCGAACGCATTGCGCTGGAAGACGAATATTTCGTTGAGAAAAAACTCTATCCGAATATCGACTTTTATTCCGGCATCACGTTGCGTGCGCTCGGGTTCCCCACGGACATGTTCACTGTTCTTTTCGCCCTCGCCCGGACGGTTGGCTGGATCGCTCAGTGGTCTGAGATGATCGAAGATCCTAATCAGAAAATTGGCCGACCGCGCCAGATATACACCGGCGAGCCAAAACGCGATTACGTGCCCCTGCATAAACGTCGGCTGTAAGTCGATTACGTTCGATCTTTCATTTCGAATGGCTGGCGCGCTTATCTTTTAAAGTTTGAAGCGCCGGTCAGCATGTCGCGCTATCGGCTTGTCTTCACTCTTCGTCGAAGATTTTATCGCCGACATAAACATCGCCTGAGCCTTTTTTGATAATTCTACCGTTTACGGATCGCATGCGAACTTCGCTTGAACCGTAGAGTTTAAGGTCAGGTTGATTGACGCGGCCGCCAAAATAGACGCCGCCGGAACCATCGACAAAGGCAACCAATTTATCTGCCCGCCCGCCTTTAATCGCAGCGCCGCCGGACCCTGCAATGCGCGCGGTCATCGGCCCGTCAAGGCGTGTGGCGCGCAAAACGCCGGACCCCGCGATAGAGACATCCAGCATGCCTGAAACATCGCCGAGTATAACGTCGCCCGGCCCCGCGATATCAACGTCGACAATCGCCGCATCGCCAGCCATCACGTCCGCATCGCCAGATATGTCGATCTCAAGACCGGACGCGATGTTGCCGACAACCAACCGGCTGCCGTGAATGACACCAATTGCAGCTTCATCGATATCGCCTGTTTGTCCGTAGACGTAGCATGCGTCCAGGCCAAGCCGCCCGTCAAGACGCTCCATATCGAGTTTCATCCGGGCGTCAGTGAAATCAACATCGCCTTTAAACGGCATGGCTACGACGATTGTCGGGTAATCTTCAAAAAAAGCATCATCAACAGGCTCGCCTATTGAGGCTTCACGATCTTTGCGGCGATTAACCGTTCGCGTGATCCGGTCGTCGCAACAGGTGCGGTCCGTGTCGTCAACCCAGCGCTCGCCAGTGACAAGCACGACCCCGTCGACTTCCTTTACTTCAATTGAAGAAAACTTCTTGCCCTGACGAATTTCAATATCAATCTCATCGCCTGTAGTGGTTTTGATCTCCACTGTTCCGGTGATGTCCCGAAATGAGATTTTATTCGTCTCAAACGTGGCGGCGCTGGCGGATGTCGCAAATGCAGACAATCCCGTCGCAATCAGAAAAACTGCATTCTTCATAAGCGCAAAACTCCCGGTGACGGCTCGCTTAAATATTGTCACCAACGATATCTTAGCAAATCGCACGCCGCTATGCGCATTAACTTTTGAAGGCTCGACGCAAATTGAACCATGCAACTGGATTGTTCTGGGAAAAGTGTCGTATTTCATCGTTGTCCATTGAATTTTTTCAAGATTGAGGCTGGATTGTTCGTTAAACCAATCTCCAAACAGGCGTGATATTCCATGGCGGTTATACTTTCTCCGGGTGCGATCGGACTGGATCAACTGAATGCGATCTATAGGGAAAGCCCTGAATGCAGGCTGATCCCGGCCGCCTTTGACGATATCGCCAGATCGGCGGACCGTGTCGCCGAGGCTGCCGCTTCCGACGAGCCTTTCTATGGTGTGAATACGGGCTTCGGCAAACTCGCTAATACGCGGATTGCCGCCGCCGACGTTGAAACTCTTCAGCGAAACCTGATCCTCTCCCATTGCGCCGGCGTTGGCTCTTCGCTTGACCGGGCGACGACGCGACTTGTTATGACGCTGAAGATTGCTTCGCTAGGCCGCGGCGTTTCAGGCGTGCGTCCTGTCGTAGTCAATCAACTGGAAGAAATGCTGGCGCGAGACGTAACGCCAATTGTGCCGTCGCAAGGTTCCGTCGGCGCTTCAGGCGACCTCGCGCCGCTTGCGCATATGGCCGCTGTCATGATCGGTGAGGGAGAGGCGCTTTACCGTGGCGATAAAATGCCTGGCAAAAACGCTCTTGCCGCCGCCGGCATAGAACCAATTGCGCTGGCCGCCAAAGAAGGGCTGGGCCTCATTAACGGAACGCAAGTGTCAACGGCGCTTGCGCTGCGTGGTCTTTTTGACGCCTGGCGAAACCTCTGCAGCGCTCTTGCGACCGGGGCGCTTTCGACCGACGCCGCCATGGGTTCCGCAGCGCCTTTTCAGCGCGAAGTGCACAGCGTTCGCGGCCATCAAGGCCAGATCGACGCCGCTGATTTTCTGCGCCGCGTTCTTGACGGCTCGCAGATCAGAGAAAGTCATTCGGCGGACGATGAACGCGTGCAGGACCCTTACTGCATTCGGTGCCAGCCCCAGGTGATGGGCGCCTGCATTGATCTTTTGCGCTTTGCCTCGTCGACGTTGGCAACGGAGGCGAACGCCGCAACAGACAATCCGCTTGTGTTTGCTGACGGATCAATTATTTCCGGCGGCAACTTCCATGCTGAGCCTGTCGCCTTTGCGGCAGACCAGATCGCCCTCGCGATCGCCGAAATTGGCGCCGTCGCCCAGCGAAGGATTGCCCTTATGGTCGACCCGACCCTATCCTATGGCCTGCCCGCTTTCCTCACGCCAAGGCCCGGACTGAATTCCGGTTATATGATCGCGGAAGTCACTTCCGCCGCCTTGATGAGTGAAAACAAACAGCGGGCCGCGCCGTGCTCGGTCGACTCAACACCGACATCATGCAATCAGGAAGACCATGTTTCCATGGCCTGCCACGGCGCACGGCGCTTAATCGATATGAATGACAATCTTGCTCAGATTATAGGCGTTGAATTGCTCACCGCCGCGCAAGGCATAGAGCTGCGTCGCCCATTGCTCACCAGTGCGCCGTTGCAGAAGATCATTGCCACGGTGCGTCAAGAGATTGATACGCTGACGGACGACCGATATATGGCTCATGATTTGCGTCGCGCGGGCGAATTGGTGCGTGATGGCGAAATCGAAAGATCAGCAGCCTCGCTGCTGCCATCGCTTGCGACCGCGGAAGCGTCTTCTCTCCAGTAACATCACCTCTTGAACGATATGCCTTTTCTCTCCGTAAACGGAATAGACTATCACTACAGAACAGACGGCGACGGCCCGCCCCTGTTGCTGATTGCAGGTCTCGCCAGCGACTCAGCAAGCTGGGCGCCGGTTTCCGGCGCGCTCGCAAAGACAGCGCGCCTTATCATGCCGGACAACCGGGCTTGCGGTCAGACGCAAGCAAACCGCGGCGAGGTTTCTCTCACTGCGTTTGCTGACGATTGTATCGCATTGCTCGACCATCTTGGCGTGAAATCAGCGAATGTGCTTGGCCATTCCATGGGCGGCGCAATCGCGATGGAACTGGCCGCAACTCGGCCTGACCGGGTGAACAGGCTCATTCTTTGCGCTTCGGCGCCAAAAATTTCCGCCCGCGCCAGGCAGGCGATCAAAAGCCTCGCCGACCTGCGCGCGTCCGAAAAGGCGACTGCGGACTGGTATCGCACATTCTTCTGCTGGCTTTTCGCACCTGCGTTTTTCGAGGACGCAAGAGCCGTCGATGCGGCCGTTGCAATGGCCATGGCCTATCCGCATCGCCAATCCGCAGCTGATATGCGCCGTCAGATTGACGCCATGATCGGAGTGGATTTAACCCAAAAATTGCACAAAATTAGAGCAAATACGCTCATTCTCGCCGGTCAATACGATATTTTGTTTCCTGCTTGCGATATCCGAAATGCATATGGCGCGCTTGAGGATGTAGAAATCTCCATCTTCGAAAACGCCGCCCATTCTCTCCATTGGGACCAGCCGCAGGTTTTTTGTGAGCGTGTTGAGCGCTTCCTGACGTCGCCCCGTTGATGTCGGCGTCTTTTGATTTGTAAATCTGTCACATTTTTTGTATGTCGCAGTTTGCGATCCGTACAGCGCGCTAAAGCCGAGAAAAACGGCCGCCGACTGGCGCAGCGCCGCATGCGGAGGATAAAGACTGCGAATGAGAAAAATATTCGCTCTGCTTTGTCCAGACGCAGCTTTCTGAAGCGTGCTTCGCGTCCGTGAAAAGTGGGCGCAGGGGGCGCTTGGTAAAGCAGTCTGAGGGAACCCATGTTAACATTGCTGTCACGCCGCGCCTTTTCGGGCGGGCTCGTATTATCCGCATCAGTTTTACCTTTCGGCGCATATGGCGCGGACGATGAGATTATCGTCACTACCGAGCGCCGCGAAGCCTCGCCACAGGATGTGAGCGTTGCGCTTAACGTATTCGATGGCGATGCGTTGATTGAGCTTGGCGTTGATAACGTCAATAATCTTGAGAATTACGTTCCCAACCTGGAAATTGAAAGCCAGTTCGGTTCAGGTCAGCCCAGTTTCTCAATTCGAGGCGTCGGGTTTCGCGATTATGCGACGTTGAATGCGCCCACTGTTGGCATCTATGTTGATGATGTCGCCTATCCGATCCCTGTCATGACGCAAGGCGTTCTATTCGACGTCGACAGGGTTGAGGTTCTGCGCGGGCCGCAGGGAACGCTCTATGGACGCAACACAACCGGCGGCGCCATAAAAGTTATAAGCGCTTCGCCTACAGATGAATTCGCTGCCGGCCTGACGGTTGAAGGCGGCCGTTTCGGACGAGTAGAAACACAAGGCTATCTTTCCGGCCCGGTTACCGATTCAGTTCGTGTGCGTCTCTCTGGAGCGACCGCCCATGGCGGCGACTGGCAAATCAATCGTGAGACCGGCCAGACCCTTGGCGATGCAGAGCGTTATGCGTTGCGCGGCATCGTCGATGCGGACATCACAAACGCCGTTACTGCGCGTTTCAATCTGCACGGTTTCATCGATAATTCTGACGGTCTCGGTCTGCAACTGTTTAATGATTCTGTTTTCGGGCCGCTTGCCCATGAGGGTTTGCGTTCAACCAGTTTCGGCTCATCGCAGGAATTTGCAGATCTTGTCGACATCGGTACGGATACGGGTCCCTTTCGCGACAATGAGGGCTGGGGCGCAAATCTTCATATGAACGCAGATTTTGATGCTTTTTCAATCACCTATATCGGCGCTTTTGAGACCATTAATAGAAAAGAATTCAACGATTTCGACGCATTATCGATAGGCGGCGCCGGCGTTTATTTCGAAACCAGCGCTGACGTATTCAGTCAGGAATTGCGACTGACAAGTGACGACGCAAACCGCTTCCGCTGGATTGCAGGGGTCTTTTATTCAAATGAAGACTTAAACGAGATCTATCAATCGGATTTTGTCGCGAGTTTTGGGCCCGGCTTCGCTGTCACAACGCCTTACGCACAAGATGTCCGCACTATCGCCGGCTACGCCCATGGGGAATTCGACATCACCGAAACGCTGAGTTTTGTCGGCGGCGTCCGCTACGAAGATGAAGCGCGCGACTTGCGCGATCTCGGCACCTTCGCAACCGGCTTTGGCCTCTTCAACTTTGCTAACGGAACGGTTGACGGAACACTGGAGGATCGCGATCTCGATTCTGACAACCTCAGCGGCAAAGCCGGTCTGAATTATACGCCTGTCGATAATCTTCTGGTGTATGCGTCCTACAGCCGAGGCGTGAAATCCGGCGGTTTCACTGCTTACAATACGCTCAATCCGCAAGCGATCGATCCGTTTACGCCCGAAAGGCTCGATGCGTTCGAAGTTGGTTTTAAAAGCGACTTGTTCAGCCGACTTCGCGCAAACGGCGCCGTCTTTTTCTACGATTATGAAGATCAGCAAGTGCAGTCAGCGATTTTTGACCCCGGCACCGGCGCGATTGTTGGGCGCATCGTCAATGCGCCGCAAAGTGAAATTTACGGATTCGAGCTCGAACTGACGCTCGACGCAACGCAATGGCTCACGGTCAGTCAAAGTATCGGCTATAAAGAAGGCGAATTCACCGAATTTGTTGACCTCGATACGGCCGCTACCGGCGCGGCCGGCGAGGAGGTTCTGATCGATCGCGCAGGCCAGGACCTCGGATTTCCGAAACTGAGCTATCAGGGGTTGATTGCGGCGGAAACCGAAATTGCGGCCGGCTGGCGCGGCGCCTTTCGTTTTGATTACGCCTATCGCAGCGACCTTGAATTGCCTTTGCTGGGCCCTGTCTATGAGGTCGACGCCTACTGGCTCGCCAATGCGCAGATCGAGGTCGGTCCCGTTAACGGGCGTTGGTCGCTGGCCTTTTGGGGGCGCAACATCTTCAACACTGACTATGATGAAACCCGGAACTTCTTTATCGCGCCGGGCGGTGTTGCCGATGTTGCAGCACCCGGCCTGCCGGCCACGTACGGAGCGCGCGCAACGCTTCGTTACTAAGCGAATTTAGTGTTGATCGCGCATCCAACTTGGGGTCAACCTTTAAAGGTCCGCTTTTTAAATCGCCGGAAGGCTTAGATGCGCGATTGGTTACGATCCGGTATTCACTGCGTTCTCCTTGCGGCTGCATTGTTCTGTGGACAAATCAGCTATGCGACTGCGGCCGGCGTATTGCGGGTCGGCGTTCAGCTGGAGCCGCCAAATCTGGACCCGACCAGCGGGGCTGCTGCGGCGATTGACGAAATTGTTTACGCCAACATTTTCGAGGGTTTGACACGCATCAACGAGGACGGCTCCGTTGCTCCAGCATTGGCGATGCGCTGGAGCGTTTCTGAAGACGGTATGGCATATGTCTTTCACCTGCAGCGCGACGTCCGTTTTCATGACGGCGCGCCATTTTCCGCCGCTGATGTAAAATTCAGCCTTGAGCGCGCTGGCGCAGAGACATCAACCAACGCGCAGCGAGCCATTTTTTCATCCATTGTTTCTGTTGATGTCATTGATGTCCATACTGTGCGCATACGGCTCAGCGAACCGCTCGGCGCGCTTCCAACTTATCTTGGCTGGGGAGATGCAGTGATCGTGTCGCCGGCGTCTGCAGCGACTAATGCGACGAACCCGATTGGCACAGGCCCGTTTGTTTTTGACCGCTGGCGTCAGGGCGCGTCAGTGCGCCTTAGCGCGAATGCGGAGTATTGGGGGACGCCGGCAAAACTGGACGGGATTGAGTTTGTTTTTATTCCTGATCCGACCGCCGCATTCGCCGCTTTATTCGCAGGTGATGTGGATGGGTTTCCGAACTATCCGGCGCCGGAGAATTTACCGCTCATCGAACGCGATGAGCGCTTTAACGTTCTAAGCGGCGCCAGCGAAGGCGAGATGATCCTTGCGATTAATAACGACAGACCGCCGTTTAATGATTTGCGCATACGCAAAGCGCTGTCTCACGCAATTGATAAGCGAGCTGTGATTAAGGGCGCGCTTTATGGATATGGCGAACCGATTGGCAGCCATTTCCCGCCGCATCATTCCGCTTACGTCGATCTGTCAAACCGCTATCCCTTCAATCCGGAAAAAGCGCGCCGCCTTATTGCCGAAGCAGGATATCCTGACGGTTTCGAGGCGCAGCTGACGCTTCCGCCGCCCGCCTATGCGCGGCGATCCGGCGAGATCATTGCTGCACAATTGTCCGCAGTCGGCGTCAAGGTTCGCATTCGCAATATTGAATGGGCGCAGTGGCTTGAGCAGATATTCGCAAACAAGGCTTATGATCTAACGATCGTTTCTCATACCGAACCGCTGGACATCGATATTTACGCCCGTGATGATTATTATTTTCAGTATAGGGATGAAAAATTCAAGAATATTATCGTAGAGTTGAAATCCGCCGTTGAGCCTGATGCGCGCCATAAACTATTGGTCCGAGCACAGGAAAAACTGGCTGAAGACGCGGTCAATGTCTTTCTTGCATCTTCGCCAAAAATCGGCGTTTGGGACAATGGTGTCATCGGGGTGTGGCGCCATGGTCCTGTGCAGGCCAATGACTTCACGCAAACGCAACTATCCGGCGGCGCCACACGGAGCCAGGCAAGCGACAGGATCGGCGCATTGCCAATTTTTCCGATCCTGATTGTCCTAGCAATATTAGCGCTGGTTTCAGCCGCTTACTTCGCCAGAGCCAGCCTTACTTATTTGCTAAAGCGCTTTATTGTTATGGGGATCACCCTCTTTGCGGCGTCCCTTATTATTTTCACGATACTTGAAGTCGCCCCCGGCGACCCGGCGATCGTTATGATGGGCGTTAACGCCGATGAGCAGTCACTGGAAGCGGTAAGAGAAGAGTTCGGGCTCGATGCGCCGGCGCCGGTGCGATACCTGAACTGGATTATCGATTTCGCACGCGGCGATTTTGGACAGAGCTTCACATACCGAACACCCGTTGCTGAATTGGTTTCAGAACGCCTTTGGGTGTCTTTGCCGCTCGCCTTTCTCGCTTTCATTCTCGCAGCCATAACCGGCATAACAGCCGGCGCGGCGGCGGCGATAAAAGAAGGCGGACCTATAGACGCCGTCATTCGCGCCGGCTCGCAAGCGGGCATTGCGGCCCCGAACTTCTGGCTTTCAATTCTCTTTGTGCTCATTTTTGCTGTCGGTCTTCGCTGGTTTTCCGCAGGCGGCTTCCCCGGCTGGGAAAACGGTTTTGGTCCCGCGCTAAAGTCGCTGCTGTTGCCTGCCATTGCTCTTGCCATCCCTCAGGCGGCTATCCTTGCCCAGCTGATGCGCACATCCATGTTTGAAATCATGGAAAAGGATTTTGTCCGAACAGCGCAGGCGAAAGGACTGACACGGAATGCTGCGATCCGGCGTCACGGCGTGCGCAATGCGATTATACCGATCTTAACGATCCTGGGACTGCAGTTCTCTTTTTTGATTGCCGGCGCAGTTATTGTCGAGAACGTATTTTACCTGCCGGGCGTCGGACGACTTGTCTTTCAAAGCATTGTTCAACGAGATCTTATTGTTGTGAAGGCGATTGTCGCCATGCTGGTGCTGACTGTTGTTTTCATGGCCTTTCTGATTGACCTCTCCTATGCCATTGCCGATCCGCGACTGCGCAGGAAAACCCAATCATGAGACACACGGGCCCCTCAAAAATGCGGCGCATCCCGGCAGCCGCATATCTGGGGTTGGCTCTTGTCATTCTGATTGTGGCTACAACACTCGTCTCTATCATCTGGACGCCATACGATCTTAGCGTCTTGAACATTGACGACAGACTTATGCCGCCCTCGCCCGCTCATCCCCTTGGCACAGATCCGCTTGGTCGCGATCTGCTCACAATGCTGATGATTGGCGGGCAGACTTCCCTGATCGTCGCACTCGCCGCAGTGGCGATCGGTCTCGGCGTCGGTGCGCCTCTCGGCCTCTTGGCCAGCGCTTACGGCGGCGTTGCCGATGAGATTGTCATGCGCATGAGTGATATTGTTTTTGCTTTTCCTGCACTGATTTTTGCGATCTTGCTGGCGGCTGTTTTCGGGCCCGGCGCTTACACAGCTGTTATCGCCATTGGAATTTTTAATATCCCTGTGTTTGCGCGCCTCACCCGCGGCGCCGCTTTGCCGCTATGGACGGCTGCCTTTGTTTTGTCGGCGCGCACGGCTGGGAAATCTCGCCTGCAAATTGCAACTGAGCATATCCTCCCCAACATTGCGCCATTGCTCGCTATGCAGGCGACCATACAGTTTTCTCTCGCCATTCTTGCTGAAGCGGGACTGTCTTATATCGGCCTCGGCGTTCAGCCGCCAGCGCCAAGCTGGGGCCGCATTCTCGCTGAAAACCAGACCCTCATTTCAGTTGCGCCCTGGCTCAGTATTTTTCCGGGGCTGGCAATTTTTGTCTTTGTACTGTCGGTTAATTTGGCCAGTGACGGTTTGCGGCGGCGATACAATCAACCGGTCGAAAGGCTGACCGCGTGACGACTGCCCTGGATATTAAAAATCTGTCTTTATCAATCCAGGAACGCAATATTTTGCGTGATGTCTCTTTGCAATTGAAAAAAGGAGAAATTACCGGCCTTGTCGGACGCTCAGGATCGGGCAAATCGTTGACTGCATTTTCAGTCATGGGCCTGGCGCCGCGTCAGGCGCACACAACGGGAGAAGTCATTTTTAAGGGTCAAAATCTTTTGTCTCTGACAGAAGAAACGCTAAGCCGGCACCGCGGCAAAAATATCTCCATGATATTTCAGGAACCTCTGACAGCGCTCAACCCCGTCCAGAGCATAGAAACGCAAGTCAGCGAAATTTTTTGCATTCACGAACGTCTATCAAGGAAAGACGCTGTCGAAAAAGCGCATGCGGCACTTGAGAAAGCAGGCCTCCCGCCGTCCATAATCTCTCCCAAACGGTTTCCGCATGAGCTTTCCGGCGGGCAGCGGCAACGCGCGCTGATCGCCGCCGCTATCGCCCTAAAGCCGACTGTTCTTCTGGCGGACGAACCGACAACCGCGCTTGACGTTACGACACAAGCAGAGATTCTCGATCGTCTGCACACGCTTTGCCGCGAAGACGGCATTGCGGTCTTGCTGATTAGCCATGACCTTGGCGTTGTCGCTCAATATTCCGATACATTAGCGATTATGAGCGAAGGCGCGATTGTCGAGCATAGTTCAAGAAACGTTGCCGGCGCAGCAGGCGCTGGTCTAAAATCGCAGGAGTTTAAAAATCTGACTGCGCCGCTGCCTGTACGGGAAACGCGTAAGCATTCCCCAAAAGATGTAATTTTATCCGTAAACAAATTACACTGCGAATATCCTGGCAAATCCGAAAAACTGTTTTCGCGGGCTGATCCATACAGAGCTGTGGAGGATGTTTCCTTCAAGGTTCGTCCGGGCGAAAGTTTTGGCGTTATTGGCGAATCCGGCTCCGGCAAATCAACGCTCGCTCGGACGTTGCTTGGCCTTCATCAGCCGACGCAAGGCAGCATCGCCATTGACGGACGGACTGTCGTCGGCGAAGGGTGCCGAATGAGTAATGAGGCATGGCGCAAAACACAGATTGTTTTTCAGGACCCTTATTCCAGCTTCAACCCGCGCCATAGCGTTGAACGAATTGTCGGCGAGCCCTTACACCTGCTGGAAAATCCGCCGACCGGTCCCGAACGCCGAAAACGCGTAGAAGACGCTTTGTTATCTGTTGGTCTTGAAGCGTCGCACGCCGATCGTTTTCCCGATGCGTTTTCAGGCGGCCAACGCCAGCGTATCGCCATTGCGAGAGCATTGGCAGTCGAGCCGAAGATTATTGTTTTCGACGAAGCAACATCAGCGCTTGACATAATATCGCGCAATAAAATCCTGACGCTGCTCGCCAATCTTCGGCACAATCGAAATGTGAGTTACATATTCGTCTCCCATGATATGAATATTATCCGCCATGTTTGCGACCGTGTCGCCGTCATGAAGGACGGCAAGTTTATTGAGATGGGCGATACGCAAACGATTTTCGAAAAGCCCACCCATGATTATACAAAAAAGCTCGTCGCCGCCGCCGCCAGCCTGCAATCGGCCCTTGATGCGCTTACCGACCTTCAACACGCTGAAGCCGAATAGGCAAAGAGGGGAGCCATGACACAAAGCGACTTGCAGAATTTGATTACAGACGTGCCCGGCTTTCTTGTAGGACACTCAACCTGTCAGAAAGCCAGAAGCGGGGTTACGGTTCTGCGCTGCGAACGACAGTTTATTGCTACAGCGGACATAAGGGGCGGCGCGCCGGGTACGCGCGAGACAGATGTTCTTGATCCTGAAAAACTTGTCGGACGAGTGGACGCCATCGTCCTAGCCGGGGGGTCGGTTTTCGGTCTTGCCGCCGGAGACGGCGTTGCATCGGCTTTATCTGTAGACGGAGCGGGCCTGCGTCTTTCGGACAAGGGTCCTTCAATTCCGATCGTTCCCGCCGCTGTTCTGCACGATCTCGGCAATGACGGAGACAAGGCTTGGGGCGAGACGCCTCCCTATCGCAATCTCGGCGTCAAAGCGGTGAGAAACGCCAGCAAAGAATTTGAACTGGGCGCCGTAGGCGCTGGAACAGGCGCCATGGCCGGCGTCCGTCGCGGCGGTATCGGCTCAGCCTCATGCATTCTTCAAGACGGCGTTCGTGTCGGCGCCCTCGTTGCTGTTAATCCCGTCGGTTCCGTCTATATGCCGGATGGAGAAACTTTTTACGCTTGGCTATGGGAACAGAACAGAGAGTTCGGCGGCAAACCGGCGCCGACAGCGAGAGACCAAAGCGCGCCCTTTCCGCCCCATGCGCGCCTGTCGGCATTGACGCACGAACGAACGAATACAACGCTAGCTGTGATTGCGACGTCGGCGGACCTTACCGGCGTAGAAACCAAACGCGTGGCGATCATGGCGCAGGACGGAATCGCGCGCGCAATTCGCCCCGCCCACACGCCATTCGATGGCGACATTGTTTTCTCCGTCGCTTCCGGAGAAACCGCTCTGCCGGCATTGCCCCGGGACAGAGCCTTAAAAACAGCTGAAATTGGCGCAGCAGCGTCAGACTGCCTTGCCCGGGCTATTGCGCGAGGCGTTTATGAGGCCGAGCGACAAACGGCCCGATAATTGAATTCACCATAATAGAGGGCCAGAATATCGCTTTGCGCCCGAACATGAAGACAGGCTGATGCGCAATATCATTCTTCTTGGCGTTATTGCCGCCTTTCTGGCGTTGGCCATACGCCGGCCGTTCATCGGCCTGTTGGCCTGGGCGTGGTTTACCTTAATGACGCCGCATCAGCTCGCATATGGCGTATTCGGACTGCCGCTGAATTTAATCATCGCAGCGGTGACAATCGGCGCATTTGTACTGTCATCTGAGTTCACGCGTTTTCGGTTCGACATGATGACCGTACTGATCATTATTTTTGCAGGATGGCTGTCAATCTCACAAGCGGCTTCTCTCGACGCCGATGAGTCTTATATCTACTTCGATCGCTTCATCAAAACACTGTTGTTCGTTGTTTTGTGCATTCAGATGACAACCAGCAAATTACGCATCCACACGCTTGTCTGGGTTCTCGTCGCCGGCATCGGATTTTTCGCCGCCAAGGGAGCATTGTTCACCCTAGCAACGCTTGGAGAGTTTCGCGTTCAGGGATTGCCGGACACGATTATTGAAGACAACAACCATTTTGCGCTTGCGGCGGCGACGATCCTGCCCCTGATTTTGTATCTTCGCAAAGAGGCGCGCTATCAATGGCTGCGCATAAGCCTTTTAGCGCTCTTTATGCTGACCGTATTGGCGGTTCTGGGCACGCATTCGCGCGGGGGGTTCGTCGCCCTGCTCGCTTTCTGCGGTGTGTTCTGGTTTCGCTCGCGCTACAAGTTTGCACTCGCTGCCGCCTTGTTCGCTCTGCTGGTTCCCGCCATTGCCTTCATGCCCGCGAAGTGGACCGAACGCATGGCGACGATCACCGAGGCCGCACAGGACCAGTCTTTCATGGGCCGAGTGGATGCGTGGGTTATCAATGCGAAACTTGCCGCAAAGCACCCTCTGACCGGCGCGGGCTTGCGTAATTCTTATATCGAAGATGTCGCAGCAACAGTTGATATCGAGCGCTCCAAAACCGCCAGGGCTGCGCATAGCATCTATTTTGAGATCCTCGGCGGCGCCGGGATTGCGGGACTCGCCATCTTCATTTCAATGTTCGCATACTCATTATTCTCCTGCAGCCGTATCATTGCCCGGCGCAAAGATCCCGCCACACCCCCCTGGCAACCGGAGCTTGCGCGGGGTTTGCAGACATCCCTGATCGTCTTCGCCGTGGGCGGCGCTGCTGTTTCAATGGAGATGTGGGACGGATATTTGATGATTATGGGACTGACGGCGGCTCTTGCGCGTATGACAACTGCGCGTCAGACCAAGAAGGGTCTTTCCCTTGAAAAAGTTCGTCTCGGTTATTTGCGACGATTAAAGGCGAATCCAGGCGAAATTACATAAGCTAGGACGTTGGAGGCTTTCAGCCGGTAAAATCAGGTCGCAACAGCGGAATGTACGCCGGCCTGTTGAGGCGTTGCGTTATTGCTTGTCGCTCTGTCAATCTCCAGCGTCGCTTGCGCTAGATTGATTTCGCCATCCGGGCATTCGCCGCCCACATCAATTTGGATGGTACTGTGCGTGATTTTAAAATGCGTGGCCAGATAGTCCTTCGCCGCTTTGATCGCCTCTGCGGAATCTTCAGCCCGATCAACACAGGCGTGTAAGGTCAGTCTCGGGTGTTCCGGGGTCAACTGCCAAATTCTGACATCATGAACATCCTTGATCGAAGGCGCATGCGCTTTCAAACCTTCAGACAACGCCGCGATGTCGATATGCGCCGGCGCGCCCTGTAGCAGAATAAGGCCGGTTTCACGCAAGAGACGAAATGCGGAAACACCGATCAGAAACGCAACAATCACAGAAAGAACAGGATCAATTCTTAACCATCCCGTAAGTCCGATGATCAGAGCGGCAATAATCGCAGCGCCTGACCCAAGCAGGTCGCCCACCACATGCAGCATGGCGCCGCGGACATTCAGGTCGCGCTCATCTTTCTGATGCAGAATGAAGAAGGCGGCAATGTTGGCGCAAAACCCGACAATCGCAACCCATAACATGAGTGTCGAATTAATAGGCTCAGGATCAAGAAAACGACGGACCGCTTCAAAAACGATCCAGACAAGCAGCACAGCCATCAAAATGCCGTTGACAAAAGCCGCCAGCACCTGAGCGCGACGATACCCGAAGTGGTTGGTTTCATCCGCCGGCCGCATGGAAAAAATTTGCGCGCTCGCCGCCAATGCGAGCGCCAGGGCGTCTGTCAGCATGTGCGCAGCGTCCGCAAGCAACGCCAATGAGCCTGAAATCCAGCCGCCAACGGCTTCCACGATCATGAAAACGACGATAACGCCAAGCGCCATTAACAGCCTCTGGCTGTTTTTCTTGCCGGTTTCGCCATGATGATTGCAATTGGACATGCGCCGGTCTTTGTTCTCTCTCCGAACGCTAAAAAAATATTCTTCAACAATACGACCTAATGGGCGGAGCAAGCAAGTTTCAAAGGCCTGCGCCACATAAGTTTCAAAGATTTACCGTGATTTTCATTTTTCAGAAATGAAGCTAAAAAATAGTGACGTGATAACATTGTGCTTGCTATGATCTGACTTTGGACGGGATAGCCGCATTTTTTGTGTTATGCCGCCAGTAGGGGATCGACGAGGCGTGTTCGGGGTTACTGCGAATATCGATGGTTTGTATGCTAGTCTTCTCGCAGGCGCCATCAGCACAATCGGCATTCTGTCCGTCCGCGCTTTCGGCGCGGCGGCCGAACGCAACAGCTCGTACTTTTCAGCGTTTGCGGTAGGGCTCCTGTCGGTCGGGGTTGTTTTTCACCTGATCCCGGAAGCGCTCGACAGCTCATCATTTGCGACTGGATGGATCGCGGGCGGTTTCGCCTTGATGGTGTTGATTGGCATTGGCGTCGAACTTGCGACAAGCCGCGGCCCACATGGCGCGGCGCTGTCCTTCGGCTACGCCTCGATCATCGCACTGGCCGCGCATTCCTTCCTGGACGGCGTAATCTACGCCTCTGCTTTTGGGGGCGAAGTCTTCACTGGCTGGATGACGACCGGCGGGCTTTTGCTACATGAATTTCCAGAGGGCATCATTGCCTATTTTCTTCTGGCGCAAGCTGGTCTTTCGAAAATGCGATCAACGATTCTGGCGTTTCTTGCAGCCTCTGGAACAACCGTCGCAGGCGCCGTTTTGGCAAACACAGTCGTTGCCGCTCTCGGCGATGTACCAATCACCGCATTATTAGGCGCTGCGGCCGGCGCTCTCATTTATGTCTTGATCGTTCATCTGGGCCCTCATGCGGCAAAAGCACCCCGGAAACGGGGTTACCTATTTGCTCAGCTCGGCGTAGCGGTCGGCGCGCTTGCCCTTATTGTGCACAGTATCGGCGGCGGCCACGGGCACTAAACGGATTTTCGCCATTGGTTAGGCGGCAATCGGCATCGTCAAAAAAGCGATAGCTGCAGCCGCATAAACGATCAGCAAACCAATCATGCGCACCATGGTGTTCTTCAAAAGATAAAGCGCCACCGGGATAAGCATCAGATTAACAATCGTCAAAAACCACATAGAGTTTACGCTTGGCGCAAGTTCAGACCATGGCGGTAATGAAAATCCGTCTGCCGTAAACCCCTGCGCCAGAAACGGCAGTCCGCGCGCCATATCAATAGAGATAACCAAACCAATGAACGCTTTTGAGAGGTCAGAAGTTGTGACAAAGGCGGTCTTCAGGAAAGACACCGCTTTCGTCATTAGCGCAAAGGCGTATTCGCGACCTGCGATCAGCCCCAGAAAGACCCATGTCGTTGACATCGGGATGTCATTCAGTTCCTTGAAGTAAAACAGCAGCGTCGCATAGGTGAAGTCAATAATCGTGGCTGAACGAATATCAGTCACAGAGGTCTTGCTTTTCAAAACGCGCTGGACCGGGCCGCCCTGGTTCCAAAAAGTATAGCCAAGCAACAGAACCGTTACGCCTATTGCTGCGATTGCCTCCGGCGGATTTAAACCGGATCCGGGGGTCACGCCGTCTCCGCGCGGCAGGAAGATAAAAATATTCGCAAAATCCTGCATTAGCCATACGGCCCACAGATAGGCTGTCGTTGTCCACTGCAGGAGAACCCAGATCGGCGCGTGTTGTTGATCCTCGGTTCTGCGGAAAAATCGCTCAAGCGTGCGGGAAAGGAGAAGATAAATTCCGAAGCCGACGGCAAAAGCCAGACCGTAGCCAATGAGTGATTTTTGCAACATGGAGCTGAGCCCCGCCATTGTCGCAAAAATCGTCAGGACCATGAATGTCGTCGATACCGGGATGCCGAAACGGGTCAACAGCAACAACATCAAAGGCGGCAGCACATGATACCACTGCGGTTCAAATAGAGGGTATTTTTCCGTATTGTCGAGACGCCCGTATGAAGTGTCACAGCCGACGCTGAAATCGCAAAGCGGTTTGATATTACCGTCAGCATCCCGCAACTCGCCGCCGTCAGTCACATAGCCGTAGAAGAAAACAACGATCAAAATGACAGAGGCGAACAAAAACAGCGCCCACCAGGGCAAACGCCGGTTTGAGTTGATGAAAGTGCCAAGCGTCTGCAACGCATCGTTGCCGACCACGGCATAGGCGGCGAAAATAAAACCGACGACCGCAAATAGATTAAGATCAAACTGCATGGCGCCCCGACTTTTGCACAGCTATGACAAGATCAGCCGTACGCATACCCCATGCGGAACGGCAGGTCAGCCATCCCCTATTAACATCACAGTTTTATGACGATTTACGCCGCCACCCGCATAGAGATAATTTTTGTCGGCGTTGCCGGCGGCTCGCCGCGTGCGGCCGCATCAACATTTTCCATCCCGTCGACAACTTGTCCCCATGCGGTGTATTGGCCGTCCAGAAACGAAGCATCGTCAAAACAGATAAAGAACTGACTGTCGCCGCTGTCAGGGTTTTGGGCGCGGGCCATGGAAACGACGCCTCGCTGGTGGCTGACATCATTAAATTCAGCCTTGAGGTTTTTCCCCGAACCGCCTGTGCCGGTTCCCTGGGGACAGCCCATCTGCGCCATGAAACCGTCAATCACCCGGTGCAACGTGAGGCCGTCATAAAAACCGCTTTCAGCAAGTTCCTTTATGCGCGCGACATGCTGCGGCGCTTTTTCCGGCAAGGTTTCAATTGTCACTTCGCCTGTATCGAGAGTCAAAATCAGTTTGTCGCTCATCGCTCTATCTTTCCATCCACTTTCACAGGAATTTTAATGTCGCATATATCTTTGACATAGCCGGACTCATCAACATCGCCGCGTCGCTTCAAATAGCGTAAGAATGTTTCGCTGTCAGTACGAAGCATTTCGACCTTGCGTCGTTCAGTAGGCGGAACGTCAACACCGCGCCGCATGCGCATGATCGGCGTAGGACGGTTGGGCGGCTCGCCGCGCGCTATCCGGCGCGTGGCTTCAAAACCGTCAACGATTGAACCCCAGACAGTGTACCGCCTGTCCAGGCTCAATCGCGCATCGCCAATCATGACAAAGAACTGACTGTTGGCGCTGTTGGGGTCGCTGGAACGCGCCATGGACATAACGCCCGGACAGTGCAGCGGCCATAGAGCCACTTTTGACTCGGTCGTAAAAGTTCTGAGCGGCTCAGGCTGGGCGCCAACCGGAAGCCCGTTCACATAGCCAACTCGCGGCGCGATGCGATCGCGGCCGACTTCGGCAAACTCATTCGTGTCAGATGTGTCGAGAGTAAACTCCGCCTCAAGATCAGGTAGTTCAGAGCCGCCGGTTCCGTCCCCTTTCGGGTCGCCGCCCTGGGCCACAAATCCCTCGATGACGCGATGGAAATTAAGCCCGTTATAAAAGCCTTCAGACGCCAGCTCCGTAACGCGCTCCGCATGGCCTGGCGCGAAGTCGGGGCGCACTTCAATAATCACATTGCCCGCCGGCAATTGCATGTAAATCGTATCTTCAATATCGACCGCTCGCCAAGCATCCGCCGGCGCGCTTTCAATGATCTCCTGCGGGGACGGTTCACTTTCTTCTTCTTGCGCATACAAAGGCGCGCTTATCAGCGCGGCTGCGCCCGCAACAATCAAAGAAAAACGCATAAACACCTTACCTCCTTCGGCCGCGCGGCGGCATTGTCCTGAATGCTTGCAATCCAGTCTCTTTAAGAGCCCCGGCCAGCGCACCTCATGCATAACCGCCGGCCTGTGGCGAAAATATGTCTGAAATTATCGCCATTAGAGACAATCCGTCCGAGCACGCCGTCACCGTTATTTATATTTGGATGTCAGCCGCGCCGCCACATGCGCAGGGACAAATGAAGAAATATCGCCTTTAAGACGGGCAATTTCTTTCACAAGACGCGAAGCAATCGATTGAAAATGGACGTCAGCCATCAGGAAAACGGTCTCAATGTCATCATTGAGCGCCTGATTCATGCCGACCATCTGGAACTCATATTCGAAGTCGGAAACAGCGCGGAGGCCGCGTATGATGATCCCCGCGCCCTGCTCCTCGGCAAATTTCATAAGAAGATTTTCAAAAGGGCGCACCTTGATCGGCGTGCCGCTTGCCTTTGAAATGCGAGCCATTTCTTCTTCAACCATGGCGACACGCTCTTCAAGGGAGAAAAGCGGGCCTTTGTCGCGATTGATCGCAACCCCGATAATCAGCTCATCAACAAGCTTCACCGCACGCTCAATAATATCGACATGCCCCATCGTGAGGGGATCGAACGTGCCCGGATAAAGCCCAACGCGTTTAACCATCCTGTTTCTCCGGGGCTGGCTCGGGGCCGTCTTCGCCCTCCGCATCTTCAACTCTCCCGACCGAAACAACGCGTTCGTCATCGCGGGTTTTGAAAATTGTGACGCCCTGGGTGTTGCGTCCGGCAAGACGGATGCCTTCAACAGGCGTGCGGATAAGCTGTCCACCGTCAGTGACCAGCATAATCTGGTCGGCGTCATCGACCGGGAAGGACGCAACAACAGGCCCGTTCCGGTCGGTTGTCTGGATCGCAATAATGCCTTTGCCCCCTCGTCCCGATGTGCGGTATTCGTAAGACGAAGTCCGCTTGCCGTAGCCGTTCTCCGTCACGGTCAGAACAAATTGCTCGCGGGCGCCAAGCTCGGCGATCCTTTCCTGAGAGATCGCAACGTCCGGAAGGTCCGCATCCTCCGGATCTTCCGCATCCGCTTCGCCCGCAGCGCGGCGCATGGCGGCGGCGTGTTTAAGATACGCCCGCGCGTCCTCTGACGTTGCATCCACATGATGCAAGATCGCCATTGAGATTACGTGATTGCCGGTATCGAGTTTTATGCCTCGCACGCCGGTGGACGTCCGTCCTGCAAAGACGCGGACAACATCGACAGGGAAGCGGATACATGATCCGTCGGCTGTTGTGAGCAGAACATCTTCATCTTCGCGGCAAATCTGGACGCCAATGATAGCATCGCCCTCATCCAGCTTCATGGCGATTTTGCCATTGCGATTGATGCGCTGGAAATCGGATAGCTTATTGCGACGAACATTGCCGGAGCGGGTTGCAAACATGATCTGCAGTTGCTCCCAGGAATCTTCATCCTCAGGGAGCGGAAGAATATTTGTCACCCGTTCGTCGGGCTGCAGCGGCAGGAGATTGACAAAAGCCTTACCGCGCGAGCTGGGCGCGCCTTCAGGCAGACGCCAAAGCTTCAACTTGTACGCCATGCCGGTATTGGTGAAAAACAAGAGCGGCGTATGCGTATTGCCCACAAAGAGTTGGTTGACGAAATCTTCGTCCTTGAACTTCATGCCGGCGCGGCCCTTGCCGCCGCGTTTTTGCGCGCGATATGTCGACAGCGCCGTTCGCTTGACGTAGCCCGAATGGGTGACCGTCACGACCATTTCTTCCTGGGCGATCAGATCTTCGTCTTCAACTTCGCCTTCAGCCTCGACAATTTCCGTTCTTCGCGGGGTGGCGAACTCTTCCCGGACCGATACGAGTTCGTCTTTGATGATGCTCATCACGCGATCGCGCCGGCGCAGAATATCAAGATAGTCGGCTATTTTGTCGGCAAGCCCCTGTAGCTCGTTGCCGATCTCATCACGTCCGAGCGCCGTCAAACGCTGCAACCTGAGATCGAGAATAGCTTTGGCCTGTTCTTCAGAAAGCTTCAGCGTTCCGCCCTCTGTTAGCATATGACGCGGGTCTGCAACCAGCAACACAAGCGGCGCAAGGTCTTTCGCAGGCCAATCGCGGGACATCAACTCCGCCTTGGCTGTCGCGGGATCGGGCGCCCGCCGGATAAGGGCTACAATTTCATCAATATTGGCGACAGCAATCGCCAGCCCCACAAGGATGTGCGCCCGGTCGCGCGCTTTGGCGAGATCGAATTTTGTCCGCCTGGTGACAACCTCTTCACGAAAATCAATGAACGTCGATAAAACGTCACGCAGTGTGAGTTGTTGTGGACGTCCGCCATTCAGCGCCAGCATGTTGACGCCGAAACTCGTCTGCAATTGCGAATGGCGATAGAGCTGATTCAACACCACATCCGGCGATGCGTCGCGGCGCAGCTCGATAACGACCCTTATCCCTTCGCGATTTGATTCATCGCGAATATCGGCGACGCCTTCGATCTTTTTGTCGCGAACCAGCTCGGCGATCCGTTCGATCATGTGAGACTTATTCACCTGGAACGGAATTTCCGTCGCAACGACGGCGTAACGGTCCTTGCGGATTTCCTCAATGGTTGCCCGCCCGCGCATGACAACCGATCCACGCCCCAGCAACAACGCCGCTTTCGAGCCGGAACGGCCAAGAATCAACCCGCCGGTAGGAAAATCAGGCCCCGGAACAATCTGGATCAGCTCTTCGTCAGTGATGGCCGCATTGTCAATCATCGCCACAGTAGCGTCGATGATTTCGCCCAGATTATGCGGCGGAATGTTTGTCGCCATGCCGACCGCAATCCCGCCGGCGCCGTTTACGAGAAGATTGGGGAAACGTGCGGGCAGAACAAGCGGCTCCTGCTCCGAGCCGTCATAGTTCGCCTGAAAGGCGACCGTGTCTTTTTCAATATCCGCAAGCAGCGAGCCTGCCGGCTTCGCCATGCGCACTTCGGTGTACCGCATGGCCGCGGGCGGATCGCCGTCGATCGAGCCGAAATTTCCCTGCCCGTCCAGCAGCGGCAAACGCATCGAAAAATCCTGCGCCATCCGCACAAGCGCATCATAGACCGCCTGATCGCCATGCGGGTGATACTTACCAATGACGTCGCCGACGACGCGCGCGGATTTTTTATATGCGCGGTCCCAGAAATATTTGTTCTCGTGCATCGACCACAAAATGCGCCGGTGCACCGGTTTCAATCCGTCTCTGGCGTCCGGAATGGCGCGAGAAACGATGACGCTCATCGCATAATCGAGATAGGAGCGTCGCATTTCATCCTCAATCGAAATTGAGGGGCCCGTCGGCGGTTGCGGAGCGGCTCCGTTTTCGCCGCTGGAATCGTTGTTATCAGAGGTCAAGGTAAGTCCAAAAAATAAGGGAGAGAATCAACGGCAGCTTGTAACATTTAGATGACGATCTGCAAACCGCGGCGGGCCTGTTTCAGGGCGCTTCGACTATTACGCCAAAGCTTTTGTTTTTGAAGTCAAATTCCGCTACGCTCGATAGCGGGATATGGAAATAATGACCATGACGGAGCCAGGCCGATTCGCTGTGCGAGACTTTCTCTCGGCCGCAGGCGCATATGGCGATGGGGATTGGGCTATGCGCATCGTCCGCCCCGCCGCCTGTTACGGATACCAGCTTCGGCTTATCGTTGAGGGGTTGAAACAATGACCAGATTTGATCGGCGAGCCTTTCTCTGCGGGACGGGAAGCCTGGCTGCGCTTACCTTGCCCTCCAGCGTCCTCGCCCATGACACGCCGAAACCGATCGGTTCTTGGACGCCGCTCGCTGACATGCCGTTTCCAGTTCAGGAAATTTACCCCGCCCCGTTCCGCAAAACTGATCCGGCCTCGGTCAAGTCGTTAAAACCGAGCGCCTATAATATTATCGTCAACGCCGGCGGCCTGACCCCCTTTGGCGACAACAACGTTTCCAACGAGGTCACGTATTATGACCCTGTTTTAAATGAATGGAATTTCGGCTCCAGCCTGCCTGAACCGCGCCACCATATTGCGCTGACGCCGAACAATGGTTTTCTGTTCGCATATGGCGGTTTTGCCAGAGACGCCCGCGGCGGTTGGCAGATGCGCACAGACTGCTGGCGCACAAATGACATTCACGGCGTCTGGAGCCGCGCAACATCCCTCCCCCATCCCCAGGCTGAATTCGCCGCCGCTTCTCTTGGCGGCTTCATCCATATTGCAGGCGGACGGGCGCCGTCGGGCAGCCGCAACCTGGACTGGTCGGATCATATCGATACCGACGAGCACTGGATCTACGATCCCGCCGCTCAACGGTGGGTAGCGCTGGCGCCGTTGCCGACCGCAAGAAATTCATCTGCGGGCGTTGTCTTTAATGGCGTTTTCTATGTTATCGGCGGGCGCACCGTGAGCGGGGGAAACAGCCCCGCCGTCGAGGTTTACGACCCATTATCCGACCGCTGGGAAAAGGCGCGGCCCATGCCAAAAGCGCAAGGCGGCCTCGCCGCCGCTGCTTTAGGCGACAAAATCTATGTTTTCGGCGGGGAATATTTCTCACCCGGCGACGGCGGCGTTTTTGCCGACGCGTGGGAGTACGATCCCCGTACGGATCAATGGCGCAGCATCGCCGCAATGCCCAGGCCCCGCCACGGCCTCGGCGCCGTTCATCTCGGCGGCAGCATCTATGTAATCGGCGGAGCCGCAAAAGTCGGCGGATCGGAAACAACGGCGGCGCTTGACAAATTCGAAATCTAGCCGACTCAATTTTCGTCTTGTCACACAAGACAGCTGGCGCAACGCCGATGCCTTCCGGTAAGCCTCTTCAGAAAGATAATACAGCCATGAAAGCCTCTTCTCGATGATCGACGCGGTATTAGAGTTTTTTCAGGGCCGCGCTGCGGGCGTCGTCGGCATATTTGCGCTTCTCGGGATAGCGGTTATTTTTTCAAAACATCGCACGGCGATAAATTTTCGGATCGTGCTCAGCGCGTTTGCCCTGCAAACCGCAATCGCCTTCCTTGTACTGAGAACGCCTTTCGGCGTTAGTTTCATAAAGTCCCTTTCTCTTGGCGTGTCGACAGTGCTGGGCTACGCCAACGCCGGCATTGGCATGATATTTGGGCAGCTCTCCGGCGATCAGTTCGGCACTGTGTTTGCAATTCACGTTCTGCCGATCATCATTTTCTTTTCCGCCCTGATGTCAGTGCTCTATCATTTGCGCATTATGCAGATTGTTGTCGCCGGCGTCGGCGGATTTCTGCAGATCATCATCGGCGCAAGACCCGTTGAGTCCCTGAACGCAGCGGCTAACATCTTCGTTGGCCAAACCGAAGCCCCTCTGGCCATCAAACCTTACCTGGACCGGATTACCAACCCTCAGCTCTTTGCAATCATGACGTCCGGTCTTGCATCCGTCGCCGGGACCGTACTGGCGGCTTATGCGCAGCTCGGGGTTAATCTTGAATATCTGCTTGCGGCAAGCTTCATGGCGGCGCCGGGCGGTTTGCTGATGGCGAAAATCATTATTCCAGATGGCGGAGAGCGCGACGATTCAACGCTTACCATTTCGGATATCACCAAGGAACGCAGTCCGCATGCGAACATTTTTATGGCGGCCGCCGCCGGCGCGCAGGACGGTCTTAAACTGGCGCTGACAATCGGCGCGATGTTGCTTGCGTTTGTCGCCTTGATCGCGCTCGCCAATGGCATTCTCGGCGGCGTCGGAGGTCTTGTCGGTCTTGAAGATCTCTCCTTGCAAATGGTTCTGGGCTGGGTTTTTGCACCGCTAATGTATCTTCTCAGCATTCCCTGGAATGAGGCGCAGGGGGCCGGCGCCATTTTCGGCGAAAAGCTCATCCTTAACGAGTTTGTCGCCTATATCAGTCTCATCAATCAGGCTGGCGAGTTTAGTCCGAAAACTGTGGCTGTCATTACGTTCGCCTTATGCGGATTTGCAAATCTCTCCTCTATCGCGATATTGCTCGGCGGGCTCGGTTCGCTCATCCCCGATCGCATGACGCAGATCGCACAATACGGCGTATACGCTATTCTTGCAGGATCGCTTTCGAATTTGATGAGCGCCGCGCTGGCGGGCTTGATCCTTCCCTAGTTGAAACAGCTCCCGGTTCCGACCGGGAAAATCATGAGGCAAGTCGATGAAACATCACGCAAAATTCTATATTGACGGCGAATGGCGCGACCCGCAGGGCGATCAGACCCTTGCCGTTATTAATCCTGCTACGGAAAGCCCTACCGCAGAAATCACACTGGGCAATGAGAAAGATATTGACCGCGCCGTCGCCGCAGCGCGCGGCGCGTTTGCCGAGTGGAGCAACACGCCGCTGGAAGAACGCGCAGACTATCTGACAAAAATTACCGCGCTCTATCAAAGCCGCATACCTGATCTCGCTGCAGCCGTCACAACGGAAATGGGCGCGCCAAGCTGGCTTGCGACAAGCGCGCAGGCGCCTGCAGGCCTCGCTCATCTTGCGACAGCACTTGAGGTCGCAAAGACATTCAACTGGTCGTCCGCCCACGGTGCAAGCCGGATCGTCAAAGAGCCAATTGGCGTTTGCGGATTTATCACCCCCTGGAACTGGCCGCTTAACCAGCTGACGGCAAAGTTTGCGCCCGCAATGCTGACAGGCTGCACCATTGTTCATAAACCCTCGGAGATTGCGCCGCTTTCATCTCTTATCTTTGCTGAGATCTGCCATGAAGCCGGTTTGCCGGCAGGGGTTTACAATCTGGTCAATGGCGACGGCCCCACCGTCGGCGCCGCCATTTCTTCGCACCCTGATATTGATATGGTCTCCTTTACAGGCTCCACGCGAGCAGGCGTCGATGTCGCAGAGAAAGCGGCAGGCTCAGTAAAGCGCGTTCATCAGGAGCTTGGCGGCAAGTCAGCCAACATCATTCTTGATGACGCTGATTTCAACGCCGCAATAAAAGGCGGCGTCAGCACAATGATGATGAATTCCGGCCAGTCATGCACAGCGCCGTCTCGCCTGCTGGCGCCGAACGCACATATTGATGAGATCGTTTCCATAGCCGTAGAAGCAGCAAACGCCTGGACGCCCGGTCCGCCTGAAAGCAATGCGAAAATGGGGCCTGTCGTTTCAGAATCGCAATGGAATAAAATCCAAAGTTTGATCAATATCGGCGTTGGCGAAGGCGCGCGGCTGGCCTGCGGCGGCCCCGGTAAACCGGAAGGGCTCGAAACCGGCTACTACGTTCGTCCCACCGTCTTCACGGCCGTCAAAAATGATATGACCATTGCGCGTGAAGAGATTTTCGGACCTGTGCTCTGTGTCATTGGTTACGACACGGAAGAAGAAGCCATCGAGATTGCAAATGATACGGAATACGGCCTTGCGGGATACGTGTCCGGCGGCGATCTTGAGCGCGCCCGCCGCGTCGCATCAAAGATCAGGGCCGGTTACGTGACGATAAACGGCGCCGGCATGGATTTCACCGTTCCGTTCGGCGGCTACAAGCATTCAGGCAATGGCCGCGAATTTGGCGCCCATGCGTTTGACGAATTCCTGGAAGTCAAATCAATCGTCGGCTACGGCGCATAGGCTTTGAATGAACGTCGCTGTTTCAAGATCAGAGGTTTTGGTAGCGGGGGCGAGACTTGAACTCGCGACCTCAGGGTTATGAATCCTGCGCTCTCACCAACTGAGCTACCCCGCCATTGGCTATCGCCAAACGCGGGTCTATAGCGGCGCGCGTCGGGGGTTGCAAGCGCCTCAACGAGCTAGCTCGGCGATATGCTCGGCAATCGCCAGACAGCTGGTGAGCGCCGGCGATTCCATACCGTATAATCCAATATATCCCCTTACGCCGTGGCTGCGCGGACCTTGAATAATGAAGTCGCCTTCCTCTCCCGGCCCGGCTGTTTTCGGACGAATGCCGGCATAGCCGGGGGTCAGTTTATCCGGATCGAGACTCGGCCAGAAGCGATGAACGGCAGCGGCGAAATCGCCGCGGCGCGATTCATCTACGCCATAGTCGGTATTGGAATTAACATAGGAGATATCCGGCCCCAGTTTCGCGTGCCCGCCAAGATCGCGCGTATAATGCGCGCCAAGGCTGTCACGACCCGGCACGGGATAAATCAAATGTGAAAAAGGCGCGCGCCCGGCGTAGGAAAAGTATTGCCCCTTCCCGTAATGCAATCGAGGGATTGTATCTGGCGGTACGCCGTCAATTGCACGCGCCAGTCTGTCGGCCCAGAGACCTGCGCTGTTGATGACAAGTTGCGCTCTTAGCTCAATCGGGTCCGCACCGCCTGTCTTCAAAATTAAACTGTTATCTTTGACAACACCGCTAACGACAGGCGTTTTGACGACAAACAGCCCGCCCGCCTGTTCAAAATCCCCCAGCAGGGAAAGCATCAGCCCATGGCTGTCGATAATGCCTGTCGATGGTGAGAATAAAGCCGCCTCGCATTCAACCAGCGGCTCCATCGCTTTTGCATCGCTGCGCGACAGTAAATGAAGATCGACGACGCCGTTCTTTTCAGATGTCGCTTTCAAATGAGCGAGCGTTGTAATCTCGTCCTCACCATGGGCGACGATCAACTTTCCGCAATCCAGATGTGCGACATTCCGATCCCTGCAGTACCGATAGAGCATTTGTTTGCCAGGATGGCAGAACCTCGCCCGCATGCCGCCGGGCCGATAATAAAGTCCCGCATGAATGACTTCGGAGTTTCGCGATGATGTTTCTTCGCCAAATGCAGCGTTTTTCTCAAGCAACAGAACTTCGCGTCCCGCAAGCGCGAACCGCCTTGCAATTGCGAGACCGACTGCGCCAGCGCCGATCACAATCACATCGACGGTTTCCGTCATGGCGTCAGTCGGTGGTCGCAACCCATTCCGGATCGTCCTGCACTTCGCGTTCAAACATCAGGAAATCGTAATAGCCGCAGCGGTTCTGGGTTGGAAATTCACGGCATATCTTTGGCCGGGCGTCATAAATCGTGCAATTGCGCGTGTCCTTATCGAGAAACATGCATGACGTCACATAGTGCTCATCTTCCGTATGCCGAAGAACTCGCGGATTTTCTTCGTCGCCTTTTTTAGTGTACTTCTTTTCCGCCTTTTCAACGGTGGTGTCGAAATATTTTGCAAGGCGTTTAATATCTGTCTTGTTGGTCGGGATATGCGTGTAGGAACAGCAATAGGCTGTGCACTCAAGACAATCGTACTTTTTCTTCGCCATGAACTTTTACTCGCTCTCGTCGGTGACGTCTCCGTAGTGAATGAAGTCGCCATCCGACGCAAGCATGGAAAGCTTATGCGGCCCGCGCATTCGCGTTTACGGTTGAAGCAATCCAGCCGCCGCCAAGGACGCGATCGTGATTGATGTCGGGTGAATAAAATACGCACGCCTGCCCCGGCGCCACGCCCTCTTCCGGCGCAGCAAGATCAACGGCCCATCCGTGCGGCGCGCGCTCATCCCAAACAAGACACGCATCTTCCGGCGGCCGTGTTGAACGCACTTTAACGGCGATTGGAATGCCTGCCCGCGCGGCGTCTTTTCCTTCGCCGTCGCCGAGCCAGGTTACGTCTTTCAGATAGATGCGAGAGACAAGCAACGCTTCACGGGGGCCGACCACGACCTCTTTCCTGGACGGATCAAGACGCACGACATAAAGCGGATCGCCGGTCGCGACGCCCAGCCCGCGCCGTTGGCCAACCGTATAGTGGATGACGCCCGGATGACGGCCCATCACCGAGCCGTCGACATGAACGATCTCGCCCGGTTCGGCTGCGCCCGGTCGCAAACGCTCAACGACAGAAGCGTATTTGCCTTCCGGCACAAAGCAGATGTCCTGGCTGTCGGGTTTGTCAGCCACGACAAGACCTAATTGACCGGCGATGCGGCGCACCTCGTCTTTCGGCATCTCGCCGAGCGGAAATCGCAGATATTCAAGCTGTTCTTTTGTCGTTGAAAACAAAAAATAACTTTGGTCTTTCGCTGCATCGACCGCACGGCGCAATTCCGGACCGTTCGGACCTTCAACACGACGGATGTAATGTCCCGTCGCCATGGCGGCGCCGCCAAGGTCGCGCGCAGTTTGCAAAAGATCTTTGAATTTGACCCGCTCATTGCAACGCACGCATGGGATTGGCGTTGCCCCGGCGAGATACGTGTCCGCAAAGTCTTCCATCACCGCCTCGCCGAAGCGGCTTTCATAATCCAGCACATAATGCGGAAAGCCCATGGCTTCCGCCACGCGCCGGGCGTCGGCGATATCCTGACCAGCGCAGCAAGCGCCTTTTTTCTGAATGGCGACGCCGTGGTCATAAAGCTGCAGCGTAACGCCGACCACGTCATATCCGGCAAGTTTCGCAAGCGCAGCTGTGACTGATGAATCGACGCCGCCGGACATGGCGACCACCACGCGTGCGCCCGCCGGCGCGCCCAGATCAATCCGGGGCGCATCGATCGCAGATATGTCCAACATATTCGTCATCGGACCGGAAACATAGGGAGCATAACGCCAGGACGCCAGAGTTTTGCGTCAGAACCGGCGTCGCAGAGCACACATCGAGCAGTCACCGGTCGCGTTTAACGACGCACGCCAAGCGCGAACAGGCCTGACCTGTCAGCCTATCCGCTAATAGTCATCGACCCCGCAGAATTTCGGATCGGTCGGCTCATGGGTCGCTTTGCGGCACCGATTTTCGGACGTGAGGTAAAAATCCAGTCCGCGAGGCGCATTTTCATCAGCACAGCAAACAAGCTGCATTTCGGGCGGCGGCGGCCCGCAATAAAATTTATCGACGACCGTTGCTGTGGCTTCGCAGGCGGCTTTTTCAACAACACGATACTCGCCGGCGCCGTCAGAACAGCAGACGTGAGACGGATTGCGCTCAACATGCTTTTCATCGGTGCAATATCGCGGAGCCACCACTCGCTCAGAACATAAGCCCTGAGGCATGACAATATAGCTGTAACTTGCGCTGCTGAAGATGCCGCCCTTGCGGCTGGTGCGGCAACACTCAGTCAATTGCGCAGGCGCAACGGGCGCGCGAGATCGCCCGCCGGCGATATCGATATTGTTCTCGATGAAATGAAGCGCCAATTCTTCGGTGGCCTCGCGAAGACTGACGCCAAGCGGCGCCTGGCCGACGGGCGTTCGGGAATTGCAGTCACGCAGCGGGAAGCGATAGACCGTGCGCAATTCTATATGGACATAGTAGCACGGGAACGAGCCGAACCGTTTTTTGATAAACCTTTTATTCGGATCTGGGTCGGCGTCATGCGACAGGTCCTCCGCCACATCATAATATTGGAAATTATTGATCGTCGCGAGCAGTTCGGAACTCTGGTATTCCCATTCAACGCCGGTGGCCGTATCCGTAAACGAACGATTGATGTAAGCGACGTCAAGCTCAACAACGGGGATGCGCGAAAGATGGACGGCAAGACCGCCCGGCGCTCTGTTGTCAGAAAAATTATAGTCAAAATCGATATCCGAAAGATTGACGGCGTCGATCAGCGGATCTTCGCCGCCTAAGTCAGTCGTTGTGACCACGCCCTGCTGGGCACAAACTTCTGTCCATGCGTCGCCAATCGCTGTCGCCGCGTGCATGAACATGCCGCCATTGAACGTTGGCAGCGCATTTGGGCGAATTTTCTGGAATTCGCCGAATTCAGGAACCTTTCTATCGTTTCTATTGGCGCTTCTCGTTGCTGAAAATCCGATACCGATGCCGCTATTAGTCGGGCAGTTCAACTCCACGCGTTGTCCGTTAAAGCCGCTCGTATAAAGGAAATCTGCGAACTGAGATTCACGAATATTGCCCTGCGCCAGCGCTGACCCGAACAGCCCTGCTATCAGCACCAAGGCGGCGATAAAACTATTTCTGATCATAGTATCCCCCGAGCTTTGCGCACACCGTCCCCGCGCTCGTCGAATGCCCCAAGGCGTCAGATTACTGACAAAACGCGCGTGTATTCAACCACCCAAACCTGACTTTGCACGATTGTGGTCGATTTTGGAGAGTTCTGTTGCTCGTCAGTCAGCCGGAGTAAGGCTGAAAAAGCTGGCGGCGCACCCCTGGCCGGAGCGCGCCGCTGAAAAACGTATTGAAATACTGAGTGTTAGTTACTGGCGACCAAAGTGGTCGAATTCCGGTTGCGCGACCAGGAACTTTCGCTCGAACCGGTTGAAATTGGCTTCTCCTTGCCGTTCGACACTGTTGTGATCCGCCCTGCATTCACGCCAAGGCTGACCAGATACGCCTTTGCAGCTTCAGCGCGGCGAGCACCGAGCGCGAGGTTATATTCGCGCGTGCCGCGCTCGTCCGCGTTGCCTTCCAGGCGAAGACGAACATTCGGGTTTTCCGCCATCCAAGCCGCTTGCCGGCGAAGCACCGATTGCGCTTGCGGGGTCAATGTGTGCTGGTCGTAGCCGAAGAAAACGCGGTGATTAGCGTTCGCTTCAAAATCAGCCTGAGAACCAGGCTCGATCGCGGCAATCGGGGCCGGCGCCGGCTTTGTCACCGTATCAACATCCGCGGTTTCTGTTTCGGTAGTGGCGCAGCCGGCCAGAACAGCCATGGCGCCGAGGAGAAGATATTTTTTCATGTCGACAAACACTCCGAATTCTAATGATCCCCTGAGAATGCCCGCCCCAAGAAATCGACCTTGCATAGTGACATGCACTATCGCGCTAAAAACTTTAAATTCCGCTCAAACGAGCAGAATTCGTTACAACTAAGATGCCCTTAGAGAGATTCCGTTGGCGTGTCGTGGTTTCAGAGCATTAAATAAAGTTCAAAAGCGACAATTGTGTCGCCTGCGCCAGAGCCTGGGCGGAGGCCTGAATGGCGAGCTGATCCTGATTGAGCAGCGACAAAGCTTCAGCAATATCAACATCTTCGATATCGGCAGCGACGATTTCCGCCAGATCGCGCGCCCTTGCATTACGTTCGACGGCATCGGCCGCCTGTCCCTGCGCGAGCGCTGACAAGCCCTGCTCCTGGATCAGCGCGTCGGAAATTGCGCCAAGCCGGCTCGCAGCATCAACAAGAAACGCGCGTTGCTCATCGGTCAAGTTACCGGAGAACGGTCCGAGCGCCTCTTGCGCCTCAGCGAATGTCTGAAATTCTGCAAAAAGCCCGCTGGCCGCATCGCTCGCACGAGGTCCGCCGTCGATAAAAACGCCTTCTTCAACGGCCAGATTGAGACGATCGCCTTCATTAAAAAGCGAAGACAAGGGCGTAGCAGCGATCTCTTCCAATGTTGCAGCCGTCACCGGCGGCGTTGTTCCATCGGCTCCGCCGAAGACAAAGACACCGCCGAAATCGACGTTCAAAGCAGCAACTGTGCGTTGCGCAGCGTTTTCGATATCGGGAAAGAGGAGTTCGGCATTGCCTGTCGCGAGCGTGCGGGAGAAGGTTGCGCGCAATTCGTTGATCGCTTCTCCGATCAATTCAAGGCCGACGCCTTGCGTTTCCAATCGCGTCAACGCCGCAGAGGCCGCCGTTTCAAAAGCGTTGGCCCGAGTGACGACGCCCTCAGCTGAGATTAATCGCAACGCATCGGCGCCATACTCTCCGTAGGTCTGAAACTCATCGCCGGACGAAAGCTGAATCTGTCGGGTTTGGGCCGCACCCTGCGCCTGCTGAAAGCCTTGAAACAGAATTTGTTGGAGACCAAGATCAGAAACACGCATACGGATTATCCTTAAAGGATGTTGAGAACTGTCTGATAGAGCTCATCGACAGCGGCAATTACGCGCGCATTCGCATTATAAGCGCGCTGGAATAAAATGAGGTTTGAAAGCTCCTCATCAAGGTTGACCCCGCTTTCTGAAAGGCGCCGGGTTTCAAGGTCATTTGCAAAAACTTCGGCCGCAGCGCGGCGCTCGCCGGCAATCTGCGATGCGGCGCCGATTTGGGTAACCGCATCGGCCGCCGTACCAGCCGATGGCGCATCGCCAAGTGCAGCAATCGCGCCGGCCCCCGATCCGTCATTGGCGCCGCCCGGCTGCCCCGCTGTTGGGCGCGCAATGGCAAGCTGCGCGGGATCAGCCGCAATCGATGCGTTTACGGAAAAACCGCCATTGGCGACAACGATCAGCGGCGTTGTCGCCGGTCCTGTTGCGCCGACACTCGCATTCAAAGCATAGGCGTTATTTATGTCATCAGCCGTAAGCTGTGCGGCATTGGCAACCGCAGCGCGCAAAACTGGCAATTCGCTATTGCGAACCTGCACCAACCCGCCGATTTCCCCCGCCGTCACAACAGCTGTGATGTCTGTCTGTGCGCTAGAGACGACGCCTGTTTCCGGATCGACATTCGCCAGGGCGATCTGCCCGCTTACGCCGCCGGCAAACGACAAAGCGGAAAACCCGCCTGGCCCGGCCAGCACCTGCCCGTCGGCGGTCGCCACTGTTACTCTGCCGTCATCGGCGCGGCTGACTGATATGTTAAGCAAGGTGCTGAGTTCGCGCACAGCGGCGTCGATCGCATCGCCAGCGCCGCCTTCATCAGAAACAATCTGGTTGAGAATAAAGATATTTTCCAACAGAGCATTCGCGCGGGCCGTCTGTGTTTCAATCCGTGCGTCAGAAGCGCTGACTTCGCTGTCGATGGCGTCAAGCGTTCGCGAAAAGGCGTTGAAAGCGGCGTCAAGGTCAGCGATCGCGACAGCGCGGGCGGCAATGGAATTTGGCGCGGCAGAGAGCTGCGCAAAAGACGCATAAGCTTCGTTCAACGCATTCGCGAAGTCGAGATTGTCGCCAGGCGCGCCAAGGGAAGCTTCAACATTCGCAAGCGCGTCAGCGATCGCGTTTAATGCGCCGGCGTCCGCCTGTGCGGCAAAGCCAGCGCTTTGCAAAAACCGGTTTGAGCCCGCACGAGCAATCTCAACAGAAACGCCGGCAAACTGATTGGGAATCGCGTCGGTAAAAAAATTCGCCTCGCGCCGCGAAAAATCTGCAGAATTGACATTTGCGATATTCTCAGACGTCGCAGCGATTGCCTGTTGATGGGCAAAAAGACCGGACAGCGCCGTATTTAATGCAACTGTTAAACCGCCCATCACATCACCCCGCGTCGCAAATGATCAGAAGACGTTTTGCCGACCGGCAATTTTTGCAGCGCAGGCAACTCCGGACGGGCAAAACTTGCCGCACGGTTACATGTATCCTTTGAATGCGCCTTTATTTCTGCGCTTTTACTCATGAGCACGCCTTTTCATCCTCAGTCGCCGCATCAATATTGCAACGCGCTTGCCAGCGCAGACGCGCCGGAAAAGCTTTGCCGCATGCGGCAAATTTTGCTGATTATATTTTTCCGTATACGCCTTTGTTTACGGTTTCTTATCCATGTAATCCCGCGGAAAAGCTGAAGCTCGCACTTGGCGCAGCGTTTGCGACACTGGGCGCGCAACATTTGAGCTTATGAATGATAGATGTCCTGACATTGCAGCCGCTCGGCCCTCAAATCGATATGCGCAACAGCGATGAGGGTCAGGGTGCGTTTTCATTCAGCGCCGCTGTCAGTGCGGTCGAAGCGCATGCCGCGCAATCGCTGAAAACACATGGCGCCGCGCCAAACAATGCTTCAGGCAGTCTTGCGTTGAACGGACAAGCACAAACGAGAAGCGTCAATCAAACGCAAGAAGCAGGACAACAACAAACCCAGCATGCGGCAGCGTCGGCGCAGTCCCCGACGTCAAAACAAGCGGTTGCGTCTCCTGCTCATGCGGAAACTGTCAAACTTGAAGCGCCCTCGCAAGCGCCTCAGTCGACACCAACCCCCGCCGCCGCTCTGCCTGTCCTCAATACCGGCCCAGCCTTGTCTTCAGCGGCGACCGCGCCCGCATCTTCATCGGTTCGAACAGAAGCGCTGGCGGCGCGGCCGGCGGAGATCGCAAAGCCAAAAACACCGGCCGCTGCAAAGTTTACGGCCCCACCCGCCCCCAGAGCAGAAGCGCCCTCTGACACATTCGCGACGCTTCTTGCGCGCCGGCTCAGCGGCGGCGCAACCCAGTTTGAACTTCGCCTTGATCCGCCCGAACTGGGCCGGGTCGAAGCGAACCTGAAATTGACTGAAAAAAACGAGACCGTTCTTGCACTGACTTTTGACAGCCAGGAAACGCTGGACTTGTTCGCCAAAGACGAAAGCGGCTTGCGCAACGCTTTGACCGATGCAGGATATGATTTTGATCAGCAGCACATAGTATTTGCGCTTGCTGATGCGTCTTCCGGCATGGACGCGGGCGAACAGCCAGAACTGAACTTCATTGACCCTGCCGCACGATACGCCGCGCCCTATTCGGCCGGCGCCGTCGATATCATGATTTAAGGAAACGCTGATGGATATTTCCGCCCTCACGGCCTCAGGCACAGCACAGACTACAAACGCTTCATCACAGCTTACTGCAAATTTCGATACGTTTTTGACGCTGTTGACAACACAACTGCGTAATCAGGACCCGCTTGAACCGCTCGATACGGAACGGTTCACAGAGCAGCTCGTGCAATTTGCAGGCGTTGAACAGTCCATTCAGACTAATCAAAACCTGGAGGCGCTCATCGGGCTGCAATCAGCTGCCGCGAATGAAACAGCGCTTTCCGCTATTGGCCGCATCGCCACAGTGAACGCCGACAGCGCGGCGCTTACAGCTGAGCCGGCGCGCTGGTCCGTCTCTTTAGGAGCGCAGGCTGAGAATGCAGTGGCACAAATTATTGATGCGCAGGGCAATATCGCTGCAACGCTTGAGTTGTCACCGCGCACAGGCGCGCAGAATGTGATTTGGGATGGTGAAACATCGACCGGCGAGCGCGCAGCCGTCGGCGAATACAGGCTGACAGTTATTGCATCCGATGCAAACGGCGCAGCGGTTCCCGCGCAAATCACTTCGCGAGGGTTGGTCAACGCCGTTGTCTTTAATGACGGCGCGCCGGAAGTTGAGATCGCTGGTCAGCGTTTTGCGCTCGATCTTATCTCTCGCATTGACGTCGATTTTTAATTTTTAAACGGAGCATCAATAATGGGATTTTCCGGTTTATTCGCTATTGGCCTTTCCGGCGTGAATGCTTTTTCTACAAGCCTGGAAGCAGTTTCCAATAACATCGCCAACACCCAGACAACTGGCTTTAAGCGCGCGCAAACAGATTTCTCTAACCTCGTCACCAGCCTCACCGCCGACGGCGGCGGCATAGAGAGCGGCGGGGTGAGTGCGAACAACCGCACACTCATTGCTGAACAAGGCGCGATCACGCGAACAAACGCACAGAGCGATCTTGCGATTGTCGGCGATGGCTTTTTTGTTGTCTCAGAGCAAGATAATGAGAATGCCGCCCTCGCTTTTACGCGGGCGGGCGGGTTTCGCATCGCCGATGACGGCTCTCTTGTAAACGCTGCCGGCTACGCGCTGCGCGGCGCCGCCATAGACGCAAGCGGTTCGTTTTCAATCGGATCTCTTGGCGGACTGGAAACCGTCAATATCAACGCAGTTCCCGGCCTTGCCGCCGCAACGTCACAGCTCATGCTCGCTGGCAATCTCTCCGCAGGGTTGCCTGTAGGCGAAAGCGTTAGACAGAATTTTCAAGTGTTCGACGCAGATGGAACGGCGCGCACGCTCGCACTCACCTTCACCGCCAATGGCGGCGGAAGCTTTGCCGCTGCAGCGGCTTTTGCTGACGGCGCAGCAGAAACAATCGCGACAGGAACTATCGCATTCGACGCCAATGGACGCCTCGACCAAGGCGCTTCCTCATTTCCTTCCGATCTCGTCATCCAGACGAGCGGCGGCCAGACCGTTGCAGCGAATTTTGGCGCGCTGGCCTCCGGTCCTGGCGCAACCTCATTTTCAACCGCTGAAACAGACGGCGCCGCCTTCGCAGAAATCGCCGGAATCACGATCTCTGAGAGCGGCCGCATCACGGCAGACTTCGCCAACGGGCTCTCTCGCGACATTTTCCAGATCGCCCTTGCAAACTTTACCAACCCGCAAGGCCTTGAAGACGGTCAAAATTCAACCTTTCAATTAACCTCCCTCGCCGGCGATCTCAGCCTCGACATTCCCCAAACGGGACGCGCCGGCGCTATTGAAGCAAGCGCGCTCGAAATCTCCACTGTCGATATTGCGCAGGAGTTTTCAACGCTTATCGAAACCCAACGCGCCTATTCAGCCAACACCCGCGTCATCACTATTGCTGACGAGCTTTGGCAAACCCTAACGCAAACGGCCGCTTAAGAATGATTTCTGTACGGTATTGATACACTTTGGCGGAATTCAAAATTCATATCTAATCAACCACTTAGCGAAGCTTTTACCTTGACGTTTAGGCGTTTTTTAAAAGCGGCGCCCCTATTGTTCACGGAGACTTGTTGCGTATTTCAGGGGACTTGAACCGCATGACTGCTGTCGTTAATTCCGCAGCGCCGTCCGTCGAAAAAGATCCGTATGTCATCGGACCAGACGGCACGCCGCTTACACTAAAAGACCTGCCGCCGCCCAGCACCAAACGTTGGGTGATCCGCCGTAAAGCCGAGGTCGTCGCCGCTGTGCGCGGCGGTCTCCTGACTCTGGAGGAAGCGTGTGAGCGTTACACGCTAACTGTGGAAGAATTTCTATCGTGGCAAAAAGCAATCGACGCCCACGGGCTGCCGGGTCTGCGCGCCACGCGTGTCCAGCAATATCGGTAAGATCCTCTTAACACTTTAACGCTCAAACCCCCGCGCGGTCGTCCGTTCGGGGGTTTTTTCATTTCAATCGTCTGAACAGAAACGCTTTTTTTACGACAAGGCGGGCAAAATTTGCCGGGTTGAGGGTCGCGTCCGGTGTTGGGCGGACGTTTGGTACGGTTTGGACGTGAACGAATTACTGAAAACAATAGAGTCCTACGGCGTTGCGCGACTTGCCGCCATCATTGGCGTCAGTTTTGGCGTCGCCGCAGCATTGGCGTTAATTGCAGCGCGGGTCGGCGCCCCTTCGATGAGCGTGCTTTATGCTGACGCCGGATACGCCGAGGCGCAGCGGATCATTACCCGTCTCGACCAGGACGGCGTTGATCATAAAGTGCGCGACCAAGGCCGCGGCGTAACCATTATGGTTCCCCGCAAAGATGTCTCGCGCTTGCGTCTTGATTTGGCCGCAGACGGTTTTGACGCCGGAACCGGTGTCGGATACGAAATTTTCGACGATGCTCAAATGCTGGGCGCCACAACTTTTCAGCAGAACATCAACCGGCTTCGCGCCCTTGAAGGCGAACTCGCCCGCACCCTCGCCGCCATCGATGGCGTCAGAACCGCGCGCGTGCATCTTGTTATGCCGGAGCGCGAGCTTTTTTCACGCGATCGCCAAACCGCATCGGCTTCTATTGTCGTTGACGCGCCAGGAGGCCTTGATGAGCGTTCCGTCCGCGCAATTGTGAACCTTGTCGCTTCTGCAGCGCCGTCGCTTGAGCCGTCGCGCGTCACTGTGCTTGATGCGCGCGGGCAATTGCTCGCCGCCGGCGCTGATGATCAAAGCGCCGATGCGATGGCGGGCTCTGTCGAAGATCGGAAAATTGCAGCAGAAGCGCGACTGCAACGCGCGGTCGAAGATCTTGTCGGACGCATTGTCGGGTCTGAAAACGTTCGCGTGGAAGTCAACGCTGACATGGATTTCAGCCGCATTACCGAAAGCAGCGAGATCATTGACCCGGACAGTCAGACCGTTCTTTCGTCAACCACTGTCGAAGAAACATCGAACAATGTCGACCCTGCGCGATCGCAAGGGGTCAGCGTCGCCAACGCTTTGCCGGGCGCTGATGGCGCTGTTGCCGATGCGACAGCCGCCACCTCGGCAAACCAGCGCCTTGAGGAAACAACAAATTACGAAATTTCAAAAACGGTGCGCAACGCAGTTCGGGAAGAAGGACTTGTGGTCAAACGGTTATCTGTTGCCGTCGCAATTAACGGCGTTGCTGGCATCGGCGCAGACGGCGCTCCCACCTACGCCCCTCGCAACGCTGACGAGATTGAACGCATAGAAACCATCGTAAAATCAGCGATTGGATTCAATGAAGCGCGCGGCGACCAGGTGAATGTTGTCGACATACCTTTCTCCCCTGTATCGCAAGCGCCTGTCGGCGCTATCGCAACCTCGCCTTCAGACCTCTTCGAAAGCGATGATTTAATGCGCCTTGCAGAATTGTCAGCGCTCGCCTTGATCGCATTTGCGCTTGTTTGGTTCGTCTTGCGGCCCATGCTTTCAGCAGAAGCGCCTGCGCGTTTGGCAACGCCTTCTCCTGTCGGCGCTGTTGCAGACATGACCGCAGGCGACCCGCTCTTGGACGATGCGCGTCTCTCCCTGCCGCAACCGGATGAAGGGGAACCGTCCATCGATCTCGGACAGGTTGACGGATTGGTGAAGGCTTCTTCCATCAACAAAGTCGCAGAAGTCGTTAAAACGCACACGAATGAATCCGCCAATATTCTGCGCGGCTGGATGCGAGAGGCGTCATGAGACCCAAAACGATCACCAATCCGGAGCAATTAACCGGCGCTGAACGCGCCGCTGTCGTTATGCTGGCCCTTGGCGAAGAGAATAGTCGCTCCTTGTGGGAAACATTTGAGGAAGATGAATTGCGGGAGCTTTCACTTGCGATCACTAATCTCGGATCGGTCGCATCTGACGTTGTCGAAAGCCTTCTCTATGATTTTGTGAAAAGTCTCTCCTCGACAAGTTCAATTACCGGGTCGATGGATTCCGCCAAACGGTTCCTGACCAATATTTTACCCGAAGATCGGGTTGCAACGATCATGGAGGACATTAAGGGCCCAGCTGGACGCACCATGTGGGACAAGCTCGCCAACGTTAATGAGCGAACACTCGCCGGTTATTTGCGCCATGAACATCCGCAAACCGTTGCTGTCATCCTTTCACGGATTAAAGCCGATCATGCGGCGCGTGTTATCTCCGCCTTGCCGGAACGCGACGCGGAAGAAGTGATGAACCGCATGCTGGCGCTCGGCCCGGTGCAACAAGAGGTGCTTGACCGGATCGAACAGACCCTGCGCACCGAATTTATGGCGACCCTTGCGCGCACGCCGGAAAAAGAAACCCATGAAGCCATGGCAGAGATTTTCAATAATTTCGACCGCCAAACAGAACGCCATTTCATGGAAACCCTCGAAGCGAAAAACCCGTCAGCGGCTGAAAAAATCAAGGAACTGATGTTTGTCTTTGAAGATCTGGCGACGCTTGACGGCGCAGATATTCAGGTCGTGCTGCGCCATGTGGATAAGTCTGTCCTCGCAACTGCGCTGAAGGGCGCCGACGAGACCATGCGAACTGTTTTCTTCTCCAATATGTCAGAGCGCGCATCCACCATTCTGCGGGACGATATTGACATTATGGGGCCGGTCCGGGTGCGCGATGTCGACACGGCCCAGCAGACAATCGTCACAGTCGCCAAGCGGCTCGCCGATGAGGGGGAAATCTATCTGTCGAAATCCAGCGATGACGAGGTGATTTACTAAATGCCCGCGCTTCGCAAACCCTATAGTTTCGAAACTTTTGACGCCCCGAGCGAAGATCCGGCGCCGGAAACAACCGCCCCGGCCGATATTGTCTATTCGCAGGAAGACCTTGACGCCGCCTGCGCCGAGGTTCGCAAGGAGACACTTGCCGACATACAAACACAACACCTTGCGTCTCAAACAATGCACCTCAAAGCGATTGTCGATGCGCTTGAGATCCAGACGCATAGCGTCGACCAAGCAATTCGATCCTACAGGGATGAAATAACAGAAGCAGCGAAAGCTTTCTGCGAAGCCTATGGCGTGTCGAGTGCCGCCCAAGAAAGCGTCGACGCCGCGCTGGATATTTTGAAGACCTATCTTGATCGCACCGACGATGCTGCGCCAGCGACCCTGTATCTGTCTGAAAAAGCAGATCAAAGCGCGCTGGACGCAATCAAAACGGAACTAAAAGCCAGAAACGCGCACAAGCAGATTTCTGTCGCGGTCGATACAGAGCTTAAGCCTGGCGACATCCGTCTTGCGTGGCGCGACGGGGCGTTGCGGCGCTCGCATAACGATATGCGCGACCAGATCGAACAACATTTCAACGCCCTCTCAGCTTCCCGGAGCTTTCGCAACAAGGAGAAAAAGTCATGAGCGCCCTCCCCGAAAAAGTTTCTCCTCCTGCGGACTTGCCGGATCTTTCCAGCGAGACCTCAGCGTCGGAACCGCTTCGCGGCTCTATCGAAGATGTTCCTGTCAGGATTTCCGCCGTTCTCGGAAAAACAAAAATCGATATCGCACAATTGAAACAGCTTCACGACGGCGCCGTCATTGAGCTCGACCGCAAAGTTGGCGAACCGATTGATCTTTATGTCAATGATCGCCTGATTGCGCGCGGCGAGTTGGTGCTGGTTGACGGCGTTCTTGGCGTGACGATGACTGAAATCGTCCGTGACGACGATTAAGGAAAAAGGATAGACGCCATGCGGCTTTTAATTATCGGCGCCCACACCAGCGAACTGTCAAGCGCGGCGAAAATCGCCATGGATCGCGGCGCCAAGGTTGCGTTTGCGCCCTCTATTGATGCGGGGCTCGCGTCACTGCGGAAAGGCGCGGGCGCAGATCTGATCATGATCGATGTGACGCAGGCGGTCAGCGCGCTAATCGCAGCGTTAGACAGCGAACGCATCGCCGTGCCGGTCGTCGCCTGCGGCGTCAAGAACGACGCCGATGCGGCGGTCGCCGCCATTCGCGCCGGCGCAAAAGAGTATGTTCCACTCCCGCCCGATGCGGACCTTATTGCGGCTATCCTTGAAGCCGTCGTCGATGAAAAACGCGATATGATCGCTGTCGATCCGGCGATGAAAAAAGTCATCGACCTCGCTGATCAAATTGCTTCTTCAGAAGCGTCTGTCCTGATCACTGGCGAAAGCGGCGTCGGCAAGGAAGTTATCGCGAAATACGTTCATGAAAAATCCAAACGCGCTGAAAAACCGTTTATCTCCATCAACTGTGCGGCCATTCCGGAAAACCTTCTGGAATCCGAACTCTTCGGTCATGAAAAAGGCGCCTTCACTGGCGCTGTGGCCCGGCGGATCGGAAAATTCGAAGAGGCGAACGGAGGCACACTTTTGCTCGACGAAATATCAGAGATGGATATTCGTTTGCAGGCGAAGCTTCTGCGCGTGCTTCAGGAGCGTGTTGTCGACCGGGTTGGCGGCAATAAGCTAATAAAAGTCGACATTCGCGTTATAGCAACGTCCAACCGCGACCTCGCCGAAGAAGTCAAAAACAAGACCTTCCGTGAAGACCTTTTGTTTCGCTTGAATGTCGTCAATCTGGCGGTGCCGCCGCTGCGTCAGCGCCCGTCAGACATTATCGCTTTGGCAAAACACTTTGTAAAAAAATATGCAGATCTGAACGGCGTTGACGAACGCCCGCTTTCAGAGAATGCACAACGGGCAATCGCTTCCTGCGCCTGGCCAGGCAATGTGCGCGAATTGGAAAACGCCATGCACAGGGCTGTGCTTCTGGCGCGCGGCGAGGAAATTGAAGCGGATGCCATCCGTTTGCCGAACGGGGACGCGCTTCGTTCGTCTTCCGGTTCTTCAGGCCAGGACACAGAAGCCGCCTCTCCCGCCATTGTCGGACGCACAGTCGCCCAGGTTGAGCAAGATCTCATTCTTCAGACTCTCGACCACTGCCTTGGCAACCGGACGCATGCGGCAAACATTCTTGGCATATCAATTCGCACACTGCGCAATAAACTTAAGCAATACACAGAAGAGGGCGTACCCGTCCCGGCGCCGGGCGCTGAACGGGCGGTCGGATAGGCGCGTCAAAATTTTTTGTTGTTTCCGGATACAATGTTAAATGTCTGAGTCTGTTTTAAGATCTGCAAGACTGGCCTCGCCCGCGTTCTTTAAGAACGTCATGCGCACCGATACGCTGCTGGCCGTCGGCATTCTTAGCATTTTGGCGCTGCTTATCCTGCCGACGCCGCGATGGCTTCTGGATCTTTTACTCGCCGCATCCATTACGTTCTCCGTGACAATCTTGATGACAGCGCTTTTCACTCGCAAAGCGCTTGAATTCTCGACCTTTCCGGCGATTTTGCTGATCGCGACCATGCTCCGGCTCGGCCTGAACATCGCCTCCACACGGCTTATTCTTTCTCGCGGACATGAAGGACCCGACGCTGCCGGCCGCGTCATCGAGGCTTTTGGCGGCTTTGTCATGCAGGGCAATTACGTCATCGGCATGATTGTGTTCGCCATTCTGGTGATCGTGAACTTCGTCGTGATCACGCGCGGCTCCGGACGTATTGCAGAAGTCGCGGCGCGGTTCTCTCTTGACGCAATGCCGGGCAAACAAATGGCGATTGACGCCGACCTTTCCGCAGGCATTATTACAGAAGATGAGGCTCGCAGTCGCCGCAAAGAGCTGGAATCGGAATCCAATTTCTTCGGCGCCATGGACGGCGCCTCGAAATTCGTTCGCGGCGACGCCATTGCCGGCCTGCTCATTACACTGATCAATATTATTGGCGGCATCATTATCGGTGTTGCGCAAATGGGCATGACCGTCGGCGACGCCGGGGCTTCTTATACGCTGCTCACGATCGGCGACGGCCTTGTCAGTCAGATCCCGGCGCTGATCGTTTCCATCTCGGCCGGTCTTCTCGTTTCAAAGGCCGGTGTTGACGGCGCTGCGGACGAAGCGCTGATCACGCAGTTCGGCGAACGGCCCAAAGCGCTTGGGCTTGTTTCCGTCGTTATGTTCATCGCCGCCCTGTTGCCGGGCCTTCCCTTTTTACCCTTTACAGCACTCGCAGGCGCTATCGCTGCAGCCGCCTTTGCGATGCACCGAAGAAAAACTACCGCGAAGGAAAAAGACGCCGCCCCGCAAGCGCCGGCCGTCAATGAAGACGACCCGCAAGCAATGCTTGCGATCGACGATCTCAGAATTGAACTCGGTTATGGGTTGCTGCCGCTCATTCAAACCGAGAAAGGTCCCAAGCTGACTGATCAGGTCAAAGCGGTGCGTCGCTCCATCGCGCGCGATTTGGGCTTTGTCACTCCGCCTGTGCGCATTCTTGACAATATGCAGCTTGAACCAAACGCGTATGTCATTCGCCTGAAGGAACAGGAAGTCGCGCGCGGCGATCTGCGCCCCGGACAGTTTCTGGTCATGGATGCGGGCGGCAAGACGATTAATCTCGTCGGCGAGCCCACGAAAGAACCCGCCTTCGGTCTCGACGCCATGTGGATCGATGAAAGCCAACGGGAGGAAGCCTCGCTCAAGGGACTCACCGTCGTTGACGCCGCAACGGTTCTGACGACGCATCTTACAGAAATCATTAAGAGCGAAGCGCCGGAACTTCTTTCATATGCGGAGACGAAAAAGCTCGTCGACGCCCTGCCCGGCAAGCACCGTCAGCTTGTTTCCGATCTCATTCCTTCTGTCGCGACGCTGACAACGGTCCAGCGCGTCCTGCAGGCGCTGCTTGCTGAGAAAGTCTCCATCCGCGATCTGCCGACCATTCTGGAGGCGATCGCCGAAGCCGCGCCGCGCACGACTGCGACCGGACCTCTCGTCGAACATGTGCGCACGCGCCTTGCCCGCCAGATCTGCGGCGCGCTAGGCGGGACCGACGGGCTTGCGCCGATTGTGACGCTTTCTTCATCCTGGGAAAACGCCTTCGCTGATGCGCTTGCCGGCGATGGCGAAAGCCGGCAGCTGGCGATGGCCCCTGCAGCTTTGCAAGAGTTTGTCTCTGCTGCGCTTTCCCGCCTCGAAGCTGCCGCAAAAGAGGGTTTCTCGGCGGCCATCGTCACCAGCGCGAGCGCCCGGCCTTTCGTCCGATCGGTCATCGAACGGGTCAGGCCGCAAACACAAGTCCTTTCACAAAGTGAAATTCACCCGCATACTAGGCTCAAGAACCTTGGCTCGATCTAGGTAAGCGGTTTTACAGCGTTATGATGAAATTTATCGCCTCTGATCTTGAGGCGGCGAAGAAAAAGGCCCGCCGCGCGCTCGGCGATGCGGCGACAGTGATTTCTGTCAGAGAACTGCCAAGCGGGGATGTGGAGGTCACTGCTTCAGATAAGCCTGCCCCTGCAGCGCCGGAGCCTGCCCCGAAAGCGCAGTTCGCCGGCGCAGCGAGAGACGCCGTCGATGAAGGCCCGTTCAAAATGGCGGCGGGTATGCGCCTGAATGAAACGCTCGAGCATCGGTTTTCAGAAGAAGCGCTTGCAAAGCTGACCGGCGCCCTCTCCGGCGGCAGGGCCGGAGCGCAGATCGACCTCTCCGATCAGGCCGTGCGCAACATGGCTGAGATCCTGGCGCCGCACGGGGTCGGCGAGAATCTTCTCGCTGTTCTTGTCGAGGGCGCCAGGACGGCAAAAATCGACGAAGACATATATCGGCTGGAAACAGCGTTCGGGACAGCGTTTTCCTATGCGCCGCTGCATTTTGCGCCGACAACGCCAATTATGCTTGTCGGCCCAACCGGCGCTGGAAAAACATCGTGTTCGGCAAAACTTGCGGCCAGCGCCCATCAGGACGGCGCGCCCGCCCTGATGATGACCGCCGATATCGGACGCGCGGGCGCGGTTGAACAAATTCGCGCTTACAGCGACGCCCTTGGAGCCGACTACTACATCGTTGAATCCCCGCTCGATGTTACGCAGGTTTTGAAATCACAACGCCCCAACGGCGCCGTCGTTCTCGATACGCCAGGCGTCAGCCCCTATGACGGCGGCGATGTCGCTGCGCTGAACAGCTATCGGGAAGCGTCCGGCGCTGAGCCCGTTCTTGTGTTGCCGGCAAGCGGCGATGCGGCTGAATATATCGACTGGGCGCACGCCTTTCGCGAGATTGGCGTCCGGCGTTGCATTTTAACAAAATTCGACGCCACCAAGCGCGTCGGCGCCGGACTGTGCGCCGCCTTCGAAACCGACCTCGCGCTTGCGCATTTTTCCGAAACGCCGTTCATCTCGGAAGGATTGCTCTCCGCCTCGCCGGAATATCTCGCAAGACGCCTGATCGCGAGCCGCCCCGGTAAAATCAGCGGTTAAAAGAAAAGGCGACCCAGAAGGATCGCTATAAATACGCAACAACGCTACTTTTGTGTTTTGTTATGTAAGTTTTTCAGCGACTCGAGGAGTCTCGTCAATCATATTGATTAATTTGTCTCGAGCAGCGCCACCGGATCGACCGACTTCAGTTTTTGCCGAATTTCGAAATGCAACTGCGGCGTCGAAACCGCGCCTGTCTGTCCGACTTTCGCGATAACCTGCCCCTTACGCACGCGGTCGCCTTTCTTTGCGATCATCGCATCATTATGCGCATAGGCTGTAACAAAACCGTCCGCATGCTTCACAAGCAATAGATTGCCAAACCCGTCGAGCTCGGCGCCGCGATAAACGACCTCGCCGTCGGCGGCGGCGCGCACAGGCGTGCCCGAAGGCGCAGCGATATTTATGCCGTCATTGCGCCGGCCCAGCTCGCCCACGCCGAATTCGGAGATAATCTTGCCGCGCACCGGCCAATCAAACATGGAAGATGACGCAGATGTCGGCGTAAATGAAACCTGCTTCGTTAAATTGGCGGCGGGCTGAGTTTTCGGCGCGTAGGCAGATTTGGCGGTCGCCTTTTTTGCAGGCGACGGCGCTTTTGCAACACGGGCGGATTCGTAAAGCTTGCCGCCGGGAACCGTAATCCGCTGCCCAGGACTGATCGTATAGGGCGCGCGAATGCCGTTCGCTGTTGCGATTGATGCAACACTGGCCCCGGATTTGCGAGCAATAGAATAAAGCGTGTCGCCCTTCCTGACCGTATACTGAATGTTCTGTACAGGCGCAGGGCGTGTTTGCGCAGCTGTGGTCGCAGGCCCGTCGCCAGGAATTTTAATCGGCTGGCCTATCGACAATTGATATGGCGCACGCAAACTATTCAGGGCGATGATCGACTTCGGATCAGCATTATATCGTCTGCCGAGCGCATAAACCGTGTCGCCTTTTTGCACACGAATAATACGTGCGCCGGTCACACCGCGATTAGCGACAGCGGACGTTCTCACGAGCGCCGGCTGCTCATCGGCAAGGTAGATCGCTGTTACAGGTTTCATCGGCGCTGTTTCCAGCGATGCAGCCGGTGCAGATGACTGAGAAGATGATGGGGCAGTCGTCACGACAGGGCGCACAGGTTCTGAGGGCGAATTATAGATGCGAGACGGCGTTCCGGGATCTGTGCCGTAAACTACCGGCGCTGCTGTGCGATGCGATCCGCAAGCCGCCGTTAGAATGAAACCGCCGGCGCATAAAACTAAATGTACGTGCTTCATCGACCCCTCCGAGAAACCCTGCTCAATCGATTCGTTCCTGAAGGTTGTTATGTTTGGTTAACAACTTGTTAAGGCGCAAATTACAACTTTGGAAAAATGACGTCGATGTCAGGATTTGTGGAAAACTTTTTGAAGCGATTCGCGCGCTGTTTCATGGGTTAAAGCGAGATGCAAAGGCGTAATCGAGATGCGACCATCATAAATCGCCCGTAAATCAGTGCCTTCCGGCGGATTGGAAAGCTCGCCGGTGTATCCGACCCAATAATATGTGCCGCCGCGCAAATCCTTGCGTTCCTCGGCAAACAACTGAAACGCATCGCGATGGCCCTGGCCTGTCACTTCGACGCCCTGAATGTCGTCCGGCGCACGGTCAGGAAAATTCACATTGACCACGACATCTCTCGGCCAGCCGGCGTCCAGCAACTGTTTGACGATTTTCGCGCCATGAGCTTCCGGCGTCGCCCATTTTGCGCGAGCACGCTCAAATCGAGCCAATGAGAGCGCGACGGAAGGCACGCCAAGCGACATGCCCTGAAAAGCCGCTGCAATGGTGCCGGAAACCGTCACGTCTTCGGCAAGGTTCTGGCCGTTGTTGACGCCGGAGAGAATGAGATCCGGCGGAGCGTCTTTCATGATGTTGGTAAGCGCCATCACCACCGCATCGGACGGCGTGCCGTGTACGGAGAAACGTTTATCATCGTATTTTCGAAGCCGAACAGGGTGCGCAAGCGTCAACGCGCGGGCAGCGCCCGATTGCTCCTCCTGAGGCGCAACCACCCAGACGTCATCGGAGAGTTCGCGCGCAATCTTGACGAGGCTCTCCAGCCCGCGCGCGTGGATGCCGTCATCATTGGAACATAGAATCCGCATGTTTTATCCGATCGCTTCAATCGTTTCAGCGCCGCCCATATAGGGTTTCAGAACTTCAGGCACGACTATCGACCCGTCGGCTTGCTGATAATTTTCCAATACGGCGACAAGCGTGCGCCCTACCGCAAGACCGGAGCCGTTCAGCGTATGGACAAAGTCGATCTTCTTTTCATCGCCGCTGCGGCGCAGGCGGGTATTCATGCGGCGCGCCTGGAAGTCGCCGCAGTTGGAGCAGGAGGAAATTTCGCGATACTGGTTTTGTCCAGGCAGCCAGACCTCGATATCGTAGGTCTTGCGCGCTGAAAAACCCATATCGCCGGTTGACAGCACCATGGTGCGATAGGGCAGCTCGAGACGTTTGAGCACCGCTTCAGCACATTCGGTCATGCGTTCATGCTCGGCCTCGGCGTCTTCCGGGCGCACAATCGATACGAGCTCGACTTTCGAGAATTGGTGCAGGCGGATCATGCCGCGGGTATCGCGGCCCGCTGCGCCGGCCTCAGACCGGAAACACGGCGTCCACGCCGTAAACCGCAGCGGTAGTGCGCCTTCATCGAGAATTTCCTCGCGGACGATGTTTGTCAGCGAGACCTCAGCGGTTGGGATAAGCCAATGATGTAAATGGTGAGAGACTGTCTGTGATCCTGTTCGGTTATAGTCTATTCTCCAAAACCCGGGCTTGGCTCTATCCGAATAACTTAAACTTGTAATGCTCTTTGGAAGACTCGAAAGGGATCTTTCTTGCTCCGGAATTTTTTCTAGTGGTAAATTAGATTCTAACCAGAATTCAGCCTCAGACTTTGAATTAGCTGAAAATAAATCAGTAGCAAATTTCGGCAACTGCCCCGTGCCATATAGCGCATCGTCGCGCACCAGGAGCGGCGGCTGACACTCCGTATACCCATATTCCTGCGTATGCAGGTCAAGCATGAAGCTCGCCAGCGCGCGTTCCAGCCGCGCCAACTGGCCTTTCAGCAGGACAAACCGCGAACCGGACATTTTCACCGCGCGCTCAAAATCCATCTGGCCGAGGGCCTCGCCGAGGTCGAAATGTTCTTTCGCATCATTCACCCGTTTCGGCTCGCCCCACTGGCGCACCTCCACATTGGCGCTTTCGTCCTCACCCTGCGGCGCGTCGTCGGCGGGAATGTTCGGAATGCCTGACAAAATCTCATTGATGGCGGCGAGTTTCTTTTCCTTTTCCGCCTCCGCCGCAGGGATCTGCGTCTTGATCTGATCGACCTCGGTGCGAAGCGCATTGAACGTATCTTCGTCGCCCTGCGCTTTCGCCTTGCCGATATCCTTAGACGCCGCATTGCGACGCGCCTGCAATTCATTGAGCGCATGGGTGAATTTGCGCGCCTCTTCATCCAGCATGAGAATTTCGGCGGCGCGCGGCGCAAGATCGCGCCGGGCAAGGCCGGCGTCGAAAGCGTCCGGATTGTCGCGGATAAATTTCAGATCAAACATGAGCCGCGGTTTAGCGGGGATTGTTCGCGCGGTCTAGCGATCACAATTGCCTATCGACATATTGGCAAAACAGCAATCAAGTCACGCCTATGGAACAGGATCTGCAGAACGCGCCGAATATTTATGACCCGGCCTTCGTCAAAGGCGTCTTCGATCGGTGCTCGAAGAAATATATCGCCTTCAGCTATATTTGCTCCATGGGCTTTACGGAGCGCTGGCGCAAACAGGCGGTCGCCAACATGCCGCCCCCGGCAGGCAATGAACCTGTTGGCTACGACCTTATGGCGGGCACCGGCGAGGTTTGGCCGCATATCCTGGGGCAACTGCCGCAAGTGAGTGCAATTACGGCAATCGATATATCGAGCGGCATGCATGAACGCGCCATCAAGAGACTTCAGCACCATCGCAAACACGAAATCAGATTTATTGAAGACAATGTTCTTGAAAGTCGATTGAGCCCTGATAGCTGTGATTTTCTGATCTCCACCTTTGGGTTGAAAACGTTCTCGCCGGAACAGCACCAGAAGCTCGCCGACCTTGTGGCGACTGTCCTGAAGCCCGGCGGGGTATTCTCCTTTATCGAGGCGTCTGATCCTAAAGGCTGGTTCTTGCGTCCGCTTTATCTGCTTCATCTCAAAACGATCCTGCCCTTGATTGAAAGAACATTCATGAAGGGCGCGCAGGATTTTTCGATGATCGGAACCTACAGCACAAATTTTGGCGATGCTGAGCAATTCAGCGGCTTCTTGCGCGCCAACGGATTAGAGGTTGAATACAAAGAATATTTCTTCGGATGCGCGACGGGCGTCATCGGGCGAAAACCTGAGGCGCGCTCCCGATAACAGGTTCAACCTTGGCGCAAGATCGTTATGCGTCAGCTCAGACGCTCTCCGTCGCCTCTTCGAGATCTTCACGAGCTTTTCTGCCGGCAATGCCGACAGAGATGACGGAAATCTCATAGAGCGCAATAATCGAGGCGCCGAGGATGAGCTGACTGATCGGGTCCGGCGGGGTCAGGAATGCAGCGACGATGAATATGCCGACGATCGCATATTTCCTGTTCCGCTTGAGAAAACCCGCATCGACGAGACCGGCGCGCGCCAGCAGCGTCAAGAAAACCGGCAACTGAAATGCAAAGCCAAACGCCATAATCAGTGTTGTCGCGAGCGCCAGATAGTCGCCGACCCTGGTCAAGAGCTCAATGGAAACGCCCGACCCCTCGCCCGCGTTCTGTTCCATCCCTACCGCAAACGCCATGACGAACGGCATCAACACATAATAGACGAGCGCCGCGCCAAGCGTGAATAAAACAGGCATGGCGAAAAGGAACGGCAACGCCGCCCGTTTTTCCTGGCGGTAAAGTCCCGGCGCCACAAACTGATAGAGCTGGTACGCCGCAACCGGAAAGGCGAGCGCAATGCCGCCAAGGGCGGCAAGTTTGACCCGCGTAAAGAAAAATTCCAGCGGCGCAAAATAAAGCGTCGGCTCAACGCCCGCGGCCTCCACCGCGTTCTTGAAAGGGATCACGAGAAACTCATAGAGCGGGATTGAAAAGACAAAGCAGACTGCAAAGGCCGCCGCCACAGCGCCGAGCGAAATAATCAGGCGTTGGCGCAATTCTGTCAGATGATCGAGCAGCGGCGCGGCCGAGGCTTCAATCTCATCTGTACCGTCGTTGTTCTCCTCCGCCTCCGTCATGACTTCGCAGGCTCTTCTTCCGAAGCGACAGAGGGCGCAACCGCGGCGTCCGGGGAAACGTCGGACGGGGGTCCGGCTGGTTTCGCAACAGCCGACTTCAAATCGCTATTCTGTTTGCGCAAATCGTTTTCGATCGGTTTCAGTCCGTCTTCGATATCCCGTTTCGTCTTGGCGAGGAGATTTTCGTTTTTGAGCGTGTCGATTTCCTTACGCAGCTCTTCCATTTCCGTCTCGCGTGCCATCTGCTCAAAAGCAGCGCCGAACTCGGCGGCCATGCGTTTGGCTTTGGCGACAAACCGGCCGACCGAATGCATGAGTTTCGGCAAGTCCTTTGGGCCGACAACGATCAGCGCGATCACCGCGATCATCATCAGCTCAAGAAATCCAAATTGCGGAATTAGACTCATGCGGCGCTCTTTAACCGTTGTTTGCGCTCGTCCCCGCCTTGCTTCGACAAGTCGCAATGCAAAGCCCGGCGCAGACCTGCTTAACGCGACGAGCGCATCGCCCGAACGAACGGACTAGTTTTCCGCCTTGGCTTCATCCTTCGCAGGCGTCACGTCCACCGCCTGGTCGCCGCGGTCTTCAACGGCTTTGCCGTCTTCATCCTGAAGCCCCTTGCGGAATGATTTAATGCCTTTGGCGAAGTCGCCCATCATTGCGGAAATTTTGCCGCCGCCACCAAAAAGCAGCAACGCAATAACGAGAATGATAATGATCTGCCAGGGTCCAATAGCGCCCATTGCATGCCTCTATTCAGCCTGACGCTTATGTAGTCCCACGCCGGCCGATAAGCAAACGCAACAGGCTTAATATTTTCTTATCCGTCAGCGCTTTCAGCATCTTCTGCGTCATGAAAATCCTGAACGAATTCATCGGCTTCGCCGTCTTCTTCGGCTTCGTCAACGTCGTCGCCGTCAACCGGCGTCGGCACAGAAAATCCGGGCGGCAGGCGCGCATCGAGCAATCCGGCCGCTTTCAGGTCAGAAAGGCCTGGCAAGTCGGTCACAGTCTCAAGCCCGAAATGCTGCAGGAAATCCTCGCTGGTGCCGTAAAGGGTTGGCCGCCCGGGCACGTCACGGCGCTTCCCGCGCATTTTCACCCAACCGATTTCAAGAAGCTGGTCAAGCGACCCTTTGGAGACGGCGACCCCGCGCACATCTTCGATATCGGCGCGCGTGCAGGGCTGGTGATAGGCAATCACGGCCAGGGTCTCGAGCGCGGCGCGGGAGAGTTTGCGAGGCGCGACACGTTCCTTTTCAAGCACGAAAGCAACATCGCTCGCCGTCATGAAACGCCACTTTTTGTCGACCTTCGACAGACCGACGCCGCGGCCTTCATACTCGCTGCTTAGCTTCTCCAGAATGGCGGCAATATCAGCGCCCGCCGGAAGTCTGTCAGCGATGGTGCGCTCGTCCAGCGGTTCCGCCGCTGCAAATAGCAACGCTTCAGCCATACGCGCATGCTCTGCGATATCTTCATCACTCCACTCAACGACAGGCGAGGTTTCGGCCTCAGCTTCGGCTTGCCCATCGTCATGGTCCTGATCTTCTTGGTTTTCGGTCTCATTCATCGTTTCGCTCAGTTCGGCTGCAAGGGCGGTCTGCGCCCCCCGAGCATCAAGGCCGGCAAAGTCGCGGGCCGTATCATCTTCCACGATTGCGTCAAGGTCATTCATTCCGCTTTCCTCTCGCCTTCGTCACTGCGTGACTTGATGTAAATCGGCTCAAATGCGCCAAGCTGGCGCAAATCGACGCGTCCATTCTTTGCAAACTCCAGCGCCGCATTAAACGCGCTTGCAATGATCGAGGCTTCCGGCGCGTCGACATCATCGGCGGGCACCAGCGAGCGTAATTCCGTCCACTCCGGGATCGCGCCGAGCGTTCTTTCAAGACGCAACCGCGCCATTTCAATAGAAAACACCTTAGGCGGATCGATATGATAGTCTCGATCGAGCTTGCCAATGCGCTGGGTCGCATAGGCCCGCAACAGGTCATAGAGATCGGCCTGCCATTCGGCGGTGCGTTTGACGCGCACGCCTTCCGGCGCGCCGCGCGGAAAAAAATCGATGCCGAATTGAGGCCGCGACTGCAACGCATCAACGGCGTTGCGCATGGCTTCAAGACGCTGCAATTGGAAAGCAAGACGGGCGGCCATTTCATCTGCCGTCGGCTCATCCCCCGGTTCGTCGCCGACCGGCAGCAGGAGTTTGGACTTCAGATAGGCAAGCCACGCCGCCATAACGAGATAGTCGGCGGCTAGTTCGAGATTGCGTTTTTTCGCTTCCTCGACAAATTCGAGATATTGGTCGACAAGCGCAACCATCGATATGCGCCGAATATCGACTTTCTGGTGACGCGCCAAGTCGAGCAGCACGTCGAGCGGGCCTTCATAACCGTCAATATTGACGATCAGGGCGTCGAGGTCCGTCTCAACGTCAACCCGCGCGCCGCCGTCAAAATCATCGGCAGCGTCCGAGGGAACTTCCTCACTCGCAGAGGCGCTGTCTTGGCCCGCTTCTTCTGCAGCCGCAGCGCTGATATTTTCACTATCCACCATTATTCACACTTTTCATGCGATTCTTTGCCGACGCTATCCATGATCATAAAATAGCACAGCTCAAAAGCGCTACGCGACCGGCATGACCGGTTTCAGCAGTTCCTGAAGCTTGCGCCAATGATCGTTCAAATCGCCGTCCTCGCGAGCGGGCGCCGCCAGCGCCGCTTCCGCTCGGGCCGCCGCCTCGCCGACAAGCGGCCTTGCGCCTTTCATGACTTCTTTTTTCTCTTTCATATCGAAATTGCAGCACAAGGCGAGATCACAGCCGGCATCGAGGCTTTCCGACAGGCGTTTATCCATAGACCCGCCGAGGGCTTTCATTTTTAGATCATCCGAAAACAGCAGGCCGTCAAATCCGATTTCGCCGCGAATGACATCATTCACAACAATAGGCGATATCGTCGCCGGGCGATCAGGATCGAAGGCCTCATAAACAATATGGGCTGTCATCGCCATTTTGAGATCATTGAGTGCTTTGAAGGGTGCAAAATCAACAGTACGCAAATCTTCTTTCGACGCGCTCACGCGCGGCAGGTCATAGTGACTGTCGCAAAGCGCCCTGCCATGGCCCGGCAGATGTTTCAGAATTGGGCGAGCGCCCCCCGCCTCGAGTCCTTCAGCCGCCGCGCGCGCAAGACCGGCAATAATTTCAGGATGCTTCGCGTAAGCCCTGTCGCCAATGACCGTCGGATCGGCGTCAGGTTGCGGAACATCCGCCATGGGAATGCAGTTCACATCGACGCCGCAATCCGAAACCATGCGGCCCAACACCCATCCGCCCAATCGCGCCGCCTGTGCGGCTTTGGCCGGATCGAGCTTATGCAACTCGCCGAACACCGCAGGCGGCGGCATCTGCAAAAAGGTTGGCGGTTTCATGCGTGTCACGCGCCCGCCTTCCTGATCGATCAAAATCGGGGCGGCGCGGCCCACGCTGTCACGCAACTCATCGCAATGCGCCTGCAATTCTTCTGTCGACGAACAATGCCGTGCAAAGACGATAAAGCCCCATGGATCGACATCGCGAAAAAACGCTTTTTCCTCAGCGCTCATTCGCGGTCCTTCGCAATCAAAAACGATAGCTGACGGCAAGGGTTTTACTGTCCTGTCGCTGCCGGCTGATCTCTTTTAACCAGCGCTATGAAAAATATCCGCTTTGACGGATATGCCCGTCCTAACGCATCTATATCCGTTTCGTCAGACAGTCCTGACCGTTTTCTTTCAGCGAAGCGCAATACGCCGACGCCTCATCGCTTGAAGCAAAAGGACCGACGCGCAGACGGTGATAGACCCCGCGGTCGCCAAGATCAGCTTCTTCGATATCGAAGGTTTTGTCGCCAATAACAGTATCAAGCCGAGAGACCATGCGGCGCCATTGCGCGACCGCCTCTTCATTCGAACGAAAGGAGCCGACCTGAACAACATGGGTGCCGGAGACGGCGGACGGACCTGCCGGCGGCGGCGGACTGGCGTCGGCCACTGTGGCGGCGACAGGGGTGGCCGGGGTCGCGGCCACGGGTTCGGGACCGGTCTCCGGCTCCGTATCAAGCGCAGCGGCGTCTTCTTCAGCAAGCTGCGCAAGACGGTCCTCCACTGCATCGCTCACATCTTCGACCGTTTCCTGGGCGCTTTCAGCAATCGCGCCGATTGTGTCTTCCGGACGACGGTCGACAGGCTCTTCAGGCCCTTCGGAGATTACCGTGACCGGCTCATCATTCTGACCGTCAAGCGCGTCATAGACTTCGCGGTCGGCGATCGGATCACTGGCGTCGGCCGTCTGAATTTTAATCGGCTCAGGGTCCGCCGCCACATAAGGCGTGTCTATCGGGCGGCCGTCGGCGCCGCGTTTGATGCCTTGCTGATAAGCGATCCAGGTGATCGCTGCGAAAGCGCCGAACATGACAAGTCCGATGACGAGAACCGAAAAGCCGGACAACCCGCCTTCATCTTCTTCATCGTCAAACTCATCGTATTCTGCGTATTCGTCTTCGTAACTTTCGTCTGCCGCTTTGCTCATGCCCGTATGTCGCTCCTTGCCGCCATTGCCGCCGGCGCCCCTACAGCCGAATCAACTTCAACTGTCATTCTACCACTGCTTGCGTCTGCGCAGGACATTTTAGTCCGGAATTTCGACATCAAAGAGACGCCGATATTCACGCATCGCGTATCGATCCGTCATCCCCGCAATATAATCGCAGACAACCCTCGCCAGACCCGCATCAGATTTGCCCTCATAGCGCTCCCGCCATTCCGGCGGCAAGGTCTCAGGCTCGGAAAAAAACAGGCTAAACAGAGATTTAACAATTCGGCGCGCCTGACTGCGCGCGCGATTCACCTTGTAATGCCGGTACATATTCGCGTGCAGAAAGCGGCGCAGCCCCGCAAGATCGGTTTCCACAGGTGACGAAAAGGCGCATGACGCCTGCGCCGAACGCCTGACAGCGTCCGCATCGGCCGGCGCATTTTTCTCAAGCCGGCGGCGCGTTTCTTCGAGCACGTCTGAAACCATCGTTCCGATCAGGTCGGAAACCGCCTCCGCGATCAGAATGTCGTCCGGCGCGTTGGGATAGCGATCCTGCGCGGTTGCGATGGCCTCGCCGATCAGCGGCTGCTCGCGCGCCTCTTCGAAGGAGAAGAGCCCGGCGCGCAGGCCGTCATCCACATCGTGATTGTTATAGGCGATATCGTCGGCAATGGCGGCGACCTGCGCCTCCAGCGATGGGAACGTATCGAGCCAGAGGTCGTGGGCCTGCGCATATTCAGTAATCGCGGCGGGCAGCGGTTCGGTCTTTTCCGCGAGCGGACCCGTCAACGGTCCGTTATGTTTCACAACCCCTTCCAGCGTTTCCCAGGTGAGGTTGAGGCCGTCGAACTCGGCGTGGCGGCGCTCGAGTTTCGTCAGGATGCGGAGAGTCTGGGCGTTATGGTCAAAGCCGTTATAGTCGGCCATGCATTCCTGCAAAACATCCTCGCCCGTATGCCCGAACGGCGGATGGCCGAGGTCATGGGCGAGCGCCAGACACTCGGCGAGATCTTCGTCAAGCTGCAACGCTCTCGCGAGCGTGCGCGCAATCTGGGCGACTTCTAGCGAGTGCGTCAGCCGCGTGCGGAAATGGTCGCCCTCGTGGGAAATGAAGACCTGAGTCTTGTGCTTCAGCCGGCGAAAAGCGACCGCATGGATCACCCGGTCCCGGTCACGCTGAAAGGCCGTGCGCGCCTCGCTCTCCGCCTCCGGCCACAGCCGGCCGCGGGTCTCGTCGGCGCGAGCCGCATAAGGCGCAAGCGGGGCTGGAAACGGAAGAGGCATATTATTCACGTCCAAAAATTATCACTTTGGTTAACGATATGGATCGATTCTGCGAAGGCTTTCCTCCCCCGCTTGCGAGGAAGGTGTTGACCCCGGTCTTTACTGAAGGAGACAGAGGGGGTCGATAGTTTACCACCCCCTTCGGCCCTGCGGGCCATTTCCCCCGTAAACAAGGGAAGAATTTTCCATGACGACAGCACACCCCTCGAAATCCGGTCTGAAAAAGCTTAAGTAATACAAGTCAGAGTTTGAGGCCCCCGAATGAGTGTTACCGAAGAAGTCCCTGTTTCCGTTTCCAAACGCGCCGCCAGGCGCATCGCGGCGATCCTGTCGAAAGAGCCCGCCGGATCGATGCTGCGCGTCGCGGTGGAAGGCGGCGGATGCTCCGGCTTTCAATATAAATTCGATATTGTCGACGCGCGCGGAGACGATGATCTCGTTCTTGATGCGGACGGCTATAGCGTCCTCGTCGATTCAGTCTCCGTTGAATATATGTCAGGCTCCGTCATCGACTTCTCCGACGAGCTTATCGGCGCGGCGTTCAAAATTGAAAATCCGAACGCGACCGCGGCATGCGGATGCGGGACGAGCTTTTCGGTTTAGTCACTCCAGCTCCGTCACCACACCGCTTCCCTCCTTATAAAGATCGCGGCCTGATTTCCAGACATCCTTGCCGACCCATTCCTGCTGCAGCCATGCGCGCCATTCCGGCGTCATGGGCGAGTTGGCGAAATACCGGTCGAAGAAACGGTCCGCCACATAGCGACGCTCGAATTCCGGTTCGTCGACGCGCTCACCGGTGACCGCGTCATAGGATGTCGGCTCATGGAACATCCAGCGCGAGTTCGCCGCCGCCACGCGGCGGTCGCCTTTAAGGAAAATCGGCACGCACATGGAAAGGCATTTTTCCCAAGACCTGACCCGCGTCTCCACGTTATGGGTGCGCTTCATCCGGTCGACCGCTTCGATCACGCGCTTGCCTTCCGCCAGCGCGCCGCCGGGGGAATCGAGTTCAATAATGAAGAGCGAAACCCGGTCGCGCCATTCGTCATAGGCCTCCTCAAACCGCCGGCCCATGGGCGCTTCGACCTCGCTTGACCAGCGCAAAACGACCGCATCGCGCGAGGTGTCCGCCCGCGCGATCAAACGCCCCTCATCTGCGTGGAAGCTGTCGGTCGTCTGCTGAATCAGGAAGACACACGCCGCAAAGAGCGCGATAAGAAGGGGGATCGAGTATTTGTTAGGCTTCATCAAAACGCCGCTATCAACCGTCCCCCGCCCTATCAGATAAGGATGAGAAACCGATGAACAAGTCGAGCGTTTCCGAAGCCCTGAAATCACGGATTTCCACGCGGGCCTTTCTCGACAAACCGGTTGCAGAAGAAACCGTGCGCGAGATTCTTGATCTGGCGCGTTGGTCCCCGTCCGGCGGCAATCTTCAACCCTGGCGGGTGCATGCCGTGATGGGCGCGGCGCGCGACCGGCTTGTGCAGACGGTGCAAGAGGCGATCGCCGCCAATCCGCTTGGCGAAGAGACCGAATTGCAGATTTATCCGCCCAAGCTCACCGATCCCTGGCGCGCGCGCCGATTTGCTGTCGGCGAAGCGATGTATGAAAAACTCGGCGTGCCGCGCGAGGACAAAGCCGCCCGCGTACAACATCTGATGAAGAATTATGAATTCTTCGGCGCGCCGGTCGGACTTTTCTTCTCACTCGACCGGCGGTTCGACAAAGGCCAGTGGGCGCATCTTGGCATGTTGATGCAATCGATTTGCCTTGTCGCGCACGAAAAGGGCGTCGCCACCTGCATGCAGGAAGCCTGGGCCGCGCGCGCAAACACCGTTGCGGCATTTTTGAACTTGCCTGCGGAGGAACAACTCTATTGCGGTATGGCGATGGGCTACGCAGACGATAGCGCGCCAGTGAACACGCTGCGGTCCGAACGCGCCGGAGTCGATGAGTTCACAACCTTCCTGACCGAGTAACCTCTAGTCGACAGGAGAAGCCATGTCGGAAGAATACCAGAAAACAATCCTCAGTCACGCCACGCAACTGATGGTTTCCGACATCCATCGCGCCGTTGATTTTTACACGGAGAAACTCGGGTTTTCCGTTATGCAGATTCATGGTGAGCCGCCCTCCTTCGCCATCGCGGAATTGGGCGCTGTCTCCATTATGCTGAAACAATCAGCGGAAGGTCCGCGCCCAACGGCGGCGTCTCTCTCCGGCATGTGGGACGCCTATATCTGGGTGCGCGACATCAAAGCTGTTGAAAACTTTCTGCGCGAGAAAAGCGTCACGCTCCATCGCGGACCGGAAGTCGCACCCCATGGCTGCACTGAAATCGAGGTCAAAGACCCGGACGGCCATATCATCGCGTTTGGATATTGCCCCTGAGGCGGCGCGTCTATACGTAAACGCCATGACCGACCTGACTGTTTCCTGCGATTGCGGCGCCTTTGAAGGCGTCTTGCATGATGTCACGCCGAAAGCGGGCTTTCACGTGAAATGCTTCTGCCGCGACTGCCAGACCTTTCCGTGGGCGCTTGGCAAAGAAGCATCCGTTCTCGATGACAACGGCGGCACGGCCATCTTCCAGACCAGCACAACGCGGCTTTCCATTCAGAAAGGCAAAGACAACCTCGCGGCCTTGCGGCTGACGCCCAAAGGGATTTTTCGCTGGTACGCCAAGTGCTGCAATACGCCGATCGGCAACACCATGCCGGGCGCGACATTCTCTTTCGTTGGATTGTTGAAAACGGCCTTGCAGACGCCGGCGGAGGGCGCGTCTGTCGATGCCGCGATCGGTCCGGTCAGAAGCGCGGCGTTTAAAAAACAAGCCCGCGGCGACATCGCCGAAGACTATCCGGGCCTGACGCTCAGCTATGCATTATCTATGATCGGATTGTTGTTCGGCGGCGCCATCCGCGGCGAAGGCAAAAAGTCGCCGTTTTTCTCCGATGGCGAACCAATTGCCGAACCACGCCTCATCGATGAGGCGGAGCGTTCGAAAATTTCAGCGCGGATGGACGCAGCCTCATGAAAATCGCAACGTTCAACGTCAACTCCATCAACGCCCGCCTGCCCCGCATTCTCGACTGGTTCGACAACGCCAAACCGGATGTCGCGGTCTTGCAGGAAATTAAATGCATCGATGAAAAGTTCCCCGCAGCTGAATTTGAAGACCGCGGTTACAATGTCGAGGTTCACGGCCAGAAGACCTATAACGGCGTCGCTTTTCTTTCAAAACACCCACTTGACGACGTTATGCGCGGATTACCCGGCGATAGCAGCGACGAACAGGCGCGCTATATCGAGGCGCTGGTGATGCCCCCTCCTGATGAGAATGGCGATGCAGATCCCGTTCGCATCGGCGGGCTTTATCTGCCCAACGGCAACCCAGCGCCGGGCCCGAAATACGACTACAAGCTGAAATGGATGAAGCGGCTTAAAAAGCGCGCAGAGAAACTGCTCGAGCACGAAGAAGCGTTCATCCTCGCCGGCGATTACAATGTTATTCCGCAGCCGGAAGATGTGCACGACCCTGACGGCTGGCAGGGTGATGCGCTCTACCGGCAGGAAACCCACGACGCTTTCCGCGAGATCGTCAATCTTGGCCTTACCGACGCCATCCGCCAAGCGGACCCGATCGGCGTGCATTACACGTTCTGGGACTATCAGCGCGGCGCCTGGGACAAAGACCACGGCATCCGCATCGACCATCTCCTCATGAGCCCGCAAGCGGCCGACCGCTTCAAAACCGCCGGCGTCGACCGCGCCGAACGCGGCAAGGAGAAGCCGTCAGACCACGTGCCGGTATGGGTGGAGATTGATTAAACGATGAAACGCTGGCGCTTCTCTTTCGTCTTCGCCGTCGCCGCATGGCTGTCATTGACCGCCGCCAAGGCGGATGAGCCCCTTGTCCATCTCCACACGATTGCGCCTGACGGCTATCACGTCATCGAAGCGCAAAAGCTTGAGCGGCCTTTTTACATTTATGTGCGCTTGCCGGCGGACTATGGGCAATCGGAAAAGCGCTATCCGGTTATTTATCTTCTCGACGGCGGATACACCTATCCGCTCTTGGGCGCTTACTATCGCCTGTTGCCGATCGACGAGCCCATGCCGGAAGCGATTGTCGTCGGGATCGCCTATGCCGGCGGCACATTCGACGAAGGCAATATGCGCGGAACGGATTTCACGGCGCCGTCAGCGGAACGGGACTTTTGGGGCGGCGCGCCGGCGTTTCAGGACTTTCTCGCCGGCGAACTGCTACCCTTCATCGCTGAACAATACCGCACCGATGAATCGCGACGCATCATTTACGGACAGTCCTTAGGCGGCCAGTTTCTCGTCTATTCAGCGATGACGATGCCTGATCTCTTCTGGGGGCGCATCGCAAGCAACCCGGCGTTTCACCGCAATCTCGATTACTTTTTGAATCTCGAACCGGCGGCGGCGAAGACCGATACGCATCTGATCGTCACCGCCGCCTCAGACGAAACGGAGGTGTTCCGCACGCCTTCGCAACGTTGGGCGGCGCACTGGGCGGCTGTGGCTGATCTTCCCTTTCAGCTTCACGTTATCGACCTGCCCGGCGAGCGTCACGCAACGGCAACGCCGCTCGCTTTTCGCGCCGGCATGCGCGTTTTGTTTCCGGCGGACGCCGCACAAGGCGCGCAAGATTAATGCAATGGTCCCCTGAACAGGATGATGCGCTTAAGGCCGTCGACCGTTGGCTGAAGCGCGGCGACAGCCCTGTCTTTCGACTGTTCGGCTACGCCGGCGCCGGCAAGACAACACTTGCGCGTCACTTTGCGGAAAACGCCGGCGGTGACGTCGCTTTCGCCGCATTCACCGGCAAGGCCGCCCATGTCATGCGCCAGAAGGGTTGCACCGATGCGACAACCATTCACGCGCTGATCTACCGCCCTTCATCCGCGGACGAAGACGGCGAGCCCTCTTTCGCATTGCGCCGGGACGCGCCGGCGTCAAAAGCCGATCTGATCATCATCGATGAATGCTCAATGGTTGACGAAGATCTGGGGCGCGATCTCCTCTCCTTCGGCAAACCCGTGCTGGTGCTCGGCGACCCGGCGCAATTGCCGCCGGTCAAGGGCGGCGGTTTCTTTACCGAAAGCGAGCCGGATTTCATGTTGACCGAAATCCATCGTCAGGCGGCGGATAATCCGATTATCCGTCTCTCAATGGCGATACGCGAAGGCGAAGATTTCGACGAACAGTCCGACGCTTGCCGGTTACTATCGCGCCGGGAAATCAACAGCGATGAAATCATGCAGGCTGACCAGATCCTCGTCGGCGCTAATAAAACGCGCAAGCGCTATAATGAGCGCCTGCGCGAGTTGCATGGATTTTCCGCTCCCTCCCCTGAAGTCGGTGAGAAGCTTGTCTGTCTGCGTAACAATAAAAAGAAGGGTCTGCTGAACGGCGGTATCTGGAGTGTTGAGCGCCAGCAAAAGCCCCGCGGCGCCCGCGTACGTTTTTCTGTTCGCCCAGAAGAAGGCGGCCGTGCGGTCAGCGTCTCCGTACCCGGCGCATTCTTTCTCGGTGGTCCGGAAACCGTGCCCTGGCCGCAACGCAAAAGCGCCGATGAGTTCGATTATGGTTACGCGCTTACAGTGCATAAAGCACAAGGCTCCCAATGGGACCATGTCGTTCTGTTTGATGAAAGCTACATGTTCCGCGAGCATGAACGCAGATGGCTCTACACCGGCGTCACACGCGCTGCCGAGCGTCTAACACTCGTCCGATAGCGTTCTTGCATAATACTGCGAAGCCCTTATGCTCCGTCTGCGAATAAGAGGGAGAGCGCGCCATGGACTTCATGCAGGCGGTAAAAACTGTTCTGAATAATTATGCAACGTTTGACGGTCGTTCCGGCCGCGCAGAATTCTGGTGGTGGATTCTTGCTTATGTCGTTGGCGTGATAATTATTAGTTTCGTAGAAGGCATTATAGGTCTTGGTTTCTTGAGCACGCTTTACTGGCTCGCCCTGATCGTGCCCAGCGCCGCAGTTTGCATTCGACGTTTCCATGATATCGGAAAACCGGCCATTTGGGCGGTTACGATGATTATTCCAATTGTTAACCTCATCATTGCGCTGATCTTTTTGACCAAGCCGTCTGATGGCCCGAATGAATATGGACAACAGGCGCAGGGCCCTGTCTCTTAGGTATTCGGCCTTGCTGAAAAATTTTGTTTTGAAGTGAGAAACTATTTACAGAGATTAATGGTTCATAAACACATAAACCCCTTACGCAGCTATGCTGAACATAAGCGCTCAGCATAGCCGATACGGCGTTTAGAGCCACCTGCGAATAGCTTGATCCTGGCTGCAAAAGTGACAACTTTAAGCAATACATAACCAGCTTGATTAATACTTCCGGCCAAGAGAGCTCTGTCTGGCCGGGAACCGATACGTGTTTTATCCGATGAAGATTGCTGGCGGTTTCCTGGTGGGAAGGAATTCGTCTTCGCTTCTGTTCGATCGCCAATTGCGCGAATTCAAGAAGCAATTGCCGATCAGCCTGCTTTCGGTTCTGATTTGCTCTGTCCTGCTGGTCTCACAAATCTCCAGAAGCGATATGCTGGCAGTCTGGATAGGGATATTTGCGCTTATGTTATTTGGCGCCATACGCATTCCCTTCTGGCGCAACCTCAATATCGATCAAACCAGCGCCAATGAAAAACGCCAATATGTCTATGTGACAGTTGTTTCGACGATCATTCTGTCCATTGCCTGCTCTATGTTCGCCATTCACCTCGCCTATCAAAGCGACTTTGAGACAACCATTGTCGTCGGCTTGTGGATCGCATTCATCGGCATTGTTTTTGGTTATGGTTTGGCGCCGGCGCCGCGCGCGGCAGCAGCGGCAATCAGCCTTTGCCTGTGCCCTTACGGCGTCTATCTAATCTTGATGCAAGAGATGACATTTGTCCTATTCGGAACAATTTTAATTCTTGGCAGCGTCGTTGCCGCGACCCAGCAAACCCGTTTTGGCGCGACAATCAAAGAACTCACCGTCCGTGAACAGCAACTCGCTGAAACGGCCGGTGATGCGGAACGCATCTTGCGCTCGTTCATTGAAACCGCTTCGGACTGGGCCTGGGAGCGTAATGAGCACGGTCAGTTGATCTATTTGTCTGAGAATTTTGAATTGATCACGGGGATGCGCCGCGAAGAATTCATGGGCGCGAGCCCCTCTGCGATTATGGACACAAGCGAAAGCAACAAGGCGACAGCAGCGTTAATCAGCGGGCTCGTAGAACGCCGTCAGGCTTTTCGCGACGTGCGGTATGAAATGAAAACTCCGGATGGGGATGTTCTGCATCTGACAATATCCGGCCAACCAAAATTTGACTCAGAAAATACTTATCGCGGATATATCGGTTGGACGCGCGACATCACACGGCAGATCAAAGCCGAAGAAAAACTTCGCGAGAGCGAACAGCGCAACCGCGATCTCGCCAGAGCCGCCAGCGATTGGGAATGGGAAATCAACAATGAGCTGGTCTATACGTATTTCTCAAAATCAGCGACTGAAATCACTAATGTCGACCATAATAAAATTCTGGGGCAGAAGCTGTCATTCTCCGGCATCGGAGAAGATAAGGCGTGGGCGGAACTCCAGGAAAAGATCGAGGCCAGAGAACCATTCACCGGCATCGTAACAGGCGTCGAAAAGGGTAACAGCGAGATCCTTTGGATTGAACGCAGCGCAACGCCGTTATTCGACCGCAATAAAGTGTTCACAGGATACCGGGGCGCCGCGCGCGATGTGACACTGCGCGTCAACGCCGCCCAGGCGCTTACGCAGACGAACGAAAGGCTTGAAAATGCGGTTCGCGAACGTACCGCTGACATTGAACGCCGGCAACAATTACTCAAGGAAATCCTGGAGTCTATGGAGCAGGGTCTGGTCGTCATCGATGAAAACTATCAGATCATTGAAGCGAATAATAAAGTTCACCGTCAATCGGGACTGCCGAAAGAATATTGGGAACCGGGGCAGGACATTAGACAAATCCTGAAGCTCGGCATCGAAAACAAAGTCTATGATTTTGAGACGCTGGAAGCTTTTCAGGATGCGTGCGAAAAGGCGTTGGCGGAAAAACGCGTCTTTAGAACCATACGTAGACAGAAAGACGGCTGCGCCGTTGAAGAGAATATTCGCAACCGCCCAAGCGGCGGCAAAGTGATAACGTATAACGATGTCACCGATGCGATCGCGCGCGAAGACCAGCTTCGCCGTCTTTCAGATGAGCTGTTGATCTCGCGGGACGCCGCCGAAGCGGCCAATCGCGCAAAATCCGAGTTTCTGGCGAATATGAGCCACGAAATCCGTACGCCAATGAATGGCGTCGTTGGGATGGCGTCGTTGCTGCTCGACTCCGATTTATCTGAAAAGCAAAAAGACATGGCGCGCGTCATCGTCAGCTCTGGCGATGCGCTTCTTAATATCATCAATGATATTCTGGATTTTTCAAAACTTGAGGCGGGCAAAATCCGGATTGTGAACGAGTCGTTTGATTTAAGATCGACCATAGAAGATGTCGCCAGCCTGCTTGTTCTGCGTGTTGAAGAAAAAGGGCTTGAACTTCTGGTGCGTTTTCAGCCTGACGCCCCTGCTCATTTTATCGGCGACCCAGGCCGGCTCCGCCAGATCATTACGAACCTGATCGGAAACGCCGTCAAGTTCACTGACGCGGGATATGTCTTGATTGAAGTTTCAGGACGACAACGCGGCGAAATTGCGGAAATGCGGATTGACGTCACTGATACGGGTTGCGGCATTCCTGAACACAAAATTGAACGCGTTTTCGAAGAATTCGAGCAAGTCGACGGATCCACCGGACGCCGACATGACGGCGCTGGTCTGGGCTTGGCCATCAGTAGGCGGATGGCCGAAGCCATGGGGGGTGAAATTCATCTGCGCAGCGCGCTGGGCAAAGGCTCGACCTTTACAGTCACCCTTCCCCTCGCAATCGACGAAAGTAAGGTCAGCACTATCGAGGATCCGACGAGCCTCTTTCGCGACAAGCGGGCGCTGGTTGTTGACGACAATCAAGTTAATCGACAGATTCTCAAAGAACAGCTTCTCGCCTGGGGACTCGAATGCGACACCTTTGAATATCCGGGCGACGCCCTTGCCGCATTACAGATCGCTGCGCAGGACAAGCCGTATGATATCGCCATTCTGGATTTTCAGATGCCCCATATTGACGGCGTCACGCTCGCCAAGTCTGTCAAAGCCGATCATACTATAAACCGCACGCCGCTCATACTATTAACATCGGCCGGACTAAAGCACGACTTCAAAGCGCTCGCAGGCAATCTTTTTGCCGGTTATCTGGTAAAACCTGCGCGCTCATCGATGCTGCTGAATGCAATAACGAATGCATTAAATGAGCAGACGACGAAGACGCTGAAATCTATCGCAAGCGAAGTCCAGATCAGCGACACAAACAACAAAGCGGAGCTGTCGCCAGGCATTGAACGCCTCAATGTTCTTGTGGCTGAGGATAATAAAGTCAATCAGATGGTCATACGCGCCATGCTGGTCAAACTGAACTGCGACGTCACTATCGCAGAGAACGGCAAAGACGCCGTAGAGCAATATCGTCAGCAGAACTTTGACATCATCTTCATGGACGTTTCGATGCCTGTGATGGATGGATCAGACGCAACCCAAAAGATACGCGCACTACAAGCAAAGACCGAGGCGCGGGTTCCCATCATCGGCGTGACCGCGCACGCCATGCGCGAAGACCGCCAGCGTTTTCTGGAAGCCGGCATGGATGATTATATCCCAAAACCGGTAAAGGAAAATGCGCTCCGCACTGCGATTAACAAATGGCGGCCGCAGCCTCAAAACCGCAAGCTCGCGACCTAGCGGAGGTCTAGCTCGACGACACAGTTTCTGTGTCCTCCTCGATAACAGACGTTACGGGCCCGCCGCGGCTTTGACGGCGCCAGAGATCGGCATAAACGCCGCCAGACGCAAGCAGCTCGTCCGACGTGCCGCGCTCAACAATGCGCCCTTTGTTAAGCACAAGAATATAATCAGCATTCGCAATAGTTGAGAGCCGGTGAGCGACCGCCAGCGTGGTGCGCCCATGCGCTGCTTCCCGCAGCGCCTTCTGCACCTCTTCTTCCGTTTCAGAATCAAGAGAGGATGTCGCTTCGTCAAGAATAAGAATAGGCGGATCAAGCAGAATAGCGCGCGCAACGCCAACGCGCTGTTTTTCACCGCCGGAGAGTTTCAGTCCCCGCTCTCCGACCCTCGTTTCCAACCCGTTTGGAAGACTGTCGATAAACGCGCCAAGTTGGGCGCGCCGCGCAGCCGCCATTATGTCTTCGTCGCTGGCTTCCGGCCGCGCATAAGCAAGATTAAAACGCAATGTGTCATTGAAAAGCACAACATCCTGCGGCACCAAGCCCATGGAAGCGCGCAGGGAGTGTTGCGAAACATCTTTGATATCGACACCGTCGATAAGAATGCGTCCTTCATTTGGGTCATAGAAACGAAAGAGAAGCTTCAAGATCGTGGACTTGCCGGCGCCGCTCGGACCGACCAGCCCAATAAAAGCGCCGCCAGAAGCGTCAAAGCTCACATCATCAAGCCCGGTTGCGCGGCCGTCATGTACAAATGAAACATGTTCAAATCGTATGGCGCCGTGTGCGGACGACAAATCATGAGCGCCGGATACATCCTTTACTTCCGGCTCAAGGTCCAGCAAATCAAAGAGTTTTTCGATATCAACTGCGCCCTGCTTGATTTCGCGCCAAGCAAATCCAAGGATATTCAGCGGGCGATAAATATTCGTCAGCATCAAAATGACAGCCGTTATGTCGCCGGCTTTCAGACTCCCATTTGCCGCGCCGTAACCGGCGATAATTGCGCTCGCAACCAAACCGCCGGTCATGATCAGTTCCTGACCTGCATTCAAAAAATTCATCGATTGCATGGAGCGGATAAACTTGTCGCTATAAGCTTGAAACGCACTATTGAAACGTCCTGTCTCGCGCTCCTCAGCCGCAAAGGCTTTTACGGTTTCAAAGTTGGTGAGCGTATCCATCGAGAGCGCACGCAATTCCGTATCCGCCTCATTCATGGACCGGCGCAGCTTGTTGCGCCACTCCGTCACCACGACTGTGAACGCCGCATAAAGCGCCACCGTGACAACCGCCGCGGCGCCAAGCGCAGGACTATAAAGCGCCGACATGACGACCGCGGCCAGCAATAATTCAATTATGGTCGGGCCTATGTTGAAGGCCAGAAAACGGAGCATGAACTCCATGGCCCCGGCGCCTCGCTCAATGATGCGATTAAGTGCGCCCGCGCGCCGGGTCAGGTGAAACCGCAGTGACTGATCCTGCGCATGGGCGAAGGCCTCAACTGCAATTAATCGGTTCGCATCCTGAGTCACGCGCGTGAAAAACGCATCGCGCGCCTGAGGCAATCCGTTAGCAAGGAACCGCGCCAACCCGAAAAGAAGACAAAAACCGACAAAGGCGACGCCTGCTGTTGCGGCGGCGCCCTGCTCCTCAGTGATTTCATTGATGCCTGCGCCCATGAAGACCGGCGCAACAACCGAGAATACTTTCGCCACAACCGTCAGCGCGAGCGCAAGGCCCAGGCGCACGCGCCAGCGCTTCATTTCCGGACGCCACAAGAGCGCGGTCATGCGAAAAAAAGCTTTGCGGAAATTCTGCGGTTTGGCGCTGATTTCGTCGAAGTGAGAACCGGGAGGCGTCATGGCGGGAAGATGGGCGCCGAGCGTTCAGATGTCCAGCAGGCGCCGGCAGGCGAATGACCGCAGCCTAAAGCGAGCCTTTAATCAGCTTCATGACCCCGGAGAAGTCCAGATCATCTTTGCCCGCAGACTCCATCAGCGCATAGAGGGCTTCAGACTGCGCGCCGAGCGGTGTGGCCGCTTTCGCCTTATGGGCAGCTTCTTGGGCAAGGCGCATATCCTTTAACATCATGGCGGCGGCAAACCCGGGTTGGTAATCCCTATTCGACGGCGCTGTCTCGACCGGTCCCGGCGCCGGGCAATAACTCGTCATCGACCAGGATTGTCCGGATGCGGTGGATGAAATATCGAAAAATGTCTGCGCATCGAGACCAAGCTTTTCAGCAAGGTTAAAAGCCTCGCAGGTCGCGATCATGGTGGTGCCAAGCAACATGTTGTTAGCAATCTTCGCAACTTGTCCATTGCCGGCTGCGCCTGCATGGAAGATGTTTTTACCCATCGCCTCGAGCACAGGTTTTGCACGTTCGAAAGCGTCCCGCTCACCGCCAACCATGAATGTTAACGCGCCCCCGGTCGCTGCAGCGACGCCGCCGGAAACCGGCGCATCCACCATCGCGAAGCCCCTTTCGCCTGCCGCCTCGATCACGGCTCGCGCACTGTCAACGTCGATGGTGGAGGAATCGATGAACAGCGCGCCCGTCTTCGCATTGGCGATAACGCCGTAATCGTCCGTATAGACAGAGCGAACATGAGCGCCGGCAGGAAGCATTGAGACGACGATGTCAGCTTCCGACACTGTGGAGGCAACGCTTTCGCCGCGCGCACACCCTGCTTCAACCGCACGGTCAATCGCGCCAATGGACAAGTCTGTCGCCGTTACATCATAGCCGGCTTTCGCCAGATTGGCGGCCATGGGCCCGCCCATATTGCCAAGGCCGATAAATCCGATTTTTATCATGTTTCCTCCAAGAGTTTTGGCGCACTACCAGGGCAGTTCCTGGCCGGCGAAGTTGAGAAATTTCGGCTTCGCGGCGACCGGCATTTCAGTAATGCGCTGACGCAACCCGGACACGCTTTCTTCAGCAGATGTCGGCGCATTGGCGCCGCCCATATCGGTTTGAACCCAGCCGGGATGAAACGGCGCCGCGGCGACGCCATGACTTTCGAATTCTGCGGCAATGACTGACATCGCCATGTTCACGGCTGCCTTCGTAGTGCGATAACAAAGAGCGCCGCCGGAGGAATCCTCGATCGATCCCATCAAGGAGGAAATGCCGGCGATTTTTCCTTTGGCTTTCTTCAGGTGCGGTGCAAAAGCCTGCGCCGTCGCCACAACGCCGCGCACATTGACTGCAAAAGTATTGTCCCACTCGGCAAAATCGATTTCACCAAAATCCCCGACAGCCTTGCCGCCCAGTCCGGCGTTCGCCACAACCACATCGAGCGCGCCTGCAATCGCATCAGCGCAGGCGTTCAGACTTTCCGAATCCGCGACATCAACGGGGTGAACATGTACATCACCGCTGACCGCGTTTAACTCCGTTGCCTGGTCCGGCCTGCGACAGCAAGCATGCACCGTCCATCCGTCAGCGGAGTACTGTTTAACAAACTCAAGTCCTATGCCGCGGTTTGCGCCGGTAATCAGTACAGAAGCCACTTACACTCTCCAATCATTGAAAATATCTGCGCGGTGCGCCTTACGGAAGCTGAAGGTCCGCATCGCCAAGCGGTTCAAAATATTTTTCAACATCACTGTCAGCGACAGCGGCAATAGCGTCCGGAGACCATTGCGGATTTCGGTCCTTGTCGATGATTTGAGCGCGCACGCCTTCAAAAAAGTCATGTCCCTCCATGACCCGGCGCACCATGCGAAACTCCATCTTCATGTTATCGTCAAAATCAAGTCCATGCCCGCGTTTCATCTGTTCAAATGTTAACGCAAGCGATGTCGGCGACATCCGGGTCAAGGTTTTCAATATGTACGCAGCAAATGCGCCGCCGTCCGCTTTGAGAGTGTCGATGAGCCCGTGCAAACTTTCCGGCATTTCAAAAAATTGACGAATGGATGCGCGAAGATTATTCACGCCGGCCTCGCCGGGGTCAGCGGCGAAGACATCAAGGACCGCTTCGATGTCGGCATGGGCGTGACTTCCGAGAGGCGCTTCCAGAAGGGCCTTTTCAAGCTCGCCGTGTTTTTCTGTAGGCGTATAATGTGTTGCAATACCGGCCGCCATACAGTCCGCCGCTTTTGCTCTGGCGCCCGTCAGCGCGTAGTAAAGACCGAGCCCGTCGTGGAGCCGCGGCATGAAATGACCGCCGCCGACGTCCGGAAAAAGTCCGATCCCTGTCTCCGGCATCGCGAATAAGCTCGCATCACCCGCAACCCGGAAATCACCGTGTACGGATATGCCGACGCCGCCGCCCATGACAATACCATCAATCAGCGAGACGTAGGGTTTTGGAAAATGATAGATCAGTGAATTATTTCGATATTCCTCACGAAAAAACTCAGACGCATGAGCCGGGTCGTCTTTCGCGGTATCATAGAGCCAGCGAATATCGCCGCCGGCGCAAAATGCTTTTTCACCATTGGCTTTCACCATCACGGCTTTGACATCATTGCGCGCCGCCCATTTAATCAATTGGGCGCGCATAGCTTTGACCATATCCCAGTTAAGTGCGTTCAGCGCTTTTTCATTACTAAGAGTGACAACACCCCAATCGCCCTGCCGGTCAAACAAAATCTGGTCGGTCATTTTATCTCTTTTCTTCGTACAATGAGCATTACGATAGAAATCGCAATTAACAGGGCGCCGATATAAAGGAAGGTGGAAAATCGCGGCGGCGCTTGTCCGCTTAAAATATAATCCAGCAAAGTAAAAAAGGGAGCCGCAGCCTCGTCTGCAGTTTCAGCGCCCGCCATGTCCTGCGCAAGCTCGACATAGGCGCCTATATAGGAATAAGCGACACTTACGGCGCCGGTCAGGAATATGATGATGGCGGTCAACGTTCGCATTAAAGATCGCTATTTATGCGCCTTTCACAATGATGATGTCGCCTGTCGAGTTCAACCGTCTGATTTCAGCGGCCTTTTGATATTCCGGCGAATGATAACAGGCCAGCGCACGCTCATAATTTTCAAATTCAATAACCACATGGCGGGAACGTGAAGCCCCCTCAACAGTTTCATACTCGCCGCCGCGAACAAGAACCTTTGCTCCATATTGCTCAGAAGCCGTTTTTGCCGCTTTCAGATAATCAGGATAATTATCCGCATTACGCACGTCGATATGACATATCCAATAGCCTTTCGGCATTGCAAAACTCCTTAAGCCTGATATTCCTTCAACATATCCCGCGCGACAATCACCCGCATAATCTCATTGGCGCCTTCCAGAATCTGATGCACGCGCACGTCGCGGAGCATGCGTTCTAAAGGATAGTCTTTCAAATATCCGTACCCGCCGTGAATTTGCAGGGCGTCATTGACAACCTTGAAACCGGTATCGGTGACAAAGCGCTTCGCCATAGCGCAATGGCGCGTCGCGTCCGGCGTCTTCTGGTCAAGCTTCCACGCCGCCTGATAGAGCATCACGCGCGCAGCTTCGAGTTCGGTGCCCATATCCGCCAGCTTGAACTGCAAGGATTGCTGTTGGTTGAGGCGCTTGCCAAACGCTTTTCGCTCGTTTGAGTAATCGAGCGCCGTTTTCAACGCCGCATTCGCTGTGCCCAGAGAACAGGCGGCGATGTTCAACCGTCCACCGTCCAGCCCCTGCATGGCGAATTTAAAGCCCTCGCCCTCCTCGCCGACGCGATGAGAGACCGGGATACGGCAATCTTCGAAATTCACAATTGCCGTCGGCTGAGAATTCCAGCCCATTTTCTTCTCGTTGGCGCCGAAAGACAGGCCGGGCGTTCCCTTTTCGACGAGCACCGTGGAAATGCCGCGCGGCCCATCCTCGCCCGTGCGAACCATCACCACATAGAGATCTGAAACGCCGGCGCCTGAGATAAACGCTTTTGATCCGTTCAGAACATATTCGTCACCGTCGCGCACCGCTTTGGTTTTGAGCGCCGCTGCATCCGAGCCTGAACCCGGCTCGGTCAGGCAGTAGCTTGCGATCATTTCCATCGAAGTCAGCTTGGGACAGAACTTCTGACGCAAATCCTCCGACCCAAACCGATCAATCATCCAGCAGCACATATTGTGAATGGAAATATAGGCTGCGGTCGAGGTGCATCCTGCGGAGAGCGCTTCAAAAATCAGCGCCGCATCGAGCCGTCCAAGACCCGAGCCGCCGACATCGTCGCGCGTGTAAATGCCCGCCAGACCCAGCTCAGCAGACTTCTTTATAACGTCTACGGGAAAGTGTTTTTCTTCATCCCACTTTGCAGCATGCGGCGCCAGTTCATCTTCTGAGAACCGTTGCGCCATTTCCTGAATGGCTTCCTGCTCATCGCTTAGCGCAAAATCCATTGTCTTTCCTTATTCGTTTGTCCTTATTCTCTTGCAAGTCTGTCTGCTTACCAGCCGCCGCCGGCATTCTTTGCTTCGCAATATTCCTTAACCGAATCCATATCGCTTTCGACGGCTTTGCCGACCATTCCCATCATCATCGGCGTTATCAGCTTTGACAGCAGCTTATGGGGTCTTGCATCCATCTCAAGCAACAGTGACGTACCGTCGCCCTCCGGCTTTACCTGAAAAATCGAGTCCCATATCATGCCGCCTTCGTCGGAGACATAGCGGATGCGATCATTTTCAACATATTCGGTCACTTCGAGTACGGACGACACTTCGCGGCCTTTCATCTCTCGCGTTTCACGAAAGCGCGCGCCGACGCCGCGTTTTTGATCAGTGAGAAACTCAATCTTTTTGATATGGGGTATGGCTTTAGAAAAATTTTCAATGTGAGCCACAACATCGAAAACACGGTCTACAGTCGCGTCTATGGATCTTGATGCGGTTTTGACAGGCACGGCATTCCTCCCGGTTTTATGCGGGACAATGCCCGCTTATTATTCTCCGGCTTGTTTCTCCGTGCGGTTTTCCTCTTCAAATGCGCTGTCGTCAATCTCTGGAAGGGGATGGTCGAAATCCGTCGACATAGGCGTCATAGGCCCCTCATGGCGGTTCACGTGATTGAGCCATCGGACGCACACATAGACAATCAGGATTGCGATGGCGCCGACGGGCAGCCAGATTTTCGCTTTTTCTCCAGCAACCGCGCCAATGCTGTGAAAGAGGACAAACACAATCCCCACATAAAGCGCGGCGGTGAAAACCAACGTCAGCACATATCGCGGATAGTCCGCCTTGAAAAACCCCGCCGCCACATAAGTCGGAATTCGAGTTCCCGGCACGAAACGCGCGGTCAGCATGGTTTGCATGAACTCTTTTCGGATGAGATCTCCGGCGATAGAGACGCCTGGCTTTTCTGCGAAACGGTGGGCCCAGTCATGGCGCCGGGCAAGTCGGCCCATCCAATATTTCCATGCGTCTGAAGCGACGAGACCGGTCAAAATCGCCGGCAAGATGAACTCTATGGGCGCCGCGCCCGCAAGCGATGCTGTGGCTGCGCCAATCACCGCCGCATCCTCCTGCACGAAGGGAAGCGCAAAAATGCTGATATACAGCACCGCGCCGCTCATGGCGGCTATCGATTCCGGCCCAAGCCCGAACATCGCCGATCAGCTCTCCTGCTTTGCGCCCCGCATCTTTCTGATCAACAGATACACCAAAAGCGCGGCAAGCGCGACCGCAGGCAGCCAGATCCGCGCCGCTTCGCCCGCGACCATGCCTACCGCATGGAATAACGCGAAAGCCAGAATAATATAAATGATTGCGCTGAAAATGACCCAGAAGGCAAAGCGCGGCCAGGAAGCCTCAAAATATCCTGACGCAATATAAAAGACGATGCGCGTGCCGGGCACAAAGCGCACAGCCATGAGATTGCGCCCGAGATTATTCTGAACGAGGCGTTCTGCTTTGGCGACGCCCGGCTTCTGTGCGAATCGCTTCGCCCAGCCCTGGGTGCGCGCGGCCCGGCCCAGCCAGTATTTCCAGAGATCGCTGCAAGACAGACCCAGCGTGATGAACAAAAGTATCAGCCAATTGTCGCCCATGGAGGCAAGCGACAAGCTCGCTGCGCCGATTACCGCCGCATCCTCCTGCAGAAACGGCGCAATCAACAAGCAGAGATAAACGCCCCACATATTGTCGTGCATCATGTCGAGAAGATGCGCGGTAAACTCAGACTCCATGAACGGCGCGCCCTCCTATTCGCGTTCAGGCTGCGGCAGGCCGTCCGCAATCTCGTAATAATCGCCCTTGTCTGCAACGAAGATATGTTTCTCCAGCCTAGCATGCGTCGGCTCGTCCAGCGCGCCGAAAGCGACAGCGATGCGATCTTTGAATTCTTCAACACCGCAGCCGTGCCAGAACAGGGATGATCCGCATTCAGAGCAAAACCCGCGTCGTGCGACATCCGATGAATGATGCCATCTTACTTTATCTTCGCCCGCATCGATGGAGAAGAGGTCCGTCGGCCCGCTGACGCTCGCCCAAAGATGGCCGGACCAGCGCCGGCACTGCGAGCAGTGACACGCTGTACGGTCGTTAAAAGCGCCCCGATCAAGCGAGAAGACAACAGCGCCGCAAAGGCAGCGCCCCGTGAGCTTAATTGAACTCATTGAATTGGCCCAGCAGCCAGGTGAGCCAGGCGCGGTAACCCTCTTCATCAAAAGAGGCGTCGCAGGCCGCGACCACCACCGCCCGGCACTCTTCCTCGGTTTCATTTTCTGCGAGCAATTTCGTCAACTCGCTGGAAACCTCATCGGAACGCCCTTTCCAATCAGCGATCATATCCCTGACCGCGCCTTCAACTGAGCCTGCGTCATTGATGGTGTGGCTGTTGAGGTATCCGCCAAGCATGGAGAACGTCGCCGGATAATGCGCCTTCAACGCGGCGCGGACATCTTCGAAGTCTTTCAGACTAGACGCCGCCGCCTTGCCGGGCGTGGAGACGTCGCGCGCCGAACCCTCGATCGTATTGGCGTCTTGATGGCCCAACTGCCCGCGGCCTTTCATGGCGTTCCAGATCTGAAAGCCGATGAGCACGATAATGCCGAGAATGATCAGTTGGAGGAGGAAAGCCATGAGTTAATCTGTATTTGACTTACTTTTCATGTAAATAGCCACCCGATAAAATTTTACTGCTTCTGATGCAGCTATTTTATCCGTCACTTTCTTCAAAACCGCTTCATCCGTGGTTTTGGTCAGGAAAATCCACACAGTAACTGAAGTTCCGCATTGCTGAGCTGCGTGAAATAAGCTTCTATCGAGTTCCTCAACTTTAATTCCCTGCCCATCAAATCGAAGTTTATTTTCATTGATCACTTCCAACTTAGATGAGCAATCTGTCTCTGATTTTACCTCAGCTTTTGCCGTACTGATGAAGGCTGACAATAGGACAATAAAAAGAAGCGCACGCATACCCTACCCCATCGTCGGAATCACAAACTCCGATCCCTGAACGTCTTCCGGCCATTTCTGCGTGACGGTTTTCACTTTCGTCCAGAATTTCACCCCTTCTGGACCGTGCTGGTTAGTGTCGCCGAAGCCGGAGCGCTTCCAGCCGCCGAAGGTGTGGTAGGCGACGGGCACCGGGATCGGCACGTTGACACCGACCATGCCGACATTCACTCGTTGCGCAAATTCTCGCGCGGCCGATCCATTGCGGGTGAAGATCGCAACGCCGTTGCCGTATTGGTGGTCCGAGGGCAGCGCCACCGCTTCCTCAAAATTTTCCGCCCGGACGATCTGGAGAACCGGCCCGAAAATCTCTTCCTCATAGGATTTGTGGCCCGGTCTCGCGCGGTCAAGAAGCGTCCCGCCCATAAAAAACCCGTCTTCATAGCCCTGCAGCGAGAAATCGCGCCCGTCGACAATAAGCTCCTGGCCTTCATCCGCCGCCATCTGGATATAGTTCGCAACGCGGTCGCGATGCGCCGCCGATACGAGCGGGCCAAGGTCGGAATCCTCGGACATGGACGGGCCGATACGCAAGCTTTCCACCCGCGGTTTCATCATTTCAACGAGCTTGTCGGCCGTCCCCTCGCCCACCGGAACCGCCACCGGCGTCGCCATGCAGCGCTCGCCCGCTGATCCGTATGCAGAGCCAACGAGCTGGTTCACCACATTGTCCATATCCGCATCGGGCAGAATGATCATATGGTTCTTGGCGCCGCCAAAGGCTTGCACGCGTTTGTTGTGGGCCGTCCCGTTCGCATAGATGTATTGCGCGATATCCGACGAGCCGACAAAACTGATTGCTTTGACGCGCGGGTCTTCGATGAGACCGTCGACCGCTTCCTTATCGCCGTTGACGACATTGAGCACACCCTCCGGCGCGCCAGCTTCCATCATCAACTCCGCCAACCGCAGCGGCACAGACGGGTCTTTCTCCGAAGGCTTGTTGATAAAGGTGTTGCCGCATGCAATTGCGACGCCGAACATCCACATTGGAATCATCGCCGGAAAGTTGAACGGCGTAATGCCGGCAACGACGCCCAAGGGCTGGCGCATGGAGTAAACATCGATGCCAGGTCCGGCTGCTTCGGTGTATTCGCCTTTTTGCAAATGCGGGATGCCGCAGGAGAACTCGATGACTTCAAGACCACGCTGCACGTCGCCGCGCGCGTCCGGCAAAATCTTTCCGTGCTCGGAGGACAGCATTTTAGCGAGATTGTCCATGTCCTTTTCGACAAGATCTTTAAACCTGAACATCACGCGCGCACGGCGCTGCGGGTTCGTCGCCGCCCAAGCTGGAAATGCTTTTTCCGCCGCATCGATCGCTTTTGACAATTCATCTCGCCCGGCGAGCGCCACCGTAGACTGAACTTCGCCTGTGGTCGGGTTAAACACGTCATGACGGCGGCTCGATGCGCCGGTCACATGCTGGCCGTTGATGAAATGTCCAAGTTCGCTCGCCATGGCCTTAAAACCTCCTCATATTACTTGCGCCGCGCGACAGCCGAAAGAGTGCTGCTCGCCATTTTGCCGGCAACCTAACGAGAGTGATGTCGCGAAACAAGGCAGCCTGCGATGCTGTTTCCGGAAGAGAACGCTCTCAGTAATATGATCGATTGCGAAGCCGTTTCGCATGGCTGAAACGCCTGATTATTGATATGTCAAAGCTACATAGACGTCATGACATAATTGGAGAGCCACATGAGACTTCATGCGTTGGCCGCAGCGGTTTTACTTATATTCGCCCTACCCCCTCTCACCCACGCGCAAAGTGACGGAAAAACCGCAGGAGAAGCCGCCAGGCTCTTCTTCGAACATTATAATGACCAGAATGTCCCGGAAATGGTCGCCATGTTTGAATCTGAGGGCGTTGTTGAATATGTGCCGTTCGCGCTTTCCGGTCCGGTGGAGGAGATCGGTCCCGGCAGTTGGGGCGTACTGATTGACGCTTTCCCGGATTTGCGCAATCAGGTGCACTCAATTCGCGAAACCGCTGACGGGCGCGTCGCTTACGTGGACGTCAATATTCAGGGGCGGCAAACGAAAGACGCATTCGGCGTCCCCAATAAGGGACAAACATATGATCTGCGTCATATGTTTGTATTCAACACAAATGAACAGGGAAAAATTATCCGTGTAACAAGCTTTTGGGATAATGCCGACTGGTATCGTCAGCTTGGCAAGACGAACTTGGACTGAACTCTCATACTTCCAGATAAAGTCTTCAGATACAGGCGTTTCACATGGCTAAAAAAATCCTCATGATTCTCACCTCCCATGACCGACTGGGCGACACCGGCGAGAAAACCGGTTTCTGGCTGGAGGAATTCGCAGCGCCCTATTACGCGCTTAAAGATGCGGGTGTTGAAATCACGCTGGCCTCTCCAAAGGGCGGCCAGCCGCCTCTGGACCCAAAAAGCGCCGATCCAGAAAGCCAGACCGATGACACAAGACGGTTTGAAACCGACGAGGACGCAAAAGCGCAACTCGCTTCCACCTTGAAGCTGGTCGACGTTGCAGCTTCGGACTTTGACGCCGTCTTCTATCCTGGCGGTCACGGGCCTTTATGGGATCTTGCCGAGGACAAAAAATCCATCTCGCTGATCGAAGATTTCTGGGCTGCCGGCAAACCTGTCTCCGCCGTTTGCCATGCGCCGATCGTTCTTAAGGACGCAAAGGACCAAGAAGGAAATCATATCGTCAAAAACCGCGCAGTCACCGGCTTCACTAACAGTGAAGAAGATGCTGTCGGACTGACGGACGTTGTGCCTCATCTCGTTGAAGACACGCTGAAAGAACGCGGCGGCAAATTCGCCAGCGGCGATGACTTTACGCCTTTCGTTCAGGTCGACGGCAATCTGATCACCGGACAGAACCCGCCTTCGTCGGAGCCGGCGGCGACGGCGCTACTGAAAGCGTTGGATCTTTAGACAAAGATTCAGGCTGAGCTTAAAGAACAGCGTTCAGCCCTTCCGTCTGCGCAAAACGTCCGCTGACAACACCGACAACGTGGGTAATGGTCTCGCCGTCATCGGCAAGCGGCGCCGTGACGGATCGCATCATCACACGCCTGCCGTCGCACAAGGCAAGCGCCTCCTCGCGAAAATGCGGCGCTTCTGTCGCTACAGCTGAAAAAATATCCCCCGTTGCTTTGTCGAGCAGCGACAGGCTCCAGTCATTGGCGCCGCATAGAAAAACGTCGGATAATTTTGCGATCCGGTCACCCAGAAAAACAAAATACGGGAAGCCGACGCTTTTTTCGCAGTCGATGACGAACAGCCAGTCAAGGTCCTCGCCGAGATCGGTTTCCTGAAGATCTTCCCAGCTTGGAAAACGACCGCGCGCGGCCCGGGCCCAGACGTCGATGAGACGGCGCGCTATCCGGCGATCCGTCGACACCGGAGATGGCGTCGCTTCAAAAAGTTCCGATACGTCGCTTAGCACCGAGCGCCTCCCAATCTTCTGCTCGACATGAACATTAGGTTACGATTCTCACCGCGCCGTCACTGAAATGGGCGCAATTTTGAGAAAATTGCGGGCGCTTCGGTCATAGAAATCGGCAATTGGCGGCGCCGAAAGCATGCGTTATGTCCTCGCCGTTTTCGCTTAATGGCAGAACAACGCCTCGAAAAACCATGCGCCGCCCATTGGAAAGGTTTACGCCGCCGCCAAAGCGCTGCGCCTTGCGCTCAAGCGCTAATACGTCCAATCGGTCTCCGACAAGATCAATGACTGCTCGCTCTGCGCCGCCAGGGCTATTGGTCCAGGCGTCAGCCGCTTGCTCAAGACCTTCGCCTAGATACAGGAAATACGGCGCTTTCTCGGAAAGACTAAGATCGACCCCAAAACAGTAGCGCCAATCCTCGCCGAACCGATCGGCTTTCATTTCGCCCCAGGACGGAAGACCGCCTTCGCCGATCTCCCGCCAGATCTCCTCAACGCGGCGCGTCAGACGGCGTTCCTGCAACCGCACCGTATTTTCAATGAAGCTTACGCGCATTTCTGCCCCCCGGCTCAAGCAACATCGTGAACGTCTTAGGTAAAGGCTGTGTTTCCCTGATCGGACAGATTTTGCAGTCTTTGCAGTTTCTGCGGACCGCGGCGCTTGAAATCCCCGAAAAGCCTAATAATTCGAGACGTGAGAAAGGGGTGACGTAGCTTGCGACGGCGCCTATAAGACACGCTTGTATAAAATCAGAGGGGTTTCTCTATGGATCCGGCCTGGGTTGGCGTTTTTACCATTCTTGCGTTCGTCGTTACGCTTGCCATTTTCAATCTTCTGGAAAAAGGCCGCATAGACTGAGCGGGCCTTTCCGGTCCTTCGTGTCTTAGCGGCCTATAAACGATTTCATCTTCCGGCGCCGGTTCTCCGCGCGCCGGTCGAACACAGGGCGGCTATGCTCCTAGAGATCATCTTGGTTATTGTCGGGCTTGTCGTCCTGCTTCTCGCCGGCGATATCCTCGTGCGCGGCGCTGTGGGTCTGGCCGCTGCGTTGAAAATCCCCGCACTGGTGATCAGCCTTACGATTGTGGCGTTCGGAACCTCCGCGCCTGAACTTGTCGTCTCCGTGCAGGCCGTCTGGTCCAGCAATGACGGCATCGCAATTGGCAACATTATCGGATCGAACATCGCGAATATTCTGCTTGTGCTCGGCCTGCCGGCGATCATTTATCCGGTGACCACCCATGTTCAAGGCTTGCGCCGGCATGCTGTCGTCATGTTGATTGCAACCGCTGCATTTTGCATCGCCGCTTACGGACCCGGACAATTGAACACCAGCGTCGGCATTGGCCTTTTCGGCGCCATCGTCGCCTATATCGCCTATATGTGGGTCCGCGCCATGAGCGCCGACGCTAACGAGCCTGTGATCGACGAAGTGGAGGAATATCTCGCAGGCAAAGGCGTCAGTCTCAAAACCATTTTGTTTCTTATCGGCGGATTGATCGGCTTGCCGCTCGGCGCGCATTTGCTTGTCTCCAACGGCTCGGTGCTGGCTGAAAATCTGGGCGTTCGCGAGGAGGTTATCGGCCTCACCATTATTGCTTTCGGCACGTCGCTGCCGGAACTGGCGACTGTCGTTGCGGCCGCGGTCCACAAGAAATCCGACGTTGCGATTGGCGGCATCATCGGCTCCAACATTTTTAACATCTTCGCCGTCGGCGGCGCAGCCGGTCTTGCGGGCACAGCCTATTTCAATCCGACATCGTTGCAGGTTGAGATGCCGGTCATGGCGGCGGCGGCTATCATCCTCGGCGCTTTTGTCTTTACCCGCCGGGACATTGGCCGCATCTCCGGCTTGGCGATGCTTGCCGGCTATGTGGGCTTTATCTATTTTCTCGCCGCACAGTCAGGCGCACTCTAACGGCGACGCCCGCCCCTTACGGAGCTTAAATCATGGCCCAGATAAAAGCCGCGCTGGTCACCGGCGCCGGCAAGCGCATTGGAAAAGCAATCGCGCTGGCGCTTGCGGAAGACGGCTATGATGTGGGCGTTCATTATTTTTCCTCCAAAGCTGAAGCCGACAGTGTTGTTGAGGCGATCAAGTCTGCCGGCCGCAACGCGATCGCCGTTCAGGCTAACCTTGCAGAGGAAACACAGACCGCAAAGCTCATCGACACCACGGCCGAGGCGATTGGTCCGCTTTCCCTTCTCGTCAATTCGGCCTCGCTTTTTGAAAATGACGACCTCGAAACCGTGACGGCGGAAAGTTGGCATGCGCACCTGAATACGAACCTCCGCGCGCCATTAAAGCTGTCGCAGGATTTTTCCGCTCAAACTATTCAGCATGCGAATAATTTGATACTCAATATTATTGACCAGCGTGTGCTCAAGCTGACGCCGCAATTTTTATCTTATACAGTGTCCAAAGCCGCGCTGTTCACGTTGACCCAAACCCTTGCACAGACGCTGGGTCCGAAGGGCGTGCGGGTAAACGGCATCGGTCCGGGCCCGATCCTTAGAAATGCGCGCCAGTCAGAAGAAGATTGGCGCAAGCAAAATGAAGCGACGGTGCTTGGCCATGGCGCAACGCCCGAAGATATCTGCGCGGGGGTAAAATATTTGATTGGCGCGAAAGCCGTCACCGGTCAGATGATCGCCATTGACGGCGGCCAACATCTTTGCTGGCGTACGCCTGACGTCATGGTGAATGAATGACCAAGCCCGTTAAAACCGCATCTTCCGATGTTGCGTCTTTGCCCAGACCCGATAACGCGCCGCGACGCGTCGTGTTTGTGTCAGACCTCGTGTTGGACGCTTTCATCGGCGTTTACGACAGCGAACAAGGCGCAGCCCAGCCGGTGCGGATCGATATCGCGGTCGACGTTGTGGAGCCTTGCAACCCGGCGGCCGACAGGCTTGAAGACGTGCTTTGCTACAACCGGCTGACGCAAGGGGTGAAAGCCATTATTGCCGAGGGCCATATCAAACTCGTTGAAACGCTGGCGGAACGGATCGCCAGCCTGGCGCTGTCCCATCCCATGGCATTATCGGTCAGGGTCAGGATCGAAAAGCCCAACGCCATCGCGGAAGCCGGCGCCGCCGGCGTTGAAATTATGCGCGAAAAGTCCTGATCTGAAAAAATTGCCTGCCCGCCCCGGCTGCGCCGTCCGACAGGGTCCAGACAATGCCGCCAACGCCAATAAACACGACCAGGCCGCTCAAAAGTGAAAAGACAACAAACGCCGCCGTGGCGCCGCCGGGATAGAGCACCGAAAACTCGGGGTCTGCCGGATTGACATAAACATCCATTATTGCGCCGGGCGTAAACTCCTGTGACGGCGCTTTTAAAAATTGCGCTGAGAAGACACGTTCACGATGCGCTTCATAGGTTCGACCGCGATAACTGTAGACATACCGCACGCGGCCCCCGTCTTCAGGCCGGCGGCTGAGGACAATGCCCTCAACAACAGGCCAGACGTGGCTGGCCCGGGCGCGGGAATAATCACGAACAAAAAAGCCGGCCGCCAGAAACCCCAACACGGCTATGATCAAAAACAGAACAAGCACGGTCGTTACGTCGGAACGGCTTACTAACTGCTTTTCCATACCTTCGCCCCTGATCGCTCGCATCCGATTTGACCCGAATAGAGGAGCCTATTAGCTCAATTGCAGTGGTACTTAGCGCATTATGAACGAGGAGTTAACGCGCCCCGGCAATGGACGAAAACGCAACAGACACCGACATCGCCTCATCGACTGAGGACGCAGGCGCCGCGCAGTTGCGCGGCGCTGCGCTTATTGCCGATTACGTCACCCGGCTCCCGGCAAAACCCGGCGTTTACAGGATGATCAGCGACAAGAGCGATGTGCTTTATGTCGGCAAAGCGAAAAATCTGAAAGCTAGAGTCTCCTCCTATGCGCAATCGGGCGGGCATTCCAATCGCATCATGCGCATGATTTCAGAGACAGCGTTCATGGAATTTGTGGTGACAGGCACCGAAACCGAAGCGCTGCTGCTGGAAGCAAACCTCATTAAACAGCTCAAGCCGCGCTATAATGTCATTCTCAGGGATGACAAGTCGTTTCCTTTTATTCTGGTGGCGGAAGATCATGAAGCGCCGCAAATCCTGAAACATCGCGGCGCGCAGAAACGCAAAGGCGCTTACTATGGTCCGTTCGCTTCAGCCGGCGCAGTGAACCGGACATTGAACACGCTGCAAAAAGCGTTTCTGCTTCGATCCTGCTCAGACAGTGTTTATGAAAGCCGGACACGCCCCTGTCTTTTGCATCAGATCAAGCGATGCAGCGCCCCGTGCGTGGATTTAATCAGTGCTGACGATTACAAAGCCCTGGTAGCCGAAGCCAAAGATTTCCTTGGCGGCAAAAGCGGCGATGTGCAACGCACGCTTTCTGTACAGATGGAAAATGCAGCAACGGCGCTGGACTTTGAACGCGCTGCAGGGTTGAGAGACCGTATCAGGGCGCTTTCCTATGTACAGGGCGCGCAAGACATCAATGCCGCCACGGTCGGCGAAGCCGATATCTTTGCGATCTTTGCAGAAGGCGGACAAGCTTGCGTTCAAGTGTTTTTTTATCGGGCCGGGCAAAACTGGGGCAACCACGCCTTCTTCCCGCGCCATGACAAGGAACTTGAATTAGCTGAGGTTCTGGAAGCGTTTATCGCACAATTCTACGACGACCGCGAACCACCCAAATCAGTGCTCACCTCCCACGCATTGCCCCAGGCGAGACTTCTGGCCGATGCGCTCACAATCCGCGCGGAGAGAAAAGTCTCGGTCGCCCAGCCGCAACGAGGTGAAAAACGAGACCTTGTCCGCGCAGCGGCAATGAATGCGCGCGAGGCGCTGACCCGAAAGCTTGCGGAATCCGCTACGCAGCGAAAAGCCCTGAATGCGCTCGTCGGCGTTTTTGGATTGCCCGCCCCGCCGGAGCGCATTGAAGTTTACGACAATTCTCATATTCAAGGAGCAAATGCAGTCGGCGCCATGATCGTCGCGGGACCAGAAGGATTTATAAAAAATCAGTACAGAAAATTTAATATGAAAGCCGATAATCTGACGCCTGGCGACGACTACGCCATGATGCGCGAAGTGCTGAGCCGGCGTTTTTCCCGTATGCTGAAAACCGAAGGCGCTGAGCGTCCTGATCTCGTGATCATTGACGGCGGCAAGGGGCAGCTGTCCGCTGCGCTCGACGTCATGGATGAGCTCGGCGTCGATCCGCAGGCGGAGGGCATCGTCATCGCCGGCGTTTCCAAGGCGCGGCGCCTGACGGAGACCGGCGAGAAGCGCATCGACCGGACCATGGGCGCCGGCGAGGACCAGGTCGTCCTGCCCGGCCGGGATCCGTTTCTGCTGCCGCCGCGCGATCCGGGCCTTTTCTATCTTCAACGCTTGCGGGACGAAGCCCACCGTTTCGCGATTGGCGCCCATCGCGCGAAACGCAAAAAAGCGATCAGCGCAAACCCCCTCGATGGTATTTCAGGCGTCGGCGCCAAACGAAAACGCGCATTGCTGAACCATTTCGGCTCTGCGAAAGCTGTCGCCCGCGCAAAACCGGCCGATCTCGCCGCTGTTGACGGCATTTCAAATGAATTGGCGCAAACGATTTACGACTTTTTTCATAACGGATGAGCGGGAGAGCGAATCGCCCCCAAATCATCGCGCCCTCGCCCCGATGCCGCCTTACTCGGCGGGCTTATTGCCTATGGGAGCGGGGTGAGAGTTGCGAGGATCGCCAAGATGGCGTTCAGCCTGTCCAGTCATCCATGGTTTCGCGATCCGCGCCATTATCAGATTGCGACCCTGTCGGCGCTTCTTGGCTACGGCTGGATAACCGGCGCTTTTGAAATAGAGGCTGCGCAATTTACAGTGATCGTGCTTGCAGCCTGCGCAACACAAATCATCGGCTCCTTCTTAATTGCAACGCGTCCGGATCTTCGCAGCGCTCTCGTAACCTCATTGTCACTAGCGCTATTGCTGCGCGCCGATGCCGTTTGGCCTTTGGCGCTCGCCGGCGCCCTCGCCGTCGGATCAAAATTCGCATTGCGCCTGAACGGAACGCACATTTTCAATCCGGCTAATTTCGCGATTGTCGCCATGACGCTCGCGACAGGCGCCGCCTGGACGACGCCGGGACAATGGGGAACGGCGGTATGGTTCGCCGCGTTGCTCGCCGGCGCCGGCATGTTCGTGACCTATCGCGCAGCGCGATTCGATGTTCCACTGATTTTTCTCGGCGTTTTCGCCGCCCTCTTAATCGGGCGCGCGCTATGGCTTGGCGATCCGCTTTCGATACCGCTCCTGCGGCTTCAGAACGGCGCGCTGATCCTGTTCGCCTTTTTTATGATCTCCGACCCGAAAACAACGCCGGACGGCGCGCTCGCTCGCGCGATATTCGCCGGCGGCGCAGCGCTCGCCGCCTATGTCATGACCTTCCACTTTTTCATGGCGGACGGCCTTTTCTACGCCCTCGCCCTGCTTTGCATCCTTCGTCCGCTTCTCGAATGGGCGAACCCGGCGCCGCGATATCAATGGGGCGACGCGGTTAAGCCGCCTCAATGGAAATTCCGCATGCGACGGTCGCAGTCATCTTCTGAACCGCGGCCGCGCATAGCGCCCGCAGAGTAATCGTCATTAAAAGGGAGAGACCTTCAATGAAACGTTCACTGAAAAAAGCGCTGATCGGCGTCGCCGCCGGCGTATCCGCGATCGCTCTTACCGGCGGCGCCGTCGCATTCTGCGGCTTTTATGTCGCCAAGGCGGACACCAAGCTTTTCAACAAGGCGTCAAAGGTCGCAATCATGCGCGACGGCGAACGCACTGTCATTACCATGGCCAACGACTATCAGGGCGAGTTGAAAGAATTCGCCATGGTCATCCCGGTGCCGGTGGTGCTAGAGGAAGGCCAGATCCATGTGACGGAAAACGCGATCCTCGATCACCTCGACGCTTATACCGCACCGCGACTGGTTGAATATTTCGACGAAGACCCATGCCAACGTTTTGAATATCGAGAATTGCAAAGCGCCGCGCCCGTCGCTGAAGACGAAGTCATTGTCACTGCGGCGCGCAAAAGAGACAGCCTTGGCGTTACGGTGGAAGCGGAGTACACCGTCGGCGAATATGATATTCAAATTCTGTCTGCGGAAGAATCCGGCGGCCTCGCGACCTGGCTCAAACAGAACGGCTATCGATTGCCCGACAGCGCAGAGTCAACGCTTGGCAGCTATATCAAGCAGGGCACGAAATTTTTCGTCGCCAAGGTCAATCTGGAAACTCAGTCTGAAACCGGCTTGAAATATCTGCGCCCTCTACAGATCGCCTTTGAAAGTCCGAAATTCATGCTCCCGATCCGGCTCGGCACGGTCAATGCAGACGGAAAGCAGGAGCTGTTTGTTTTTGCGCTAACGCGCTCCGGCCGCATCGAAACGACGAACTACAGAACCGTAAAACTCCCCACAGGCATGGACATTCCCGTATATGTCAAAAATGAGTTTGGATCGTTTTACAAGGACATGTTTCACGAGCAGGTAAAGAAAGAAAACGAACGCGCTGTCTTTCTGGAATACGCCTGGGATATGAACTGGTGTGATCCGTGTGCGGCTGATCCATTGACCCAAGCCGAGCTGCGTGAGCTTGGCGTCTACTGGGTCGGCGGCGACAGCGCGTCTCAACCGCAACGCCCGCAGCGGACCATCCAGCCGCAAGCGCAGGACGTATTCGTCACACGCTTGCACGTTTCCTATGACGCCGAGCATTTTCCGGAAGACCTTATGTTCAAGGAAACAGGCGATCGTTCGAACTATCAGGGACGCTATGTGCTGCGTCATCCCTATCAAGGCGACTCCCAATGCGAAGCGGCGAAAACCTATCGCGCCGGGCTGCCGAAACGGTTTGAGCAAGAGGCGCAGACGCTCGCTAATCTGACCGGATGGGAAATTGACGATATCCGGGCGAAAATGAATGCTGGCGAGCAGTTTTTCGAGACACCGCAAAAAGACCCCTGGTGGAAACGCCTCTGGGGCGGCGACGAAAAAGAGGGCTAGGCGATTTCATATGTTCCGCGCCGGTGGCGAAATTCGTCGGCGCGGCTTAAGACTTGCCAATGGCCAACTGGATCACCCTTGCCCGCATCGGGCTTATAGCGCCTTTCACCTTCGCATTCCTGGCGAACGCGCCATGGAATATGACGGCGGCCTTTGTCATTTTCGTTATCGCCGCCTTGTCGGATTTCCTGGACGGGCGCGTTGCAAGAGCGCGCGGCGAAGTCTCGGCGCTAGGCGCGGCGCTTGACCCGCTAGCCGACAAGTTGCTGGCGGCGGCGGCGCTGATCCTTCTTGTGCGAAACGGGCTTATCGCCGGCGCTGGCGTCGTCGCTGTTATTGTCATTATTTTGCGTGAGCTGCTGGTGAGCGGATTGCGTGAAGCGCTCGGCGCCAGGAAAGAGAGCCTGCCGGTGACATTGCTCGCAAAGTGGAAAACGACCGCACAATTGCTGGCGATAGGACTTTTTCTGGTTTCTGCGCCGCAAGGCCTTGCCGGCTCGGGGCTTCGTCCTGCGGCCGTGGGCATGCTTTGGTTGGCGGCGGTTCTTACCTTTTGGACCGGCGCTGGGTATGCTTCTCGCGCAGTTCAGATTCTCCACAAGGATGCGCCGTCAGAGACCCTATGACCAAATCAGGCGTCAAACCAACCGAAGATGCCGGCCACATTCTTGTGGTCGATGATGACGACCGCATCAGAACCCTTCTGAAACGCTATCTGACTGAAAACGGATTTCGCACCTCTGTCGCTAAGGATGCGGCGACAGCGCGAAAAATGATGAGCGGCGTCGACTTCGACATCCTCATTTTCGATGTGATGATGCCGGGAGAAACCGGCTTCGATCTGACGAAATCCGTACGCAGCGCATCGAATGTGCCGATCCTTCTGCTGACTGCTCGCGGCCTTCCTGAAGACAGGATCGCCGGTCTCGAGTACGGCGCCGATGATTATTTATCAAAACCGTTCGAACCGCGCGAGCTTTTGTTGCGCGTGAATTCATTGCTAAGACGTTCACAGCCGGCTGCGCTTAAACGACGTGAGCTGACTTTCGGCGCCTGCACTTTTTCAGTCGGCCGGGGCGAATTGCGTTGCGACGGTCAGCTTGTCAAACTAACGGCTGGCGAGGCAAGTCTCCTCAAGGCGCTGGCGCAAAAACCTGGCGAGCCTATATCGCGCATGGCGCTGGCGGAACAGACGGCAACCTCCATGGAGCGTTCCGTCGATGTTCAGGTGACCCGGTTGCGTAAGAAAATCGAGGAAGATCCGCGCGCGCCGATCTACCTGCAGACAGTGCGCGGCGTCGGCTACGTGTTGATGGCGGATTGACGACATGTTTCGTCGTTATATGCCCAAAAGTCTTTACCTGCGAATTCTGCTGATTGTTATTCTGCCGATTTTTCTGATGCAGTCTTTTGTGACGTACATTTTCTTTGTGCGTCACTGGGACCGGGTTTCGGCCAATCTATCCAACAATGTGGCGGGACAGATTGCATTTATCACCCGTATGTATACGGAAAATCCTTCACTTGCGTCACGCCAGGAGACAGAGCAATGGGCGCTTGATCACCTTGATATCAGGTTGCGCTTTGAAGGCGATACGACAATCCCGTCCGAAGACAAGCTTAGCCCGTTCAATCTATATAATGTTGTTCTCAATAATCGACTGCGTACCCGTATTGATCGGCCGTACTGGTTCAACACCCAGAGCTGGCCGGCTTATGTGGAAGTGCGCGTTCAGCTCGATGACGGACAGCTGATTTTTCTGGTGCTGCGTCAGCGCGCCTTCGCAACGTCCGGGCCCATTTTCCTGTTCTGGCTTTTCGGCACATCCATATTGCTTGGCTGGGTCGCGACCGTGTTCATGCGCAATCAAGTGCGCTCGATCCTGCGGCTCGCCACTGCGGCCGAGGCGTTCGGACGCGGCCGCGACGCGCCGGACTTTCGCCCCGGCGGCGCAACAGAGGTGCGCAAAGCCGGTTACGCTTTCATCGCCATGCGCGAACGGATCAAGCGTCATCTGGAACAGCGCACATCCATGCTCGCAGGCGTCAGTCATGATCTCAGAACCCCCCTCACCCGGATCAAACTCGCGCTTGCGCTGGAACCCGATACGCCTGAGATCGAAGCGCTGCGAAGCGATGTGCTCGATATGGAGCGCATGGTCGAAGCGTATCTCGACTTTGCCCGCAATGAAGCGGCTGATGAGGACCTTGAGCCGTTTGAACTCGCAGCTCTCATCGATGAAGTGGCGGCAGACGCCAGACGGTCCGCCGGTTCGGTGGAGATTAATTCGGTATCCCCAATCAGGCTGACCGCGCGGCGATCCGCATTAAAACGCGCAATCGGCAATCTCGTGCAGAACAGTTTGCGCTACGGCAGCAAGGTCTGGATCACCACAAAAGCGAATGAGCGCAAAGCCACCGTTACCGTAGATGACGACGGCCCAGGCATTCCGCCGGAAAAACACGAGGATGTGTTTAAGCCCTTCACCCGCCTTGATGAGGCTCGTTCGCTAAGCGAAGCCGGGGTCGGCATGGGACTGACCGTCGTCCGGGATGTCGCTCGCTCCCATGGCGGGGATGTCAAACTCGCGCAATCTCCTCAGGGCGGACTTCGCGCCGTTATCGAACTTCCTACCTAGCTGCTAAGCGCCGCGGCGCGCTCCCCCGCCGCGGCGGCTGCTTTTTCCATCAATCGCCGAAGCGCTTTATCATCTCCGTCCAGAATGCGCAGCGCCGCCTCAGTTGTTCCGCCAGGAGATGTCACGGCCTTACGCATCTCGCCAGCCGTGCGGCTTTCCTGTTCGAGCAAGGCGCCTGCACCCGTCAAGGTTGCTCGCGCGAGGCGCTCCGCCGTCGCCGGCGACAAACCAAGCGCTTCGGCCGCTTCTGCAAGCGCTTCTGTCATAAGAAAAAAGTAAGCGGGGCCGGAACCGGAAACTGCGGTGACGAGATCAATGCCCTCTTCATTTTCAACCCAGACCGTCTCGCCCGCCGCCTTCATCAGCCTGTCAGCCGCCTTGCGTTCGTGATCGGTGACCGCTGAGGCGGCAAAAAGACCCGTAGCCCCCTTGCCGATCGACGCTGGAAGATTGGGCATTGTACGGATAATTTTTTCCGCTGCGCCAAGATGCGCTGAGATCGTATCGACCGAAAGCCCCGCCATTACGGAAATCGCAACAGCGCCCCCTTTAAATATGTCCGCATATGACGGGAGAGCCGACGGCGCGATTTGCGGCTTAACAGCCAACACAACGAAATCGAAAGACGCAAATTCAGAAGGATTGACAAAAACGCCGGAGCGCTCGCACTGCGCCGCAATCCTTTCGTCAATATTGGGATCGAAGACAGCAGAGGTTTCGCTTACAATCGAACCGGCGGCAAGCCAGCCCTTCAACAGGGCGCCGCCCATGGAACCGGCGCCGATCAATGCGATCGACGGAACTTTTTTCATATGCCAATATTAGGCGTTTCCAGCCGTTTCGAAAAGAGAGGCTTTCAGGGCGTCTTCCGGTTTTTTGCCGCCCCAGACCAGAAAATTGAACGCCGGATAAAACCGGTCCACCGCCTCGGCGGCGGCGCGGATCAGCATTTCAGCCTGCGCCGGGTCCAACGCATTTGACTGCGGCAAAATCGCTGCGTTACGGTACACGATGGACTGGTCTTCCGTCCACAAATCAAAGTGGCCGGCCCATAAACGCTCATTGACCATTGTGACAAGGCGGCTGGCCTCATCTTCCCGGCCTGTCGGCGCCTTCAAATCAATCGGCGCCCCCATCTGCAAGGTGGAAAGTTCATCGCGCCATGTGAACCATAAACCGATATCGCGCCAGACGCTTGGCAGCATGATATGAATCTCGCTGTCAGCGACGCGCTCCATCTCAAATTCAAGATGTTCTGCAGCCGCTTCCAGAGCGGTCATCGGGTCCAGGGATTTGGAGGGCTTCTGGATCAATTCGATCGACATCGGCAATCCTTTGTCCGGCCGGGTCAAGATGCGGCCTGTTCATCGACGCTTATGACGCGCCGATTCGGAATGCCTGAAAATGATTCGATTATACTGGTTTTCCGCAAGCGCGGCCCGCGTTAACCCTTTGTTTCCAGCGCCTCGAGACGGGCTTTCAACGCGTCGTTTTCTTCCCGCGCCAATCGAGCCATGTCGCGCACAGCCTCAAATTCTTCGCGGGTGACAAAATCCATATCCGCGATCAGTCGCTGCAACTGGCTTTTCATCACCGTTTCCGCCTCACGGCGAACGCCGTCGGCTGCGCCGGCGGCTTCCGTCATCATCTTGGCGATTTCATCAAAAATGGCGCTTTGGGTCTGCATGGCGAAACCTCCTTTTTTACAGATATAGCGTCAGGCGCATGAAATGTTGATGCGTCATATTACGGGGGCGCGCCAGGCAGTGCTTGCCCCTTCAAGGCGGCGCTAAGGCGCCCCGTCAGGATGAGGGCTGCATAAAAACTGAGGCGAGTTCCGTTCCGGCTTCACCCGCATAGCCGTAAAAGCTTTCATGAAACCCGCATTCGGTGCAAACTTATCAACGTTCCGTCATTTGCCCTTATACTGCTCAGCAGTCCGAATACGGAGCGGAATAGAGCCACGCCGTCTTCTTCTCGGTTATTCGGATCGCGGCGCGTCTTTGCACGCGTTTCTCACCGCGCTTCCGCAACCCTTTATCACCGGGCTTTAGCCCAGGGAGCGGGGCGACAGGGCCGAAAAACCGCGCTAAAGAGACGTTGCCAGAAACACAAGCATTCATGTACCTATGTCCATTCCGTATCCCGAAATCGACCCCGTCGCGCTGCAGCTCGGCCCCTTGCCCATTCGATGGTATTCGCTCGCCTATATCGGCGGGCTGGCGGCGGGCTGGTTCTACCTGGCGCGTCTGATCAAAAATACGCAGCTGTGGCCGCAAAACGGTCCGCCGCTCACCAAAACCCAGCTCGACGATATTGTGTTCTGGGTGGCGATCGGCGTTATGGCCGGCGGTCGTCTGGGATACGTCCTCTTTTATGATCCGGCGCTGCTTGCCCGACAATGGGAGCCGATTCTGGGCTTCCTGCCCTTCCCTCCCGCGCTGATGCTTTGGCAGGGGGGCATGTCCTTTCACGGCGGCCTGATCGGCGTCACGATTGCAGGCTGGCTGTTCGCTCGCCACCACAAGCTGAATGCGCTTTCGATCGGCGATTTGTTTGCGGCGGCAGCCCCGATCGGGTTGTTCTTTGGACGCATCGCCAACTTCATCAACGCCGAGCTTTACGGCAGACCTTGGGACGGCGCCTGGGCCATGCGGTTTCCTTATATCAACGAATTTGGCGAGCGCGCATACACTGAACCGCGCCACCCAAGCCAGCTCTACGAGGCGGCGCTGGAAGGTCTTGTGCTCTTCGCCGTTATCCGGATCGCCAGCCATCGGTTCAAACTTTTGAAACGGCCTGGCGCAACCATCGGAGTTTTTCTCGCCGGCTATGCCGCGGCGCGTATTTTTGTCGAAAACTTCCGTGAGCCGGACGCCCATCTGCCGAATTTTCCTCTCGGCCTGACCATGGGCATGATGCTGTCCTTGCCGATGCTTGCCCTCGGCCTGTGGCTGATCTGGCGCACGCGCGCTCAAGACAAGACGGCTGCCGCTTGATGGACATCGAAGCGGAAGCGGAAAAAACGCCGCTCGAAGACCGGCTCATTGAGCTGATCGGCCGCAAGGGGCCGATCACGATCGCCGATTACATGGCCGATGCGCTAGGCCACCCCCATGACGGCTACTACATGACCCAGCAGCCCATTGGCGAGACCGGGGACTTTACGACGGCGCCGGAAGTCAGTCAGATCTTTGGCGAGCTGATCGGTTTGTGGCTTGTCGACGTTTGGCGAAATATCGGATCGCCGGAGAATTTTAATCTCGTCGAACTGGGCCCAGGCCGCGGAGTGCTGATGGAGGACATTCTGCGCGCAACCCGCGTGCGTCCGGCCTTCGCCAAGGCGGCGCAGGTTTGTCTTGTGGAAACATCCGGCCGTCTGCGACTGGAACAGCAAAAGCGCCTCAAAGGCAGCGGCGTAAAGCCCATATGGGCCGATGATTTGGCCGACATACCGCCGGGTCCTGCCCTCGTTGTCGCGAATGAGTTTTTCGATTGCCTGCCCATTCAACAGTTTGAGCGGGTGGAAAAAGGCTGGCGCGAGCGTCTTGTCGGCGTCAACGCCAATGCGAGCGCGCTTGCATTCACGTTGAGCGCAGCGCCGGCGCCGGAAAACATTGACCTGCCTGCAGAAACGCAAAGCAAGCCCGGCGACATCGTTGAAATCAGTCCGGCCGCGCAAACGTTTACGAGCGACCTGGCCGCAATGATCGCAGATCAAAGCGGTGCGGCGCTGATCATTGACTATGGCCATGCGGCCGCCGGCTTTGGCGAAACCCTGCAGGCTGTTCGCAAGCATAAATTCTGGCCGCCATTGGCGTCTCCGGGGCGAGCCGATTTGACGGCGCATGTGGATTTCGCCGCGCTCACCGAAGCGGCTGTTGATGCGGGCGCGGCTGTTTACGGCCCGACGGCGCAGGGACGTTTTTTAGAGCGGCTTGGCCTCGCGCTCAGACTTGAAATGCTATGCAAAGACAAATCGCTGGAAGCCCAACATGACCTCCGCGCCGGCGCCGAGCGCATAGCTGCGCCCGACCAAATGGGTGAGCTTTTTAAAGCGCTCTGCATTACCGGTCCGGATCAACCCGAACCGCCGGGCTTTTTTGACATATGACAGCGCCGCCGCACTTAACTTCAACAATTTTGCAAACATCGACTGTCGCACACGGGTTTTTCTCAAGAATCGGCGGCGTCTCTGATGGAATTTACGCCTTCCTCAATGTCGGGCCGGGGTCCGATGATGCGCCAGAAAACATTCTGGAGAATCGCAAGCGTTGCGCCGAAGCCCTGGGCGCCGCGCCTGAACGTCTTTTAACAACGCATCAGATCCATTCCGCTGAAGTCGTGCACGCATCCGGCCCATGGCCGGAAAAAGCGCCCAAAGCCGACGCTGCAATCACGACAACGCCCGGCGTCGCGCTCGGCGTCCTCGCCGCTGATTGCATGCCGTGGCTGTTCGCCGATCCGGATGCGGGCGTTATTGCCGCCGCCCACGCCGGATGGCGAGGCGCCCTTGCCGGCGTTCTGGAAAATACGATTGAAATAATGGAAAGTTTCGGCGCAGACCGGGCTAGAATTCGCGCTGCGCTCGGCCCCTGTCTGCGGCAGCAAAATTTCGAAGTCGGTCTTGATTTGCTGGAAGCGTTTGTCGCCAAGCATGAAGAAGCTGAACGGTTCTTCGCGCCAGGCGATTCATCTGACAAACGTCAATTTGATCTCGCTGGTTTCGGGGCCTGGCGATTGCGTCGCAACGGTGTTGAGGCCATTGACGATTTAAACGTCTGCACGCTTGGTCAGGCGGATCGATATTTTTCTTACAGAGCTTCAAAACGCAGGAACGAGCCGGACTATGGCCGCAACCTGTCGGCGATATGCTTATCATGATCAGTGTTGCATTTTTTGCCTTGCGCGATTGTCAAGAAAACGTCATGAAGCGCGCGATTTACCGTCAGCGTCGTGAAGGGGATACGCCATGAAACTGATCGCGGGGAATTCAAACCGGCGGCTTAGCGAAGCCATATCCCAACGTCTCGCCACCAGCCTTGCGAAAGCCGATATCAAAACCTTCAAAGACGGCGAAGTGTTCGTCGAAATTCAGGAAAACGTTCGCGGCGAAGACGTTTTCGTTATTCAGTCGACATCCAATCCCGCAAACAACAATCTGATGGAATTGCTGATCACGATTGACGCGTTGACAAGGGCGTCAGCCAGTCGCGTGACCGCCGTCATCCCTTATTTCGGTTATGCCCGCCAGGATCGCAAAGCCGGGCCGCGCACGCCTATTTCCGCAAAGCTTGTCGCTAATCTCATTACAACGGCCGGCGCCGACCGCGTTCTGACGGTTGATCTTCATGCCGGTCAGATCCAGGGCTTTTTCGATATTCCGACAGACAATCTTTTCGCCGTTAAGGATTTCGAGCAACATGTGCGCGCAGATCAAAATGGCGACCTTGAAGCAGTCACCGTGGTCTCTCCCGATGTTGGCGGCGTCGTGCGCGCACGCGCGCTTTCAAAACGACTTGACGATCGTCCGCTTGCGATTGTCGACAAGCGCCGTGAAGGTCCCGGCAAATCAGAAGTTATGAATATCATTGGCGACGTTACGGATCGTCACTGCATGATTTTCGATGACATCGTTGATTCTGGCGGCACGCTCGTCAACGCCGCCGAAGCGCTGATTGCAAAAGGCGCCAAAAGCGTCTCCGCTTATGTCACCCATGGCGTTTTGTCAGACAACGCTTCAGCGCGCGTGATGAAGTCCGAGGCGCTTCGAAAACTCGTCGTGTCCGACTCTATAGAAGCGCCGGCGGATGTCTCCGCCTGTCCGAAGATTGAAGAGGTCTCTATCGCCACTTTACTGGCGGAAGCGATACGGCGCATTGCCAACGAAGAGTCGGTGTCGAGTCTGTTTGAATAGATTTTCCGTATTCTAATTATCAGCTAACTGACAATTCTTTGCTGTAATATTTCAAGAAGAGCGTACGCGGTATGGCATATTCTCCGCTTACGATAAGACGGTCAGTGATATTCGCCTGGAATTGAATTCACCCTTTGCCTTTGGTTTTGGTTTTGCCGAACTGGGCGTTCTTTTCAATAAATTCGATCACTTTGCCGGCGACATCGGCGCCGGTTGCATTTTCGATGCCCTCAAGACCGGGAGATGAATTAACCTCCATAACAACCGGACCATGATTAGCGCGCAGCATATCGACGCCGCAAAAATTCAATCCCATGGCCTTGGCGGCGCTGACAGCTGTCGATCTTTCCTGAGGCGTAATTTTCACTTTTGATGCGGAGCCGCCCCGATGAATATTCGAACGGAAGTCGCCCTCCTTGCCTTTGCGTTTCATGGACGCAACGACTTTGTCTCCGATCACGATACACCGAATGTCTTCTCCGCCGGCTTCCTTGATAAACTCCTGGACCAGAATATTTGTGTTTACGCCGCCAAAAGCCTGAATGATGGATTCAGCGCCTTTTTCCGTCTCGCCCAGCACAACGCCAATTCCCTGCGTGCCTTCCAGCAGCTTAATGACAACCGGCGCACCGCCAATCATCTCAAGGATTTCATCAGCGCGGCTTGTACGGTGGGCAAAGACAGTAACAGGCAGGCCAATGCCTTTGCGCGCAAGCAATTGCAGACTGCGCAGCTTGTCACGCGAACGACTGATCGCAACAGATTCATTAACCGGATAGCAGCCTATCATTTCAAACTGGCGCAGAACCGCCGTGCCATAGAAAGTCACGGAGGCGCCGATCCTCGGAATGACGGCGTCATAGACCGGCAGCACTTCGCCGCGATACCGCACCGACGGCCGATGCGAAGTTATATTTATATAACATCGAAGATGATCAATGACATCGATCTCGTGGCCTCGCGCCTCTGCGGCTTCCACCAAACGTTTATGGGAATAAAGATCAGGATTTCGGCACAAAAGCGCAAATTTCATGTATGTTTTCCAGAGCTGGTTTCAGCGATTTCGCCGAGCAGATATGAAGCGCCCGGATCAATATTGAACTTTCTTCTTAGAGCGTCGCGGCCAATTAAAAGACGAAAGCCCATAGCGTCTCTATTCGTGAGGGTTAAGTCGATTTTCCAAATTTTTTTGCCCATGGATAACCTTGTCCGGATAACGAAACGCTCCTCTTCCTGACCGTTTGAACTGCGTATCGTTCTTTTATCGATGAGAGGCGTTCTGCAGAAAATCTCCGGCGTTTTGCGACGTTGCCGCGGATGCAAAAAAAACTCTACGCCAGCAGCGCCGTCAAGTTCAATCTCCCGGATACGAAATGCATGAATTGCCGATGACTTGGCGCCTGTATCGATTTTTGCGTTTATTCTGTTCACGCCAAGATCGGGAAAGGAGGCCCACTCTCGCCATCCTATGAGCGTGCGTGCGGATCTTTTTCGTTTTTGTTTTTGTTCGGCTTCAAGGTCGCCGCTTGGCTGAGGGTTCATTATTCGGAACTTTTCACTGAACCGCATGCAGTTTTCGGTGAAGCTCTTCTTTAAGAACGCCGCCGTTGAACACAAACCCTTCTACGCCAGGCACATACAACATATTCGTCAGCCGGCCGCCCATCGCAACATGATTTCCCGCTGGACCCTTCATACATACGTGAGGCAGATGGATCGCTTCCCCTAGTGTAGACAGAGATTGCTCGCCAACAGACCGGAACAGCGGCAAATCATCTTTATGAACAACTTCTTTCGTCGTCATGCCGATCATCTCCGAAGGATCGGCGCCGAAAATTTTCGATACGGCGGGGCTTGCATAGATCACGCGTCCTTCGGGTGAAAATATCAGCGTTACGTCGTTCGTCGATTCAACAAGAGCACGAAACCGCTGTTCAGCGAGATGCGCTTCATCAGCCTGTTTCTGCAACGCGTCAAACAGGGACGTATTATGTGTATGCAACAGAATTGAACGATCAATCATTCGCTGCACAGTGATCGCGAGATACGCTGTTGCAAAGCCAAACAGAACAACAACCCCGGCAATCGCATAGCCGTCGCTTCCAGCCGTCAATGCATAGGTTCCAGCGAGGGGTGCGAGCGCAGGTATGTTAAACGCGAGAACGGCGCGCCATGAGGCGCCGGCCGAAGCGATCGCCGCCGCCGCCATGCCGGCAATGACGAAGGGAAGAAAAATCTGTCCCATTCCGCCATGCACAGCAAAAAGCGGAGCCAGTACGCCCCACAAAGCGCCGTTCAACGCCATGAAAAAGATATGCACATTTGCAAACCGCGTCATGGCGCGTCCGGCAGGTTTGGCAAAACGAAAACGCAACCATACGCTCGCGCGCACACCGGCAAGAACAAGAACCGCTGTGACCCATGGGCCCAGGAAAGCCGGGCCGACAGTTGACCAGGCAACCGCAGCGGTAATCCCGGCATTTATAGCGCTCACTGCAATTGCTGTCGGCGCCCCACGAAATAAGAGCGCAGAACGTTCGACCTGCAGCTTTACCGATTCAACGCGCGAAAGGGTTTTCAAACGCGCGCGCCGGCTCGGCGCATTGGAAATGGCGGATTGCAGCTCTGCAATCATAAGTTTCTCTCTTTACGCCCTCTGATGAAACCACATCAGCACTCAGGGTCAAAACAAAAGCTGTATATCTTGTAAGCACGACAAGAGCAAAAATATTTTACATTTTTCAATGACTTATATAATTTTCCGACTGTGTTAGGTGAATTGAGAAGCTTATTTTTCGCGGGAAAGCCCGCCGCTTTTGCAACTTGTCTGCGCATTGAACGTCATTGTTTGCATCGCACAAGAGCGCTGTTAGAACGCAGCGTCTGACCAATTTATAAGGAGTGTGCGTGAGCCTTTTCAAACCTTCCGCCGCGCTTGAACGCGTAGCGCCGTCAGCCACGCTGGCCGTTTCACAAAAAGCACGCGAACTGAAAGCGGCAGGCCGCGATGTCATATCGCTCGGCGCCGGTGAGCCTGATTTCGACACGCCGGACTTTATCAAAGACGCCGCTATCGAAGCGATTAAAGCCGGAAAGACCAAGTACACCAATGTTGACGGCATCGCCGAGTTAAAAGAAGCAATCTGCAACAAATTTACACGCGACAACGGAATTAGTTACGAGACGGATCAAATTTCCGTTGCTCCGGGCGGAAAGGCCGTTCTGTACAATGCCTTTGTGGCAACCCTGAACCCTGGAGATGAAGTCATCATACCGGCCCCCTACTGGGTGTCGTATCCGGATATGGTTCGCCTTGCGGGAGGCGAGCCGATCATCGTCCCTACTTCCGTTGATAACAGCTTTAAAATGTCGCCTGCGGATCTGGAAAAAGCGATTACGGCGCGGACGAAGTGGGTTGTTTTCAATTCACCTTCAAACCCGACCGGATCAGCCTATACGCCATCAGAAATCAAAGCGCTCACAGACGTTCTTTTAAAGCATGAGCATGTCATGCTGCTTTCTGACGAAATTTATGAGCACATCACCTACGATGATTTCGAATTCGTATCGCCTGCGGCAGTGGAACCAAATCTGGCCCCGCGCATATTAACAGTGAATGGCGCATCCAAAGCCTATGCAATGACCGGTTGGCGCATAGGGTACGCGGGCGGTCCCAAGGCATTGATTAAAGCCATGGCGAAAATCATGTCTCAGTCCACATCCAACCCCTGCTCGATCAGTCAGTGGGCAGTAGTCGCAGGTCTTAACGGATCATATGACTTTTTGGAGGACCGCAATTCGACTTTTAAAGAACGCCGGGACTTAGTCGTGCGCATGTTGAATGATGCTGACGGCATCAACTGCCTAACGCCGCAAGGAGCGTTTTATGTTTTTCCAAGCTGTCAGGGCGTCATCGGCAAGAAAACTTCAGACGGTATAAAGATTGAGACTGACGAGATATTCGCTACAGAACTTTTAAAGGCGGAAGGGGTTGCTGTTGTTTTCGGGGCAGCTTTTGGCATGTCGCCTTTTTTTCGGATCTCCTATGCCGCCGCAACAGAACAACTTGAAGACGCTTGCCAGCGCATTCAGCGTTTCTGCAACGCGTTGTCGAGCTGATTGATTTTAACGGCGCAGAGTCTTGCTTACAGGCCTCAAGGCATATCAATATTTTCGAACGTAATTTTCTATATTATCTATTTGCTCGATGAAAAATATATGACTATACACTCGATACAAGATAGCAAAATCTCAAGGAGAATATATGTCTGCCGTTGATACTGGTTTAGCAGAAAACGCAAGAAAATCAGTTGCAGAAGCCCTGAACGCAACACTGGCTGACACTTATGCGGTTTATATGAAAACACACGCATATCACTGGAACGTCACGGGCCCGCAGTTTCATACTCTGCATGTCATGTTCGAAGAACAATATCGGGAGATGTGGGCGGCTCTTGATGAGATTGCCGAACGCGTTCGCGCTTTGGGTGTCTTCGCGCCAACTAGCGGCGCACAGTTTGCCGAGCTAAGCGCCGTAGAGAGTGCAGATACAAGTCCTCCCGCAGCATCAAAAATGGTTGAGGCGCTGCTTCATGACCATGAACTGTTAGTGAGACGCGCGCGTGAAGGTTTGGAGACTGCGGAACAGGCAGGAGACGCTGCGAGTGCTGATCTTTTAACCGTACGCATTCAAACGCATGAAAAAACAGCCTGGATGCTCCGCGCAATGACGCAGTAGTTTTCAAAGTTGTTCTTGGAACGGCGCATTTTCAATGCGCCGTTTTTTTATGCGATTGCGCCGCTATCGATCAATGCTTTAACCTCTAACGCATCCACGCCGATATCTGTTAAAATAGTTTGCGTGTCAGCGCCAGGAGGTGCTGGCTTCTTCGGTTTTTCAAGTTTTGTTTTTGAATAACGAGGCGCGGGCGCGGGTTGCGCGTTACCCTCAATATCAAGGAACGTTTCACGCTCAATATTATGCGGATGGTTTTTCGCCTCCTCCATGCTCAGGACCGGCGCAAAACACGCATCTGTATGCTCCAGGATAGCGCACCATTCATCGCGAGTTTTCGTATGGAATACCGCTTGCATTCTGGATTTAAGCGCCGGCCATTTTGATTGTTCGAGTTGGGCGTCAAAATCCGGTTCATTCTCAAGACCGATACGTTGTCTCAGTATGTTATAAAACGCAGGTTCAATTGCGCCTATCGCAACAAATTTTTCGTCTTTGGTTTCGTAGACGTCGTAAAACGGAGCGCCGGTATCAAGCAAATTAACGCCGCGCTCATCACGCCAAAGGCTTTGGTTGCGCAAGCCCCAAATAAGCGAGGACAGAAGAGCAGACCCGTCTGTCATCGCGCAGTCAATAACCTGCCCTTTGGCGCCGTTCTTAACCGCCAGCAATGCGCTGACCATCCCAAAGGCCAGCATCATCCCTCCACCGCCAAAATCGCCGAGATAATTCACGGGCGGAACAGGTTTTTCGCCAGCGCGCGAACAGCCATGTAGAACGCCTGAAAGCGCGATATAGTTTATGTCATGCCCTGCCCTATCTGCATACGGACCATACTGCCCCCACCCGGTCATTCTTCCGTACACAAGTTCAGGATTGTCTTTTAGCAGCTCATCCGGCCCCAATCCTAATCGCTCCATAACGCCGGGACGAAAGCCTTCTATGACGCCGTCAGCCGTTTTCGCCAACCGCCTAGCTAGCGCTACTCCCTTTTCGTTTTTCATATTTATGCAAATGGACCGTCGGTTTCTGTCGAGCGGCGTTTCAGGCGCCGCTCTGGGGCCCATGCGATCAATGCGGATGACCTCAGCGCCATGATCCGCCAGCATCATTCCACAAAACGGCCCCGGGCCAATCCCCGTAAACTCTAAAATACGAATGCCGCCAAGCGGACCGGTCATATAAACTCTCCATCCGTAAATAACTGATGCGTTATAAAGCGCACAACGCTGCACAGCGACATTTTCTTGCAGTTCGAGCGCTGTATTATGAACCGACGGTGAGAACAGCAAGGCTCGATATTTTAATTCACATTATGCACTGGAGCTGACAGATGCCTGACTATGATTTTCTTGATGTTGAGTATGAAGGGAACACAGCTTTCATAGCGTTCAACAGACCTGATTCTTTAAACGCCCTATCCTCCGCCATGAGCAAAGAATTGCTGCATGCGCTTCAAACGGCTGGCGAAAGTGCGCGCGCAGTCGTGCTGACCGGGCGAGGAAAAAGTTTTTCATCCGGCGCCGACCTCTCGGAAGGCGGTTTCACCATGGACGATGCAGAACGCGACATCGGAAAAAATCTCGATGAAGTTTTCAATCCAATCATTCAACAGATGCGTGACATGCCTGTGCCGACGGTCACAGCGGTCAAAGGCGCAGCAGCCGGCGTCGGCTGCGCAATTGCTTTGATGGGCGACATTATTGTCGCTGGAGAAAACGCCTATTTCCTCCAAGCCTTCTGTAACATCGGTCTAGTGCCTGATGGCGGCTCGGCTTATATCCTCTCCCGATCAATCGGACGCGTTAGAGCTATGGAAATGATGCTCCTTGGAGAGCGCTATGCCGCTCGGCAGGCTTATGAGGACGGTCTTGTAACCAAGCTTGTTGCAGATCATGAGGTTGAAACAACAGCGCAACAGATTGCCGCCAAACTCGCCCATGGCCCTACGAGAGCCTATTCGCTCATTAGAAAATCTGCTTGGGCGGCGCTGGATTCTTCCCTTGACGAACAATTACACCGAGAGCGTTTGCTGCAACGCGAGGCCGGTCAGACAACGGACTTTGTCGAAGGCGTAACAGCTTTTTTAAACAAACGCGCTCCTGATTTCAAAGGTCGATAAATTGAAAAAAAATTTTTCAAATTTTTGTTTATATTCTGCTTACCAACCAAATGCTTCTTTCGATTGATATTTCATATGAATTCTTCAAGATCGGAAAGCTATGGTAAACCTGCATTAACAAAGAGTTTTTATAAAATTTTATGAGAAAGCGAATTTAATTGCGCGCATGGGGACGGCTTTCTGCCGGCCAGGGAGACACCATGATGCGCCAATCATATCTGCAAACCGCCGCCGTCGCTGCGTTGTTATCAACTTTATCGGCAACAACAGCTTCTGCAGAACCAGTGACGTCAAATGGCGGTTCAATCCAGCCGTTCTTTGGGGACATTGACACCTTCGCTGGCGATATCGATCCGTTCTTCGGAGATATCGACACGTTTGCAGGCGATATCGATCCTTTTCGGGGCGATATTGATCCATTTTATGGCGACATCAGCCCTTTCTGGGGCGACATCGACAGCTTCTGGGGCGATATTGATCCGTTTTTTGGCGACATTGACACTTTCGGCGCAGATATCGATCCTTTCTGGGGCGATATTGATACATTTAATGCAGCGCCTGTTTCAGGTCTCAGTGAATACTGGTCACAGGTCGGGCCCATGTGGGGCGACATCACCAAGAGGTGGAACAGCCTTGGCGCTTACGGCACGATAAGCCACTATTCTTATCTTGGGTTGCGAAATGATTTCCGTGAGCTGATTGATCTAAGCCGCACTACTTGGGGTGGCGCCGTTCAATCAGCAACGGGACAATCTTTCGATGCTGCATTCGCCAACCCCATTCTAGATAAATACGGTATTGATCTCGATAACCTCTCCACACTTGACGATATCAGCGCAGCTGACCGGTCCCGGTTTTTCCTGGAGTGGTACGATGGACTTATGGCCTTCAGCGGGCAGGACATGGTCGATCACTGGATGCCGTTGGTAAACTGGTCGCCTGTTCTGACTCAGGATCAGGGCGAAGGGCATGACGCGCTTGTCGGTCTGCTTGATGTCGCCATCTCCGCTAACGACCATAACATTGAATACCTCGTAAATACCGGCGGTTACAGTGTTTCTCCTAATGAGCACGGCGCCGCCGTTGCGAGCCTTATCGCAGCTCGTCATGATGGTCAGGGCGTCATGGGTATTGCGCCGCGCGCCACAATTCTTGCCTACAGCCCTTTCGACGCCACCGGTTCTGCAAGCTTTGCTGATGTTTCAACCGGAATTGACACCCTCACAGCTGCAGGAGCGAATGTCGTCAACATGTCGCTTGGCGTGCCAACCTGGAGCTTCCATCAGGAAATCGCGAATATTTTCCAGGGCGCAAGCGCACAGGCGGCAGCAGAAAATACCGTCTTTGTGATTGCTTCGGGCAATGAAGGCGTGATTCAGACTGCGGATGTAAACTGGACCGCGGGCGCTGATTTCTCAAATCTCATTCTCGTTGGTTCAGTCGATCCAACCGGGCGCATTTCTTTCTTCTCCAACACGCCGGGCGAGGCTTGCCTAAGCGTCGCGGGAGTATGCGAGGAAGAAAACAAACTGAAATACCGCTTTCTGGTAGCGCCTGGCGAAAATATTCTTGTTTCTGACAATGCAGGCGGCGTCACCCGTCTCTCCGGAACCTCTTTTGCAGCGCCGATCGTAACTGGCGCAATTTCCTTGATCCATGATCGCTGGCCCTGGCTGCAGCAACACGCGGACGAAACTACACAGATTATTTTTCAGTCAGCGCAGGACCTTGGAGAAGAAGGCGTCGATTCAGTTTACGGGCATGGTCTTCTCGATGTCGAGGCTGCTCAGTCGCCCCTCGATTTCAACAATCTGACAATCTACCAACCGACAGCGAACGGCGGCCTTTCAACACTGACGCCGACGCAGTTGCAATCGGCCATTCTTTCGCCAGGACAACTTGACCTGTGGGAAGCGGAAGGCGCTCACATCTTCGCAATTGAGACAATTGGCGACACCCATCGTGACTTCTCCATTCCGCTGAGCTCTTTGCTGCATGGACAGAGCGGCACCTTTAACGGCAACACTGAACGCTACCAGCGCCATGTCTATCGCCGTTTGACTGACTGGGCAAACGGGCAAAGCTTTACAGCGTCAAATTTTCAGAGCGCTCCAGTATCTGCCGGCGGACAATGGAATGTCTCCATGTTCGCTGCGCCGTTAACACGTCTGGCGCCCGCGTCGCAGGCGGATCGTCCGTATAACGCCAGCCTACTTTTTGAGACAAAAGACAAGGTCATGTCATTCTTCTTTGGTGAAGGCCCTGGCGCCCTCGCCCTCTCGCACGAAAATGGCTTTGGCCGACTTGAGGACCATGATCCTAATACCGGCGGCGTAAATCCTTTTCTCGGCCTTGCCTCCGGCGGCGCTTTTGCAAAAGTCGCCCGCGAAGTCGTCTCCGGCGTTCGCGTTGCTTTTGGTTACACTGAAGTCGAAAACGATCATAGTTATGTCGATGAAGTCACCGGCCAATTATTGCGCGACCCCATCGCATTCAACGAATTTCGTGCAAACGCGATGTTTGCTGACGTATCCTGGGCCGTATCCAAGAATGTGCGTCTGCACGCAGCTTTCACTCAGCTTGATGAGCAATCGGCTGTTTTGGGTGCGCAAGGGCTAGGCGCTTTGTCACTTGATGACGGCGCAGTATCGCGCTCAATTACGCTTGGCGGGTCATACAGGCTATCGCCGCGCTTTTCGCTTTCCGCTTCCGCAACAGCGGGCCGGACACAATCCACAGCCGTCAATCCGGCAACATTGAGCGTTGATGACGATGGACTACTGTCGACATCATTCCAGATTTCAGCCCACGCACGAAGTTTATTCAGAAAACAAGACAGGCTCACACTATCTCTCGCTCAACCTTTACACGTTGAACGGGGTGGACTGAACTATGAATCCGTTCAGGTTGTCGACCGAGCGACAGGCGAACTCGGCCGGGTCGATGAATTCTGGAACTTGGGCGGAGGTGATCGTCACTTCATCACCGAAGCTCAATACGCCTTCCCGCTAATGGACGGCGCTTCGGAAATCAGTCTCTTCGGGAGAATGGATTTCGGGGATGTCGATATCGCTGGCGAATACGACGCCTATGCAGGCGGCGTTCGTTTCACTCTGGACTTTTAAGGAGGACGGATAATGAAACGGGGCGACACCATGAAAACATCAGTATTCACACCAACTTCCTCAAAATGTGACGACAGACGCTTTTATGCGGCAGGGAGAGGCGTTATAAAAAGAGTAATTTCGGCAACAGCTTTCTGCATTGCTGCTGGCGCGTTGATTTCGCCGCCGCTAGCCGCGAGCGAAACCGTTTCCGGGAACGTCGAGTTTGCAAGCCCGGCCGAGACCCTTGAAACAGCCTTTGAAAAGCTTATCGCTAGCTCAAAACAACAAATGATGCGTGATCCGGCCGCAGCGCTGGATTATGCAACCAGCGCACAAAAACTGGTTGAAAACGCAATGGACTACCCGGATCGCAGGACTGCGCTGGCGACAGCCATGTGGCTACGCGGCGAAGCGTTCAAGCGATCAGGCAAACCAAAAGATGGCGCAAGCATCATTGCAGAAGCGCTCTCTCTTCTTAAAGAAGATGAGCGCACCTCTAAATTAGGGGGAGACTTGCTGCTGGCGCAGGGCCGTGTTGCAAGCCGACTGTCAGACACGAATACAGCTGTACAAAGTTTCTTCGGGGCCCATGAAATATTCGTTGATCTAGGCGAAACTCGCAGCGAGGCTGTGGCCTTGCAAGCCATCGGCTCTATCTATCGCGACGCTGAAGCTTATGATCGCGCGATCGATTATTACAAGCGAGCAGCAGAAGTGCATCCCGGCGATGCAAGATTAAATCTTTCTTCTTTCAACAACCAGGGCAACACACTGAAAGAACTCGGTCGTTATGACGAAGCCCGCCCTCTGTTCAAAAAAGCCCTCACGATTGCCGAAGAAATGGAAAGCCCATTGCTGCAAGCGCGAGTGATCACCAATATGGCTGAGACGGAGGTGTTGGCAGGGAATACTGAAGCCGCCAAACTCATGGCGAAAAAAGCACATACGCTGCTCGCTAACGATACAGGTACTGAATGGGTTCGTTTTGTTTACGGCGTTGAAGCACAGGCGGCGCTTGAGAACGGTAATATTCCTTCTGCATTAGACTATATCGGAAAAGCCTTTGACGGCCTCGATATTGAGACAACATCGCTCTCATATGAGGAAATGCACGAGGTTGCCTATCAGGCATATTTGCTGGACGGGAACTACGATCAGGCGCTCTCCCATCATGAGAGTTTCAAGCGCCTGTCCGATGACGCTAAAAAGGCGGCCGCGTCAGCAAACCTTGCGCTTCTCGGCGCTCAATTCCATGCAGCAGAACAAAGCCTCAATATTGAGCGTCTGAAAAACGAGCAAATGCAGAAAGATCTTTTGCTTGAAAACACTCAGCGCCAGCTGATGATTCAGATTGCGGTTATAGCGTTTGGCGGCATAGTTCTTCTTTTCGCATTCCTCAGCATGATCGGTTTGCGCAAACATCGAACACGCATAACGAAAGCCAATGAAGAGCTGAATCAGAGTATTGATCAGCTTAATGATGAAATCAATCGACGTCAGATTGTAGAACGCGAGCTCATTGCTGCGAAAGACGAGGCTGAAAAAGCCAATCGTGCGAAATCAACCTTCTTGGCGACCATGAGCCACGAACTGCGCACGCCTATGAATGCTGTGCTCGGCTTCAGCCGGATCCTGCTTGGCAGCGATTTGAACGAAGAACAGCGTCAACAGATCGGCCTTATCAAGCAATCAGGCGAGTCTCTCCTCGAAATGATCAATGATATCCTTGATCTTTCGCAAATTGAGGCAGGAAAGCTGAAGCTTAACATTGCACCCTTTAATCTGCGCGAAACCGTAGAAGGAGTTGCTAATTTACTCCATGCCCAGGCGGCGGAAAAAGAGCTTAATCTTGCCGTCCATATTGATCCGGCGCTGCCTACGCTCGTTAAGGGAGATAAGGATCGCGTTCGTCAAATCATCCTCAATCTTGCAGGCAACGCGATCAAATTTACACAGACCGGATCAGTGGCGATTGTCGCTGTAGCCGGCGACGACGAGGATTCCGTCAAAATATCGGTTGTCGATACTGGCATCGGCGTTCCTGAAGACAAACTTGGTTTGCTGTTTGACCGTTTCAGCCAAGTCGACGGCGAATATAATCGTGAGCACGAAGGATCCGGGCTTGGTCTGGCAATCTGCAAAGAGCTTATCGAAGCTATGGATGGTGAAATCGGCGTTGAGAGCGACTTTGGGGTAGGTAGTGAATTCTGGATTACCGCCTCTCTCGCTGCAGCTGCTGACGTACCGGTCATTGGCGGCGCGACGCGAAACACACTCTCTGAACGTAAGCGCGTGCTTGTTATCGATGATAACCGCGTCAACCGTCGTGTCTTCAACTACATGTTGCCGACTATGAACACTGATTATGTCGAGGCCGAGAGCGGAGAAGCCGGATTGAAAGCGCTGCTCTCAATGAAACAAACAGGAGAACGCGTAGACGCTGTAATTGTGAGCCAGCATTTAGCAAAAATGAGCGCAACCGATCTGGTTGAGCGGATGCGCCGCAACGCTCTTTGCGAAGATGCGCGCTTGCTGCTTTGCGGTCCGGAAATTCTATCGCCAGAAGCTCTTCTCGAGGGTGGCTTTGACGCCCAAATTGATCAGCCTGTCACCGCGGACGAAGTTTTTGCAAATCTTCGCGAGCTGCTGACGGCACAACAGGATAACAATTCAGATGATCACCAGAATGATCCGAAAGGAGGTGTTGTGACCTTCACGCCGCGCATATGCCCTGGTCGCGTTCTTGTTGCCGAAGACTGTGCTTCCAATCAACAACTCATTGCGGCCATATTGAAATCGAGCAATATCGAGTTTGACTTGGTCCGCAACGGCGCCGAAGCCGTCGATGCCGCTAATCAAACCGCCTACGACCTCATTTTAATGGATATTCACATGCCCAGCGTCGACGGGCTTGAAGCACTGCGTCAGATACGTCGCATCGACAGCGAGTCTGCGAATACGCCTGTGATTGCATTGACAGCGCTGGCGCGGCCAGGCGATCGAGAGGAATTCCTCGCAGCAGGCATGGACGATTATATTCCCAAGCCGATTGACCATCTTGAACTTGTATCGAAAGTTAAGGCTGTTCTTGATAACCGTCGCGCAGATCGCGCCAGACAAGGCAGAGACACAAAACAGGCATCCAGCGAATAAATATGACGCCTTTTCAAAACATAGAAACGCCGGTTGCGCTTAGCTGCCGGCGTTTTTATTCATTTAAACGAATTCGCTGATTAATGAACCGGCGCCTTTTTCCAATAATTTTAGTCCAACGCTTCGTCCTAGTTCCCGCGGTTGAGATTTGCTGCCTTCATCGCAAGCCTCAATGACAGTCTTTCCGTCAAGACTTAAAACCGCAGCACGCAAAGATAGATGGTCCTCGTTACAGGTCGCATACCCAGCAATTGGCGTGTTGCAATGGCCATTCAGTATCCAGAGCACTTCGCGCTCCGCAAGAGCGCAAAGACGAGCCTCTTCATGATCGACCGCGGTGAGTGATTTAAGCGTTTCCCAGTCCCTTACAGTACACTCAACAACAACAATGCCCTGCCCAACTGCGGGCAACATCTCGTCAGGCGAGAATGTGTATGAGATCCTATCTGCGAAACCGACGCGAGCCAGTCCGCTTTTCGCCATAAGCAAACCGTCGGCAGGACCAACTTCGGTTCCATCCGGCAGTTTCTGTAAAGTTTGCTCGTCCAACTTTCTAATTCGGGTGTCCGCAGCGCCGCGAAAATGAATGACTTCGCATTCAGGAAATAGACGTTTAATGTAAGCTGCACGGCGCACCGAGTTTGTGCCGATCTTGTATCCGCGGCCGGCGGCGCCAGCAAACTCATTAAAAGAGCGATCACGCCGCAACACCAGCGCATCTTCAACAGCTTCGCGGCGTAAATAGGCTCCAAATACAAGACCGTTCGCCTCTTCGTCACCAGGCACGTCTTTGAGAGAGTGCATTGCGGCGTCTAGCGCGCCGTCGCGCAAAGCCTTGCGGATTTCAGCAACGAAAGCCCCACCCTTGCCGCCATGCCGGTCTAGCTTCGCAACCTGATCGACATCCCCGCGCGGCTGAAACTTGATGCTTTGTGCAGAAACGCCAGCGTTTTCATCCAACTGACGGATAATTTCCTCTGTTTGCGCTAACGCCATTACGCTGGACCGAGTGCCGATTTTCACCTGTTTTCTTACCCTGTCTTCAAGAGCTGTCTGCTCTATTCTGCCGCACATGCTTTCTGGATCTCTTTATTCTCCTTAGTCAATCTCAGAGCCGCTAGCAAATACATCTGCCCAAGGTGAATAATCTCATTGCCGACATCGATGCAAACCCGATATTGTCTCCCTAGCAGGAGGGTCCACCCATGCAGTTCATAGTCAATGGCGAATCTTTATCAGCAGACGTCGAAGACGATATGCCCTTGCTCTGGGTGCTGAGGGATGAACTCGGCGTAAAGGGTCTGAAATATGGCTGCGGAATCGCTCGTTGCGGCGCTTGCACTGTGCATATCGACGGTCTCGCTGTACGCTCGTGTTCTATAAAAGCCAAACACGCGGCTGACAAAACCATTACAACGATCGAAGGGCTGTCGAGCGACGGCGCCTTACATGTTGTACAGGAAGCATGGATTGAGAAACAGGTGGCGCAATGCGGTTACTGTCAGGCCGGACAGATCATGACTGCGGCTTCTTTTTTGTTGATCAATCCAACGCCAAGCGATGACGATATTGACCAGGCCATGTCCGCAAACCTTTGCAGATGCGGGACATACCCCCGCATACGCGCAGCAATCAAACTGGCCGCCTCGAAACTGCAGAAAGCATAAACCATGGCTGATTTTGGTAAAATTGCGCGTCGCACATTCCTGATCGGATCAGTCGCTGTCGCAGGAGGCGTTGCTTTCGGTTACTACGCGATAAACCGTCCGCATAAAAATCCACTCGCCGACGACTTGGAAGAGGACGAAGCGACATTCAATCCCTGGGTAAAGATCACTCCTGAAAAAATCATCCTGATCACGCCCCACGCTGATGTTGGGCAGGGCGTTGTTTCCATGCAGGCGGCGTTGATCGCCGAAGAACTCAATCTTGAGTTTGGCCAATTCGAAACCAGCTTTGGCGAACCCAGCCCCGCTTACTATAATACCGCGCTTGCGAGCGCAGCAGCGCCCTATATGTCAACAGACAAAAGTGCGCCTGCAGAGATGACGCGCGCGCTCATGGGTTCTTTGTTTAAACTTCTTGGCGCTCAAGTTACCGGCGGATCAAGTTCGGCGCCGGATACCTTTGAGAAATTGCGATACGCCGGAGCTGTTGCACGAGAAACCCTGAAGAAAGCCGCATCCCGCGAATACAAGACACCAGTTCGTGACCTCACAACCCGCAGCGGCGCGGTTATCCTTCCGGACGGCCGGACGATATCCTATCAAAGTCTCGCAGCATCGGCGGCCAAAACAAGGCCCGCCAATAATGTGACGCTTCGCCCCCCTAGCGAATGGCGCCTTATTGGCAAATCAATGCAGCGCATGGATATTGTTTCCAAGTCGACCGGCGCGATCGCCTACGGCATCGATCTGGATGTGCCGGATATGGTTCATGCCGCGATCAAACTGAATCCGCGGCAAGGCGGAGAGTTGCTAAGCTACAACGCCAGCACTGCAGAAAGCATGCGCGGCGTGCATAAAATCGTTCCGGTCACGAACGGCGTTGCAGTGATTGCCGATAATACTTGGCGGGCTTTCAAAGCTGCAGACGCCATTAAGGCGGAATGGGGGGCTGCGCCTTATCCAGCTGATATGGATGAACACTGGGACACGCTTTCGCGTTCATTTACAGACGATTTTTTAAATAACAAATGGCGAGATGATGGGAATGCCGAAAAAGCTTTAGAGGATGGAGCCGATATCGAAACAGAATACAGGGCTCCCTATGTCGCACATGCGCCGTTGGAGCCTATTTCGGCGATTGTGCGCGTCAGTGACAACGCGGCAGAAGTTTGGACAGGAACTCAGCTTCCGCGGTTTGTTCAGGTAAATGTTGCAAAGATAGTCGGATGCAATCCCACCGATGTCATATTGCATAATCAATATTCCGGCGGCAGTTTCGGACACCGCCTTGAGGATGAAGTCGTTAAGCGCGCAACAGAAATCGCGAAGACCGTTCCCGGCGTTCCTGTAAAACTGACTTACAGCCGGGAGGAAGACTTCATCCATGACTTTCCCCGTCAGATTGCGATTGGCCGGGCGCGAGGCGCAGTTAAAGACGGTAAAGTCGACACTGTCGATATTCAGATCGCGATGCCGTCCGTCATCGACTCCCAGTTCTCACGCCAAGCGATGTCAGCGCCGCCCGGACCAGATGACCAGATAGCAGCCGGCGCCTGGAATTTGCCTTACGACATCCCGAATTTTCGCATGCGCGCTTACAAGTCGCCGGAACTGGCGCCGATTAGCTCCTGGCGCTCAGTCGGCGCTTCAAGCAACGGTTTTTTTGCCGATTGCGCGTTAGATGAGCTTATCCACGCAGGCGGCGGCGACCCTTTAGAAGAACGAATTCGTTTAACAAGCGATAAAGTCGCGCGAAATGTGCTTGAGGTCGCCGGCGAAATGTCAAACTGGGGCTCATCAATGCCTTCAGAACATGGCCGTGGAGTCGCATTTGTCCGCTCATTCGGCGTACCGTGTGCGGAGGTTATTGAAGTTGAAAATACGCCGACCGGGGTCAAAATCCACAAAGTTTATGCTGTCGCGGATGTCGGCAGAATCATAGATCCGATTAATTTTGAAAATCATGTTCAAGGCGCTGTAGTGTGGGCGCTTGGTCACGCCATGAACTGTGAAATCACTTATGCCGATGGCAAGGCGCAACAGAATAACTATCATCAGCATGAGGGGATGCGCCTTTATCAGTGTCCGGAGATCATTGTTCGCGGCCTGGAAAATGCTGAAGACATCAGAGGCATCGGCGAACCGCCTGTGCCGCCTGCCGCGCCTGCATTGGCGAATGCAATCTTTGCAGCAACTGGAAAACGTCTTCGAGAGATGCCGTTTAATAAACATATCAAGTTTGTTTGAGACCTGACCTTATGACCAAATGCATCGCTTCCTTTGTTTTTTCTGTTCTCCTGATCACCGCACTTGCCGCTCAGGAGACCTTACCGGAAGCGTCAGACGATGAGACGCCGCTCACGGCCTGGTCTAAAATCTATGAAGTTTTTTCCCATCCACGGTGCGCGAATTGTCATGTGCCGGAGGATGGAAGGCCGCGCTGGTCGGGGCCCAGCTATGGCCTCGACGATGGAGAGTGGACATACCACGCAATGAATGTTCATGGCGGCCAAAGCCGCATTGGAATTACCACTTTGCCTTGCACCACATGTCATACAGCGGAAAATTCAGAAACGCCTCACGGACCGCCAGGCGCTCCGGTCTGGGCCTTGCCGCCTGCAGAAATGGCGTGGTGGGAAAAATCCGCAAACGAAATATGCGAGCAGATCAAAGATCCGGCGCGTAACGGCAATAGAACGCTGGCTGATATAGCCGATCATATTGCACATGATGAGTTGGTTCACTGGGGATGGTCGCCGGGACCTGGTCGCGAACCCGCTCCATATTCTGCAGAAACCGTTGCAAATTTTGTAAACGTTTGGGCTTCTGGCGGAGCGCCCTGCCCGGCGCCGTAAATAAAGAGAGCACTCAGGATCGAGTATGGAGTTTGTAGATAATATTTTTCCTACTCTCAGCGGTTATCTGAACGAAAAAAAACGGATTTGCATAGCAACTCTCATCAATGTGGACGGATCTTCTCCGAGGCCGGTTGGCAGCCAGATCGGCGTATGCGAGGACGGACGCTATGTCGGCATGATCACAGGCGGCTGTGCTGAAAAAGTAATCGTTGCAGAGGCGGTTGCTGCTATTAAGGCCCAAGAGAATAAAACGCTGCGCTATGGCGCCGGCTCGCCCTTCATAGATGTTGTATTGCCATGCGGCTCAGGCATCGACGTTCATTTTAACGCCTCATCCGCAAATGAAATTGCAACAGCAATACTCGCCGCAGGCCGGCAACGTGAAACCCTGTGGATGACGATTAACAAACTCAGCAACGATGCCTCAATCACAGGTGAGATCAGCGCTCTGGATGAATCAGATTTTTTTTACAAAGCTATCGAGCCGGACTATCGTATTCTAAGCTTTGGCGAAGGCGCTAATCTGGTTTCATTTTGCCTGCTTTCAAAAATCGCAGGTTTCCTTCCAGCCCCTTGCAGCCCCGATGAAGACGCACTTGCTTTTCTACGCGCACGCGGCGTAGACGGCATGCAAATCCACGCCGGCGCAGACTTTTCTGAAATCCCTGTTGATAGACTTACTGCTATTGTAACTCTGTTCCATGAACATGATTGGGAGATCCCAATATTGCATAGAGCATTAAATTCGGAAGCATGTTATATAGGCGCGCTTGGCAGTCAAAGGACACATGCGGCGCGGCTTCAAGAGTTAAGCGATCTGGCGAAAACAAAGAGAAACGTTAGCGAAATTCATGCGCCTGTAGGTCTTGATATTGGCGCGCAAAATCCGAATGAAATCGCGATAGCCATACTCAGTGAAATTATTTTGCATAGACGCCGCCGTCAGCCATGAAAACATTGTCGATTGTCATGTTGGCCGCTGGATTTTCGAGACGTTTCGGCAGCAATGACAAATTGCTAGCAAAACTCACAAAAGACAGGGATGAACAGACCGTTCTTGGCTCATCTTTATCGTCCTTTGATCAAAAATCTTTCAAGGAAAAGATTCTCGTCGTCAATGACACTCGCCATCCGGCCAGCGCTATCGGCACGGAAAAAGGATGGACGATTGTAGAGAACAAACGGGCATCGATCGGAATGGGTTCATCTCTTGCCGCTGGCGTAAACGCGATCGCCACCTGTGACGGCCTGATGATTGCACTTGCGGATATGCCGTTTATTCAGACAGACACAGTCGAGTTTCTTATCTCTTGTTTCCACAATGCGCCGAAAGATACAATTGTTGCACCAGCCTATCATGAAAAACGGGGGCATCCGGTAATATTTCCATCGTTTTTCTTCTCTATGCTGATGAAGCTAAAATCTGATCAAGGCGCTCGCCAAATTATTGACGCCTCTATGGACCAGCTGACCCTAGCGCCTGTAAATGATCGCGGCGTATGCCGTGATATTGACTCGCGAGAAGACCTCGCGTGGGATTAAACGCTTTAGTCCTGTATTGTAGGGAAATTTCGCTTTTACGGCGTCCGCATTACGCTAATATGCCGCCATGAAACAGATATTTGCTTCCATATGACCGAAGGCGTGAGCCCCCATTCGAATATGCTGACCGATCCCTTTGGGCGGCGCATTTCATATTTACGGATGTCCGTTACAGACCGCTGCGATCTGCGCTGCACCTACTGCATGCCGGAGCGCATGACATTTTTGCCCCGCAAGGATTTGCTGTCTTTTGAGGAGATGGAGCAGCTTGCTTTAGCCTTTGTGCGTCGGGGAGTGCGAAAAATTCGGCTTACCGGCGGTGAACCGCTGGTCCGGAAAGACATCATTCTCTTCATTCAACGGCTTGGCGTCTTGGTAAAAAACAATCGGCTTGAAGAACTCACCATGACGACGAACGGCGTACAACTTGGAAAGTATGCGGATCAACTCGCTGATGCGGGCGTGCGCCGCATCAATGTTTCCTTGGACACGCTCAATCCTGCAAAATTTGAAGAAATTACTCGTCGCCATCGCCTTAAGGACGTTCTGGACGGTATTGAAGCAGCAAAAAATGCTGGATTAAAAATCAAACTCAACACCGTGGCGCTAAAATATGACAACGCCAGCGAGATACCATCTCTCATTTCCTGGGCGCATGAGCGAGATATTGATATTTCGCTTATTGAAGTCATGCCGATGGGCGATGTGGATGAAGATCGGCTTGATCAGTATTTGCCTTTAACGAGCGTACAGGACAATCTCAAAAAACACTGGACGCTGCATCCGGACGATTTCAGAACCGGCGGCCCGTCTCGCTACTGGCGGATCGCAGAAACTGGCGGGCGCGTTGGTTTTATTTCACCATTGACACAAAATTTCTGCGATGGATGCAATCGCGTACGGCTGACAGCGACAGGTCAGCTCTACCAATGCCTTGGACAAGATAACCGAGTTGATTTTCGCTCTATACTGCGGTCAGGCGCGAGTGCGCATGATCTCGATCTGGCTCTCGACGCTGCGATCGCAAATAAGCCGCATGGCCACGATTTTCGCATTAAATCTCGCGGCGAAACGCCAAGCGTTGCACGCACAATGTCAACTACAGGAGGATAAGCGTGTCGCAAACCCGTCTTTTGTTTTTCGGTAATCTCCAGGATATTGCCGGTCATTCAGAACGTATCGTTGAACTGCCCGCGGATGTTCACAACGGTGCTGATCTCATTAAATGGATATCAGGAGACAACGCACCTTTGCGCAGCGCTTTATCGGCGCCTGAAGTAAAGCTGGCCGTTGATCACGCGATTACCGACAAGGAGAGTGAACTATCCTCCCCGGAAGAAATCGCCTTTTTACCTCCCTTTAGCGGAGGTTAGCGCATTGACAGCTATTACAGTTCAAATTCTCAAGGCGGACCTTGATGCGGATCACCACCTTGCTCGTTTCCGCAGCAGCAACAAAAATGCCGGCGCTATCGTTAGCTTTCTCGGACAGGTGAGAAGCGAAAACAGCCATGTGCGCGCTTTGCATTTGCAACATTACCCTGAATTTACTGAAAAACGCATATATGCAATCGCAGACGATATTGTCGCGCGTTTTGAAGTTGACAGCCTTTTAATTATACATCGTATCGGCCGTATTGAACCCGCTGCCCCTATTGTCCTTGCAGCCGCTGCAGCAGCCCATCGCCGAGCGGCGTTCGAATGCGTTGATTGCGTGATGGACTATCTGAAATCAGAAGCGCCTTTCTGGAAACAGGAGGACAGCTCCAATGGGCAGCGCTGGGTATATCCGACATCCGGCGACTCTGCTGACTTACAGAGGTGGGGTGAAAATTGTACGAAGGAGACAGCATAGAATGCCCGGTATAGTCGAAACGCTGGTGTTTAAACCGGTACGCATTGCCGTTCTCACTGTTAGCGATACGCGTACGGAGGAGAATGATACATCGGGCGACATTCTCGCAAAACGCGTTCAAGATGCAGGCCATAAATTAGCGGAACGCGCTATTCTGCCCGATGATAAAAGCGCGCTTCAAGCTCGTGTTAAAGACTGGATAGCAGACCCCGCTATTGATGTTATTATTTCCACTGGCGGCACCGGACTAACGGGTCGCGATATTACCCCAGAAGCGATAAGACCCTTGTTTGATAAAGAAATCGAGGGATTTTCAGTTATCTTTCATCAAGTGAGTTATGACTCGGTCGGCCTTTCAACACTTCAATCGCGCGCCTGCGCGGGTCTCGCAGGCGGTACGTTCATCTTTCTTCTGCCCGGCTCAAACGGTGCGGTGAAAGATGGCTGGGATCACTTGATCTGTCATCAAATGGACTCGCGCTATCGCCCTTGCAATCTCGTCGACCTTATGCCCCGGCTATCAGAGTAATGATGAAGAAAGACAATTCCGACTTAACACATTTTAATCACGACGGCGCGCCCCGGATGGTTGATGTTACCGACAAGCCAATCACAGCACGCCTTGCCGTTGCCAGGGGTTTTGTCTTAGTGGGCCCAGAAGCTATGGCTGTTTTAGAAGATAAAGAGAATGCCAAAGGTGATCCGATAGTCACATCAGAGCTGGCTGGAATCATGGGGGCAAAGCAGACTTCACGCCTTATCCCACTCTGCCATCCGCTGCCGATTGACGGTGTGGATATCGAGACTCATATCGATACCCAACATAACCGGATTTGCTTTATAGCCAGTGTGAAAACGAGCGGGCGAACTGGCGTTGAAATGGAAGCATTGATAGCAGTGTCTATAGCCTGTCTGACCTTTTACGACATGCTGAAAGCAGTCGATAAAAAGATGACGATTTCGAGCATTGAGTTATTGGAAAAAAGCGGCGGCGCTTCAGGTGATTTCAAACGTGACAGTCGCCAATGATATCTGTTGATGAAGCCAGGACCATCATACGAAACGCAGTTTCTTTTACTGAAAATATCACCGTTCGGATTGAAGACGCTGAGAATATGGTGCTCGCTGAGTCCGTGATTGCAAATCATGCTCAACCGCCTTTTGATGCCTCCGCCATGGACGGATACGCATGTCAAAGCGCTGATCTTTCCAATCCGAATACCGAGCTTTCCCTCATAGGCATATCTGCAGCCGGTAAAGCGTATGACGGCTGTTTGGGAGCGGGTGAGACTGTGCGCATTTTTACAGGCGCGCCAGTTCCGAAGGGAGCTGATTGTGTTGTCATTCAGGAGAATACTGAACGCCGCGACAACACTGTTATTGTTAAGACAACATCAACACCAGGGCAGAATATAAGAAAGACAGGCGTTGATTTTGACAAGAACGATACCCTTGTACCCAAAAACGAAATACTGACCGGCCGAGCGCTTATTGTTGCTGCAGCGGGCAACAATGCAACGGTAACCGTACGGCGCAGACCCAAAATCGCACTCCTCGCCAATGGCGATGAACTGGTGCCTGTTGGCGGAAGGCGTAATAAGGATCAAATAATTTGCTCAATACCCTATGGGCTTGCGCCGCTGATACGTCATTGGGGCGGCTGCCCGGTATTCTGCGGCATTGCCCGTGATGACCCAGACGATATCGAAGCCAAAGTAAAAGCTGTCGATGGCGCAGACATCATTGTTCCTATCGGCGGCGCGTCAGTTGGCGACAAGGATTACATGCGCAGCGTGTTCAAAACACTTGGATTCACAACACTATTTGAGAAAGTGGCGGTCAAACCGGGAAAACCAACCTGGTTTGGCAAGATGAAAAACTCAATTGTTCTCGGATTGCCTGGGAACCCGGCATCCGCTCTCGTGACATCATATTTGTTTTTGCATCCGGCAATCAATGCATTGATCGGCAAGAGCAACGACTCCACCCTGCCCTTGCTCACAGCCAGAACGAAAGCGCCTATTTCTTCTAACGGTGACCGCGAAACATATTTGCGCGGATCATTATCAACAGACAACTCTGGAAATAGGGTCGTATTGGCGAGTGAACGCCAGGACAGCTCTTTGACGTCCGTATTTGCGTTATCAAATGTGCTAATTCGCAGAGAAAAAAATGCGATCGCGGTTAGTATCGGCGAACAAGTGGAAATTCTACCGCTATAGTTTATTCTATCATCACCGGTTTTATGAACTTGGCGGCGCTCTCAAGAAACTCAGCTATCGTTGCTTGCAGCATCTCTGCGCCAACGCCTGAATTTGCCATCCATAAATAGGCGATTATGCCCATTAAACCGATTGTTCTTGCGAACCCGCGACGCGTTGCAAAAAATAACGCAGCAGCTGCAAGAATTTCTACGGCCCCCATCATTGGCGAAGCAGATAATGACGGTAAGTTAGTAAGGTCAAACGGATAAACGCCGGTCGGCGCCGCAATGACACGCTCGGCGCCAATCATTGTCAAAAGTCCTACTGCGCCGCCTTGCAAAATATCCTTGCAGAAAAGACTTGTTCTTTTCGCGTTAGACGCAAAATCCATAGCTGCATCGCTCATGCCATTTCCTCAGTAAGCAGATACATTTATGACCCAAGCAAGGCATAGCCTAGTATTATGATCTAATTTAGAGTTTTTACTCTATCGACGTATTTCAGATATAAGCAATCTCTTACATATTCTATTTAGAAAACAAATTTTCAAAATTACGTGAGTCATCCGCACAGCCGCCAAAATCAAAATATTGCATGCAGCACTGGCTAAGCTTTAGCTGTACGCAAATCGGTGAGTGCTTGAACAAGAGCATTTTACAGCACCAAAACATAAAAATGTCGGCGTTTTATCGAAAGACACTTGCGGGCGATAATCGCATGGTGACGACATAAGGAATACGCAATGGATACGTATCACAGACTACATACGCTTACACAAGAACTTCATCAGGAGTTAGACCCTGCAAATGATGAAATTCGTAACTTGTTCTCCGCAGGTGAGCAAAGCGCGCATCAGCAAATTTACGGTTTATATCTAGGGACACAGCAAAACCGAAACTTATGCCGCGAAATTATACGGTCCACAATCGCGTCAGCGCGTCAAACACACTGTTCTGAATCAATTTCAGGCGTCTTTGCATCTGCAATAAGATCTCAGCTTCAATTTGCAAAAACGAAAATTGATATCAGTTTTGATACTGAATTTTCAGGCGTCATGAACGCCCCCTGCGAAGCTATTCATGCGATGATAAACCGCCTCCTGAAAAACTCTATTCAGGCCCTCAATCAAGAGGGTGGAGGGCGCATACGGTTAAGCGCGCAACCTCGCGCCGCTTCGTTACTAGTGGATATTGAAGATGATGGCCCAGGTATTCCAGACTACATTTTAGAAAGTCTAGCCGCCCGACAATTCACCCCTAAAGAAAATAACGCCGGCATAGGCCTGCCTGTTGTCGCTATGTTGGCTAAGTATGTAGGCGGAGAACTAATCATTATGCGATCAAATCAGAATGGAACACTGGCGCGCCTTCGTATTCCGGCAACCCTTCGGTCATGATACCGGAACCATATCATTCCGATTACCCTGTCCGGACTAAAGCGCTACCTATTGTAACCCAAGCCGCCAGCAAGGAAACAATTCCAAAACAGTCCGCTTACGCCATTTCTATTTTTGAAGAACAAATTTTAAGGGCAGCCAGATTATTTTGCACTTTATCTGCTCATCGCCGTATTGTTAGGCCGTGGAATTGCTGCAAAGCCCCAATTAAACCAAACTTGGCCTTGCCGGCAAAACAAACCCTGAAATTACTGCGTCGCGTTGTAGACGCACCTTCGTTTGGCGACGATATTTTGCTTCGTTACAGTGTCAAACTCTGTAACAAGCGCTTTATTCTGAGCCTTCTTGCGAGTCCCGCAGCATGCGACTGCGCACGTGATGAAATCAATGTCTTTGTTCGCCGACGCATCGGACCTGCGACTGAGGATTTATGCAAACCAGGCCGGCTGATAGAGGCGGGAGACTGGCGATATCTGGAATGCGTTTTGAAGGCTGTTAGAAACCCGGGCCGTCACAAACATAAACTGATGATGTCAAAAGCATAAACTGGAATTTATAATGTCGGCTTCTTTAAATCGAAAAAAATCCGCGTTTGAAAACGAAATGGGCTCAAAGCCAAAAATTGTCATTGTGGGCGCCGGTTTTGGCGGATTAACAGCTGCAAAAAAATTACGTTCCATCAAAGCTGACATCACTCTAGTCGATCAGCGTAATTATCATCTTTTTCAACCTTTATTATATCAGGTAGCCACAGCTGGACTTTCCCCGGCTGATATCGCCTGGCCAATACGAAGTATCGTTGCACGCCAGAAAAATTTACGCGTTTTGATGCGCAGCGTCACTAATGTCGATGTTGACAAACAACAGCTTGATACAGATGGCGGCTCGGTTCCCTATGACTATCTGATTTTAGCGCCAGGCGCACGTCACTCATATTTTGGCAATGATGATTGGGAAACAGACGCGCCTGGCTTAAAGTCAATTGAAGACGCCACAGAAATCCGCCGCCGTGTTCTCTCTGCCTTTGAAATGGCGGAGTCCAGCGAAGATCCTTATGAACAACGCTGTTTGCTCACTTTTGTTGTTGTTGGCGGCGGACCCACCGGCGTAGAAATGGCTGGAGCGATTGCAGAGTTATCGCGACATGCTCTTACATGTGATTTCTCGCATATCGATCCCTCTTCCACGCGTGTTGTTTTAATCGAAGGCAGCGATCGCTTGCTTGCCGGATTTAATGAACTGCTTTCAACAAAAGCGAAATCATCTCTTGAAAGACTAGGCGTTCAAATTCTAACCGGGGTGCGCGTTGATGGTGTTGACAATCGCGGCGTTAACTTTGGCGATGACCGTATCAGTTCACGCACCGTAATATGGGCGGCGGGCGTAAAAGCAGCGCCGGCAGCACGCTGGCTTGGCGTAAGTTCGGACGATCGCGCAGAACGTGTCATTGTAAACGCTGATTTGAGTGTTCCCGGACTTGAGAACATTTATGTCATTGGCGATGCTGCTCTACATCATTCTCAAGACGGCAAAGCAACGCCTGGCATCGCTCCTGCAGCAAAACAGATGGGTGAGTATGTCGCCGCGCAGATTAAGCAGAAAGTAAATCCTGTAGCGAAAAAGCAACCATCAGACGCGTCAGAAACAGCATTCCGCTACCGTCACCACGGATCTCTTGCAACGATTGGCCGAAAGTCAGCTGTTATCGACTTTGGAAGGACGAGACTTTCCGGTTCTGTTGCATGGTTGATCTGGGGCGTCGCACATATCTATTTTTTGATCGGCATCAAAAATAAAACGAGCGTCGTTCTAAGCTGGCTATGGGATTATGCAACATTTGAGCGCGGCGCACGACTCATTACAGGCTCACCGCCTGAGGCGCTCCCGGCTAATTCAGTATCTGAGCAAGAGTCAGAGGTGCGGCGTGTCGCATAATCGCTTGCACTTCAAAGGATCAGGACATCTCTTGGCTACTTGCCGTTAAACCATTCGCGCCCGTCCCGATCGAGCATCATAGCCGCCTGGACTGGGCCTTCGGTACCGGCGGCATAGTCGTACACTGGCGTTTCATCCGTACGCCATGCGTCCAAAATTCCATCTACCCATTTCCACGCCGCTTCAACTTCATCTCTACGCATGAAAAGTGCAAGATCGCCACGCACAACAGCCATTAATAAGCGCTCATATGCATCAGGATATCGCACTTCAAAATGTTCCGCATAAGATAGATTAAGCGGGACATAGCGCAGTCTCATTCCCCCGGGACCTGGGTCTTTTGTCACCAGCAAGAGTTTCACGCCTTCATCGGGCTGCAAACGAATGACCATGCGTGTCGGTTGCAAAGCAGCCTGATCGTCAACCAGTCTATGCGCTACCGAGTTAAATTGTACAATAATCTCTGAGTAACGGGCGGCCATGCGTTTTCCTGTTCGCAGATAAAACGGCACGCCTTTCCAACGCCAGTTATCAATATTGGCTTTAATCGCAACGTACGTCTCTGTATTGCTTGGGTGACCAAGCTCTTCGAGATAAGCCGCAGCCACTTCTCCGTCCGAGGCGCCTTTTCCATATTGGCCGCGCACAGTTTTTTGGCGCACGTTTGATGCGTCTATAGAACGCAAAGCGCGTAAAACTTTTATCTTCTCATCACGCACCGTATCAGGCTGCAGATCAAACGGAGGCTCCATAGCCACAAGACATAACAATTGAAGCAGATGGTTCTGCACCATGTCTCTCAATGCGCCTGCAGTATCATAATAGCTTGCGCGACCACCCGCACCGATGGACTCAGAAACCGTTATCTCGACGTGATCTATGGCGTTTGCATTCCAGACAGGTTCAAAAAGCGAATTCATAAACCGAAGAACTGTAAGATTCTGGACTGTTTCTTTGCCTAGGTAATGATCAATGCGGAATATTGAATCTTCTTCAAATACATCGCCGACTGCAGCATTGATCTCTCGGGCTGAAGCCAGATCTTTACCGATCGGCTTTTCAAGGACAATTCTGGCGTTATCTGATTTCAGGCCTGCGTTTGCAATATTGGCGCTGACCTTTCCGTATAAGGCAGGCGGCAGGGCCAGATAATAGACTCTCTGCTTTTGAGCGCTCGCAGACAATTCCTTATTCAACGCAGACCAATCAGCGTTTGGGTCTGTTGCATCAAATCCGATATAAGAAAGCAGTGACGCAAACTTCGTCCATTCTTCCTGTGTAATCTCATCTGCAGGATAAAATTTTCTGTAGCTCTCCAACGCGAGCTCACGGAAAGCGGCAGCGCTCATATCGCTTCGTGAAACGCCAATGATCTTCGACTCTGATGGAATTTGATGGTCGCGCCATCGATTGAACAACGACGGTATCAGTTTGCGCAAACTCAAATCGCCGGCTGCGCCGAATACAATAAGATCAAACGCTTTTACAGGGACAAGCTGTGCTGCTGATTCCAGATTATGCTCTTCATTCGTCATGCTGTCAGCCATAGTCGCTACCAGTAGACTACATAAATCATAACAAGCAGCACCGCTATGAGCACGGCAGATATATTGAACATATTCGACGTCTTGAATTGAATATCATTCAGAACGACAGGCTGGTTGCCAGCTCGCTGCCGGCTAACAAGCGAGACGAACACACCCGCACTCAGACAGACGAGAAAGACAATCCATATTCTAATCACAAAAGGAAGATCGGGCGCTGCGAATTTTAAGGCCAGGCTCATTAAAACCGAACCTAGCAAGACAGCATACGCACCCAATGTTGTCGTACGTGGCCAGAAAAATCCTAGCAAGAAAATCGCGACGACGCCTGGCGCGACAAATCCAGTATATTCCTGGACCGCTTGAAAACCGCTTTCAAAGCCGCCAATGAATGGTTGCGCAAGCATCAAAGCGACCGTCATAGCAGCGAAAGCCGAGATTCTTCCCACTCCCACATAGTGACGTTCAGCTTCTTTAGGGCGCATTGTGCGATAAACATCCATCGTGAAAATGGTTGAGATTGAGTTCATCATTGAGGCCAGCGATGAGACAATCGCAGCAATTAACGCAGCAAAAACGAGCCCGCGCAGTCCTGCAGGCGCCAAGGTCATTAATTCGCCATAGGTGCGGTCAGAGCGATCCGCCAAGGCCGCAGCATTAAGTTGCCCTTGTTCAGCAAGAACAACAGCAGCGATTCCCGGCACAACAACAATGACCGGTATAAGCAGTTTAAGTACAGCAGCAAAGGCAAGGCCCTTTTGCGCTTCAGCCAGGCTCTCCGCTCCAAGAGCGCGCTGAATAATGTACTGATTAAACCCCCAATATGAAAAATGAAGAACCCACAACCCACCCAGCAGTGTCCAAATGCCGGGAAGGTCGCCATAGGCAGGGTGATCGGATGATAAAATCATCTTGAAATGGCCAGGCAATTGTTCAGTGATCACCCTCAGGCCGTCTATGGCGCCGCCTGCCTGACCGCCGACCCTGTCGAGCGCGATCCAAGTAATGGCCGCTCCCCCAACGATAAGAATAACAACTTGAATGATATCTGTCAGCGCAACCGCCTTCAGACCGCCATAAAGGGAATAAAGCGTTGCGAAACCGGCAAGGCAAACCATTGCGGGAAAAACAGAGAGCCCTGTTACAGACGTTACTGCGAGACCGCCCAACCACAAAACTGTTGTCAAATTGACAGCCGTATACAGAATAATCCAATAAAACGACATTAACGTCCGAACGCCATGGCCGTAACGCTGGTCAAGAAATTGCGGCATCGTAAAAATACCGCGCTTTAAGAAGATCGGGAGAAAATATTTTGCAACAATCAGGAGTACGATTGCCGCCTGCCATTCATAAGCGGCAATCGCCAGACCAACAGCAAAACCCTGCCCTGACTGACCAATAATTTGCTCTGCAGAAATATTGGCGGCGATCAAAGACGCGCCGATCGCCCACCATGGCAGCGCCTTCCCCGCCAGAAAATAATCTGCGGTATCTTTCTTGCGCCCGCCTTTTTCACGGGAAACAAAAATAGCAATAGAGATTAATGCGACGGCATAGCCGGCAATTATGAAAATATCTATGGCGTCAAGGGACATCAATCACTCGATAGTCTATTCATGATCGCCGCTATCGACAGCACGAAACCGAATAGCCGCGCCGCCCGATGCGCCAAGCGGAATTTTCATCTCTTCATCTCGAGAGACCTGACGCTCATAAATTTCAATATCATAAGGGTTGTTCGCCCAATGCGCGTTGTCGCCGTCGCGATAAATCTCGGCAACATAGCTCACGCCCTCATCAAGAAATTCCAGCGGTACATTTATTGTGCGAGGTTCTTCGTCAGTAAGCGCGCCAAGATACCAGTCCTTGCCGCCGCGCTCCTTACGCGCAAAAACAACGAAGTCGCCGATTTCGCCATCCAGCGCGATACTCTCCTCCCAATCAGCAGGCACGTCTTTGATGAACTGAAAAGCGTCCATCCGATTTTCATAATTCTCAGGCAAATCAGCGGCCATCTGTATCGGCGAATAAAGAACAACATATAGAGCCAGCTGTTTTGCAAGCGTCGTTTGCGGACGGTTCGACGGATCAGAACGCGGCATATCTTCACGCACCGGCGGTCGTTCATTCGGTTTTAAATCGAAAATTCCTGGAGTGAAATCCATCGGGCCAGACAGCATTCGCGTGAAAGGCAAAATTGTCGTGTGCTCAGGCGGGTTGGGCGGCGAGCCCCAGGCGTTGAATTCTTGCCCACGGGCGCCTTCCCGCGAAATCCAGTTTGGATAGGTTCGCCTCAAGCCAGTGTCTTTTACCGGTTCATGGGGATTTACAGCTATTTTATGCTTTGCCGCCTCTTTAACGACGCGGAGGTGATGATCAACCATGACCTGCCCATCATGCCATTCATATCGTTTTATGCCTTTGCTGTCGACGCGCTCTATTCGACCCGCGTCCGCGACGTATCCGGTTTTCACAGCTCGCACGCCATTCGCAGCATACAGATCAAATGCTTTCTGCAACTGGTTTTCATAGTTCGTAATATCCCCTGATGTTTCATGGTGACCGATTAATCGAACGCCTTTTTCTTGCGCATAGCGCGCCACCTCTTCCAGATCGAAATCAGGATAGCTGTCAGTGAAGCTAAAAAGATGGCCGTTATTGAACCAATCTCCATCCCAACCAATATTCCAGCCCTCTACCAGAACCCCGATAAAATCGTGTTCTGCTGCAAAATCGATATAGCGCTTTGTCTCTTCAGTTGTTGCTCCATGTACGCCATCGTTTCCCCAAGTGCGTTCACGAATATGCATCGCCCACCAGATGCCGACATATTTTCCTGTCTCAATCCACGACACATCACCAAGCTTGTTGGGTTCGTTAAGATTGAGAATAAGGTCTGAGTTCAGCAGGCCAATCGCATCGCCAGCAATCTGGATCGTGCGCCAGGGTGATTTGAACGGCGCGCGCGTTTTCACTTTTACGCCATCCGGCCAAGGTGAAAGATTAGCCTCAAACAAACCAGGACGTTTGCTCTGAAGCGACATGCCTGAATAATCTACAAGCGCGGCCTCGTGAATACTTACGTAGATGTTGTTGCTATTCTTGAAAGTTACAGGCGTGTGCGTATCTTCTATCGTTCCTGCTTTCGTTGTGTTGTAAACATATTCATACCGATTGAACTCACCGCTAGGGATCCACCAAGCCGTTGCTTCAGCGCCAACAGCAAACTGGGTAAGTTCATCTATTATCGCAAGATCAGTCATTCCTTTCTGTTTTTCAATTTCATAGCGAAAACCTACGCCGTCATCGAAGAGTCGAAAACGAACTGTCATTTCACGGGAAGGTCCTTGAGTTGCGGCAAACGCAACAGATAACTCGTTATAATGCGTGCGGACGACCCGGCGTTCTCCCCAGGGCTGCTCCCAGCTTTGGTCTTCAGATGCAGTTGCGCTTGAAACTATTTGAAGATCGCGATCAAAGCCATGGTGGTCTTTGAACAATAAGCCCAGCCTTGACGAGGCAATGGCCTCCTCGCCATTAAAGTCAACATGATAGGATGCGCGCCCGTTTTCATCGTTGACGGTCAGCAGAATGTTTCCCGATGGTGATGAGACCTGCAACTCTTCTGCTTTTGCAACATTAGCTGCACAGAGCGCTATAACCGCAAAGAAGCCCAGATTAAATGACAAATCCCGTAGAGACATGGAAACCCTCTGTTTTGCTTTATATGCCGTTTAATTTTGAACCGGATAAAAATACGCCCCGCCGAAAATAATCCGGCGAGGCGCAAGAACGCTCATGGGAGGTAAGAGCGCACTAGAAGGAATAGCTTGCGCCGAAGAAGAAGGCGCGGCCAAAATTCTGGATGGTTCCAGTTTGAGCTTCCTGACCAAAAAAGGTGATTGTTGGTTCATCGGTAAGATTGTTTGCCTGAAACAGCAAAGTCAAACCACCAAGCGCACTCTCTTCTTCAAAGGAGTAAGACGCCTGATAGTCAACCACAAGCTCGGAATCCGTAAACGGAAGCTGCGTACTAAGACCAACCTGCGGAGAAATAAACTCCGTACGATATCGAAGCCCAACGCGGTTTGAAAAACCGCCTTTTTCATAGAAGACAGTTCCGTTGACGACATGATCGGAAAGGCCGGGCAATGGGAGCGTAAGCGTCGCGCCGCTGTTGGAAGCCGTGAAATCGATTTGACTTTCCGTATAGCCGTAATTTGCCGATAAGCCGAATCCGTCAAACGGCGCAGGAAGCCAATCGAATGTTTGCGTATAGGCGAATTCAAAGCCCCAAACATTGCCGCCTTCACCGTTGATCGGGCCGCCGAAGGTTCCAACCGTAGTAGCGAGACTACCAAAAGCCGGGTCTTGCATTAGAGCTGGCAATAAACCAGCCGCTTCAAAATCGAACTGCGTATCAGTTTCAGAAACGATAAAACTTTCAAGCGATTTATAGAAGAAAGCGACTGTGACCAAGCCGCCATTCTCAAAATAATGCTCATACGCAATATCGCCGTTATTTGAGAGGAACGGAAGAAGACCAGGATTGCCGCTCCCTCCACCCGATGGGATACCGTTCGTAATTGATACGTTAAACCCGCTGCCGAGTTGGAACAATGGCGGCCTCGTAATAGCGCGTGACCCGCCCAGACGAATTTGGTCGTTATCCGTCAGTTTAATGACAAAGTTTGCCGCAGGTAGGAGACGCGTGAAACTCAACTCACCAAAATTCGATAAACCGCTATCAACGGCTGCAGCATTTGCTGAATTTTGATCTGTCTGAACGACGCGCAGACCAATATTTCCAGTTAAAGGAAGACCGAACAAAGTCGTATCCAGATTTGCAAGCGCATAACCGGAAATGACGTCTTCTTCAATCAAGAAGCTGTCCGACAGGGTGAAGCCCGCCGATTGGTCAAGAACAACCGGGCCGTTAACACTTTCAAAAAGCGCACGCGGATCATCGACAATCAGAAAGCATGGGAATCCGGCGTCAGCAAAATCGCCTTCAAAACATTCAACTTGGGATGCGCCGTCCAAAGAGATTGGATCGAACGGCATACTCGCAAATTGGAAGAAGCCCGCATCATTGCCGAAGCCAAACCCGGAAGATTCGCGAAACTGTTCTGCTTCCCGAGTAGAGTAACGAACACCGAGTTCGAATGAGCGGAACGGCCCCCAATCTGCGCGATATTCAAAGTCGCCCGCGAAGGCGAAAAGCTCATCTTCATTATCGAAAGGAAAGGCGCCGAAATTAGCGAGCCGTTGAACTGACAAATCAGTGAAGTCATCAACAAATGATATGCTAGGCAAGTCGGTTCCATTGAGGAGGTACGTGACCGTCTGATCCGCCGCGATTACTGGAGTCGCCGCGAGCGAGTTGCTTTCACCGGGAACGCCGCCATCAAGACTGACAATCGGAAGAATGTTCGATACTTCGTTTGCAAAGAAACTGTCCGCACGCGAATAAGTAAAGTCGAAAGACGCGCGGAATCGCTCAACATCATATTCGAGTTTGGAACCGATTGAGAACAATTCGTCTTCGTCAAACTGATTATCATTGATATTTTGGAAGGTTAAGCCGAAGCCGCCTGGATTTGCGGGATCGGTCGGCGCTTCCACGTTTCGCATAAACGTGCCCCCGATGAGCGCGCTGCCGCCGAGCGGATTTACAGCTACGACCGGGTTCGTGACGAGCGTGTTCGGGTTGCCGAAATTTGCAGCCTGAGGCCCGATAACTCGTATGCCGCGGGCAAAACTATCGGACTCAAAAACGGAATAATAAGCGTCAATTTCCCATGAGAAGTTTTCCGTCGGCTGCCACTGAATCGTACCGATTAAACCGTCACGCGTGTCCGTTCCGCCTTCCTCTTCAGTCTCGAAACCGAATGTGACAACGTCCGTTTCGCCATCGCCATTGAAATCATTCGGAGCAAAACCGTCATAGTCGAAGCCGACAAAGCGAACAGCAACGTCGGGCTGCACCAGGCGGGCGTAACCGATAGAAACACCGAGCGTATTATCAAGGAATTGATCGATATAAGAAGCGCTGACTCTGTAGCCAAAATTATTGGCGCCAAAAACGTCATTGGCGCGATCGTTGAAAATGCCGCGCGCATTCAAGGTGAAAGAGCGGCCGTCGCGATCAAGCGGACGTACGGTTTTCAGATCAATTGTGCCCGCAATACCGCCCTCAATGATCGATGCTTTAGAGGTTTTGTAGACATCGGCGCCGGAAATAAGTTCGGAAGGAAATTGTTCAAACTCGACCGACCGGTTGCCGTTGAGCGATACTTGTTCACGCCCATTCAATGTCGAGAATGTTAATTGTTGGGAAAGCCCGCGAACGTTCAGAGCGCTTGCTTGCCCTGTTATCCGCTGTGACGCGATGCCGGGAAGACGCGCCAGGGCCTCCGCGATAGAGATATCGGGAAGACGGCCAATATCTTCAGCCGTAATGGATTCAATCGCCGCATCTGCGTTTCGTTTGTTCGCGATAGCATCCTGAAGGCTTCGCCTGAAGCTTGTTACAACGATCGTGTCCGTAATATCGTTGTCCTGGTTATCTTCTGCAGACTGGATAGCGACTGGTTCTTCATCATCCTGCGCAAAAGCATGCGTTGAAACGGCGATTGCCGAAACGCAGCCCATGAGCACGGTGCGAGCCATGAATTTAGTCATTTAATCCCTCCCGTGGGCATTACATTGTTGCTTGCAAAACACTGCAAGAATTATCATTCTCGTCTAATTGCGCCTTCAATTCAACGCTAAAAAGCCTCTGTTTATCCCTTCGAGTCAAACCCTAGGTTGAATAAATGCCAGTTAAATATATGTTTTTTCATACGATTTAGTCGTATCTGAAAATTTTAAGTTATGGCAAAAATGCCACGGCGTGAATGTAATTTTTTGCAAGTTTATTTCATCCATGGCAAAATGGGAAAGAACTGCTTCAGTTGAAATCACTACCCGGATAAATCTGCAATGAAGGGGGAAAAATGTTTGATCAAAAGAATAATGCTTTCTCAGGCGCCAAATTAAAAATGAACTTTCTTGCGATTTTCGGCGCCCTGTTTATCGCTCCCGCTTTTGCAAGCGATGATTCATATATAACCCGTCCGCCTCAGGACGAAATTATCTACTTTATTCTGCCTGACCGCTTTGAAAACGCAGATCGCTCCAATGATCAAGGCGGCATTCAGGGTGATCGGCTAGACCATGGGTTTGATCCCTCGCATAAGGGATTTTACCACGGCGGTGATCTGAAAGGACTTACCTCGCGCCTTGATTACATCGAAAAACTTGGCGCAACTGCGATTTGGCTGGGGCCAATCTATAAGAACAAGCCCGTGCAAGGTTCTCCCGGCCAAGAGTCAGCAGGGTATCACGGTTATTGGATTACAGATTTTACGACGATCGACCCGCATTTCGGTTCTGAAGCTGATTTGAAAAATTTCATAGACAGCGCCCATGCGCGCGGCATGAAAGTCTATCTTGATATCATCACCAATCATACGGCGGATGTCATCGCTTATAGAGAGTGTCATGACCCAAATTACAATGGTGATGACCGCCAAGCAGAATGTCCTTACCGTCATAAAGCAGAATTTCCCTATATCACGCGGGGCGATGTCGATGGGGAGCTGATCAACAAAGGTTTTATGGGCGATCAGGTGCCTTTTCAAACTACAGAGAATTTCGACCAGCTCACTCGGTCAGATTATGCCTACACCCCCTTTATTGCAGAGGAAGAGGCAAACTTAAAAGTCCCGCAATGGCTGAATGACCCAGTTTACTATCATAACCGCAGCGACTCGACCTGGATCGGAGAGAGCGTCACTTACGGGGATTTTGCAGGGCTCGACGATTTAATGACTGAGCATCCACGCGTCGTTGCGGGCATGATTGATATCTATAAAGACTGGATCACAAAATACAAAGTAGACGGATTTCGCATAGATACCGCCAAACATGTTAACGGCGAATTTTGGCAAAAGTTTATTCCGGAAATAGTCGAGCACGCAAAATCACAAGGCATCCCGAATTTTTACATTTTCGGAGAGGTTTACAATCCAAATCCCGCAGGCCTCGCCCGCTTTACAAGGGTTGACGGATTTCCCACTGTTCTTGATTTTGCGTTTCAGTCTGTAGTCCAGCAAGTTATTGTTGACGGGGCGCCGGCAATAAAATTTGCTGAAGTTTTTGATATCGACCCTCTTTATAAAGGCGGCTCGGACGCCACTCTCCAGTCGCCATTATTTGTCGGCAATCATGATATGGGCCGGTTCGCTATGTTTATACGTCAAAAACACGCTGGCCTGAATGACGAACAACTCATGAAGCGCGTCGAGCTCGCGCATGCAATGATGTTCTATCTGCGCGGTGCGCCTGTGATTTATTACGGCGACGAACAAGGCTTTAATGGCGACGGTAATGATCAAGCCTCTCGTGAGGATATGTTCCCCAGCCAGACCGCGTCCTATAACGATAATGATCTTATCGGAACGACAGAAACGACGGCGACGTCAAACTTCAATCGCCGACATCCTCTGTATCGATCTATCGCCGCCATGTCTGCGGTCTATAAGAAATATGCTCCCCTGCGGCGTGGTCGTCAGATCGTGCGGGAAGCGGAACAAGACGGCGGGCTCTTGGCTGTTTCTCGGACAAACGGTCAGGCAAGCGGAGAATACCTGATCGTTTTCAACGCTTCCGATAAGATACGTTCAAAGAATATAAACGTAGATCCGCGTTCGCATAAGTGGAGCTCAATTCACGGATCATGCCCACGCGAGGCTACAGCGGTTGGCGGCGCCAAAGTATCTGTGCCGGCATGGGGCTATATCATTTGCGAATCAAATAACTGGATAGTCGATAAATGAGCTCCGTTGAAACGACACAGACGCTCAGCACGTCTCAAACCCGCGCCCTATCACAGCAGGAAGAGTGGTGGCGCGGCGCCATCATCTATCAGATTTATCCGCGCAGTTTTCTGGATACAAACAACGACGGCATCGGAGATTTAAGGGGGGTTGTCAAAGGGCTTGATTATGTCGCGAGCCTTGGCGTCGACGCCATCTGGCTTAGCCCTTTTTTCACTTCGCCAATGAACGACTACGGCTATGATATTTCAGATTACTGTGATGTTGATCCAATTTTTGGGGCTCTCTCAGATTTCGACGCCGTCATTGAAAAAGCACATCACCTCAAATTGAAAGTCATTATAGATCAGGTCTATTCTCACACGTCCGATCAACACGCATGGTTTGAAGAAAGCCGGCAAGATCAAACAAACCCGAAAGCAGATTGGTATGTTTGGGCGGACCCGAAGCCTGACGGTTCCCCTCCAACAAACTGGCAATCTGTTTTCGGCGGTGCAGCTTGGGAATGGGATAGTCGTCGTAAGCAGTATTACCTGCATAATTTTCTAAAAACCCAACCCGACTTGAATGTCCATAACATCGCTGTGCAGAATGCTTTGCTTGATGTTTCCAAATTCTGGCTTGATCGCGGCGTTGACGGCTTTCGTCTGGATGCGCTGAATTTCGCCATGCACGACCCTCAATTACGCGACAACCCGCCTGCTCCTGATGATGACTCGGCACGAACGCGGCCATTTGATTATCAACTACATCATTTTAATCAATCGCATCCTGACATTCCCAAATTTCTCGAACGCATTCGAACACTCACTAATAAGTATGACAGCGTTTTTACTGTTGCTGAAGTTGGCGGCCCTACTCCGTTAAAAGAAATGAAAGCCTTCACTGAACAGAACACCCGGCTGAATTCGGCTTACGATTTTTCTTTTCTCTATGCTAATTTAATCAGCAATACCGTCACGAAAGAAGCCGTGAAAGAATGGAAAGATGGAAGCCATAACGGATGGCCGTCCTGGGCGTTTTCTAATCATGACGCCCCCCGCGCAATTAGCCGCTGGGCGCCCCCTGGATATTCGGTTCAAGCGGCGAAACTTTACCTGTTGTTGTTACTAAGTCTGCGCGGCAATGCCTTCATTTATCAAGGCGAAGAGTTGGGCCTGCCACAATCACATGTGCCGTTCGAATCTCTCAAAGATCCAGAAGCCATCGCGAATTGGCCCTTGACGCTTGGAAGGGACGGTGCGCGGACGCCTATTCCCTGGAATGCGAATGAACCGAATGCAGGATTCTCAGACGCAGTCCCATGGTTGCCTGTCGACCAACATCACTTTCCTTTGGCGATTTCTAATCAGGAGGCGCAAGCAAATTCAGTGCTGCAATTCTGCCGGGAGGTTTTCGCATTGCGTAAAAACACCCCCGTTCTTAGAAGCGGCGATCTGAACTTTGTTGAAGAATCCGGCGGTCTGCTCGCTTTCTATCGCAAACTCCATGACAGAGAAGCTTTATGTGTCTTCAATCTCAGCGCTGCAAATGAATATGCTTGGCGACCCCTCAGCGAAAAACGCCTTGAGCGCGTCATAAGCGTCAGCGTAGAGTCTGAATTGCTTTCCCTCCCGGAAATGCTGAAACCATTATCGGGGTATGTTGCGCTCAGAAAAAGTTAAGCCCCACAAGACTCTCTTACGATAAGCTCAGTTGGCAAACGTTCTGAGCTGATATCCTGACCGCCTTTCAAGTTCATCAATTTTGAAACAAGCAATCTGCCCGCTTTTGCCATGTCCTGCGAAATTGTTGAGAGCGACGGGTGACTGTAGCGGGATAAAAGAACGTTATCGTAACCGACAACAGACACATCGTCTGGGACACGTCGATCATGCCTTATGAGCCCGCGTATGGCTCCAAGCGCAACAAGATCGCTGGCGCCGAATATTGCGTCAAATTCAACGCCGCGAGCAATCAGCCTCTCCACAGCATCTTCCGCGGACTCAACCTCAAAATGCACTGGCGCAACGAGGCTCAAGTCTATCGGAAGATTTGCTTCCTCAAGCGCCGCCGCATATCCAGCATAACGCTGCATAATCTCCGGGGCTTCAGTATCACCGAAAAAAGCAATCCGTTTTCTGCCTAATCGAAGAAGGTGCGCCGTCGCCCGGCGACCGCCCCGAATATTGTCGCTGCCGACAGAACAATATCGTTGCCCTGGCAATTCTGCCCCCCAAACAACAAAACGATTTTGCGTTTCAGACAATCGATTAAACCGTTCGTGCAGGAAGCTTTGCCCTAAAAATATAACGCCCTCAGCCCGGCTCGACTCAATGATTTCGGATAAGTCGTCAAAATTCTTTGGCGCAACATGGGAAATGACAAGGTCGCACTCTGCTTCGCGCGCCGCCTCCCCCACGCCGCCAATAAGCTCCATAAAAAAAGGATCCGCCGGGCTCCCGCTTTTTCCGAGCGGCGTCGGTATGGCGATTGCAATCGTCGCAGAAGCGCCAGACAAGATCGCCGGCATTTGCGGACGAAAGGAATAATGATGCTGCCGCGCCAGCGACCAAATACGCCTTTTCGTCTCGTCACGGACGAGCGGGCTGTCGTTTAAGGCGCGAGACACCGTCGCTGTAGAAACTTTAGCAAGGCCCGCAAGATCTTCCAGCCTGATCCCTTTCTTGCCAACAACATCCTCAGGCACGCACTGTCTCCTTTACTCCCCGGGCCTCCTGCGAACGTGCGATTGTTTCAGCAGGATCGCGCACCAACAACGTAACAATGGCGGCAATAAATAAACTTACGCCGCCTACAATCAGTGCAAATATTGCTTCGCCGTTGAACGCATATCTTACAATAACGCCCAAAATCGATGCCGCCAGCAATTGCGGGATAACGATGAAAAAGTTGAAAATCCCCATATAGACGCCCATTTTCCCACTTGGCAGAGCCCCTGATAAGATTGAATAGGGTATCGATACGATTGCCGCCCACGCGATGCCGACCCCCACCATGCTGATCCACAAAAGATTTGGTTCAGAAATAAGGTAAATTGAGATCAGGCCCGCTCCTCCCAAGACAAGCGATATCGAATGCGCCGCTTTTCGGCCAATGGCGTTGGCAATCAAAGGTATAAAGAAGAATGCGAATACTGCAGCCACAACATTATAGGCGCCGAAGATAAAACCGACCCAGTTTGCGGCTTCATTAAACAGTGCTGAAGAAGCATCCTCAGCCCCATAATGGTGGGCAGCAACGCCAGGCGTCGTATATATCCACATCGCAAAGAGAGCGAACCAGGTAAAAAACTGAACAATAGCCAACTGACGCATCGTGTCTGGCATAGCAAACATATCGTCTATAATCTCAGAAAACGGATTGTCAGCAAGCCGGCGCTGTTTGAGAATGCCGGCCGCAATAAGAACAAGTCCGAAAACCGTCAGCATAATTGTTACAAAGAAAAGGTCATTCAAGTTCAAAGCCTCCGCGGCAAGACGGATTGCGCCTGACGAAATTTGAGCCAACAACACTGTACCAATACCCCCTAGTACAAACAGAACTCCGCCGATGCTGAAATAGGTTACAGGTCGGCCGGTTTCACGATCGACCGCCGCTGCACTGACAGTTTCTGAGAAAGCTTCAGCCTTTTCGAATGCCAAAGCTTCCTCTGGCGAATATTCTGTGGTCGAAAAAACAGTCCATAAAACAGCAGTCAGGACAAAAGCAGCGCCTATATAAAACGAATATACGACTGAGTCTGGCACGACACCAAGAGGCGCTTGGTTAGAAACGCCAAACCAATCCGTTAAAATTAACGGCATCGCAGAGGAGATAAAACCGCCGGCGCCGATGAAAAAACTTTGCATGGCAAACCCTGCAGTACGCTGACTATGCGGCAGTTTATCGCCCACAAATGCCCGAAAAGGCTCCATCGTGACATTGATCGACGCGTCCATCACCCAAAGCATAATCGCGGCGATCCACAAATATGGCGAATGCGGCATCACAAAAAGCGCTAACGTGGTCATTACAGCGCCTGCGAAAAAATACGGGCGTCGACGTCCGAAGCGGTTCCACGTTCTGTCGCTCATATGACCAATGATCGGCTGCACCAACAGACCGGTCAGGGGAGCGGCAATCCATAGGATCGGAATTTGATCCACTTCCGCGCCAAGGGTCTGGAAAATCCGACTGACATTTGCGTTTTGAAGACCAAATGCGACCTGGACACCGAAAAATCCGATACTCATGTTCCAGATCTGCCAAAATGACAACTTAGGTTTCTGCAAGACGGCCTCCCGATAACGGATGTAATTTTTTGCAATTTATCGAATAAATTTTGACTGTTGTCGAGACGCCAGCAGCTGCTCAGCGCATGCCTAATCAATATCAAATCTTGTATAAAGAACACTTCCTGCTTGACTTACTCGCTCAGCGCAAAATTATTTTAAATGAGAATTTTTGCAAACACATCGGTATAGTAATTATAGATCTACTAGCTAATGCAGATCGCCTGAAGCCGCGCCTGTCAAATAATGGCCGGAGACCATCGTTCGACTTGCTCGAGCGCATAAAGCCGCGCTGCGGTATCTGCGGCCGCCTTCCGATCATATTGGCAAAGTTAATCACGGCGTGCACAATGGTTCGAAGATTTTACATCTGTTTGCCTGCCGTCCTTGCAAGCTGATTCGAAGTTGCTTCCCAACGCACCGGACATCCTTTTATGCAAGGCGAATCTCTGACTTTTAATTATTATGCGGATATTTTTCTTGATCTGTACAAATATTTAATTGCATCTCACTCCAACAAGTCGCTGCTTCTGCCCGCTTCATGAGGGCAGGTATTATATCAATATGTTTTCATTATGAATTGAAGAAAAAATGTTGATGCCAGCCTTCAAAAGAGGAATGGTGTGCGCCGTGAGCACAGCGACATGAGAAGCAAATGATATGTCTATAAAGCACAATCGACTGTTAATCGTATTGGCAACGTTGGTTCTGATTGTCGGTTGTAAAGACGCCGCGCCTAAACAGAACGATAATCTCGAGCTCGAAGAGTCTGATGCAACTGTATGGGCGGACACAGCCCCGAACGGGCGTCTGCCGCGAACAGTTCAGCCCACAGCTTACACGCTTGATCTTACCATTGATCCGAGAGAACCGGAGTTCCATGGCTCTGTCACTATTGATCTCGCGGTTACTGCGGCGGCCGACCATATCTGGTTGCACGGAAACAGGCTTTCAGTTGAAGAAGCTTATATTGAGACAGGCGCCGGAGAACGCATTCGGGCGGAGTACGGACAAGTCTTGGAAACTGGCGTCGCTCGGATCTCGCTCCCGTCGGAAATTTCAGTTGGTCAGCACAAGTTGACATTGAAATATCGCGCGCCCTTTGACCCCAACCTTGCAGGAATGTTTCGGGTTGAACGCGGAGGCGACTGGTATGCGCTTGCAAAATCAGAATCCGTACAGGCGCGCAAAGCTGTTCCGGGATTTGATGAGCCAGGATTTAAAGCGCCCTGGGACATTACGCTGACAGTTCCTGCAGACTATGCGGCAATCGCAATTTCTCCAGTTCGATCGCGCACGCCGGCTGAGGCTGGTTTTGACCGAGTTGTCTTTGAGACAAGTCGCCCGACATCAACTTATCTACTCTCTTTTGCTGTTGGTCCGTTTGATGAATACGAGGTTGATCCTTTGCCGCCGAGCAGTATTCGCGATTATGAAATCCCTCTTGCCGGTTGGGCGCGGCGCGGCAAATCAGAAGAACTTGCTTTCATTATGAGCCTTACGCGGGACATGGTGGAATATTTTGAAGAAGTGACAAGAACCCCGTACCCCTACCAGAAACTTGATATTATCGCCGCGCCGGATTGGCCGAGCGGAGCCACTGAACTGGCCTCATCCCCTACTTACCGTGAAGAAATTATTCTTTCTAACGGCGAGCCAGGACCTGTTAAAAAGCGCCGCATTGTCAGCATACACGCTCACGAGCTCGCTCATATGTGGTTCGGCGATCTTGTAACGCCCCCATGGTGGAATGATTTGTGGCTAAAGGAGGGGTTCGCCGTTTGGGGGACGCCGCCGGCGTCCTCGGCATGGAACCCGGATGGAGGCTATGAGTTAAACGCAACACGAGACGCAATTGACGGATTGCGCGCAGACTCGCTTGCGACAGCGCGCGCCGTACGCGAACCAATTAGTAGAAATGAAGACATCCGCAGTGCTTATGATGGGATAACCTACGATAAAGGGTCGGCAATCTTGCGTATGGCTGAAGTCTATCTTGGACCGGAAACATGGCGTTCCGGTTTAAAAGCTTACTTCGAGAGATTTAAAGATGACGCAGCAGACGCTAACGATTTTACCCGAGTTATGGGTGAAGCCGCAGGCGATGGAGCCTTTGAAGCGTCGCTGAACAGCTTCTTGAACCAGAACGGCGCACCCTATTTGCGCTTTGAGCATATAACAGAAGGTGACAACGTCCCGGCGCTGCGCGTCAGGCAAACCCGCTATCGTCCTTTGGGCTCTACCATTCAAGGAAAACGCAGTTGGATTACGCCTGTATGCGTTCGTCATTCTTCGGGTGTCGATTGCGGTCTTATTGAAGGCGATACCGGCGTAATTGAACTGAACGCAAAAACATCACCGAAATGGATTTTGCCGAACGCCGACGGCGCCGGCTATTACCGTTTTGCAGTTCAACCAGAAAACTGGTCCGCGCTGATCGAAAATTTTGACGCCGTCTCGGCGAGTGAAGCGCTGATCGCTATCGACAGCGCCTCAGCTGGTTTTGAAGCCGGCCAGCTTGACGCTGCCGCGTTGTTAAGTCTCGTCGAAACTGCTGCGGATGCAGCTAATCTTGAAATTCGTTGGGAAGCGGCAAGCCTGCTTAGACGATATTCTGCTCGTCTTTACGGCAGCAGTGATGAAAAGCTTGCAGAGCTGAGCGCATATGCTCGGGAGCTGTTCTCCAACCAATATGTTTCACTTGACGATGCTAGCACGGAGACAGCTTCACTTTACCGCCAACGCCTTCGCGGTTTCCTTGCCGAAACTGCAGGAGATCAAAATATTAGAACTGAACTGGCAAAAGCGGTCTCCGATTATATCGGTATACAAAACAAGCCGGACCTAAGCGCATTGTCAGCAGATGACTTTCCTGTGGCGGCGAAAATTGGCGTTGAAACATACGGAACTCAATTTCTTGAGACCTTTTTCAGCAATCGCGGTGAAATCAACAATGCCAGCTTCAATCGCGCCGTGCTGAGCGCAGCAGGCCAAGTAGACAATGCCGAGTATCGTGACCGTCTTATGAAGTTATCGCTTTCCGATGAATTAGAGCCAAGCGAGTCGTTTACGCTAATTGCGTCGCTCATGGGCAACGAGGATGCGCAGCAAACTGTCTGGACATGGATACAGTCAAATGCCGAAGCGATCGCAGCAAAGGCGCCGGCGCAGTGGCGCCGCCGTGTGCCTGCGCTGGCCGGACAGTTTTGTGATACTCGTCGCATAACCGAGCTGGATGCGTTCATAGAAAGTAAAGGCGACTTATTTCCAGGTCACGAGCGAGGCGTTGCACAAGCGCGCGAAAGCATAGCGCTATGCGAAGCGCTTCGTGATACGAAATCAAAAGAGTTCGCAGAGACGCTGTCGAGAAGATCTCAGTAAGATGATCTTAAACGTAGCTTTAGCCGCCGAGCAAGATAGTATCTACCTGTTTGTTGAAGCTATAGAGCGTTCGAGATAGTTTTTTGATAACGGCTTTTGATTTTATAAAGGTATTATAGTGCTCCCGTGCTGAGATGATTTTCATTAGCCGTGTAAATTTTTATACTGATAATGCTTATGGGTTTGGCTCGTGGTGATACCGCATACACACAATGGCGGAGCAGCTGTTGAGGCCTCTCGACGCAGGTCTTAACTGCACATGCTCCGGCGTTATCGCGATCTGGAAATCCGCGCTTTATTTATAAGCTTGCGCGCGTTCAGGAATAACCTGAGCACGTTTGATAATTTTGAATATTCAGTTCGGCGGTTGCACCGACCAGACAAGCTTGCCGAGCACGGCGTCAGTAGGAACAGCGCCAAGGTCGCAAGCCGGCGTAGATTGAAGAGAGAGACCTGTAAGCCAGATCTCCCCTCCGTTGATTTGAAGAATAGATTTCACGATGCGCCCATATTGCGGATGATCGACCAAAACGGTATCGCCTTCGTTTAAGTACTTTTCATTTCGGAACAGACCAAAACAGCCGGACTTGAGCCGCGGTTTCATGCTGTCTCCATTAATCCGAACTATTCGCCAGTCGTCAAAAAGCATTAAAGAACCGGATGTACGATTTCCATATTTGGCGCGTAAGGTGTTTTTAGACGCTTTGTTTTTTTGTCTTTCGTATCCCAGAATTTTTCAGCAAACTGATTGACAAGTTCAACCAGGGCTTCGCCATCTTCACGATGGACATCCTGCTTACAGGCGCTCGCTTTCAGCATGATAGAATGTGTCAGTGAATGGATGTCAGGATGTTTTTCAAGAAGCGGGCCCTTGAAATAGTCGCCCCATATAACGCGAATTTCATGCTTTACTTTTTCCGCTTCTTCTTCCTTGCGCAGCGCATTGCGCGCCAGCAGATTATGCAAAGCCGCCGCATCGGCTTGCTTGGCTGCCCCCTCCTTCATGATATCCATCAAGCGAACAACTGAAACAGCAGCAATCAAGGCCGGCATCGGATCATAAATTCCGCAAGGGATATCGCAATGCGCCTCAGCTTGCTCGACAAGTCCTTTGCGGTCTAGACCGCCCAGAAATTTAAATAGCATCGTACATTTCCTTGTTTATAACGTATTCAGGCTGAGGCGTTTGAGCTCGTCATCTGCAAACGCCCTTCTAAAAGGTCAAGGCTCGCGGCGACGATCTTTTTTCACACTGGAAAAACGAGCCCGCAAGTTAGGGTTCAGCATGAACAACGCTGCGGCAGCAGCAGCGGCGACAGCAATCATCACGCCTACCGCTGAGAAGGCGGCAGTTGTTTGCGTAGCGCTTTCACCGGTGTGATGCGCATGCGCGACGATTGGCATGGCAGAAAGCACCGCGCCTGTGAGCAATGTTTTCATAAACGACATAGAGACCCTCTCTTCTCACATATTAAATTGATTGCGATCCGGCGAATTGGAATTCCGCCTCACACTATTTGTGCATGAAAAAGCGCTGAAAACAAACCCGTCCGATGTCAGGCGCGACTGTAAACCGCAAAAAAAGCATCTAACTAATGATGACGGCTCAGGTCTTGACGGCATCATCAACGATATTCATGGAAGCGACCCCGCTTTCGCCAAGCGGGGTAACCGCAAATGGCCCGCCAACACGACGTTGCGCCGGGTCCGAAGGATTCGCCGGAGGCGCTTCAGCAAGGACTTTTTCGGCAAATTGTTCTGCATTATCTTGAGGCCGGTAGCCAATAAAGCTTGCCTTGGAATTATCGACAGGCGTACGGTCGTTATTGGAAACCCCATACACAACAGCAAACCCGGTCGTGTTCGCCAGAATAGACTTCTCAACCAACTGAATGAGGTCATTATAGGAAAGCCATGTGCCCAAAGCGCGGACGTTGTTTACCTGCGCGCAGGAAAGGATCCTCATGCAGACTGACTCCAATTCGCGCTTTTCCCAGTACATTCGCGCAAGGTCTTCAGAAAAGCACTTCGATAATCCATAAAACGTATCCGGGCGGTGCGGAGCGTCCACGCCGACAAAGTCGTTATTCTCGTACATGCCTACAGCATGGATCGAACTTGCATAAACAACGCGTTTCAATTGATTTTGATATGCCGCTTCCCAGACATTATAGGCGCCGATAAAGTTTGGCCCCAAAAGCGTTTCAAATGGCCGCTCATCGCCAATAGCGCCAAAGTGTACGACCATGTCAGCGCCTTTTAGCAAAGCTTCAATCGCTTTATAATCGGCAAGGTCAGCCTTTACATAAGTCTCGCCCGCGTAGCGTTTGCCAATGTCGTCTGCAATATCGGATGACATCAGTTCGTCAGCAAGTTTAGCCAAAGGTTTGCGCAAGTATGAACCGAGACGCCCTGCGGCGCCTGTCAGTACGATTTTTTTCATTCCTGCTTCCTTTACAGATTAATCAACAGCGCCCAATACGTTAATCACCTCTAGGAGGTTTTACGTCCCTAAGAAGACGCTCAACATCTTCCACCGATAAACCATAGTCTTTTTGCGCTTGCTCGACAGACACATATTCATGTTGAAGATCGCGCGCGATAAGCGATCGATTACGCGCTTCTGGCGCGCCATATCCGCCGCCGCCAGGGAAAGCGAGTCGGACACGCCTGCCCTCGCCGATAAAATGCTTACCCTTTCCGCGGAGCGCGACGCCATCGTCAGTTTCAATCATTGTTGCAGCGCCGCCTGACCCGCCGCGTCGACCTTTCGCCGGGTGATCAACCCGGTCGAACATAGCGGAAAAATCAAATTCGTAACCATCGCGCGCTCCGACCTCCATAAACTGCCCCAGACCACCGCGATATTCTCCGGCGCCGCCGCTGTCAGGACGCAATTCCTTACGCCAGATCACGACCGGTCCTGCATGTTCAGTCGCCTCAACCGGCATCGTCATTACGCCCGAAGGAAAAGCTGTCGCATTTAATCCGTCTACGGTTGGCCGCGCGCCTGCGCCGCCGGAATTGAATGTCAAAACTTCCGATCTGTCTTTTCTTTTAGGGTCACGCGGCCGCAAGGAAAGCTGAAAATTGCAGATTGTGCCGGCGCCTTCAGCGGGAACCGTATCAGCAACAATTTGGTCCAATGCGTTAAAAACCGTGTCAGGTATCATGTGACCAATCACATGACGCAGAGCCACCGGCGCCGGGCTCTTAGCGTTCAGAATACAGTTCTCAGGCGCGGTGATAACGAACGGCGCAAGCGAAGCTGCGTTATTAGGAATTTCAGGCGCGATGGCGCATTTCAACGCGTAACAGGCGTAAGCTTTCGTATAGACCAATGGAACATTGATGCCGTTTCTATCAACGCCTGATGTCCCTGAAAAATCACAGCGTATCTTATCATTATCAATTTCAACTGTCGCACACAGACGCACTGGCTGCGCGTAACCATCAATGGTCATTTCACCGGTCGCGCGCGCCCGCGGCAATGCCGCTATTTTCTCGAGCGTAGCACGGGTTGAGTGTTCGAAAATGAAGGAAGCAATACTTTCCAAACTGCTAAGGTCGAACTCCGCCAGCATATCGCAAAGGCGATGATGCCCCACCTCATTACAACTCGACAAAGCGTATATGTCGCCAACAACCTGGTCCGGCTCACGCGTGTTTGTGCTTAAAAGGCTGATTAATGTGGAATCAATCTTGCCGCGATCGGCCAGTTTCATAATTGGAATATGAAACCCTTCCTCATAAACAGAATGGGCTTCGGCATTAAAACCGCGCCCGCCAATATCGACCACATGAGCGGTGCAGGCAAAAAAACCGACAAGATTGTCTTTATAAAATGACGGGCTGACGACTGTAACATCATGTAAATGACCCGTTCCCTCCCACGGATCATTGGTAATGAAGACATCGCCTGGATACATATTTTCAAAACCAATTCGGCGGATAAAATGCGAGACGGCTTCGGCCATGGAGTTAACGTGGCCGGGCGTTCCCGTAACGGCTTGCGCAAGCATGCGCCCTTTTGTGTCATAAACACCCGCTGAGAGATCCCCGGCCTCTCTCACTGAAGTTGAGAACGCTGTCCGTATCAGCGCCTGGGCTTGCTCTTCAACAACCGATATCAGCCGGTTCCACATCACCTGATGCGCTATTGTCTCTGCCTTATTCATGGGTCAGCCGCCTCTTCGAATATCAATGCATCCGTCAACGGTCTTAAAGGCATAAAAACCCGCAGGTACGATAATGGTTGTATCGGTTTCAACAATTGCACAAAGCCCGGACACGCTCGCACCGATACTGAGCGCCTCACGGCGATATGCACTAGCATCGATAAACGCATCGGCAGACGCATCATACATTTTTCTTTTGACAGCGCCGTTTGCGGATACCGCCGGGAGTGCGCCCTCTACCCTTTCAACCGGAGGCGTGAGCGTCTTCGCATGAACAGCCCAAACCGTTATTTCCATATCGATACCTCTAACCGTGCGCCCAAAGAGCATTTGATATTCTTTTTCGAAATAGCTGATAATTTTATCTTTAGACGGATTACTAAAAAACTCTAATGGTAGAGGAACAGGTATTTCGAAACCCTGCCCGGCATAGCGCATATATATCTGATACTCAGATGTAATCTCTTCGGACACATTGCACGCAGTTACAAACTGGCGAGCCTCATCGTCCAGCTCCTGTAAAACGCGCCGCGCAGTAGCGTCGCAAAACTCTGAAAGGCGCATAAACTGACTTCTTGTCGCCTCAAAGCTAAACGGCGCGCGCAAAAAGCCAACCGCTGAGCCAACCCCGGCCGCGGGCGGCACAAGACAACGCTCAACACCGAGTTTTTCGCATAATCGCCCCGCATGCAACGGCGCAGCGCCGCCAAAAGCGATCATAGCATAGCCTGTAAGGTCTTCACCATTTTCCACTGCATGAACACGCGCTGCGTTTGCCATGCTCTCATCGACAACTTCTGAGACCCCAAACGCCACCGCTTCCGCATTGATATCCAGCGATGCGCCGATACTTCTGTATAGCGCTTTGCATGCGCGATCTTGATCGAGAATAATAGCGCCGCCGGCAAAATGATCCGGATCAAGACGACCCAAGACTAAATCCGCATCCGTTACGGCAGCCTGCTCTCCGCCGCGCGCATAGCAAGCCGGTCCAGGCTCAGATCCTGTAGACGCAGGTCCCACCCGAATTTGGCGCATCGCATCCAAATGAGCGACCGAGCCGCCGCCAGCGCCGATCTCAACCATATCGATCACCGGGATCGAAATCGGCATGCCGGAACCTTTTTTGAACCGATACGCTCGCGCAACTTCAAAAACTCGCGTTGTCTTCGGGGCCTGATTTTTGATTAAACAGATTTTGGCCGTTGTGCCGCCCATATCAAAGGATAGCGTTTTTGAAAGACCGTGCCGCGCTGCAATATGAGCGGCAAAAACGGCGCCGCCTGCAGGGCCAGATTCTACAAGACGCACAGGAAATTCAGCAGCGTTTTCCAAAGAGATGACGCCGCCGCCTGAATGCATCAAGAATACAGGGCATGCTACGCCAATGATCTTCAGCCGATCGCGCAAACGATAAAGGTAGTCCTTCATCATTGGTTTTATGTATGCATTGGCAATGACCGTGTTGAACCGCTCATATTCGCGCATTTGCGGCGAAACTTCGCTGGAAAGAGAAATAGCAATTTCAGGCAGTATGCGTTTCAAAACTGCAAGCGTCCGCTGTTCGTGTTCATTATTTGCGTAGGAATGGATAAATCCGACAGCTACGCTTTCGTAATTCGCATCACGCAACTTTAACGCACACTCTTCAACCTGATTTTCATTAAGCGGAAGCAAAATCTGACCGTCTGCCGCTATTCGCTCGTCAACAGTATAACGCTGATACCTCGGCAACAGCGGTTCAGGCATGATCAGATTAAGGTCATATTGTTCAAAGCGCGACTCAGTACGCATCTCTATGACGTCGCGAAAACCCTTTGTTGTAATGAGAGCAGTTTTAGCGCCGCGTCTTTCAATCAGCGCATTCGTCGCCAAGGTTGTGCCATGAATAACCTGATCAATTCGGTCAGGGGATATGCCGGCCTGCGAGCAAACATTATTCAGACCGTCCAGAATGGCCTCTTCCGGCGCCGTGTGCGTCGTCAAAATTTTTGTTGAATACTGAGTATTTTCGATTTCAAGAACGACATCGGTAAACGTGCCGCCAATATCAGCGCTTAGCCTGATTGCCCTTTGCACCATGAGGCGCCGCACCCTTTCCCGTTTATGAATTTCTATGCTTGAAAACTCAGGCGCCGCAATACCGCGCCATGAACGATGAATCCATAGGGGTAGGATTTAATTCGATAAAGCCCTTATCAAGTCAGATCAAACCGGTCGAGCATCATGACTTTACACCACGCGGCGACGAAATCGCGTGCAAACTTACCCTTCGCGTCATCAGCGCCATAAACCTCAGAAATTGCCCGAAGCTGAGAGTTGGAACCGAAAAGAAGGTCGACGCGGGACGCTGTCCACTTCTTTTCACCAGTTTCGCGATGATATCCCTCAAACAGCTGCCGGTCTTCGCCAACGGGGCGCCAGGCAAGACCCATATTAAGCAGATTGACGAAAAAATCATTGGTCAAAACGCCTGGACGCTCCGTAAGAACGCCATACGAAACGCCGCCCGCATTTGCACCAAGCGCACGCATGCCGCCAATCAGCACCGTCATTTCAGGCGCTGTCAGGGTGAGCAGTTGAGCCTTATCAATAAGCAATTCTTCAGCGGACCGATTTTGTGCTTCTTGCAGGTAGTTGCGAAATCCGTCCGCTTTTGGCTCGAGCACTGCAAAGGACTCAGCATCCGTTTGCTCTTCATTTGCATCGCTGCGCCCTGGCGCAAATGACACGGCAATATTTTCACCGGCGTCTTTCGCGGCCTTCTCGACTGCAGCGCAGCCGGCTAAAACGATTATATCTGCAAGAGATATCTTTTTGTTAGAGGATTGCGCGCGGTTAAAGTCAGTCTGAATTGTCTCCAGCGTAGTGAGCACAGAAGCAACGCCGGATTTTTTGTTTACGTCCCAGTCTTTTTGAGGCGCCAATCGAATACGCGCGCCATTGGCGCCGCCGCGTTTGTCTGAGCCGCGAAATGTGGATGCAGACGCCCAGGCGGTCGATACCAATTCGGATACGGATAGGCCGGAATCTAAAACTTGATTTTTCAACTCCTCAACATCGCTGTCGTCGACAAGGTCATGGTCCACTGCCGGCACTGGATCTTGCCAAATTTGCGGCTCTGAAGGAATTTTCGAACCGCGATAGCGTGATACCGGTCCCATATCCCGATGTGTCAGCTTAAACCAGGCTTTGGCGAATGCATCCGCGAACTCATCAGGGTTTTGATGAAAGCGTCGCGAAATCGGCTCATAGACCGGGTCCATTTTCAACGCCATATCAGCTGTTGTCATCATTAATGGCTCAGTGCGCGAAGCGTCATGAGCCGACGGCGCCTCTACAGCGGCGGAAGCCTTGGTCGGCGTCCATTGATGCGCGCCAGCCGGGCTTTTCGTCAGTTCCCAGTCGTATCCGAAGAGAACATCGAAATAGCCATTATCCCAAGTGATCGGATCAGCCGTCCATGCGCCTTCAATGCCGCTTGTGATTGCGTCGCCGCCTACGCCGGCGCCATGGGCGCTCTTCCAGCCAAGACCGAGCTGCTCCAGATCAGCGCCCTCAGGCTCCTTGCCAACATGCGCAGGATCACCGGCGCCATGCGCTTTTCCGAAAGTATGACCGCCAGCGACAAGCGCCACAGTTTCGTAGTCATTCATCGCCATTCGGGCAAACGTCTCCCGAATGTCGCGCGCCGAAGCAAGCGGATCTGGGTTGCCGTTAGGACCCTCAGGATTGACATAGATCAAGCCCATTTCTACAGCGCCAAGGGGATCAGCCAGTTCACGATCGCCGCTATAGCGCTCATCGCCCAGCCATATGGTTTCCGGGCCCCAGTAGATATCTTCTTCCGGCTCCCAAATGTCTTCACGCCCTCCGGCAAAGCCAAATGTTTTAAGCCCCATGGAGTCCAGAGCCGCATTACCTGCAAAAATCATGAGATCCGCCCAGGAGAGCTTACGCCCGTATTTTTGTTTGATGGGCCATAATAGACGACGCGCTTTGTCGAGATTACCGTTATCCGGCCAGCTGTTCAGCGGCGCGAAACGCTGACTGCCAGAATCCGCGCCGCCGCGACCGTCATAGATGCGATAAGTGCCGGCGCTGTGCCAGGCCATACGGATAAACAGCGGACCATAATGACCGTAATCAGCAGGCCACCAGTCCTGAGACGCAGTCATTAACGCTTCTAAATCTTTATAAAGATCATCAAGATCAATTGTTTCGAACTCGGCGCCGTAGTCATACCTCTCGTCCATCGGATCAGTGAGGTTTGAATTCTGGCTGAGCATTTTTAGATTTAACTGATTTGGCCACCAACGTGCGTTGCCAATACTGCCGGCGGAGGCACGATTTCCAGCGCCGCTCAAAATAGGGCACTTGCTTACGTCGCCCCTATCAGTTCCATCCATAGAAAATTCCTCTTATAGATTTAGCGCTTCTATCCTTTTGCATCAGGACTGCTCAGCCGACGGTCGCAAAACGGTTTGCACAATCCTGATTTCAGTTTCATTGTCGCTCCGAATAGATGTTTAAATCTAGTCGGGCTGTCTGCAGTTCGCGAATATGTGAAGTAGGAATGTCTGATTAATGCCGGTCAGAACGAACTTACGTCAAACGCTGCGCGATCGGGCCTACCAATTTGGTCCGCACATCCATAAATTGCCTATCTATCTTTAATTACAAACTGCATGAAAGTTACTGACGGGCGAGACTCAGCGCGTCTGTCTAAAAATTATCGATACCCAGAGATTGCATGCAGTTCGCTTTCACAAAAGGCCGAAAATTCCCGATATTGCCCTTTACAAAATCAGTCGACATTCAGACCATCGCCGATTGTTCGCAGACACTTAGCAGGGGCAATCTAAAATGCGGGTAGAGGCTAGGATCGGCGGTCAGCATGAGTAAAGAACGGACGCAGCCCCACAATTTTACCCAACAGAACGGGCAACCGAAAATGAATGCTGAATTCTTTCGGCTTCAGGGCTTGGCGACAGAAATTATTGTTGAAGCGACCATAGGCGGGCGCCCGCAAATTCTATATTGGGGGCCTCTGCTTGAATATGCTTCGCCTAATGATATAGCGTCCCTGTCAGTACGTCAGTGGGCTCACGGCGGCACAGCTATTGACATACAGGCTTCTCTTTCCAACGAGTTTGGCGCAGGGCTTACCGGTCCTTCAGGTTTTGTCGCTCATCGTGAGGGAAAGGATTGGGCGACAATATTTCGCGTTACAAGCGTCGATAAGACTTCCGACTACAGCATCAGAATCACTTGTGAAGACTGCAATACGAAAGTTAGAGCCGCATATTTTATATCTATTAATCCATATACGGATGTAATCACATCAAGAATACGAATTGAAAATACAAGCGATTATCCATTGTTTATTGATTGGTGTGCCGCCATCTGCTTCCCGCTTGATTATCGCTTTGTCAATCTTATGACTTTCACAGGGAGGTGGGCGCAAGAATTTCAAACTCAAGATGTTCCACGCGCTCGAGGCAGCTACGTTCGTGAAAACAAAAGTGGGCGAACAAGCCACGACAATTTTCCAGGGATTGTTGCCGCGGCAAAATCAACCAGTGAAAACCTAGGCCCATGCGCCGGTTTCCACCTAGGATGGAGCGGAAACCATCGTTTGCGCGTAGACAGTCATTCCGATGGCAGATCATTCCTTCAAATGGGAGAGTTATTTTTACCCGGCGAAATGGTGCTTGCATGCGGCGAGCAGTATGAAACCCCCGCCCTTTACGCGGCATGGTCAGAATCAGGACTGAACACTTTGTCCCAGCGCTTTCACAGCCACGTCCTCAATAGCGTCATGGACAAGCGCATCGCATCTAAGCCGCGGCCCGTGCATTTCAACACTTGGGAAGCAATATATTTTGATCAAAGCGAAGATAAAGTTCTTGATCTTGCCGAGAAAGCAGCGAGCGTGGGGGCCGAACGCTTCGTTCTGGACGATGGATGGTTCGGCGGGCGCAGGAACGACGCCGCCGGACTCGGCGACTGGCGAGTGTCCAAGGATGTATACCCTCAAGGACTAGGCCGCATTGCTGATCGGATTCGTGAACTGGGCATGGAGTTCGGCCTCTGGTTTGAACCAGAAATGGTTAACCCTGACAGTGAGCTTTACCGCCTTCATCCAGATTGGATACTGGAGGCAAAGGGCGTTGAGCAAGTTCCGTTTCGAAATCAATATGCGCTTGATCTGACACGACCGGATGTAGTCGATTATCTCTTTGAGAGCATTTCAGCCATCGTCGAAGAATATGCCGTAGCCTACATCAAGTGGGACATGAACCGGGATATCCACCATCCGGGCAGCGCAGGACGAAGCGCAATCCACAGTCAAACCCACTCTGTATATAGTCTGATCGAGAAACTAAGACGACGGTTCCCGCAATTGGAAATAGAAAGCTGTTCATCCGGGGGCGCCCGCGCTGATTATGGCATTTTGAGTCGGACTGACAGGCTTTGGCTGTCAGACAGTAATGATGCGGGAGACCGTCAGCAGATCCAAAGAGGCGCCAGTTATTTCTTTCCGCTCGCTGTCAGCGGCGCTCATATTGGGCCGAAAACCTGCCATATAACCCGCCGTGTCTACAACATGGAATATCGAGCGGCTACTGCTCTTTTTGGACATATGGGCATTGAGTTAAATCTCGACGAGGAGTCCCCTGAGGACCTGCAAATACTGGCAGCCGCAGTTAATCTCTACAAAAAGCATCGATCCCTCATCCATACGGGCGATTATTCGCGGCTCGAGCATTCGGATTATCTGAATGTTGCCGGCGTCGTCTCAAAGGACAAGTCAGAAGCAATATTCTCTTGCGCAAAAACCAAAGGCCACGGCGCCACGCTTCCGGATAGACTCCGTTTTGCAGGTTTCGAGCCGGCGAAAGAGTACCTCATGCGTATAATCTGGCCAACGAAGGATATTTCCATCACGGCGCCGTCAATCATAGAAACTGCAAACCTCTTAGGCGCTGGTCTTACGGTAAGCGGCGAAGCGCTTCTCACGCATGGCGTCCAATTGCCGCTCATGTATCCTGACAGTTGCATCATTTATCATTTTCAGTCTCTTTGACATATGACGGCCAGAAATGATCAATGACAGCACCCTATAGTGCTGGTTCGTAAGAATGACAGACCGGAAGACAATGTTACGGAGCACAGCGCGTGTATGATTTGTTAGTTATTGGCGGCGGCATAAACGGCGCCGGCATTGCTCGTGACGCCGCCGGCCGAGGCGCAAAAGTTCTTCTGTGCGAAAAAGATGACCTCGCACAACACACATCATCCGCGAGCACAAAGTTGATCCATGGCGGACTGCGCTATCTGGAGCAATTTGAATTTCGCCTTGTTCGTGAAGCGCTTCAGGAACGAGATGTTCTTTTACGCATGGCCCCGCATATCATCTGGCCCCTGCGTTTTGTATTGCCGCATCATTCTGAACTGAGGCCGGCCTGGATGCTGCGCACGGGATTATTTCTCTATGATCACATCGCCGGACAGACCAGTTTGCCAAAGACAGAGCGATTATCTCTCAATAAGCCCCCGTTTGCAGGTCTTTTGAAAGAGAAATTCAAATTTGGCTTTGAATACTCAGATTGTTGGGTGGAAGATTCCCGTCTTGTTGCGTTAAACGCTATTTCTGCAGCTGAACACGGCGCTGATATTAAGACCCGAACCGCTTGTGTCGGCTTGGAACGCGAAGGTGACATCTGGTCGGCGAAGCTTGCGTCAAAAGACTGCGGGCAAATAGAAATACACGCCCATGCAGTTGTTAACGCAGCGGGTCCCTGGATAGACGATATCATTGACCTATCCGCTCCAGGCAGGAACGAGCGAAATATCCGCCTTGTCAAGGGAAGTCATATTATCGTCCCTAAGCTATATGATGATGATCGATGCTTTATCTTTCAGAATGCGGATAATCGAATTATTTTCGCTATCCCCTATGAGAGGCGCTTTACGCTGGTTGGCACTACCGATTTAAGCTATTCCGGCGATCGAGACACAGTTACGATATCTGAAGAAGAAATTGCATATATCTGCGCTGCCGCCAGCGAATATTTTTCAAAACCGATTACGTCAGCAGATGTGATTTCTCATTATTCCGGCGTGCGCCCTCTTTACGATGATCACTCGGAATCTAATTCTGTAGTTACGCGAGATTATGTTTTCGATGTGCGCGCTATAGATGAAAAAGCGCCTCTCTTGTCCATATTTGGCGGCAAGATAACCACGTACAGAAAGCTGGCGGAGCATGCGCTCGAAAAGCTTGAACCATACATCAACTTTAAAAGCGGTCCTTGGACAAAGAAAACTCCACTACCGGGCGGAGATATCCCTGACGCAGATTTTGAAGCCTTTGTTGAAGCGCTGATTAAGAAACTTCCCTGGGCGCCCGCTGATTTAGTTTATCGATGGGCGCGCTGCTATGGAACTCGTGCTGAATTCATAGTTGGCGACGCTGCGAAAACAAGCGATCTTGGCACTCACTTTGGCGCAGGGCTTTATGAGCGTGAAGCCCGGTACCTTATGGACCATGAGTTCGCATACAGCAGCGATGACATATTATGGCGCCGAACGAAACTTGCTTTGCATATGAGCAAGGATGAAAAATTGTCCTTTGAAGAATGGGGCGCCCAACAGCGTACAGCGTGACCCGCGTTAGCAGAGGCTGAGCGCCATGCCCGATATGGATAAGGACGTCTCGATAGAACTGCAAAATGCGATTGGTGATCGCAGCGTTCATCGCCGAACAATTGTCCGCGCCGATAGCCGGCAGGTCCATCTTTACGGTTATAGCCAAAATCGACATCCGATCTTGCAACAGGATAACGAAGCGATCGCAAGAGGCGGCGAACGGCGTTGGCACCCATTGCGCCAAGAGTGGAATATTTACGCCGCACACCGACAAAATCGTACCTTCAAGCCAGCTTCGGCTGATAACCCTTTAGCGCCGACCCGCCCTGACGGGCCCGCAACAGAAATTCCTGTTATAGATTTTGAACTCGCGGTCTTTGAGAACAAATACAGTAGCCTTCACTTTAAAGCGCCGGCGCCAAAGCCGGGAACTCCCGCTAAAACGGCGCCGGCGGCAGGGCATTGCGAAGTCATTGTTTACGGCCCTGAACCAACGGGCAATCTCTACTCTATCGGACAGAAAAAACGTCGCCTTCTGCTTGCCGCTTGGACGGATCGATACCAAGAAATGTTCAATATGGGTTGTGAATATGTGCTGCCCTTCGAAAACCGCGGAGAAGATGTGGGGGTCACATTGCACCACCCACACGGGCAAATTTACGGCTTCGACTATTTGCCGCCTGCTCAGTTTAAAGCGGTTGACGCATTCAACAGCGGTTACGATCTATCTACGGAGATGCGTAACTGGGCCAAAAACTATATTGTCGCAAGCGCTGGGAATTTTTCAGCATATTGCCCCCCGTTTGCACGGTTTCCATTTGAAGTTTGGATTGCGCCGCAAAGCCGTAAACCAGGGCCATGGACGTTTACGGATGAAGACGCAGATGCATTCGCCTACCTGATCGGCGATATTACACGCCGATACGACGTCTATTTTGATCAGCCAACGCCGTACATGTTTGCCCTGCATGCTGCGCCGCGTTCTAGTCAGGAGCTATATCATTTTACAGCTCAGTTCTATCCGATGATGAGAGCGCCTGGGCAATTAAAATATCTGGCCTCCGTTGAACAGCATACCGGAACATTTACTGTCGATGTCATGCCGGAGGCAGCTGCGCAAATTCTAAAGGGCTGTTGACGTGACCAGCACGGAAAAAACGCACAAACATTTCACAACTATTTTCACAGCAGCCTTTGACCGCGCGCCTGTCGCCATTGACTCCGCTCCGGGGCGAATAAACCTGATTGGCGAGCATACCGATTACAATGGCGGGCTTGTGCTGCCAACAGCCTTGAAGTGCAGAACGACTGTCTTGCTGGCGCCGCGATCAGATAAGACGGTTCAAATAAAGAGTGATCGATTTGAAGAGACGGCCATTCGCAAACTAGGCGACACTGCACAGCGACATTGGTCTGATCATGCGCTCGGCGCTGTCTGCGCCAGCCATGACGTCGGTCTCCTTCCCGGCGGTGCAGATATTTGTATTTTTTCTGATATTCCTGACGGTGCCGGACTTTCATCGTCGGCTGCGCTGATCGTTGCGATACTGAAAGCGGCGCGAAAGATCGCCCACAAGCAAACTGAAAAATCTAGCCTAAGCGATGTCAAGATTGCTCTTATGGCGCGCGACGTCGAAAACAACTTTATTGGCGTCCCATGCGGCATTATGGATCAGATGGCGGCGGCGCTGGCAACGCCTGAATACGCGATGATCCTCGACACTAAGACACTCTCATACGAGTTTGCGCCGCTGCCTGAACGCTATACCATGGCAGTGATCCATTCTGGCGTGACTCGCCGGTTGAACGATGGTCGGTATAAAGACAGGAAATTGGAATGCGATGCCGCTCGCGAGAGTTTTGGCGTCAGCGATATCTGCACAATAGATCCCGAATTGATAAGAAAGCGAGAAGGTGTCGATCCAACGATACGTAGCCGTGCGCTTCACTGCGCAACAGAGCATCGTCGCGTTCAAGCCGCAGTTAGAGCATTGCGTGCTGATGATATGGGATATCTGGGCGACTTAATGCGTGAGAGTCACGCCTCTATGCGCGACGATTTTGAGATGTCGACGCCAGAAATTGACGCCCTCGTAGACGATGCACAAGCGCTTGGCGCTATCGGCGCGCGCTTAACAGGGGGCGGTTTTGGCGGCTGTGTCGTTGCGATGATCGAAACAAATCAAAAAGCCGAGTGGACAAACGCCCTTCTCGCTCGTCACGCCAAAGCCTGGCCTGTGACGTCGCAATAACAGGATTATGGATTACCTTGAGTTCGCAGTGGCGCCTGAGGATTTATTTAACGCATACATTTGCAAGCCCGATTAACATCAAACGTAGGACTTCATTATTTCGCCCGGGCTTTGTCATGTCTTGCTTTTATGGATGCGCCAAGCCGACCGTCCTGAAGATTCGCTATTTACTGACTTACGAAGGGTGATCGGCACGGACATGTGGTGATCGATTCCGAGTGCGAGATTTATTCCCTCCCCCGCATGCTCGGTAAAAAGATGAAGGACATTCGCGAACGCCTCCGTGATATCAAAGACCTGAAAAGCGTTTCTGACACAAAGGAAACGATAGCAGAGTCTATGCTGCCGATTATGAAACGACATATCGAGCAGCAAAGGATATGCATCATCGGAAAATGGCAGATATCGGTACGAAGCGATTGGCTATGCGTGACAAGCATCGCGACGCACGCATCCAAATGCTATCAGAACAACAATTGAGACGAGATAACGAAGCAAAAGCGCCTCAAGGCAACTTATCCAAAGGGCTACGCGGTCTGTGGTCAAGGGTCATCGGAAAATACAAGCAGATCAAAGAACAAAATGAAGCTGACACGGCGCGCTGTATCAATCGAGACCGGTCTGAACGCAATGAATTGGTGTCCATTCAGCTAAAGGAGCGCAGGCGTTTGCAATAGCATATAGTCAGTACACGAAATACACAGGCTCAGCTACTGACTTCACTACGGCAAGATACCAAGCGCTTCAGGAAGATGGCCGAGCCACACGCTCCCGTCAGAACCCGCAATGTCGAAAAAGGCTCCAAACGCAGCCACTGAACTCTTCCGATCAGGGCCTATGGCTCCTGCCTTCCGGCGAGGATGGGGGTAGCAAGTGCAAGGAGGCTCCGAACGAGGAGCCCCGTAGAGCGGGGAGACGTTTGGATGCCTTGCGCGCGCGAGGGGCGAAGCCCATTAGAGCTAGGAACCATATACGCAAACTTGCTCAAGAGCAGCGATAAAGAGAACGAAAACGTCAATAGGGTTTCGGTTTTAAAAATGCGGGGAAAAGACAGTCTTATGCCCAAAAGGACGAACATCTATAAGCTAATTGCACAATTTTTTCGCGGAAAAGACTGGCACGTCAAAATCACGCCGTTCTCTATGTCTTCTTCTTCGAGAGCATCGTCAATAACGAGTTCTACCTCTCCTGCCGTTAGTGTCGCCTGACAAAGACCGCATGTGCCGTTACGGCAGGAATAGTCGAACTCGACGCCGGCGCGTTCCGCTGTTTCGAGAACGTTCTCGCCGGGTTCGGATGTTGCAGTAACGCCGGACGGCTGGAATATGATGTCAAACACGCCGCCTTTGGATAAGTCTTTCGGCGGCGGCGCAAAGGCCTCAAAGTATAAATTGCGCTCCGGCACGCCCGCGTCAGTGAGCTCGTCACACATTTGATCCATCATCGCATTCGGACCACAGATAAAAATCGCTGTAGATTTTGGTTTGGATGCGAAATTCAGAAGAGACGCCGCATCGACGCGGCCACGCGAAGCTGTTTCCGAGTGCTCCGGCTGCGACCAGGTCAGTTTGAGATGAAAATTCTTGCTCCCTGCGTTAAGGTCATTCAACTCTCCGAGAAACAAGCTGTCTGATTCTCTTCGAAAGCCGAAGAGCGCGAAAACTTCGCCCTCCCACTGTTTGTCGCGCAAACTTCGGATCATACTGACGAGGGGCGTGACGCCGACGCCGGCGCCAGCGACAATAACTTCACGCGCCTTGTCTCCGGTGAATACAAACTGGCCGAAGGGACCCCGCGCTTTCAGCGTATCGCCGACCTTGGCGCGGTCACATAAAAACCGGGACGCAAGCCCGTGACGTTCACGTTTAATCGTCAGGTCGATATAGCGCTTTTCAAATGCCGAAGATGAAATTGAGTAAGAGCGATGAAGACGCTTGCCGTTAATATCCAGTTCCAGATCGACATACTGGCCCGGCAAAAAATCAAACGGCATAGGAGCGTCTGGGGCAATCAAACGAAATGTCTTGATCTCATCCGTTTCTTGAATGATCTCGGCGATTGTCAACGTCCCTTGCCAATAGTCAGGCTCTTTAGGTGCGCCCGCTTTTAACGCTGCGCGTGGTTCATTATTTCGCTGCATGGGAGTGCCGGCGAACAACGAACGAAACGAACTTAGCATGTGAGTGCTTATTCCGCGGCGACAGGCGTCGGTCCGCTTGAGGCTTCCGTCATTTTCGGCGCGGACACAATGCGAGAGTCCGCGTCCCTTTTACGCCGTTGCGGAAGCTTCCAGGCAATGGCAACTGTGAACGCGCCTAGAATAAACAGAGCAAGATCGACAAAGCCAGACGCCTTGTGCGCAGAGTTAAAGGCAGCGAATAACGCCGCATCCGTCGTAACGGCGTTCACCACCGGCAGGATGGCGAACAACAGCCCGGTCGCGAGCAGTAACTCCCGCACGGCGCCATAATCGTTGCGCCGCAGGAAAGCGTAGCCAATTCCGATCGCCCAGACCGCAAAATATGTGACGCCCGTCCAGTAGAGCCGCACGCCCTCGTCGCCTGCGTAGAGTTTATCGAGATAGAAAATTGCCACACTTGCCAGAGGCAGTCCCGCTGTTGCGCCCGCCGTCAAACGGCTGAGCGATTTGTATACCCATGGGCTGCGCGCGCCGGCATTGCCGAAAAGACGCCGCTCCACCCACATCATCATTCCAAGCGCCGTAATGACGGCGAGCGAAAGACCCAGAGCCAGATATAAAAACTTCAGCGCAATACCGCCATAAGTCCCATAATGAAGCGGCGAAATCGCATTTATGAAGCGGTTTGCCGTCGTCACATTTTCAAACTGACTGTCGGCGATGCGCTCACCCGTGACACCGCTTATCTGGTATCCGTCGACCGACGCCAATTCCTTGTCCGCTTCAAAATAGAGATCGAACCGCGCATTCTGATCGCCCCAATTATTCATGACGATAAAGGATACGGGCTTGCCGCTGTCAGGCTCACGCAGGGAGCGCAACTCCTCCACCGACAACATTGGCGCTGCAATGCCCGCAGCCTCGATAGGCTCACCCAGAACGGCAGCAATCAAAGCTTCCTGATCGCCCTTGAATGTCAGCAAAGCCACAAGCGGCGAAAGAATGGCCACCACGCCAAGGAATGCGCCGGTAAAGGCGATCATCGAATAAAAGGGCAGTCCCCATAGCCCCAGCACCTTGTGCGTGTCCTGCCACTTCAGGCGCACAGACCGCAAATATCGCAACGTGAACAATTCCTGAAAAATCTTGGTGTGGGCGACCACGCCAGAAACGATTGACAACATGAGAATGATGCCAACGATCCCGACAATGGTGCGCCCAGCGGTTCTCCCCCCGAGACCTTCCGGCCACATCAGATCGCGATGAAAATCCAGGAGCCATTCGGAAAGTCCTTCGCCTCGATTTAGTAAAGGTTCTCCGGTCGCAGGATTCCATCGTTGCTCGATAAATTCGTTCCCGCCCTCTTCGGTTTTGATGGTCATCCCGCCGACAAAATAGGGCTCCAGTGCACTGGGATAAGTAAAGCGCGCAAACTCAACGGGCTCGTCTTTCGCGTTCTCTTTGATCCAGGACTCGAAAGTCGCATTGATCGGCGCGGACTGCTCAACGAGCGGCAGACGTTTCGCCGGGTCTTCCCAAGACAGCATTTCGTGGTGGAAAAGGGCAAAGCATCCAGTGAAGCAGACGACGTAAACAAAAAGACCCAGCGCAATGCCCGACCAGGAGTGGAGATCGTAATTCCGTAAATGCCGTTCGCGATTCATACTGCGCCTCGTTAAGCCATTGGCTCAGACAGAAAAACAATTACGCCGCCGACGACCGAAAAAGCGATAAGACCGAAAGCCACACGCCATTTGTTGCTGTCCCAATAGGTCCAGAACTGGAACGCTGTCCAGATGATCGGCACGGCAAGCGTCAGCCAGAGCGCACGTTCAGAAAATTGGCCCGGCGCTTTGATAAGGAGCGCGGCGGTTACGAAAATCGTCGCAACCAGCGACCATAAGATAATGCTGGTCAGGCGCGGCGCTTTCCAGGTGGCCGCCGCGAGCGCAATCAGCACCGTAACGATTACGCCGATCAATATTGGGCTCATGTAAAGCCCTCCGCATAGATTCCTAAGCCGCTCGAAACGACGATCGCCAGGGCCGCCGCTCCTGTGAGCGGATATTGCTTGGGAGCCAGCGCCGATGCAAGAAGGCTAAGAGCGCCGGTGAAAGTAAAGACGCCCAGCCAAGCGGGTATTCCCCGTTCCCAACCGAGCATGGATGCGAAAATAAACAGCGATGCGCCTGTCGCCGCCCACGATAACATCAACACGGCCGCTCTTAACGGAGACGAGCCTTGCAACAGCTTGAATGACGCCCTTTTCGCGTTCGACTGATAAAAACCGAAACAGGCAATATAGAGCAACGCTGTCGCAAACGCTGTCTGCATGCGTCAAAAACCCGCCGTGGCCCTGACACCAAGCACGCGCTGGCTTCCCGCTGCAGCAAATGAGCCATTCGACACATTGGGCGTGATGCCTGCAGGCGGATCAACCGGGTTGAATGTCAAGAAGTCTTCGTTGAAAATATTGTTGGCAAAGAGTTCGATAGAATAATTTTCTTGCTCGTAGCCAACAATCATATCGACCGTAATCAGAGAGTCATTGATGTTGCCGATTAATGAATTGTCTACCGCGGAAAACGACTCATCAGTGTGTCGGAAACGGCCGTTGATGAACAATCCCGTATCGTGGGTGTAGCGTCCGCCGAAACCGACCGTAAAGCGAGGCGCGAACGCAAATTCAAAGCCTGTTAAATCAAGCTCTCCGATCAGGCCGCCGCCTTCAGTAAATTCAGTGTCCGTGAAGCCAAAATTTGCAAAGAGCTCGAGGCCGTCAGTCGGGTTTGCCACCGCTTCAAGCTCAAAACCGAACAGTCGCGACTCGCCTACGTTATCGGTAATGCTATCGAGCGGGTTTGGCGAAAGCGCTAAGTTAAGTTGCTGGTCGTTATACTGAATAAAGAAGACGTTGGCGTTTGCGGTAAGCCGTCGATCGAACCATTGTGAGCGCAGTGAAAACTCATAGTTAAGAGTAAACTCAGGATCGAAACTGTTGACGATTCCCTCGCTTTCAAGAAAATCTTGAGGAGCATCTTCCGCGTCTAATGTGCTGAAAAGAAACTGGTTAAACGATAGACCGCCGGCGCGGTAGGCTCTCTGTATGCTGAAACTTGTCGTGAGGTCATCCGTCCATCGATAAGAGATGACCCCTTTTGGCAGGAATGCGCTAAAGGTGTTATCAGCTGACACGGTCGTTGACGTCGTGAAGGCCGCCACTGCTGCGGCGACAACAGCGTCGGCGGTAGGATCACCCAATGGCGCAAATGGAGGAACGTTCAGCCCTGTAAAAATGGTCTGGTCCACACGCTCATTGTCATAGCGCGCGCCGAATGTGAGGGACAGTTTATCTGTCACATCATACGTTGTTTCGCCGAAAAATGCGAAGTTACGGATATCAGTAGTGCTGGAACCGGCGAAATCGACTTGGAAACTGGGAATAGAAGCGACAATAAAGTCGCGTACGAAACCGAGTTGAGCAACCTGCGCGGGGGATGGCGCGGGCGTCATAAACGCCAACGCGGCCAGTGTCGTGGGATCAGGCAGCGCAAAATCAGAGTCGACGAATGTGGTGCTGCCGTTCTGGGTGCCGCCGCTGCTGTCAAAGAAATATCCGCCCGCAAGCCAGGTTAAGCGGCCATTTTGGTAGGCAAACCGCAATTCCTGGCTGAATACTTCGTCTTCAGAGAAAAACTCCCCAGGGATGTCTGCGCCTGCAGCTGTGCCATCGCCATCGAAAAAGAAATCCCGCTGTGTGTCGATATAAGCCGTAACGCTTGTAACGCTAAGCTGATCAGTAATGTCGTATTGAAACTCGCCGGAACCAATAAATGAGTCGACTTCTTCGTCATCAAGGACGTTCTGGAATGAAACGCGTTCAGCGGGAAAAAAGCTTTCTTCGATTCGCGTTTCTCTGGCGTCAGAGCCGATATACGTAAAATTTATACGCCCGGTAAGACCCGGCAGAAAATCCGGGGTGAGATATAATTTGGCTCGGGCGGTTATGACGTCTTCTTCACCAGCGTCAGAAAAATCAAGCGTTTGGTTCGCGATCTGTCCTGTTGTGCCGGTAAAGTCTCCTGATAGTCTCAGGCTTGCCTGATCTTCGATTAGAGGCACCGATACCGCCGCTGATCCGCGGATCGTGTCAAAGCTTCCGTATTGGAATTGAGCGTCGCCGGAAAATTCTGAGCCCGGATCAACGCTTCTTGCTATGATCGCACCAGCAAGCGCGTTTCGCCCCTGTAGAGTCGACTGGGGACCACGAAAAATTTCAACGCTTTGAATATCCCACAAATTAAGCGGACTACTCGTGAACAACGAACTCGGAATAAAAACGCCGTCAATATAGACGGTGGACACATCGCTGGTTTGGTCGCCCGGCGAGACGCCGGCATTTCGTACGCCGCGGATCGTAAAGCTTGAATCATCAAATGCGCTGGAGACGTTCGCCGTCTGATTAATCAGATCGAAAACGTCGAAAAAGTTTTGGCTGTCGATGACTTCTTGATCGTATACAGAAACTGATGAAACGGTTTCTTGCAGTGAACGTTCTATCTTCTCGCCAGTAACAATGATAACGTCTGCAGAACGGTCGTCGTCATCAGCCCCGTCTTGCGCCATCGCCCCCGCAGAAACGCCCAAAACAGCAAAAATGGCCGCCGCAGAGACAGCCGTGCGCACTCGTATCATCGAAAAAGCCCCTTCACACCACGATTTTGTCAGTCTTTATTGCGAACAATTCTCAGTGTCAACGACAATGATTATCACAATTATTCGCAAAATGCGCACTCGCGAGACTAAAGGACGATGATCTGCTTGCTAACTTAGACCTAGCGCTGCAATTTCAATCCGGGCGGCGGCGCTATAAATGACCGAAGATTTGCCGTCGATTTGAGTTGCCGTCAGGTCGTCAAATTCATCAAGCGCAATAGCGAGTTGTTCATCGACCGTCGCGATTGCTTCTCGCTCGGCTTGTGTATACGCCTCGACCTTTAACAGAGTTTCTCGGGCGGCTGTCAGAAATCCGTATGCGTCCTGATATTCATGGGCGTTTGTAATTTCGCCGCTTTCTGCAACGCCGATAACGAATTCGTCGCCGGCGGTTCTCGCGATCGTTGCGATGGACATCAGCCGCGTTGCAACATCAACGCCTGGTTCATTGGCGTCGATAGCAGCCTTCACCGCCTCGTAAGCGCCGTCGATGTCGCCGTCATTTTCCATCGCAGTCACAAGCGCATTGAGTTCATCAGCAAAGCCGGGCTTATTGCGCGCTGCAAAAGCCGGAACGAGATCGGCGTATAATTCGCTTTCCGGGTGCTTCGCGTGGGTCGCCGACATTTCATGCGCGCCTATTCTGTGGAGTTCGATAAACGCAACCAAGTGACCGCGCACCTGACCAAGACGGTGGAGATACTCAACATCATCCGTAGCCGGATCAGCGCCGGACGCGCCCTCTCCCTCACCTTCACCTTCGCCGCCTTCACCCTCGCCTTCTGCTGAAAGCGACGGGCTAACGCCCCCTGCAGCGCCCTCTCCCTCGGCTCCTTCACCCTCGCCGCCGCAGCCGGTGAGGGCTAGCGCGCTCGCCGCCGTCAGCGTGGAAAGGCTGGTCAATAATTTCAGGCGTCTCGTCACGGCAATTCTCCTTAAATTTCAGCCGCATGATATGGATGGAAATTCAAATTGCAAACGACTCTCAAAAACTGAGCGGCTCTTTCGGCCAAACAAATCGTACATCCCCTTCAGATTCGCAGCGGTGAGGATTATTTAAGGCGAGGTTTGGCTGCGCCGATAGCATTGCGACTTCCTCAAGGAATCGAAGTTCATTCAAGCTAAGAGTGGGTCACTAGACTTGGTTACGGGCGCCAACCGAGTATCCGGCCCAAACGATGGACAGCCCCGGCGGGTCACCATACTCAAGAAAATGCCTTTCATCGATCAACTCGCAGCGCTGCCGCTCGGGGCCGCGGTCTTTATCAACAATCGTTTCATCATTGGCACTGGTGCATTCCCTGATTTCCCCCGGAACCAACGGTGCATTAACGCCTATATTTCTGCATAAGAAAAGTCATCAAGCCGGCTACCATAACGTTGTGCATACAACTGCTGCCAAGCTTTTTCGATGATCCGCTGAAATTCTATATTGCACGTAGCCGCGAGAGCCCGCGCTTCCATTGCATTAGTAGTCCGTAGGCTGCGGACCAAATGTGGCGCGCCCGACAAGTTCCACGAGATGTTTCGGCACGCGTCTACGGATGTAATAAGTCGCTCCGCGCCGATAGAGAAATTGGTCTCTGGTCATTGCCGCCCAGCCCATGAGTGTTACACCTCTGTGTTACAGCCCGGAAAAAAAGCATTGTATTTTCAAAAGCTTAAAGTTTTCATATCCCTTAGGCGATATTGGTGGGCCCGGAGGGACTCGAACCCCCGACCTAGCGGTTATGAGCCGCCAGCTCTAACCAACTGAGCTACAGGCCCGGCCGTTGACGAGGCGATAAGGTAATGCCGCGCTAACCGGAGCGGTTTCTTATCAGCAATCGCAACGCAGTTGAAGACTGAACACAACGCTTTCATCATCTTCGGATCGTCCTCTGGGCGCCTTGATTTCGCCGCGCCAGGCGCGGCACAAGACGATACGCCGATGGGCAAGAAGGAGAACGCCATGATGACCCGTATGATTCCCGCCGCTGCAATGCTCGCCGCCTGTTCAGCGCCACCTGCTGCGCTTGCGAGCGACAACGAAGCCAAACGCACAATCACGGTCAACGGCCAGGGTCAGGTGTTCGCCGAGCCGGATATGGCGGTTCTGCGCATCGGCGTTGTCACTGCTGGCGCTGACGCCAAAGCCGCACTCAGCGCTAACTCAGCGTCTCTGCAAGCGACGATCGACAACCTCAAAGCCATGGATGTTGACGCCAAAGACATACAAACATCAGGCCTATCGATCTCGCCGCAATATAAATACAACAGCAGCAATCGACGCACGTCGCAAATCAACGGGTACGAAGCGCGCAACGGGGTGACTGTGAAACTGCGCGATCTCGATAAGGCCGGCGAGATTGTCGACGCCTCCGTCGGCGCCGGCGCCAATTCGCTGAACGGATTTTCCTTCACTTTCGCTGATCCGGCGCCGCTTTATGACGCCGCGCGCATTGATGCAGTCAAACAGGCGCAGACGCGCGCGAAATTGCTGGCCGACGCGGCTGGCGTCAACCTGGGCGCGCTGCTGACGATACAGGATGGATACGCCTCAATAAGAGAAGCGGACGCCGTTGTCGCGCGCGGGGTGCAATTTGAATCAGCATCGGCCCCGATTGAGACCGGTGAATCCAGCGTGTCGGCGAGCGTCACGCTTGTCTACGCCATCGAGTAGCTAAGCAAAGCAGACGGATGCGTTATTCGCCGGCGAACAACTCGCCGAAGATGTTGCCTTCGTTCCAGGCCGGACGCTCCGGCGCATTGCCAACGACTTCAACAATAGCGGCGTTGACGGTTGCGAAACGGGCGACGTCATCATATTTCACCGGCAAGCTCGGCTCATCACTCGGGCGATGATAATGCTTTGCAAAGAACTCCGTGAATTGCTCCTCTCCACCATTTTCAAACCCCGGCCACAGAAAAATCGAAGGAATGCCCTGCTCCACAAAACGGTAGTGGTCTGATCGGGTAAAAATGCCCTGCTCCGGAATAGGGTCCGGTGAGATTTTAGCGCCGACCAGCGCAGCAGCTTCCTTTGCAAGCGGACCAAGGCTTGAATGCTCGCCGCCAAAAGCCACAATATCCGTGAACGAATGGAGCATAAGCGGCATATCAAGATTGATATTGGCGATAATCGCCGATTTTTCCACCGGAGGATAATGAGCAAGATAGTCTGAACCGATTAAACCCTTTTCCTCAGCTGTGACGGCGGCGACAAGAATAGAACGCGCTGGCGCATTGTTGTCGGCGAAGAGGCGTGCGACTTCCAGCATCACGGCGATGCCAAGCGCATTATCCATAGCGCCGTTATTGATGCCGTCCTTTCCCTCATCAATCAGTTTCTGATTGAACCCTATGTGATCAAGATGCGCTGTTAGTACGAGATATTCATCTTTCAGTGCAGGATCAGACCCTTCAAGCATGCCGATCACGTTCGGACTTGATGTGTCCTCAAACTCAAGCGCGCCTGTCATGGCGACGGTCACCGCCAAGGGGAAAGCCGCGGGTGCTGCGCCCTCAGCTTCCATTTCTTTCTGCACATCGGCGAAAGATCTAGGCGCGCCATCGAAGAGCACCTCGCTTGACGCTGCATTCATGAATGCCGATCCCGCGAGAAGTCCTGATCGTGGCGAGGGTTCACCATTTGGGCCGACCCACCCAAGCGACGCTCGACGAGGATTCGATGCAACTCTCTCCCAGGGAAATCTTTGCACAGACTGAGCAGACGACAGAAGGATTGCGGCAACGGCGCCGCGTTCGGCGGCGGCGGCAAATTTAGAGGTTGTACGACCGAAATGCGCGCGTTCTTCACTGCCCAATACATCGGGCGCACCCGAAAAGAAAACAGCGACCTTTCCTTCAAGGTCGACGCCTGCGTAATCATCGTGCCCGAACTTCGGCGCATGAACGCCATAGCCGACAAAAACCGCCTGACCTTCTACAGAAAATTCTTTGGCGCTCATGGAAGGAAAAATCCGAAAGTCCTGAAGAGAGGTCAGGCTTGTTTTCACGCCATTTTTTGCGGTTACGGTCATCGACGCCGCTTCAAGAATCGGGCGTGCTGAACGAAGCGCCACATCTTGGAGCCAGCCGCCGTTGTCACCGGCCGGTTTTAATCCAATATCCGCCATTCGAGCAGCGACATAATCAGCAGCGTCGAGATAACCGTCAGTTCCGGCTTCGCGGCCCATACGCGCATCGTCAGCAAGAAAATCTACGTCGGCCTTGATACGAGCCGCAGGCGATGGAAGCGCCCTGACAGCGGCAGCTTCGCCTGAGTAAACAAGCGGCGTCGACTTAGACGCTGATGGCGTCTCTCCATTGTCAGTGCTGCTCACGCAGGCTGCGACAAGCATGGCCCCGCTTGCAACAAGGATAAGCTTTTTAAAATTCATGACGATAGCGCCCCTTCGATAAGAACAAACTTTTCTCACTGGTCGCAAATGGCTCTCGCCTTGGCAATGGCGGGTGCGCTTTAATGCCTTCGCCTGCACTCAAGAAGCTGCATTCTATGGCGTTTCAGCAACGCGGATCTGTGTCGGCATTAGGCAAGCGGCATGTCTGAATTTGCGGCAATTTGCTCGTTTCCCGGGCTATATTTCTAAAACACGAGATAAAACACATGATTAGACGGCTATTGGAACGTTTCACCCGTCGGCGTATTGTAAATGAAAGGGGTTTTTATGGGTGTTACAATTTCAGCAACCGCTTTGGTCGCCAGCCTCAGCCTGAGCAGTCTTGCAGCTCATCACCCCCACGCGCCGGACACTGAGAGCGCGCATGACCATTACAATGGACAGGTGCACGAGAACGGCATCGGACCAGACCCGGACCGCGACACCAACCCGGCAACAGATACGCGCATCATTCCTTTTGTTGGAGAATGGCGGACAACCACCGGTGGCGATTTATATCCCATTGTGCAATTTGAGCCGCCTCCGGGAAAGCACGCAGAACCCATACGCAAGGATTTCGCTGCAGAGTACGGCGTGACATTCGGCCCTGGCCTCTCATGGCAGGTTTGCGACGGCCACCGGCATTTTCAGTACGATTCCATGTGCACTTATGAAGCGCCAACCAGCGGCAAATTTGCTGCAGGCTATCTTGATTATCTGAACCGCCCGCTCGAGATCACATTCGACGAGCCCGTCTGTATCGTGACCATGTCCATTTACCCCACCGGCGCGAAGGACCGCGAGCCTTTCGAATTCACTATTGAGGGCTGGGACGAATATGGCCGACCGTTGGAAGCAGCGCGCGAGACATTTGAATGGAAAAAAGAAACCGTGCGTTGGAATAATGTCGCCGGCGCCTATTTTGTTGGCGCGCCGGCAAAAAAAATCACTGTCGCCATGCGCAGCGCTGATTCCGCAGAAGCAGGAAAAACTCTTCGCTATCTGATCGATGATCTGGCGTTCTTGAGCCAATCTTGTGACGCAGCCGTTGACGACATTGAAAAACGCACTGGATTAGAACTGCGTTCGCGCATTTTGAAATTGAATCGCGAAGAAAATACGATCGATTACGAAGCATTGGATGGGGGCGAAATACCAGTCTCCGCATCTCCCTAACCGGTCTCGTTTCAGCTTAATTCTATGTCGTCAATTCTCTATGAAGTTGTGATTACAGTCACGCCGCAAATTCGCAGCGCTTATCTTGAGTGGCTTAAATCCCATATTGAACAAATGATGCGCATTGACGGCCTTCTATCCGCTGAGATTTTGACAAATACTGAAAATGAAAATGAGATTAGTTGTTATTACCGTTTAAGAAACCAGGCGGCGATGGATGCTTATCTCGCAGGCCCCGCGCAGGACATGCGTGCTGATGGCGTAAATCGTTTTGGCAACGCCTTCTCCGCTCGACGGCGAATACTATGTTCTTTTCTTACTCATTAAAAATGCGGCCGCTCTATAAGAACGCCCGCATTTAAATTACAGTAATCCGCTTTGCTCAGCAAACGGATAACTATTTAAATCACCCTGTCTGATCGTCAATCGAAGCGTCAGCAGCGTTTCTCATCACCGACTCTATCCCGTTCTTGCAGGAATCTTCCGACTCATAGGCCTGGCTTTTGCCGATCACTTCGCCGTTGCCGGCTTTCAGGACGAAATAGGGTTTCCCGTTCGATTGTTCTTTGACTTCGAAACGACCTTCATCAGCAGCGTTTTTCTGGACCGACGCAATGCCATTTTCACAACTTGCTTTAGCTTTATAGCCTTCGCTCGCCAGAATGTTTTCCCCGTTGCCAGCCTTCAGCCGAAACCTGAATTCGCCGCCATTGTCTTTATACATTTCGAATTTTCCAGCCATGCGTCGATATCCTCCTTATTGAACATCTCTGAATTCGACTAAGCGTTCATAGTCGGGATTCTTTCGCTATTTGCAAATCCCATCATTAGAATTACCGCGAATGTTCCAGAATCGTTCTCGTTGCGCTACTTTCAGACCATGAGTGCAAAATTATCCATTTCCGAGCGGGCTATGGCCGCTGCGCAAAGCCGCGCAATCGATGAAAGTGCTGAAGAAACAGCGCCTTACCTGACAGGTTTAAACAACGAGCAGAGGCAGGCTGTGCTGACGGTGGAAGGACCGGTGCTGATGCTTGCAGGCGCCGGCACGGGCAAAACTCGGGCGCTGACCACAAGGCTCGCTCACTTGTTAAACACGGGCCGCGCCCAGCCCTGGCAGATACTCGCTGTCACCTTCACCAACAAAGCCGCACGAGAGATGAAGGAACGGATTGGAGGACTGATCGGCGGCGCTGTTGAAGGCATGCAGTGGCTCGGCACATTCCATTCCATCGGGGCGCAAATTTTGCGCAGACATGCAGAACTCGTCGATCTGAAATCCTCGTTCACGATCCTCGACGCAGACGATCAGACACGCCTTGCGAAACAGGTGATTCAGGCGGCCGGCATCGACGAAAAACGCTGGACGGGACGGGGTCTCGCCTATGTGATCGACGCCTGGAAAAATCGGGGGCTGACGCCGGACAAAGTGCCGGCAAATGAAGCCTACAACTTTGCTGACGGCAAGGCTATTGATCTTTATGCGGCTTACCAGGCGCGTTTAACTACATTAAACGCTGCCGATTTCGGCGACCTACTAATCCATAATCTGACAATTTTTCAGAACCATGCCGACGTGCTCAGCGAATATCAGAACCGTTTTCGCTATATGCTGGTGGACGAATATCAAGATACGAATGTCGCTCAATATCTTTGGTTGCGTCTGCTTGCGCAAAAGCACAAGAATATTTGTTGCGTCGGTGATGATGATCAGTCGATCTACGGATGGCGCGGCGCTGAAGTTGAAAATATTCTTCGTTTTGAAAAAGACTTTCCAGGCGCAAAAGTCATCCGGCTTGAACGCAATTATCGCTCTACGCCCGCCATACTCGGCGCCGCATCCGGCTTGATTGCAGCAAATACCTCACGCCTTGGCAAAGAACTTTGGACCGAAGCAGAGGACGGTGAAAAAGTAAAAATCCGCGGCGTCTGGGACGGGGAAGAAGAAGCGCGCCTCATTGGCGATGACATTGAAGCCGAGCAATCAAAGGGTCGATCATTATCCGAAATGGCCGTCTTGGTGCGCGCTTCGTTTCAGATGCGCGCTTTTGAAGAGCGGTTTAACACTCTTGGACTCGCATATCGCGTCATTGGCGGTCCGCGGTTTTATGAACGGGAAGAAACGCGAGACGCCCTGTCCTATTTGCGTTTGATCCGCAGCCCCGATGACGATCTCGCCTTTGATCGAATCGTTAACAAGCCCAAGCGCGGCCTGGGCGATAAGGCTTTACAAACCTTGCACCGAATTGCACGGGCTCAACAAATTCCGCTCATGACTGCGGCGCGGCTCGCGCTTGAAAGCGATGATCTTCACGCCGCAGCGCGCCGTTCACTGATGAACTTTATCGATACGGTAGATCGATGGTCGCGCGAAGCCAAAGATATGGCGCCGGCGGACCTCGCCGAGTTGGTTCTGGAAGAGTCCGGCTATATCGAGATGTGGAAAAACTCAAAGAGCCCTCAGGCGCCGGGCAAACTCGATAATATCAAGGAACTGATACAGGCGGTCTCGGAGTTTGACACTCTTGAAGGCTATCTCGACCATGTTGCTCTTGTTGCAGAGCGCAGCGAAGAGGAAGGCTTCGGACAGGTCTGGCTGATGACGTTGCACGCAGCGAAGGGGCTAGAGTTTCCCATCGTCTTTTTGCCAGGCTGGGAAGAAGAAATTTTCCCTTCAAAACGATCATTAGATGAGAAAGGCAACGCCGCTCTCGAGGAAGAACGCCGTCTTGCGTATGTGGGCATTACCCGGGCTGAAGACAGTTGCCGTATCTCTTTCGCCGCCAACCGCCAAGTTTATGGGCGTTGGCAAGCGGCCCTGCCCTCGCGCTTTATCGATGAATTGCCGGAAGAACATGTGGAAGTCATGTCGGAGCCTGGCTTATACGGCAACGCCGCCTCTGATCTCGCCAGCCATTCAAGCTTTGGCGCTGAGCGTCTTCGGGAGGACGCTTACTACGACAATCCGGGTTGGCGGCGCGCACGAGCGGCGGCATCTCGTCCATCAGGCCAGCCCCCGCTCATCGAAGGACGCGCGAGCGCCGTTTCGGTCAGCGCTCCCGGCTCTTCTAAGTTTCAAAAAGGTCAACGCGTTTTTCATCAAAAATTCGGCTACGGAATAGTGTCGATTATTGAGGGACAAAAACTGACTGTCGATTTTGAACATTCCGGTCCGAAAAAGGTGATCGATACTTTTGTCGAAGCGGCCTGACCGCTTTCAAAAATATTATGCCCTATATCAAAACTATCTTCGCTGAAGAAGCGACTGGTCGACTTAAAGAGCTTTATACTCGCATTAAAGGTCCCGATGGGCGCATCGACAATATTCTGACAGCGCACAGTCTTCGACCGGCAAGCCTCGAAGGACATATGGCGCTTTACAAAAACGTATTGCATCACAATACGAATACGACGCCCAAATGGTTTCTCGAGACCATCGGCGTTTTTGTTAGCTTGATGAACGTCTGCAACTATTGCGTTGATCACCATTTCGAGGGCTTGAAACGTCTTCTTGCAGATAATCGGAAAGCAAACGCCATCCGCAATGATCTGGAAAAGGCTGTCGCCAGCGGAAGCCTCGAAAGCGCATCGTTATCGAAGAAAGAAATTGACGCTCTGCTATACGCTATGATCCTGACGAAAACGCCACACCTTATAAAACAATCGCATATTGACGCCTTGCGCAAAGCCGGATGGGAGGACGGCGAAATTCTTGAGATCAATCAGGTTGTCGCGTATTTCGCCTACGCTAACAGAACCGTGTTGGGCCTGGGCGTGACAACCGATGGCGATGTGTTAGGGCTCTCTCCAAGCAATAGTGATGACGAGACTGACTGGGGTCATCAATAGGCTTTGACGCCCGCAACTAGACCTGAAAGTCATCAGCGTTCCGGAGTTTGGCGATGTATAAAGTTACATGGCGCGGCGCTCGCGCCGCAATGGAGGCGGCGGCGACGCTGTTTTCAGAAGCCTTTCATTCCACGGCTCACGCAGTTGCACTGACGCGCATTGATGAGCCGACGGCAGAGGGGCATGACGGCGAGTGGCAGGCGGAAGTTTATTTTGAACAAGAGCCCGAGATCGCTCATTATGAGGACGCCATAGCCTCTTTCGATCAAAGCTGGAGGGACGTCGCGCCCGGAACCGTTGAACGGCTGCCTGATATCGATTGGGTGGCGCATTCGCTGGAAGGCTTGGGTGTCGTCCACGCCGGACGTTTTGTGCTCTATGGGGTACACGATAAAGACAAGTTGCCTGATGATGATCAACTCATCCCCATAAGGATCGACGCCAATCAGGCGTTTGGAACTGGCCATCACCCAACCACCGCAGGGTGTCTAACATTGCTCGACCGTTTCGCAGGGTTTGCGCCAAAGAAGATTTTTGATCTCGGCTGCGGGTCTGCCGTTCTTGCGATTGCAGCTTCAAAACTCTGGAATCGCACTGTGCTCGCCAGCGACATCGATGCAGCTTCTGTTGCAATAGCAACTCAGAACGCTGCACTCAACGAAAGCGATGATAAGGTGAGCGTGGTTGAGGCAACCGGTTTTGACCATAAGGACATCGAAACCGCAGCGCCTTTTGATTTTATTTTTGCCAACATATTGGCTGGGCCATTGAAAGAATTGGCGCCCCAAATGGCGGCCCATGTTCAAAAAAATGGCCGCGTCATGCTTGCCGGGCTTATGGCTGAACAGGAAAAAAGCGTGCTTACAGCTTACGAGAAAGCCGGGTTTCGCCAGATCAACAGACTGGATCACGATACATGGCCAGTGCTATTGCTGGTGAAAACCTGACCGTCATGAAATTTTCAAGGCGGTCATCCGCTTTTTATATCCCTGGCATCCATTGAAGGCATAACGCCAGCCTTTGAAAGAGAGAGAATTATGTTTCAAACTTTTGAACCAGTTTCGGATCGATCTTTCGCCGGCAATCATCTTCCACTCTTGCGCGCAGAGATGCAGAAACAAAATCTTGATGGTTTTCTTGTCCCCCACGACGATGAATATCAGAATGAGTATATTCCTGCCTATGCAGAACGACTGATGTGGGTTTCGGGATTTTCCGGCTCAGCAGGCTCAGCTGTAATTTTTCTGAACAAAGCCGTTATTTTCACTGATGGAAGATATACGCTTCAGGTGCGTCAACAAACAGATCAGGCGTTTTTTGACTATGTTGACATTACGGAATCACCCCCGCACCGTTGGCTTGCAGAGCATGCAGAAAAAGGCGCGCGCATCGGTTACGATCCCATGCTGCACTCAAGCGATAATGTCGAGCAATTACGCAGCGCTGCGGATGTCGCAGGGTTTGAACTAGTCGCTGTTCATGTAAACCCTGTGGATGAAGCGTGGTGCGCTCAGCCGCCTCAACCGGCATCGCCAGCCTTTCCGCACACAAATGAATATGCCGGAAAGTCTTCTGAGCAAAAACGCCTCGAAATCGCTGCTGATCTCAAGAACGCCAATGCGGACGCAGCTCTGATTACAGCGCCCCCATCTATTGCATGGCTCTTTAATATTCGCGGCGGCGATGTTGCGCGCACGCCCCTTCCACTGGCTCGGGCGCTTTTGCATAGCGACGGAAAAGCGACATTGTTTATCGCTCCTGAAAAAGTCGATAATGCGCTGCCGGCGTTTCTCGGCGATGATGTAGATGTCCGTAGCGAAGATCAACTTGCAGCAGCGCTCAACGCACTTGGCGAGCGCAATGCGCGGGTTGGAGTGGATCCGTCTTCAGCGCCGTCAAAATTTGCCGATGATTTGCGCGAAGCGGGCGCGCAGATCATCGATATGACAGACCCTGTCGCATTGCCTCGGGCGCAAAAAAACAAAACTGAAATTAAAGGCGCGCGGTCCGCGCATGTTCGCGACGGCGCGGCTGTCACGCGTTTTCTTCACTGGTTGGCGAGCGACGCGCAATCAGGCGATGTTGATGAAATCGCAGCAGCCAAACAGCTTGAGAATTTTCGGCGAGAACATCACGACCTGAAAGACCTCAGCTTCGACACCATTTCCGGAGCAGGGTCAAACGGCGCCATCTGCCACTACCGGGTCTCAACAGAAACGAATAAAAAACTGGCGCCGCGCACCTTGTATCTCGTCGATTCTGGCGGTCAGTACCCGGATGGCACGACAGATATAACGCGTACGGTCCCCATCGGAGAGCCAAGCGCTGAGATGCGTGATCGCTTCACACGCGTTTTGAAGGGGCATATCGCTCTTGCTACGGCGAAATTTCCGGTCGGCACGACCGGCCATCAGCTCGACGCTATCGCACGCAAACCACTATGGGATATCGGTCTTGATTATGATCACGGGACCGGGCACGGGGTCGGATCTTTCCTTGGCGTCCACGAGGGTCCGCAACGCATCGCTAAAGCGCCTAATAACCAGGCGTTGTTGCCGGGCATGATCCTTTCCAATGAGCCGGGCTATTACAAAGCAGGCGAATACGGCATTCGCATTGAAAACCTGATTGTCGTACGTGAAACAGAGCCCTTACCCGGCAGCGATCGCGACATGTTGGAGTTCGAGACTATTACAATGGCGCCGATTAATCTTGACCTGATTGATCTTGATCTGCTGACGGATCAAGAACGCGATTGGCTGAATGACTATCACGCTACCGTTCGCGAGCGGGTTGCAGACCACCTCCCCGCTGAAATTGGTCAATGGTTTGAAACAGCGACGCGCGCTATTTGAAGCAACGACCAAACCTAAAATTTCTGTAATGCGTCGCTACTCTGCCGCAGCTGCCGTCTCTTCTTCCACAGCGCTGTCTTCACTTTTATCGGCGCGTTTTGTGGTGCGGCGCGTTCTGCGACGTTTCGGCTTCTCTTCTGCTTCAGGATTTACAGGCGTTTCGTCCTCGGTCGCCTTGGCGCCTTCTGCACCGTCATCCGTTTCGTCGACCGCGTCTTTTTTGTCCTTCGCCTGGTTGCGCTGCTCATTTCGCCCGCCGGACCGTCGTCGGTCACTGCGTTCGTCAGAACGCGAACTTGCATCCTTGTCCTCGCTGTTCTCACTAACTGAAGGTTGCTCGCCTTCGCCTTCATTTTGCGACTGTTGAGAGTGTTGTTGCTGTTGCGGCGGCTGCAGGGCGCGAATAACGCGGAAATAGTGCTCGGCGTGCTGAAGGTAGCTTTCTGCTTTAATTCGATCGCCGGCGGACGAAGCGTCACGAGCAAGCGCGACATACTTGTCATATATTTGGTTTGCCGTGCCTCTGATACGAACATCCGGCCCGTTAGAGTCGAGCGCCCGGTTAGGGTTTCCACCGCCCTGACGGCGTCGTTGATTGCGGCCTCGCTTCATAGTTTTTTCCGTCTTATCCCCTGGCAAATTTCACGCGCAAACGCATAAAAGCCAATTTTGTTTCTGGGAGTTATTACTGCGGCTCAGTTAGCCGCTGCTTTATTCATGCAGTTATCAAAGTCCACGGCGCAGTAAATCTGCGGTTATTAAGCCTGACCTGATATTGAGCCTGACTTGTGATGGAGTTTGGCAGGTTTATTGTAATGAAATCACAATTCAACCTGTTACCTAGATATAATACTCTGTTGAGAGTTCAGTTCAATCCCTTTTTTCGGGATTTTCAGTGAAAGGAAATCGCAACACCGCGCTCTCTCGCCCCAAGATCGCGTATAATCTGCACACTGGCGGGCGCTAACTGCTCGTCAATCATGCCTCGCAGAGCCCGCCCCTGCTCCTCGCCGCCATATTCAAAAACGACAAGCGCGCCTGCGGCCAGATACCCAGGCAAGTTCCTCAAGATATCACGGTACGCATCCAATCCGTCCACACCGGCAAAAAGCGCGATTGAAGGTTCGAAACCGGCGACATCGACCGCAAGCTGATCGCGCTTTCCCGCCGGGATATAAGGCGCATTGGCAATGATGATATCAAAGCTCCCGGACAAACCGGACAGCCAATCGCTAACTATAAACGATGCTCGACTGCCGAGCCCAAGCGCCTCACAATTCGAACGCGCCAATTCTACAGCCGCCAGCGAAATATCAACTCCGATCCCCTCCGCACCAGGATACTCCGACAATAAAGCGGCGAGCAGACATCCTGACCCTGAGCCCAGGTCCGCTATTCGCCAGGCGCGACTTCTGTCCCGACGTTCAATAATCGCTTCAATCAAGCATTCCGAGTCGCCTCGCGGAACCAGAGCGTCAGGCGTAACGCTGAAAGGAAGGCTCCAAAATTCCTTAACGCCGACAATATGAGCGACAGGCTCACCGCCCATGCGTCGCCTGAGGAGGTCCAGAAATCTTGTACGAACTTCTGCTGACACCGCCTCGCCTGAGCGAGCGATCAAACCAGCATCGTCAATTTCAAGAACATGCTTTAGCAAAACACGCGCATCAAGTCGCGCCGTATCTGCGCCGGACAATAGGGCGGCGCCTGATCGCACTAACGCGCCCAGAGTTTCAGCTTCATTGATGTCAGGTTCCATCAGCCTGCATCTCGGCTAAACGATCCGCACGGTCCTGCGAAATCAGAGCTTCCACGATTTCATCAAGGCCGTCACCGGCGATGATTTCATCAAGCTTGTAAAGCGTAAGATTAATTCGGTGATCGCTAACCCGGCTTTGCGGGAAATTATAAGTCCGTATGCGTTCAGAACGATCTCCGGAGCCGACCATTCCTTTCCTGGCGGCCGCGCGTTCGGCGTCAGCCCTCGCCCGTTCCGCATCGTAAAGGCGCGCCCGCAGCACCAGCATCGCTTTTGCCCTGTTTTTGTGTTGGGACTTCTCATCCTGCTGACTAACGACGATCCCTGTTGGAATATGCGTAATCCGGACTGCTGAATCAGTTGTGTTGACTGATTGTCCGCCGGGACCGGAGGCTCGAAAAACATCGACGCGCAGCTCGTTTTCATTAATTTCGACATCCACCTCTTCCGGTTCCGGAAGCACAGCAACCGTTGCTGCAGACGTGTGAATGCGGCCTTGCGTCTCTGTTTCGGGCACACGTTGAACACGGTGAACGCCGGCTTCGAATTTCATGCGCGCAAAGACGCCGTCGCCTTTTATGCTCGCCTGAATTTCCTTATACCCCCCGACTTCAGCGTCTGAAGCCGACAACACCTCAACACGCCAACCTCGAAGTTGCGCATAACGCTGATACATTCGGAACAAATCGCCTGCAAAAAGCCCGGCTTCATCGCCGCCCGTGCCTGCGCGAACCTCCAAAATTACCGAGGAATCATCAGCCTTATCTCTTGGCAATAATAAAAGTTGAACTTCACGCTCAAGTTCCGGTTCCGCCGCACGCATTTCTGCAAGTTCTTCTTTGGCCAGCGCCGCCATTTCGGCGTCATCGCCATTGCTCATTTCTTCCAGCTCGACAAGCTGACGGCGCATGGACAGCAACTCGCGCGCCTTGTCCACAACTGGTTTGAGTTCGCCGTGTTCCTTTGAAAGCTTAACGATATCAGCGCCTTCAGCGCCGGACGACATGCGCGCCTCGATCTGCTCAAAAGTATCTATAAGTGCGTGCAGTTTATTCTCAGGAATCAAATCCCGATCTCCGATCTATTGGAAAATGAAAACCGCGCAGACAAAATAACTGCACGTTATGTCGCTGGCGTTTTGTTATTCTGCAGCGACAACCTGCTTTGCCTGTTCAGTCTCTATTTCAGCAGCGCGCTTCTCAACAAGTTCAACCAGATGATCCACCAGTTCAGAGTTATCGATACGGTGATCGACTTCGCCATCCAGATAGATCATGCCATGCTCTTTGCCGGCTCCGCCGCCGGTAAAGCCGATGTCGGTTTCACGCGCTTCGCCGGGTCCATTTACAACACATCCGATCACAGACAATGTCATTGGCGTCGTAATATGAGCAAGACGCTCCTCCAGCGTTTCCACTGTTTCTATCACGTTAAAACCTTGGCGCGCACAAGATGGGCATGAAATCACATTCACGCCTCGATGGCGCAGATTAAGCGACTTCAGAATGTCAAAACCAGCTTTGATCTCCTCTACCGGATCAGCAGACAGGGAAACGCGAATGGTGTCGCCAATACCGGCCCAGAGAAGATTACCCATGCCGATAGCGGATTTTATGGAGCCGATCTTCAGCCCCCCCGCCTCTGTCACTCCAAGGTGCAAAGGACAATCGATTGCTTCAGCTAACGCATGATAGGCGGCAACCGTCAGAAATACGTCGGACGCTTTCACCGATATTTTAAACTCGTGAAAGTCATTATCCTGAAGAATTTTAGCGTGGTCCAGCGCGCTTTCGACCATCGCCTCCGGACAAGGTTCGCCGTATTTTTCCAGAAGGTCCTTTTCCAACGAACCCGCATTAACGCCAATACGCATGGAACAGCCATTGTCCTTGGCCGCCTTGATGACTTCGCGCACGCGTTCTTCCGATCCGATATTGCCGGGGTTAATGCGTAAACAGGCCGCGCCGCCTTCAGCCGCTTCAATGCCGCGTTTGTAATGAAAATGAATGTCGGCGACGATTGGCACAGGCGAATTTTTGGTAATCGTCGGCATTGCCTGGGTCGATTCTTTGTCAGGGCAGGAAACCCGCACAATGTCGGCGCCCGCCTCGGCAATTTCGTTCACCTGACGTATCGTCGCCTGGGCGTCAGACGTAAGCGTATTTGTCATAGACTGGACAGCGATTGGCGCGTCGCCGCCGACAGGCACGTTGCCAACCATGATTTGACGGCATTTCCGTCTTTCAATATCGCGCCACGGACGTACTGACATCACAGAACCTCAAGACCTTTGCAAAGCCAGGAAAGCTTCTCCAGAACGCCCTCAAATTCACAGGCCCGCTTCGGAAGTCAAGCCCCTCCCGTGCGGCACGCAAAAGCGCAAATTGTGCAGCTATGGCTGTTGCGGTCAATCTTTAAAGAGGACGCTCAAAAATCAGCTCAAATCGCTGATCATATGCGGTTTTTTCGACATTATTCACTTTGCGCGGTTCAAATCGCCAACGGCGCACAGCATTCAGCGCAGCCTCGTTAAAGCAGGCATTCGTACTCGTGGCCGTACGCTCGCCTGAGACACGTCCCTGGGGTGAGATATTGAAAATGACCGTTACCGTTTCAGCGGGGCCTGCGCCATTCACGCAATTGATGGGATAAATCGGCTCAACCTCATCGATAAGACGCGCCTCGATAGTATCGGTTTCAGTTGACGTTTGAGAAACATTCTCAGATGGAATTGCAGGCGCAGACGTCTGAGGCGCAGTTTCACTCAGATATTTAACATCGCGAGGCAGCGTCACCAACCATGCGCACCATAAGACAAAAGCCAGTATCGCGATGACCGCAATCAGAGAGAGCTCAGGCTTTTCAATAGCAACCGAGGTTTCATGGGTTTCGAATATTTCCGGCGCGACGGGTTTTGCGCTCGCATAGCCAACCTCTTCCTTAAATCGATCGACAACAGCGGCAACATCCAGTTCTAAAAGCTCTGCATACCCCTTAACGAATCCAATGACATACGGTCGCGCCGGCAACGCCTCCAGGTCGAGAGCTTCAATAGCTTCCAGATGACGCTCTTTAATATGAGTTCTGGCAGCCGCCTCCACCAACGTCAGCCCCTTCGCTTCACGGGCGCCGCCAAGCCATTCGCCGGCGTCGCGATATTCTGCGCCTGGCGCATCGCTTAGACGCCGCCGCGCATCGGCCATATCGACAACTTCTGCTGTATTCTCGCCCGAACTCACGTGATGCTCATTCCGTTTTCAGCGTTAAAATTAGCACAGGACCATCCTAAAAAGATCCGAAAATGCCATTAAAATATGAAACAAGAGCGTATTAAGTCTTAATTTATTCAAGAACGGCGCCGTTTTCCTTCAGGAAAACACACAATCCGTCACGCAAGCTATCGGCTTTTTCGACAAGGCGCTCATTGATCCAGCGCGAAAGGTTTTCGCTATCAAGAGAACGCACCAGCCGGCGGACCGGACCAATTGCTGTGGCCGGCATGGAAAATCGTCTAACGCCAATGCCGAGGAGAGCGGCCGCCATGGGCGGATCGGCCGCCTGTTCCCCGCAATAGGAAATTTCCACCCCTGTTTGATCAACCGTTTCAATGCAGTCTTTGAGAAAACTCAAAAATCCCGGGTTCATGGGATCATAACGGCGTTGCACTCGTTCTGAATCACGGTCAGCCGCAAAATAAAATTGCGCCAGATCATTGCCTCCAATGGAGAGGAAATCGACCTTTTCGGCAATCTCAGCAGCTCGCCATGCCGCCGCCGGCGTTTCGATCATAGCGCCAAGAAGGATCTCTTTCGGCATAGCCGTCTCACGCCGGCGCGCGCGCTCGATTTCGCGATCAAGAAGATCTCTCACGTCATCAAGCTCACTCGGCAACGTCACCATGGGGAACATAATCCGCAAAGACTGTCCGGCGCCGGCTGCAATCAAGGCGCGAAGCTGCGGACGAATAATGCCGGGACGATCAACCGCCATCCGCAATCCCCGCCAGCCCATAGCAGGATTGAGTTCGTTCCCGTGATCCATATAGGCGGCGGTTTTGTCGCCGCCTATATCGGCGGTGCGAAACGTCACCGGTTTTCCATCTGCAAGATCCAGCACTTCCTGATAAAGCGCTTCCTGGGCAGATGCGTTCGGCAACTGAGATCCAATTAAAAATTGAAGTTCCGTGCGAAAAAGACCAACACCGTCCGCGCCGGTATCGTGAAGATGCGGCATATCGAGAGCGAGGCCTGCATTAATCATCAGCGCAACCTCAACGCCATCCTTGGTTTTTGCTGCAAGTTCGCGTTCCTTGAGGAAGGTCGCCTGACGTTCGCTTTGCAATTCACGACGCGCACGAAACGCTTCAATAACGTCCGATGTCGGACGAATATGCACCTCGCCCTTGTCGCCATCGACAATGACAGGATCGCCCTCCTCACAACGGTCGATTGTTTCGCCAAGTCCGGTGACCATGGGAATTTTCAATGCGCGAGCGACAATGGCGACATGCGACGTCGCGGACACATCGCCAAGCACAAGCCCCCTCAGGTTTTCCCGGTCGTACTCCAGTAACTCGGCCGGCCCCATAACGCGGGCTACAAGGACGGCATCCTCGTCCAACACCCTTCTGGCGCCGTTATCATCGCCTGAGATCAGCCGCATCAAACGATGCGAGAGATCATCAAGATCGTGGAGACGTTCACGCAAATAAGGATCACGGGCCTGCAGCAATCTCGCACGATTTTCGTTTTTAACCTGATCAACCGCAGCTTCAGCAGTCAGCCCGGAGAAAACCGCCGCCCTCAGACGGTCTTTCCAGCCGCGATCATAAGCAAACAGACGGTATGTTTCGAGCACCTCGCGCGAAACATCACTCAAGCTTTGATTGCGGAGCAACATTGAATCTACGGATTCCCGCAACGCCGACAAACCTTGCTCGAGGCGGGACGCCTCTGCGGCGACATCGTTCGCAAACACCTTATGCTTAGGCGCAGGAGGCTGAAGAAAAACCGCGCGCCCGGACGCGATGCCGGCAACGATCGGGTACCCCCGCAGACGTTCCGGCCGATGCAGCATTTCGCCGACGACTTTGGTCTCTTCCTGACTTAAAAGCTCACCCGAGGCGGCAATTTCCGCCAGAAGCGTCGCCACAGCCTGTGTCGCCTCAACCTCTTCATCGGTGTACCGGCGCGCCGCCTTGTTCTGGATGACCAGGACACCCAGCGTTCTGCCGGACCGAATCAGCGGCACCCCCAGAAACGCCTTCAACGGATCTTCTCCAGTTTCAGGGCGATAGGCGAAAGCAGAATGATGCGGGGCGTCGTCGGTAACGAGCGGGCGCCGGTTCTGGGCCACAAGCCCAACCAGACCTTCGCCAAGCTGCAAGCGAGTTCGATGCACCGCGTCGCGGTTCAGCCCTTCGGTTGAATAAAGTTCAAGAACATCATCAGGTCGGCGCAAATAGATAGAACACACATCAGCAACGACATGCGAAGCAATTGTGCGCGTAAGATGGTCCAGCCGTTCCTGCGCACTCGACTCCCTCGCCACCGCATCGTGCATGCGACGCAACAGGACGGTAATCCCTTGCTCGCTATGGCCGCCATGCGGCGGTCGTGTGTTCTCAATGCTCATCGTTTTTCAATTTGCCGCCTGAAGCGTCGCCGGCCTTGCTCTTCTAGAATTACCTGGCCGCATCCAGGCCATAGGCTTCGTGCAAAGATCGCACAGCATACTCCGCCGCATCAGAATCAATCAGGACGCTGATTTTAATTTCAGACGTCGAAATATTATGAATATTTATCCCCTTATCAGCAAGTGTTTTGAACATAGTCGAGGCGACACCCGCATGACTTTTCATACCTACGCCAATAACGGATATTTTCGCGACGTGGCGATCAGCTTGTAAAGACTTATAGCCGATAGCGCCTTGTGTCTCACTGATTGCTTCGACTGCGCGATCGAGGTCGTCTTCTTTAGTTGTAAAAGAAATATTGGCGAAACCAGGCTCGCGCGAAGCACTTTGCACAATCATATCAACATTAATGTTCAAATCGGCGAGCTTTGTAAAAATTGCCGCCGCCCGGCCCGGCTCATCCGGTACGGCCAGAACAGTCACTGCCGCTTCGTTAAAGTCCGGAGTCACAGCGGTTACGATATTTTTTTCCACAATCTCATCCTCATCGCATATGAGCGTGCCCGGCGCATCAGCGTCAGGCGGATCGAAGCTCGACAAAACACGCAAACGGACGCGGTGCGCCATCGCCAGCTCAACGGAGCGTGTCTGCAGCACCTTGGCGCCGACGGACGCCATTTCGAGCATCTCCTCAAAAGAAATCCGAGGTATGCGTCTGGCCTGTTTAGTCAACCGAGGATCGGTTGTGTAAACGCCGTCAACATCCGTATAGATATCACATCTGTCAGCGCCGACCGCCGCAGCGAGCGCAACAGCGGATGTGTCGGTGCCGCCGCGCCCAAGCGTTGCGATGCGCCCATCAGGCGCTACCCCCTGAAACCCTGCCACAATCGCCGCTTCGCCGTTGTCCATGGCGTCGCCTATTGTTTCAGGGTCAATATGAGCGATACGCGCCTTGCCGTGGGCGCTGTCGGTTTTGAGCGGAATTTGCCATCCCTGCCACGAGCGGGCGCGGAACCCCATATTCTGAAGGGTCAAGGCCAGCAATCCGGATGTCACTTGCTCGCCGCTGGAGACGATCACATCATGTTCCAGAAATCTCGCATCCAGCGCCGGGGCTGGCGGCCCGGCATCGTTCACCAGCGCCACCAACCTGTTCGTTTCCCCAGCCATCGCGGATACAGCGACGGCGACAGCGTGGCCGTCTTCGATTTCACGGCGCACAAATGCAGCCGCGGCGCGAATACGATCTATGTCGGCGACAGACGTGCCGCCAAATTTCATTACAATACGGGCCATTGCGCCCTGGTCCTGTCCTATTGCGCTCTCGACTTGCCTGCCATGATCGGAAAGCTACCTTAACGGCGTATGTCTATCAGCGACGACGACCAAGGCAAGCAAGGAAAATTCAGTGCAAGCGCAAGAAAAACTATCAGAAGAGCACAAATTAGGCGAAACCACTATCGACCCTTCTGAAATCGACAAATTTAGCGCAATCGCCGACGAGTGGTGGGACCCTCTCGGCAAGTTCAAACCGCTTCACAAATTTAACCCTGTTCGATTGGGCTATATCAGGGATAGCGCCTGCACACATTTTAAACGCGATCCGCAGGCAAAACGCCCGCTGGAAGACTTGAGACTTCTCGACATCGGCTGCGGCGGCGGCCTCGTTGCGGAACCCATGGCGCGCCTCGGCGCTCAGGTTACCGCAATTGATGCGGCGGAGCGCAATATTAAAACCGCAATGGCCCATGCTGCGCCCTTAAAACTGTCAATCGATTACCGCTGTACGACAGTTGAAGAGCTTGCGGCGGCGGATGAACCGCACTTCGATATTGTTCTCAATCTCGAGGTGGTGGAGCACGTCGCCGATGTCGATCTCTTTCTTGAGACATCGGGCGCATTATTAAAACCCGGCGGCATGCTAATCATGGCGACAATCAACCGTACACTGAAAGCGCTAGCGTTCGCGAAAATAGGCGCGGAATACATTCTGCGCTGGTTGCCCGCCGGCACCCATGACCCGCGAAAATTCGTCAAACCCGACGAAGCCGCAGCCGCCCTTTCCCGCGCAGATCTGAACGTGATTGCAGACGCTGGCGTGACGTACAATCCGCTGATGGACGTATGGCGCATCACCGAAGACACGAGTGTCAATTATATGTTGACCGCAGTGAAAGCAGACACAGTCTAATCGGGGCTCAAAAACACGCCTTGGAGCCAGTTCGTGATCTCCCCGTGCTGACCGCTTTGCGTCACAGCGACTGCAACTACAATCATTAGAAATCCAAAAACAGAATACAGCGCTGAAAAACGTTTCTTTTGCGATTTTCCTGTTTTCGTATCGACATGCTTTTTGGTCATGAGTACTTGCTTTACGCTACTGACGGGTAACCGAAAGTCCGCGATCGATCAGCATCAATTGTAAACTGTCATCGCCCAAAACATGCCCTGTTCCAACCGCAAAAAAGATCACGCCTGTCTCTTTAGCAAGCATGTCCTGAATTTTGTCAGCCCAATCCTGGTTACGATTCACCAGAAGCGCTTTGTAAATAGTTTCATCCGCCCACTGTCCTTCGCCATGGTAACGTTCCGCCAAGGCGTCAACATCGCCTGCTAGGTAATATGGGACAACCTCTGCAGCTTGTGTCGGGCGATCCCGCGTCTGACGCGCAGCCGTGACCAGCATGTTCACATGCGTTTCCTCCGGCAAGGCGTTTATGATGCGCAATAAGCTGCTACGGTCGGGCTCAAGAAAAATAACCGGCTTTTGCATAGCCCGCGCGTCGTCGCCAATCTGACTTAAGCCGCTCGACCATGTCTGATATCCTTGCGCTTGCCCATTCAATGCGCCGATTTGAATACTAGCCAACCAGGGTTTCAGAGCGTCCAGCGCCTGCAATGGCGCACCGAGCGCAGCTGTAACAGCGCCGATCTCAGCCTTTTGTTCATCTGAAAGGATGCCGCTTAAGGTGCGTCCGTCACGATAAACGCCAATCTCCTGAATGACGGGCCCCAGCGCCGCCTGCGCCTCAGGCCGATCATCCGTTTCAAGAACAACCATATCGGCGCTCGCAAAAGCCGCTGTCATCGCATCAGATCGCCACTCTGCTTCCGGCGGCAATGCATCAGCAGCCCCGAAAATATAAATTACTGTATCATCGTCTGCGACCCGCCAGAGCGCAGGGCCTGCAGAAGGCTCAACGTTCTCCTCGGCCACAGAAACGCATGCGGCGCTGAGTATCAGCGCTACAAGAGCGATGGCAACTTTTATCGTACTAACTTCGTTTCGTAGAACCATGCCTGATTCTCCTTCATCCGTATTTTAAGTCACAACTTTCTCGACCGTTCCGTAAGCAGAGCAGTGAACACGTCTTTATGCTTTGTTTTGCTTTATTCAGACTGTCGCCGTCTGCCAGTCGGGCCGCTCGCGGCGAACGCTATCTTTTTCGCATCCGTAATCTCATCATCATGCTCACGCCAAACAGCAACCAAAGCATAGCCATCAAGATCGTATTATCAGTCATAAACGTCGCAACGATCAGGCTCAGCGCCCAAATCAACATGAAAATGCTTATAGGCAGATCCCACCAGCGGTTAGGCTTATTATTGGATGCGCTTATTTCTTCATCATATGTCATATTATCCCTCGATCTTTATCTTTGCTGAAATGACTGCGCATCATTTGATTGACGCCACAATGCATAGGAATAGCCAGCCGCAATGATCTTCATAGTGACGATCGCGACAATATGAGCGAATATCAGCGGCTTAGGCGGCGCAAAGTACAGCGATGCAAGCGCGAAGAGTGTCACTACGATGATGCCGCGGCCCAGAAATCTTTGCGTTTTCCGCCAGATGAGGTCATCTCGCTTGGTCCAGGGCGTATTGAAACCGCCGCCGATCGTGCGCCTTGCAGTTGCTACATAATTGCCGAAGAAAAGAAACAAAGCCGCCTGAAATAGCGCAACGCCTGTCAGCATGCCGGTTTTATCAATAAGGTCATAAGACTTCAGCCCAACAAAAGTCTGCAGCATCAGCGCCATCACGGGGCCAACAAGAATACTGACGGCGGTAAAGGCGCCTGCCTTGCCCACGCTCTCGCTGTTCCATAATTTGGCGACGGCGCAGCGTTTCATCATAAGATTGAGCCCGGTCAGAACTAAACCTCCAAGCGGAAACAATAACGGCCACAGAATTGGCGCGAAGCCAAGCGCGCGCATTTCATCGGCCAGGCCTGCCCCATCCCGATCCGCACTGACCCCAAGTGTCTGCAAATAAAAGCCGAGCAAAACGGTCGCCATGGTAATTGCCATACTGATATAAAAGAACTTCTTCATGCCGGCTTATTCCGTGACGAACGAGATTCAACTGACGTCGCTTCCCCCACTTTCAAAAGATCCATCATCATCGACAGGGCTTCTTCTGCGACAGTTGCATCGAGGTGATAGGTCAGCGTTACGCCGTCGCGTTCTGAGAATATGAGGCCGGCCTCTTTCAACGCCGAAAAATGAGTCGACATGGTTGGTTTGGAGACCTGAAAGCGGTCTGCAATTGCGCCGGCTGTCATCGGCTCCTCTTGAAGAAGAGAAATGATTTCCCTGCGGATAGGATGTGCAAGCGCTTTTAAGACGGCATTTATTTTCATATCCTTCTAATTAGAAAAATAACTAATTAGAGTCAAGGCTAATTATGAACCTTCAATCGCGCGCCTATTCGCAATTAGCGGCGTCAATAATCGGCCCCAGATGCTCGCGATGCGCCTCAATGGCTGCTTTGGTGGCGTTATACCCGTCAGCCACCGCCTCATCGTACTCCGTCCAGTCACGCAGTTCGACGCCTTCGACCTTCGGGGCAATCATAATATCGGCAGGGTGCACTTTCAGCGTCGCCTCATGACGAGCAGTTGCAGTGCGCATGAGAAGTGAAACAATGGGCGGGGCAGCACTCAGCCCATGCCGGGCAATCCAGGTGAAAAAGCCGGGCGGATCACGAAACGCCTCTACGTCAATGACGCCGCGACGCGCTACGTCGATGCCGATTGTGAGACCGCGATGCGTCGTCGCCATAATATCCGTAGGGAAATTATTAATAACCGCGCCATCCACCAGAATTGCATCCCCGTCAATTACCGGGGGCAATATGCCGGGCAAGGCAATCGTGGCGCGAAGCGCGTCGCGCAAACGGCCCCGGCGGTGTATCCGCGCCTCTCCGGTGGCGATGTCGGAAGAGACACAGAAGAATGGCAGCTCCAGATTTTCAATCTCCTGATCGACAAAATGGGTCTTCAGGCGCGTCTCAACCCGTTTGCCTTTAGTGAGCGCAATCACCGGCAGGACATGATCGCCAAGCGGATTGGATTCAACAAACGCCGCCCTGATGCGCGTCTCTATCTCTTCATTGCTCCAGCCATAGGCGACGCAAGCGGCGACAATCGCGCCCATGGATGCGCCGCTGACAAAATCGATCGGCACGCCGGCTTCGCGCAAGGCCGCTATTGCGCCGATATGAGCGTAGGCTCTAGCCCCACCGCCGGAAAGGACAAGGCCGACAGAAACGCCGGCAATGATCCGCGCTAGACGCTCAAAGCATGGTCCGCCCCGGCAGTTTAAAATCCGCGCGGCGCTAATAGCGTCAGCCCACTCGGCAATCGGGCAGGCCGGGGCTCCTTCATGAAGCATGACAAGATCGACAAGACGGAATTTGCGCGCACGCGCCCCTGTCTCCGTCGTCAGCGGAAAAGGACGCGGCGGTTTTGCGTCCCGCCGAGCGAAGAGTAAAAACCGATCAGCATGGCGCAGCACAAATCGATACCAGTCGCCGCCATCGACACGCGCCGCCAACAGCACAACATCGTTTTCGATTTCAAAGTCATCAAACTCCAGCGTTCCCGGCGTATCATCTTGGACAGGAAGCCAATTGGCCTTGACCCCGTATCGGCGGATGCGCCGGGTCAACTCCTCCGTATGGCGATCAATATCAATGGAGGGAGAGGAAGCAATAAGAGCAAAAATACGAGGGGATGATTTTTGAAACACGCCAGGCGCCGGTCTTGCGCGCGCCAGGGTCACCCTGGCGAGACCAACCGCAATCTCACCGTGTTCACGCAGCATCGCCTCGATATCGCTGCGCGCGAATGAGAGCACTTCAGTATCGCGCAGAGCGAACACCGAGGCTGAGTGCGATTCATCCGCCAGCATTGACATTTCGCCGACAGGTTCGCCCGCGCGAACATACCCAACGACCTCGTCGCCGTCAGGACATTGCCGCACAACGATCAGGCGCCCCGAAATAACGAAATGCAACTCATCCGAAGGATCGCCGGCGCGATAGAGCCGCCAGCCGCCGGCAAGAGATTGCCAGCACCCGCGCCGGGCAAGCGCCGTAAGCGCTTCTGGATCGAAGTCGTCAAAAAAAGGAAACGACAACAGCCGGCTGACAATTGTTTCCAACATTGTGCGATATGTATCTGCGCTTGGCGCCAAACGCCAAGGGGCGGACAAAGGAAGCTCGCTCAGGCGTGAACGCTAATTAAGCTTTTTATCAGTTGCAGGCAGCTTGGCCGGCCCGGCCTTGTCGGTCTTTGGCTGAGGACCAGGAACTGGCGCAACAGGCACGCCCTCCTCCACCAGATCTTTCACTTCCTTCCCGGAGGCTTCGCCATAGATCTGACGATGCTCGGTTTCACCGTAGTGAATTTTGCGGGCTTCCTCAGAAAAGTCCTTTCCGACATAGTCGAAATTTTTCTCGACATAGGCTCGTGCGCGCCCAGCCGCCTCAGCCATTTCTTTCGAAATTTGCGACAGACGCCGTTCGCCGGAAGGTCTTGAGCGGGCGACCGCAGGCGACATGACCGCTTTCCGCACCTTATCGCCGCCGCATGTCGGGCATGAGATGAGGCCGTCCTCGGCTTGCGCGTCGTAGTCTGCGCTGTCTCTGAACCAACCTTCAAACTCATGGTCGGCGTCGCACTGAAGTTGGTATTTGATCATTGATTTATAATGGAGATTTCGTACTGAGGTTCAAGTGCCAGATTAGGAATGCGAAGGCGCGCCTCGTGCGCCTTTGCAAGATCAATGTCAGCCGTGATGATCCCCGGCTCTTCATTGTCAGCTTCCGCCAGAATGCGCCCCCATGGGTCAATAATCAGCGAATGTCCCCAGGTTTCACGGCCGTCTTCATGGTCGCCGCCCTGCGCTGGGGCAATGACAAATGCGCCATTTTCAATCGCACGGGCTCTTAAAAGAGTTTTCCAATGCGCTTTTCCCGTTTGCCGGGTGAAGGCGGCAGGAATACAGAAAATCTCTGCCCCACTTTTCGCAAGCTGTGTGAATAAGGCCGGAAAACGCACATCATAACAAATTGATAGACCAAGTTTTGCAAAGCCCGCATTAACTACGACGCCTCTCCCGCCAGACGCATATATCTTCGATTCTTTCCAGCTCTCCCCGCCGGGAAGATCGACATCAAACATATGGATTTTATCGTATCGAGCGACAATGTCGCCGCTCGGCGCAAACAGGAACGAACGATTGGCGGCGCGGCCGCCGAGGGACACGGCAAAAGATCCTGCAAGCAGCCAAACTTCATGGCGGCGCGCGCAGGCTTGAAACGCCGCGATCTCTTCAAGACCGTCTTCTTCGGGCAGACCATCCATCAGGCGCGAGCCCTTCCGGTCAACCACATTGGTCATTTCGGGCGTTGCAATGAAGGCTGCGCCGCTGTCAGCGGCTTTTTCAATCAAATCTATTGCGTCCCTGGTATTCTGTCGGCGATCGAGACCGGAGCGCATCTGCACGCAGGCAGCGCGAAAAACTGGCTGATCGTCAGCCATTCAGGAGAGGGTCCAGTTTGCCGTCCCGCTCAAGCGCCATAAGGTCGTCACAACCGCCGACATGCGTATCGCCAATGAAAATCTGCGGATAAGTGGACTTGCCATTTGATCGCGAGAGCATCTCCTGACGCTTGTCTTTATCGAACGCAGCAGAAACTTCGTCTATCTCAACGCCCTTCTCCTTGAGGAGAGCCATGGCTCGAACGCAAAACGGGCATAGCGGGCGCGTATAGACTGTAACTTTCTGCATGGTTCCTCAAACTATTAAGCAAGCATGGCTATATGGCGCCCACGGCGCCCTTTACAACCCGGGCTAGCACCAGCGCATCCACAACGTCTGCGCCGGCGCGTTTCAACGCTCGCGCGCAGGCCGACAATGTTGCGCCGGTTGTCAGAACATCATCGACCAGAACGATGTGAGCGCCGCGTAATTTTGCCTTGTTTTGCTCAGGAACCCGGAACGCGCCAGCCACATTTCGAACTCGCGCTTTCGCTGTGAGCTCTTTTTGCGGCGGCGTCGCGCGCACCCTGCGGATCAGGTCCGGTTGAAACAATGCGCCGGTCTGCTTTGCAATAGACTGGGCCAGCAATGCCGATTGATTGTAACGCCGGGTCCACAGGCGCGTGCGATGAAGCGGCGCCGGCGCCAATATTGTCGATGGCGTTAACAGGTCTCTTCCTGCACGCGCCATCCAGGCGCCAAACATATCCGCATTTTCTGTACGGTCCGTATGCTTAAACCCTACAACCAGACGGTGTCCGGCGTCGTTATAGACGATGGCGGCGCGGGCGCGGTCAAAATCCGGAGGCTGGGCGATGCAGGCCGGGCAGAGCATTCCGTCGCCATAGTCGATAGAGAATGCGACGCCGCACCTTGCGCAGTAAGGCGCGTCTATGAACTGCAATTGCGCCCAACAGGGTCCGCTTAAACCTCGATGAAACGCCACCGGCTCGCCTGAAAGAGCACAGCGGGGCGGCGTCAGCGCATTAATCGCCGCCACACCCAGGCTCTGCAGAGCGCTTTTGATTGCCATCACCATAGCCGGCACTTTATCGAATATATCCATGAGACAGAAGCCAAGCATCACGCCGGGCGAACGGGCGCCCCTTTTTGATCGGAGACGGATCGCCCTCCGGAGAAACCGCTCCGCCGGCAAACTTGAAGATGCAGATTTTCTACACCGAAGAGCCATGGCCGACATCGTCGACCGACTTGAAACCGTGACCCGCGATTTTCCCACTGCTCTTTTTGTCGGCGCTTCATCTTTCACACACTTATTAAGTCAATCGAGCGGCCTCGGCGACATCGTTTGCATGGATCTCGCTCCAAATCGCCTCAAGGGAAAGTCTCTGAACGTTGTCGGAGACGAGGAGGAAATGCCCTTTGCCCCTGAAAGTTTTGACCTCATCGTCAGCCTACTGACGCTTCATACCGCTAACGATCTGATTGGCGCGCTTATCCAGGCGCGGCGCATTTTAAAACCGGACGGGCTATTTCTCGCGGCGCTGTTTGGCGAAGGATCACTGGCGACGCTGCGCGGCGCCTTTTTACAGGCGGAAGCCGCAGCAGGCGGCGCGGCGGCGCGGTTCGCGCCTTTCGCGGCTATTCAGGATTTTGGTCAGGCGCTTGGGCGCGCCGGTTTCGCCATGCCGGTTACGGATAGCGATCAGGTCAAAGTATCTTACCGCGAACCCATGCGCATTGTGCAGGACTTGCGAGCAATGGGAGAAACCAATCCCCTCTTAGGTAAAACGCCCCCGCTGAAGCGCGAAACGGCTCTAAACGCGCTGGGCGTTTTTTCTCAATCAGGCGGAGAAGACTGCTTCAATATCATTTATCTGACGGGTTGGGCGCCAGCAGCGAACCAACCTAAACCGCTGAAACCGGGCTCAGCGAAGGCTTCTATGGCCGCAGCGATCAAAACTTTTACTGATTATAGCGAAGAGCGCTAATTGCCGGCGTTAGAGATAGAATCGGCGATCGCCGTATAATTGCCGCTTGTCGTTGTGGAAAACGCCTTCACAGACGCAACAATTGCAAGAAACAGAAGCGCTACGATTAGACCATATTCGATTGACGTCGCCCCGCTTTCGTCGCGGCTAAAGGCGCGCACTGAATTTCCAAGACCTTTATGTGCAAACATCCGACGCATCATAGCGATATCCCCAAGCTTATTCTTCATAAGAAGTCTCTCAACTGCGCTGCGATCGGCCTGTCCGCAGGAGGCATTTCAAAGTCTAACAACGCTTCCCTCTTTACCCAGCGTAAGGCCTGATGGGCCTTTGGCGCCGGTACGCCGCTCCATTTCCGACAAACAAACAAAGGCATTAAAAGATGAAAATCCTCTGTCGGTTCAGACGCAAACGCGATCGGCGACAAACAGGACTGATCTGTCCTTACGCCTAATTCTTCGTCGAGCTCCCTTACCAAGGCCGTTTCCGGCGTTTCACCCTGATCCAGCTTGCCGCCCGGAAATTCCCAGAGCCCGCCATGGGCGGCGCCCTCACGGCGCTGCGCCAGCAAAACTCTCCCATCCCGGTCAATCAAAGCGCATGCAGCCACCAGCAAAAGCTTCGCCATATTCTTGCCTTATTCATTACAGAACGGAAATTACACGGAAGTTTGCAAACTCTGTAAAATTTTCATCTCTTATCGGTTTTTCCCAGCGTTCGGAGAAAAACGTTTTCGAAATGATTAATTTCCCGGGCGCTGGTCGTCTTCGAGCTGCTCTTCTTCCGTATCGATGTCTGTAGATGACGGAAACAATGGCGCAGCAGCAGTTATCCCCTCATCGGTAGGCTCGGGTCGGAAATAAACAACCTGGTTTTGCGTCTCCAAATCAGCCAGTGTCTCATTAATCAATCGCAGTCTGAGATATTCCTCAATATCGTCTTTCACCTCCTCGAACGGCTTGGCGCTGGTCGGTCGGCGCCCCTGCACCTCGAGCACATGCCATCCGAAATCCGTCTTGAACGGCGCCGCCACATCGCCCACGGTTGTGGCGAATGCGACGGAGGACAATGGCCGCTCCATCATAGCCCGCGAGAACCAGCCAATCTCGCCGCCGAGCGGAGCAGTTGCTCGGTCCTGCGAGCGCTCCCTCGCGAGCGACCTGAAGTCCGCCCCGCCTTCGAGCAAAGCAATAATTTCATTCGCCGCTTCTTCGGTGTCGACAAGAATGTGGCGCGCGCGCACTTCGTCGCCGATTTGCGTAATCTGTCTTTGAGCAAGGTAGAAACGCTCCACCGATTCCTCCGTCACCTCTCGATCAAGCCGAGACTGCACCAGCGACGCAGCAAGAATTCGATCGCGCGCGGCGTTAACCCGCCGCAGGACGGCAGGCGCACGATGGACGCCGCTATCCTGCGCCGCCCGCGCTAGCAATCTCTGCTCGACATAGGTTTCAACGAGCCCGCGCCGAAACGCCGTCGTCGGCGTCAGCACAGCGTCCGGTTCAAGATCGCCAGAGGCGCGCGCCGCCGCTGTGATTTCTGAAAGATGAACGTACCGGCCCTCAATCCGGGCCAGAATGGGGTCTTCTTCGTCGATCGGAGGACGCAGATTTTCTCCGGCGCTCTCCCCGATCCGCAGGCCCTCGCGAACAAAATCCACAATCCAGAGCACAGACACGATCAGAACGACCCCGCAGATCGCACTGTATGCGCGACCGGTTCGCGTCGGCAGCCACATCATCAAGCTTTGCAGGACGTGACCCGTAAGTTTCAGTCCATGCAGAACGCTTTCAAGAAAGCGATAAAAAATCAGCTTTACCGCACGCCAGAGAGCCGAATCGAGGGCGGAGGCGAGCCTCCAGGTCGTGAGGCAAAATTTCCCAACAGCGCGCAATACGAACATGACGGCGCGCCCGAAAAGTTCGGCCGTAGAACGCAAAAATGACCAGAGCTGACGCTGGATCGCGCCAGCCTGGCTCGCCGCCCGGCTTTCGGCTGGACCTCCCTGTTTTCCGAGCTGTTTTTCTTCAGGTGTGCTCATGAAACATTCGCCGCGCTCAGCGGTTCGTTGACAGGCGCAAGAGCGCTCACTATCTCTCCAGCGGCCCTCTCGGGCGACATGTCAACCCGACCGATGAAGGGCGCGGCCCCTCTTATGCGCAATTTTGCATAAAGCGCATCTGGGCCTGTAAACACCTTTATCGTTCCACAAAGGCCGGAGCCCCATGGCGCTGCTCGGAATAGCGAAAAAAATCTTTGGTTCATCCAACGACCGCCGTCTTAAGCCTTTATGGCGCCGCGTCGAGGCAATCAATGCGCTCGAGGACGAGATCGCCAAGCTTTCCGATGATGGCCTGATTGCACAAACAGAAAAGTTAAAACAACGATTGAATGAGGGGGAAACCCTGGATTCGATCCTTGAGGAAGCGTTCGCCACCGTACGCGAAGCCGCCAAGCGGGCCCTCGGCCAGCGCCATTACGACGTGCAAATGCTGGGCGGCATGGTGCTCCATCAGGGAAATATCGCCGAAATGAAGACCGGCGAAGGCAAGACGCTGGTCGCCACCCTGCCCGTTTATCTGAACGCGCTGACCGGACGCGGGGTGCATGTCATCACCGTCAACGACTATCTCGCCAGCCGCGACGCGGAGTGGATGGGCCGGGTTTATGAACGCCTAGGCATGAAAACCGGCGTCATCGTTCACGGCCTGGACGACACCGAACGCCGGGAAGCCTACGCAGCGGACATCACCTACGGCACGAATAACGAGTTCGGCTTCGATTATCTGCGCGACAACATGAAAAACGCTCTGGAGCAAATGGTGCAGCGCGGACACCACTTCGCCATTGTCGACGAGGTCGACTCCATCCTCATCGACGAGGCGCGCACGCCGCTGATTATCTCTGGCCCGACAGACGATAAATCCGAGCTTTACATCAAAATCGACAGTTTCATTCCTCAGCTTACTGAAGAGGATTTCGAAATTGACGAAAAAGCGCGGTCCGTTGCGTTGACAGAAGAAGGCAATGAACGGATCGAAGATTTATTGCGCGAGGCCGATTTGCTGGAGGGCGACAATCTCTATGATTCCGGAAACATATCGGTCGTCCACCATGTCAATCAGGCGCTAAAGGCTCATAAAGTCTTCCAGCGTGATAAGGACTACATCGTCCGAAATAGTAAAGTCGTCATTATCGATGAATTCACCGGGCGCATGATGGAGGGTCGGCGCTGGTCCGACGGATTGCATCAGGCGGTGGAAGCCAAAGAGAACGCTGACATTCAGCCGGAAAACCAGACCCTCGCGTCGATTACGTTCCAGAACTATTTCCGCCTCTACGAAAAGCTCGCCGGCATGACCGGCACAGCGCTGACGGAAGAGGCTGAATTTGCCGATATTTATAAACTGAACACAATTGAAATTCCGACAAACAAGCCGATTGCTCGCGACGATATGGACGACGAGCTCTACATGACGGCGGATGAGAAGTACAAAGCCATCGTTGTCCAGATCGCCGAGTGCCATAAACGCGGACAGCCGGTTCTGGTCGGCACCGTATCGATCGAGAAATCGGAACTTCTCTCGCAACTCCTCTCTGATAAGAAATTCTTCAAGGAAACCGCCGCAACGCTTCGTTCACGTGCAGATGAGTTGAAAGACAAGGAAGCCGACCTCAAGGCTGAATTAATCGAGCGCGCAGAATATCTTGAGGCGCTGGCGAAAAACAAAACGCCTGTTCCCCACAACGTCCTGAACGCGCGTTATCACGAACAGGAAGCGGAAATTGTTGCGCAGGCCGGCGCGCCCGGCGGCGTGACGATCGCAACGAACATGGCCGGGCGCGGCACCGATATTCAGCTCGGTGGATCTGTCGATAAATATCTTCTCGATCATCTCGAAGAGGGCGATGATGAAGATACGATCAAACGCAAACGCACCGAAGTCGAAGCGAAAGTCGCTGACGACAAAACCAAAGCGCTCGACGCCGGCGGTCTATTCGTCCTTGCCACGGAACGCCATGAAAGTCGGCGCATCGACAACCAGCTTCGCGGTCGCTCCGGTCGTCAGGGCGATCCCGGCGCCACCAAGTTCTTCTTGTCGCTCGAAGACGATCTGATGCGGATTTTCGGCGCCGGCATGGAAAAAATGCTCAAGCGCTTCGGCATTCAACCTGATGAGTCCATCGAACATCCGTGGTTCACAAAGGCTGTCGAAACAGCCCAGAAAAAGGTAGAGCAGCGCAATTTCGATATGCGCAAAAATGTTCTCAAGTTCGATGATGTCATCAACGACCAGCGTAAAGCGATCTTCGAACAACGTATCGATTTCATGTCTGCCGACAAAGTCGACGACATCATCGGCGATATGCGCGCTCAGCTTATTGATGACATTGTAAGCGAGTTCGTTCCGCCCAAATCCTACGCCGAGCAATGGAATATCGATGGGCTTAAGGAAGAGCTGAAAACTATTTTCGGGCGTGAATTCCCGGTCGACAAATGGGCCCAGGAAGAAGGCGTCGCTGATAGCGAACTCGTCGAGAAACTGAATGAATCCGTCGATCAACATTACGCAAGTCTTGTCGCAAACCTGATGGGTCAGGCTCGCGAGATGGGCGACGCAGATCCGGAACAGTTTGTGCGCGGTCTTGAAAAACGCATTCTGTTGATGAACCTCGACACCAATTGGCGTGAGCATCTCCAGACGCTCGACCATCTGCGCTCAGCTGTTGGGCTGCGCGGTTACGGACAGCGCGACCCGGTTAACGAGTTCAAAACGGAAGCTTTCGCTCTCTTTGAGGGCCTTCTCGACGGGCTTCGTCGGGATGTCACGCGCATGCTGATGCATGTGCGCCTACGCGGACCGGAACAGCCTGTGCCGCAACCGCGGCCGCTCGAAACAACGGAGACGCACGTCAATCCGCAGACCGGCGAAAATGAAATGGCGTCGGCGCCCGGCGATGCGCTCGGCACTCAACGGGCAAAAAGAGCGGCGCAGTCAGTCGATCCGAACAATCCGGAGACCTGGGGGCGTGTGCCGCGTAATGCGCCCTGCCCGTGCGGTTCCGGCAAAAAATACAAACAGTGCCACGGGTCGATTTAAACCCGCGGCACTGTCGCTCTTATTCTAATTTTCTTACTTCCTAAAATCCTGCGCGTACGGCGAAACGGATATCGCGTCCTGGCAGCGGCGTCGTATCTTTCAGGAATGACGAATGTACGCGTCCTTCTTCGTCGCCGATATTCCGAGCACGGATTTCCAGCGTAAGATCCCGATCATGGCCGAAAGGACGATAAGCCAAATACGCGTTCACAAACACATAGCTGTCTGTCGGCAATTCAAAGGCTGCAATGTTGTCTTGCTCGGTGACGTATTCCACTTCAGCGTTCAGGCTAAAATAGTGGTTTGTCGCTGAGAGCCCAAACAGGGTCGACAACGGCGGAATGCGCGGTTGATCTTCGTCAACAAGATCGTCCGAAGTCGCCCTCACCATGTCCACTTGCCCGTGACCTGCAAAATTTATTGGACCGAAACCGGTATCCAGAGAAAAGAGGTCCGCATCGATTTCAGCTTCAAAACCGCGGAAAGTCGTATCTGACGCGGTGAATGCAAAAACCGGTAGACCATCGAGAATTTCACCGGTTTCCTGTTCAAAGATGAAATCGTCATAGCTCGTATAGAAACCGTTCACGACCGCCGTAAACGGCCCAAGTTCCCCACGCAGAGTCACCTCAACGCCGCGCGCGACTTCTTCATCCAAGGTCGGATCGCCGATCTCAAAAGACTGCGTCGCCAGGTGCGGACCGAACGAGAACTGTTCTTCCAGGGAAGGCGCGCGCTCGGTGCGGAAACCGTTCACGCCAAGAAAGAGGGCATCGCTCGCCTGCCAGCCAAATCCGCCGGAAAAGCTGAAAACATCGAAGTTATTGTCAACCGCAAAAGGAACACCGTCTTCTTCAGCGACAAAACTATCCGTTGTGTTGTCGACATTTTCATACCGGGCGCCGAAATCGACCAGCCAGTTCCCGCGTCGGTATTCTTTCAATAGGAAGAAACCAATCTGTGTTTGCTCCGACGGCGGCACAAAAGCCTCCGCCCCTACAGCTGCGAAGTCACGGAAACGGCCCTGCACGCCGTATGCTGAGCGCACCTCGCCGCCGAGGATTTCATAGGGCTTGCCGACAAGCTCGATGCGACCCTCGACTTCGTCGTTCTCGAAAAGGGTGCCAACCTCATCGCCCTCAAGCTCCACATGGCGATAATCACCGTAACCGGCGCGCAATTTGATCTTTTCGAAGAGAGCGAAATCGCCTTCAAACTCGCCGCGCAGATCGTAGCGGATCTGTTCGAGGTCAATGCGGATACCGCCTTCTTCCTCCTCTTCTTCGCCTTCTTCCTCCTCTTCACCTTCGAGGTCTTCTTCTGTCAGAATACCTTCCGGCACGCCGTAATTTGTATTCAGTACAGAAACTGAAAAACCGAGAAAGCCGTCTATGCCGCCACCATCAAAGATGTAGGAAAGACCGCCGGTGAAACCATCCGATTGTAAATCGCTGTTCGGCACAAACCCATCGGCGAACTCTTCTGCTGGATCAAAAACTTCGCCTTCAGCTGCGGCGGCGGCTGATAAGGCGGAGATGAGGACATCCGAGCCATTCAGGCCGGGGATCTCGTAGTTGTCAGCATCGCGGTAAAAGCCTTCGCCGTGCAAGACAAAGTTGCCAACTGCAGCATTGAAGCCCGCCGCAAAATCGTCGCCATTGTTCACTGTCGAATGTGCATAGCGCACTGCGCCGTCGATGCCGCCTTCAGGCAATTCGGTTGGGATTTTGCCGGTGTCCGTATTGACAACGCCGCCGGATGCGGAGCTGCCGTAAAGAAGTGATGCAGGCCCGCGCAGGATCTCAACGCGCTGAGCGAGCGCCGGCTCGACCGGCACGGCGTGGTCGGGACTGGTCTGTGCTGCGTCGAACGAACCAATGCCGTCTTCAAGCACGCGGATACGATCGCCGCCAAGGCCCCGTATGATCGGGCGAGAAGCGCCTGCACCGAAAAAGGTCGATGTTACGCCCAATTCGTTACGCAAGGTTTCGCCGATCGACGCTTCAAGTCGCTCGGCAAGCTCTTCACCGTCCAGCACGGAAGCGCCAGAAATTGTTTGGCCTAAGGGTCGGCCAATCGGTGAGCCGATAACGATAATCTCATCGAGATCGATGTGACGGGATTCTGTGTCAGTATCCTCAACAGTTTGCGCAGCAGCGGTCATCTGCGAGCATAATGCGGCTGCGCCAGCGCCAGCCAGAAAAATTGTCTTCAACATGGGTTTGTGGTCCTCGGTCTTTACAGCGACGCACTCAGCGCCGCGGCTAATAATCAAAACGGAATTTCAGTTGAGAGTGTCAGCAGGACGGAGGGCCCCTGGGCGCTGCAGCCCGGATAGGCGCATGAGCAATTTCGCTGCGTGCGAAACTCTCGCTTCGCCGCCAGATGATCAGAAGACCGACAAACAGGAAAGCGCTTGCCGGAGCCCATTTGTCATCGCCGATTGATGCAAAGGAAAGAATGCAAGCCTGACCGGCATGTTCGTGAGGTTCGTCGCCGTATTCTGCAGCATGAGCCGCAGTAATGACCTGCAGGCTGAAAAACGCCGCCGCGGCTGCCAGCAATGCAAGCCGCGTACGCGTCAACCAGCTATTCGCACGCAGTTGGTTCACAACAACAATTTTACCCCTCAAGGCCTATGATATTCTCACACCTCCCGGCCTTTGTCGACACTTAGAACAAGTCAAATTTTAGGATGGAGGACGCGTGGTCAGGCGTCGCCGAAACGCCTTCTTTTCGGTTTAGCTGCGCGCACCGCCTCAGCGATGACTTCAATTTGACGGGCGTTGAGGATAGAGTCATACGCCGCTTCATATCGTTTTCGCAGTTGCTCGGCGGCAAATTCCAGATCGCGATTAGCGCTCATGCGTGCGATCTTCTGCGGCGCGATTTCAGCAAGCTTGCCGAGATAGATTGCTCGGATGGTGGCGTCATCAGCATCATGGGGCGCATCAAGGATATCGTGAGCGTTGCCGCTGAAAAAATCGACCGTGTCGCTGGCGCGCCGGTTCGGCTCTTCAGCCTCCAAAATCTCAAGCTCCATAATGGCGCGCTTTGAGATCACCCGCATTTCTCCGTTTTCCGACTCTATTGGCAGAAATGCGCGGTCATCATTCAGAAGATCGGAAATGCGCTGACCATACGCCAGAAAGACGTAACCTTCTGTTAAGGTGTCAGAGAATGTCACCAGGCGAACCTTGTGGCGCATTCTACCGATCGTCTTCTTATCCATTCAACAGCCCTCAAACGGCAGGGAGGGAGTGTATGCTTAATTTCGTTAAGAGGCTGGAAACAGAGCAATCGATCGTTCAACCGACGTCTTCGGGGGCAGCAGCGCCCTCGGCGTCGTCTTCAACCGCTGGAATCGCGTAGCTTCCCGACAACCAGCGATGCAGATCAATATCAGCGCAACGTTTAGAGCAGAACGGACGATACTGCGCCACAGCATCGGTTGCGCATATGGGACAGGGCTCAGATTCCGCTTTTTCAGTATCGTTATCGTTGCTCGGTGATGTCACTATCGCGATCCTTCATCTCCGACGACGCTTCCAAAAGAATACGAGCCGGATATTTCTCATTAAGCGTGTCCATCCATAATTTGCTTGCAATATATTCTGCAAGCAAACTGCCGGCGCGAATGAACAAGCGCCCGCCAGGCCGATTGCGCAATCGGTTTTCCGCCTCGACAAGAAGGCGCCGCGCTTCCCAGTCGAGCGTGTATCGCCTTCCTGGCGTTGGCGTCTCATCGCCAGGCTCTGTCGCCATCTCCAACAAGGATGGTCCAAATCGTCTGCGGGTCATTTGCAGCAGTCCCCGCCCCGACCACGATATTGACCCCACACGATCGACAGCGTTCATCGCCTCGATCACTGCTGTTGCGCAGCGACGACGCGACCGCGCGTCTATTGAAGGAAAATCGATGACAATTCTGCCGGACAGGTTTCGCAGCATGATCTGTCTTGCAGCTTCATAGGCCCCGGCAAGCGCGATCTTTTCACGAAGCCGTGGCGCCGAGGAAGCCGGCAAGCCGCCAGTGTCGACATCGATTGCAATGAGTGCGTGCGCTTCATCAATAATCAAAGCGCCGCCGCCGGCAATGGGCGCGTGTTTTGAAAACACATCTTCGCATATGCTGTCGACGCCGTAGTGTGAAAAGAGGCTCTGATTTTTTGTCCAAACCTCGGCATTAAACCCTACGTTCGACAAAGCGCTCTGCACTTTGACTGAATCCGTAAGCAGAGCCGCATCGCCCGCCTGTAAAATCCGCGCGGCCGAAACAGCAGACGTTTCAACGTTTACCGGTCCGATCGCTCTAGATTTCTCCTCAAGACCGATAAAGCGCAGCGTCGGCCCCTTGGATTGCCGCGCAGGCGCAACAACCTCCAAAATCGTAAAAGAGCCTTCATTCACAACCGCTGCCGATGCGTCAGTCAAATTCAAAAACCCGTCATCGCCAATACCGATATCGATAAAAGCGGCGCCGATTGTTTTATCGACCTTACGAACGCGCCCGACAAATCGTTTCCCCTCAGTCGGCAAGGCCGCAAAATTCGGATCATCATTCGACGGCCCGAACCAAAGACGGCGCACATCTCCATTGACGATAAGCGCTGCGCGACACTGCGCAACACGATCTTCAATAATCGTGAGGCGTTCATTCACCAGCGATATCCGGCGCCGGTGAGAAGATTGGCGGTTTCGTAAAGCGGCAACCCGACAACGTTCGTGTAGGAACCAATAATGGATATGACATGCCGGGCGAATAGTCCCTGTATGGCGTAACCGCCGGCTTTGCCGGCCCATTCACCGCTGTTGAGATAATGTTCAAGGTCGGCCGCGTTGCAGCGCCGCACTTTCACCCTGGTCTCAACAACACGGGAGGCGACAGCGCCGTCAGGGCTGATGAGAGTGACCCCCGAATAGACGCGATGGCTGCGCCCGGATAAAAGCTCAAGGCAATGGCGCGCTGTCGCCTCATCCTCCGCTTTCGGCAGGATACGCCGACCACACGCAACCACTGTGTCTGCAGCCAGTATGAAGCTTCCTGTATGCTCCCTCGCCACCGCGCTCGCTTTTTCACGAGCGAGGCGCGCAGCATGGTCGCGCGGAATTTCTCCCGCATTTGGCGATTCATCAATGTCAGCAGGAAAAATCGTATTCGGCGATACGCCGATTTGTTCCAACAGGCTGCGCCTGCGCGGACTTGCGCTGGCAAGGATCAGCGGCGCTTGCGCCATAGCGCGATTATTTGAAACGATAGGTGATGCGCCCTTTGGTGAGGTCATAGGGCGTCATTTCCACGAGCACTTTGTCCCCCGCCAGGACACGAATGCGGTTCTTACGCATCTTGCCGGCGGTGTGGGCAATAATCTCATGATCATTTTCAAGCTTTACACGGAAGGTGGCGTTCGGAAGCAATTCCTCCACCGTTCCCTCAAATTCAAGTAATTCTTCTTTCGCCATGTGGCTCCTCTCATCAGGCGATCTACGCCCGACGGGGCCTTTCGATCAATGCCGCGGGAAAATGGTGTGCAATGCGGTCAAAATCAAGGCTTTTCATAGAGTTCCGGAAACCGGTCTCGAAGTCGGGCGGCTAATTCGTCGCGAACACGGCGATAGGCGTCCAGCACAGCATCGCGCCCGCCCCTTTCATCTGAGGGGTTTTCAACATCCCAGAACTCTATGCAAGCTTCAGGGCAGAGCTTACGCGCTTCTGCAGCAGCCTCAGGTGTGAGCGCAATAATTCTCTCAAAAACATTGAGATCAACATCGCTCAGGGATTTGGGTTCATGATCATGCATGTCGACGCCCTGTTCTTTCATCACAATCTCAACGAAAGGATCGAGCCCTCCCTCATAAACGCCGGCTGAATCGATTTTTACGCCGCTTTTTGCTTTTCGGCGAAGCAGCGCCGCCGCCATCGGAGATCGCACCGAGTTCTGGTTGCATGTGAAGATAAAGGATTGTGTCATATGGGAATTTCAGGGGGTTTGACGCAAATGAAAGCTGCAAATCAGAGTGAAAAGCCGACGCGCTGTGTTCATATCGAGATCAATTTTGTCTCCAAGGCGTTCCCGCAAAATCTCCGATCCCTCATTATGCATTGCCCGACGGGCCATATCGATGGTTTCGATCTGCGCCGGCGCCGCATTACGGATCGCGTCATAATAACTTTCACACAGGAGAAAATAGTCTTTGATGATCTTGCGGAACGGCGTCATCGAAAGATGAACCTGACCAAGCGCCTGGCCGCCTTCCCGGCGAACATCAAAAACTAAACGGCGCTCCACATTTGAGAGATATAATTCAAACGGGCCGTCGCCGGCGCCGATTGGTCGGAATATATTGTCCTCAAGCAGGTCATAAATCGCGACTTTTCGCTCATGCTCTATGTCTGCTGTCGCAGGCGCCAGGGAGCGCTCGTCAAGATCAATCTTGACGATCCTGTAATTGCCCTCGCCTGCCGTTTCGCCAGTCACGCCGCCTCCCGGATGCTTTTAACCTTCTTAACCCGCCTCGGAACCCTTTGGAAACGGCTCGCGTTCATAGAGCGCTAAGAATCAGCGCCTATTCCAAAGAGAAAGATGTTTAACGAAAGGTCACCAATGCTGAGATCTTTGACCGTATCGGCCGCTATGGCCGCTCTTATGGCAGTCCTAATGACCAAGGCATCGGCGCAGGATGTTTCATCGCCGCCAGACATCGCGCGGGCCCTTCTGGACGCAGCCTACGCCACTGGCGATCCGGACGAAATCCGAGCTGTTGCTCGCGCTGTAAAAACTGTTTTTCCGGATTACGAGCAAACCATAGACGCAGAAGCGAACGCCAAAATCGCGGAATTCACCCCGCCTGAGCCGCCAGCCGACGAAGCCGCCCCTGACGCGTCTCCGCCGGGCGGCGGCGTTTTCGCCATTCGTCCCTGGAAAGGCAAGATCAGCGCCGGCGCCTCGCTCGCGTCAGGCAACTCTGACAACTCCGCGCTTGGCGTATCAATTGACGCCGAACGCCAGAGCGGTGACTTCGTCCATAATGTCGACGCCTATTTCGATACGGCTGAGTCAAACGGGTCGACAAACCAGAAACGCTGGGGCGGCGCCTACAAACTCGATTACTTATTTTCTGAACGCACATTTGGATATGGCCGCGTTGCTTATGAGGAAGATGAGTTCTCAGGATTTTCGTATCGCATTTTCTCCGGTCTCGGCATTGGCCACTATCTCTATAAGGATGAACCGTTCAGTTGGAAAATCGAGGGAGGACCCGGTTTTCGCTATTCACTGATTGATGAAAGCACCGAAACCGAACAGGAGTTTGCGGCCTTTGGCTCCAGTGAGGTCGACTGGGTGATTCGCGAAGGCGTCGTGTTTGAACAGGACGTGAACGTCACATGGACCTCCCCCACCACCACTATCCGTTCAATCTCATCACTGAAAACGGATATTACCGATGCGATCGCGATCGCCATATCTTACGAATATCGGTTTGAGACTGACCCGCCGCCGCAAGCCGTGCGAACCGATCAAATCGCCCGGGCTTCACTTGTCTACGGATTTTAAGCGTCGCTCCACAGACTCCGCGTGACTTGGCAGACCTTCGGCATGGGCAAGTCGCGCAGCCGCAGGTCCGATCCGCGCGATGGACGCCTCATCGCATTCCATGATTGATGTGCGCTTCAGGAAATCCATAATTGACAGGCCCGAAGCATAACGCGCCGCCCGCGAAGTCGGCAGCACATGGTCCGGACCCGCCACATAATCGCCAACCGCCTCAGGCGTATGACGACCAAGAAAGATTGCGCCCGCGTGGCGAATATCTCCCATGAGCGCGGCAGGCTCTTCCACACAAAGCTCAAGATGTTCGGGCGCAATCGCGTTGACCAGGTCCGCCGCTTCGGCAAGCGCGGAAACGATAATGATAGCTGAGTTTTTCTCCCACGCGGCGCTTGCAATATCGCGTCGCGGGCTTTCGGCGAGCTGCTTAGCAACGGCGGCTTCAACGGCGTCGGCGAAGGCGGCATCGTCCGTAATCAAAACGCTTTGTGAGGACGGGTCGTGCTCAGCCTGGCTAAGAAGATCTGAAGCTATCCAGTCCGGGTTGCTCCCCGCATCGGACACAACAAGAATTTCTGACGGTCCGGCGACAGAGTCGATGCCAACCATGCCGAACACCTGACGCTTGGCTTCCGCCACATATGCGTTGCCCGGACCGACGATCACGTCCACAGGCGCAATCGGTCCGGCGCCGTAGGCTAAAGCAGCGATGCTCTGTGCGCCGCCAATGCGATAGACCTCATCAACGCCTGCAATTTTTGCAGCCGCCAACACCAAAGGGTTCATATCGCCGTCCGGCGCCGGCGACACCATGGCGAGCCGCCTCACGCCGGCGACTTTTGCAGGTATGGCGTTCATCAAAACGCTTGACGGATAGGCGGCGCGGCCGCCGGGCGCATAGAGCCCTGCAGCGTCGACGGGCGTCCATCGCCAGCCAAGTTTCACACCGAGGTCATCCGTATACATAACGTCGGACGGTATCTGTTTTTGATGGTAGGATCTGATACGCTCAGCCGCAAATTCAAGCGCGGTCACATCACGGCGGTCGCAATCCTTGACTGCCGCCTCGACCTCAGCTTCGCTCGCACGAACAGAGCTGGCGTCAATAGAAAAACGATCATACTGGGCTGTGAACTTTGCGACAGCGTCGAAGCCGTCTCGACGGACGGCGGCGACGATATCGCGAACGGCGCCCTCGACATTTGCGCCTCCATCGCGGTCGATCGACAAGAATTGCTGGAACGCTTCAGCAAAACCGTCCTTATTACTGTTCAAACGCAACGCCATCGCTTTTATCTTTCACTTCCTGCGCACCATAATCGCCGTGCTGATAGGCTATTGCCGCTCAACGGTCCATGCGGCCTTTCCCCCATCAGCTGTTCCGGGCTACGATGGGGCCTCATCAAAGGAACCTAATCGCCTATGTCCCGCATCGAAACCCAACTTGCAGATCTCGGCATTGTACTGCCGGAACCCGCCGCTCCTGTCGCCAACTATGTTCCGTTCGCACAAAGCGGTTCTCTTGTTTTTATTTCAGGGCAGGTCTCGATAACGCCGGACGGTCTGATAACGGGCAAACTTGGCGCTGAGATCGATATCGATGCCGGGATACAGGCCGCTCACGCCTGCGGGATCAATCTTTTGGCGCAACTGAAGCAGGCGTGCGGCGGCGATCTGGATCGCGTCAGCCGCGTCGTTCGCCTTGGAGGCTTTGTCAATTGCACCCCGGATTTCGTAGACCATCCGAAAGTCATTAACGGCGCATCTGACCTCATGGTGGGCGTATTCGGAGACGCTGGCCGGCACGCGCGTGCAGCCGTCGGCGCGCCGGCGCTGCCTATGAACGCGGCCGTTGAAATCGACGGCGTTTTTGAAATCCAATAATGGCGGACGGAGATCAGTCTTTCATCGCCAGAACCGTCAGCCGGATCGATGATATCGATCCGGCGCTTTGGGATGCGCTTGCAAGCCCCAAGGGTGTTGCGCGCAATCCGTTTGTATCGCACGCTTTTCTGAGCGCGTTGGAAGCGTCAAAATCGGTCGCGCCGGAAGCCGGCTGGACGCCTATCCATCTTATCCTGGAAGACAACGGCGCCGTCGTCGGCGCGGTCCCGCTTTACGCGAAAGGCCACAGCCAGGGCGAATACGTATTCGATCACCATTGGGCTGACGCCTACGAACGCGCGGGCGGGCGGTATTATCCCAAGCTCGTCTGTGCAGCGCCGTTTACCCCCGTTAAAGGCCCACGCCTCCTCGCCAGAACCTCCGAGACACGCTCGGCGTTGGGTCTGGCTGTCGCCAACGTCGCAGCACGCATGGGCGCATCCTCCGTCCATGTGAATTTTATCGACAACACCGACAAAGAGGCGTTGACGTCGATTGGCTATTTGCCGCGCATGGGCGAACAGTATCATTGGTTTAATCGCGATTATGAGAAGTATGACAACTTTCTAGATGCGCTGTCCTCTCGGAAACGCAAAACAATTCGTCGAGAACGGCGCGAGGCTGTCTCGTCAGGACTTAAAATCCGACAGCTTGTCGGCTCCGATATCAGCGAACAGCACTGGGACGCATTCTGGCTTTTTTATCAGGACACTGGCGCGCGCAAATGGGGCTATCCATATCTGACGCGAACTTTTTTCCGCATCATTGCGGAAACGATGGCGGATGAGTTGCTGATGGTTGTCGCAGAGCGGGATAATGAGCCGATTGCAGGCGCGCTAAACTTTATTGGCGGCGATGCGCTCTATGGACGATATTGGGGATGCGCTGAAGACCATCCGTTTTTACATTTCGAACTTTGCTACCATCAGGCTATTGAATTCGCGATTGAGCGCAAGCTCGCGCGCGTTGAGGCCGGCGCACAAGGTCAACATAAAATCGCCCGCGGCTATGAACCGGTAGCAACCCATTCCGCCCATTGGATCGGCGATCCTGGCTTCCGTGATGCTATTTCACAGTATCTGAAAGCGGAACGCGCCCAAACCGGTGCGGAAATAGACGCTCTTCAGCAGTTCATACCCTTCAAAAAGTCTGTACAGGATTAAAATGAAAGTTATCAAACGCACGCACAATCAGCAGGAAGCAAAAATCATTGTGAGTTTTCTAAATGCTCACGGCGTAGAAGCGGAACTGCTGGACGGAAACATCAACGCCGTTCTACCAATCGTTCCTGGCGGGGTCAGAGTCGCCGTCCCTGACGACCAGGAGGCGCAAGCGTTAAGACTTCTGGCGGAGCAGGAAGGTTAGCTTTCCCCAAAACCATTCAACGAGAACAGGTCTTCCACTCTGCAGCCAAGCGCATCAGCTAATTTAAGCGCAAGTACGGTAGAAGGAGTGAATTTACCCCGTTCGATCGTATTGATTGTTTTTCGGCTTACGCCAACAGCTGTCGCCAAATCCTCCTGACTCCGTCCGTATTTCGCACGAAATATTTTCAGCCTGTTCTCAAGTCCGGTGTCTTCATGCCTCATCGCGCCCGTCAAATATCAGATAAGCCGTCAACGCAACCGTTACTCCAATCCAGATCATACCAATCGCCATCGCAATCGGCGCAAGCTCCATTTCAAACTGTACAATTGCAACTACCGCAACAGCAGCAGCGGCCAACACGCCCCAGAAAGAAACTGCGAATGCACGCGTTGAATTCACCTGCGTGCGCTCATCGTTCAACGCATGGCGCATCTGTGCATTTTTCAATGATCGTGCCCGCCATACCAGTCTAATAAGAAAATAAGCCCATATTGCGCCGGATACGACGGTTAAAATTGCAGTGGATAAAAGGGCCACCCGCGGCGGCGGCGCTTCAGCGCCAATTAACGCCATAAGCGCTGTTAAAGCGCCTCCCCAGACGGCGTATGTCGCCGTATATCCGATCAGCGTGCTTCTTTGTTGTTGCTGGATTTCTGATAAACTCATGTTTCTCTCTACTGATAATCTTGTAACCCTAGGGTTACAATCTTCAAGCGTCCGAGTCAATCATGAATTTATGCATAGTCTTAGAGCCCACCCCTAGAGTCCACCGAAGCGTTGCGGGAAATACGCTATGAGCCTTACCCTGAACTATAATCCGGATAATATCTTTGCAAAGATTATTGCCGGCGATATGCCCGCGACCAAAATTTGGGAAACGGACGATATTTTGGCGTTTATGGATGTTTTCCCGCAAAGCGACGGACATTGCCTTGTGGTTCACAAGAAAGCGCAGGCCGCAAATCTTCTGGACATTGACCCTCAGGCGCTCGGCACACTTATTCTGGGCGTCAAAAAGGTGGCGGCGGCGGTTGCGGCGGGTCTTAAGCCTGACGGCATTCGCATCGCGCAATTTAACGGCTCAAGCGCAGGACAGACCGTGTTTCACCTGCATTTCCACATTATCCCCGTCTATGACAACGTTCCCCTAAGCGCCCATCACGGCGCCGCGCAGGACGGTCCGACGCCAGCTGACATTCTCGAACCTGTCGCGCAAAAAATAGTAGAAGCGCTGTAGGCTACCGGCCTCACACATTCGTCAACCGCCGTGCAGGTTTCGTGTTTTGCGATATTGAGGACGACGATCTATCTTCCAATTGTCAAACAGACGACGTTCCGGTCCCCCTCCCCCCAAGTCGCACGGAACGTTTAAAAGAAAGGCCGCCGCAATCCCCTTCCCTTGCGGCGGCCTTTTTTATTTCAGCGCCGTCATAATCATCACGGAAACTTTAGTCTTGCCGATATCTTCGTGTTTTGCATGTGATGGGCTCTACGCCTTATCTAAGCGCTACTGTTGCAAATTTAACCAAAGGGCGAACCCCATGAAAATCTCAACACTCATTCTTTCCGCATTTGCCTCAACCGCACTGATTGCAGGCGCCGCTGTCACTCCTGCGGCCGCTGATCACGGAGCTTCTCACGCTGAGGGCGCTGAAGCCGGCGCTAAGACACTGCACTCTGGCACCTGGACAAAGAAATCCTTCAAATCGTCCGGCACCTGGGAAATCTACAGCGAAGGCGGCAAGCACTACGTAAAACTGTCCAGCGATTTCCGCACGCGCAACGCGCCGGATCTCAAGATCTTCCTCTCGCCTCTTGAAGCAAGCAAGACGAACGGCAAGAACGCCACAGACGGTTCTCTTCTCGTTGCACCATTGTCGAGCAACTCCGGCGAGCAGGTTTATGAAATTCCAGCCAGCGCCGATCTCGCCAGCTTCAAGTCAGTGCTTATTCACTGCGAACAATATTCCAAACTCTGGAGCGCAGCCGATCTCGTCTAACTTCTGAGCCAATCAAGGACATACAAAGCCTTTCACGCCGCCGACATGTGTCGGCGGCGTTGTCCTTACCAAAATCCAAATACCCGATATCCAGCAATTTCAGCAAATTAAAATCGAATATAATTCCAAACTCTATCCATAGCGTTGCAACCCTTCTGGATGAACGCTTATGAAATTTTCTGAACCGCTTTCTCGCCTTAAACTGCTGATCAAAGCATTTTTAGAAGACAAAAACGGCAGCACGCCTGCAGAATACGCCATAATGGCGTCGTTAATCGCTGTGACGGTCCTGTTTATCGCTAACCAGGTCGGCCAAACATCAAGACGGTCGATTTCAGAAACTGCGGGAGCCGTCTTAGAAGTGACAAATGCTTCCAGTCCGAGCGCCCCATCCAGCGAACAAGAAAATACTGCACCGAAGGGCGGCGACCGGTTTGAACGCGCGCCATAACTACTAAGCAAGCGCACAAATAGCTCAGCCGATCGGCGCCTTTCTTAGCTATTCTACGAGAGCCGGAACATTAGTTCCGTCGCCGCCGTCTTTTGGTTTGGCGCCGGCTTCATCGGGAATGAACTCAAAGGCAAGTCTCGTTTTATCATCCTTATCGAGAAGAACGCGCACAACGCCGCCATTCTTCAGCTTGCCGAAGAGAATCTCATCCGCGATCGGCTTTTTGATATGCTCTTGAATGATCCGCGCCAGCGGACGCGCACCCATTTCCTCATCAAAGCCTTTGTCAGCAAGCCACCTTGTCGCATCTGCCGAAAGTTCGAAAGTAACGCCGCGATCCGCAAGCTGTGCTTCCAACTGAAGGACAAACTTCTCAACGATGCGATTGACGATCGGCGCAGACAACCCGGCAAAGTGAATGATTGCATCGAGGCGATTGCGGAACTCGGGCGTAAAGAGCCTTCGTATAGCCGCATCGGTCTCATCGGTTTTCTTGCCGCCGGCAAAACCGATCTGGAATTTCGCCGCATCAGAAGCGCCCGCATTTGTCGTCATAATAATAATAACGTTGCGGAAATCGACCTTACGACCGTTTGTGTCAGTCAGCTGCCCGTTGTCCATCACCTGCAAGAGAATATTGAAAATCTCCGCATGTGCTTTTTCGATCTCATCGAGCAACAACACGCAATGCGGATTTTGGTCGATGGCGTCCGTCAGAAGTCCGCCCTGATCGAAACCAACATAGCCAGGAGGCGCGCCGATCAAACGAGAAACCGTGTGCCGCTCCATATATTCGGACATGTCAAATCGAACCAACTCGACACCCATGGCCAGTGCAAGCTGTTTTGCGACTTCGGTTTTGCCGACACCCGTAGGGCCGGCAAAAAGATAAGAGCCAATTGGCTTTTCAGGCTCGCGCAGTCCGGCTCGACTGAGCTTGATCGCAGCGGCAAGCTGATGGATCGCTTCGTCCTGCCCGAACACCACGCGTCCAAGATCCTCACCGAGCTTCTGCAACCGTTCCGTATCGGACTTCGACACGCTGCGCGGCGGGATACGCGCCATCTTGGAAATGACTTCCTCGATTTCCGGCGTATCAATCACTTTCTTGCGTTTATCTTCCGCATACAGCATTTGCCGCGCGCCAGCCTCATCTATGACGTCGATGGCCTTATCCGGCAATTTGCGATCCGTCATGTACTTGGCCGAAAGCTCTGCGGCCGACCGGATCGCTTCATCAGTATAAGTTAGTTTATGATGCTCTTCAAAATAAGGCTTCAAGCCTTTGAGAATTTGAACCGTATCTTCTTTCGACGGCTCAGCCACATCGATTTTCTGGAACCGCCGCGCTAGGGCGCGGTCCTTTTCAAAGTGCTGGCGAAACTCTTTATACGTCGTTGACCCCATACAACGCAGCGCGCCTGATTGGAGCGCAGGTTTCAATAAGTTCGACGCGTCCATGGCGCCGCCGGATGTTGCGCCGGCGCCGACAACGGTATGAATCTCATCAATGAACAGAACAGCATCTTCGTGCTCTTCCAGTTCTTTCAAGACCGCTTTTATCCGTTCTTCAAAATCGCCGCGATAGCGTGTGCCAGCGAGAAGCGAGCCCATATCCAGCGAGTAGATTGTTGAATTTGCAAGAACTTCCGGAACCTCTTCATCTACGATTTTCAAGGCCAGCCCTTCGGCAATCGCAGTTTTGCCAACGCCCGGGTCGCCGACCAGAAGAGGATTGTTTTTGCGGCGTCGACACAAAACCTGAATTGATCTTTCAACCTCAGCTTCGCGCCCGATCAGCGGATCGATTTTTCCACTGCGCGCCTTGGCGTTTAAATCCACACAATAGGATTCAAGTGCGCTTTGCGATTTGCCGTTTTCCGTAGGGTCTTCTTTTGCGCCGCGCGGCGTTTTCGGCTGAGCCTCGCCCGGCCGCTTTGCAAGGCCATGAGAAATATAATTGACCGCATCAAAACGGGTCATATCCTGCGCTTGCAGGAAATGCGCAGCATGAGATTCGCGTTCCGCGAAAAGCGCAACCAGAACATTTGCGCCGGTCACCTCTTCACGTCCGGAGGACTGGACATGGATGACCGCCCGCTGAATGACGCGTTGGAAACTGGCGGTTGGCTTGGCCTGTTCATCATTCTCGAGCGCCAAGTTCGCAAGCTCATTTTCAATGAACTCATAAAGCTGGCGACGCAAAAGTTCGATATCGACATTACACGCGCGCATGACTGCAGCCGCGTCGCGGTCATCGGTCAATGCAAGCAGCAAATGTTCAAGCGTCGCTAACTCGTGATCACGCTCAGTTGCAAGCGCAATTGCGCGATGCAACGCTTCGTCCAGACTTTGACTGAATGAGGCCATGGCTACGCTACTCCCGTTCCATCATGCATTGGAGCGGATGCTGGTTACGCCGCGACAGCTCCATGACTTGCGCCACCTTCGTCTCGGCGACTTCATATGTGTAAACACCGCAGATGCCGACGCCGTTATTATGCACATGCATCATGATGCGCACGGCTTCTTCAGCGTCTTTTTTAAAGACCGCCTGAAGAAGCCAGACAACGAATTCCTGAGGCGTGTAGTCGTCGTTGAGCAGAATGACTTTGTACAACGAAGGGCGCTTAGTTTTTGGCGCTGTTTTGGAAACAACGCCGACGCCCTGCCCGCCATCAATATCCTGATCGTTCTCGTCCGTCATGCTTTCTCATCGTTCGCCTGCAGCGGCGTCTCAAATTAAGAGCTTACTAGATAAGTAACAGGATTTCATTGAAAAGACGCAAATCGAGAATAGTTGACCCGGCTTGAGCGTCAAAATGAAAAAGCCCGGCCATTGGCCGGGCTGAATTCATGTAATTTCTCAGAGCGGCTTCAAGCTGAAGCCAAGCTTATGAGTTTTTCGTCTTTTACGGTCGGAAGGACTGAATTTTCTCAACCATTTCGCTGTAGCGTTCAGTCAGAGGCTCTACTGCGCCCTTCGTTGTGTCCATCCAAAGCTCGGCCACTTTGTTCGCTTGACCTAAGTTTTGCTCGACGGCGTCGCGCGCGAATTCACTCTGAATATCAACAATTTCCTGAACGCTTTTTGCGCTTGCTGCCGATTTAGCGGCGGCGACGCCCTTCTCGTAGGCGGTTTTCATATAAGTTGAATTTTCAGCCGTGATCTTTTCAACGCCTTTCGAGAAGGCGCCGGCTGCGGTCATCATTGCCTCAAGCGAGCCTTTATTGAAATCAGCAAAGGCGGATACGCCCTCAGCAAATTTCTCGTATCCCTCTTTGAACATTTCCGGGCTCATCGTCGTCATATTTTCAAATGGGTTGGCTTCGTTTGCCGTTTTCTTGGCGTTTGACACGGTCATCTCCCTGCTAGAATTTTCTAAATTGTTGAAAAAAGTTCTCTTTTCGAGAAAACTCTTATTGTGCGCTGCAACATAATATCGCGACTAAAGGCCGTCAAGATATATTGTGCAACGCACAATGCCAATACGGTAAAAATGGTGAATGGAATATTAACGATAAGTTTACCGGGCAAATCCAAGGTGGAGAGAATTGTGGGGATGGACGGCATATCCCTTGCTTTTGGAAGCATGCGGGCCGCGGGTCTGTTTGGCGGCTGGCTATGGGGCGTTTCGTAAATTTTTCGAGATAGGCGTCTTTAGCTTATTGCGCGATTTTTAAGGATGAGCGAGGATCGCTGAATGAGTTCGGTAACCTTACGCGCTGTGTTTCTGGCGCTTGCATTCTTTCTACTCTCAGCAGCGGCGCCTGCTGCGGCGAATTCGAAATACGCCGCGTATGTCGTTCACGCTGATTCCGGCGACATTCTTTTTGACCGCTATTCCACAGCCAGGCGTTATCCCGCGTCTTTGACGAAGATGATGACGCTTTATTTTCTGTTTGAGGCATTGGAAAATGGCGATCTCACGCTTCAGTCCAAACTCAAAGTTTCGCCTCGCGCCGCAGGCCAGCCGCCTTCAAAACTGGGCGTCAAATCAGGTTCAACAATTACTGTTGAGACCGCCATTCAGGCGCTTGTCATCAAATCGGCAAATGACGTTGCAGTCGTCGTAGCGGAACATTTTTCAGGGTCGGAATGGAAGTTCGCAAAGACCATGACCGCAAAGGCGCGTTTCATGGGCATGCGCAACACAACCTTTCGCAATGCATCCGGTCTTCCGAATTCACGCCAAGTGACAACCGCGCGCGACATGGCGATCCTTGGACGCCGCGTGATGCACGATTTCCCGCAATATTTTGATTATTTCAGCGCTAAGTCTTTCACCTATAAAGGACGGACATATTCGACGCACAATGCGCTTGTGCGCAACTATGACGGCGCTGACGGGATAAAGACCGGCTATACGCGCCGGTCAGGGTTTAATCTTGTAACATCAGTTGAGCGTGACGGCGTCAAATTAATCGGGGTTGTTCTCGGCGGCAGAAAATCATGGTCCCGCGACCGCCACATGCGCGAAATTCTCGATAACGCTTTCGCCAGCATCAAAAAAAATCCGGCCAAAATTGCAGCCCTTCATCGCATTAAACCCAGTCCGCGTCTGAAACCGACGCTTCTCGCCGCAATGGCCGCAGAAGACGCCGCCCCCACCATCGGCAATAACGAAGCGCTGCGTCAGGAAATCCTCACTATGGCGGAAGGCATGGGCGCGCAGCCGCATATGGATAATGACGGCGCTGACCTTCTGGGCGCACTGATCGCTTCTGCAGAAGATACCGACGACTACAATGAATTTGAGCGCGCTGTCATCGCTTCCGTCGCGACGCCTGAAGGATTTATAGGAGAAGGCGATCTGCAATCGGTTGATGAGTTCGTCTGGTCGGTGCAGATCGGCGCTTACGCTGACAAATCGCTTGCTCAGTCGGAGCTTGAGGCCGCCGCCGTAAAAGGCGATCTAACGGAGCGAAGCCGAGCCGTTTTGCCGACGCCGAGGGCGGACGGCAGTATTCTGTACCGGGCGAGGTTTCGAAAGCTTTCCGAAATTGAAGCGACCCTTGCCTGCTCGGAGTTGAAGTCCGCAGGCGTTTCCTGTTTCGTCGTTACGGACGCAGACTCCTAATACAACAAACGCACAAAGCGGCCTTTGCGCGACACTGCGCCATCGCGTAGGTTTCAAAAAAAACTTGCGATGGAGAGACGCCATGTCCGCGGACGAACGGATTTTCAAAGTCCCCGAGCACACCGCCAAACAAACGCTGAATGACGCCGCCCAGGCTGAAGCCTTGCGCACAGCCGCAGCGTCGGATCCGGAAAAATTCTGGGCGAACATCGCCGGCCGGATTGATTGGATTTCGCCCTTTTCCACCGTCAAGAACGTCTCGTACGACAGAGATGACCTCCATATCAGATGGTTTGAGGATGGGGTTCTGAATGCAAGCGCAAACTGTCTGGATCGCCATCTTCCTGCGCGCGCCCAAGATGTCGCCATTATCTGGGAGGGAGACGATCCGGGCGCCGACAAGAAAATCACCTATGGGGAAGTATTCGAAGAAGTTTGCCGTATGGCGAACCTCCTGAAAGCCCGCGGCGTGAATAAAGGCGATCGCGTCGTCATTTATATGCCGATGATCCCCGAAGCCGCCTACGCCATGCTCGCCTGCGCACGTATTGGCGCGGTGCATTCTGTCGTTTTCGGCGGTTTTTCTCCGGATGCGCTGGCCAGTCGGATTGACGATTGCGGCGCTGTCGCCGTCATCACCGCTGATGAAGGCGTGCGGGGCGGAAAGAAAGTCGCGCTGAAAACGAATGTTGATCAAGCGATCGATAAAATTGACAACGCGCCTGTGCGCCTCGTCCTGGTTGTTGAACATACCGGGACGGACGTTCCGATGGTCGCAGGGCGCGATCTTGGCTGGCGAAATGAAGCGCGTGATGATGTTTCATCCGTATGCGCGCCCGAGCCCATGAAAGCGGAGGACCCGCTTTTCATTCTTTACACTTCCGGCTCCACCGGAAAACCGAAAGGCGTCCTCCACACCACCGGCGGCTATATGACCTACGCCGCCTATTCGCATGAAATCGTTTTTGACTATAAGCCGGGCGATATTTATTGGTGTACTGCCGATATTGGCTGGATCACCGGCCATAGCTATATTGTCTATGGCCCTTTGGCGAACGGCGCGACAACAGTCATGTTCGAAGGCGTGCCTACTTATCCTGACGCATCGCGCTTCTGGCGCGTTTGCGAGAAGCACAAAGTCAATATTTTCTACACTGCGCCGACGGCTATCCGCGCATTGATGCGGGAAGGCGACGATTATATCAAATCGTGCGATCTGTCGTCGCTTCGGCTGCTCGGCACAGTCGGCGAGCCGATCAACCCTGAGGCCTGGAACTGGTACCATCAATGTGTTGGCGGCGGCGAATTGCCTATTGTCGACACGTGGTGGCAAACGGAAACAGGCGGCATCCTCATATCGCCGTTGCCCGGCGCAACCGACTTAAAGCCTGGCTCCGCGACCTTGCCCTTGCCTGGCGTCGCCCCTGCAATCATTGATGCGGACGGCAATATTCTCGAAGGCGATGCGGCGGGCAATCTTGTCATTACGGATTCATGGCCGGGCCAGATGCGCACGGTGTTTGGAGATCACCAGCGTTTTATCGACACCTATTTCTCCGCATATCCCGGCATGTATTTCACGGGCGACGGCGCCCGGCGCGATGCTGACGGATATTATTGGATCACCGGCCGGGTCGATGACGTCCTGAACGTCTCAGGTCATCGTCTTGGCACGGCGGAAGTGGAAAGCGCCCTTGTTGCGCACAGTCATGTCGCCGAAGCCGCTGTTGTCGGCTACCCGCACGATGTCAAAGGACAAGGCATCTATGCTTATGTGACATTGATGGACGGCGTTGACGTCAATGAGAGTTTGGAAAAAGACCTTGTCGAGACCGTTCGCACCGAAATAGGTCCGATCGCCAAACCTGACATCCTGCATTTTACGCCTGCCTTGCCGAAAACGCGATCAGGCAAGATCATGCGGCGGATATTGCGGAAAATTGCGGAAAATGACTTTGACAGCCTGGGCGATACGTCGACGCTGGCTGACCCTGACGTGGTGACGGGGCTGATCGAAGGACGAAAGAATATTTCATAGCTGTCGCCCGTTTCCATCTACAGGCGTTAACCTTGCTTTCTGAGCGCAGCATAAATCTTGCGTCAGCTTGAGTTAACGTTGCGGATCCGAAGATGACCCTTGCTCTTAGCGCCCCTGCTGGAATGGAGAACGTCCCCCGAGAGTGGATTTGGCTGGGCGCATTTTTTACCTTTCTGATCGCAGCAACCGCGCCAACCGGTCTGGACATGGCGCGGCAATGGATCGCTTCGTCATCATATCACCATGGTCTGTTTATATTGCCGGCGGCTTTATGGATGGCGATGTCACAGCCGGCCATTGCGTCGCCGTCAGATCAAAGACGCTTTGCATGGGCGTTCGTCATATCCGGCGTTCTGATCTGGGTTGTTGGCCGCGCCGCAACCGCCAGCATTATCGAACAAATTGGCTTTATTACAATTCTAATCGGCAGCGTTGGCGCAGTATTCGGCGACAGCGTTCTGCGCAAATGGGCTTATCCCCTCGCCTTTCTTTATTTTATGGTTCCGTTTGGTGAGGCGATCGTACCTTTATTACAAACTATCACCGCCAAACTGGTCATCGGCCTACTGACGGTTTTCGGCTTTAGTCCTGTCGCCGAAGAATTATTCATAAAAGTCGACGCGAGAACATTTGCGATTGCGGAAGCTTGCGCAGGGTTGCGCTTTCTTATCTCTACTTTCGCCGTGTCAGCCGTTTTTGGTTTTTTTGCTTTCAGCGCATGGCGCCGCCGGCTTACATTTTTGAGTTTTGCCTTAGGTTTTGCGGTCCTTGCTAACGCCATGCGCGCCTTCCTGCTGATCGCGGTCATTTCCCTCTCGGATGGCAAAATTGCCATAGGCGCCGATCACTTCATCATCGGATGGTTGTTTTATGCGGGCGTATTGATCCTGATTGCATTGATTGGTCGTCAGTTTGCCAAAAGCGAGGTTAAATCAATTGCACCGCCCATAACACTTCATCGCTCAACGACATCAGGCGTCGCCTCGCTAATTGGCGCGGCCGGATTTGTTATCGCGGCGGCTTTTTTTGCGCAGATTGTCGTGGAACGACCGACACACATCACATCGCTATCTGAAACATATCTCAGCGCTGAAGGATGGCGCATCTTGCCGGCGGCGCAAAACTGGCGTCCCAGTACGCCAGGCGCTGATCACATCACCGGCGCTGCGTATTCATCGGAAAAAGGTCAGGTTTACGTCTGGAGCGCCGCCTTTTCACATGATCGTCGCGGCTCTGAAATAGGCTCTTCGCTTCACCGTGCTGCAAACGGCGTTGATTGGCGCACTGTCGGCGGCGGCGAAGGTGTTGTTTACCTTTTCGCGACTTCACAGGAACAGCGTTTTCAACTGCTGGCCGGGCCAGAACATCGGCGCCTTGCTGTGTTGCGAGCGTATTGGGTTGGCGATGAGGTATTCTTTGATCCGCAAGCCGTTAAACGCAAGCAAATTATTCAGAAACTGCGTGCAAAGAATAATTCGGGCGGCGTTATATTTTTTGCCGCCAGCTATTACAAAGACCCGCAGGAAGCAATCTCTGTCATTCGTGAATTTACCGCGTCGTTAGAGCCTTTGGAAAACTGGCGCCGACGCATGGAAATCAACTGACCGATGTGCGGCTTCGCCGGCATTGTAGACCTTCGCGGGGAACGTCAGATTGATGAGGATGCGCTGGCCCGCATGAGCGAGGCCTTGGCGCACAGAGGTCCCGACGGTGATGGCGTCTTTGTCGCCCCAGGGGTCGGCCTGGCGCATCGGCGCCTATCTGTGATCGATATCCATGGCGGCGCCCAGCCATTCACCGCATCAACCGGAAGCGTGCTGGTTTTTAATGGTGAAATCTACAATTACCGCTGTCTGGCGCCCGGCTTTTCCGTTCGTCTGCAGACACAATCGGACACCGAAGTTCTCGCAGAGGGGCTAGCACAAAAAGGCGCCTCTTTCCTAGACGAGGCGCGCGGCATGTTCGCTTTCGGATTTTGGAATAAGGCCCGGAAGACACTAATGCTTGCGCGCGATCGACTGGGCGAAAAGCCGCTCTTTTACGGACAGACCGAGGACGGGTTTCTTGTTTTCGCATCGGAACTGAATGCGCTCGTTCAATCGCGAATGTTTGATACGACGCTCTCTGTGCAAGCTGTCGCCGATTATTTTATGTACGGGTATATCCCCGATCCAAAGACAATCTATAACCAGATTTCAAAACTACCCCCAGGCTCTACGCTCATCGCTGAACGCGGACAAAAACTGCGCCTGTCACAATATTGGCGGCCGTCATTTCATCAGATACATGACTATTCTTTTGAAGACGCAGCTGAAGAGTTACGCGAGCGGATTGATGCGACTGTAAAAGCGCAAATGATCAGCGACGTGCCGCTTGGCGCCTTTTTGTCGGGCGGTGTTGATTCCGCATCAATCGTTTCTTCTTTGGCGCAAAGCGGCGCAGACCCAATCACTTGCACTGTGGGATTTGAAGAAACCGAACATGATGAGCGGGCGCCCGCGCGCGCCATAGCAGACCGGTTCAATACATCGCACCATGAGCATATGGCCTCTGTGAATGCGGAAGACCTAATTGATAAAATTGCGCTTCATTTTGGAGAGCCCTTTGCAGACTCCTCTGCTCTTCCAACTTTCCTTCTGTCAAAGCTCGCCCGTCAGCATGTCACCGTAGCGCTTTCCGGCGACGGCGGAGACGAAGTCTTTGCCGGCTATCGCCGCTACCCATTCTTTCTGAATGAAGAACGCGTCAGAACACTTGCGCCGTTGGCGCTCAGGCGGCTTGTCTTTGGCGCGGCGGGAGCAGTTTATCCAAAACTCGATTGGGCGCCGCGCCCCTTTCGCGCCAAAACGACTTTGCAAGCCCTCGCCGTGTCTCGGTCCAATGCTTATGCTCGCGCAGCCGCGGCCGTTCCGCCGGAACGTGTCAGTCTCATTCTGAGCGCAGATGCGCGAGCAGCCCTGAATGGATATGACCCGCTATCTGTCGTCGCTGATGCGATAGATAAAGCCGATACGGACGATCCGCTTGCAGCTGCGCAATTTGCCGATATGACAACCTGGCTGCCAGGGCGTATGCTGACTAAAGTCGACCGGATGTCGATGGCCCATGGCCTTGAAGTGCGCCCGCCATTGTTGGACCAAGAGCTGGTTAGCTGGACAGCCGGACTGCCCAGCCGTTTCAAACTAGCGGATGGAGAACGTAAACGCGTGCTCAAAGCGGCCATGCGCAACCGTCTCGGCGATGAGCACATGTCGCGCAAAAAGCGAGGGTTTGAGGCTCCAGTCAGCGCCTGGTTCCGTCAACCGAATTCTTTTCTCGCCAACCGCGTGAAAACATCTGATCGATGGCGCAACAGCGACCTGATCGACAGCGACACAGTCGACACAATGCTTAACGCGCATCAAAACCGCACCGGCGAATATGGCCAGGAACTGTGGAGCGTATTAATGTTCGATGCTTTTCTGAGAGCCAGCGAGATTTAAGCAGGAGACGTAAGCGAGGCAAACAAACTGCGGTACGCCTCGATCATGCGTTCATGAGAATATGATGCACGCGCTTTGCTTCTGTTCGCGCCGCCAATCGCGGCGCGTTTTTCTTTATCCTTCGCCAGTTGCAGTAGCGATAAAGCCAATGTTTCTTCGTTGTTCAGATCATGGACAAGTCCGCTATTTTCAGAAGACAGCATGGAAGCAACGTCGCCCACATTTGACGCGACAACAGGCAATGCGGTTGCCATCGCCTCAATAAGGCTGATTGGCATTTGCTCTGTGTCTGAGGTCAGCGCATAAATATCCATTTGCGAAAGAAAAGGCGCAACTTTTGTCTGAGCGCCGACAAACTCAACATCCTGTGCGATTTGAAGCTCTCTTGCCAACTGCTCCAAGCTGTCGCGTTGAACTCCATCTCCGACGATCAAAAGTTTAGCTGCAAGATTTGATCGAACGGCTGCAAATATCCTCAGCAAACGATCAAATCGCTTTTCTCGTCTTAAGGCGCCGACAGAACCGATCACCAATTTCGAAGACGAGCGCTCTTGCTGCGGCGAAAAACTATTTATATCAACGCCATTGTAGATCAGATGGATCCGGCTTCGGTCGACACGCCACCGGCGTTGGTAGATTTTCAAAAGCGCCTCTGACGGAGCGACAAAAGCAAATTTTTCATGGCCGCTCGCGATCCGCGTAAATAAAAGCTGACGCGCCAGATCGCGTCGCTTCTCCGCGCCGCCTGGCGTTTCATTTGCGCTAAATCCGTCTTCGATATGAAGATGCGGGAATTTCAGCTTGCGGTTTGCGAGACGCCACTCGATAGCGCCCCAATTATGGGTCACCAGCACATCTGGCGCTTCATTTTCCAGAAGGCTTCGAAAACGCTTTATGTTTACAGATGAGAAAAATCTGCTTTTTTCAACTGCAACCTCCGTACGCGCCCAATCGACATCGTAGGCGATCAGACCACCGGCGCCATAGCAACCGTCCATAGACACAATGCGGTGAGAAAAATCAGCGCCCAGCCCCCCCGCCAAGGTTGCAAAACGGCGTTGTGCGCCGCCAATTTCAAATGATGGAAACACCCAAAGAATTTTCATATGTTGCAGGCGTCTTTATGGTCGCTTATGGCGTCTGATATTGTTTTTTTTCACTCATTCGTCCGCCGGCGCAATGCTGTCTATAAAGAGGCAAATAACAGATATTTTGACCTTATGAAAAATCCTCTTAAATGCGCTGTCATCGGCGCAGGCGTTATCGGCGCCGCTGCAGCGGCCGCGCTCGCCAAGCGCGGCGCGGCAACAACCGTTTACGAACAATTCTCACGCCAACACAAAAAAGGCGGCTCCCATGGCACGACCCGACTATTTCGTATCGCATACTTTGAAGACCCTGCGTATGTCCCGTTAGCGCAGAAGTCTGCGCGTCTATGGCGCAAGCTTGAGCAATTATCCAATCGAAAAATCCTTAAACAAACCGGCGTTTTGATTGCAGGCGCCCCGCAGGGTAAAATCGTTCAGGGTTCTCTGCAGGCGGCGCAGCGCCATGGACTTTCAATTGAAAGTCTTGACGGTTCGGCTGCGCGCAGGAAGGCGGGCTGGGTTGCATTCGATAATGAGATGGCGTTTTTGTTTGAGGCTGAAGGCGGGGTTCTCCTTGCGGAAGCCGCCCATTTGGCGCTTCTGGAAGAAGCAATCGCCAACAGCGCAAGAATACTCGAAAACACCCGCATCACAGCTATCGAACCTTATAAGAGCAGTTTAAGGCTTTATAGCGATAGTGGGACTGTCGACTTTGACCGAGTTGTCATTGCCGCTGGCCCATGGGCGCCTCAACTGGTTGAAGCTCCGGGGATTATTCCCATACAGAAAACATTATGCTGGATGCAGCCTCGTTCTGGCGGTGAGGCTGTTGTGCGCAACTCCCCTGCCGTAGCCATTGAGGAAAAAAACGGCGATTTTTATTACGCGATCCCGCCTGTTGATCATAACGGCGTGAAGTTTGGCGCTCATCACGGCGGAGCCGCGCTTGGACGGCCCGGCGACATGAACGACCTCGCGCATGAAGACGCAATCCGCAACGGAACAGAATATGCAAAACTGCGATATTCCGGGCTGGTCCCTGCTGTCACATCAAGTCAGCGTTGTCTTTATGATATGAGCCCTGACGGCCATTTTGTCATTGATTACGCTAAGGAAGATAACCGCATCCTTGTGGGAACCGGTTTTTCCGGTCACGGGTTTAAGTTTGCACCGGTTATTGGCGAAGCATTGGCGCAAATGGCGCTTGACGGCGAGATGCCGGAAAGCTTTTCTTTATTTAGGGCAAGCCGATTTGATGCGTAAAACGATTAAGCGACAATGTCCGTGTACAGCTCTTCCGGCGCTGGTTCCGGGCTTTCCTGCGCGAAATCCGCCGCCTCCTTGACGATCGCTTTGATGTCTTTATCGATTGCTTTCAACTCCGCCTCATCCGCATAGGCGCCGTCCTTGATGCGTTGTTCGCATCTTTTGATTGGATCATTATGCTCACGCACATCGTCAACTTCTTCGCGCGTACGATATTTCGCCGGATCAGACATGGAATGGCCCCGATAGCGATAGGTTTTCATTTCCATCACATAAGGTCCCTCGCCCGAACGCGCATGGTCAACCGCTTCGCGACCGGCTTCACGCACGGCGACGACATCCATGCCGTCCACTTCCATCCCCGGAATGCCAAACGATGCGCCGCGACGATAAAGGTGGGTTTCTGAATGCGAGCGCTTTACGCTTGTGCCCATCGCATACTGATTGTTTTCGATAATGAAGATCACAGGCAGCTTCCAAAGTTGAGCCATATTCATGGCCTCAAACACCTGCCCCTGGTTTGAAGCGCCGTCGCCGAAATAGGTCAGACTGACATTGTCATTGCCGCGATACTGGTTTGCAAACGCAAGTCCGGCGCCTAGCGGCACAGACGCGCCTACAATGCCATGACCGCCATAGAATTTTTTCTCGCTGGAGAACATGTGCATGGAGCCGCCCTTGCCTTTGGAGTAGCCTCCCTCGCGCCCTGTCAGCTCCGCCATTACGCCTTTCGGGTCCATGCCGCAGGCAAGCATGTGGCCATGATCACGATATCCGGTGATGACCTGATCGCCTTCTTTCTTCACGGCTTCCATGCCGACAACAACCGCCTCCTGGCCAATATAGAGGTGGCAGAACCCGCCGATCAGCCCCATGCCGTAGAGTTGTCCGGCTTTTTCCTCAAACCGGCGGATCAAAAGCATGTCTCGGTAATATTTTAGAAGTTCGTCTTTCGTAGCAGAAAGATTGGATTTTTTATCGTCGTCAGCCATGCTGTTTGCCTCTTGTGCGTTACTGACGTTTTAGGCAGCGAGCCCTCGGCGCACAACCCTTGGGCGGAAGGAGCAAATTAAACAATGAGTGATGATCCCATCATCATTCGGACCGATCTTCGCCCCGGCGATCTGGGCAGGCTAATCGCGCTGCATGGCGACGCCTATGGGCCAGACGAGGCGCATTTTGGCCTGACCTTCGAGGCCTTTGTCGCTCGAACCGTGGCGGACTATATCCTTGACGACGGCGGCAACGGACGCATCTGGTTCGCCGAACAGGGAGACCGGCTGGCGGCGACTGCAGCTCTTGTCGTCAGACCCGGAACCGCCGTCGGGGACGCCCCCAAAGGACAATTGCGCTGGATTGTGGCGGACCCGGCATGGCGCGGACGCGGCCTCGGCAAGCGTTTGATAGAAGCTGCGATCGGGTACGCCCGCGAGCGAGGGTGCGACGAAGCATATCTTGAAACGACCGACGGGCTCGACGCATCGATGGCGATCTACCGCAAGCTTGGATTTGTGGAAACGGAACGCGTCATCGAAACAATGTGGCGCGACGCACCCAAGATCACCATGCGCCTCAGTCTGACCCAGACGTGAAAGAGTGGCCATTTCAGTTTCTGAAATGGCCGCTCATTTATTCGTCGGTGCTCGCTTTAGAAGCGCGCGCGAACTGTAACGCCGAATGTACGCGGTTGGTTCGTACGGAAACCAAGACGCGCCCGGCCGCCGCGCTCACGATCAAATGAGAGATTGGCGTTTTCATCGGTAGCATTATTGATGTAACCGACAAGCGACCAGTTATCCCATTCCACCCCTGCCTGCAGATTGACAATCTGATACGGGTCAAGAACCAGATCCAGACTTGTCAGTTCATTACCAGTCGCTCCGGCAAAAGGCAGTCCGGAAACAAAGTCGCCAGCCCCTGGAAGTTGATCGCTAGGCTGGGTAATGCGGTCACCAATATGTTGCACAGACGCGGCAAAAAAGGCTTCCGATGACGCCGACAACGGCACTGTGTAGACGCCGCTCGCAGAGAGCTGGAATTCAGGAACGGACGCCAGCCGGTTGCCATCCTCGATGCCGCCGATAACAGCCCCGGTGCCGTCCGTAACTGTTGAATCAAATTCTGCTTCCAGCCAGCTGCCTGCGAAGAAAATCTCAAAGTTCTGAGTTATCTCAGCGCCGAATTCCCACTCAAAACCGGCGGTATGCGCATCGGGAACATTGAAAACGATCCGCGATGAGCATGATCCCGCGTCAAGCGTCGTTTGCAGGTTGGAAATGTCCGTATAAAAACCAGCAAGCGAGACAGTGAAGCCGCCTTTATTGTATTTGCCGCCGGCTTCAAAGTTCCAGAGCGTTTCATCATCATAATCCTGAAATGATCCGAAAATTGCCGCATCTTCAGGCGTGCAAAGCGGGACGTTCAACGGGTCGTTGACGCCGCCAAGCCGAAAGCCTCGCGACGCCTGGGCATTCAGCGTCAACGCATCGCTGAGATCGTAGGCGAGAATAAAACGCGGCGTAAAACCGTCGGATTCAGTTTCATCCACAACACCGCTATCGCCATTGGCGAACAAACCGCCCGTGGTGATCGTTCTCGTTTCCTCGAAGTCGTAATACCGTCCGCCTGCGGTAAAATGCAGTCGGTCAGTAATGTCAAATGTCGCTTCGCCAAAGAATGCAAACTGTTGCAAATCATAAGGCAGGTCAGAATTGAAAGGCGAATCTGCGCCAAATCCGTTTGCCACTGCAGCCGCTGTTCCGTCGCCGAGCACATCATCGGTGAATGCGTCATAACCGGGAGTTGGCAGTCGCTGGGCGTAAACGCGCTCAATATCGGTGTAGAAAAAGCCCAGCAGCCATTGCAGACGGCTTTCGTAGTTTGACGCTAAACGAACTTCCTGGGTGAATTGCTCCACTTTCGTGGTGTCGCGCAAATTCGACGGCAACAATACAGCCTCTTCAGGGAATCCCAGGTCAACCGAAACGGATCCGGTCAACGCGCTGGCGTCACGGCTGACGAGGATATCACGATCCGTATAGGAAGATATCGATGTCAGCGTCAGCGGACCGATATCCCAGTTCACCGTCAGGTCGGCAATGAGCGTCTCATCCGAGAACTCTTCATCGAGCAGCAAAAACTGTTCGCGTTCGCCTAGCTGGATTGGCAAACGTGTTGTCGTGAACGGATTGGCAAAGAGGTTGAAAACCTCCTGACGATTAAAACCGTCCGCCTCGATTTCCTGATATAAAACGCGCGGCGTGATCGAAAGCTCAGGCGTAGGCTCCCACAACAACGAGACCCGTCCGCCATAGCGGTCGCCGCTATTGACGTCGTTATCTTCTATTATGCCAGGGCCGTTTGGATCATCCCTGAGCGCATCAATGAAACCGCCGAAGCGCGTATAATAGCCGACAACACGCAGCGCCGCCTTTTCGCCAAGCGGAAAGTTAATAACCCCTTTGCCGTGACCGCCGGGGCCGCCGCCGTCAATCACGTTAAAGTTGCCCTCCACCATGCCGGAATATTCTCCGATCACAGGCTGATTAGTTATATAGCGGATGGTGCCGCCAACAGACCCAGACCCGAAAAGCGTGCCTTGCGGGCCTCGAAGGGTCTCCAGCCTGTTCAGGTCAAACAAATCAATGTCAGGCGTGAACAGGGACAGCGAAATTACGGTTTCGTCCAGATAGACGCCGACCTGTTCTTTAACGCCCGGTTGGTCGCGAACAATTTGCCCGGCTGAAACGCCGCGGACTGCAACCTGACTTTGCCCAGGCCCTAAATTTTGAATTGTGAGGCTGGCGACATTACGCGCCACATCTTCAAGGTTCTGCGAACCTGTTCTCTGAATATCTTCCTGCGTTTGCGCGTTAATGGAAAATGGAACGTCCTCAAGCGCCTGCTCGCGCTTTGTCGCCGTCACGATTATGACGTCATCTTCTTCATCCTGCGCAAAAGCGACTGCGGAAAGAGCCGCCGCGCCGGCGCCAAACATTAACGCCGATTTCGTTAGTTTTTTCATTATTACCTCCTCTTGCATACACTGCAGCCATGCTCGCGCCTGAAAACAGTGAGCGCGCACCCATTCGCCCTGAGCAAAGCTTCCCAACTCAAGCCAAACCAAATTCGCACGCCATGGAAAGCCCATGTCGACGATAATCGGCGACTTGTTGCAAATTTGCCTCATTTTTTGAGGAATTTAAGCAGTGAATCGTTCTAAAATAGACGATTAATTCAAAAAACTTCGAAGAGTGCTTCTGATTGAAGCGTTCAATTGCTACGCCTACGGCCCTCAGCAAGTGCGCGTTCGAGCTCTTCACGGGTGATGACCACATCACCCTCACGCGCATACCCAAGAATGCCGCGAATGCGCTCATCAGCGTAATCCGGATCAAGCGATCTCGAACTCAACAAGTCAGCGTGTTTTTCAAGCGCTAGCCGGCGCGCCTTCAAAGCATCCACTTCTTCCTGCTTGGATGCGACTTCACGCTCCAATGCGGAAAGAGCGCCATAGCCGGACTGCCCTGCTGCAGCGGCATAGACTGAAATCGCCGCCCAGCAAAGAATGAGGACAGGCGCGGCTATTTCCACAAGAAAACGAAATCTGAACATGACCCGACGCAATTTGACGACCGAATCAAAAGAATCAAAAATGGTTAACAGGTCGTTAAGGCTGCGTACTCAGTTAAGCTTCAGAACAAGCGTCTGGTCGCAGCGCAGATCAACCGGTTTGCTGTCCGTCGTTTTAAATCCGTACTTTGTATACAAACCAATCGCCTCTTCCATCACGCGTTTTGTGCTCAACTCAATTCGTTCAAAGCCCATTCCTCTGGCTTTTCCGATTGCGTATTTCAGCAATTGGGCCCCGTATCCTCGTCCACGGCCGCTGGGTTTCAAATACATTTTTCTCAGCTCACAGACTGTTGCGCTCAGGCTTGCAAACCCTACAGTGCCGATAAGATCACCGTCGCCATTTTCCATCACAGCGAACATGCCGGTTTTGTAAAATTGCTCAATATCGTTGAGATCGCGATCCGTTGTCTTTGGCGCGGGCTCAATCTCGTATTCGTCCAGAACCGCAAACACCAAGGCTCGAATACGGTCCTGATCAGTCGCAACGGCGTTCCGAATGACTGGCGCGCCTGGTTTTTGCGGCTTATTCATTGTTCAAAAACAATCATATGCGCATTAATGTTCACAACTCGATTGAGCGAAAAGACGATTGTCGCTCCTCACCCTAGCAAATCCTCTCCGCCGGCATAGCGCGCGCTCGCCCCAAGCTCTTGTTCAATACGCAAAAGCTGGTTGTATTTGGCGAGCCTGTCGGAGCGCGCCAAAGATCCAGTTTTAATTTGGCCGCAGTTGGTCGCAACAGCCAGGTCAGCAATCGTTGCGTCTTCTGTTTCGCCGGAACGATGCGACATGACAGCAGTGTAACCGGCGCGGAACGCCGCATTCACAGCAGCCAGCGTCTCCGTCAACGTGCCGATCTGGTTGACCTTGACGAGAATGGAATTGGCACATCCTTTCTCAATTCCTTCACGCAATCTATGCTCATTCGTCACGAATAAATCATCGCCGACAAGCTGACACTTATCGCCAATCCGATCTGTCAGCGCGCGCCACCCTTCCCAATCATCTTCAGCCATGCCGTCCTCGATGGAAACAATCGGGTATTGCGCGACGAGATCAGCAAGGTAATCCGCCATCGCCTCGCCGGTAAGAGATTTACCCTCGCCGGAAAGTTCATATTTGCCGTTTCGATAAAACTCTGTAGACGCAGCATCGAGCGCGATGAAAACATCATCGCCCGGATGATAGCCAGCTTTCTCAGTCGCTTTCATGATAAAATCGAGCGCTTCGTCAGTTGACTTTAATCCAGGCGCAAAGCCGCCTTCGTCGCCCACATTGGTATTGTGTCCTGCGCTTTTCAGTTCTCCCTTGAGAACCTGAAAAATTTCAGCGCCGGCGCGCAAAGCCTCTGCGAAAGTTTTAGCGCCGAGCGGCATGATCATGAATTCCTGAATGTCGATCGGGTTATCCGCATGGGCGCCGCCATTGATGATATTCATCATGGGCGCAGGAAGCGTACGCGCCGAAACTCCGCCGACATAGGCGTAAAGCGGCAATGCCGAAGCCTCTGCGGCAGCCTTCGCCGTCGCCAGAGAAACCCCAAGAATGGCGTTTGCGCCAAGACGGGATTTATTATCCGTACCGTCAAGCGCGATGAGCGTTTCATCGATATGGATTTGTTCTTCGGCGTCAAAACCGGAAAGAGCGTCGAAAATTTCACCGTTCACAGCGTCGACCGCATTCTCAACGCCCTTGCCGCCGTAGCGTTCACCGCCGTCGCGCAGCTCGTGCGCCTCATGCGCCCCTGTGGATGCGCCGGAAGGAACGCTCGCCCGCCCCATGGATCCGTCTTCAAGCGTAACATCGACCTCAACGGTCGGATTGCCGCGACTATCCAGGATTTCCCGAGCGAATATGTCGACAATGGCGGTCATGGGGCGGCTCCAATCAAATGGCAAAACTGATCATCGCCGCGGTCTATACCGGCCCGCCGCATCAACTCGCAAGTCACGAGTCGCAGTGCTTCCCTGTTACCGCCGGGACGGGCGCGTATTTGTACTCGGATCAACCCGAGGAGCCGGAGAAAAATCGGGCGGCGGGGACGTCGGACGCCTTGGCGGCGGAGTACGATTTGGCGGCGGCGGATTTGCGCCTGGCGGGCGACCAGGCCCGCCGCGTGACCCTCCGTCGTCATTGCGACGCCGGTCACCTCTGCCGCGTCCGCCTCTCCCTAGGCCGCGCCCAGGATAATAATCGCGATAATACGGATATCTGTAGCCGCCGTAATAAGGGTAGCTGCGATAGCGATCACGGTAACTTCGGGGATAATTATCGTAAAAGCCGAATGAGTAGCTGTATCCAAGACCAGGACGCCAAAAGCCGTAAGGCCCGTAATATGGCCTCGGGCCATAGGCGTAGCCGGGGGAGCGGTCATACTGTTGAGCAGCGTAAACCTCATCAAAACAGATATTGGCGCGCTCTTCGCAGGAAGCGTGACATCGGCGCAGCTGTTCTTCGTCTTCAGACACTTCGCAAGCGCGATAGCAGGCGCCCGCCTCCGCATCACAAGCGTCGAAGGCTGTTTCATAGTATGAGACACACCCGCCAAGCATAAACAGCGAACATATCGCAATCAGCCGAAAATTCATGATAAACCCCGCTCTTCAGGCTCACGCACCCCTGCGCCTTGCTCAAGCGTAGACAATCGCGCCTAAAAAGCAAACGCCGCCCGGGCGAGCGGACGGCGTAGAAACTTTCAGCTCTGAGAGCTTTGGTTAGTCGTCTTTCGGTTCCATGACCTGACGCCCGCGATATTTGCCAGTCTTCAGATCAATGTGATGGGGGCGGCGAAGTTCCCCGGAATCTTTATCTTCAATATAGGACGCCTGGCCCAGCTTATCGTGGCTGCGTCTCATGCCTCGCTTGGCAGGCGTGACTTTTCTCTTAGGAACGGCCATGGCTTAAACTTTCATTCCGCAAATTTCGATTGTGACTATCGGTCACAAAAACAAGTGCGGTCGAATAAACGAAGACAGTGGTATTTTCAAGCCTAATATTCGGACTTTTTAACGGCTTGCGAGGCCGCGGCGGCGCAAATAGCGCAATATCCTTACGCGCAACGCCAATCGAAGCGAAATCTGCTTCAGCCCCTCCAGAAACCCAAATGCGCCGTATTCTTCGTCGCAGCCATTAACGCAGGCTCTCAGCCTTTCGCCCGACGCAAAAGACCATGAAGATCAAGAATGCAGCGGCGCCCGATGGGTGGAGAGATACTCCCGAGCGAGCTTTTGCGCTTCAGCAATTTCAGCAGCGCTCATTTCATGGGCGAGTTCCGCGCGATAAGCCCGCGCTTCGAGGTTGCCCTGCATAGCCGCAAGGTTAAACCACTTGTGCGCCGTAATGAGATCGAACTTACCTGTCTCACCCCCGGTAGAGGCCTGCAGCCCCAACCGATACATCTCATCGCCGCTTAAAATCTGGCCTGCGTCTTTAAGAGAGCCTGCCGCCAAGGTCATTGTCATTATATACCCCTTCATTGCCGCCCCCGGACCGCTCAGCGCGGCCCGGATTAACCATCAGCAGGATGAAGGGACGTAAGATAAAATCGCGTTAACAGCGTTTTATCACTTTGTTTACGAACCTATAAGACTCCGTTAACACACTATTTGTCTGTATACGGCTTTATTCAGTTTCTTTTTCTTGCACCGCCTCAAATTCGTTGAGGCCGCATCCCCCTCTTTCAATGCCGGTCAAATTGTCAACGACGCGAACAATTTCATTCTGGCAAAGTTGAGATAAAGATGTTTGATACTGAAGACGTGTGCCTATGTCAGTCGCACCTGTACATCGGCCATTTGTCTTATTCAGATAAAGATCGCCTGAGCGCATCTCGATCAGCAGATGTCTGTCGTCAATTGCTTTGATGCTATCAATGGCGCGTAATTGCAGGCATGCGCGCGTCTCGCCTGTTGCTTCGTATTTTGCGAGCTCAGCAGCTGCTTTCTCGCTGACTTCAGAGTCGCGCTCTGTTGCGCAGGCGGCAATCGCTGTTGCCGCCATTACAGTCATAATTGCTCTCATCTTCATGGTCCGCCTCCATTACGCCCGTTGCCCAAGATAAAGATATAGCGACCGTAATGGACCGGCAAGCACGAATGGAAGGGAACTTGCGTCCGCCAATCCCTATCTTATGGCAGGCCATGACGCAAAGAGGACTATAGAAAATAAGGCGTAGCCTTATTGCAAGCGATAGCCCGGCGTTGACGCTGCAATAGTTTTTTCGTCCGCGCTCATATCCGCATCAACATCTCCGAATAGTGGTGTCGACAAATAGCGCTCACCCGTATCCGGGAGCATACAGAGGATTGACGACCCTTTTGCGGCCTTGTTTGCGATATCCATAGCCCCGGCAAAAGTAGAACCTCCGGAAATGCCGGTAAAAATTCCTTCTTTTTGCGCAAGGGCTTTCGACCATTTTATGCCCTCCTCATGAGGCGTTTTGATAATTTCATCGATAACGCCGTTGTCTACAGCCTCAGATGTCACCAATGGAATAAAATCGGGCGACCACCCTTGAATCGGATGCGGCGTCCAGGCGGGATGCGACCCGGCGGGAGAGCCGTCCCCATGACGCTCTTGTTTTTGTCCGGACGACAACATGGCAGCGCCAGGCGGTTCACAAACGACAATCTTTGTTTCCGGGCTTTCCTTTTTCAGAACGCGCGACACGCCCGTCAGCGTGCCGCCGGTGCCGAAACCGGTGACCCAATAGTCTAATTTCTCATTCTTGAAATCGTTCATGATCTCGCGCGCTGTTGTGCGTTCATGCATGTCCGGATTTGCCGCGTTCTCAAACTGGCGCGTCAGGAACCAGCCATGCTTCTCGGCAAGTTCCTTCGCTTTTTCCACCATGCCGGTGCCTTTTTCTTCTTTCGGAGTCAGGATCACTTTGGCGCCCAGAAAGCGCATCAATTTCCGTCTTTCTACAGAGAATGTTTCCGCCATCGTCACAACCAGCGGATAACCTTTGGCTGCGCACACCATAGCGAGCCCTATGCCCGTATTGCCGGAAGTCGCTTCAATTACAGTCTGGCCCGGTTTCAGCTCGCCAGATTTTTCCGCCGCCTCAATAACGCCGAGAGCGAGACGATCCTTCACTGAACCCAGAGGGTTGAAAGCTTCAAACTTGACGTAGAGATTGACCCCGTCAGGACCGAGGCGATTGATGCGGATAATGGGCGTATTGCCGACCGTACCGAGGATGTCGTCATGCTTCATAAATCTCTCCTTTTTATCCCCGTCCTCTCATCTCTATGAAACGATAAGGGCGCCGCGTCCACACACGATTGAATGTGGAGGCGCTGATCAAAGACATGTCAAAAAGCATCAAGGCGCAGCACCCTTATCGCTTTTTTGCACAGTCTATAATAAACATCATTCAACAACATCACAGAAAGTCTATTTTACCGACATTCGAGGTCTCCATGCCGACGCTATTTTTGACGTTGTTTTTGCTCCTCACAGCAGCGCCGGCCATCGCGAATACAGACACGGGACCTTCGCCCTGGCGCCCTCATCAAACACAAAGCGGCGACGGCGTGATAATCCATTATTACGTTGCCGGCGATCTGAACGCAGGAACTACGCCTTTGCTGGTCATCTCAGGCGGCCCTGGCAGCGACCATCGATATCTGCGCGTCGGCGGCGCTTTTGAGAAGATCAGCAAACACAGGCCGGTGGTGATGTTTGACCAGCGCGGCAGCGGCGTCGCCATTGATGACGAGGCGAATTGGGACTTCGATCTTTGGGCCAGCGATGTCGAAGCGGTTCGGCTTGCGCTTGAGGCCGAGCGCATTGATCTATTAGGGCATTCTTTCGGCGGGCTCGTCGCCATGTCCTATGCTGAACAGTATCCCGAAACGCTACGCAGCATTACCTTTGCAGGATCGTCGGCGCCGAAACTTTCCGACACGCGTCAACTTATGGCAGATATCTATCCAGACCGCTTCGCAGACTGGATGGCGAAAAGAAGAACGCTAACCCCCCGTTTTGCGGCCAGCGAGCTTTCACTGTTCTTTTCCATGGAGTTTGTCGACCCTGACAAAGCCGTCGCTTACGAAAAAGCGGTCTCTGATTATGTTTATCGCATCGATCTAAACAACGAACTGCGCGCACAGCTCACTGAAAAAGACTACACGGAAACAGTCAGCTCATTGAATATTCCTGTTTTGATCGTGCATGGCAGGTTTGACGCAATTATTGCACCGTCTGTCGCCTGGTCGCTGCACGAAATGATCGAGGGATCGCAAATCAAATTCATAGAACAGGCCGGCCACCTCGCATTCGCCGAAGCGCCGGAAGCTTTTGCCGCAGCCGTGGAAAGCATGCTTGATGCGCTCGACGGCGCAGAGGCGCATTGAGAAAACTGCGCCTAAACCCCAAGCTTCTTCTTCAAAATCTCGTTCACCGCCTGTGGATTGGCTTTGCCCTGCGAAGCCTTCATCACCTGACCGACGAACCAGCCCATGGTTTTGGGTTTCTCTTTCACCTGCTCGACCTGCTTCGGATTAGCGGCGATGATATCGTCGACGATCTTTTCGATGGCGCCGGTATCGGTCACCTGTTTCAGCCCGCGCTTTTCGACGATATCGACGGGATTACCTGTCTCTTCGCCTTCAAAAATTAGCGCAAAGACATCCTTGGCGATTTTTCCCGAGATCGTGCCGTCCTTAATGAGGTCGATGAGGCTTCCGAGCTGCGCGGCGTTGACCGGCGCTTCTGAAATGTCCTTATCCGCCTTGTTGAGCGCGCCGAAAAGGTCGCCCGTCACCCAGTTGGCCGCGAGTTTGCCGTCCCGACCTTTTGCAACCTGTTCGAAATATTCCGCCTTTTCCTTATCCGCAGCGAGCACAATCGCGTCATAGGCGGAAAGACCGTAGTCCTCCATGAAGCGGTGTTTTTTCTGATCGGGCAATTCCGGCAGCGACGCCCTGATTTCCTGAACCCACTCTTTTGAAAATTCGAGCGGCAGAAGGTCCGGGTCCGGAAAATACCGGTAGTCATGCGCGTCTTCTTTCGAGCGCATGGTCCTCGTCTCACCGGACTTTGGATCAAACAAGCGCGTTTCCTGATCGATGGTTCCGCCGCTCTCCAACACCTCGATCTGTCGGCGCGCTTCGTAGTCGATGACCTGACGAGTGAAACGGATCGAATTGACGTTCTTCGTTTCTGTCCGTGTGCCGAGATAGCTGAAATCGCCGGTCTCGCGAAACTTCTCATAGTTTCCCGCGCGGCAGACGGAGACGTTGACGTCGGCGCGCATTGAGCCTTCCTCCATATTCCCGTCGCAGGTCCCGAGGTAACGCACAATCGTGCGCAATTTTGAAAAATAAGCCGCACCCTCTTCCGCCGAACGCATTTCCGGCTTGGAGACGATTTCCATTAGCGCGACGCCTGAACGGTTGAGATCTACATAGGATTCGTTGGGCGCCAGATCATGGATCGATTTGCCCGCATCCTGCTCAAGATGCAGCCTTTCAATGCCGACCGTGATTGTCTCGCCGCCGTCGAGTTCAACTTCGATCTCGCCCTCGCCGACAATCGGATCTTTATATTGCGAGATCTGATAGCCTTGGGGCAGATCAGGATAGAAATAGTTCTTCCGGTCAAAGCGCGACCACGTGTTGATTTTCGCGTTTAGTCCAAGCCCCGTCTTGATCGCCTGTTCAACGCAGAATTTGTTGATCACCGGCAACATCCCCGGCATCGCCGCATCGACCAGCGAGACATTTTCATTCGGCCCGGCGCCGTATGTTGCGCCGGCGCCAGAAAACAGCTTTGAGGTCGAGGCGACCTGCGCATGAACCTCAAGCCCGACAACGACTTCCCAATCGCCGGTTGATCCTTGCAATACTTTTCTAGGCTCGCTCATGGCGTCTCCGCTGCGCTTTACTGAGATTTGAAGCTTCTATGCGGTTCACTCGACGGAATAAAGCTCGGAAAGAACTTTGTGGATTGCCGCTACGCTAACCGAGCCTTCACCGACGGCGGATGCGACGCGTTTGACGGAATCAGCGCGTATGTCGCCAACGGCGAAAATGCCGCGCGCCGAGGTTTCAAAAGCGTGGGGCGGGCGTTCGCAATCGGCACAAGACTCCGCCGCTTTTCCAGTAAGCACGAAGCCGTTCTCATCCAGAGCCAGACAATTATCAAGCCAATCTGAGTTTGGCGCTGCGCCAATCATGACGAAGATATGAGCGACATCTTTGCGGATGATCTCGCCTGACTCCCGATGCCGCCAGCTGGCGTGTCGAATGACATCATCGCCTTCAATTTCACAAAGTTCGGCGCCGGTGTGCAGGGTAATGTTTGGTGACGCCTCAATACGGCCGACGAGGTAATCCGACATTGAAGCGGCGAGCCCCGATCCGCGCACCAGCATGTGGACGTGATCAGCATGCTGGGACAGAAACACCGCCGCCTGGCCGGCTGAATTGCCGCCGCCGATAACAATCACGTTCGTATCGCCGCAAAGCCTCGCCTCAATCGCAGTCGCCGCGTAATGAACGTTTTGGCCCTCATATTTATCCAAATTATCCACATCAATGCTGCGATAGCGAGCGCCTGTGGCGACGACGACTGATTTGGCGCGCACCACTTTATCGTACTCCAGATAAATACGATACGGACGGTCCTGGCAGCAAAGTTTCTTTGCAGCGTAGGGAACCGCCAGGACGGCGCCGAATTTTTGCGCCTGCACCTGCGCGCGGCCGGCCAGCGCCTGCCCGGAGACGCCAGTCGGGAACCCAAGATAGTTTTCAATTTTTGAGCTGGTGGCGGCCTGACCGCCTGGCGCAAGGTCCTCAAGCACAAGCGTTTTCAGCCCTTCGGATGCGGCATAGACAGCAGCTGCCAAACCCGCAGGTCCAGCGCCGACTACTATCGTGTCATAAATTTCGCCATCTTCCAACTCGATGGCGATGCCTAGAAACTTCGCAAGCTCCATGCGAGAGGGCTTTGCGATATGATCATTATTCTTGCCAATAAGTACAGGAAGATCGCTCTCGGCCAGGCTGTATTTATCAAGAAGAGTGCGAACCTCGTCCGCATCATCCTCAACCGTAAGAACGCGAACAGGATAACCGTTTCGGCGCATAAATCGCTCAGCCTCAAGAAGAGCGCTTGAAGACTTTCGGCCGATAGCGCAAACAGCCCCCTGCTCATGCTCCATTAGTCCTATGCGCCGTAATATGAACGCACGCATAATGATTTCTGAAATGTCGGGCAGACTGGTCATCATGCGCTGAAACGCCGGCCTGTCGAGCCTGATGACATCGCCAGCCTCGCCCATGCAGCCGCTGACGAGAATTTTGCGATCGTTAAAGAGGTCCAACTCGCCGGTAAACTGATTTTTACGATGAACGGTGAAGACGTTTTCAGGTTGATCGCCCTCTTCCTCATAGATCTCGATGGTTCCAGACATGAGAACAAAAAAATCAACCGTCCGATCGCCGCGCTGAAAAACGACAGCTCCTTTTTCCAAGCTTTCGCAACGCCCGAATTCTTTGATTTTTGCGACTTGCGCATCGCTCAATACAGGAAAGGTTTGGGCCTTTCGCGCATACGGATCAGACGGATTGTCGGGGATGGGAGTTGGATCAGACATAATGATAGCTTACGCGACTGAGCGCTCTTTGGCGACCGCTCGCTCGATCACACGCTGCACAGCCTGATGAACGCGCCGGGGATATTGCCCTTCCAGGTAATGGGTGCCGCCGGGCACGATATCGAGCCTTCCGCGTGAGGCTTCACTGAGACATTCATACAACCTGTCAGCATTGGAACGCGGGACGATGGCGTCAAAATCGCCGTGAAGAACTTCGACCGGGCCTTCATAATCATTCAGTCGGCCGAGAAGCGGGCCAATCTGATCGCGGCGCCCGGCGACCTCATCGCGAACTTTTTTCCAGCGGTTGGGCGAGAAGGCGTCAATCCACTTGGCGCCGCCGCCGGCTTCAAGGTCTCGGGTTATCTTCTCGAGCGTCAGCGCGTATTCGTGAGGCTCCTCAATCAGCGCAGCAAGCGTCAAAACGCCTTTCACGGCGTCAGGAAAATCGAGCGCGGCTTTCAGCGCAAGTTCGCCGCCGTAGGAAACGCCCATGACGATAAGCTTTTTGTCACCGAATGCCCCTCCCGGAAGGAATGGCTTGATTGCAGCCACCTGATCGTCAAAGTCCGTAAAGGCGCGATCATGACCTTTGCCGAAACCAGGCCGAGTTATGACGACAACATCGAGGCTCGGCGGCGCGACGCGCAGGAAACGCTGATAAATAAGTTTGTTGCTCGGCGTGCCGGTAAAAACAAACAAACGCCATTCGCCGTCTGAAGACGCATGATAAGCGTCAGTCTCGACAGGTGAAGCGAGCGGAACAGAAAAAACAATTTCCTTATAAGCGCGAGCCATACATCCCCATTTTTCCGCATAGCCTATCAACGCTCGCGCCAATGTCGATAGTGTGGAAAGACCGGCTGCGACTTGGGGGGAGAGACGCGCAGCCGGCCCAAGGCGTCTGATCAGTTACGCGATCATACAGTGACGCCAAGACAGTATATGGTGATGCTAGTAGCCTTTTTTAACGATCACTTTGTGCGACCCTTTGAACCCTTTGTGGCCGAACGATTTGTGTTTCACGCCTTTATGGAAACCTTTGTGCTTGACGCCTTTATGCTTGAAGCTTTTTCCATAATATCCGTGTCCGCCGTAATAGCTTTTCTTATGAAAACCTTTTCCGTGGAAACCTTTGCCGTGAAACCCACGGGCTTTGTGAAAGCCGCGGCCGCGGAACCGGACATCGCTATAAAGGTCGGCGTCCGTTACGCCGGCTGATTGATAAGCGAGCGTGACTGCTTGCGGCGCTGTTGCAGCGGAAGCGGCGGTTGGCGCGATAACAGCCAGGCCAAGAGCGGCAAAGCCGGCGGCGAAGAATGCTTGGAGTTTCATGGTCAAGGTCCTTTCGTTTGCCTTGACCGAGAGATGCGAACGCCCCTGCTCTCATTCAAACAACAAGAGCGTGACAAGAGTCATCGTTTTTCGTGATCTATCAATTCGATTGGCGATGCGGAAAAATCGATCAACCCCACCATTCCTGAGGGCGCGCCTTGAAACCCGCCGCTTGTTCAAGCGCATGCATGCCTTTGAACATGGTTTCTTCATCGAATGGTTTTGCAAGAAGCTGAAGACCGAGCGGCAGACCTTGCGCGTCAAGCCCCGCCGGTACTGAAGCGCCGGGAAGGCCGGCGAGATTGCCGGTCACCGTGAAAATATCATTCAGATACATCTGAACCGGATCACCGGTTTTCTCGCCAAGGCCAAACGCTGCGGACGGCGCCGACGGCGTCAAAATAAGGTCGACCTTGCTGAAAGCGTCAACAAATTCGTCGAATATCCGTTTACGCACTTTTTGAGCGCGTAAATAATATGCATCGTAATATCCGGCGGACAGAACATAGGTGCCGATCAAAATCCGCCGCTTGACCTCATCGCCGAACCCTTCGGCGCGCGTCTGCTCGTACATCGAGAGAATATCTTTGTAGTCGGAGGCGCGGTGTCCGTATTTGACGCCGTCATAACGCGCGAGATTCGATGAGGCCTCCGCCGGCGCAACGATATAGTAAACCGGCAGGGCGTATTTCGTGAGCGGCAGGGAGATATCAACAATCTCGCAGCCAGCGTCCTTCATCCAGTCGATGCCGGCTTGCCAGAGTGTTTCGATCTCCGCCGGCATGTCGTCCATGCGGTACTCTTTCGGCACGCCGATTTTAAGCCCCTTCACAGACTGGCCCAGAACAGCCTCATAGTCCGGTGTCGGACGATCAATCGATGTTGAATCCTTCGGATCGTGCCCCGCCATGGATTTCAGCATCACCGCAGCGTCGCGAACATCGCGCGCAATCGGCCCCGCCTGATCCAGTGAGGAGGCGAATGCAACAATGCCCCAGCGCGAACAGCGCCCGTAAGTCGGCTTGACGCCTACCGTGCCGGTCAGGGATGCCGGCTGCCGGATCGAACCGCCGGTGTCCGTACCTGTCGCCGCCGCGCAGAGCCGCGCCGCCACCGCAGACGACGACCCGCCGGAAGACCCGCCCGGCGAGAGCTTGTCGTCTTTGCCCTCGCGCCGCCAGGGATTGATTACGGGTCCATAAAAGCTCGTCTCATTGGACGAACCCATGGCGAACTCATCCATATTGAGTTTGCCGAGCATCACCGCGCCGTCGCGCCAAAGCTGGCTTGTCACGGTCGACTCGTATTTCGGGTGAAAGCCTTCGAGAATATGCGACGCCGCCGTCGTTTGCGTGTCTTCCGTACAGAACAGATCCTTGACGCCCAGAGGCACGCCTTCAAGCCGGCCGCCCTCGCCTTTAGCGAGTTTGTCATCGGAAGCTTTCGCCATTTCCCGCGCCTTGTCAGCGGTGACGGTGATGAAGGCGTTCAGATCGCCGGCCTTTTCAATGCGGGAAAGATAAGCGTCAGTCGCTTCGAGAGAGGAGACGTCTTTTGCTTTCAAAGCATCGCGAAGTTCGGCGAGGGTAAGGTCAACTGGATTGGCCACGCGCTACTCCACCACCTTCGGCACCACGAAGAAGTGGTCTTCTGTCTTCGGCGCATTGGCGACGACATTTTCCGGTTGCCCCCCACCTGTCGGCCCTTCCTGAAGCGCGTCCTCGCGCATGGGCAGACTGACGTCCACGGTTGAGGCCATCGCCTCGACCCCGTCGATATCAACTTCATTGAGTTGTTCGATCCAGCCGAAAATGCCGGAGAGTTCAGCCGCGAGCGGTTCAAGGCGTTCTTCACTCTCCGCGATGCGGGCGAGGCGCGCGACCTTGCGCACTGTGTCTTTATCGATGCTCATCAGTATTTCTCAGCGTGACGTCAGGCTTGTCGGCGTATCAACGCCCACGCCCATGTGCAAGTGGCGAATGGGCGGCGGCGAATAATCTATCGATCGAACGCGCCGGCGCCGCATGCGGCGTACGCACGAAAGCGCGCAAAGCGGTCTGAAATTCCTCGTTTTGCGTGCGCGCAGCAACGAAGTCATAAAACCCCCCTTCCGTGTAGACCGATCTCTTCTCGCGAGCCTGACCGATAAAATCCTTCCAGAATGCAGCGGTGTTGGAGCGTTCCGCTTCTGCGACCGCCACTGCGATAACATGACCGCAGGCGTAAAGCGCACGATAATCGCCCCGCTTGCGCGCTGAAGAGAGGGGACCTTTTTCAAGCTCTCCGGCGCACTCGCTTTTGGTTCGTTCAAACGCTTCCGACTGCTGGCGCGTATCCCAGAAACCAAGCGCAAACATCGCATCAGCCGCAATGGCGTCGGCAGCGCCTTCATGTATCCATGCCGGGGTCGATCGGCTCGCCGGTCGCGCGGCGGTCTGCCACAAATGCACCGCTTCATGGATCGCCGCCCGCCTGAAGAGATCGCGCGCCCGCTGCGACGGCGTCGCCCAGGCGCCCCCGACAATGGTCATCTGCACTTGTCCGGGCAGCGCATCTCCAGAAAATGATAACCGCCCGTCATCCGGCGATTGCGGCGCCGTCAGAAAAAAATCCGGCGTTGTGGCGAGCGGGAAGCCCATCACCGCTTCAAGATAGGTGAAGATTTTGGGCGCCAGCGAGACAAGCTCGCGTTGCACCCAGAGGGGCGAGGCTGGATCGAAAATGGTGTTGACTGCGCCGTCCCTGATCGGCGGCACAGGCCCCATATAAACATAAGCGGGATGGTTCATGGGGCTTTGCCAGTCCGCAAGCTGGTCCGTTGACTGACCAAAAGCCGACACCTTGGCGCCAGGCGCGGGCGTAAACGAAAAATTTGCCTCAGCGCGTCCGCGAAAAGGCGCAGCCGGCCAGAAATGACCTGTATAAAAGAGAACGCCGCCCTCCCCATAGGAAGATACCGGCTGATATGTCTTCAAAAGCCGCGGCCCGTCCGTCGCCACGCTTATAATGACAGCGTCGAACGCGGCGCCGTCGGTCCGAACCAAGCGGTCGCCTTCGGGCGTTTCCTGAAACTCAAAACCGCTGCTTTCAATACGCCAGCGCTCAGGGCGCCGTCCGGGCGCGATGCGGCCAAAATCAAGCGCGCGGCGAGATTGGCTTAGTTGATATGCGACGCGAACGGAGCCCGCCGGGTCATGTTCGACATTGATTTGAATAAGCGGTCCGGCATCACTGGACGCCAGCGTCCAGTCTTCTTCTGCGGTCGGTTCCGCCGTGAGATAGCGTGTCGTCGCGAACGCAGCGATAAAAAGACCCGCAGCGATTACAGCGCCAAGAAGAACCCGTATCGTCATGCCGGCGATCATAACGGCTCGCCGGACAAGTGCGAGCCCGCTTATTTCCTGCCCCATCTTGACGCTTGTGGTATGGGTTCGCCCATGGCGAATGATTTTATCAGCGACGCAGGCGCTTTCGGCGAAAAAGGCGCGCTCTTCGGGCTTGATCTAGGCGAGAAAACCATCGGCGTCGCCGTCTGCGATCCCGACCGGCGGGTCGCAACGCCTGTGGAAACGATACGCCGCAAAAAATTCACCCAGGACGCAACGCATCTTGCGACTTTGGCTTCGGAGCGGGCGATTGCAGGCGTCATCCTCGGCCTACCGTTGAATATGGACGGTTCTGAGGGTCCGAGCGCCCAGCGCACACGCGCATTTGCTCGCAACCTGCCGAAAATTCTGGACCTTCCGATTGCCTTCTGGGATGAGCGGCTTTCAACCGCCGCGATGGAACGTGATCTGATCGGTCTGAACACCAGCCGCGCGCGGCGCGCAGAACAAATCGACGCCGCCGCCGCAGCATTCATTTTACAAGGCGCGATTGACCGCCTGAGGGGAGCAACATCATGAAACCAGCCACGCTAAGGCATCTCATCATCGGGCTCTTGCTCACGACCGGCATTTTTCACCTTCTGGTGGCTCTTTTGAGCACCGGCACAGGCCTGGCGCTGCCTTTGTCGATTTTCGGCTTCCTCTATGTGGGCCTCAGCTTCTACGTGCGAGCCGACACCAATGACGGATCGAAAAACCACAGCCGCAACGCCATTCTCGCCTCCATCGGGGTATGCGCACTGGGTCTCGCGCTTGGCGGAACGAATTACCTGCAGAACGGCGGACCGCTGGCGCTCCCAATCATGTTCGCAATAGATATCGCCGTTATCGCCGCCGGCATTATGTGGATCGTAAAAACCAAGGCAAAAGCGTAAAGCTGCGTTGCAGGCGCATGCGGCCCGGATTATAGCCGAGACTCATGACAAGCGCTGCTCGACCGATCACTCCGGAAACGCTTCTCGCCAAACGGCGACTGCTTTCGATTGACGATTTATCCGATGCTGACATCGCGCATATTCTCGATCTGGCGGAATACTATGCCGGATTTGTAAAACGCGCCGCGCCAGCGCCGAAACGTCTCGCCGGCAAGACGCAGGTCAATCTTTTTTTCGAAGACTCAACGCGCACCAATCTCTCATTTGAACTCGCCGGCAAAAAATTGAGCGCTGACGTCATCAATGTGCCCGTGTCCGCCTCATCGATCCATAAAGGCGAAAGTCTGATCGACACAGCGCAGACCATGGCCGCCATGGGCGCGGACGTAATGATCGTGCGCGCGAAAGAAGAAGGTCTGCACCAGGAATTAAGCGAGCGTCTGCCCTGCCCTGTCGTCAATGGCGGCGCCGGGGCGCTGGAACACCCGACCCAGGCCTTGCTTGACGCGGCTGCGATCCGTTCCGAATTCGGCTCCCTGCAGGGTCTTGTCATCGCAATATGCGGCGACATCAAGCATTCCCGCGTCGCCGGCTCCGATGCGCGTCTGTTTCAACGGCTTGGCGCGGATATAAGATTCGTGGGACCGGCGCATTTGATGCCTGATGCTGATCAGTTTACGGATGTTCAGCGATTTGACGCTTTGAAAGAAGGACTTGACGGCGCAGACATTGCGATGGGTCTCAGGATGCAGTTCGAGCGCATGAACGACGGCAACGAGAACGCAGCGCAAGGCTATTACGACGCCTTCGGTCTCACCCATGACACCCTTGCTTTCGCCAAACCCGGCGCGCGCGTCATGCATCCTGGACCTATAAACCGCGGCGTCGAAATCGACGGCGCGCTGGCTGACAACAAAGAGCGCTCGCTGATTTTGCGGCAGGTCTTTTATGGCGTGCCCACACGTATGGCATGTCTCGATGCGCTACTGAGCCGGGGGGAGTGATGGACACTTTCCTCCCCCTAATTCTCGGCTATCTTCTTGGTTCTATCCCCTTTGGCCTTGTCATCACAAAAGTCGCCGGTCTTGGCGACATTCGTCAAATCGGTTCGGGCAATATCGGCGCGACGAACGTCTTGCGCACCGGGCGCAAGGACCTCGCGCTGGCGACATTGCTGCTCGACGGCGGCAAGGGCGCGATTGCCGTCGCTGTCGCCTATTACGCCGGCTTGCGGCCTGAGATCGCCGGCGCCGCAGCGTTTCTCGGTCATTGTTTCCCGGTATGGCTGAAATTCAATGGCGGCAAAGGGGTCGCCACTTTTCTCGGCACGCTATTCGCGCTGCACTGGCCGGCGGGATTATTTGTCGGCGCAACCTGGCTCGGCGTCGCGAAAGTCGGGCGCATATCCTCCCTCTCCGCGCTCGTCGCCGCCGCGGCATCGCCGCTGATTCTTTTCACGATGGGCAAAGTCGCCTTTGCTTTCGCGGCACTCTTCATGGCCGTATTGATTTTCATCCGTCATAAGACAAACATCGCACGATTGCTCGCAGGAACCGAACCGCGCATTGGCGATAAAAAATCAGCAGCGTCCACCGCCTCCTGATCGGACATAATTTCGCTGTTGACGTCAGTAAGGAGACAACGAACTATGGCTGAGAGAAATGTCGACGTTGCGATTATCGGGGCCGGCACCGCCGGGATGCGCGCGTATCGCGAGGCTTCGAAGCTTACAAACTCCATCCTGCTCATTGAGGGCGACCAATATGGCACGACCTGCGCGCGGGTTGGCTGTATGCCGTCAAAGCTTCTCATTGCCGCCGCAGAAGCGGCCCATCACGGCGAACGCGTTCGCCCCATGGGCGTTCACTACGAGCCTGCAAAAATAAACGGCGCAGAAATCATGGGACGGATAAAATCAGAGCGCGACCGGTTTGTGGGTTTCGTCAAAGAAGCCGTCGAGGAATGGCCGGCCGAACACAGGGTCATGGCCCATGCCGCGTTCAAAGACGATCATACGCTGCAACTCAGCAATGGCGATGTCGTCAAAGCCGCGCGCATAGTGATCGCAACAGGCTCCCGGCCGAAAGTGTTTCCGGTATTTGAAAGCGCGGGCGATCGCTTAATCGTCAATGATGACGTATTTGATTGGGCTGATTTGCCCGGCTCTGTCGCTGTTTTTGGCGGCGGCGTCATTGGCCTGGAACTGGGGCAGGCTCTGCATCGGCTCGGCGTGCGCGTTGCCTTGTTTGGCAAAGACTGCCTCGTCGGACCGCTCACCGATAACGAGGTGCGAAAATGCGCCCTGCAAATTTTTACAGATGAAATGGATTATTATCCCGATGCAGACTTTTCACGCATCGAAAAAGTCGGCGACGCCGTCGAAATCGATCACAAGGTCGATGGCGCGGAAACAACGTCCAGATTTGATTACGTACTTGTCGCCACCGGCCGCCAGCCTAATGTGGACAAGCTGGGCCTGGAAAATACGTCGTTAAAACTCGATGACCGCGGCGTGCCCGTTTTTAATCCGCTCAACACCACAACGAGCGTCGATCATATTTTTATCGCCGGCGATGCGGATAACAAATTGCCGCTGCTGCATGTGGCCGCCGATGACGGTTATGTCGCCGGCTATAATGCGGGTCGTTTCCCTGACATCCGCAGTTTTGCAAAAGTCTCCCCCCTCAGCGTTGTCTTCTCAGACCCTCAGATAATGATGTGCGGTGAAACATATCGCGACCTGACTGACCGCGACGCCGATTTCGAAACCGGCTCGATTGATTGGAGCGATCAGGGCCGCGCCCGCGTGATGCTTGTCAATAAGGGGCTGTTGCGCGTCTATGGCGAAAAAGGAACCGGTCTCTTTCTCGGCGCTGAAATGGTCGGCCCGGCGGCTGAGCACATAGCCCATCTCCTTGGTTGGGCGCATCAGTCGAAACTAACTGTCCATGAAATCCTGGAACGCCCGTTTTATCATCCAGTCATGGAGGAAGGGGTTCGCACAGCGCTGCGCAATCTGAACTACGCTTTGCAGATGGGCCCGCCGCCGCCGCCCCGGTGTATTGACTGCGGCCCAGGCGGCTGACGGTATAAGACAATGGCGCAACTTTCAGAGACCGAACGTATCGACTGGCTGCAACTCATCCGCACGCCGCAAATCGGTCCGATCACTTTTCACCGCCTACTGACAAAATTCGGATCGGCTGAAGCCGCGCTCAGCGCTCTGCCGGAGCTGGCGCAAAAAGCGGGTCGGCGCAGCCCGTTAAGTCCCGCTAACAGAGGCAAAGCGGCGGCGGAACTTGAAATGGCGGATGACCTCGGCGTGCGCGTAATTGCTTTTTGCGAGAACGATTATCCTGCGCCTCTGCGCGCTATCGCCGACCCGCCGCCGCTGATATTCCTGAACGGACAGGCATCACTGTTCGAACGCCCGGCGATTGCCATCGTTGGCGCCCGCAACGCGTCCGGCGTAGGGCGTAAAATGGCGCGTACGCTCGCCACCGATTTGGGTGCGCAAGGCGTCGTCGTTGTTTCGGGGTTGGCGCGCGGCCTTGACGGCGCCGCACATGAAGCCGCACTCGCCGCCGGCACAATTGCCGTCGTCGCCGGCGGCGTTGATGTGATCTACCCTCCGGAACATGAAGAGCTGACCCGACGAATTGCGAATGAGGGCGCAGTGGTTTCAGAATGCCCGATCGGCATGCGCCCGACTGCGCGCGACTTTCCGAAACGGAACCGGTTAATCTCAGGGCTCTCCCGCGGCGTCGTCGTGGTTGAAGCCGCTGCGCGGTCGGGCACATTGATTACAGCGCGCTTTGCTCTCGAACAGGGACGCGAAGTTTTTGCGGTGCCGGGCTCGCCGCTCGATCCGCGCTGTCAGGGCGCAAACCGACTGATCCGCGACGGCGCGACGCTGATTGAAAATGCCGAAGATATTTTGACTGTGCTCGCTGAACAGGAGCGCGGCGCGCATGAGGATACGCGTGATCTTTTTGACTGGCAGGCGCCGGCTCAGGAGCCCGACCCCGGCGCTGTGGCCGCTTTGCGCCGGCGCATTCTGGAGGCCCTCAGTTTCACGCCCCAGCACCGCGATGATCTGTTTCGCGAGGTTGACGCGCCGCCCGGACTTTTTGCCGAAGCGATGCTGGAACTGGCGCTTAGCGGGGAGATTGAGGAACACTCAGGCGGGCGGTTTTCACTACAGGTTTCGGACTAGTCTTCGGCTGCAATGCGCCCCGCTTCCAACCTTGCCGCTTTCAGCGCCGACGCCAGGGTCATTAATCCCTGACGTCCAGCAAGCTTCTCCATTTCCAATACGAGATCGCCAATATAAGCCGCCGTATGTGCAACAGTGATTTGTGTTTTATGTTGCGGATTAATCCTAACCGTCTGTTTTAAAGACATAATCTCAACCCCCGAGGCGCTGCTGAAATTAGCGTGTAGCATAAATTTTATGCTACTTATAGTAGAAAATGCGTATCTATAAAACCTTTATCCATGCGATGTGCGTATTTCCCGGAGTTGACAGACCCGGCGGGCGAGCCGCATTACGCCGCGCCAAGCGTCATCAATTTGACCACAAAGGTTCGCCCGCCCCATGCAAGTCGTAGTCGTCGAGTCTCCTTCCAAAGCGAAAACAATCAACAAGTATCTGGGATCGGGCTTTAAAGTGCTCGCCTCCTACGGGCATATCCGCGACTTGCCCTCAAAAGACGGATCGGTGGATCCGGAGCGCGACTTCGAGATGACCTGGGAGCTGGACGCCGGTTCTCGAAAACGGGTCAACGAGATTGCCTCAGCCGTTAAAGGCGCCGACCGCCTTGTCCTCGCTACGGACCCTGACCGCGAAGGCGAAGCCATCTCCTGGCATCTTCTGGAGGCGCTCACCGCCAAAAAAGCATTGAAAGACGTGCGCATCGACCGTGTCGCTTTCAACGCGATCACCAAAAAAGCCGTGCAGGACGCCATGGCGAACCCGCGCCAGATCGACGATGACCTTGTCGACGCTTATCTTGCGCGACGGGCACTCGACTATCTCGTGGGATTCACGCTGTCGCCGGTGCTCTGGCGCAAACTGCCGGGCTCGCGTTCAGCCGGACGCGTTCAGTCTGTGGCGTTGCGCATTATTTGCCAACGTGAGCTGGAGATCGAGACTTTTGTCGCCGAGGAATACTGGAGCGTGAAGGCTCAGGCTGTCGCCGGCGGCTCAACCGCGTTTGAAACGCGCCTCGTGATACATGAAGGCGAGAAACTCAAAAAATTCACGCTCAATAATGAAGCCGCAGCCGCCGCTGCGAAAAAAGCGGTGGAGAACGCAAGTTTCACCATCGATGCGGTTGAAGCCAAACCGGCCCGGCGCAACCCGCCGCCGCCATTCACAACGTCCACCCTGCAACAGGAAGCCGCTCGCAAATTGGGCTTCAATGCGCAACGCACCATGCGCACAGCGCAATCTTTGTACGAAGGCATCGACATTGGCGGCGAGACGACAGGGCTTATTACATATATGCGGACCGACGGCGTCGACATGGCGCCTGAAGCCGTCAGCGATGCGCGAAAGTCTATAGGCGCGCAGTTTGGCGACAAGTATGTGCCGGCCTCGCCGCGCGTTTACAAATCGAAAGCCAAGAACGCACAAGAAGCGCATGAATGCATTCGCCCCACCGCATTTTCGCGCGCGCCTGAAAAAATGCGCGGGCTTAATGACGATGAGTTTCGGCTTTACGAGCTGATCTGGAAACGCGCAGCCGCCAGTCAGATGAGTGAGGCGCGTCTTGAGAACACAACCATCGATATTCTGTCCTCTGATAAAAAAACCGGCCTGCGCGCCACAGGCTCGGTTATTTTGTTCGACGGCTTTTTAAAGCTCTACGAAGAAGGCAAAGACGACGCTGACAGTGACGACGGCGCAGGCGTCCTTCCAAAGGTCACGCAGGGCGACGCCGCCACAGCCTCCGAAGTGAAGGCCGATCAGCATTTCACCCAGCCCCCGCCTCGCTTTTCAGAAGCCAGCCTTGTCAAAAGGCTTGAAGAACTCGGCATCGGCAGGCCGTCAACTTACGCGTCCATTCTGTCTGTTTTGCGCGATCGCGGCTATGTTACGATGGACAAAAATCGGTTCATCCCGGATTCGAAGGGTCGCATCGTCACGGCATTCCTCGAAAATTATTTCAACAAATATGTCGCCTATGATTTTACGGCGGACCTTGAAGAGACGTTAGACGAAATCTCAGACGGCAAAGCGGACTGGAAAGTCTTTTTACGGAATTTTTGGGATGAATTTCACGCCGCAATAGAAGATATCGGCGAGCTTCGCATCTCTGAAGTGCTTGATGCTTTGAACGAGTCTCTCGGCCCTCTCATATTCCCCAAGAAAGAGGATGGAAGCGATCCGCGCGCTTGCCCGACTTGCGCCGAAGAAGGACGCGCAGACGGGCAGCTATCGCTGAAGACAGGCCGCTACGGCGCTTTTATCGGCTGCACAAACTATCCCGATTGCAATTATACCCGTCAGCTTACGGCGCTTGGAGACGGCGAAGATGCAGCCGCCTCGGCGGACAAAGTTCTCGGCGTCGACCCTGACACCAATTTGGACGTATGGCTGAAAGTCGGACGGTTCGGCCCTTACATACAGCTCGGTGAACAGGAAAAAGGATCGAAAGAAAAGCCAAAACGCTCCGGCATTCCGAAAGGCTGGGATGTTGCGACGGTTGACCTCGAAAAGGCGCTGATGCTTCTTTCTTTGCCCCGCGAAGTTGGTCCGCATCCGGAGGATGGCGAAATCATCGAAGCGGGCCTCGGACGGTACGGCCCGTTCGTGAAGCACGGTAAGACCTATGCGAGTCTTGAAAATATCGACGAGGTGTTTGAGGTCGGCTTAAACCGCGCTATTACGCTGATTGCAGAGAAAAAAGCCAATCCGCGCGGCCGGCGCGGTCAGGCCAAAGCCCTCAAAGAGCTCGGCGAACACCCTGACACTGGCAGCCCTGTCAATGTTCTCGACGGGCGATACGGACCTTATGTCAAACATGAAAAAACCAACGCCACTATTCCGAACGGCATAGAACCGGAAAATGTGACGCTGGAACAAGCGCTCGAGTGGATTGCAGAGCGCGAGAAAAAAGGTCCGCGAAAGAAGAAAGCCGCCAAGAAAAAAGCAACAAAGAAGAAGACAGCAAAAAAGAAAACTACGAAAAAGGCGACCAAGAAAAGGACAACAAAGAAAAAGACGACAAAAAAGACAGCCTGATATTGGCTGATAGTCTCCGTCAGATGCCGCTAAAAGCGCATTAAAGAAGCCTCTCGACGATCAAAGTCTCGTTTAGTACGCTACAGAAACAGTATTTAAACGAACCGTTGACGAGGAGACATTCAATTCGGAAGGCTACTCGCATCGGTTTGAGCGAGTCATTGGATGCGAAGATCCTCGTATGATCAAGAAATACATCGCACTTTTGGCAAGTCTGATTTTTGCCGCTGCGCTAGCGCCATTGAGCGCTTCAGCGCAAACGTGCGATGAATGGATCGAGATAAGACCCAAGGGCAACTGGCAGAATGAAACGGCGCTTTCTGAAGATACGCGTCGCGCCAGCAAAACATGTATTGACGAATTAAGCGCTTCGAGCGCTGAAGACCAGCTGGCTCTACTTGATCGCTACCTTCTCTCGGCGGTCAATATGATCAATCCTGACGATTTGCTCGATGCCGCCGATGAATGGTCCGACGCAGCGAGACTTAAAGTTCATGCCGTCCGTGTTCCGTTTATTTTTTCGCCATTTTTACCAGACGGCGACCAGATCGCTACCTGGCTTCAGGAAGCGCGGCGGATCGCGGACGATAAAGCATTGTCCCGCTTTGCTTTCTATCAAGCGCTTTACCTGTTTCGTCAGCCGGAGGCTGCAGAAACCGCAGAAGAGCGCGACGCCTTGCTTTTGGAAGCAGCCGACGCCGGCGAACGAGGCGGCAATATGCGTATTGGCTTTTTTGCCTTAAACATGTTGGCCGGAAACGCGAGGCAGGAAGGCGACATCACAACAGCTGTTCAGCTCTATCGTCGTCTGGTTACGGGCACGCAACAGGACCGATTGGCGCTTGTCCACATTACAGCACTCTCTAATCTGGCGTATCTATTTTATGAAATTGGCGATTATGATCGGGCCGTATCCCTATATGACCGCGCTATCAATTACACGGACCGTCATCCGCTAACGCGCGCGCAAGCGCAGCTTAATCGCGGATTGGCGCTCGCCGCCATGGGCAACATGCCCGCCGCTGAAGCCAGTATGAAAGCGGGACTGGACGCTTTCGATGAGAACATCGACCAGGGAAGCACTGAGTCCAGTTTACTGCCGGCCCGGCACAACGCCGCATTTGAGTTGGCGAGGTTCAGATACAAACAAGGAAAAGGCGATCCGCTGGCGACTCTCGCAACAGCAGAGACTTCTGCGGAAAAACTTCTTGAGACGAACTATTTTACACCATCCGTCCCTGCGGAGGCGTTCGCCTGGCTCGCGGAACAATATTTAGTGCAAGACGATCTCGCTAAAGCGCAATCGCTTTTGGCTCGTGCCGAAGCGGCAATCCAGATGGAAATAGATCCTGAAAATATCAATCCATCAGATCAGGATCGCGCATTTTTGCTCTCGTTTCTGAAGACGACGAGCGGTGTGCTGCGGCGGTTGGGAGAGCACGAAGATGCGGCGCGCTATGGGCTGGCGGCATTAGCGCTTAGCGAGCAGCGATATGAAAGGGAAAAGCTGAACGCGGTCGGGAATGCAAACCTTCTCTTTGAGATTGAAGAACAGGAGGCCGCTGCAAAAGCGATGGCGCAGGCGGCTGAAATTTCAGACCTGCAAAGACAAAAAGCGGAGGCCAATGCGGCATTGGCGACGGCCTCGCGAAACCGTAACCGAATCGCCGCTGCCTTGGGCATCATACTCGCACTCGGCGCCCTCGTTCTTGCGCTTGCGCTTTTCAGAGCCTACAGGGCGCAAAAGGCCGTCGCGAAAGCCAAGGAAACATTTTTCAAGGAAATGCATCATCGTGTGTCGAACAATCTGCAACTCTTGCTGAGTTTGTTCCGAATTGATGCGCGCCGCATGACTTCCGGACAGCAGAATTTGTCTGCTTCCAACGAGAACGCCGTCTTGAGACTCAACACGATGGCCCTCATCCATGACAAACTTCGCGCGTTGGAAAGCGGCACAACGATCGATGCAAAGACTTTCTTTGAAGATCTCGTATCGCTGATGGCGGATGCAATCGCCAAACCGGACGTCGAGCTTGAAGGACATTTTGCCCACGCTTCAATCGATACCGATACGGCAATTCCCCTAGGTTTGTTAGTTAGCGAGTTAGTGATGAACGCATATAAGCACGCGTTTAGCGATAGCGGCGGCAAAATTATCATCAAGTTCGAAGTCGACGGGCCTGTCGGATCGATGTGCGTCTCAGACGATGGTTTTGGCATGACGACGACGCATCGAGATGGGGGGCTCGGCACGCATCTGGTGAAAGATCTCGCGGAACAGCTTGGCGGAGAGCTTCAAGTTTCATCTCACAGCAATGGGGACCGGCCCGGAACCGTCTGGACCCTTAAAGGCGTGTCATTGCGAACGAATGAAAATCAACCGGACAGCACGCATGAGAAGTCAAAAGATTTAGCAATGCCAGCGCGCAATTGAGCGCCCTCACCGCCGCCGTTCATAATTCCGGCGCCGTTTTGATGCTAGAGTGACGTATGCGTTTCGTTGCGTCTTTTATCTTCGCACTCCTTCTCACTGCCTGCGTTTCAGCGCCTGCGTCGGGGCCCGGCACATACGCCGGCGACGATGCGCTGGTTTTATGCTCAACGAAAGTCTCCAACGCGCCTGCTCTTGACCGGCGCGGACGGGTGGCGGGCTACGACCCGATTGCCTATGTGAAGGGTCAGCCGTTCCTGCGCGCACCGGTCGAGGGTTGCGTGTCTTCCGGCTTTGGCCCGCGCCGCGGCGGCGCCGGCTCCTTTCACGAAGGCGTCGATCTCTATACCGGGGCCCCGCGCCCGGTCGCCGCCGGAGGCGACGGTGTTGTTTCCTTTGTCGGCTCGCAGCGCGGCTATGGCCGCACCGTCATCATCAAGCACCGAGACGGCGTCGAAACGCGCTACGGCCATTTGTCGTCTTTTAAGCGAGGCCTGAGGTCCGGCGACAGAGTGCGCCGGGGCCAAACGATTGGCGCAACCGGGCGAAGCGGCAACGCCACCGCCGTCCATCTGCATTATGAAATTTTGATCGGCGGGCGCCCACGCGATCCGCTTACGGTGGGCCGGTAAAATACGCTGGAATCGCCTGTGCTTAATGAAAGCTACCGGCGCTGGCGCGAACCTGTTACACCGATGCGCGAACTCTCCTCAACGCAACCGAAAGCGACCCCTTGGCCGACAAAAGATCCGTAAGAAAAGCGGCGGCGCGCACCGCCCTCCCTTCCCGTAAAGACATCATCGCATTCCTTGAAAACAATGACGGCGCCGGCGTGCGCAGAGATATTGCACGCGCCTTTGGCGTTAAAGGCGCAGCTCGTGCGGAGCTTCGCAAGCTTTTGAAAGAGATGGAGACGGACGGCTCAATCAAACTCGATGGTGGTAAACGCATAAAAATCGCCGGGCGCCTGCCGCCTGTTTCGCCGGTCGATATTGTCGATGTAGATGACGACGGCGATCTTGAATGCGCGCTCATCAATTGGGACGGCGATGGCGAGCCGCCGATGATCCGCATATCCGCAAGGCAAGCGGCCAAGCATAAGCCTGCGCCTGGCGTCGGCGATCGGGTGCTCGTCCGCCTCAAACCTTCCGGCGACGGCGCCTATGACGCCCAGATCATCAAAACAATCGGCAAAGGCGCGCACCGATTTCTAGCCGTCTTCCGCAAGGAGCGCGGACGGATGCGCGCCGAACCGGTTGAGCGCAAAGCGCGCGGCGATTTCACGATTGAGCGGGGTGACGACGGCGGCGCAAAAGACGGAGATCTTGTTTGGCTGGAGACCAAAAACGCGCGCGGCTATGGCCCCAGAAAAGCACGTGTACGGAATATTGAAGGCCATATCGACGATCGCGCCGCATTCTCTACGATCGCGCTCGCCAATCACAATATACCCATAGAGTTCCCGAAAGCCGTCATCGCTGAGGCAAAGAAAGCCAAGCTTCCTTCCCTTGGCGACAGAACTGATCTGCGCGAGACGATGCTGTTCACTATCGATCCGGCGGATGCAAAAGACCATGATGACGCCTGTTTCGCCGAACCTGATTCGGATCCGGAAAATCCGGGCGGACACCGTGTCATCGTCGCTATCGCCGATGTCAGCTATTTTGTGCGCTCCGGAAGCGCGCTTGACAAAGAAGCCTTGAAGCGCGGCAATTCAGTATATCTGCCCGATCGCGTGGTGCCGATGTTGCCGGAGCGGCTGTCGAATGATCTTTGTTCCTTACGCGAAGGCGAAGATCGGCCATGTCTCGCCGTAGAGATGATCCTTGATTCCGGCGGCAATAAAAAAAGCCATCGTTTCATGCGCGCGATTATGCGCTCTGCGGCGAAGCTCTCTTACGAAGAAGCCCAGGCGATTTCTGAAGGCGCCGGCGCTGCGCCGGAAATACAGCAAGCGGTTTCAAACCTCTTTGGCGCATTTCGAGCGCGCTGGACCGAACGACAAAAACGCAGTCCTCTCGATCTCGACTTGCCGGAGCGCAAGGTGATCCTGAACACGAAAGGCGAGGTTGAGGACGTCGTACGCCGCGAGCGTTTTGACGCGCACCGCGTCATTGAGGAGTTTATGATCCTCGCCAATGTTGCGGCGGCGGAAACGCTTGAGCGTGCGCGTGTGGAACGGATTTATCGCGTACACGATCAGCCTGACGAGGATGACCTTGAGGGCGTCAGAAATTATCTTGAAGGACTCGATTACAAGCTTGCCAAAGGCGGCTCTGTCAGACCGGCGAATTTCAATCAGATCTTGAAGATTGCGGAGTCTCGCAACGAGAAGGAAATGATCTCGCAGATTGTTTTGCGCGCGCAGCGTCAGGCCATTTATGATAATGAAAATCGCGGTCACTTTGGATTGAACCTCGCCCGCTATGCGCACTTCACTTCGCCTATCCGGCGCTATGCGGATCTTACTGTGCACCGCGCGCTAGTGAAGGCGGCAAAGCTCGGCCCAGGCGGGCAAACCAAGGAAGAAGCCGCCAGCCTTCAGGATGTAGCGCAACAGATTTCCGATTTTGAACGTCGCGCCATTGCTGCTGAACGCGAAGCCTCCGATCGATATCTTTCCGAATATCTCGCAGGGCGTATCGGTGTAAAATTCTCAGCGCGCATTCGCGGCGTGACGAAGTACGGTCTTTTTATCATGCTGGACGAAAGCGGCGCCGACGGGTTTATCCCGATGCGGAGCATTGGCGCCGAACGATTCCGGTTTGAAGACGAGGCTCACCAGCTCGTCGGCGAGACCACGGGCGGGGTTTTCCGATTAGGTCAGGCGGTAAATGTTCGCCTCGAAGAAGCGATCCCTCTCACCGGCTCGTTGCGATTTGATATGTTAAGCGAGCCTTTGCCGGGCGAAAAGAAAAACAAACGCTCGACAGCAAGGAAAAAAGCGACAAAGCGCAAGAACGTCAAAAGAAAATCGGCGCGGAAGGGGCCCGCGCCGAGAAAAAAGCGAAAACCGAAATCAAACGCGAAACCGCGCGCGCGTTAATTCCCGTGCTTAACCGGCTCAGCGTTATCTTTGCCAACCGCCTTCAGTGCGAATGCATAAAGATGCGCCCGCTCTTCAAGCCGTTCAAACCGGGCTGCAGAACCGGCATGGCCTGCGTCCATATTGATCCGCAGAACAAACGGCCCGCCCTTCGCTTCGTCGCGCAAGCGAGCCACCCATTTCGCCGGCTCCCAATAGGTGACGCGGTAATCGGTCAGACCCGCCGTCGCCATGATGGGCGGATACTCAGCGTTTTGGATATTGTCATAGGGAGAATATTCAGCAATCCAGCCATATTGTTCTGCTGACGTAATCGGATTGCCCCATTCTTCCCATTCCGGCGGCGTCAGCGGCAGATCCGCGTCAGAAATCGTATTGATGACGTCAACAAATGGCACTGCCGCGATGACGCCGGCGAATAACTCTGGACGCTGATTAACGGCGGCGCCTACCAGCAAGCCGCCGGCGCTGCCGCCATAGATCACGATCTTCTTCGCCGATGTATAATTTTCCGCAATAAGCGCATCGCCCGCCGCCGCAAAATCTCGAAAAGTGTTCATCTTTTTATCGAGCTTGCCGTCGAGATACCACTGACGTCCTTTGGCGGCGCCGCCGCGAACATGGGCAAGCGCATAAATCACGCCGCGATCCACCATTGAAAGCACCGACGTGGAGAAACTATCGGGAATAGTCGCGCCATAGGAACCGTAACCATAAAGCAGCACTGGCGCTGTTCCGTCGACCGGCGTCGATTTCAACCGCAGCACCATGACCGGAATTTCAGCGCCGTCTTCGGCGGGCGCATTGATGCGCTCAACTACATAAAGAGATGGATCATGGCCGCTCGGCACTTCCTGCGTTTTTAGGAGCGAGCGCTCATTAGTCGCCATATCGTAGTCGAAGGTCTGCTCCGGCGTTGACGGCGACTCATATGTAAACCGCAATGTGGAGGTGTCGTATTCATAGCCGGAACTGAGGCCCAGACTGTAAGCCGGCTCATCGAAATTGATCTCGCGGGCGCCGCCTCCGTAATTTGAAATCACAATGCGGGGCCGAGCATCCTTTCTTTCATAGGTAACGAAATGCTCCTTAAAGCAGACAAACCCTGCAACATAACGGCCAGCCTCATAGGGAACAAAATCTTTCCAGTTGTCTCGCCCCGGCGTACTCACCGGCGCCGTTGCGATTTTGAAATCGACTGCGCCATCAGCGTTTGTCCGGATGAAAAACTTTCCATCATGATGATCAACGCCATATTCAACGCCATTCTCGCGCGCGGCGATCAGAACCGGTTCAGCGGCTGGCTCGTCGGCGGGAATTGCGCGGACTTCGCTCGTAATCTGACTTTCAGCATTGATAAAAACGTATTTTCCATCCTGACTTTTCGTCACATAGAGAAAAAATCCTGAATCGCTTTCTTCATAGACAGTTCTGTCGCGCGCGATATCATCTCCAAGCTTATGATATTTAATCCGCACAGGGCGCTGGTTGTCGTCGCGCTCAACATAGAAAAAGCCCTCTGAATTCGCATCCCACGCAGCCCCGGCGCCGTCGACGCTCTCAATGCGGTCAGGAAGCTCTTCTCCGGTTTCAATATTGCGAACGGAAATCGTATAATACTCAGAGCCGAGACGATCGACGGCATAGGCCAATAAATTATGATCCGGGCTATGATCAACACTGCCCAAAGAGAAAAATTCTGACCCCTTGCTCTCTTTGTCTCCATCAACAAGAACCTGTTCACCGCCGCCTGCGCGGGGTTTGCGAACATATACGGGATACTCGCCGCCTTCTCGATATTTTACCCAATAAAGCCAGTCGCCGTCCGGTTGCGGCACGCTGGAATCGTCCTCCTTGATGCGCGCACGCATCTCGCTGAACAGCGTATCCCGCAAGCCTTCAAGGTCATCGGTTACGGCTTTATAGTATTCGTTCTCCGCTTCGAGCGCGGCGCGAATATCGGCGTCGAGCTTTGTCGGATCGCGCAGCACCTGTTGCCAGTTTTCATCGCGTAGCCATGCATAATTATCTGTACGCGAAATACCGTGCTGTGTCGTCTCAACGGGCCGCTTTTCCATGCTCGGCGGCGTAACCGTACTGGCGTCTGGGAACGGGCTGGTGTCGGTCATCTGGGCTTTTTCCTTGGAACTGTCGTTGCCGCCAGCGTCACCCTGCTGACCGCAGGCAATGAGCACGGCAGACGAGAAGCTGAGCGCGAGAATACGAAGCATCGTGATAAACTCCTCAAAACAAGACGCGTCAGTGAATTTCAAAAAACTTTGCTAGCCGACTTTCACCCTGTCATGCAATGTTTGAAAAGAGCGTGGAGGCGATCACGGCTGCGTGTGAATTATCCATAATTAACAATCTCTTAGCGCTTTGACATCGAAGTCCTGTTGAACTCTGCCCAAAGCCCGCCCTATATCAGCGGATCAAAAATAGGAGACTTGAATGCTTGGCATCAAAGCAACCGGCGTCGGCGCTTTTATCGCCGTGTTGACCGCGTTATCAGCCTGCGCGCAGGAGACGTCTGAAGAGAAAGAAACGCTTGCTCCAGCTGAAGACACGACAATTCAAACTGCAGTTTTCGCTGGCGGATGTTTCTGGTGCATCGAGTCTGATCTTGAAAAACTCGACGGCGTCGGCGATGTCGTCTCCGGCTATGCCGGCGGCGCGTCCGATAATCCGACCTACCGCAATCATGGTCAGCATCTTGAAGTTGTAAGAGCGCCGTTTGACCCGTCCGTTATTTCATACCGTGAGCTGACTGATTATTTTCTCCGCCACATCGATCCGCTGGACGACGGCGGTCAATTCTGTGATCGCGGGAATTCATACCGGACTGCGATTTTTTACGCTGATGAAGCGCAAAAAGAAGCAGCGGAAGCAGCCATAAAAGCCGCAGAAGACGAACTTGGCCAGACGATCGTGACGCCCGCACGCATGCTCGACAAGTTCTGGATCGCAGAAGATTACCACCAGGATTATTACAAGAAAAATCCGGTCCGATATAAGTTCTATCGCACCGGATGCGGACGCGACCGTCGCGTCAATGAAGTCTGGGGGAAATAATTATTTCCCCTTGGCGCCCGAACTGGCCCCGGCCCCGCCTTGCCCCGGAACAGGGAAGCCGCGGTCGCGCATAAGCGCATCAATGGCAGCATCACGACCGCGAAACGCGCGATACGCTTCCGCCGGATCGACCGCGTTACGCGGCGCGAACAAATGCTCGACCAACTTTTCCGCCATGGCCTTATCGTAAAAACCGCCCGGCGCCTCAGCAAACGCTTCTGCGGCATCCGATGTCAGAACGTCCGCCCACAGATAACCGTAATATCCGGCCGAATAGCCTTCGCCGGAAAAGATATGAGAAAAATGCGGGCTGCGATGGCGCATGACAATTTCTTCCGGCATGCCAAGCTCGGCAAGCGTTTCACGTTCAAACGCATCCGGATCAATTTCTTCCGGATCGGTTGTGTGGTACCGCATGTCGACTAAGGCAGATGCAAGATATTCTGTCGTTGCAAAACCCTGATTAAAAGTCGAGGCGGCTTTAATCTTGGCGACAAGCGCTTCAGGCATCGGCTCGCCGGTCTCGTGATGAACGAGATATTCGTTGATGACTTCATCGGTTGAAAGCCAGCGCTCGAGAAGCTGCGACTGAAACTCCGTATAATCGCGAACGCCGCCATTAAGGGTCGGATACGCCGCCCGTGATGAGAGCGTATGCAGGCCGTGACCAAATTCGTGGAAGAACGTTTCCGCGTCATCCCATGAGATTAGCACCGGCTCGCCTTCCGCCGCTTTAATAAAATTCGAGTTATTCGCAGAAAGCGGCGTTTGTTTTGCGCCATTGAAATTTTCATATCCGCGATAGCGCGTAGCCCAGGCGCCTGAACGCTTGCCGGTGCGCGCAAAAGGGTCGAGATACCAAAGACCGACATGTTCTTCTGACGTTTTGTCGGTGACTTCCCAGACTTTAACGTCAGGGTGGAACACCGGCACCGAACCTTCTTCGACAGGCGTGAAATTGAAATTAAAGAGCTCGCCGGCGACGAAAAACATTGCTTCGCGCAACTTATCGAGTTGCAGGTATTGTTTGACTTCATCCGAATTCAGATCGTATTTCGCCTGACGGACTTTCTCCGCATAGTAACGATAATCCCACGGCGCAATCGTAATGCCGGCCCCTTGCGCATCGGCAATCGCCTGCATCTCGGCGACCTCTTCTTCAACGCGGGCAAGCGCAGCCGGCCAGACCGCTTCCATCAGGTCAAGCGCACGATCAGGCGTTTTCGCCATACGGTTTTCAAGACGCCAGGAGGCATAATTCTCGTACCCCAAAAGGCCGACACGCTCGTGACGCAACTTAAGAATCTCAGCGATGATCTCATTATTATCGTATTCATCGCCGTTGTCGCCGCGATTATAATAAGTCCGCCAGACGGTTTCACGCAGATCGCGTTCATTGGAATAGGTTAGAAAAGGCGACATTGATGAGCGCGTATTCGTAATCGCGTACTCACCCTCACGACCATTCTTAGCCGCTGTCGCCGCAGCTGCGGCGGTAAACGATTCCGGCAGCCCGCTCAGCTGCTCATCAGAAATATACGTCACATATTTTTCTTCGTCGGCGAGCACATTGTTTGAAAATTGCGTGTGCAATTCTGAAAGCCGCTTATTGATCTCAGCATAGCGAGCTTTTGCGTCTCCCTTCAGGGTTGCGCCATTGGAGGCAAACCCGTCATAGACCAACCAGACGAGACGCTGCTGATCCGGCCTGAGAGATTTTGTCTCGTCGCTTTCATAAACAGACTTAATCCGCTCAAAGAGCTTTTCATTCTGAACAATCTTTGAGTTGAATTCAGAAAGCTTCGGCGCCATTTCCCGCTGAATCGCGCGAAACTCCGGTGAAGAGACGTTGCTGGACCAGATGCCCCAATAGGTAAAAACGCGGCCGAGGTCATTGCCGGTCTTTTCCATCGCAACAATCGTGTTTTCAAAGGTCGGCGGCGCGGGATTATTCGCGATCGCATCAATCTCGGCCAGATTGCGGGCCATGCCGGCCTCAAGAGCCGGCTTGAGGCCGACAAGCGAGGCTTCATCAAAATGCGGCACGCCGCCATAGGGGCCGTCATATGCGGACAAGAGCAGATTGCCTTCGTCATTTGACGCAACAGCAGGTTCAAGCCCATCGAAAAGCATAGTCCCGTCCACTTCTACAGCTCCCTTTGCATTTTCAACTGCTTTTTCATCGGCGGTCTCAGACTGTCCGCACCCCGTCAGGGCGACGCTGAGCGCAAGGGAAGATACGATGACTTTAATCCGCATGCGGCGGCTCCTTTTTTATTCAAATTACCGAGCGCGTCATTACTGGCTTTATCGGCGAAGTGCAAGAAACCAATATATTTCAACTCTTTACCGTATAATTCGCTCGTTTCGCCGCATGGCGCCAAAGCCCATTGCGGCTTCGGAGCGCGGGGCCTATATTTCCTCCGCAGTTTAAGCTGCGCGATATGAATCTTCGGGGCGGGGTGAAAGTCCCCACCGGCGGTAATGCGACGTTCTTTCAAGAACAGGTCGATAAGCCCGCGAGCAGAAGCGTTATGGTTCATAACTGACGCGGACGCAGGATCCTGGTGAGAGTCCAGAGCCGACGGTTACAGTCCGGATGGTAGAAGGTTCGAGACAGACGACGCCAGAGGACCGTCGCGCGAAAGCGCGCCGTCTGCTGGTCAGATATCTGTTTTTGAACGCCCCTTTGGAGTTTTGGCCGAGGGGCTTTTTTATGGGCGACGCCCGCAGCACATCGTCGATCGAACCTCAAAAAGAGGTCCATGCGATGCAGCGCGCCTGTACGCTTGCGCAGCGCGCAGCCGGGCGAACAGCGCCTAATCCGATGGTTGGCTGCGTTATCATGCGCGCAGACGGCGCTATTGTCGGCAATGGTTGGCATGAAGGCCCCGGTGAAGATCACGCAGAGATTATGGCGCTGAAAGAAGCCGGGGACGCCGCAAAGGGCGCAACCGTTTTCGTTACGCTTGAACCATGCAACCACACGGGCCGAACCGGCCCCTGCGCTGAGGCTCTTATTGCCGCCAACGTTCGGGAAGTCGTTTACGCTATCGCCGATCCAAACCCGATCGCCGCCGGCGGCGCGGCGCGGCTGCGTGAAGCGGGGATTGTGGTTCGCAGTGGGCTTTGCGAAGTGGAGGCCCGCCATGCAAACCGCGCCTGGCTGCATGCATTAAAGGCGCGGCGCCCTTATATCATCGGCAAGACAGCGATGAGCCTCGACGGACGCATCGCAACACGGTTCGGCGAAAGCCAGTGGATCACGTCGGAGGCGTCACGCCTCCAGGGGCATTGGCTGAGGCGCAATGCAGACGCCATTCTCGCCGGCGCCCAGACAGTGATCGACGACGACCCCGCCCTGACCGCGCGCCTTGAAACCGGCGTGCAATATCCGCTGCGTGTTGTTGTCGATTCAACGGCTCGCACGTCCGCCGGCGCAAAAGTCTACGAACGATCCGGTAAGGGCGCTCTGCTCGCGACGACCCGGCGCGCGCCATATGAGCGCCTCGCCGCCTTTAAAGAAATGGGCGTAGAAACACTTACTCTGCCAACGGACGATAACGCGCGAACCGATCTTCTTGCACTTACAGACGCCCTTTTTGAGCGCGACATACATACGTTGATGGTGGAAGGCGGCGGCGAAACTCTGGGCGCATTTTTCGACAGAGACTTGATCGATGAGCTTCATCTTTTTATCGCGCCCAAACTGATTGGCGGCGGCAAGCCGGCGTTTAACGGCGAAGGCGTGAGCGCCCTGGCGGATGCTTCTCGATTCAATTTCAGCCAAATGAAGCATGACGGCCCGGATCAATACTGGCTTGGACAGCGAAAGGAACGCAACTGATGTTCACCGGCCTTATCGAAGAAATAGGCGCAGTCGCTGCCATCGGTCAGCGCGATGATCATTTTGACCTGACGGTGGAAGCAAAAACGGTTATCGCGGATGCAGCGCTCGGCGATTCAATCGCGGTGAACGGCGTTTGCCTCACACTGACTGATATCAGCCCCAACGCATTTACAGTCGGTCTGGCGCCGGAAACGCTGAACCGCACCAATCTTGGCGCTTTGCAAAAAGGCGACCCGGTTAACCTGGAGCGATCGCTCTTGCCGTCGACCCGTCTTGGCGGACACTTTGTACAAGGCCATGTGGACGGGACAGGATCTGTCGTCTCTTTTCGCGCTGATCGAGATGCGCTCTGGGTCACGGTTCAGGCAGATCTTGGGATCACTAAGTACATTGTCTCAAAGGGCTATATCGCCATCGACGGGACATCCTTAACCGTCGTTGACACGGGGGATGATTGGTTCAACGTCACCCTGATTGACTACACGCAGCAGAAAATAATTCTTCCACGGAAGAAAATTGGCGACAGCGTCAATCTTGAAGTCGACATTCTCGCAAAATACGCAGAACGCCTGCTAACCGCTCGTGCAAATGATTCAGCGCCTAACAAAAGTCTGACGCCCTTGGAGCTTCAAAAAAAAGGAACGCATTCATGCCAATAGCCTCTGTTCCAGAAGTAATTGCCGCATTCAAAACCGGTGAAACCGTGATCATCGTCGATGATGAGGATCGCGAAAATGAAGGCGATCTTGCTCTGGCCGCTGATTTTGTAACGCCTGAGACGGTGAATTTTTTCGCCAAGGAAGGGCGCGGCCTGATCTGCACTGCGATGGCGCCGACGCTGGTGGATCGCTTCAATCTTGAACTTATGGTGCCGCAGACTGAAAATCGTTCGGGGTTTGGAACAGCGTTCACCGTTTCGGTTGAAGCCGCATCGGGCGTAACGACAGGCATCTCCGCCCATGACCGCGCACACACGATCAGAACGCTGATTGATCCGGCGGCAAATCCGGAAGACATTGTTACGCCTGGCCATACGTTTCCGCTTCGCGCAGATGCAGGCGGCGTTCTGGCAAGAGGCGGGCAGACAGAAGCAAGCGTCGATCTGGCCAAGCTTGCCGGGCTGACGCCGGCGGCGATGATCTGCGAGGTCATGAATGACGACGGCACGATGGCGCGCCTGCCCGATCTGGAGCGCTTTGCCGAAAAGCACGGGCTTCAGATTATTTCCGTTAAGGCGTTGCAAGATTACCGGCGCGCCCATGAGAGCGCCGGCGCCCTTCGCGCCGCAAGTTAGTTAGGAACAGCGTGATGAGCAAAACCTTTGAAGGACAAATGAACGGCGCAGGCCTGCGCATCGCTCTCGTTGCGACGCGCTGGAATGATTTCATCGTGGAGCGCCTCATCGCCGGCGCTCGGGATGCGCTGCGCCAGCACGGCGTCAATGAAGACGCAATCGACCTCGCCATGGCGCCGGGCGCTTACGAAATTCCTTTCGTCGCCAAAAAACTGGCCGCAACCGGGCGGTATCACGGCATTGTCGCGCTGGGCTGTGTCATACGAGGCGCAACGCCGCATTTTGATTACGTCGCAGGAGAAGCCGCCGGCGGCATTGCAGCCGCCGCTAGAGAAACCGGCGTGCCGATCTCCTTTGGCGTTTTGACCGTAGACACCATCGAACAAGCGATTGAACGCGCCGGAACAAAAGCCGGCAACAAAGGCGCAGAAGCCGCCCTCGCCTGTCTTGAAACCGTCACCCTGTGCCGACTGATTGAGGAGGGTTAAGTGAGCGCTGAACCAATTTCTTTGAACCCGCGAGCAAGAGCAACGCGCGATGAAGCCGAAGAGGCTGTCCGGACGCTGCTTTCTTACTATGGCGAAAATCCTGAACGCGAGGGGCTTGTTGATACGCCTCGCCGTTTTGTCGACGCATATGAAGAGTTTCTCTCCGGTTACGCCGATGATCCGGTGGCGATCCTTTCACGCACGTTTGAGGATGTTGCTGGATATCAAGACATTGTGCTGATGCGCGATATTCGGTTTGAGAGCCATTGCGAGCATCATATCCAACCGATGATCGGCACGGCGCATGTCGCTTACCTTCCCGAAAACCGCGTGGTCGGGATATCGAAGCTTGCCCGGGTGGTAGACGTGTTCGCCCGTCGGCTGCAAAGCCAGGAAACGCTGACCAATCAGATTGCCGGCGCTATCGAAACGGCGCTCGCGCCGCGCGGCGTCGCTGTTCTTCTGGAGGCGGAGCATCAATGCATCTCAACGCGGGGCATTCATAAAACCGGCGTCGCCTGCGTTACAACGGCAATGACCGGGGCGTTTCAGGATGAAACGCAAGCCTCTCGTTTTTTAAGATTGATCGGAAAATAATCAGAGATTGATATCACGCTGAACTTCAAATAACGCAACATAAAAAAGGGCGGCCTCGCGAGGCCGCCCTTTTCCGTAATCGTTTTTGCTTCGTTTAAAACTCGAAACGCAGACCAAACTGAACAGCCCACAGCGAGGCTCCCACAATCTCATCAGCGAAGATGCCGACTTCAGGATCGAAGCCGCCGCCGCCCGGATTGAAGTTCGAATAAACATATTGCGTACCGTCAGCTGACAGCGCCGCGTCAAGAACCGGAAGCCCTTCCGCCACATCGCCGCTGTCCGCCGAACGGAAGATGTTGGTGCCATCGGAGATGAGGTTCGGCAGGTTCTCAACGTCAACATAGAAGATTGACCGAAGACCACGAACCGGCATCGGCAGGTCCTGCTGGAAACGGAAGTCCATGTCGACAAACCATGGCTGGCGGAAAGCATTGCGTGGGCTGATTTGCCCGGCAAATTGATTCAGACCGGTTTCATCAAGAAACGCAAAGAAGCCGTCAGTATCAAACCCGTCTGCGAACTGAACCAGCGGATCAGTCGGCCCTGTCGGCACATAGAACAGATTCCGCTCTTCGTTGTCGGAGTCACCAAACAGACTTGTCGGCGTGTTGTTGTCATAGGTGAAAGAGAAAGGCTGACCTTCCCGCGCCTGCACAAAGAAGCTGAAAGAGGTTGGCAGGTCACGCACAAACTCATGACGGAACGTCGTCGCCAAGGAGATAGTGTGCCTGTTGACGAACTGTGACGGCGCCAGAACCGGATTATTAATGACGGCGAGCGCCACTTCTTCAAAGTTTGATGTCGCCGTCGAGCTTGTCGTCGGGTTGACGTCTTTTGCAGAAGTAAATGCGTAACCGAGATTAATCCGGGCGCTGGATGGAACACCGAACAGATCATAGTCATAGGTTTTCGAGAACTGGGTCGAGAATGACACTGATCCGCCATTGTCACCGCGAACATTGGTCAGGAGAATATCCTGATCGTCGAAGCCGGCGTCACATGGGCCGCCATTGCTGAGATCACCGCCTGTAAAGCCGACACGCGGCCCGACAAAAGTGGCGTCACACCCTGCAAGCAGCGGATCGACAGCATTAAACTGCGGCCGGCCGTCAGGAAGAATAGTGCCATTCGGCGTCAGCGTCAGATCGACAAAGTCAGGCGCATTGCGACGGCGCGTGACGATGACATCCATGTCGATGCGCCAGTCATCGAAGAAACCGCCGGCCGAACCGCCGAAATCGGTGAAATGCGTCAAGCCAAACGATCCCCGGACGACAGAAGGAATATCGAAGTCCGGATCAATCGCATCGGTGCGGCCCTGGCCAAGTGCGGCCTCAGCCTGTTGCTGCGCGATAATGCACTGCGGAACGCCGGTAAACTGGCCGCCAGCAAGCACTTGCAGGTCAGCATCCGTACACGTTCCGTTTCCGGTTTCACCGTCGCCAAGGCCTGAACCGAAATTCGAGAATGCGTTAGAGAACCAAACGGTCGGATCGCCTCCTGAGAAAACCCCTGCGCCGGCGCGGAAAGTCGTATCGCCAAAGAAAGTCTGGCCTGCATCATAGTTGAGGCCGAAGCGCGGCATCAGAATTTCGAGATTCTCAAAGCCGACTGCGTTAGAAAAACCATACCGGTCGATAAATGACTGGCTTTCGGTTGGCGTGTCGCCGCTCGTGTAGAAATCATAGCGAAGACCGAGTGTCAGCGTCAGAGGATCAATCGGGTTCCACTCATCCTGAATATAGAAGGAGTGTGCGCTGCGTGAGAAACTCGCAGCTGCATCATTGATGTCACCTGAGAACGAACCGGTCGCTTCGATTGCGGGGTCGCCGTCAAGCGGCATCGTGATGCCGTTTGCAAGATCCTCGATAGAGTTGAAAAGAAAGGTCCCGGTCGCGTTCACAGCGAACAGGTTAAACACATCGAGATTGTTCAACTCGTAACCGGCGGTGAAGGTATGATTGCCGGCGACGTAATCAGCCTTCGCCTTAATCTGATCGGTCTGCGTGATCAGCGCATTCGCAGAACGAAACTGTCCGGGGCCGGTGGTGACTTCAAAGCCGTTGTCGATATCCCCGTCAGTGTTGATCAGGAAACGCGGGATCGGATTAGCATCTTGCGCTTCGCCGCCGCCGACGGGGTTTTGAATATCTTCATTATCCCGGCGAGACACACGTAACTCAGTCGAAAGATTATCCGTCCACTGGGAGAACAGGCGCGCAGAGTAGAACTCGTTTGAAGAACCGGAAATCTCAAAGCTGTTGTCAAAACTGAACTGGGCGGCAAAAGGCGCGTCGTCCGTTTCGATTTCTGCTTCGCGCTCGCGTGAGTAGGTAAATTCAAGACGGTGATTGTCGGTAATATACCAGTCCCAGCGCGTCGCGATGCGGCGGCTTTCCTCCGGCACCACATTGGCGATATTGCCAACATCAATGCCGTAGCTGTTCAACAGAATGTCCTGAATTTGCCCTGCTTGCGCCAGAGTGAATCCAGGCACAGGATCAGCAAAAGCCCCGTCTTCAGGACCAAAGTTGATGATCGTGCCGCCATCGTCGATTTCTTCGTAGGCGACGAAGAAAAACAGTTTGTCCTTGATGATCGGACCGCCGATCGATGCGCCCCAGTTGAAATCGCGGAATGGCGCGTCACTGAGAACTTCGTTTCCGTCAATTGTGGAGCCGGTTAACGAGCGGGAATTGAAAACTGCAAAGGCGGCGCCTGAGAACTCGTTTGTGCCGCTTTTCGTGACAATGTTGATGTTACAGCCGGTGAACTGACCGTATTCAACGTCAAATGGCGAAAACTCGACAGCCGTTTGCTGGATGGCATCGAACGGAATTGGGAAATTTCCTCGCGCCGGCAGACCGGAAGCATTCAAGCCAAAGGCGTCGTTCGATTGCACGCCGTCCAGCGTGAAGGAGTTGAAACGGTTATTGCCGCCAAGGCACGACACCGCATCATCGCCGCCGGAAACGGTCAGGCGCGGATCGACGCGAATGATGTCGCGGATATCGCGGCTGATCGACGGCAGCGCCTCGATGGTTTCAAGGCCGAATGTGGAATTCGGTCCGATTGCTACCTGGGCTGTGTTCCTGCGCGTTGAAACAACGACGATCTCATCGGTTGATGTCGACCGCTCAAGGTCGAAGCGAAGAGAAGAGCCGCCGCCAAGACCGATATTGATGCCGGTAATGCGTTCCGGCTGGAAACCAGACGCTGAGACTGCGACGCTGTATGGGCCGCCGACTGTCAGGCCGCGAGCGGAAAATTCTCCATTCGATCCGGTTGTGAAGCTTCGCCGCGCGCCGGTGCGCGTATCGATAACCGTGACCTGTGCGCCGGAAAGCGCTGAGCCGTTTGCGTCCGTAACCACACCAGTGATTTCAGATGTTGTTTGTTGCGCCATCGCCGCCGTTGGCGCAACGACAGTCGCAAAACCTGTCATTAGCGCCACCGCCGCCGCGCCCGCGGAAAGCGTATTCATCAATTTCATTTCAAGAACCCCAGCCTGTTTGGATTATGTACTCCGCACCGCAGAGAAATGCGGCCCGCACATGAAGGCCGATAGAAACTTTGCATGACACTTAGTCAATGGTTTTTTGACATATCCGTGACATGAAGAACCCTGTACGGAGAATGTTTTCCCCAGGATGCCCTTTGCATCCGATGGCGCAAAATAAGCGCAGTAATTACAATAGGCTGTCGCCGCCGCTGCTTGAAGCAAGCAACGTGCGATCAACGTATGAATTGATTTTCCGGAAAGTAATGTTTTGCTTTGCTGCAGCTTGTTGTTGCAAAGCCACACTCACACCATTGGAAAGAGCGCACTACATGCGCTCAGGCGCTTCAATGCCAAGCAGTTCGAATGTCGTATCCAGCGCGGCGCCGACTGTGCTTGCGAGCGTTAGTCGCGACGCGCGAAGCGTCTCATTATCTTCGTCGGAAATTCGACAGGCAGCGTAAAATCGTGAAAAGGCCTGCGCCAGATCAAAAGCCGCTTCACAGAGGAAATGCGGCAAACGCTTCTGATAAGCGTCTCGAAAGATGTCCGGATACGCCGCAAGCGATAAGGCAAGCGCGCGCTCTTCATCGCATGAAATAGAAATTGGCCCGGGGGCCCCGGCGCCGGCGGCCTGCGCTTTTGAGAGCACTGAGCGTATCCGCGCGCGGGCATAGAGAAGATATGGTCCTGTTTTGCCCTCGAAAGAGGTGAAGCGATCAATGTCGAAAATATAATCGCTTGTACGCGGATTAGAGAGATCGGCGAACTTTAACGCTGCAACGCCCACTTGTTTTGCAATCTCTTCGGTTTCAGTTTCTGTAAAGTCAGCCGCCAGATCATTCTCGGCCAACCTGTTGCGCGCCTTTTCCGTCACCATCACGATCAGATCGCGCAGCTTCAGGGTGCCGCCCTCACGGGTTTTGAAAGGCTTGCCGTCTTTGCCGTTCATGGTGCCGAACCAGAGATGCTCCAGACGGTCCTCAGGGAAATAGCCGGCGCGATCCACGGCGCGGTAGACCTGCTCAAAATGTAAACGCTGACGGGCGTCGACAACATAAAGGATGCGATCAGGCGCAAGCGCGTCGCGACGATCGACAACCGTGGCGATATCGGTCGTATGATAGCCGGCGGCGCCTTGCGAGGTTTCAAAAATTATCGGCGGCATGTCTTTTTTATCGTCATCGCGCTCGATACGGATGATTTTAGCGCCGTCTGAGGTTTCTAAAATGCCTCTTTCCGAGAGATCCCTGGCGATATCAGGTATCAGCGGATCAACGTCGGACTCCCCTTTCCACAAATCGAAATGGACGCCCAGATCATCATAATTCCGGCGCATCGCTGCAATTGATAAATCCACAAAATGCCGCCACAGCGCGCGGTATCCCTGATCCCCGGCTTGCAACCTCTTGGTTGCCTTGCGCGCAAGCTCGGCCCGCTCAGGATCGGCTTTGCAGGCGGCCGATGCGGCCGGATAGATCTCCTCAAGATCCTTAAACGAAACCGGCGCCTCCTCGGGGAGCGGGCCGCTTGCACCTTCGTCGAAATAGGGAAGCTCGGGGGATCGAAGCTGGAGTTCTGAAATCAACTGCCCCATCTGCAGGCCCCAATCGCCGAGATGGATGTCGCCAACGGCGTCATCGCCTGCTGCGCGACAAATCTTCTTAATGCTCTCGCCGATAATGGCAGAACGCAGATGACCGACATGCAGGGGCTTAGCGACATTCGGGCCGCCGTAATCAACAACAATCTTTTCCGTCTGCTCGCGTCGCCATCCAGGCGCGTTCCCGGCGCAAAACGTCTCCGACACGCAATCGACAAGCCGCTGATCGTCAAGCTTGAAATTAATGAAGCCGGGACCGGCGATTGCGATCTCTGAAAAAGCGCTCTCATCACTCAGTATCGACTTTATTCTTTCCGCCAGCGCACGCGGATTTTCCCTCACTGCTTTTGCTGCGACGAGCGCGCCGTTGCATTGAAACTGAGCCAGGTCCGGCCGATCCGCAGGCTTCACCTTGCCCAACGCCGGATCGAGGCCGGCTTTTTCGAAAGCGCCCCCGACAATCGCACTCAAATCATCGAGTAAAGTCATTGAATATTTGGAAACTTCAGGCTCTTGCCGGAACGATTGAAAATAGCCTGCTCTGCGGTCAGGTCGAAGCCGACAATGATTTCAAAATTGACGCCGGAAATATTCTCGCCCCTGCGCGGAATGGTGATTTCGTCAATATCTTCTTTTTTGACGACAATCGTGCGCCGTTCGGAAAAATCGACCGGCGCAATGAAATCCTGCTTCGCAATAACCTCAAGATCTTTTCTGACCACGGCGACGAAATATGTGAAATATTTCTCGCCCACCTCGCCTTTCGGCCCTTTGCCAAAAGCCATTTCGAGTTCGACCGCGGCTTGAATTGGACGATCGCCAGAATATCGGCATCCCACTTCGGCGTTAATGATCTCACCGGAATAAGCGACGTCTTCGACGCGTTCTTCACCGTCGAATTCAACAACTCTGGCCGCGTCAGCAAGAACGACGATGTTTGGGCACGGCGCAGGGTTAACTTCGTCGGACCGTAAAACGTTGGAGCCGCAACCAGACGCCGCAGACAGTGCGGCGATAAGCGCTCCAGCTAACCCTTTGTTCATCACGTAACACCTTTATATCATCAATTGAGCGCCGCGCGGCGCCCCGGCAAAACCTCAACCAGGTCATGTCGTCGCCTTTTTGCAGCGCAAATGTTGTCTAACGAGTCGCACGACTGTGCGCAACGCAGATGATGTGGCCGCTCTTTGCGGCGCGACTAAGGCGGAAAAGACCTCATGGCTCAGAGCGGCGCTTTCCCTCTTCGTGTCAAACTCACATCGCCCAGGGGCTTTTGCGCCGGCGTTGAACGGGCAATCCGCATAGTTGAGGATACGCTGGCCGCTCATGGCGCGCCTGTCTTCGTTCGCCATGAAATTGTTCATAATCGCCATGTCGTTGAACGTTTGAAGGCAATGGGTGCGGTATTTATCGAGGATCTGAACGAGGCTGATTCGAACCGGCCCGTCATTATCTCCGCCCACGGCGCGCCGGCCGCTGTTCACGCTGAAGCGGCGCGGCGGAAATTGCCAATGATTGATGCAACTTGTCCGCTTGTTTTGAAAGTTCACAGTCAGATCAGACGGTATGCGGCGCAGAATGCGCACACATACCTGATTGGCCATGCGGGCCATCCGGAAGTGATCGGCGCCATGGGCCAGGCCCCTGACGGATCGATGACGCTTGTCGAGGACCCATCCGACGTTTCCACATTGCCCGACCGACAAGGACCGAAAGCTTACGCAACTCAGACGACGCTTTCCGTTGATGACGCAGCTGAGACCATCAAAGCGTTGAAGATGCGCTTTCCGGACATCATCGGCCCATCGAAAGAAGACATCTGTTACGCGACATCCAATCGACAAGAGGCGGTCAAGGCGGCGGCGGCGGGAACGGATCTCTTTGTCATTCTTGGCTCCGAAACCTCGTCGAACTCCAAGCGTCTCGTTGAAACGGCGCTGCGCGCCGGAGCAGCGCAAGCGGTTCTGATCAATGATGTCTCCGAACTCAACGCCGCTGTGCTTTCAGACGTAGGCACGATCGGGCTCAGTGCGGGCGCATCGGCGCCTGAAATTCTCATAGAGTCTTTTTTGAAAACATTGGCGCAACAGCGCTCGATTATTGTGGAAACCGTTGAGACTGCGGTCGAAAATATCGTTTTCAAAAGTCCACAGCCCCTGAAACTCGCGAGTTAAGCGGACATCCCTCTTGCAGCAACGGACAAGAACAGGCAAGCGCATGCCTGCAGCAGATCAAACAACTTACAATGATTAAAATTTACACGGACGGCGCTTGCTCTGGAAATCCCGGCCCTGGCGGCTGGGGCGTATTCATTATGAAAGACGGCGAAGAGATAAGCCTAAACGGCGGAGAAGCAGCAACAACCAACAATCGCATGGAGATGCAGGCTGTTATCGAAGCTCTCAAAGCCACTGAAAAAAAAGCCGCGATTACTCTTTATACAGATAGTCAATATGTCAAAAACGGCATCACCGATTGGATTGTCGGATGGAAACGGAACGGCTGGAAAACCGCCGCCCGCAAACCTGTCAAAAACAAAGATCTCTGGATAGAACTCGACGCGTTGGTCGACGGACGCGCAATAGAATGGCGCTGGGTGAAAGGCCATTCGGGCGAGCCAGGCAATGAACGCGCCGACGAACTCGCCCGGCAAGGCGCCATGAGCGCTTAGGGCTGAAGCCTTTAAAGCTGCGACAGCATATGCTCTGCGCTGGACACGTCGAAAGCGCCCGGCTCTTCAACATTCAGCGTCTGCACAACGCCATTATCCAGAATGATCGAGAAACGTTGCGAACGCTCGCCAAGCCCGAAAGCGCTGCCGTCCATTGTCAGTCCGAGGGCGCGGGAAAACTCGCCATTACCGTCAGCCAGCATTTCAACTTTGCCGCCAGCGTTTTGGTCTTTGCCCCACGCATCCATAACGAAAGCGTCATTGACCGACATGCAAACAATTTTGTCGACGCCTTTGGCTTTCAACGCTTCGGCATTTTCAACAAATCCCGGCAGGTGTTTGGCGGAACAAGTCGGCGTGTAAGCGCCGGGCACAGCGAACAAAGCCACTTTGCCTTCGCCAAGCACGGTCGCGGTCTGCGCTTCCGAAGGACCTTCAGCGGTCGCCATCATAACTTTTACGTTCGGGACTTTATCACCTTTGGAAATGGTCATTGTCTTCTCCTTACTATCGTTGCCGGGGGTGTATCGCGGCGCGCCCCGCACGTCCACACATGCGCCTCGCCCCGATGATCTTCCACACTTTGGTTTAATCGCTTCGCGCTTCAGATTGCGCGGCCTTTTCCGGCGCCCTAGGCTTGTCTCCATGGCAAATGAAACAAACAACGCACAGGACTTTCTTGCCGGACAATTGCTCATTGCAATGCCGAACATGGGGGATCCGCGCTTTGAACGCGCTGTTGTTCTCATCTGCTCCCATGACGCTGATCACGCGATGGGCGTTATTGTGAACAAACAACTCGACAACGTTGAATTTGATGATCTTTTGAAACAGCTTGAAATATCGCCGGCGGCGCATGCAAGCGACCTGCAAGTTCGCTTCGGCGGCCCTGTGCAAACGGAGCGCGGTCTGATCATCCACTCACTCGACTACCGTCTGGACGCCACTATTGAGCTTGGCGACAATCTTGGCCTCACGGCCACTAAAGACATTCTGATTGATATTGGCGGCGCAGAGCCGGTGCGCGCAGCCCCGCAGCGCTTTTTTCTGGCTGTTGGCCACGCCGGCTGGTCAGGCGGCCAATTGGAACAGGAAATTGCCATGAACGCCTGGGCGCATTGCGCGCGCGATCATGACATCATCTTCGACGGCGAAGCAGACGATACGTGGCGTATGGCGCTCGCCAAGCTTGGCGTCACAAGCGCCATGTTCTCGTCTGAATGGGCCTCGGTTCGCAGTGACGACCAACTGTTGAATTGATTGCGAGATAGAGTCAGGGGAGCGTATTCGTCCGGTCGCCAGCGATTACGCGCGCCGCCAGGGACGCCATCGACCGGTCTTTTCAACATCGCCGTCCAGGTCCGAGCCGACGCCGGCCAGCGTCTTGGTTTCAATATCGTCTTCGGCGGCAGCGGGTGAAGTCGTTTCCTGGCTTTCATTATCTGTCGAGTGCCGAGCCGATTGGTTGCTATCGTTTGACTGATCCTGCGTTTTTCGATCGCCGCCGACTGGGCGGCCCAGCGCATAACCTTGACCATAGGCGCAGCCCATTGCCGCCGCAGCTTTCGCAGCCGCTTCGCTTTCGATTCCCTCAACGATGACTTTGAGGCCAAGATCGGCGCCCATGGCGGCAAGCGATGCAACAATCTTGGCGCCGTCGCCCTTGCTCTCAAGATCGGTTGCGAAAGACTTGTCAATTTTCATGTAGTCGAAATCGTATTTTCTGAGATTGGCGAGGCAGGAGAAGCCAGCCCCGAAATCGTCGAAGGCCAGCGCGGCCCCTGCTGCTTTCAGTTCACGGAAGACTTTCGCAGCGTCGCCCTCGTCGCTGACCGCTTCCCCTTCAGTCAATTCTAAAACAAGCGCGCCTTTGGGAAGCGCATACCGGTTCATGACATCTGCGACTGCAATTGCAAATGCCGGGCTTTTCATCTGCCCCCAGCTGACGTTCATGGCGACGAAGGGAGGCGCATCCTTGTCGACTGCGTTTGTGCGTTCAGCAGAAAGGCGCTTGGCCGCGTGTTCAAGCATTGCAACAGCGAGATCATAGGTTTGACCTGACGCTTCGACGGCGCGCATGACAGCTTCGGCGTCGTCCCCGGATTCGTTTCCGCGCAGGCGGGCAAGCGCTTCAAATCCAACCACGGCCATATCGCCAAGAGAAACAATCGGCTGGAAAGCAGGCTCCAGCATTTTGAGATCGACACGAGGCGCAGCCTCTTTGCGAGGGGTCGGCTCTGATTCCTCTGCAGCGCTGCTCGGCGCCGGTACGATCGCGGCCGTCGTTGCAGTCTGTACAGCGCCGCCGTCAACGCCGTTAGAAAGGGTTTCTTCAACAGCCGGCTCGATAAAGGCGACAATTCTTTCAAGTTCGCCCTCATCCTCCAGCACGGCCCGCGCCCCGCGCATACGCATCCGACGTCCGTCAAAAAGGGTCAAAGCAACGTCGAAAGGGCCGTCCTCAAGGGCAAGAACCTCCTCATCGAATTTGCTCAGATCCTTGGCGTGAATGAAATTACGCAGCGCTTTTGGCGTAAACATCGCCGGAGAGTCCGCACCGAGCAGTGCGGGCAGAGATTCAGTCTGATCAATCAGCTCGGGGCTCCAGTCCCATATGGCGACACCGGAATAATCGAGAACGCGTCCAAGCTGACTGTCGATAATAATCTCAGCGCGTTCGCGTGAGGGGGTCACCTCATCGTCATACGTCTTCGCAGGCTTTTCCGCAGACGCATCGTCTTCCGACAAGAAGATGGAGGCCGCCGGCGCAGCCGGCGCTGAAACGCCGACTTTCATCCCGGCTTCGGTGAGCGCCACCAGACTGGCGCCAAGCACGCCAAGCGTAAACAGGCCGTGGGGCAAGAGCGCGGCGGCGGATGCTTCCGCCGCTCCAAGCGGCCCGGCGAGCGGGGCTAGAAGAGCAAGCGCAAGACCAGGGAGAACGAGCCGCGCACCGGCATCGCCTCGGAACGCCTGCGTTAACGCAAGCAAAACGCCAAAACCGCCAACGCCAATCGCCGCCCATCGCATGAGAGGCGCAACGTCAATTCGATCAAGAAAGTTGATGAAACCAAGTCCGCCGAGAACGAGCGCTGCAGTAAACATCACCCCGCCAAGAAGCGGATTATAACGCGCCGCCCCGATTGAAGCGGATAAGAAGATAATCGCCGAGGCGGCGAACAAACCCAGTAAGAGAATGCGCACATCCGCCGAGGCGGCGAAAAAACCAAGCCAGGAGAATTCCAGCGCGGCGCCGACGGCCACCATAAGCAACGCGCAAAGCGCAAGGCCGCTGCGTCGCAGCGCAGCATAGCCGGCCAGAAATGCAGCGCCGACGATCAACGCGCCCGCAATTGCCCCGCGCCCCAGATCAAAAGGCGCGCCTTGGTCGATTGGCGATGAAAACTCAATAAAGCTAAGCGCTAGTACCCCAAGCATGTATCCCCGCCCTTGCTACTTGTCTTTCCGGAGGATCGCATCTTATTCAGCCCTACAGAATGCAAGACCTGCTCCATAAGCTGCGATCATTCCCGAATTCACATCTGCCCCACGAGATGAATTGGCGCGCATCATCACGCGGACTCTGCAGTTCCGCAAGACCTGACGCGACAAGGCGAAACAAAAAATCCGCTCAGCCGCAAAATATCGGTCACGCCCGAGTACGAGAGTTAGCGCATATCGGCGGCAAGCAGACTGTAGATGTCGTGGTCGCGCCAGACTCCGTTTATTTTGAGATAATCGCGCGCCCGCCCTTCCTTCTGGAAACCGACTTTTCGCAAAAGCGCCGCTGACGCCTGATTTTCCGTCTGGCAAGCCGCTTCAATTCGGCGCAATCCCATTGCGCTGAATGCGTGCGCCGCAGTCTCATGAACCGCCTTGGCCCCGTAACCCTTGCGCGTCATGCGTTGATCGATCCAATAGCCGAGCGTCCCCGCCCGAGCTGCACCGTATCGAATATTGGTGATCGTAACGCCGCCGATCATCGGCCCGTCCTCGCCTTTGAAAATAAAAAGCGAAAGAGCTGCGCCCTGACGGCGCTGACGCTCCCACAGGCGCAGCCTGCGTCGGAAAGAGGCGATCGTAACGTCTTCGCTTGTCCAGTCGTCTTCCCAACGGATCAGATGCGCGCGGCTCTGGTTTCGCACGCGCACCCACTCTCGATGATCGCGCAGTTTCGGGCTGCGCAACTTAAGCGGATCGCAGACCAGCTCCGGATCGAAGATCGATGGAGATACGGATTGAAGCTGAAACATCAAACCCCTCAAGACTGTTAAAGTTAGTCGCCGGCGCGAATGACTCAATAGGACATACGCGCCCGATATAAATAGCGAATGATTATCAATAACAATACATGCTGAATAATTGCCCTTGCGGCGCATTCGCCGCGTGGACAAATCTGATAAAGTGCCGAATTAAAGTTTCAAACGAATGGGTTGGCCGAAATGGGCACGTATGTTGCGAGGCCCCGGCAAAAGGTTTGTGACTTCGGAGCGTCGACAGTGGATTACGATCAATTCTTTAAAGGGCGTATCGACGCCTTACGCGACGAGGGCAATTATCGCGTATTCGCCGATATCGAAAGAAAGGCCGGCGCCTTTCCGCGCGCAACGCACTATAAGGCGCAAAGCCAGAGTGAAATTACCGTGTGGTGTTCCAACGACTATCTTGGAATGGGCCAACATCCTGTCGTCACCGAAGCCATGAAAGAAGCGATCGACCGGTGCGGCGCCGGCGCCGGGGGTACACGGAACATTTCCGGCACGACGCATTACCATGTGCTGCTCGAACAGGAGCTTGCCGATCTCCATCAGAAAGAAGCCGCGCTTGTCTTCACCTCAGGCTATGTTTCGAACTGGGCGACGCTCAGCGCGCTGGCGGCCAATATTCCCGGATGCATTGTTTACTCCGATGAACTTAACCATGCGTCGATGATCGAAGGTATCCGTCACTCCAAGGCGCAAAAGCGCATCTTCAAGCATAACGACGTAGCCGATCTTGAGCGCTTACTGAGCACAGACGACCCGGAAGCGCCGAAACTGATTGCTTTTGAATCTGTTTATTCAATGGACGGAGACATTGCCCCGCTCGCAGCGATTTGCGATCTCGCAGACAAGTACAACGCGATGACCTATCTTGACGAGGTTCACGCTGTCGGTCTTTACGGCCCACGGGGCGGCGGCATCGCCGAGCGCGAAGGGTTGATGGATCGTTTGACTGTCATCGAGGGCACGCTTGGCAAAGCTTACGGCGTCATGGGCGGTTATATAACCAGCTCCTCTACGCTGATCGATTTTGTGCGCAGTTTCGCTTCTGGTTTCATTTTCACAACCGCCCTTCCCCCGACAGTCGCAGCAGGCGCGCTTGCTTCCATTCGTCATCTTAAAAACAGCGATGCGGAACGGCGCACACAACGCGAACGCGTTGCTTCAGTGCGCGCCGCGCTCGCCGGGATCGGCATACCGACACTCGCAAACCCAAGCCATATTGTGCCGGTGATGGTCAAAGACCCTGTTAAGTGTAAGTGGATCAGCGACTGGCTGATCGACACGCACGGTATTTATGTGCAGCCGATCAATTATCCGACGGTTCCCAAAGGAACAGAACGCCTTCGCATTACCCCCTCGCCCGTTCATAGCGAAGCCGATATCGCCCGCCTGGCGGAAGCGCTTTCGGAGATCTGGTCGCAATGCGCACTGGCGCGAGCGGCCGCTTGAAAATAGCGCGCATGTAAGCTGCTAAAGCGATCCCAAACCTTGAGCATATTATTTGGAATGGTGCCGCAAGAGAGACTCGAACTCCCGACCCTCTGATTACAAATCAGATGCTCTACCAGCTGAGCTATTGCGGCCCTGGACATCGCCAGAGGCGGCTCCATAGTCTATTCCAGAGACTATGGCCAGCATTTCTTATACATCGAAGCCAGGATTTTCACGGTTCAATTTCCGCATCAGGCCGGGCCAGGCGAGATTATCGCCGATGCCGGGCATGAAAGCCCGCGCACCCTGCTGCAGCACTTTTTCACCCATCGCCTCCGGCTCTTCGCGCGGGGGTTTGGTGTCTGACTGCGCCAGGATCTGCGCACGGCAGGCCTGTTCCAGAAAATACATCCGCAAAAACGCCGTCGCGCAATTGGCGCCGACTGTCAACGTACCGTGATTGCGCAGGATCAAAAAGCCGTGGGCGCCCATATCGGCAATAATGCGCTCGCGCTCGTCATGATCGGTCGCGATGCCCTCATAGTCGTGGTAGGCAATGTCGTTATGGACGATCATGGCGAATTGAGAGTAACGCTTTAAGCCTTCCTGCTGCGCTGAAACGGCAACTCCATAGGGCGTATGCAGATGAAGCACCGCATGGGCGTCATCGCGCGCCATATGCAATGCGGAGTGAATCGTAAAGCCGGCAGGATTTGAGAAATACGGCGTTTCGTCAACGACCTGGCCATCAATATCGACTTTGACGAGACTTGTCGCTGTCATTTCGTCAAAAAACACTCCATACGGATTAATCAAAAAGCGCGCCTTGCCGCCTTCATCCGGACACCGCACCGATATGTGCGTAAAAATCATGTCGTCCCAGCCGTAAAGCGCGCAAAGACGATAAGTCGCCGCCAAGTCAGCGCGCAGACGCCATTCCTCCTCACTCACTTTGCCCTTCAATGTCGGCAGCGTTTGTGGGTCAGGGATATCGAAACCGGAGGTTTGCCCAACAGCTTCTGCAGTTTGTTCTTGTGCTGACATAAAATTTCCTTTCGATCGAAATCGAGATCGACATTATAATCAGACCGAAAGGAAACGCACGCCCTTAAGCGCAGTCTTTCGCCAACCGAACCCCGCTGGTTTGCCAACGGGCGCTCGGCGGAAAGAAATTTCGATAGCTGACCCGGATGTGCCCCGCCGGCGTCGTGGCGCCGCCGCCGCGCAACGCCATCTGGCTGGACATAAACTTGCCGTTATACTCCCCGATCGCCCCCTCCGGCGGACAATAACCGGGGTAGGCCACATAAGGGCTTGCTGTCCATTCCCAGACGTCGCCGTAAAGTTGTTTTAACCGGTGTTCGCCTGACGCCCGCGCTGGCGACGCCGGCGCGCCGTCGGTCATGAAATTCCCCTCCGCGGGAAACAGGGAGGCGGCCGCCTCCCACTCAAATTCAGTCGGCAGACGCGCGCCGGACCATCCGGCGAAAGCGGCCGCTTCGTAATAGCTGATATGGCAGACCGGCGCATGCGGATCGAGATCGCGCTCGCCAAAGAGCGTATATTCCCGCCAGCCGCTCTGTGTTTTGCGCCAGTAAAGCGGGGCTCTCCAGTCTTCCCGGCGGATGACATCCCAGGCGTCGGAAAGCCACAGATTGGGGTTTTGATAGGCGCCGTCTTCTATGAACGCGATATATTCAGCGTTTGTGGCCGCCCGATTGGCCAGCTGAAAAGGTTCGAGATAAGCCTTATGGCGCGGCCCTTCATTATCGAAAGCGAACCCCTCGCCCGTCCAGCCGAACTCGCAGAGCCCGCCTTCCATGTTCTCAAACTTCAACGCCGTCAGCGGCGGCGTCGGCGCGGCGGCTTCCTCATATACCGCAGGCTTTAGCGGGTTCTGAAAAAGACCATGTTTCAAGTCCGTCAGCATCAATTCCTGGTGCTGCTCTTCATGCGCCAGGCCAAGCGCTATTAACGGCGCGGCCTTTGTCAGATCGGCTTCAGAGGCCGTCTCAATCAGCCCGCGAACGCCCTCTTCCACATGCGCGCGATAGTCGCGAATTTCATCCGCCGACGGACGGGAAAGCAAGCCGCGGTCCGGACGGGGATGCATTTCACCGACGCGGTTATAATAGGAATTGAAGAGATATCCGAATTGCGGATGAAACTCTTTATAGTCTGAAACAAATTCTTTCAAAATGAAGGTTTCAAAAAACCAGCTCGTATGCGCCAGGTTCCATTTCACCGGACTGGCGTCCGGCATGGATTGCACCATCCAGTCCTCCGCCGACAGCGGATCAGCCATTGCTGAACTGTTGGCGCGCACCTTGTTAAAGCTCGCGGCAATAGCGGCTCGATCGGCAAAAATCTGCGAATCAAAAGCCATATTTCAAACTGCGTTTCATTTCTAGCAAGCTTGGCGTACCATATAGACAATTAGAATCAAAATAACACTCAACAATCAGAAAGCTGATGACCCGGCAAAAGTTTGCTTTTCTCATGAACGACAAGCCGGAGTCTGCGCCTGTGCGCGAAGCGCTTGTCGAGCGCTACGGCCATGTTGATCCGGAACAAGCCGACGTCATTGTCGCCATTGGCGGCGACGGCTTCATGCTTGAAGTGTTGCGCCAACATATGGGCGGACAGACCCCTGTCTATGGGGTCAATTGCGGCACTGTCGGCTTTCTTATGAATGCGCAGGACTTTGACGGATTGGCGGACAATATCGCAACGGCGGAAGAAGCGATTATTCATCCCCTCGCCATGGAAGCGGAAACCGCCGACGGGCGCATTGAAATCGCCAAAGCGATCAATGAAGTCTCCCTTTTTCGCCAGACCCGGCAAAGCGCGAAAATCAGGATTAGCGTCAATGGCCGCGAACGCATGGGCTCGCTCACTTGCGACGGCGTCCTTTTATCAACGCCTGCGGGATCGACCGCTTATAATCTTTCCGCTCATGGGCCGATCCTCCCAATCAATGCGCAACTTCTGGCGCTAACGCCGATCAGCGCCTTTCGCCCGCGGCGATGGCGCGGCGCCCTGCTCCCCCATGACGCTGTTGTCACATTCGAGACGATGACCCCTGAATTCCGGCCCGTTTCCGCGGTTGCAGATAACGCGGAGGTGCGCAATGTCGTGCGGGTGACGGCCAAGGAAGATCGTTCTGTCGCCATGCGCGTTTTGTTTGATCGGGGTCATTCGCTTGATGAGCGGATATTACGCGAGCAGTTCAATTATTGAACGCCCGCCAGACAGACCCCCGATCTTCAGAGTCTCTTTACCAATCGCCCTGAATCGCCGCACAGAACATCTTCGGCTCATCTCATCAAGAAGCCGCTTGTTCAGTGAGAATTAACCCGCGTTAGCGGAAGATGCCCGCTTCGCATAAGGGGGCGGATCAGCCGGAAGGCTGCTGGAGGGACAGACGCATGAGCGCGCAAGCAGTTCGACTGTCGAATATCGACATCGATAATGCGTTGGAGAACAAGGACTTCGAAGTCCTCTTTCAGCCAATCTTTGACCTTAGCAATGGCGCTCTTGCGCGAATGGAATCCTTCGTTCGCTGGCGTCACGCCTCGCTCGGCGTCTTGCCGCCGGGCGCCTTCATTTCGTTTTTCGAAAGCCAGGGCCGGATGAGCGAATTGACCCGCTACGTTCTGGCGGAAGCGCTTAACGCATATTCCAGCTGGCGGGGACCTTTTGCGCCGGGGTTCTCGGTCAACCTCGCGCTGACGGATCTCTCGGACGAAGCTTTCGCCCCGCATCTGGAAAAGGCGCTGCGCGATCGTGAATTTCCGCCAGACCTTCTCACGCTTGAATGTCCGATGCCGCCGGTTGACGCAGATTTCGACGTCGTAACCGAAAATATTCGCAAGCTCGGCAAAACGGGCGCGCGCCTCGCCATCGAAGTGCGCGGGCGCGCCAATGACTTTTTGCGCAATGTCGATCCCTTCCCTTTCGATGAAATCAAAACTGGCGGCGCATCGATCCTTCGCTTTGCGCGGACGGTGCGCGGGCCGGGCCTGAGCGCCATTTCCGATTTGCTCGACATCGCCGCTGAGGCGAATGCCGTGATCACCGCAGTCGGCGTTGAAGATCAGAATTCGCTCTCCGCCCTACGCGGGCTCGGCTTTGCCGCTGCGCAAGGCAATCACCTTGGCAAGGTCGGCGCGATCAGCGATTTCCGGCCCGGCCGCGTGAACGAAGTTCGCGAGCTTTTGGGGCTTTCTAAACTCAGCGCTGACGATCTGTCCGCGTTGTTCCGCACCGCTGCCCCGACGCCGACAGCGCCAGAAGAAACGACTTCAGAGGAGACAGCGTCAGAGAAAACAGCACCGCCGAACGAAGCGACAGCCTCGCAAACATCAAATTCGGCGCCGGCGGCGCCAACAGACAAAGACGCAAAAATTGACGATAGCGAAGCGGAAAAGCTGCGTCAGGCGGAGAAAAGAAAACGTCTGAAGGTCAGACAGATTGCTCTCGCCAAACGCGCCCGGGCGCGCGATGCGCGCAAGGCGGCGGCCATCAAGCGGGCAAAAGCGAAAGTCGCACACGCCAAAGCGCGCGAAGCCGCCCCCGCCATTGAAGAATCGTCTTCCGACCTGCCGGCGCAATCTCCAAATGTGATGCAAGAACGCATAAGCAAGGAGTTTGGGCGCATGCCCCATGAAGACGCATCTTCGAATGACGGACCAAATCCGGATCATCACGATGCATCGCAGAATGCGCCGACAGCGGAAGACAAAGCAAAATCCGAGGCTGCGCCGCCACCCGGCGCCACAAAATCGGAACCTTCATCCGCTGTTGAAACGATCTTGGAACAAGAGCAGGCGCCGCAACCTGTCGAGGACAAGGAAGAAACGCTTCTGCTCAAAGCGCCGGCGGGTAAAACAGGCGCTGCGCCTGCGCCTGAAAATAACCCTGCCAGAAAAGAGACAACCAAGCCCGGGGAACAACTGCAATTAGCGATTGGAGATGTCGGGGCTTATTTTCGTCCCGGCGTGCTTGTTCGCAGCCAGCGCGCTCAAATCAGCGGGATGCCGGGCGACGCTGCGCCATCGCCTGCAGATGCCGCCGTTCAAAAGACCACTGTTGAAAAAGCAATGTCTCGCGAACAAATAGAAGCTCGGCGGATCAAAAAACCTGACGTCGCGCCGAACACCGCAATGCCCGATATTGGAGGCGCCGGCGATGGATTTACGTGGCAGGAGAGCCCGCAAGCGGAAGCCCCGTCAGATAACGTCGATCGTGAACCGCGTCAGGAGATATCGTCTGCGCAAAAAGATCATGAGCATGACGCATCGCCAGAACCCAGCGACGCGATTGAAACGATTGCGGACGATAGTGTGGGCACTCTCTATCGCGATGAATTAGACGCGATCGCTGCGCTTGAACCGCGCCCGCGTTCGCGAAACTTTCTAACCCGCAGATATAAGATCATTCCCAATCATTTCTGGCCTAAAGCCTGGAAACGGAAATTTCACCGCATGCGCGCCGAACGCGCTCGGGAAAACGGCATGTAAGCCGGCCGGGCCGCCGTCAGATCTATCGTTCAAGCTCGAGGCTTGGCGCAGAAAATGTCTCGCTCAGATCTAAAAGTTCATCATACGGATTTATATCATCGTTAAACGGATCATCCGGATCGCCTTCATACGGTAGAGCGCCGGGCTTGGTGAGGATCTCGCCATTGTCGTCAAGCAGATTGAAGTCCATCCGCAGCCGGTCAAAACGCGGCGCAACGCTGCCGTGATACTCCCAGTCCAGGCCGGTGTACCGAAAAAAACCGAAAGTGCGATAGGCAGGCTCGCCGTTGGGCCAAATCTCCATCACGCACTCATATCCGTCATAGCGCGCGACAATCTCTCTTGAGAGCCGAATGGGGTGATCTCTTCGGGCGACACATCGATCGAGCTGAAGCGCGAACGGGTACGCCGCCTGCTCGCGGATGTTATCAGCTCCCAGAACATCGCCTGCAAAACGAGAGCTGTTCACAAGCCGCTCAACGTAAGCTTCATAAGCAATCTCGCTTGATGGCGCGCCGTAACCGATGCCGCTGGCGGCGAGGATGATCAGCAAGAAATTCAAGTCCGTAGCCTCTGTTGCGCTAGCGTCATCATTACGGCCAAGAGGCTTAACGGGGTCTTACTGAAGGTGGAACGATCGCTGCAGTTAAGGCAAAGCGCCCGGTTTTAGAGTTTCCGGGCCGGGTTAAGCGCCAAGAAGTCGCGGGCTTGCAATCCCTTCAAATAATGGCGGGGAGGTTCTTACCCCGCTCAATCTGACTGCTTCAGGTATCGCCCCGCCACGGTTTTGAGCTTCTCCAGCATCGCCGAACTGCGCGCCTCCGGCGCCGTGATGACAGCAACATCAAGGACAGTCTCGATCCCCAGCGGCGAGGCTTTTCGCGTCGGCCCAAGGCGAGCGGCAAGATCTTCCGTTAGACGCGCCGCGTTCGCGGTGTTCTTTTTCATGATGGCGAGAACGCTCGCCACATCCACAGCGTCTTCAGCTTCACGCCAACAATCGTAATCCGTCACCATGGCCACGGTGGCGTAAGGCAGCTCGGCCTCACGCGCGAGCTTTGCTTCCGGCATATTCGTCATGCCGACGATGTCGCATCCCCAGGATCGATAGAGGTGAGATTCTGCGCGGGAGGAAAATTGCGGCCCGTTCATCGCGAGATAGGTTCCACCGCGGCTGTGATCGATCTTGAGCGCCTTGCAGCCCGCTTCAATCGCATCGCCAAGCGCAGGACAGACCGGGTCCGCCATGGACACATGGGCCACAAAACCCTCCCCGAAAAATGACGTTTCCCGTCCGCTTGTGCGGTCTATAAACTGATCTGCAATAACAAATACACCGGGCGCCAGATTCTCTCTGAATGATCCGCAGGCTGACAAGGATATAATATCGGTAACGCCGGCTTGTTTCATCGCGTCAATATTGGCGCGATAATTCACCGCCGACGGCGGCAATCGGTGTCCCGCCCCGTGTCGCGCCAGAAAAACAACATCCGTTTCACCAATTTGCCCTGAGACGAGATCATCGGATGGTTCGCCCCAAGGCGTTTTGAATTCAATACGTTCCGCATTCTGTATAGCGTCGGCATTATACACTCCAGAACCGCCGATAAATCCAAGTACGCGCTTTTGACCTGTCAAAACGTGATATCCTTCAAATTCAAAAAGAGAGAACTAGCGCAATGTGCGATCAAGCGCAGTTTTCCAACCGGCGCACAATGCGTTTCGTTCTTCCGGCGCCATGGCCGGTTGAAACCGCGCATCCAGCCGGCGCAGCAATGCGATCTCATCGAGATCCTGATAAACGCCGGCGTGAAGACCGGCGAGAAACGCAGCACCCTGCGCCGTCGTTTCCATGACCTTCGGCCGCTCAACATCGAGATCCAGAACATCGGCGAGGAATTGCATCAGCCAGTCATTAGCGACCATGCCGCCGTCAACCCGCAGGGTTTTGACGGCGGCGCCGTCGGCGGCGACAGCAGTCATCAGATCGGCGGTCTGGTAGACGACCGACTCCAGTGCGGCGCGTGCAAACTCGGCCCGTCCCGCTCCTCGGGTTATGCCGTATACGGCGCCGCGCGCATCCGGCGCCCAGTGCGGCGCACCAAGCCCGGCGAAGGCCGGCACCAGATAAACGCCGTTATTGGTTTCAATGCTTTCCGCGAGCGCCGCAGTTTCAGCAGCATCCTTGATGATGCCTAACTCGTCGCGCAACCATTGGACCGCGGCGCCGGCAATAAAGATCGAGCCCTCCAGCGCATAGGTGGTTTCGCCATTCAACCGCCAGGCGATGGTGGAGAGTAGCTTGTTTTCTGATCGGGCCGCCTTGTCGCCAGTGTTCACAAGAACAAAACATCCTGTGCCGTAGGTGCTTTTTATATCGCCGACCCCGAAACACGCCTGACCGAAAGCCGCCGCCTGCTGGTCGCCGGCGACCCCTGCAATGGGGAGCGGCCGACCAAAAATCTCCGCCTCCGTATCGCCGAAAGCGCCGGCGCTGTCGCGCACTTCCGGCAACATCGCCGCTGGAACACTGAAGATGTCGAGGAGCGGCTCGTCCCAGCGATTATCGTGGATATTGTAAAGGCTCGTTCGGCTGGCGTTGGTGACGTCTGTGGCGTGGGTTTTGCCGCCGGTGAGACGCCAGATCAGAAACGCATCGACGGTGCCAAAGCAGAGTTCGCCCTTCTCTGCGCGTTCACGGGCGCCGTCCACATTGTCAAGAATCCAGGCCGCTTTCGTTGCGGAAAAATAAGGATCAAGCACCAGTCCTGTGCGCGCGGTCACATGATCCGCCTGCCCCGCTTCGCTCAGCGTCTTGCAGACAGGGGCCGTGCGCCGATCCTGCCACACGATCGCGTTATGGATCGCCTTGCCGGTGTCGCGATCCCAGACAAGCGTTGTCTCGCGCTGATTGGTGATGCCGATCGCTGCGACAGAGCCCACTTTTTCGGCTTCCTGGAACGCCGCGCGGGCCGTGGCCAATGTTGTCGTCCAGATATCTTCCGGGTCATGCTCGACCCAGCCGTCCGCCGGATAATGTTGCGCAAACTCTTCCTGCGCCGACGCGACGATACGCCCGGCGCGGTCAAAGACGATGGCGCGGCTGGATGTGGTGCCCTGATCGATGGACAGAATGAAGGGAGTTTCGAAGTCGGTCATAGCCGGCCTATATCATGATTTCTTCGTCAATGCGTCCGCCGCATCATCAACTCTATATTTACGGCCATTTCGCCTCCGGCGGCAAAGACGACAGGATCGATTCCACATTGCCGCCGGTTTTGAGCCCGAAAGTCGTGCCGCGATCATACAACAGATTGAACTCCGCATAACGCCCGCGTTGAACAAGCTGCTTTTCACGATCGTCATCGGACCATGATTGATCCATCCGTTTTTCCACTAGTTTCGGATAAATCTCCAGAAAAGCCTTGCCGACATCCTGGGTAAAGGCAAGATCGGCTTCCCAGTCGCCGGTGTCATGGCGGTCATAGAAGACGCCGCCAACCCCGCGCGGTTCATCCCGGTGCGGAAGATGAAAATACTCATCGCACCATTGTTTGAATTTCGGAAAGAACGTTGCGTCATGGGCGTTGCACGCCTTCGCCATGGCGCTGTGAAAGGCGATTGTGTCTTCATGGGTGTCGTTGCGATAATCCGGATGCATCGGATTAAGGTCGCCGCCGCCGCCGAACCAGCTTTTTGTCGTCACGATCATCCGCGTGTTCATATGCGCCGCCGGCGCATGCGGGTTGCGCGGGTGAGCGATCAGCGAAATCCCCGACGCCCAGAACCTCGGATCCTCTTCCGCGCCGGGAATTTGTTTGCGGAATTCTTCGGAAAACTCCCCATAGACGGTGGAGGTGTGAATGCCGGCCTTTTCAAAGACGCGGCCATGGAGCATGGACATAACGCCGCCGCCCTGGTCCTCCTCGCCGTCCCCGCGCGCCCAGGGTTTGCGCGCAAACCGTCCTGGCTGTTGATCTTCGTAGAGATCGCCAGCCTGATCCTCCAGGGCCTCAAATGCGGCAATCAGCTGATCGCGCAGATCTTCGAACCAGGCTCTCGCCTTTTCTTTCCGGCTCGCCTCTTCATTCATGAACAAGCTCCGGGCATTTCCAGAAAAAATAAGAAAAGCACATATTCTCCAGCAGGTTAGGGAATTTTTTGCAGCGCAGCAAAATTTGGTCGAACATTCTAATTCTATCTCTTATTTTCTGTCTGAAGCCAAGGTTAAAGCTATAGCGCGATGGCGCGCTAAAGACCCGAAAACGAAAGGAGCCTACCCATGGCGAAGAAAGAAGAAGTCATCACACCGACCGAAGCCCTGCGCAAAGGCTGGTTAGCATATATCGGTCTTTACGGCGCTGCATTTGAGCGCGTTAAGCCGCTCGGCGAGAAAGCGCGCGCAACTTTCGACACCCTCGTCACCAAAGGCGAAGAAGTCGAAGGGCAAGCCCAGGATGTCGTCGAGAACGTTCGCGAGCGCACCAACGGATTTTACGGCGAAGGTTTTGACCGCGTTCGCAAATACATGCCGCGCTTCCCAATGCCGACCAGCCAGGGCCGTGTGGAAGAACTGGAAGCTGAAATTGCTGCGCTGAACAAAAAAGTCACTGCGCTGACAAAGAAACCGGCCGCCAAGCGCACAACGAAAAAAGCCGCCTAAATTGAATTGTACGTTCTGTTGCGTACCAAAGAGCGCTCCGTCCGGAGCGCTCTTTTTTTGCGGTGCAATATTTTTAGATGCTGAATTAACCCCAACATAGTTTGCGGCGCGTATAAATTCCCGCATAATCCCTCGAAAACAAACGAGAAAATCTCACAGGGAGCAGTTATGGCGAAGCAGACGGAAAATCTTGGCGAACAGGCGGCGGAAACGCCGACGGCGCTTAACCCGATTATTGGCGTGCGCGGCGGCGAATTGGTGAAATCGCTAGGGGTCGTCATGGCACATGCGGCGCGACAGCCGGTTCCCTTCGCCAAACACTTCGCATCCTACGGCAAGGATCTGTACGATATTGCGCGGGGCAAATCGGAATTGGCGCCCGACAAGAAAGACCGTCGCTTTAAAGATCCAACGTGGAACTATAACCCTGTCTACAAAGCCGGCATGCAATCGTGGCTCGCCATGCGCAAAGGGCTTGAAGGGTGGATTGACGAATCCGGCGTCGATGAAGCGGACCGCGCGCGCGCGCACTTCATCTTGAACCTCATCGCCGACAGCGTGGCGCCGACCAACTCTTTTGTCGGCAATCCGGCGGCGATCAAACGTCTTTATGAAACCGGCGGCCAGTCGCTCATCAAAGGCTTGCAGAACGCCTATAATGACCTCCGTCATAACAAGGGCATGCCAAGCCAGGTTGACGGACGCCCGTTCAAGGTCGGCGAAAACCTTGCGACAACGCCCGGCGCTGTTGTCTTCAAAAATGAGATGCTGGAAGTCATTCAGTACAAGCCGATGACCGATGAGGTTTATTCGATCCCGCTTCTGGTTGTGCCGCCGCAGATCAATAAATTCTACGCCAACGATCTCTGCCCGGACAAAAGCGTCGTACAGTACCTTCTGAAACAAGGGTTTCAGGTTTTCACCGTCAGTTGGCGTAACCCGCAAAAGCAGCACGCCCATTGGGGACTGGAAAACTATGTTCAGTCCTTGATCGAAGCCTCAGATGCGGTTCTGAAAATCTCGCGCTCGAAAAAACTCAATGTCTCCGGGGCCTGCTCCGGCGGTACGACAATGGCGTCCTTTTTGAGCGAGCTTGCTGCGCGAAAAGACAACAGAATAGAAGCAGTGACCCTTCAGGTCTGCGTTCTCGATCCGCATAAGGACGACAGCGAAGTCGGCCTGTTTGTCTCTGACGCGGCCATTGAAGCAGCGCGCAAACATTCCCGCAAAAAAGGCATTCTCGCCGGTGATGAACTCTCCCGGTCTTTCGCCTGGTTGCGCCCGAACGATCTGATCTGGAACTATGTCGTCAATAATTATCTGATGGGGGACGATCCGCCGCCGTTCGATATCCTCTACTGGAATAATGATTCGACAAACCTGCCGGCGCAGCTTCACTCCGATTATCTTGACGTTTTCTCTGACAAACGCTTCGCTGAGCCTGGTAACGTTGAATTTATGGGCCACAAGATTGATCTCACAAAGGTCACGAACGATATGTTCATGGTGGCCGCAGTTACCGATCATATCACGCCATGGCGCGCCTGTTACCGCAATGTTCATTTGTTTGGCGGCGATGTTGAATTCGTTTTGTCGAATTCCGGGCACATTCAGGCGCTTTTGAACCCGCCGGGCAATCCGAAGGCGCAGTATTTTGCGAATAAAAACCTCTCTGAGGACGCTGATGAATGGCTCGGCGGCGCAGAGCCGATACAGGATTCCTGGTGGCCGCGTTGGACGGAGTGGCTGGGCGAGCGCGCGGGTGACAAAAAGTCTGCGCCGAAATCGCTGGGCAACAAAAGCTTTCAACCGCTCTATGCCGCCCCTGGCGAGTATGTATTTGGTTAGTCAGTAAGGAAATTTTGTGAGTAAATCAAAACACCATCTGCCGGAAATTCGTTTTGAAATGATCGGCCGGCAGAAACTGCGCACCGCCTTATGGCGGTCCGAAGCGCTTGAGCCGAAAACGCCGCTGCTTTTCTTTAACGGCATCGGCGCTAATCTGGAGATTGCACAGCCGCTTGGCGATATGCTGCGCGACCGCGATGTCATTACCTTTGACATGCCGGGCGTCGGCGGTTCGCCGGACCCAAAAGCGCCCTACCGTCACTGGTGGGCGGCGCGCGCGGCGAAAACAATCCTCAAGCGAAACGGGTATGACATGGTTGACGTCATGGGCGTCTCCTGGGGCGGCGCCATGGCGCAAGCTTTCGCGATCCAATATCGCCGCCGGGTCAATCGTCTTGTACTCGCCGCTACGTCGCCCGGTTCCGTCATGGTGCCCGGCGAGATCGCCTCGATTTCCAAAATGGCGCACCCTATGCGGTATACGGATCAGGATTTCTTGATCAAACATTTTGAGACCCTCTATGGCGATGAGCCGGACGGCGCTCATCAGTTTGCAGAACATATGAAGCCGCCGAGCGTGCGCGGCTATTTCGGACAGCTCGGCGCTTTTGCCGGCTGGACGTCCCTGCCCTTCCTGCCGTTCCTGCCCCATGAAACGCTGATCCTCGCCGGCGACCGCGACCGGATCGTGCCGCTGGCCAATGCGCGCATTCTGTCATTCATGATCCCGCAGTCGCGCCTGCATATCATTGAAGGCGGCGGGCATCTTTTTCTACTGTCCAGAGCGGGCGAAGTGCTGCCAGTGATGACAGAGTTTCTTGATGCGCCGGCGTTTGATCGCAGTGTCGTATTGACCCCGCAGCCGGCTCTATAAACTTTCGGGAGAAGCCCATGAGCAAGAAGCAAAAGGCCGTCGCACCGGCGGGCGGAGACATGGCGCGAAAAATCTGGCTTGCCGGCATCGGCGCCTATGGCCGCGCTTTCTCCGAAGCGCAGGAATCCCTTGCAAAAGTCAGCGGCGAGACGACCAAACTTTTTGAAGATCTCGTCGAACGCGGAGAAGAGATCGAAGACACGGTCGAAACCCATGGCCGCAAACTCGCCAGCAAAGTCAAAGCGCCGTCCTTTTCAATGGAGGACCGCATCAAGCAAATGCGCGATCGCTTGCAGCGCGTTGAAACCGGCGATGACGCGCGCCTCGACGCTATCGAAGCGCGTCTCGGCGCCATCGAAGACAAACTCGATCGATTGCTTGCGACTGCGCCAACGAAAAAAGTTGTAAAAAGAGCAACAACAAAACGCTCTGCCAAAAAGAAAAGCAGCGCTTCGTGAAAATTAGACTGGATATGTATCTCCGCTCATCCCCTCGAAAACAGGGATCCGGCAGGTTGCAAAACTGGATTCTCGCTTTTGCGAGAATAAACGGAGGGCGTGGTGCAGGTATTATGTCATCAGCTTACATCACATAGCCTGGATTGATGGCCGCCAAGCCGAAAAAAGTCAAAACCCGCGACCGTATTTTGCAGGTCGCCCTGCAGCTCTTCAATGAAGAAGGCGAGGCGCAGGTCTCAACCGTCGATATCGCAGGCGTGCTCGATATCAGCCCGGGCAATCTTTACTATCATTTCAAGGGCAAGGAAGCGATTATCGAAGCCCTGTTCGATGATTTCGAGGAAGAAATCAGGCAGGTCCTCAACGCCCCGATCAATCGTCCGCTTGCGATCGATGACAACTGGATTTTCGTTTATATCGTCTTTGAAGAGATCAATGACTTTCGATTTTTTTACGCCGCCATGTCGTCAATTCTCGAACGATGCCCCGATCTTCGCGGACGGTTTTCGCGGCTGCTGGCGATGAAGACAAACACCGCAGACGCCGTCCTGAAATCCCTTGAGGATGAGGGCATGCTTGATTTCAGCCCCAAGGAGCGTGAGGCCCTGGCGTCCCGCCTCGCCGCACATATGACGTTCTGGTTGCAATTTGCCGCTTTTCAGGCCCCTGAAAAAGCAGGCCGGCGCCTGATTAATGACGGTGTTCATTCTTTGATGATGCAGATTGCGCCTTATGTTCAGGGCGACCGAGCCGCTTATATCGCGCTGTTGGAAGAGTATTTTCGCAAACAGCGCTAGCGTGTCTTTGTCGTTACAGTGACAGTTCTCCGCCCTTGTGATATTGTTACACGCTAGAGTTGTGGCGGGGTGTGTGATGAATTGGATTGGGCGGCTTTTTCGTTCAGCAATACTGCATTTGATCGTACCAGGATTTTTCCTGACTGCCGGCTGGTATCTCGGCGCAAAAAATGGCGCATGGCCGTGGTTTGAAGAATCAATCGACTCTGGACTAGGCGCCGCGCGCGCAGCGCTTGTTCCGATCCTTGGAGAAGCCGCTGAACGCGGAAAAGAACTCGCAGACGACGCCGCATCGGATGGGGGACGCCGGTTTTCAGAGGCCGCAGCAGAGGCAAGCGATTATGTTGTCGGCACACTGAAGGAAACGATTGAAAACCGTTCGGCGGAGACGGGCGTCACTGATAACGCGAGCGCAGCGGCAGGCCCCGCCGATCCTGCCGAAGATGTTGCGCCTGCGCCGAGTGAGGGTTCCGAAGCGGCTCCCCTTGTGTCGACAGAACCAGCGAGCCAGGCGTCAGAACCCCGATCGTCCGCTTTGCCGGCTGCGGCCATGAACGGCGAAATCATCGTCTGCCTTGCCCGTATCAGCAATCCGCCCCGCGGCGGCGACCCCGGTGAGGCTATCGGCAAAAGCTATGAGACGGCGAGCGTCAACGGCGTGACGCTCATGCTGAAGCCGGCGACGAAATCGTGCCTCTCTTCAGGTTTCGGTTACCGCAATGGACGATTGCACAAGGGCGTCGATTATTTCACTGATATGGGCGGTCAGGCGCTTGCGGGCGGCGACGGTGTAATTGTCGAAGCGGTAACGCGAAGCGACTACGGCAACATGCTCGTTATCGATCATGGCAATGGCGTATATACCCGATATGCTCATCTTGCCCGCTTTAGCGCCGCCGCAAAGGAAGGCGCAAGCGTCAAACGCGGCGATGTTCTGGGGCCGATCGGCATGAGCGGCGCTTCAAGCATCGTGCATCTGCATTACGAAGTCCTGACCGGCGACTTCGACACGCCCGCAAAATCCTTTGGACTGGAACCAATGGATCCGTTCGGGTTGTAACGCACCTCAGCCCGTTCTCCCGGCGAAAGCTGTGTTAGACAAAACGCTCTGCCGGAAAAAGCAGAAATCTAACGAAGGCTTCACAGCCGCTCTTTATGCCAGCGCAAATGGTCTTCAAGAAACGTCGAGACAAAGAAGAAGGAATGGTCATAGCCGTCCTGCATGCGCAGGGTGAGGTTTTGACCAGCGCCTCTCGCCGCTTCGGTGAAGAGTTCCGGCTTTAACTGCTCCGCCAGCCATTCATCTTCCGTTCCCTGATCGATCAGAATATCAGCGCCTGACGACTGTTTTGCAACCAGCGCCGTTGCGTCATACTCAGCCCAGCCGGCTTCATCGGCGCCCAGATAGTTGGAGAACGCTTTGCGCCCCCACGGGACTTGCGACGGCGCCACGATCGGTGCGAAAGCTGAACAGGTTTTGAATATGTCAGGGTTCTTCAAATGCACGGTAAGCGCGCCGTGCCCGCCCATGGAGTGACCGAAAACTCCAGTGCGCGCCGGATCGCATGGCGCCTCTTGCCGAACCAACGCCGGCAGTTCCTTCGCAACATAATCATACATTTGATAGTGCTGCGACCATGGCTCCTCGGTCGCATTGCAGTAAAATCCCGCGCCGAGACCGAAATCGTAGGACGCTTCAGGATCGTCCGGAACACCCTCCCCTCGCGGCGACGTATCCGGCCCGATCACCATCAGCCCCAATTCAGCGGCGTAGCGCTGGAAGCCGGACTTGATGATGAAGTTCTGTTCCGTACAGGTGAGCCCAGAGAGCCAAAACAAAGTCGGATACGGACCTTTTCCATGAATGTCTTCAGGCGGCGTGAAGACGGAAAATTTCATTTCCGTTTTGGTCGACGCGGAGTCGTGGGCATAGACAGCTTGCGTGCCGCCGAAGGTTTTCGAGCAGGAGATTCGTTTCACTATTCCGCCTTCATGCAATAGGCGGTTATTTTGTTTCCGTCCGGATCTCGCAGATACGCAGCATAAGCCGTCGGAGAAATATCCCGCGGGCCGGGCTCGCCTTCACAAGTTCCGCCATTGGCGAGACCGCCCGCATGAAACGCGTCAACCGCTTCTCGCGACGGCGCGACGAAACCGATTGTGCCGCCATTGGCGTATGTCGCCTCTTTTCCGTTCGCCGGCGGCGTCACCCAGAACTCCGGCGTCTTGGTTCCATAGAGAAGAGTGCCGTAATCGCCGAAAGTGCCGAGATTATTGATCCCGAGCGGCTCCAGCGCCGCATCGTAAAATGCTTTGGCTTTTTCAAGATCATTTGTCCCGACCATCACGTGTGTGAATAGAGCCATTGGATTCTCCTTTTCAAACTGTTTGCATCGTCGTTCGCGTCAAAAGCGGAAACCCGGGTTGCTGACTTCAGCCAAGCGCATCCCACGAACGTCCCCCCAATCGTCTTCGGTCACGCCCAGCGCGCGCCGGACCTTTCAACCCGACAGATTATTTTCAATACATTATCGGTGTTTTGAGCATGCTCAACCTCTCACGCGCTCTCTATCTTTACATTTGTGTCGACGTTTTTTTCCTCGAATTCCCAGCAAACAAGCGACCCCAAGCAGATCGGGCGCGAGGTTCACGCGCAGGTGAGCAACAAATTGGCCGAAGCTATAATCTAAACGCTGACGCAGACCGTAACATGCTAATAACAGGAGGTGTTCATGACACATGTTACCACTGATAGTCTGCTGAAATTTTCTGCTTTGTTCACGGATGCGCAATCGGGGAAGTCGCCGATGGACTGCGCGATCGAACGCGGCTGGGTTAATGATTACGGCGAACTGACGCCATCCGGCAAACAGACCGCGATCGCATTGGAAGAACAGTCAAAAACGCGCACCGCCTTTCGCATTGGCTAACGCTGCCGAGCGGTTATGAATGTTCTGATGCGAAGGTTGACAGAAATCGGCCTCGCACTCCGATGCTAATATATTACAACTGAGCGAATGCTTTCCCCTGCATGCATCAACTCGAACGCCTTGTTGATGTCTTCAAGAGGCATCGTATGGGTGATCAGCGGATCGATCTGGATTTTCTGATCCATATACCAATCGACGACTTTTGGCGTATCGGTGCGCCCGCGCGCGCCGCCAAAGGCTGTGCCTTTCCAGACGCGGCCTGTGACGAGTTGAAACGGTCGGGTTGAAATCTCCTTACCGGCTTCGGCGACGCCGATGATGATCGATTCGCCCCAGCCGCGGTGACAGCATTCAAGCGCCTGGCGCATAACGTCGGTATTGCCGGTGCAATCGAAAGAATAGTCCGCCCCGCCGCCGGTAAGGTCGATGACTTTGTCGACAACATTATCCGCGCCAACCTCATTTACGTTGACAAAATCCGTCATTCCGAAATCTCGGCCAATTTGTTCTCGCGCAGGATTGATATCAACGCCAATGATTTTATCAGCGCCGACCATCTGAGCGCCTTGAATAACGTTAAGCCCAATGCCGCCGAGACCGAACACCGCCACGTTAGCGCCCATTTCAACGCCCGCAGTCCAGACCACCGCGCCGACGCCGGTCGTCACGCCGCAGCCGATATAACAGGCTTTATCGAAGGGCGCGTCCTTACGGATTTTTGCAACGGAAAATTCCGACAGCACTGTGAAATTCGAAAACGTCGAGCAGCCCATATAATGAGCGAGCGTTTGTCCTTTCCAGGAAAATCGGCTTGTGCCATCGGGCATGACGCCCTTGCCTTGCGTTGCGCGGACGGACGTACACAGATTGCTTTTCTGCGACAGGCAGGTTTTGCACTGCCGGCATTCGGCCGTATACAAGGGAATAACGTGATCGCCAGGCTGAACGCTTGTCACGCCGGCGCCGACTTCGCGCACGATTCCCGCTCCCTCATGACCGAGAATTGAAGGAAAAATGCCCTCGCTATCCTTGCCCTCCAGCGTATAGGCGTCGGTATGGCAGATCCCGGTCGCCATAATTTCAACCAGGACCTCGCCCGCCCTTGGGCCCTCAAGATCAACCTCTTCGATAACCAAAGGTTTGTTCGGTTCAACAGCAATGGCGGCGCGTGTTTTCATGGCTCTTTCTCCTTTGCCGCCCGGCGGCGTTTCGCCCCATGCCTAGCAGCGCCCGTCGACGAAGAAAACGGGCGCCCTTATGGTCCTAGCCCATGGCCTTTTCAGTGACGCTTAGCGCGGACAGTCTGGATCTTGATCGCGGCGGGCGGCGCATCGTCGCTGGCGCTTCGTTGCGGCTCGGTCCCGGCGAAGCGATCCTTCTGCGCGGCCCTAACGGCGCCGGCAAGACGACGTTGCTTCGCGCGCTGGCCGGACTGTTGGCGCCTGCGGCCGGGACCGTTGAAGTCGAAGGCGCTTCGCAAGAAACGGCCTGCGCTTTTTGCGGCGTTAAAAACGTATCCAAGGCTTCCCTGACAGTTGATGAAAACATGCGTTTCTGGTCGGCGCTTTACCGTACGGCGCCGGAGCGGATCGACTTTGCAAGGAAGACGTTTGCGCTCGAGCCGTTTTCGTCGAGACGCGCCGGCGAACTTTCCACCGGCTATGCTCGACGTCTCGGCCTTGCGCGACTGGCGATCAGCGCACGCCCGATCTGGTTGATTGACGAGCCTGTCGCCGGGCTCGACGCGCCGTCTGCACAGATGTTTGAGGCCCTGATTGCAAATCATCGCGCACAGGGCGGCGCAGCTGTCATTGCAACTCATGACCCGGTTGACGCGCCGAATGTGAAGACGATGGAGATGCGCGCATCGTGACACAGTTTCTAGCGCTGATACGGCGCGACGTCGCGCTTGCTTTTCGCGCCGACGGCGGCGCTCTCCAGGCGGCGTCTTTCTTTGCACTGATCATAATTCTGTTCGCGCTGGCGATCGGACCGGATCTCAAACTGATGTCGGCGATCGCGGCGCCGGTCTTGTGGACCGGCGGATTGCTCGCAACGCAGATATCGCTTGAACAGATTTATCGGCCCGATAAGGAGGACGGCTCACTCGACATGCTTGTGGAGACGAATGGCGCCCTCGCCGGTGTCGCCGTCGCCAAGGCTCTTGCGCACTGGCTGTCCACCGGACTTCTTTTGATTGCGGCGACGCCTTTGCTGGCTTTCTTACTGAATATCGAACTGACAGCCCTTGGTCCGCTCATGCTGGCGTTGCTCGTCGGCACGCCAGGCCTGTCCCTGATCGGGTCCTTCGCATCTGCGTTGACCGCCAGCCTGCCCCGCGCCGGACTGTTGATCGCAATTATAGTGAGCCCGCTTTATGCGCCGTTTCTGATCTTTGGCGCGGGCGCGGCGGCGGCGGGCGCCGCCGGAGACGCCCAGTTTCTCCCAAACCTCATGCTCCTGGGGGCGGCCAGCCTGTTTGCTGCGGCGGTTTCCCCCCTTGCCAGCGCCGCAGCTCTCCGCTTCAACCTTGACTGACATGGCCAACACTCTCTCGAAATCGATATACGCTTACGCTAATCCGGCTGTCTTCGAGCCGGTCGCCGAACGCATCTTCAGGCTCGCGTTCATCGCTGCGCTGGTCTTCGCCGGATTCGGCCTTTATTTTGGCTTACTTAATTCCCCTGCTGATTATCAACAGGGCGATACGGTGCGTATCATGTATGTGCATGTGCCGGCCGCCTGGATGGCGTTGTTTTGTTATTCAGCCATGGCGGCGAGTTCGGCCGCGGGTTTTATCTGGAAACATCCGCTGGCCGATGTCGCTGCGAAGGAAACTGCGCCAATCGGGGCCGCATTCACTTTCCTTGCGCTTTTTACCGGATCAATCTGGGGCAAGCCCATGTGGGGCGCCTGGTGGGCCTGGGATGCGCGGCTCACCTCTGTCCTGATCCTGTTCTTTCTCTATCTCGGCTATATGGCTCTATGGCGCGCTGTGGCTGACAAGACGCGCGCCGCCAGGCTCGCGGCTATTCTTGCGATCGTCGGTTTTGTGAACGTGCCGATCATAAAATTTTCCGTCGACTGGTGGAATTCGCTGCATCAGCCGGCAAGCGTCCTGCGCGCGGACGGGCCGACGATCCACCCGGCGATGCTGACGCCTTTATTTTTGATGATCGGCGCTTATATGTGCGCTTATATTGCGATGCTGATGGCGTCGATGCGCAATGAACTGGCGGCGCGCAGAATAGCGCGGCTTGAAGCGGAAGATCACGCTAAACCGGCGAACCTGGTTGAAACATGAAGCAGAAAAAGCGCGAACGGCTGTATATGTTTGGCGGCGCCTTTATCGCCGCCGCAGGCGCTGTTGCGTTAACGCTGACAGCCCTTAGTCAATCGATCACCTATTTCTATACGCCTTCCGAACTCGCAGACCTTGAGGAAGCGCCGACGCGGCCTATTCGTCTCGGCGGCCTTGTTCTCGACGGCAGCGTTAAGCACCCGACGGGCCCGACCAGCGGCGAGCAAATCACATTCGTCGTCACCGACGGCGGCGCAGAGGTTCGCGTCTCTTACAAGGGGCTGCTTCCAGATTTGTTTCGCGAAGGTCAGGGCGTCGTCGTTCAAGGCAAACTGATCGGCGCAAACGATCTGGTCGCCGACAACGTGCTCGCCAAGCATGACGAAAATTACATGCCTAAAGAAGTCGCCGATGCCCTAAAAGAGCAAGGCCGCTGGAAAGACGGCGACGCGGGCAGTTGAATAGCGCCGCGGCGCCATTCTCATCAGGCTGATTCGTTGAAAGCGGTGCCTGGCGTTTTTCGTTAATACATCGTTAACCCAATCTGCCGGACATTTTTAATCGTCGTCAAAACGGTCTGAGCATAAATGCTGCTATCCAAGTACAACCTGATGTATCTGCACCCGCCCAAAACCGCGGGGAACACAATACAGTCTATCCTCCTGCCGTTTTCCGATGATCGAAAAGTGCTGAAAGGTCATCGTGACGGATATGACCGATTTGAAATACAGGGCGTCATTACGTCAAAAAAGCATATGACCCTCGCAGAGTACGCCGAACGCCTTGGCTCTCGCATTCATGATTATCGGATCGCCATGTCTGTGCGGCACCCGGTCGAACGTGCGGTGTCGATGTATTTCTCACCCCACCGCTGGTTTAGAAAAGCCGCGAATGGCGGGTTCGTTTTATCGGAGCCCGTCTGGGATCGAGAACAGTTCGATCAGATGCTTTCAACGATGCCGTGCTTATCAGATTTCACAACCGTCGATGGGATTTTTTACAAGCCGGATTTCATTGTGAGGCAAGAAAATCTCGAAGAAGATTTCAGGTTCATGTCTGAAAGCGCCGGACTGCCGCAAGAAACGAGAATGACAGCACTTGAACTGCGCAACAAAAGCGCAGGACATGCGCCATTTATTCGCGATTTACTGCGTGAGCGCGCTTTGAAAAAGCAAATCCGCGACCATTTCGCTGTCGATTTTGAGAATTTTGATTTCCGATAACGGGCGCTCTTTCAACAATCATCAGTCGAAAATTCTATTCTTCTGGAGCGCTGTCTCCGGCGCCTAACAATCCGTCCAACTGATCGGCAAGCGGCGCATCATTGGGAACCTGTTTGCGCAGCCGCGCCCAGAGTTCGCGGGCTCGGGGCTCATCGCCTTCAGCACGGGCGGCAAAACCCAGGAAATATAGCGCCATAGCGTCGTCCGGCGCCTGAAGAAGAACCTCTTCCAGCGCTTCCTTGACAGCCGGCGCCACGGTCTGCGCGTTCCCGCCCTCCATCAGCGCGAGCGCAAGCCCTCGCCAGTCAGCAACCTCTCCGCCGGAAAGCGCAAGCGCCTCTCGCCAGGCCTGTGCGCTGTCTTCATAACGGCCAAGAGCGGCGTATGACCGGGCCAGCATGCGCCAGCCCTCGCGGTCTTCAGGGTTCTCTTCAAGCCGCGCAGCCAGTCCCTCGACCATATTGTCGATCATGGCGGCGCGCTCTTCCGGCGGCAGCGCAGCAATGGCTGCGGCGGGGTCTTCCGCGGGAGGCCCGCTTGCCTCGGCGGGATCAAACCCTGCCGGCGTGCCGATCTGCAGATAGATAACGATCGCTGAAAGCGGGATAAGGCCGGCCGCCGCAACTCCCGCCATGCGCATTACGCCCGCCTCACGCGCGCGATCGCGCTCTAACAGCGGGCGCACAAGGCATGCAATCGTCGCAAGCGACAAAAGTCCGGCGAATAGAATGAAAATACTCACGACAGGGAATCTATGTCTTCAGGCTCCAGATCATCGCCCGCCGTCTTGCTCATTCGAATGAGATAGACGCCCACGCCAAGCCCAAACGCGACAAGAAAGAAAAACGGCGCCGCCCACAAAATAAACGTGTTCCTTTGCACCGGCGGCTTCAACAGAACATAGTTGCCATACCGATCAACAAGATATGCATAGATTTCCTCGTCAGTATCTCCGGCGACCAGACGTTCGCGAACAATGAGACGCATATCTTTCGCCAATGGAGCGTTGGAATCATCAATCGACTGGCTCTGGCAGACAACACAGCGCAGGTTTCGACTTATCTCCACCGCCCGCGCCTCCAGCACAGGATCGTCAAGTATTTCATCCGGCTCGGCGGCACGGGCGGAAGACAGGCACGTCGCCGCAAAACAGAAAGAGAGCAGGAGCGCAATGGACACCAACACCCGCTCTCCCCGGCGAAAGGCTGAGCCCAGAGCTGCAACTGTAGAATATGCCGCTATCGATCCCGGCTTCCAACGCGAAGAACGGAAAGAAGAACCATTCATCACCCAGCCTCCGCCTGAAGCTGGTCGACAATAGGCTTGATATCCTCTTTCCAGAACTGTTCCGTGATCGGCCCGACATGCTTATATCGTATACGTCCTTTATGATCGACAACAAAGGTCTCTGGCGCGCCGGTAACGCCAAAATCAATAGCGACGCGGCCGTCAGCGTCATCGCCGATAAAGTCGTAAGGGTCTCCCAAACGCTCAAGCCAGGCGCCGCCGTCACCGGGCTTTTCTTTCCAGTTAATCCCGGCAATCAGGAGATTGTCTTCCTCTTCCGCGATCCGCATCAGAACGGGGTGTTCAATCGCGCATGGAATGCACCAGCTGGCAAAGACATTAACAAGCGCGACCCGCCCGATTACGTCATCGTCAGCAAGACCGCCGTTGCGTCCTTCAATCGCCGGCAATTCAAAATCCGGCAGGGGTTTGTCAATCAACACAGACGGGATGCGCGACGGGTCATTCCTTAGGCCAAGCGCAAAATAGGAGGCGATAAACACAAAAACGATAAGCGGCAGAAACAGAATGAACCGGTTCATGACGCAGCAGCCTCCGGCGCGCGCGACGGCGCAGGCGCACCGACCGCCCGTCGCGCAGGATTAGGCGCCGCCGCGATGATCCCGCCAAGTCCGAGCAGTCCGGCGCCAATCCACATCCACACCGCAAAAGGATTATAGAAAGCGCGCACGGCCCAGCCCTGCGCATCGGCCTGTTCGCCCAGGGTCACGTAAAGATCGCCGCGCAATGTCGTCCAGATGGCCGCTTCTGTCGTTTGCATCCCCCGCACAGGATAAAAGCGTCGTTCAGCTGTCAGTTCACGTATTCGCACGCCATTTTTTTCAATCTGAAACCGCGCAGCCTGGGCAACATAGTTCGGCCCCTGAACGTCTTCTACCGCGATAAGCCGCGCCTCATAGGCGCCGGCCGGAATAGCGTCGTTTAGCGACATCAATTGAACTCTTTCAGTTCGCCACACGCCAGCGCCCATCACGCCGACGATAACAACGCCAAGTCCGATATGCGCGACGGTCATGCCGAGATAGGACCGCGGAAGACCCGCGAGGCGCGACAGGCTTTGCGATGCGCCGCCGCGAAAGAGTTTGATGCGCGCCGCCATGTCGAGGACTGCGCCGCCCGCCGCCCACGCGGCAAGCGCCGCGCCGATTGCGCCTGCGGCCGCTCTCGGCCAGGTCACAGACAAAGCGACAAGCAAAAGCACAACGCCGACGCCCGCCGCCGGCGCGGCCTGGCGCAGCGCGGCGTTGAGGTCGCCTTTTTTCCAGGCCAGCATTGCGCCCGGCGCCATCGCCAATAGCAACAAGACAGTGAACGGAGCAAAAACGGCGTTAAAGTACGGCGCGCCGACAGAAAGACGTTCACCGGATACAATATCGATGAAGAGCGGATAGAATGTGCCGATAAAAACGGTCACGCACGCCGCGACAAGAAGGACGTTGTTGAACAACAACGCGCCCTCGCGGCTCACAGGTCGAAACGCGCCCTCGCCTTCCAGCGTGTTGGCGCGCAATGCAAACAACGTCAGCGACCCGCCGACCACTGCTGCAAGAATGGCGAGAATAAAGACCCCGCGTTCAGGATCAACGGCGAACGCGTGAACCGATGTCAGAATGCCGGAACGCACCAGAAATGTGCCGACCAGGCTGAGTGAGAAAGCGAGGATCGCCAGCAGCACTGTCCAGACTTTGAGCACGCCGCGTTTTTCAACGACACGCACCGAATGGATGAACGCCGTGCCCGCAAGCCAGGGCATAAAGCTCGCATTCTCAACCGGGTCCCAGGCCCAGAAACCGCCCCAGCCAAGTTCGTAGTAAGCCCACCATGAGCCAAGCGCGATGCCGATTGTCAAAAACACCCAGGCGGCCAGCGCAAAGGGGTGAACAGCGCGCGCCCATTCCCTGTCGATGCGTCCACGGATCAACCCTGCGACGGCGTAGGCGAAAGTGATCGAAAATCCGACATAGCCGAGATAAAGAAACGGCGGATGAATAATGAGCCCCGGATCCTGCAACAAAGGATTGAGGTCCATTCCGTCGGCGGGCGCAGGCAACACCCGCGCAAAAGGGTTCGATGTAAACAGGATAAACGCCAGAAAAGCGGCGGCGACCATACCTTGCACTGCGAGCGTCAGGGTGGAGAGCTGATTGATCCTGCGGACCGCCACAGCCGCGCCGAACGCGGCCAGGATCAACACCCAAAGCAGCATGGAGCCCTCGTGATTGCCCCAGACGCCTGTCAATTTATAGATAAACGGTTTTGCCGAGTGCGAATTCTGAACCACATTGGCGACCGAAAAATCCGATGTCGCATGCAGGATCGTCAAGCAAACGAAGGCAAGAACAATGAGCGCTCCTTGCGCAAGCGCAGCCGGACGGCCCGTCGCTGTCAAAGCCGCATCGCTTTTCAATGCTCCTGCGAGCGGAATAGCGCTCTGATAGAGCGCCACAAGAAAAGCAAGAATAAGAGTAAAATTTCCGATTTCCGCGAGCACGAGCGCCTAACCTGCCGAAAGTCCTGAGCAGGAAGAGTGATAGCCTGTTTGGCGATTGAAAACACTGCGCGATTTTGACGGGGCCGCAGCTAGTGCTAGGAGGTTTCAGGTCCTGTCTTGAAAGGTTTCAGAGTTTCCGTGACGGAATTTTTTGCAATGGGCGGTTACGCCGCTTTTGTCTGGCCGGCATACGGCGTCTCGGCGCTGGTTGTGGGCGCTGTTTCATTTGCAATATGGCGTCGCGGGCGACGTTTGAAACGCCGCCTTGACGCCTTTGAGAAAGACAAAGACTAATTATTTGCTCGGAAATTATAGGTATCGCTGCTCGCCAGCGGAGAGAGTTCATAATTGCGCTGCGCTGCTTCCGCCGTCAGCGCTGACTCGGTGCGAAAAGCCTTTGTCGAGGCGGCGGATCGGGTCAGGAACAGCCGGTCGCCATGGATTGTCCAATGGATCGGATCGGCCGGCGTCAATGCGCCTGCGGCCAGGGTTTCGGTGCAATAGCCGCCATAAGCGGGGGCGTAGCGTTCAGGATCTTCAAGAAACATCGCCTGGTTTTCAGCAGATGCAAAATGGAAGGTGGCGCCGCGATATTGCGCCGCAAATTCGGGCGTGCCTTTCATGGCTCTTTCTTCAGTGAAATAGCCAACCGGATCGTAGCCTTCGATGGCGACGCCGCTTTCCGGATCGATCACGATCGGCGAAACAGACGCGGCGACTTCCGGAACTTCGAGCGCGGATAAAGGCAGAACAAGCGCCGCTTTTGTGGGCGGCGGCACATCGCCGACAAGGTTCGCCAATTCCTCAGCGCTGATCGGCGCGGATGTTGGGGCTTCCTGGGCCAGCGCCGGTGAGACGAAAAGCGCTGTGACGGCGCCGAAGGCAATCTGTCTTACGGTGGAACTCATAACGCTCTGTCTCCCTGATTGTTGACGATCAATACTTAATGGGCCCCGCGCCAACCGCCAACTGACGTTTCATCAACGCTGATCACGGCGCGGTGTGTCTAAAGCAGCTGTAGTGCCAAAATCGCCGCCGCACAAAGAAATACGGTCTCAGCGGCGACAAGCGCCACATGGCGAGGGCCAAGATCGGCCATGGCTTTCAGCGAGGTTTTTATCCCTAAAGCCGCTATTGCAGCCACGAGAAGCCATCTTGACGTGACATCCATGGCGCTCTGCGCCGCTTGCGGGATTGCGCCAATGCTGTTCGCCGCAAGAATAGCGGCGAAGGCGAGCGCGAACCAAGGGACAGCGAAACGTCCGTCGCCGCTGCGTTCGCGTCTGAACAAAAGAGCGAACACAATGACCGCAATCGGCAGGAACGCAACGCGCAGCATCTTGACGTAGGTTGCAATATCCCCCGCCTCTCCTGAAACGGCGTAGCCAGCACCCACAACTTGCGCCACATCGTGGATGGTGGCGCCAATCAAAAGGCCGATCTCGGCGTCCGACAGACCAAGCGCTGTAAAGATGATCGGATAAACAATCATCGCAATGGTCGACAGGGTGGTGACCGCAATCACCGTGAAAATCGTATCCCTGCGCATTTCATCCGATTTCGGCATGACGGACGAAAGAGCGAGCGCCGCCGAGGCGCCGCAGATGGCGACAGCGCCGCCGGTGACAAGCCCGAAGCGGCGAGATTTGGAAAACAGTTTTGCAAACGCCAATCCGCTCAAGATCGTCAGAACAATGAGCAATGGAATCATGACAAGCGGTTTTAAGCCCAGCGCCGTAATTTGTCCGATGGTGACGCGAACGCCCAGAAGCGCAACGCCAATTTTGAGCAGTGTTGACGAGGCAAGCTCGACGCCAGACTGAAATCGCTCATCTTCGCTTAAAAAATGGAAGGCGATGCCGATCAGCAGGGCAAACAACATGGTTGGCGCGCCATAGTGTTCTGAAAGAAATTGCGAGGCCGCGGCGATGGTGAACGCCATCATCACCCCCGGCGCGGCTTTTACCCATTTCTCTTTTTCGAACAGCGCGCGCATGACAAGCGAACCCGAGCCCTTTTTATTGTGTTATGACAGGCCGCCTAACCCCGCTTGCCGCAGACGGCAAGGCCGCCATCGCGAAAAAGTCAGCACGGAAAAGGATGTCGCCATGAAAAAACGCCAGCAGCTCTTCATTAACGGCGAATGGGCGGATGCGGACAGCGGCGAGACCATCGAGGTCACAAATCCTGCGACTGGCGAGGGTATCGGGGCTGTCCCGAAAGCCGGCCGCGCCGAGACAGCGCGCGCCATTGACGCTGCAGCGGCGGCGTTCCCCGCCTGGCGCGCCGAGACCGCCGACACGCGAAGCGCCGTGCTTTATCGGATTTACGAAGCGCTCATGGACAACAAACAGGCGCTGGGGGCGATGCTTACGGAGGAAATGGGCAAACCGCTCGCCGAAGCGGAGGGCGAAATCGTTTATAGCGCAGGCTTCTTCAAATGGTTCGCAGAAGAAGCGCACCGCGTCTATGGCGATACGATCCCGTCCCCCTGGGCCGATAAACGCATTGTTGTGACGAAAGAGCCCGTAGGGGTCGTCGGCGCCATTACGCCATGGAACTTCCCCTCTTCCATGCTCGCGCGGAAAATGGCGGCGGGTCTCGCGGTCGGCTGCACTTTTGTCATGAAACCGGCGAGCGCGACGCCCTTTTCCGGGCTTGTCTATGGCGATCTTGCAGCCGAGGCCGGCGCACCGAAGGGCGTCGTCAACATCCTCACCGGGTCGGCGTCCGAGATCGCAAACGAGCTTTGCGAAAACCACAAGGTCGCGAAGATTACCTTCACCGGCTCGACCGAAGTCGGCAAAACGCTGGCCGGCAAAGCGGCGGCGAACCTCAAACGCATTTCCATGGAGCTTGGCGGCAACGCGCCCTTCATCGTCTTTGACGACGCCGATATCGACGCTGCCGTCGATGGCTGCATCAAGGCGAAATTCCGCAATGGCGGCCAGACCTGCGTCTGCGCCAATCGGGTCTTCGTACAGGACGGCGTCTATGACGCCTTTACAGAAAAGCTAGCCGCCAGGGTTGCGGACATGACTGTCGGCGATGGAAAAGTTTCGGGAACCGATATCGGCCCGATGATCGATGAAGCCGGCGTTGCCAAAGTCGAAGAACATATCGCCGATGGGCGCGAGCATGGCGGGCGCATTCTCGCCGGCGGCGCCAGACATGACAAAGGCGGGCTGTTCTTTCAGCCCACCGTCCTCGCGGACGCCTCGCCTGATATGAAAATATTCCGTGAAGAAACTTTTGGCCCGGTGGCGCCGGTCTTCAAATTTAAAACGGAAGATGATGTTATCCGTCTCGCTAATGACACTGAATACGGCCTTGCCGCCTATTTTTATTCGCGAGACCTTGGCCGCGCATGGCGCGTTATGGAAGCTTTGGAATATGGCATGGTCGGCGTCAATGAAGGCATCATCTCAACGCCTGTCGCGCCCTTTGGCGGCGTTAAGCATTCGGGCTTCGGGCGAGAAGGCTCCCATTACGGCGTCGACGACTACCTGAATGTCAAATACGCGCTCATGGGCGGGCTGCAATCCTGAAGCGGCGTTTCCTTCGCATGTGATCGCCGTCGAAGCCTGGGCCGTATAATAAACTAAAGACCTCAGGAACTGCATTAGATGAGCAAATCTCAAACCGAAGGACGGGCCGTGCCCAGCCGCCGTATTTCACGCCTTGCCAGGTTCGGCGGTCTTGGCGCGAGCGTCGCCGGCAATATGCTCGCTGACGGCGCCGCCCGGCTGGCAAAAGGCGAGCGCCCCAAGCTGAACGAGCTTTTGCTCACGCCGAAAAATGCATCCAAAGTCGCCGATCAACTCTCCCAGCTGCGCGGCGCAGCGATGAAAGTCGGTCAGCTCATTTCCATGGACGGCGGCGATTTTGTGCCGCCGGAGCTGGCGGAGATTTTGAGCAAACTGCGGGACGCCGCCCATGCGATGCCGCCGGCGCAGTTGAAACGCGTCCTCAACGAGAATTGGGGCCGCGACTGGCTGACCCGGTTTGAAAATTTTGACGTGAAACCGATCGCCGCCGCCTCTATCGGCCAGGTTCATCGCGCCCGCACCGCTGACGGCCGCGATCTCGCAATTAAAATCCAATATCCCGGCGTGCGCCAGAGCATCGACAGCGATGTCGATAACGCCGCGAGCCTGTTGCGCCTCTCCGGCCTGACGCCCGAAGGAGTTGATATCAGCCTGTTGCTGGAAGAGGCGAAAACCCAGCTGCACCAGGAAGCCGATTACATACGCGAAGCCGAAAGGCTCAATCAGTTCCGGACATTTCTCGCAGACGACGCCGCATTTGCAATTCCAGAGGTTCATGACGACCTGACCACGCGGGACATTCTCGCCATGTCCTATGCGCCAGGCAAAGCTATCGAAAGCGCCGCCGACGCGCCGCAGGAACGACGCAACGACATCATTGAAAAGCTAATGGGCCTTCTCTTGCGTGAGCTCTTTGAGTTCAAGATGGTTCAGACCGATCCGAATTTTGCAAATTATCGCATCGACAAGAAAACAGGAAAAATCGTGCTGCTTGATTTTGGCGCAACGCGTGACTTGCCGGAATCGTTATCATCAGGATACAGAAAGCTTATCGATGCGGGCATCAGAGAAGACTGGTCCGCCATTAAAGAAGCCGTCGTTTCTATGGGGTTGGCGCCGCGGGACATGTCCGCCGAACACGAACAGATGATGCGCGACGTCTTCATCACCGCCATGGAGCCCATGCGCGAAGATCGACCGTTCGACTTTGCCGACAGCGACGTCTCGGCGCGTCTTCGCGATGAGGGCGTTAAGCTGCGCACCAGCGGGTTCCATCACCTGCCGCCCGCCGCCGCCATGTTCATCCACCGCAAGATCGGCGGGATCTATCTGATGGCGGCGAAACTAAAGGCGAAGGTCAATGTTCATGCGCTGACGACGGCGCGGCTGAGCGCTGATTGAAGCGATTTTTTATCATCAAAAACATCACCCCAAATGCGCGAATGCGCTGAAGCGGGCGCCCCAATAACCGTAAAATTTTCGCTCAAACCCGCATTCGGTGCAAACTTATCCGCATATCGCCATTCGGCCTTATGCTCTGAGGCATGATAGCGAAATTAGAGCACTGGCGCTTCCATATCGAGGCCGGCAACTTCGTAGCCGCGGCGCAAATCCGCAATGTGACGCGAAAGCCATTTCTCCGTCTCATCCGGATTGCGCGCTTCGATGGCCTCAATAATGCGCCTTTGCGCTTCGGCGATACGCAGTTTCGCGTTTGGCGCCAACTCGATCATGCGCCGCAGACTTTTGTCGATCATCAAATTGACCGACTGCAGCATGGCGAGCGCCACGCGATTGTCGAGGCCGTTCGCCATTTCCTGGAAAAACGCCACCGCATGATCGACAACGCCGTCCGTGTCCTGATCGTCAAGGGCCATAAGGTCCTCGCGAATGGTCTGCAGCGCCTCGATATTGCCGCCCTGCAGGCGACCGGCCGCGAGGCGCGCCATGGCCGGATAAATCGCCATCAGCGCTTCCCAGACTTCGCGGAACGTTGCGCCGGAGAGCGAAAGCGAACGGCTTGTCGCCGCCGCCACATCATCAAGCTTGGGGCGCGAAACAAAGAGGCGCTTCGCCGGTCCGCGCATGACAAGTCCCGTTTGTTCAAGCAATCGCAATCCTTCGCGCACAGTCGAGCGCGTCACGCCGAATTGTTCGCAAAGCTCGGTTTCCGTGGGCAGGCTGGCGCCGGCGGCGAGCCCGCCATCGGTGATTTTTTCCTCGATCGCGCGGCAAACCTTCAGGTAAGCCGGTTCCTTGACGACCGGTTTGAATTCGCCGTCCATGGCTTACGCTGTCTTTTCGAAAAGTTCGCGGCCAATCAGCATACGCCGGATTTCAGACGTGCCGGCGCCGATTTCATAAAGCTTAGCGTCGCGCAGCAGCCGGCCGGTGGGATATTCGTTGATATAGCCATTGCCGCCGAGCAACTGGATCGCATCAAGCGCGACCTGCGTCGCCTTTTCCGCCGCAAAAAGAATGCAGCCCGCCGCGTCCTGCCGCGTCGTCTCCCCGCGGTCGCACGCCTTCGCCACCTGATAGACATAGGACTTCGCCGCATTCGTCGTCACATACATATCGGCCAGCTTGCCCTGAACAAGTTGGAACGTGCCGATCGGCTTGCCGAATTGATGGCGGTCGTGGACATACGGAATAACGACATCAAGACAGGCCTGCATAATGCCAAGCGACCCGGCGGCCAGCACAGCGCGCTCGTAATCAAGCCCCGACATCAGCACGCGCACGCCATTATTGACTTCGCCGAGAATATTCTCTTCCGGCACTTCGCAGTCTTCAAACACCAACTCGCAGGTGTCCGAGCCGCGCATGCCGAGCTTGTCAAGCTTCTGTGCGGTCGAAAACCCTTTAAAGTCCTTCTCGATGATGAAAGCAGTGATGCCGCGCGGGCCGGCCTCCGGCTCGGTCTTGGCGTAGACGACCAGCGTGTCGGCGCCGGGGCCGTTGGTGATCCACATTTTGTTGCCGTTGAGAATATAGCGGTCGCCTTTTTTATCAGCTCTCGTCTTCATGCTGACGACATCGGAACCCGATCCGGGTTCGGACATGGCGAGCGCGCCGAGATGTTCGCCGGACACCAGTTTCGGCAGATACTTCTCTTTTTGCTCTTTGGACGCATTAATCTTGAGCTGGTTGACGCAGAGATTGGAATGCGCGCCATAGGAAAGCCCCACCGCGCCGGACGCCCGGGATATCTCTTCCATCACCACGCAATGGGCGACATAGCCAAGCCCGGCGCCGCCATATTCTTCGTCCGCGGTGATGCCGAGCAGGCCAAGCTCGCCCAGTTCCGGCCACAGGTCGCGCGGGAATTCGTTGCTCTCATCGATTTCCGCAGCGCGCGGGGCGAGGCGCTCCGACGCCCACCTGGCGACCATGTCGCGCATTTCCTCAATCATCGGATCGAGGTCGAATTTCATGAAAGCATGGCTGTTGGAGCGCATGGGGCGTTTCCTCTTTATGTCTTTATTTTCAATTGGTTGTTTGGGTTTTCAACATATTATCCGATTGTCGGACAACGCGAAAATATCAAAGGCGATAAAGGCTTGCAAGGGACGAATTTGGCGCAAATGGCCGCGGCCCGGCTTACCCGTCCGCCTTGCCTGCTGTGCTGTTCCCGAACCACCGCGAAAACGGGCTCGCGGTCACGCCGTGGAGAATAATACTGAGCGCGACCGTAATGTAGACAATGGCTTCGATCTGGCTGAGCGCGGTCATCTCGTCATGCTCAACGGCAATAAAGAGAAACAGGATCGAGGCGAGGCCGCGCGGGCCGAACCAGCCGAGAAACGCCATTGTCGGCGCCTTCACGCCGGACCCGACAAGAGACAGCGCAATCGGCCCCATGCGAATGATCGTCAGGCTGAGGATCGCATAAGCAAAGCAGAAGACCGTGAAATGCTCCGTGGCGTCCGGCAGCAGCACCGCGCCGAAAAAAAAGAAAATGATGAGGGCGAAGAGTTGCCCCTCCTCCTCGACAAATCCGACAAGGGAGTCCGCGCGCCTTTTGCAGAAACTGCCAAAGACCAGCCCGCCGACAAAAGCGGCGATGAAACCGTTCCCGCCCGCAAGCTCAGCGCCGAGAAGCACCAATATCGCCACGCCAACGCACAGAAGATTACGGAAGCTGTGGGCGACCAGCCCGCGCCTGTCCGCATCATGAATGATCTTGCCAAAAATACCGCCAAGAACAATGCCAACCCCGGCGCCGATGGCGATCTGCCGGGCGGTGAAACTGATCCAGTAGGCGGCGCCCTGCCCTGCGGCGCCATGGCTTTCCGCCGCAAAAGCGAGCGCTGCAAAGAAAAGCACGGCCGGCAGAGCGAGCCCGTCATTCAGTCCCGATTCAACGAGAATGGTCTGACGGATCCGCTCAGGAACGGCCTTGCTGTGTATCACCGCCAGCCCCAGCGCCGCATCCGTCGGCGCCAGGATCGCCGCGATCAGCGCCGCTTCCATCCAGCTCAATTCGGGAAACAATACAAAGGCGAGCCCCGCGCCAAGCGCCATGGTCAACGGCAAGCCAATAATAAGCATGCGCCGCGGCAATGTGTAATCACTGGCAAGCCGCCGATTATTGGTCGCCGCCGCATCAGCAAAAAGGATAAAGCCGAGCGTCAACTCGCCGAACCCCTTCAGGACTTCGCTTTCGATCGACAGATCAAAAAATCCAAATCCGCCGGGCCCGGCCAGAAATCCCGCCAACATGAAAATCATCGGCGCGGATATCACGGACATCGACAATCGTTCGGAAAATATTCCGTATGCGACAAGCGCAAGCGCAATGACGATGAGCGGCGTTGTGATCATGGGTGGGACCCTATGCCGGGCAGCGCGCTTGAGGCAACACACATTCGTTTTGCACGGTCTTCACCCCCTATGGGCAGGCCAAAGCAAATGCGCCTCGCTCACCGATCATTCAGGTCAATCAAACAGCCTTTGCTGTGTCGCTTTCGCGGGTTTGCCCGCTGGCGTTGCCTTGGCCGCTTTGGAGGCCGGTTTCGCCGGCGTTCTTCCGAACGAGACCGCTCGCTTCCCGTCAACAAACTGGACTTCCCCCGCGCCGTCAGGCGGCGCCGCCTCAGCGCGGCGGATCAACTTGCCTTCCCTGTCCCGGACGAGAGCAAATCCGCGTTCAAGCACGTTCTGGAACGAAAAGCTTTCCAGCAAGCGGGCAAGGCCGTTGAGCCTTTCCTGCCGGGCAAGCGCCAATCGCGTAGCGGTGGGCGCCAGCCGTTCCGAGAGCGCCGTCAGGTCGCGCCCCTTTCGCGTCGCCATCGCCGCGAGCATTCGATGAGACAGCCGTCCGGATTTTTCACTGAGCGCATTGCGCGCAAAATCGGCGCGGGCGCGCAGAGCGGCGCGCAACTGATCCGCCTGCCGATCAAGCCGTTGCGCCGCCGCGCCGAGCACATCTTCCGGCCGACCAAGCCCCCGCTCCGCAGACCGCAGGGCGTTGCGACGGGTTTCGATCAGCCGCGCGCCGGCGCCGACGACCCGGCGCTCCTTGTTCAGAAGCTCGCTCAAAAGCTCGCTGCGAACCGGGACCGCCATCTCAGCCGCCGCGGTCGGAGTTGGCGCGCGGCGGTCGGCGACATAATCGATCAGCGTCGTATCGGTTTCGTGGCCGACAGCGGAAATCAGCGGGATCTCGCTTGCCGCGGCGGCGCGTGCAACGACTTCCTCGTTGAAGCACCAGAGGTCTTCGAGAGAGCCCCCGCCCCGGGCGACAATCAGAACATCCGGACGCGGAACATCGCCGCCGAACGCAATCGCATTAAATCCGTTGATGGCGGCGGCGATTTTTTCCTCCGCGCCCCGCCCCTGCACCAGCGTCGGCCAGACAATCACATGGCGGGGAAACCGCTCGCGCAGGCGGTGAAGGATATCGCGAATGACCGCACCCGAAGGCGAGGTCACAACGCCGATGACATCGGGCAAAAACGGCAGCGGTTTTTTTCGCTCCGCCGCGAACAGCCCTTCGGCCGCAAGTTTCTTTTTGCGCTCCTCAAAAAGCGCCATCAGCGCGCCGACGCCGGCAGGCTCCAGCGCATCGATGATCAACTGGTATCGCGACTGACCGGGGAAGGTCGACATTCGGCCCGTGGCGACAACCTCCATCCCCTGTTCAGGATTAATGGAGAGGCGTTGCGCCATGCCTTTCCACATCACTCCGGAGATCACGGCCCGGTCGTCTTTCAGGTCAAGATAAACATGGCCCGAGGCTGCGCGCGTCACCCGGCCAAGCTCGCCGCGGACCCGAACGAGGCCGAAATTTTCCTCAATCGCCCGTTTTACCGCGCCGGAAAGTTCCGCAACCGAGTATTCATGGACATTGCCGACTGATTCACGCACCATAATGCCTGTAAAGCACAGTTTGCGTCGATGGGCGATTCAAGACGCCAACATGCGCTTGTGCGCGAGGCGCTTGAAAGCCTGCAACGCCCTAACCTTAGTTAGTGGCGGTTCGCTTTTTGAGCCGCGATAGACGTTTCAAAATCTACTGTATCAAGTCAAATTTTCAGTTTCTTTGGGAGAGAGATATGAAACCGAAATTATTATTAAGCGCCGCAACCGGCGCCATTGCTCTTGCCGGGTTCAGCGTCTCGACGCTGCCGGCTGTAGAAGATGAAGCAGCCCCGTTCCTGCATCCATTGTTAATGGCGCGCACGCTTTGCGGCGACAACCCGGACGCGCTTGCAAAAAGACGCCAGTTTTTCGTTTCGGCCGCCCGCGCCTATGCCGCTGAACAACCCGCAGCCGCCAATGCGACTGGCGCTCTGACGCCCGCGCTGGGAGACATCAGCTATTCGATCTCCACTGATAGCCGCGAAGCGCAGGACTGGTTTAATCAGGGCCTGGCGTATGTCTATGGGTTCAATCATGGTCAGGCGGTGAAGGCCTTCAAGCAGGCGCAGGAAATTGATCCGTCTTGCGCCATGTGTTTCTGGGGAGAAGCTTTCGCTCTCGGACCCAATATCAATGCGCCCATGGGAGAAGACGCTAACGCGCCGGCCTATGCGGCGTATGAAAAAGCGTTTGCTGTTCGCGACAAGGCGAGTGAAAAAGAACGCGCCCTAATCAACGCGCTGTCTTATCGCTACAGCGCCGCGGCGCCGGAAGATCGCACAAAGCTCGACAATGCTTTCGCTGACGCCATGGATGCGGTCGCGCTTGAATATCCGGAAGACGATTTTATCGCCGCGTTGGCGGCGGAAGCGAATATGGATACGCAAGCCTGGGATTACTGGGAAGACAGCGGGCGCACGCCAAAAGGGCGAACCGCGCGCACGGTCTCCCTGCTCGAAGGCGTGCTGGACCGAAACCCTCAGTACACGGCGGCGATCCACCTCTACATCCATATTACCGAAGCCTCGCGCGATCCCTATCGCGCCCTGCCCCATGCAGACCGATTGGCGGATCTGACGCCGGGCCTCGGGCATCTCATTCATATGCCGTCTCACACCTATTACCGTGTCGGACAATTCAAAAAATCACTTGCGCATAATGTACGCGCCGTGGATGTGGACCAGCGCTATCTTGATAGTGCGGACGCCAGTATTCTTTATGAATACGGCTACTTCACGCATAATATTCACTTCGCCATGACCTCGGCGCAGATGGCCGGCGACGGCGAGACCGCCATGCGCATGGCGAAGAAGCTCAACGAAAAACTCCCCATCGACATGGCCGCCGCGGCGCCCTGGGTGCAGCCAATCAAAGCTGCGCCCTATTACGCCATGGTGCAGTTCGCCGATCCGGACACCATTATGGCGCTGGAAGATCCGGGCGATGAAATGCCGTTTCTGCAAGGGGCATGGCGCTATGCGCGCGGAGAAGCAGCGGCGGCCAAAGGCAACGCCGACATGGCGCGCCGCGAGGCGGAAGCGATCAGCGCTATTGTTGCGGAGGCGGATCTCAGCAATCTAACCGACGGCGGTGTACCGGCGCTTGATATTCTGAATATCGCGCGCCTCACCGTTCTCGCCCGCGCCTCAGCGCAGGACGGCGACCTCGCCACCGCCATCGAAGCGATGGAAGCGGCGGACGATCTGCAAGCAAATATTGCGTATACGGAGCCTCCCTATTGGTACTATCCCGTAAAGCAAACGCTGGCGGCCTATTTGTTGGAAGCCGGCCATACGGAACGGGCAGAGCAAACGTTTCTTGAGGCGCTGACAAAGTCGCCGAATAATGCATGGGTTCTGCACGGCCTTGCGGAAACCTACACGGCGCAAGGCGACAAGAACGGCGCGAAATACGCTCGAGGATTGTTCAAGGACGCCTGGCTCGGCGATAAGAAATCAACGCCGGAGATGAGCCGACTTTAAGAAAGCGCTTCAACGATGCGCATAGCAAAATGGCTCCTTATCAGGGTCGGCGTATTGGTCGGCTTCGCCATCGCCGCTGTTGCGGGCAGCGTGCTGATGGCGCTGGATTGGGAGCGAACCCATAGCCGCCAAACCGCGGAGCTTCCCTTCTATGAAGCGGGCGCGCCGGACGGTCTTTATCAGCTGCGCGCCAACGACATGGTGTTTCGCGCCAGGGTATACGGCGCTGAGAACGCTGGCCCCGGCGTTATTATGCTGCACGGGCATCCCGAGACGTCCATCATGTGGGATGGGCTGGCGAGAGCCGTGGCCGAGGAAGGCTATAGCGTGATTGCGTTTGACCAGCGCGGTTACAGCCCGGGTGCAAGGCCGAAAGGCGTTGAGGCGTACAGGGCTGACAATCAAATCGCCGACGTTCTCGCCATCGCCGATCATATGGATTTTGAACGGTTTCATCTCATAGGACATGATTGGGGTGCGGTCATCGCCTGGGCCGCAACCGTTCTTTACCCTGAACGCATTGAAACAGTGACGGCGATGTCAATCCCGCATCCGCAAACCTTAAAGGCTATGGTTGTCGACGATACGCCTGCCTATATCGCACTTTTTTCATTGCCCTGGCTTGCAGAGGCGAGCCTCTTGTTCAATGACATGGCCGGCTATCGCAACGCATATTCAGCGCAGTCCGATGAAGAAATTGCAGAATATATGCGCGTCTTCTCTGAGCCTGGCGCATCAACGGCGGCGTTGACTGGTATCGAAGCATCAAAGACAGCGTTGCATTCATCGATACAGCCGATCCGGTCATCACGGCGCCAACGCTTTTCATATATGGAAACGAAGAATTCTGGGTGACGCCGGAATATCTTGAACATCAGCGCGTCCTTACCGATGGACCGTATAAAGAGCTTGAACTCGAAGCGGCGCATTGGCTGGTGCAGAAACATCCGGAAACCATTTCCGCATCCGTGCTCAGCCACATGGCCCGTCAATGACAGCAGAACTCGGCCGCTATTTATTCTTTTCCGCTTCCTCCAGCGCCTTTTCGAGTTCCTCGATTTCCTTCTCGGTGAGTTCCCCGTCTTCGCGCAATGTCCAGGTCGGATCGGGTATCGAGGGTCCGATATTAGGCGTTACCGCGCCGCCGGAAAGATTGTCATCAGCGCCTTCGGCGAGACCAACACTGCCGACGCCGCGCACGCCCTGCGGCGCACGCAGCGCGTTGATGCGGCGTTGGTCTTCAAAGCGGCGCGCTGAGCGTGGGCCGATCACCTTATCAAGATCAGGGCCAGTCTGTCCCGCCGTGCGCGAACGCTTCAGCAGCCGTTCGGCGCGGGAAAAGTCTTCACCGCCCTGCCCCGGACGCCAGCCGGAAAGAATTTCACGTCGCCCGGCGCATTCGGCGGCCTTGTCCTGATCTTCAAATTCTTCAGGACAGAAAATGGCGACAACGCCGGATGACCCAGGGTCCGCCGGCGCTTCGCCGAGCGGTAGTTCGACCTTTGGCGCGACGAAACGGCGCTGGCCGACGCCGAATGTGGGCGCCTGATCAAACAGATCATCGCCAGCGACCTCCGGCTCATCAAGAAGACCGGGATCTTCGATCGGCAGCGGCTCTTGTTCGTCCTGAGCTTCCTCATCGCCCTCTTCGTTGTCGCCAAGCTCATCCTCGCCGTCAGCATCTTCGGGCGCGATGATTTCATCAAGGCCCGCTTCCTGCTGCCGCTGATCGGGCTCAACAGAGATCAACGGCTCCGGATCATTTTCAACCGGCGTCTGATCCAGCGGATCTTCGTCGAGCGTTTCAATCGTTTCGTTGTCCGGCGCGATCGCAGGATCATCGGGGATGAAAGGCTCCGGCTCATCGCCTGGAGGCGCGAAGGCGGGATCGCCGTCGAGGTCAAGCGCCGGCAAGGGTTCGGGTTCAGGCTCAGGCTCTGGTTCAGGTTCAACCGGTTCTGGTTCTGGCTCCGGCTCAGGCGCAACCTCAGGCTCCGGTTCGGGTTCAGGATCGGGCTCCGGCTCTGGTTCGGGCTCAAGCTCCTCAACAATTTCCGGCTCCGGCTCTTCAGGTTCCGGTTCTGGCTCGGGTTCGAGTTCCGGGGTTTCCACCAGAACAGGATCACGAAGCGCCGGCAGCTCCGGACGCTGCACCTCAACAAGGGTTACATTGATCGTGTCGCTCGGCGCATTCGGAATCCAAATCCGCACCCGCGCGAACACCGACATCAGAGAGATCACAACGATATTGATCGCCAAAGCCACCGCCAGCGCAGTCAGCTGGCGTCGCCGGTCCACGCCGGACAACGGGTCAAAAATCCGGCCCGCCAGCGCATCAAGCCCGTCGCCTGCACGCCGCACCATAAGCCGCACGCCCCGACGGCGCCGTCTCTTGCTGCGTCGCTTTTCCGGTATCGGCAGATCTTGCAATTCGTCATTCATGACGCGCAGCATTGATCCCGGCGCGCCGGGCCCTTAAACGCAAAAACTGAACACTGGAGACGACGCAAGTGAAAGTCCTGTTGATCGGCGGCGGCGGCCGGGAACACGCATTAGGCTGGAAAATCGCCCAAAGCCCGCTCCTCGCCAAGATTTATGTCGACAGCGCGAACCCCGGTCTTAATCACATTGGCGAGCGCATGACCATAGATACGGGCGATCTGGAAGCCGTCTCAACCTTTGCAGCGGAAAATCATGTCGATCTTGTGGTCATCGGGCCCGAAGCGCCGCTTGCCGCAGGGCTAGGCGACAGACTGCGCGCCTGCGGCGTTCCTTGTTTCGGCCCCGATAAGGCCGCAGCAATGCTGGAGACGTCAAAAGCTTTCATGAAGGAGATTTGCGACGCCGCAAGCGTTCCCACCGCAGGTTACGGCGTGTTTACTGACGCCGAGCGAGCAAAAGCGTTTCTAAGAGAGCAAAGCGCGCCCTTTGTCGTGAAAGCTGACGGACTTGCCGCCGGCAAAGGGGTGGTGATTGCTGAAAGCCTTGAAGACGCCGACAAGGCCGTCGACGAGATGTTTGCGGGCAAATTTGGCGACGCCGGCGCATCCATTGTCATCGAAGAATTTATGGAAGGCGAGGAAGCCAGCTTCTTCGCCATTTGCGACGGCGAAACCGTACTGCCGCTCATTGCCGCGCAGGATCACAAGCGCGCCTTTGACGGCGATCGAGGGCCAAACACCGGGGGCATGGGCGCCTACTCGCCAGCCCCGGTTTTTACAGAGAAAGTTCGCCAGCGGACGATTGACAAAATCATTAACCCGATTATTTCAGAGATGGCAAAGCGCGGATCGCCATATATCGGCGTGCTCTACGCCGGCCTCATGATCAAGGACGAAGAGCCGAAGCTTGTGGAGATCAATGCTCGCTTTGGCGACCCGGAATGTCAGGTGCTGATGCGCCGCCTTGATGATGATATTCTGCCGATATTGTCGGCAGCCGCGAAAGGCAGACTTGCCGGCAAATCGCTAAACTGGCGGGCCGACGCCGCAGCGCTTATCGTGATGGCGGCAAAAGGCTATCCGGGTGCGTATCAAAAAGGCTCCGTTATTGCGGGCACTGACGATGCTGAAGCGCTTGATCGCGTAGTGATTTATCACGCCGGCGCCTGCAGGGATGAAAATCGTTTGCTTGCAAATGGCGGACGCGTTTTGAATGTGACCGCCACCGGCCCCACAGTGCGCGATGCCGTAGCCCAAGCCTATGCTGGAGTGAAAAAGATCGACTGGCCGGACGGATTTTACCGCACCGATATTGGCTGGCGCGCCATGCGGGAGAACGCATGAAACCGTTGAAGGCATGGCGAGACGAAGCAGAATTTTTTTCAGCCCATGGCTGGCGGATTGCGTCATGGGTGACCACAAACCCTGACCCGGATGCGCCCTGGCTGCTCTTAATCCATGGGTTTCCGACTTCTTCATGGGACTGGAGCGCCGTTTGGCCTGCCATAAGCGCACGGTTTAATCTCGCCGCCGCAGACATGTTGGGGTTCGGCCTTTCAGACAAGCCGTCGAATATCAAATACTCCATTGATGCGCAGGCGGATCTTCAAGAGGCGATGCTTGAGCAACTTGGCGTCGGAGAGGCGCATGTTTTCGCCCATGACTATGGCGACACCGTTGCACAGGAATTGTTGGCTCGACACAATGAAGGCGCACTGAGCTTTTCCCTAAAGTCAGTTTGTTTTCTCAATGGCGGTCTCTTTCCCGAGCAACACCGCCCGCGCCTGATCCAGAAAATTGGTCTGTCGCCGCTTGGCGGTTTGCTTGGTTTGATGATGTCCAGAGACACGCTGCGCAAAAACTTCGATCAGATCTTCGGCGAAAACACCAAAGCTTCCGATGAAGAAATTGATGGTCATTGGGAATTGCTCGTTGAAAATGACGGCTCAAAGATTTTTCACAAACTGCTGCACTATATGCCGGAGCGAAAAATTCATCGTGAACGCTGGGTTGGCGCTCTGAAAAATGCGCGCATTCCGCTCCGGTTGATTAATGGCGGGCAGGACCCGGTTTCCGGACGGCACCTTTATGACCATTACCGTCAGGAGCTTGCCGACGCAGATGCGGTTCTCTTGGACAATATTGGCCATTACCCGCACACAGAAGCGCCTGATCAAGTCGCCTCTGCTTTCCTTGATTTTCATCATAAGCTATCATTCTCACAAAGGACGATAAAAAATGGCGAATGATGCGGGTGCAGAATTTTCAGGAACAGGCGATACGCCGGAGCATCTGCAATTCGATGCAAACGCCCTAAGCGACTACATGAAAGCCCATGTTGAGGGATTTTCGGGACCCGTCGAAGTCGCAAAATTCAAAGGCGGCCAGTCCAACCCGACCTATCTGATTACGACACCGACGAAGAAATACGTTTTGCGCCGGAAACCGCCGGGCGACCTTCTGCCGTCAGCCCATGCCGTTGACCGCGAATACCGGGTGATGACGGCGCTCGGCGAACAGAACTTCCCTGCGCCGAAGACATACGCCCTTTGCGAAGACGAAAGCATCATTGGCACGATGTTCTTTATCATGGATTTTGTTGAGGGGCGGATCTTTTGGGACTCCAGCTTGCCGGAAGTCGAAAAAGCTGAGCGAAAGCCGCTTTATCATGCGCTTACCGATACGCTCGCCGCGCTTCACAACGTCAACTACAAAGCCGCCGGACTGGGTGACTACGGAAAGCCGGGCAATTACTTCCAACGTCAGATTGGCCGATGGTCGAAACAATATGAGGCGGCGGAAACCGAAAAGATCGAGGAAATGGACAAACTGATCTCCTGGTTGCCGACATCCATTCCTGAAGATGACGCGACCAGCATTGTTCATGGCGACTTCCGCTTCGATAATGCTATCATGCATCCGTCCGAGCCCAAAACGCTCGCCGTCCTGGATTGGGAGCTGTCAACGCTCGGTCATCCGCTTGCTGATTTTACGTATTTTCTGATGGTATATTTTTTCCCGCGAGATGTGCGCGGCGGCCTGCTTGGTCTCGACCTTGACGAATATGGCATTCCCGGCGTCGAGGAAACCGTGGAACGCTACGGCGCCCAGACAGGGCGCAGCGATATTCCCGATCTCAACTTTTGTCTTGCCTATAATATGTTCAGGCTATGCTCGATTGCCCAGGGCGTTTACGCACGCGCATTGCAGGGCAACGCCTCCTCAAGCGCCGGCATTCATCTTGGCAAACAGGTAAGACCGCTTGCGATGCTCGCCTGGCGTTATGCGGAAAAAGCGGGCGCGTGAGCGAAGTCGAACAGACGTGATATTTGAGGCGTGGTGGAGGTGAGAAGTGAAACTTCGAACCGGAACCTGCGCGATGGGTTGGCGGGCGGCGTCGCGCAAACAAAAATGGTGGACCCGCATGGCCCGATTTCGAACATCGAAACAGACCTTTTTGATACCTTAGAGGAGTGGGATAGCCAGCTTCAACACGTAAATCCGAAGGTCTGGGAGATATCCCCATGAGCGGTGATATCCCTACGGTCGGCATTGCCTCCAAATTCGCAAAAGCAAGCCAGCCTGAACGATCACGCGAAATCGCCCGCCCGTTTTGCCTGAGATTAACCAATAGCGAGCGAGCACGGCTCGAAGCGGAAGCCGGAACAACCCCGCTAGGGCGTTATATCCGGGCGCGGCTTCTGGGGGCCGCCTCACAAAAACGGCGCAAGGCGCGGCGCATCAGCGTCAATGAGCAGGCGCTGGCGCGGGCTATGGCGCATCTCGGCCAGTCCCGGCTTGCTTCTAATTTGAACCAGATCGCCAAGGCGGCGAATATCGGCGCATTGCCGGTGTCACCTGATCTGGAAGGAGAACTTGCAGAGGCCTGCCATGATGTTCGGCAAATGCGTCAGGCATTGATAACGGCCTTGGGTCTGCGTGAAGGGTCGGCCTCGCCCGATAACGCCGGAGACCGCCGATGATCCTGAAAGGCTCACAACGGGCGGGCGGTCAAAACCTCGCCGTTCATCTCATGCGCGGCGATGACAATGAACATATCGAAGTCCACGAACTGCGCGGTTTCATGGCCGACGATCTTAAAGGCGCGTTCAAGGAAGCCGAGGCTGTCTCGCGCGGGACAAAATGCCAGCAATATCTTTTTTCGCTAAGCCTGAACCCGCCCGAGACTGAGCAGGTGTCTATTGAAGACTTTGAGGCGGCGATTGGGCGTATCGAACAAAAACTGGGGCTGGCCGATCACCCCCGCGCGATTGTCTTCCATGAGAAAGAAGGCAGGCGTCATGCCCATGCGGTCTGGTCACGGATCGACGCGGCGACGATGACGGCAAAGAACCTGCCCCATTACAAGCTGAAACTCCGGGATATCTCGCGGGCGCTCTATCTGGAGCATGACTGGACCATGCCGCGTGGGCTCATGAATGTGGCTGAGCGCGACCCCGCAAACTTTACGCTTGCCGAATGGCAGCAAGCCAAACGCAACGGCGCCGATCCGCGTGAGATTAAACAGGCGCTGCAGATGTGCTGGCGCGCGTCCGACGGCGTTAAAAGCCTGCAGGCGGCGATGCAAGAGCGCGGGTTCTATCTGGCGCGCGGCGACCGGCGCGGCTTCGTCGCCATCGATTACAAGGGCGAGGTCTATGCCCTGCCCCGCGCGCTTGGCTTTAAAACAAAAGAAGTGCGCGCTGTGCTTGGCGAGCCGGACCATTTGCGCAGCGTTGCTGAAACCAGGCGTCACATCGCCGAGCGCATGACCCTTTCCGTGAAGCGGCATATCGATGAAGCAAGATTGTTGTTCTCGCATAAAGCGGCTGCGCTCGATCATGAGAAACGGCGGATGGTGACAAAGCAGCGCTCAGAACGCGCCAAATTTTACCAAGCGCACAAAGACCGACGACTGGTCGAAAACAAGGCCCGTTCGGCGCGTCTGCCGCGCGGGCTTTCCGGCTTGTGGGCGCGAGTGACAGGCCGTCATCAAAAAATCCGGAAGCAAAATGAAGCCGAAGCGACAAAGTGTGACCAGCGGGACCTGAAAGAACGCAACGCCGTAATCACAGCGCAGCTGCGGGAACGACGCACATTGCAAATGCGGATCAAACAAAGCCGATGCGAACAGGCGGAGATATTGCGCGACTTGCGGCGTGATATCTTCACGTTTCTGGAATGGGGCCGCGCAAAGGCGCAAGACCATGCGCGCCTTAAAAGGCGTCGCCGCATGCGGGGCATGAAACTGGACCGGAGCTGACTCGCAAATGTCGCTTCGGGACTATTACCGACATTTGCGCGAGCTTGAGCATGAGCGAACCTTGCGGCGTCAAGCCAATATCGCCGCCGCTAGTCAGCGCGACGCGATCATTGCTAGGCTTACGGCGCAAACACGGCAAAATGCTATGCGCTATAGTAACGAAACCCACACTCGCCATGCGCGTGCGGCCCGCGTTGATCAATACGGTGATCCTTATGTCTATATAAACGGCTATCCTGCGGGCTATACGGTCAGCAGCTATGCTCGAATGCTGGAGCAAAAGAAGGTCCGCCGCCGCTAGGGACCGCTTTTGCCTTCGCTGGGTTTGCCGCATTCTCTGTTGATCAGCACCACGACGATTGGTGCTGCTTCCTTATCCGGATACTCCTGTAAGAAGCGCTCGATATAAGCGGCGGATTTGAGATGATCGGGCGCATGATACCAATCCATAATACATTGGCCGCGCAGCTTATCGCCGTCCAGCACAGCCTGATAGCTCGCCATGTGGATGAGCGCGGTCAAATACATGTGCCGCTCATCGCGTGAAAAGGTCGCCATCAACTCTTTGCCGGTAAAGGCCTGAGCGCCTGAGGTAAGATTCAAAAAAGAAAATACTGATGCGACTGCGAGTACTATTTTCTTGATATGAGTTTTCATCAGATACCCTCAATAAAGGAGCCTTTTTTGTTTCATATTTATTCCATTATTGTGTGATTTCATTTATGATTGAAATCAGGCGGTTGCGGGATCAGCAATCCTGACCGCCTCTCGTCTCACGCGCCTTTCATAAGGGCTCCCTTTTGTTCGGTCCGGGGCGGCTTTGGGACAATCCATTACTGCAATAAAACCTCATCGCCGTTCCCGGACCGACCAAGCGGGAAAGGAAGGTGATCATGGCGATCTTGGGCTATGCGCGCGTGTCGACCGCTGACCAGAAGCTGGACCTGCAAATGGATGCGCTGGACGCGGCGGGTTGTTCAAAAATTTTCAGCGACAGAGGGTTGTCGGGCGGCAACCGCATGCGGCCCGGCCTGACGGACGTTCTGGAACGATTAACATGCGGAGATACGCTCGTGGTCTGGCGGCTTGATCGGTTGGGTCGGTCGGTGCGACATCTCTCGGACCTACTGATCCGTTTTAATGATGAGGGCATCGCCTTTCGCTCTTTAAGCGAGGCCATTGATACGGCGACGCCCACAGGCAAGCTGGTCTTTCATATCTTTAGCGCCGTGGGAGAATTTGAACGGGACCTCATCCGTGAGCGCACAATCCATGGCATGAGCGCAGCGCGTAAACGCGGCAAACATATTGGCAGGCCTTTCAAGCTGAGCGAGCGCGACCGGCAGGACGCGCGGCGATTGCTGGATGGCGGCGAAACTGTCAGCGACGTGGCGGCGCGGCTTGAGGTCAGCCCGGCAACCCTTAAACGCGCGCTCGACAGGCCTTATGGCGTGTAGGCAACGTTTGACGTCGGGGCCGTCACGTCTTTCTCGGCAGATACCCCCGTAGATGGGTTGGCCTTGCCGCCCATCGCTTCAAATCGGGCTCTGACCGTATCGGGCATGGCGTACAGGTCATCTTCCATTTCCTCAAAAGCCGCGCCTTCCGGCACGCCATGTTCAGCGACAGTGCTTTCTATAGTTTCGAGGCGTTCGCGATAATCCTCAATCGCTTCGATCTCCGCGCCTAGATCGTCGAGATCGCGTTTGGCGTCGGCGTAATCTTCCGCAGTCGGCGCAGCGCCATCCCATTCAACCGACGCGATATCCGCATCGCTAAGGCGCTCAAGGTCCTCATCAATGGCGTAGCTGCCATCACGGGAGAGATAGACCCGTCGCCCGTCGGGAAGTGTTTCAGCGCGACTTTGAATATCCGACAAACGCACCATGGCGGCATCAAAAAGCTCGCGGGTCGCCAAGAGCACTTCATAGGAAGCCGTATCGGCCAAAGTCATGTCTGTCTGAAACTGTTGAATTCTTTGCTGCCGACGGATCAAGTCGGTTTCAAGTAGAACGTTTTGAATCAAATCCACGGCCCTGTTCTGCTGCATGCGAAAATACGGCAGGAAGCTGTTGGCGAAGAAAAACCGGCGCATCCGCCCAGCGGGCGTACCGTGGAGTTCATTGTAAAAATCCTGTTGGTGCTGACGTCTCTCAGCCTCCATCGCCGCTTTCAGCGATAGTCTTGTGTCGTCTTGGTCCATTACTGCATGTCCAGTCGATTAAATGTTCCATAATTATATCGAATATCGAACCATGGTTGCAAAATTGGCGATGATGAAATCGTCTTTACACAGTATAACTCATTGAATTTATTCAAAAAGCATCCGCTTGGCGCTGGATGCGCCAAGCGGAAATTTTCTACCCTCAAAGCTCACGCAGCAAGGCTGCGGCTGCGATATCGTTCCACACCAAAAAGGCGTTTTTGCGCATGGCGGCAATAGCGTTCTTCCAGATCGAGGCCTAGATAATCGCGCCCGTTCAAGGCGGCGGCGACACAAGTACTACCAGAACCTGCGAAAGGGTCCAGAATGAGATCGCCCGCTTGCGAAAAGGACTGAATTAGCGGCGCGATGACGCTGACAGCTTTCTCAGTGGGGTGGGCCACATTGCCCGAATACTCCCATGGTTGAACATCGTCTATTGGATAGGCCGGTTTTTCGGGATAGCCCTTTGCGAGAATGAACGCCGACTCATGGACGTAATTGGCGAACACGGTTTTTGACGCATAGGGCTTGCGCCAGACAATATGACCGACTGTTTTAAATCCAACCGCGCGCCATTTGGCGGCAAAGTCGGCAATCGCCGTCCAGCCGTAAAAAGAAATGCAATAAGAGTTGGGTTTCAAAACGCGAAATATTTCATCGAACACGGATAGCACCGCTTCCGGGTTATCGTCATTGGCAAGCGTGCGCCCGTCACGGTCCTTGTAATTGACAAGATAAGGCGGATCGGTGACGCAAAGATCAACGCACGCGCCCGGCAGATCGGTCAGAATTGTTGCTGAGTCTCCACATAAAATTTGATTGCAATATTCTTCGTAAGTCATGTTTCTAAGTTCCTTCCGTTGGAAATGGGTTGCGCATGCAACCCTGCCCTTTGGCGAAAACGGGGTGTGCAAACGGAAAGATAAAATCGACGGCGGGCGCAGGCGAAGCCGAGCCTCGGGAGACCGTCTATTTTTCTTGAAGTGCGCCGAGGGGCTGGCCCCTTACCATGTCTTTCTTGAGAGAATTGCGCATGATCTTGCGCACTGGTTATTTAAGAAGTGTGCAAAACTTACAAGAGGTTATGATTCAAGGAGTAGATTGAAAGCCCGCTCTGTTGTCGACTCTCGATTGGACTTCCATAAGCAAGTTGAGTGAGGTTATATCGCGCATTGCCGAAAGTACCGGCTCGTCGTTGAAACGCTTCCTCTCCATCCCAATACCTCACCATTTTCATAAAGAAATACAAAAATCATGGATCAGTTATAAGGGAGCAATACAGTGCATCGCCGATTGGTTCTATACAGCCGACCTGGCAAAGATGGCGACGATTGAAGAATTCTTCGTCAAATATCCGGATAAGCACGCGGAGCCCATCGTTGTCGTGCTCATCAACCGGGCGTGCGGTAAAGCATGAAGACTTTATTCGCAATTTTCCAAAGCAGGAAAGCCGTCACTCTGTCGTTGTTCGTTCGCGCTCAACCTCAATGCTCAAGCCCACGGCTTCGCGGGAGGCATCGCACATATCGTCGGGGTGGATGGCGTAGACCTCTTTCATGGACTCTTTGAGATCGTCGCCGAAGGCGTCAATCGCCTCGCAAAGGTCTGCCGTATCGCTTGCGGTCCAGTCGCGGGCGCAATTGACGATGCGAAAGTCGCGATTGCGATTGCGAGCACGGCTGCGAAACTCATTGAGGCGCTCCGGCGAAATCGCGAATGTGATCCGGTCACCATTATCATAGCGCGACTGCACGCAAAGCACGGCGTCTGGATTACTGGCTTGTAATGCAATGGCGGCGAGCGCTTCAATCATCATCGATTGGTGTCCTTTTATCAGCGATGCATTCGAATGCATCTGTTTTGCGGCAGTCGAGAATCATACAGTTTAATACAGTTTTGCGATAATATTTCTGTATACCGATGAAACTATGCCGCCAACGGAATAAAACACAAAACCGCGATCACAAAAACCCCCAAACGGTTGACTTGCGTAAATTGTTACTTCAACACTGCGTCTGCAATCACGAATCAAATATTCGTAAGTCTTATATTGCAAAAAAAGCTATTGATCGCGTCAGAAAAAATGACGCTCGATCATAAATTGGGCGTAATATTGCGTCTGTAGATCGCCGCGCATGACCATCGCGCGGCAGAAGAGGCTTTGTGAAAAAACCAAGCATCTACCTGACCGCTTCGGCGCTCGCCTTGTTGGCGGGCGCATCGAATGCGGGCGAAACTGTTGAGTACACCTATGACGCCCGCGGACGGTTAGTCAAAGTCGAACGCTCAGGCACGGTGAACAACAATGTCGACACCGAATATGAGTATGACAAGGCGGACAACCGCACGCGCGAGAAGACCACCGGCTCGCCGCATCCGCCGCCCTAATCCGTTTAAGCGCCGTTTCAACGCCGTTTAACGACTGAACAGGCGAGGCGTTTTTCAACGCATTCATCGCCGCCAGACGAAAAGGAACCGGATGATGGACCGGGCGATCACGCGCGCCTTGGGCGCAACGCTTATTGCTGTTTTTCTGACGCTGCTGACGGCGCAAATCGCAAACGCGCAGCCTTCTGACCCCGCGCCGTCGTCAAGTTACTCCGTTGATAGCAATGGTGTTGATGTTATTACTGGAGCTTATTTTCCACCATACCCGTCGATCAGCATCGGTCAGGGACCAGGCTCGCTTGCCTTTTCTCGATCTCAGAGTTTTGAGTATTTCGACACCTCATTCGGATCGATCAATACGTCTGGGTCGACCGTTACTGTCACCTTATTCGGCTCTTCATCCTTGTGGACTGTTTCTGGAGGTCAGTATTACCCTGCCGAAGGCCAGGGCGGTCAACTTGGTAAAAATGGCAATATTTATACGTTTTATACGCCTTCTGGCATCCGTGCTGAATTCGATACAACATATGCAGCTGTATCCCCTTATGAGGGAAACGCTGCGCGTGTATCGGAAGTCACCTTTCCAACCGGTGAAAAACTCACCTATGGCTACGATCTTGAATATGAGTGTTACGAAATTTTCGGCGACCCCTGCGGAATCCGAATTAATTATGTGCGCCCTGACTCCATAACCAGCTCGCTCGGCTATAAATTACAATATGACTATTTGACCGATACCTGCAGCCCATTTTGCGATGAGGACTGGTACTCAGCTACCGAAGTTGAAGTCCGTGCCTTGTTTGGCTCTGGAACCTGGCAGTCGCTCTCCTTCTCCGGCGATACGATCACCGATGCGCTCGGTCGAGACTACACCTACACGCGCAACGGTTCTGGTCGGATCACCGGCGTGCGCGGCCCCGGCGCCTCGTCCGATGATGTGACGATTAGCTATGACGGATCGGGCCGCGTTGATTCGATCACCCGGCTTGGCCTCACCTGGACTTACGCCTATTCGGACAGCGGATCGACGCGCACGACGACGATTACCGACCATGACGGCGATACGCGCACGGTCACCTCCGATCTCGCCTCGAACCGGGTGCTGACCGACAGGAACGCGCTTAACCAAACAACGACCTATACGTATGATATCGACGACCGGCTGAAAGAAGTGATCGCGCCGGAAGGCAACAAGGTCAAATATTCCTACGACGCCCGCGGCAATATCACCGAGGCGCGCCGCTATAACAAAAGCGGTTCGGCCAGCCAGGTCATATTCGAGGCGAGTTACCCCTCGTCCTGCTCAAACCCCAGGACCTGCAACCAGCCGACCTGGACCGAGGACGCGCGCGGACAACGCACGGACTACATCTACAATTCGACTCATGGCGGGGTCCTGACGGTCAAGGCGCCCTCGCCGGGCGGCGGCGCGGCGCGCCCGCAGACCAACTACGCCTATGCATCCTATACGCCCTATAACAGCGGACCCACAGTCTATCGCCTGGCCTCGGTCAAATCCTGCGCGCTGACGACGGCGTCGACCTGCAGCGGGTCAGCCTCCGAACGCGTCACTGAAGTCACCTATTGGGGCAATTGGGACCGGGTTCCGACCGTCGTCACCGCAAGATCAGGCAACAGCGCTGTTAGCGCCACCACCAATATCAGCTATGACTATCAGCGCCGCGTCTCCGCCGTCGACGGCCCGCTTTCCGGCTCGGCGGACACGACCCGCACCTTCTACAACGTCGTCGGCCAGGTCACCGGCGTCATCGGCCCCGACCCGGACGGCGGCGGCGCGCTCAAATACCGCGCCAGCAAGACCCAGTACAATGCGCGCGGACTGGCCTGGCGCACCGAGACCGGGACAACAACAAGCGCGACCAGCCTTTCGTCCTTCGCCGCCCTGCAGCAATCGACAATCACCTTTGACGGCTATGGCCGCCCGACGCGCAATGCGTTCGCCGCCGGGGGCGTGACCTATTCGCAGCGGGACATTCAATACCGCACCGACAACGGACAGGTGAACTGCGTCGCAGCGCGCATGAACCCGTCCGTGTTCGGATCGGCGCCCGGCGGCTGCGCCCTCGGCTCAAGCGGTTCTTTCGGCAGCGACCGGATCAGCCAGACCGTTTACGACGCCCTCAACCGGCCCATTCGCGCGATCGAGGCGAAGGGCACCTCGGTTGAGGCCGATGTGGTCGAGACGACCTATACGACCAACGGACAGGTCGCGACCCTCACCGACGGCGAAGGCAACAAGACGACGTACGAATACGACGCCTATGACCGCCGGTTCAAAACGCGCTTCCCTTCCAAGACGGCGGCGGGCACGAGCTCTGGCAGCGACTATGAGCAATATGCGTTCGACGCCGCCGACGCGGTGACGAGCTTCCGCAATCGCGCAGGCCAGACCATCACTTATGCGCTCGACAATTGGGGCCGGGTCACCGCGTCTTCCGGGTCCGGCGCGACCAGCCGCACAAGAACCTACGACAATTTCAGCAGGGTGACCGCGCTCACCGGTGGCGAGGCCGTCTCCTACGCCTATGACGCCCTCGGGCGCGTCCTCTCCGAGACTCAGGCGCAAGGAACAGTCAGCTATCAATATGACGCCGCCGGCCGCCAGACCCGGATCGATTATCCGGGCGGGTTCTATGTCAATTACGATTATGACGTCATCGGACAGATGACGAAGGTCCGCCAGCAGGGCGCGGCGTCGGGCGTCGGCGTACTT
>JBCDDE010000001.1:0-657948 GCA_039180625.1 Pseudomonadota bacterium | reverse complement strand
GCCGTCTTCACTCGGCCGATCGCGGCAGTTGAGCCTTGCGGCATGGCGGAGACATCGATCTCTGCGACCCAGCGTGACGATTTGGCAGGTCCCGCAATGCGATCAATTGGCGATGCTGTCCAACGCCGCAGCGCAGGGCGCGAAGCGTCCTGTTTTATCGTTGTGGATGTTTTGCGCCCTGTGCGACCTCTCCACTTTTATACGTTCGGGGCCCGATGGCTCGCGGCGGGCGCCCTCTCGCGCCCGGCGTCCGGCGATACCTAAAAACATCCGATCGCGGGACATATTTGTTTCACTGGTGTTCGATATTTTAAACGCCGAAAGCAAATTTAAGGAGCTTCTGGATGGTTCGATTCCTTACTGTTATCGCTTTTTCGACCGTCTTTAGTTTCGCCGCGGGCGCCAGCGCCCAGGACCGGTTCGCCGTCGGCGTTTACGGCGGCACGCTGGGCGTCGGCGGCGACGTGCAGTTTCGGGCGACAGACCGACTGGTCCTCCGAGCGGGCGGGCATTTTCTGGAGTTCAATATCGACGGGAACTATGACGGCGTCGATTATGACGCCGACGTCAACGGCTCGAACTTTTTTGCAACGCTCGATGTTCACCCCTTCGCCAATGGCTGGTTCGTTTCCGGCGGCGTCGTTCTTGGCGACAAGTCGGTCGACCTCGTCGGCGCGCCGGACGGACCGGTTGAGATCGGCGATCTTGTTTTCACGCCGGACCAGGTCGGCGACCTGATCGGCCGCGCCGATGTGAACAGCGCTGCGCCCTTTGTCGGCCTCGGCTGGGACAATGCGGTGACAAGCGACGGGCGCGTCGGTTTCTCCATCTTGCTGGGCGCGGCGTTCACGGGCGATCCCGATGTCGACTTAACGTCCGAAGGCGGATTATTATCCGATCAGCCGTTGTTCCAGGAACAGCTCGCTATCGAAGAAGAGAACTTGCGCGATGAACTTGATGATTTCTCTGTTTATCCCGTTGGCCGCATCGGCCTTACGGTAAGTTTCTGATGAAAAAGCGGGGCCCTGCCGGACCCCGCTTCAAGAAAAAGATGCTGTTTTGGCGCAATTAGAATGTAAAGCGCACGCCCGCTTCTACGATCGAGCCTGCATTTTCGGTGTCGAATTCCGCAGCAAAAAGGCTGGCGTTCACTTCCGGATCAAGCGTTGCGCGATAGCGGTAGCCTGCAAAAAGCGTTGTCGACGATGTTAGCTCATAGCCGACACCCGCCATGAACTGGTATGCAAAAGCGACATCTTCGTCGTTGATGATTTCAGTCCCGGAGGGCGCGTAGTTGACGTCGACAAAGCCGGCGCCCACGCCGGCGCCGATATAGGGCGTGAAAGCAGTTGAGTTTTCCCACTCGCCGATCGCATTGACCATGACAAAGAGCGTATCGACCTCGCCCTCGCCTGCAGCAACGATTTCGCCGACAGTGGCGCCGAGATTGGTGTCCAGACCGGTGATGAGAACGCCAACGTCTTCATTATCGAGCGGGATGCCCGCTGCGGTCACGCCGCTATGACTGTCAATGCCATTCGACTGGTAGGCGACTTCGAATTCGCTGCGCAGCCAGCCAAAGTCCCAGCCGACGGCGCCGTTTATGGTCCATCCGGTGTTGAACTCGGTGTCGAAGCTGACATCGGCGCCTTGAGGCAACGCTGTTCCCGCCGGAATTGTTGTGCCTGGACCGGTGATAAATTCCTCCGTGAAGAAGCCGTTATTGGCGGAGTCCTGCAGAAATGATCCGCCGCCGGAGAAAGAAACATAAGTGTCCTGCGCCTGAGCGGCGCCAAGTATGGCCGCAGCGCCCGCCGCAACCGAAACGAAAGGTCTGTTAAGCATCCCGAAACTCCTTGATAATCCTCTGAGAAAACGCCCTCGCAAAATAATACCTCCCGGCCAGTGCGATGGATCACCTGCGGGCGGGAGATTGCGCGGAATTATCGTCGGAAGTGTCGGTTGTTTTATCAAGCGCGGAATCGACGAACCGCATGCATGGGAGACGAACAGAAGCCGATCAGGGCGCGCCCCAGATATCGTCATATTTCGGCGTGCCGTCGTTGCGTTTGATTACGTCGCGATGGGTCAGAGGACGCCGGCTCTGAAGCGAGCGAGCAATGACAAATCCGGCTGCAATCAACGTCATGGCGACAACGGCGTAAATGATCACGGCAAACTCTCTATATTCAAAGTCAAAAACAAAATGGGTCGAGTGTTTGCTAATACGCCGCGACGCAAAGACCGGATCAGCGGACCAATGTCCTTCGAACTTTCGCCAATCCGGCTATCGCCGGACCTAGGCCAGTTTATCGGGCCCGACACGCACAACGGCCTTGCCCGTATTTTCTCCCTTAAAAAGGCCGATGAACGCTTCCGGCGCAGTTTCCAGGCCCTGATATTCGGTCTCCTGGTATTTGATTTTGCCGGCCGCCAGCAGCGGCGCCACATCGCCGACAAACTCCATGGTCTTGTCCATATACTCAGAGACCACAAAGCCGCGCGCCATTACGCCCCGTCCTATGAGATTGATGAGATTAGGCGGTCCCGGTTCCGGCTTCGTATTGTTATACATTGCGATCATGCCGCACAGCGCGATGCGCCCGCCCATGGCGATACAATTGAGCGCCGCCTCCAAATGCATGCCGCCGACATTTTCAAAATAGCAATCAACGCCCTTCGGCGCTGCGTTGGCGAGCGCGGATGTCAGCTCAGCGGCGTTTTTATAATCTTTGTAATTCAACGCCGCGTCGACGCCCGCTTCATTTTCAAGCCAGGCGCATTTTTCAGGCGAGCCAGCCGAGCCGACGACGCGCGCGCCTCGCTCCTTGCCGAGCTGACAGACGAGCGACCCAACAGCGCCGGCGGCGCCGGAAACAAAAAGCGTCTCGCCTTCCTTCGGCTTCATGATCTGGGTGACGCCGGCCCATGCAGTCATCCCCGGCATGCCCAATACGCCAAGATACGCCGACAACGGAGCAATTCCCGGCGTGACCTTTTGCGTGCGCTCACCCCTGGAGAGATAATGCGACTTCCATCCGCCGGTAAAGTCTACAACATAATCTCCGGGCTGATAATCCGCGATATTCGATTCGACAACTTCCGAAACGGCGCCGCCCTCCAGCGGCGCATCAAGCGAGAACGGAGGAATATAGCTTTTCACATCCGGCCGCATGCGCCCGCGCATGTAAGGATCGACGGACATCCAGACGGTGCGGCACAACATTTCACCGTCTCCGGGTGGGCCGATTTCAACGGACTTCACAGCAAAATCTTCCGCAGCGGGAAGACCCGCCGGATATTGTTTCAAAAAGACTGCAGTTGATTGCGTTGCGGCCATATTCCCGCCTCCTTTGCGTTTGCCCCCACACTAAACGCATCGGCAAACCTCGCAAGGGCGTGATGCAATGGGCGCCATTGCGACAAGGGACGGCCTCATTGTCGCCCCGGGTCGACGCCATTTTTAAATCATCAAAGAAACGAAGCGCCTTTTTGCGGGATAAAGGAGAAGAAAATGAAACAGCTGTTGATCGCTTCCGGCGTAATGCTGAATGCGGCAACCGGATGTCAAACCACAGGCGAAGGCGCGCTTGTCGGCGCCGCCATTGGCGCAGCAGGCGGCGCTATCGTGGGAGACGCCGTCGCCGGAGCGCCAGGACGCGGCGCAGCCTATGGCGCGCTTGTCGGCGCAGGCGTCGGCGCGTTGGAAGGCTGTAAGAACGCCGGCCGGTGCGGCGACCGCGCCCGTCGTCACGGGGATCGGCGCTACGACCGTTACTCTGGTCGCTATTACTATGTCGATCCTGAATATGGCGACACCTATTGGGAAGACGGCTCCTATCGCGGCCATGGCGGGCGCCGCCATCATCGCCGCCGCTACTAACAGGCTTCCTGGGGGAACAGTTGCGTACCCTGACGGCCCGCTTGCGTATCTGGCGGGCCGTTCAGTCTATTGACATTTTCTATTTTTCAGTATACGATGTATTAGTCTGAAACAGCATCCGTTTGGGCTGCGTTTGCATTCCGGTCTTTCTTTTTTCGTTTTCCCATCTGACTTAGGGCGATCAAGGTCAACGTTGGAGTGAAGCCGTCAATCTGGCCGGTCGGATCAGCCACCTCCCAAAAGGCGAAAAGTCCCGGCCAGCCCCACATGACGACAGCGGCGACGCCGAGCAAAATGTCAAAAGGCAACTCAAAACCGGGAATTCGCCCGATTGTGAAATCAAGAATATCGAGCACAACACACAACAACAGTTTCGCCATATCAGAATTCATGATGAGCCCGCCCTCCCCGTGTGCTTGCGCATAAACTGCGCCGACTGTTCGATGCTGCGCGCCGCTTCCGGCATCAGCCCAGCAAACAATGGCCAAACATGAGGCAAGGATCGCTCCATGACAAGCGTCGACGAAACGCCTGCGGCTTTCAAACGCTCATGCATTCGTACAGAATCGTCACGCAATATCTCATCGTCGCTGGCGAAAATCAGCGTCGGCGGAAATCCGGCGGCGTCAGCGTAAAGCGGCGATGCGAGAGGCGATTTCGGGTCAGCGCCGTTCAAATATGTCTTTGCGCCTTCACGAATATATATCGGTTTGAACATTGCATCCGTTTCAGCGTTCTCCTCGACCGATGCGCCTGTCACCGCGAGATCTGTCCACGGAGAATAAACCACCAGACAAGCAGGAAAAGGCATGCTCTTTTGTTTCAGCAATGACGTCAGCGCCAACGCCAGCCCGCCGCCGGCGGAATCGCCGGCAAATGAAATTGCGCCCGGCGATATTCCCCTGTCGAGAAGCCGCTGATATGCGGCCAGCGCATCATCAACAGCGGCGGGGAAAACATGCTCCGGCGCCAGTCGATAGTTCAACGAAAAAACATCCGCATTTGCCCGTTTGCACAATTCGAATGTTAGCGCGCGATGAGATTTTGCAGACCCGAAATAATAACCGCCGCCATGAAAAAAGAGGATGACTTGCTCTGTACTCGCATCCCTCGGCCGATGCCATTCGCCATCCATGGCGTTCTCGGAAACGGTTTCAACACTGACCGATTTGGGAACCCGCTTCGGCGCCGCCGCTTCCGCCTCGGCCTGCATGATCGCCGAATCAATCTGATGCAACGGCTTCGCTTTCATAATCCGCCGCAACCGCCACTTCACAAATTTTGAACGCAAACTCGCCATATCACTCTCCGACCGGAAGGCTATTCAAATCATTGCCGCAAGGAAAGCAGGGTGGGCGCTTAGCGACGATAGCGCAGTCCGAAACCAAGCGTGCGAACCTCGCCCGGGAAAAATCGCTCCGACCCGAAGGCGAAATCAGCGCGCTCCGCATAGAGCGCATCCGTTGCATTGCGCAGCGTCAGAAAACCGGAAAGCCCGTCGACAATCAGCGCCTCAGCACGGAGATTCAGCAGGTTATAGCCTTCATAGGAATTCTCATTCGCCGCATCAGTAAAATAGGAGCCAATCGAGCGCCATTCAGCTTCGAAAATAAACCGATCCGCCGGCGTCCAAAGAAGGCGCGTATTTGTGATCACGCGCGGCGCAGTGTCGACATCATCGCCAAAGGCGACGCTTTCCAGAACATTGCCGGTCACGCGGTCGAAACGATACGTATGGGCTGCATATGTCACAGCGCTCGCGAGCGTCAGGTTTTCGAGCAAATAAATTGCGACATCAGCCTCAACCCCGACATGGCGCGTTCGCCCGTTCGTTACGTTAAAACCGTCGGCGTCGCGGAAAAAGAAGTTTCTTTTATCCATGAAGAAACCGACAAGATTAGCATCGATACGCTCGCCGAAAGAGAAACTTGTTCCCGCTTCGACGGCGTCAATCAATTCCGGCCGCGCGCCAGGGCCGGTCTGGTTGATCTGCAGGCGATACAAATCTGTGGTCTGCGGCGGGCGCGCGCCCCGCGCATAGCTGACATAACCGCTTACGGCGTCGCTAAACTGATGGCGAATGGAAAATTTCGGGCTCGCGGTGACGAAGCGATCGACCTGGTCCGGCGGACGCAAGAAACGTCCGATTACGCCGTCATCGGTCCGATTGTCGTAGTCGTAAATTGTGCCGTCAACGCGCACTGCCGCGGTAACAGCCGTTTGATCGCTGAGCGCATATTCGCCCTGTACAAAGCCCGATGCATTCACAGCTGCGACTTCGTAGTCATAATGCAGCCCTTGCGTGAACGAAAAGATCGTTTCTCGCTCCTGAAACTCTGTGAGAAATCCCTCCGTATACTCAGCATCAACGCCTGCGATCAGCGAAAACCGTCCAGCGTCATGATAGACTGCCGACTGCGCGCCAATGCTCCAGTGACCATTTTCCTCCAGAGCCCGGGACGGCAGGAAATGCTGGAGAAAATCCATATCATTCCAGCGCGCATAGGGCGTCACGCGAAGTTCCGTTTCTGTATCAAGCGGAATGGTTGCGGTTGTTTGCAAGCGAGCGGATTTCGCATCGCGAAATGCAAATGGAAAATCATTCGTCCGTCGCCGAGTACGGTCAAAAAGATCAGCGCGCCCAAAGATGAAGCCTGCGGTCTCCTGCTCAAGATTATCGAAAGAAAAAATCGTATCGAGATCAATAGCGCCTGCTTGCGCAGTATGGCGCAATGTCAACTTCTGTTGATCGAGCCCCGCATCCTCCCGATAACCAGACTCAGAAACGACAGACGCAGCCGCGAGCAACCCCTGTCCGCCCGCCTCCGTGGAGACGAGACCCTTCCATTTATATCGGTCTTCCGTATCGCCGAAAATTTCAGCAAAGAGCGATATGTCTTCTGTGGGCGCGGGCGTCACCACATTGACAACCCCGTGGATAGCGTTGGCGCCATAGAGCGCGCCGGATGGCCCGCGGATGATCTCAATCCGCTCTGCAATTTCGCCATGGGCGTCGAACAAGCCGTTGATGTTGGCGAAACCAGCCGAGCGCAGCGGCACGCCGTTTTCGAGAAACAAGAACGAGCCTGCGCCTGCGCCGCCAGTCAGGACCGGCGATCGGATTGCCGTGAGATGCTCTGCGCCGGACCCGCGATGCAGATTGACCCCCGGCGCCCGCGCCAAAGCCTCGGCGATATGATCCGCATCAATAAGTTGAAGATCGTCTTCGCCGATGACCGTGATCGAAGCGGGCGCATCGCCGAGCGCCTGCTCCCGCCGTTCAGCAGTGACTATGATCTGATCATTCGCCAGAACAGGCGCAACAACGCCGGCAAGACAAGCCGACAAGCTGAGAATACGAGCAGACACGCAACAAAACCCCTCACAAACCGGGGCGAAAATAGGCGCGTTTTCGCCGGCGCGCTAGCGTTCGTAGCGACTGACTTTTTGTTCAATCGCGCCAAAAATCGATTTGCCGTCCGCATCGTCCATTTTAATTCTGACGGTGTCGCCGAATTTCATGAAAGGCGTCTTCGCAGCGCCCTCATAAATCGTTTCAATCATGCGGGTTTCAGCGATGCAGGAATAGCCGGCGCCGCCCTCGGCCACTGGTTTGCCTGGCCCGCCGTCCAGCTTATTGGAAACGGTGCCGGAGCCGATAATCGTACCGGCGCAAAGCGCACGCGTCTTTGCCGCATGGGCGATCAATTGGTGGAAATTAAAGGTCAGATCCTGTCCGGCGTTGGCGCGGCCGAACGGTGCGCCATTATAATCCACCATAAGCGGAAGGTGGACAGAGCCCTCTTTCCAGGCTTCGCCAAGCTCATCGGGCGTCACAGCACACGGGCTGAACGCCGAAGACGGTTTCGACTGAAAAAAGCCGAAGCCTTTGGCGAGCTCGCCCGGAATCAAACCGCGCAGGGACACATCATTCACGAGCATGATCAGACGAATGTAGTCGCCCGCTTCATCTGCGCTGACGCCCATGGGCACATCGCTGGTAATGACGGCGATCTCGCCTTCCATATCGATGCCCCATCCGTCATCGGTCGCCATGACGATATCATCGCGAGGCCCAAGAAACGTATCCGATCCGCCCTGATATATGAGCGGGTCTTCGTAGAAACTCTCCGGCACTTCGGCGTTCCGCGCTTTGCGCACAAGCTCGACATGGTTGATATAGGCCGAGCCGTCCGCCCACTGAAAAGCGCGGGGCAATGGTGAAGAGGCTTCGCGTTCATGGAACCGTTCGGTTGGCACAGAGCCCGTCTCAACACCCTGCGCCAATTCCTGGAGGCCGGCTAAAACAGCGTCCCAATCGTCAAGCGCCGCCTGCATCGTTGGCGCAACGCGCGCAGCGTCAGTGTATCGCGTCAGATCTTTTGAGACGACGACCAATCTGCCGTCACGACCCTGTTTCAATGAAGCGAGTTTCATTGGCCTTGTCTCCTTTGCTCGATTTCAAACCAAGTTTGTTGTTTCGTATACGTTGTAGTGAACCGAGCGCTCATCAAACCGTTTCAACACCGCCCGCGCGACATCAGGCACATGGGCGATCGTATAATCTTCGCCGACAAATCTCTTCACCGCGTCTTCACTGTCGAACCACATGATCGTACAGAACTCGATCTCGTCTTCCAGTTCCCGGCGCATAAGTTCAAATCGTTGAAGGCCATCAATATTTCGCTCAACTATACCCGGCATAACAATGGTCTGGAGAATGCGTTGATACTCGTCTGCATTCTCAAACGTTGTCCAGCCGCGCCAAATTCGACAGATCATTCTTCTTCCTCACTGGTTTTGCCTAGAGCCGCACCGCACCATGGACAGTATCGGATCAGAACGACACTGGTTCCGCCGTCATGAACGATCAGCGCAAATTGGTTGAGCCCTTCATTATAGCCGATCAAACTGTCAGGACAGTCAAACGGATCATCATGTTCTTCACAATTGAGTTCAAGCGCCGCTTCCATTGACTCGCAGCAAAGCTTTTCGGGATCAGGATGCTGCGTGCGCCTCACTCGGCAGCGTCCCGCGGCAGCCATGAATTGACATAATCTTGATTTTCAACCGAGACCGCATCGTCTCCAACATCAAGCGGATCGCGCGTATCGATCATTACTGCGTATTCGTCCGTTCCCGGCTTTTTCTGCTCCAGCATATTTTTTAGCGCCTTCGGATGCGGACCATGGGTAAAGCCCGAAGGGTGCAGCGTCATCATGCCGGCGTCGATATTGTCCCGGCTGAAAAAATCGCCAGCATGATAAAACAGCACTTCGTCGTAGTCGTCATTGTTGTGGAAGAATGGCACCTTTAGCGCGCCAGGGTCTGTTTCAAAAGGTCTTGGAGCAAATGTGCAGATGACAAACCGATCCGAAAGAAACGTTGTGTGCGCAGATGGAGGCACATGGTAGCGGTGCGACATGATTGGACGAATATGGCGAACATTGAGCCGCACCGGCGACAGCTCTCCATGCCAACCGACAGCATCGAGTGGGTTGTAGGGGTATGTGGCGATCGACACCTCGCCGCGTTTTTTAATGTGAACTTGCGTTTCGCCATCCTGCGCCTGATGGGCGCGAAAAGCGTCGTTCATGCTTGGCGCATCGAGCATTGCCGGATCGAAGATCGCATGCGGACCCAATAAGCCTTTGTCTGGCAAGGTATAGTGTGCGTTCGTCGCCTCGATCATCAGAATTGACGAATGAGTTTCCGGCGATAAACGCCACATTGTTCCGCGCGGAACCATCAGATAGTCGCCCGCTTCAAACGCAATGTGGCCGTAATCGCAAAAAAGATCACCCTTGCCTTCATGGACAAACAAGATCTGGTCGCCGTCGCCGTTGCGGGTAAGCACAGGCATCGCCGCATCGAGTTTCCAGAAGCGCACTTCGACCGACCTATTTGCGAGAATAATCGGCGCCGTCCATGGACTTTTTGAGGACTCATTCAACGCCGCCAGATTAAATGCGCGCGGTCGCAAGGGTCCTTCAAATCTTACCCATCCGGTTGGCGGACGCTTGTGATGCATGAAGGCGGCTGGCCCGAAAAAACCCTCTTTGGAAATTTCACGCTCATAAGTTCCCGCCGGCATGTCCGCATGCGCCTGACGAGAGGCATTTCCCTCAACGCGGCTGGGCGTGATCCATTTTCTGGCCATTGGCGCTCTCCAAAAATTAGTAACAAATGTTACCATTTGGCGTAATCAGGGGCAAGAGCGCACAGAGGCAGACAATTGAAGGACAAATATCACGAAATCATACGCGGCTAATCATGCTCTTTCTTAGCCTCATAATAATAGGTTCTCCCCTCATCGGCGAACTCCCGGCATATTTTCAGCCCAACGTCGGCAAGAATGCGCCGGTATTCTTCAGCTCCAAGAGACAGGGAACGCCGGCCAGTTAATATGTCATTCCAGGCGCAAGCCTGACGAGGCGCAGAAAACAAGAGCTTTCCTCCAGGCTTCAGAGCCTTTGCTATTCGAGGGACCAGTTCGCGCTGTGTATTTTCCCGCAAAAGGAAGATCAGTCCGACCGCTAACGCCGCATCAAAAGTCCGACCAAAAAACTCACTGCGTTCTGCGGCTTCACAGGCGATTTCGATTTCCGGAAACCGTCGCTGAAAAGCTGCAACCATTGTCGGCGACGCATCGATCGCGCATACGGCCAACTCGGCCTCGGTCAGGGCGGAAGTCAGCGGCTCGCCGCACCCCGCGCCAATATCAATTACCGCTCCGTCAGGCTTAACCGTCGCGGCCCAATCCTGAACAACACTGCGCCCGGCGTTTGAGCGAACCGCCATAAATTCTTTAGCGATCGCTTCATAACCGTTCGAATAATCTTCGTCCAAAACACCCTCAAAGCTGTGCCGTTGGCTCCGCCTACGGATATGCCCTGACGCCCTTGCGTTCAATAAACCCCAGCAAAGAAGAGCCTTGAGGAAAAATATTGCTCTCAACAACCGCGCCGACGACAGGCGTTCGCCCACGGGGAAAATCGGGACTTTTCCTGGTCTTTGACCTTTGGTAACGCCTGCGCGAGATTAGAGGCAAGCGCCTTGCGCAAACTGACATTCGCGCCCATGTCCCGCGCGCGTGTAGGAGAGAATTGAGGTTTTCGATGAAAAAGACGCCCCTTTTAATACTTGGCTCGGGGCCCGCCGGACTGACGGCGGCAATTTACGCCGCAAGGGCCGGCTTGAAGCCGGTGCTCGTACACGGCCTGCAGCCTGGCGGCCAGATGACCATTACGACCGATGTCGAAAATTATCCGGGCTTTGCCGATGTCATCCAGGGCCCATGGCTTATGGAGCAAATGCAAAAACAAGCGGAACATGTGGGTACGGAGTTCATCTCCGATATTATTGTTGACGTTGATTTCTCAAAGCGCCCTTTCACGATGAAAGGGGACAGCGGAGAAACTTATGAAGCTGACGCCGTGGTGATCGCCACCGGCGCACAGGCGAAGTGGCTTGGTCTTCCGTCTGAACAACAATTTCAGGGTTTCGGCGTTTCAGCATGCGCCACGTGTGACGGCTTCTTCTATCGCGGTAAGGATGTACTTGTTGTTGGCGGCGGCAATACAGCCGTTGAAGAAGCGCTGTATCTGTCCGGTCTCGCCAAGAAAGTCACACTGGTGCACCGGCGCGATGAATTACGCGCGGAAAAAATTCTCCAGCAGCGACTTTTCGATAAAGACAATGTTGAGGTGATCTGGGACCACACGCTGGAGGAAATTCTTGGCGATGAAAATCCGTTAGGCGTCACAGGCACCAGACTGAAGCATGCGAGTACGGGCAAAACTCAAGACATCGAAGTTGACGGCGTATTCGTTGCGATAGGACATAAGCCGTCTACGGAACTCTTCATCGATAAGCTTCCCATGAACGCACACGGATATCTCGACACGGCGCCGGATTCAACCGCAACAGAAATACCCGGCATTTATGCCGCCGGAGATGTCACCGACGATATTTACCGTCAGGCGGTCACCGCCGCCGGCATGGGTTGTATGGCGGCGCTGGAGGCTGAAAAATTTCTCGCAGCGCAAGAAGTCGCGCAAAAAAACGCCGCTGAATAAGCTCTGAATAGAGGAATTATGAAATGCTAAAACTGATTGTCGCAATGGTCACCGCCGCAGGACTTAGCTTGTCTACAGCGACAGCAGGCCATGACGGACTTGTTCGCAAAGAGAGCGCTAACAATTTCGACGAGACCGTCGCCAAGTTGAAAGAAGCGATCGAAACGCGCGGTATCACCCTCATGGCGACAGTTGATCACTCGGCTAATGCGGAGAAAGCAGGCTTATCGCTGCCGCCGACAACATTGCTTATATTTGGCAACCCCGCCGCAGGAACGACATTGATGCAGCAATCGCGTACTGTTGCGATCGATCTTCCAATGAAGGCTCTGGTTTACGTTAATGACAATGGCAAAGTCTGTGTCGAATATAACGACGTCTCTTATCTTGCTGAGCGCCATGGGATCGATAAGGGTTTTCCTGTCGTCGGCAAAATCAATGGCGTACTTGACGCGATCACAAGCGAAGCGACTGGCGCTGAGTAAAGCCTAGTCGCTTTTCTTTTGCGTTTCTCGCAACACTTCATTGATATAAGCATCCACATCAAGGTCGCCCGTCGCGCGACCTTTGATCCGCTCCCGGATCTTTGACGGTAAGATCGACGGGTCGACGGGACCGGCGTTCATAACGGTCGCGCGAATGAGCGCTTTTAGCGCATCTTCGTCGAAGTCGGGTTTCCAGTTTTTGTCGTCGGTCATCGGTGAACCTGCCTAATACATAACTTACGGCCGCTCATCTCCGCGAAAGCGGGGATCTATTTAGAGCCGCCTTATGGATTCCCGCTTTCGCGGGAATGAGCGGAGAAATTTTCCCACACCATCAGTTCAATAAAGCGCCCGGCGGCGGCGTCGATGCGGCGCCTTCCCCTGAAAAAGCGAACACGTCGCGGCCTTCAATGGTTTCGCCATTGATCGTCAGCGCCTCGCCGTCAGCGGAAATCGCGAGCGTTTCGCCGTCCGAAATCTTCCCGGCGAGCAGCAGTTCCGCCAACGGGTCCTGAAGGCTTTTCTGAATGACGCGCTTTAACGGCCGGGCGCCGTAAACGGGATCATAGCCCTTGTCGCCGAGCCAGGTCCGCGCCGCATCGTCAAGCTCCAGCGTGATCTTGCGATCGGTGAGAAGCTTTCCAAGGCGTGAAATCTGGATATCGACGATCGCGTCCATATTGGCGCGCGTCAGGCGATGGAAGAGGATCATCTCATCCAGTCGATTGAGAAACTCCGGCCGGAATTTCGCACGCACCGCGTCCATCACCTGACTGCGGACGAGCGTTGAATCCTCGTCTTCCTTCTGCGCGGCGAGATATTCCGCCCCCAGATTGGATGTCATGATAATAAGCGTGTTCTTGAAATCGACGGTGTGGCCCTGCCCATCGGTGAGCCGGCCGTCGTCGAGCACCTGCAACAGGACGTTGAATACATCCGGATGCGCTTTTTCGACCTCGTCAAAGAGGACGACCTGATAAGGCCGCCGGCGCACGCGCTCGGTGAGAACGCCGCCTTCTTCATAGCCGACATAACCCGGCGGCGCCCCGATAAGGCGAGCAACCGAATGCTTCTCCATAAACTCAGACATGTCGATACGCGCGATCGCCGTTTCATCGTCGAATAGGAATTCGGCAAGCGCTTTTGTCAGTTCGGTTTTGCCGATGCCCGTGGGACCTAGCATCAGGAACGACCCCATGGGCCGGTTGGGGTCTTTGAGCCCTGCCCGCGCGCGGCGTACGGCGGCCGATACGGCGGCGACCGCTTCGTTCTGGCCGACGACGCGTTTCGCGAGCGCCTGCTCCATCTGCAGAAGTTTCTCGCGCTCGCCTTCGAGCATCTTGTCGACGGGAACGCCGGTCCAGCGCGAGACGACAGACGCGATGTTTTCATCATCGACGACCTCTTTGACGAGCGCGCGCACGGCGCCGTCTTCGTGGGCTTCGGCTTCCGCCAGCTGTTTTTCCAGCGCAGGAATTTCGCCGTATTTCAGCTCCGAGGCTTTGCCGAGATCGCCGCGGCGTTCCGCATCGGCAAGCCGCTGGCGCGCCGCATCGAGCTGCTCTTTAATCTTCGTCGCTGAGGCGAGGCTCTCTTTTTCCGCGCGCCAACGGGCGGTGAGTTCGGCCGAACGCTGTTCCAGTTCCGCAAGCTCGCCGTCAAGTTTTTCCAGGCGATCCTTCGACGCCTGATCGTCCTCTTTCTTCAGCGCTTCGCGTTCGATTTTCATCTGAATGATGCGCCGGTCGAGTTCGTCGAGTTCTTCCGGTTTCGAATCGACTTCCATGCGCAGCCGCGAGGCCGCCTCATCCACAAGGTCGATCGCCTTGTCAGGCAAAAACCGGTCAGTGATGTATCGGTGCGAGAGCGTCGCGGCGGCGACGATAGCCGAGTCAGAAATGCGGACGCCGTGATGGAGTTCGTATTTTTCCTTCAGGCCGCGCAGGATCGAAACGGTATCTTCGACCGTCGGCTCATCGATGAACACCGCCTGAAAGCGCCGCGCGAGCGCGGCGTCTTTTTCGACGTATTTCTTGTATTCATCGAGCGTCGTCGCGCCGACGCAGTGCAGCTCGCCGCGGGCGAGCGCCGGTTTCAGCAAGTTCGAAGCGTCCATGGCGCCGTCGGTTTTGCCGGCGCCGACCAGCGTATGCATTTCGTCGATGAACAAGACGATCTGGCCGTCGGCGTCCGTCACTTCCTGCAGAACGGCCTTCAACCGCTCCTCAAACTCGCCGCGATATTTCGCGCCTGCAATCAACGCGCCCATGTCCAGCGCGAGGAGCGATTTGTCTTTGAGACTTTCCGGCACGTCGCCATTGATGATGCGCAGCGCGAGACCTTCGGCTATGGCGGTCTTGCCGACGCCGGGCTCGCCGATGAGCACAGGATTGTTCTTGGTGCGACGCGACAGGACCTGCATCGTTCGGCGGATTTCTTCATCGCGCCCAATGACAGGATCGAGCTTGCCCTCGCGGGCGGCTTCTGTGAGATCGCGGGCATAGCGTTTAAGCGCATCGTAAGCCTGTTCGGCGGACGCCGTGTCCGCGGTCCGGCCCTTGCGGATGTCGTTGATCGCTTCGTTGAGTTTGACGGCCGTGACGCCGGCTTTCTTGAGAATGTCCGCCGTACCCGCCTGATTTTCAACGGCGAGCGCGGTCAGCAATCGCTCGGCGGTGACGAATTTGTCGCCGGCCTTTTTGCCGATCTCCTCAGCGCGGGCGAAAACCTTGGCGGTCGGCCCGGCCATATACATCTGGCCCGACCCGCCCTCGACCTGGGGCAGTTTGGAGAGCGCCTCCTCCGTCAGCTGCAGGGCGACATCCGGCCTGCCGCCGGCGGCGCGAATGAGGTTCGCGGCCAAGCCTTCCTGATCATCAAGCAGCGCCTTCAGAACATGCTCGGGCGTGAATTGCTGATGGTTTTCGCGGACCGCAATTGTCTGCGCGGCCTGGATGAGACCGCGAGCGCGGTCAGTGTAATTCTCAAAATTCATGGTCGACCTCAAATTGAGCGTCAAAGGTTAACAGCGCCCCTGACGGCGACGCTTTTCTTGCACTATAAATGGGGTCGAAGAACGCCTGCTCAAGACCTGCGATGTTAGTTTTTGCTGGCAAAAATAAACCCGACGCACAATCGAAAGCGCCGGGTTCTTTGTGTTTCAATTAGAATTACGCGTCAGTCGTGATTACTGAGCGCGTTTTTCTTTCATTTTTTCTTTTTTCATTGCCATGTGCTTGGCTTGAACAGCTTTCGCCTCATCGAGAGACATGGCGCCGTCGCCGTTGGCGTCGCCTTCCAACCATTTCGCCCATTCTTTTTCAGCTTCAGCCATTTTGGCGGCCATAAACTCTTCGCCCGAAATGGCGCCGTTGCCGTCGCCGTCGGCTTTGGCGAATTTTGCCTCCAACTCCTGTGCGGCCTTCTCGGCATAGTCGCCCTTTTTTTCTTCATGATGACCAGCGAAAGCCGCACCGGCTGTCAGGGAGGCTGCTGTACATAAAGATATGACAAGTGTTTTTTTCATAAGTTTGGTTCCCTCTCAGATTATTTCACGCCATCGAGGACGCGTCGCTTTATTGCAGCGCCTTAAATGACGCATACGGTATGATATCATGAGATTCATCCAAACGCCGAACGGATCGTCGATTCTCGGCCTTACCTTTCTGTAAGGCGGCAAAGCGTTCTGATAATGCGGTGAAATGAGCTAGATGAGCCCCGCTAACGGCGAGGATGGGTCCGCATACCGCTTTTTCCCCATACGTCCCGCAAGATAAGCCTCGCGTCCGGCGATAACCGCGTGTTTCATGGCGCTCGCCATGAGCACAGGATTTTTCGCTTCCGCAATCGCGGTGTTCATTAGAACGCCGTCACAACCGAGCTCCATCGCCACAGCGGCGTCAGAAGCGGTGCCGACGCCAGCGTCTACAATAACGGGTACGGATGATTGCTCAATGATTAGGCGTATGTTGACGGGATTCAAGATGCCAAGTCCGGAACCGATCAAACTGCCGAGCGGCATGATCGCACAACACCCCGCCTCTTCAAGTTTACGGGCGTAGACAGGGTCATCGGAACAATAAACCATAACGTCAAACCCGTCCGCAATCAGAAGTTTCGCTGCGCTCAACGTCTCTTCCATATCCGGGTAAAGAGTTTTTTTATCTGAAAGCACTTCAAGCTTAACGAGATTCCAGCCCCCCGCTTCACGCGCGAGACGAAGCGTGCGAATGGCTTCATCAGCGGTAAAACAGCCGGCTGTGTTCGGCAAATATATGTATTTGTCAGGGTCCAGAAAATCGACGAGACGCGGCTTGTCCTTGTCCGTCAGATTGACCCGTCGCACCGCCACGGTCACCATTTCGGCGCCGGCCGCCTCGGCGGCTTCGGCGTTCTGGGCGTAGGTCTCATATTTGCCCGTACCTATAATCAAGCGCGAAGAAAGCGAACGCTCCGCGACGCTGAGACTGTCACTCATAAACTCAACCTCCGCCGACAAATTGCACAATCTCCAGACGGTCGCCGTCTTCAAGCGTCACCTGTTCGTAAAGAGAGCGCGGAACGATCTCGAGATTGCGCTCAACAGCTATTTTCTGCGCTTCCAGCTCAAGATCAGCTAACAGGCCGGCGACTGTCTTGGCCGGTCCGACCTCCATCTCTTCCCCATTCAGTGTAATTTCCATGGAAATTCAACCAGTTCTCTTATTGCCGCAGCGCCTGTAAACTATCTATATGTACCAAACACATGCGCCCGCAAGATGCGCAAAGCGGCGATGAATTTATGGCGAACGCAACACAGAACACCATTTTCGTCCTGAATGGTCCAAATCTCAACTTGCTTGGGCAACGAGAACCGGAAATTTACGGACATGAAAGTCTCAATGAGATTGAAGCCCGCATGGTCTCCGATGCGTCGAGGCTTGGATTTACTATTGATTTTCGACAGTCAAACGCCGAGGGCGCGCTCGTCGACTGGGTGCAGGAGGCTAGAGAAGCGGCGTTCGGACTGATTATCAATCCGGGCGCTTACACCCACACTTCAATCGCATTGCTTGACGCTTTGAGTGCTGTGGATATCCCGAAAATTGAGCTTCACCTGTCCAATATTCACGCTCGCGAACCTTTTAGACGGGAATCGCGCATCGCCAGCGCCGTTGACGGCGTTATTATGGGGTTTGGCGCTCACGGGTATTTGCTCGGTTTGGATGCTGTTAAACAACTGATTATCGCGCGCGAGGAGTAAAGCGGCGGTTTTTTTTACGTTAAGTTATTGCTATGTCCCAAAATCTGATATGGGGCCCAAGAGTACAGGATTGAAATGGCTGGACAAAAAGACAAAAACGACCATCGCCTGGATGCTGACTGGATAAGAGAGTTGGCTGGGATTCTTGAAGAGACCGGGCTGACCGAAATTGAGATCGAACGTGACACTTTGCGGTTGCGTGTTTCTCGGCAAGGAAATGCGGTGCAAACCATACAGGCTGCGCCCTTACCCGCAGCGCCGATCGCCGCTCCAGCGCCGACAGCCGCCGCGCCGGCTCCCGCAGCAGGCTCAGATCATCCGGGCGCTGTAAAATCACCCATGGTTGGCACGGCCTATCTGTCTCCCTCCCCTGGCGCTTCTCCGTTCGTAAGCGAAGGCGGCCAGGTCAGCGAAGGGCAGACCATCATGATTGTGGAAGCCATGAAAACGATGAACCCGATTGCAGCCCCCAAAGCGGGCGTTGTGAAAAAGATATTGGTGACGGACTCGCAACCGGTTGAGTTTGACGAACCGCTTCTAATCATTGAATGACACGCGCTTCGGCGCGCAGCCCTTCGGCGAAAACATATGTTTGAAAAAGTCCTGATCGCCAATCGCGGAGAAATCGCCTTACGCATTCATCGTGCGTGTAAGGAACTTGGCATCGCAACTGTCGCTGTTCACTCCACAGCGGACGATAACGCCATGCATGTGCGCCTGGCCGATGAAAGCGTCTGTATTGGCCCCCCGCAGCCAAAAGACAGCTATCTTAATATTCCCGCAATCATATCCGCTGCGGAGATCACAGGCGCAGACGCCATTCATCCGGGCTACGGCTTTCTCTCCGAAAATGCGCGCTTTGCAGAAATTGTAGCGGCGCACAATATTACGTTCATCGGTCCGAATGCGGACCATATCCGCGTGATGGGCGATAAGATCGCCGCGAAAGAAGCTGTCGGCGCTGTCGGGATACCGCTCGTACCCGGCTCTGAAGGCGCGCTTGCGTCAATGGAGGAAGCGCAGCGCGAAGCTGAAAAAATTGGCTTTCCCGTTCTTGTGAAAGCCGCATCAGGGGGCGGCGGGCGAGGTATGAAACTCGCCCAGACAGCCGATGACCTCGAAGAGGCTGTTTCCACCGCCAAGGCCGAAGCCAAGGCCGCTTTCGGCGATGACGCTGTTTATCTGGAAAAATATCTGACCCGCCCGCGCCACATTGAAATCCAGATCATCGCTGACAAACACGGTAATGTCGTTCAGCTGGGCGAACGCGACTGTTCTTTACAAAGACGTCACCAGAAAGTCCTTGAAGAAGCGCTCTCGCCAGCCTTGAGCGACAAAGAGCGCTCACGCATTGGCGAAACTGTCCGCCTTGCTATTGAGAAACTTGGTTATCTCGGCGCCGGCACAATCGAATTTCTATACGAAAACGGTGAATTTTATTTCATCGAAATGAACACACGGCTTCAGGTCGAACACCCGATCACGGAACAGGTGACGGATACTGACCTCGTTCGTGAGCAAATCCGGGTCGCCGCGGGTAAGCCGCTTAGTTTTAAACAAGAAGACATTACCTATAATGGCCATGCGATTGAATGCCGGATAAATGCTGAAAACCCGAAGACCTTCCGCCCTTCTCCAGGACGCATCTCGGAATTTCACGCACCAGGAGGGCCCGGCGTGCGGTTTGATTCCGCTGTTTACACCGGCTACTCTATCCCGCCTTATTATGATTCAATGATCGGCAAGCTGATTGTTTTCGGCGACACGCGTGAACTTTGCATCGCCAGACTTCGCCGATGTCTTGCCGAGTTTGCGCTGATCGGCATCGAGACAACGATTCCGCTGTTTCAGGATTTGATTGATGAGCCGGACTTTCAAAACGGCGATTATCATATTCACTGGCTTGAACAGTGGCTCGCCAAGAAGACCGACAGTTAGCACGCAATCTTCCTCTAATATTCCTGCTCAATTCACAGAATCATCGCGCAAAGATGCGACCAATGTGGGGAAGCCGCCTCCCCTCGCGGACATCCGTATGATAAATTAACTCTTCGTACTGTTCAGCAAGCGCTGAACATCAGCACTCACCAAGGGGCAACAACTGTGAAATCCACTGGCATATCCAACTTTCGGCGATTTGCGATCGCTTCAGTAAGCCTTTCTGTTCTTGCGACAGCAACCGCAGCCCATGCACAGGACGCGCCCATTATCCAACCGGGCGCGCCAGGAGAAGCGACCAAAGCGCTCAGCGCTGATGAGGCTGTGAAGATTGCCGACACGCGTTATTCACCAGATGACGTGCGCTTCATGCAAGACATGATCCCGCATCACTTTCAGGCTGTTGAGATGGCGGCGCTCGTCAAAGATCGCACTAATCGGCGCGAGATTATTGATGTGGCGGGCCGCATCGATGCTTCACAGGCCGATGAGATCAAATTTATGCAGCAGTGGCTTCGCGAACGCGGCGAGAAAGCGCCCAATCCCGGCGCCATGAAACATGGCGAAGGGGCGAGCGAACACGCCACCCATATGTCTCACGAGATGATGGGCATGGCGACGCCAAAGCAAATGGCTCAGCTGGCCGCTGCTGAGGGCGTTGCATTCGACAAACTCTTTCTGGAGCTCATGATCCGCCACCATGAAGGCGCCGTCACCATGGTAGACGACCTGCTGCAGAAGCCCGGCTCGGCTTACGATCCGGTTCTGTTTGAATTTGTCAGCGATATTAAGAACGATCAGACGGCTGAGATCGAACGAATGAATGCTTTATTGGCTGGTCTTTCGTCCGATGCGCGCGCCGAACTGGCGGCGGGCTTCCGCGATGCGGGCGAAGCTATAAAAAATCTTTCGCTCGTTGCGACGCTGCCAAAGCCTGCAGGCTTTTTTGATCCGCAAAACCCTGCAGGCATTCCGCCGGTTATTGCGCCGGCGGATGATGACAATGAAGGAGAAGCCGCACGCGACGATGACGGTCAATCCAATGAGGGCACGCAGTGGGGCGAACGCTCGCCGCTTCTGAGTTTTTCCAATACGGACATGGCGTTTGCAGGCGATACGCTGGTGGCCGGCAGTTACCACGGCTTCAACATATACAAATTACAGGATCAAGGCGCGCCGGTTCTGCACAGCTCTATTGTCTGCCCCGGCGGCCAAGGCGACGTATCTGTTGTCGGCGACCTTTTGATCATGTCGGTTGAACAGACCCGGGGCAGAGTTGATTGCGGCCTGCAGGGCGTGCCTGAGGATGTCAGCGACGATCGGTTTCGGGGGCTGCGGATTTTTGACATTAGCGATCTTAAGCGCCCCAAACAGGTGGGTCAGGTGCAAACATGCCGAGGCTCGCATACGCATTCAGTCGTTTCCGGGCCTGGCCGCGACGGCAAGATCATCGTTTATAATTCCGGAACGGCCGGCGTGCGCGACGAAGAAGAACTCGCGGGCTGCGTCGGCAATGTGCCAGGCGATGAACGCACGGCTCTCTTCAGGGTCGACGTCATCGAAATTCCGGTGAACGATCCGTCAAAAGCACGGATCATCGACAGTCCGGCCGTATTTGCTGATCCGGACACAGGAAGGCTTGCAGGGCTTTGGCGCGGCGGCGATCACGGCGATGACACTCAGGAAACAAACCGTACTGATCACTGCCACGACATTACGGTTTTCCCGTCTGCGAAAATCGCAGCCGGCGCCTGCTCAGGAAACGGCATCATTTTCGATATCTCCAATCCAAGGAAACCGAAGCGGATTGATGAAGTCGTCGATAAGGGCTTTGCCTATTGGCATTCGGCGACCTTCAATAATGATGGTACAAAAGTTCTTTTTACAGACGAATGGGGCGGCGGCAGTCGCCCGCGCTGTCGTGCGTCTGACCCGAAAGACTGGGGCGCAAATGCGATCTACGATATTGTAGGCGATCAGCTTGAATTCCGAAGCTATTACAAAATGCCGGCGCCGCAGGCGGATCAGGAAAACTGCGTTGCTCATAATGGCTCTGTCGTTCCGGTTCCCGGCCGAGATATTTTTGTTCAAGCCTGGTATCAGGGCGGCATTTCAATCATCGATTTCACCGATTCAGCAAACCCGGTGGAAATCGCGTATTTTGACCGCGGCCCTGTTCACGAAGAGGTCCTTATTCTTGGCGGGTATTGGTCAACCTACTGGTATGATGGCAAGATTTATGGAACGGAGATCACGCGCGGGCTTGACGTGCTTGAGCTCACGCCAAGCGAATATTTGACCGAGAATGAGATTGCTGCGGCGAAACTTGCTAATCAGGGCGCGGTTTTCAATCCGCAACAACAATTTCCAGTCAGCTGGCCTGCCGAACCGGTGATCGCCCGCGCTTATATGGATCAGCTTCAACGCGATAACGCCTTACCTTCCGATATGGCGGCTAAACTCTCAGGACTGCTGGATCGAACCGACGCCGCCCTTGCTCACAATGGTAAGGATCGCAGTCTTTCAAATGAGCTGAAGGCGATGGCGGGCAAAATGAAATCGCCTCAGTCAAGCGGAAGCACACAAACCAGAATGACCGCACTGAGCGCGACGCTTGCCGATCTCAGCGCAAGGGTGAGATAGGCGCATTTAAAATCGCGGAGCTGAGATTGCGCAGTTCCGCGATTCAGCCTGATAATAAGGACATGCCGCGAGACGCTGCCAACGCCATCTCGATTGACGAACTTATTAAGGCCTACGGGCTTGGCTATTTCCCGATGGCGAGGGCCCGCGATGAGGATTCTGTTGTCTGGGTGTTGCCGGATGAGCGCGGCCTTATTGACCTCAAGGAGGCCCGTGTTTCCAGGCGTCTGAAGCGCTTCATCAAAAAAGAGCCGTTTGAAGTCAGGCTCAACACTGCCTTTGTCGATGTTATCGCCGCCTGCGCGGAAGCAACCCCTGCACGCCCTGACACATGGATCAATGACGCCATTATCGAAGCGTATACCGAGCTGTACTTCAGGGGGTTTGCCCATAGCATTGAATGCTGGCGCGACGGTAAACTTGTCGGCGGTCTTTACGGCATAGCCCTTGGCGCTGCTTTCTGCGGTGAAAGCATGTTTTCACGCGCAACCGACGCCAGCAAAGTTGCAATGGCGTATTTAATGGCGCGGCTGAAAATTGGCGGCTTTGATTTTATCGATGCTCAGTTTTTTAATCCACATCTTGAGCAGTTTGGCCTTAAAGCCATGACCAATGAAGATTATCAGATGAGATTGACAGAGGCCCTGTCAAAGCCCGCTGATTTTCATTCGGCTTCAGCGCGACTATCGGCAACACGCGTTTTGCAATCAATCACCCATACGTCATAGACGGGATGCTCAAGCGCATTCAGCGCAGGCGCTGAAGCAAACATCCAACCTCGGAAAATATTTTCACCTTCGGCTTGCGCACCCTCTAAAACCTCTGGGGCCGGCTGCGCTGTTGCGGGAAGCGTTTCGACAGGCGCAGCTTCAACGGGCTCATCAGCCGTCTCTTCCGGCGCAGCGCCAAAAGCCGGAATCTCTTCCAGCTCAAGCGTCTCAGCCGTCTGGGCCGGTATCGCGTCAGAGTCTCTTTCTGAGATTTCCAATAACGCCGGATCGATCTTTAGATTATCGCTCTCACTGCCATAGCCCGTATCAAAAACTTCAAGGAATACGGTCGTTTCCGGAAACTCCTCCGGGGGGCGTTTGTCGCAATATCGCGGTTGCAACTCGAGAGAACCGAAACGGGCAATCTCATGCATGGAAATCTCAACATCGGTATAACGGGCTGTGATTTTATCGAGCGCGCGCAAGGTGACGGATACCGGTTCGCGCTGTGTTTTTTCAATCACGCCCGCAAAAGGATCGTCTGCATTACGTGACAACGCCTCGAGTTCGCTAACGGCGTTCAGACGATCAAGTTCCGTTTCAGTTGCTTCGCCTTCATTAACTGCTGCGCCTTGCTCTTGCGCTGCAAAAGCGCCAGTCACAAACAGAGCTGACACGCCGAGCAGAAAATATTTACGCATTACAAATCTCCGAACGGGTCGTCAGCGGCGCCGGCGTCATTGTCAGCGCCGCCGCCAGACGGCGAGTTCGTGAACGCCTGTACCGCCAGATTAAGAAGGTCAACTGAGCCGCGCGTAATCGTAATGCGCTCGCCTTCGCCAAGAAATTCTTCTGACGCGCCAGGCTCAATCGCCACATGCGCGCCGCCCAGGAGACCGTCGGAAACAATTTTCGCAACCGAGTCATCAGGAACAGGCACCCCGGCGTCGATCGTCATCTGCACTGTCGCTTCGTATGTGTCAGTATCGAGACGATTACTGGACACCGCGCCAACCTTCACGCCTGCAATGCGCACTTCAGAACCAATGGTGATGCCGTCAATCCGGCCGAAAACAGCATCCAGCCGGTATTGGTCGCCGCCCAGTTTCTGACCGCTGGCGCCATAGGCGTAAAATAAAAACGCCGCTGCGACGCCAATCACAACCAGCCCGACAATCGTCTCAAAAGCTCCTGCGCGATTCATAACAGCTCTCCTGTCAGGGCAACCGAAAACGCTCAGGCGTCTTCCGGCGTCCAGGCTTCATAATCGTCGTTAACATCGGCCGGCCCGCCGGCATGCGCAAGGCTGCCCGGCGGGTGATAGGCAAGCGGTGTGCCGGTCATGTTCGGCAGGTGATCTTTTTCCCAGCGATGGCGAGGCAAAGCTCCATCTGCTGGCGGCTCGTCAAAAACATGATGCAGCCAGCCGTGCCAATCGGCCGGCACGCGAGACGCCTCAGCGACGCCATGGTAAACGACCCAGCGCCGCGGCCTGCCGTTCTCGCTTCCGGGCAGGCTTTTGCCCTCTTCCTCAAAATAGCGGTTGCCCTGGCTGTCGCGACCGACCTCGCGGGCCCCCTTGCGCCAAAGCGTAAAGGACGTGCCCCAGGTTGTAGAATTCCACCATGTAAACAACTGCGAAAACATCAAGGCTCCTGATCGATTTGTGGAGGCAATATGCCCCTGCGACGCGGCGCGAATATGGCGCCCGCTGCGCAAAGGGGCAATACGGGCAGCCAGACCGCCTCGCGGGTAGAGACGGCGCGCTGTGGACACTATATATAGCATCTAGCGAATCAGGATTGGCGCCATGCGCATAGAACGGCGATTTTCAGCGGATTGGGCCGCTCCTTACGGAGCGATCGCCTTCCGCAGCGCTGATTCGGAGATCCGCGCCGTCACCGGCGACGTTATCTTTGAAGCCCGCAATATCGAAGTTCCCAAACATTGGAGCCAGACGGCCGTCGATATTCTAGCGCAGAAATACCTCCGCAAAGCGGGCGTTCCAGCGAAAACAAAGAGGGTTACCGAAAAAGGAGTTCCAGGTTTCCTCCAGCGCTCCATGCCTGACGTTGCGGCGCTGGCGAAACTGCCGGGGGAGAAACGTTACGGGGCTGAAACATCGGCCGCTGACGTCTTCGACCGAATGGCCGGGGCCTGGGGCTATTGGGGCTGGAAGGCCGGCTATTTTGCAGACGAGAAAGACGCCGAAGCCTATGTCGACGAAATGCGCGCCATGCTTTCGCTGCAAATCGCCGCCCCCAACAGCCCGCAATGGTTCAACACCGGTCTTCATTGGGCTTACGGTATTGACGGGGTCGGTCAAGGACACTTCTACGTGGACCACCAAAGCGGCGAGCTTTGCGCATCCGAAAGTGCTTATGAGCGCCCGCAACCGCATGCATGTTTTATCCAATCGGTAGACGACAATCTCGCCGGCGATAACGGGATCATGGATCTGTGGCGGCGCGAAGCTTTGCTTTTCAAATACGGATCCGGCGCCGGTACGAACTTCTCAAACATTCGCGGCGCCGGCGAGGCTTTGTCGAGCGGGGGCAAAAGCTCCGGATTGATGAGCTTCCTCAAAGTCGGCGACGCCGCCGCGGGCGCAGTCAAATCCGGCGGCACGACACGGCGCGCCGCAAAGATGGTGATCGTTGACGCTGACCATCCGGACATTGAAGCGTTCATCGGCTGGAAAGCGCGGGAAGAGGAAAAAGTCGCGGCGCTCGCCGCCGGCTCTCGCGCGCTTGCCAAACATTTGCCGCTCATTCTGTCCGCATGCTGGACAAGCGAAGACGAGAGCCGTCTCGATCCGAAGAAGAACGAGGCCCTGAAACACGCCGTCAAAGCCGCGCGCGCCGCTTTCGTTCCGGATGGATCGATCCGCCGCGTTATCGACTTCGCCCGCGAGGGATATCGCTCAATCAATGTCGATGTTTACGACCTCGACTGGGACTCTGAAGGTTATCGCACTGTTTCGGGACAAAATTCCAACAATTCCGTGCGCGTGACGGATAAATTTCTTCAGGCCGTCGCTGACAATGATGACTGGCCGCTCCTTTCACGTGCAAACGGCGCGGCGACAAAAACCGTAAAGGCGCGCGAGCTCTGGCAGGATATCTGTTCGGCCGCCTGGGCATGCGCCGATCCGGGCGTTCAGTATCACGACACAATCAACGCCTGGCACACCTGCCCTGAAGACGGAGAGATCCGCGCATCCAATCCGTGCTCAGAATATATGTTTCTCGACGACACGGCCTGCAATCTGGCGTCTCTCAATCTCATCAAGTTCAAAACGGAGACGGGCGATTTCGACGTTGACGGTTTTGAACATGCGTGCCGGCTGTGGACGCTGACGCTCGAAATTTCTGTCGCCATGGCGCAGTACCCCTCCGCCGAAATTGCCCGCCGGTCTTATGATTATCGCACCCTCGGCCTTGGCTTCGCCAATCTCGGCGGCCTGCTCATGGCGAGCGGCATCGCCTATGACAGCGATGAGGGCCGCGCAGCAGCGGCAGCCGTTTCTGCGATGATGAGCGGCGCGGCATATCGCACAAGTGCGGAAATCGCCGGCGCGCTCGCGCCCTTCCCGGCCTTCAAGAAGAACCGCGACGCCATGCTCCGCGTGATGCGCAATCATCGCCGAGCCGCTGTTGGAACGTCCCGCGCAGGCGCATTTGAAGGCTTGCCTCAGGAGCCCGCCCAATTCAACGACACAGCCTGCCCATGGGCTTCTTTGGCGGAGCGCGCACGGACCGTATGGAACGAAGCCTATGAGCTGGGCGCCATTAATGGTTTTCGCAATGCGCAGGTTTCGGTGATTGCGCCAACAGGCACGATCGGCCTTGTCATGGATTGCGACACAACCGGAATTGAACCTGACTTTGCGCTTGTCAAGTTCAAGAAACTTGCCGGCGGCGGCGTTTTGAAAATTATCAATCAATCCGTACCCGCTGCATTGAAGGCGCTCGGCTACGGTCAGAGTGAAATCGACGACATCAGCGCCTATGCGCTTGGCCGCGGCACGCTGAAAGATGCGCCCGGGATTAACCTTGAAGAGCTGCGCAATGAAGGTTTCGAGGATCGCCATATCAAAGCCCTCGAAGAAAGACTGAAAACGGCATTCGATCTGACCTACGCATTTACGCCGCAAGCGCTTGGCGCGGATTTTGTCCGCAATGTTCTTGGGCTGCCCGAATCCATGCTCGGCGCAACCGGTTACGAAATCCTGCGCGATATCGGTTTTGCCGATGAAGACATTCACCAGGCGAACCTTTTCTGCTGCGGCGCAATGACGGTGGAAGGGGCGCCGCACCTGAAACAAGAGCATTACCCCGTATTCGACTGCGCCAATCCATGTGGGCGGATTGGCGAACGCGCCCTGTCGCTCGACGGTCACTTGCGCATGATGGCCGCTGCGCAGCCGTTCATTTCCGGCGCAATATCAAAGACGGTGAACCTGCCGGCGAGCGCCGCGATCGCCGATTGCGCGCGCGCCTATATGAGCGCATGGCAATTAGGACTGAAAGCGGTGGCGCTCTATCGCGACGGATCGAAACTGTCTCAGCCGCTTTCGTCAATGCTGCTCGCCAGCAACGACGATGACGACGAAGAAGACTTTGCCGAAACGCTTGCCGCGGCGCCGGCGACAGAAAAATCAAAGATCGTCGCCGAGCGGATTGTCGAGCGCATTATTGAGCGCACGCCGGGCCGAAGACGCCTGCCTGATCGGCGTAAAGGATACATTCAAAAAGCAATCGTGGGCGGTCATAAGGTTTATCTGCATACCGGCGAGTTTGACGACGGCGAGCTTGGCGAAGTCTTCATCGACATGCATAAGGAAGGCGCAGCATTCCGCTCACTGATGAATAATTTCGCCATTGCGGTCTCGCTGGGCCTGCAATACGGCGTCCCGCTCGATGAATTCGTCGACGCCTATGTGTTCACCCGTTTCGACCCGGCCGGACCCGTTCAGGGCAATGATCAGATCAAGCACGCAACCTCCATCCTCGATTATATTTTCAGGGAACTGGCGATATCGTATCTCGGCCGGGGCGATCTCGCCCATGTCAATCCGGAAGACGGCGCCGTTGACGCCATCGGCCGCGGCGTTAACGAAGAGAAAACGCAAGAGAATGCAACGAAACTGATCTCCAAGGGTTTCAGCCGGTCTACGGTCACCGACAATCTAGTAATCCTGCGCGGCGGTGATTTTGATCGTTTGCGCGGTCCGGAAGCGCCGGACGACCGAGATGAAACATTGGACGAAGAAGAAGTTGACGCCGAACCGGCCCATAAAGCGGAAAGTCCGCCGGAAATCGAAGCCCAGCTCGCAAAACTTGCTGACGCCGTCAATCAGAAAGCTCCGCGCGGCGTGCTCGCAACGCCTGGCGGCGGCGGCCGGCAAAGAGATGAAGCGCGCATCAAAGGGTATGAAGGCGACGCCTGTCCCGATTGTGGACAGTTTACGCTCGTCAGGAATGGCGCTTGTCTCAAATGTGAAAGCTGTGGCGCTTCAACCGGCTGTTCCTGACGCCTCGGTCGCGAACAATTCTCTGATTAGGCTTAATCGATCCTTGACCTCGGATTGCGAAACTGCGCGTTCGCACCATAGTGCAGGTCAAGGAAATGCTGAAATTTATTGCACTCATTATCGTCTTTATGCTGCTGATATTTTCAGTTGTCGCCACGATCAGTCCGGGCTCGGAGTCCCAATCAAATCCGGTCGCTGACATCGGAAAAGAGTTCGCCAAGCCGCTGGGCAAAGTCGAATCTCTGGGTCCTGAAATCTCCAATGCGCTTGATAAAGTCGAGGTAAAGTTGCCCGGTCTTCCAGTTTCGAAAAAGGTCGTTGAAACAGAAATCGACCCGCGCGCGCTCGCCGATCATACCGGCGCTGTGTTCTCACATCAGGATCTGCCGAAAGCGAATTTCGCCGGGTCCCTGCTCTCCGCGGCTGCATTTGAAAAGGCCATGCTCGACAATGCGGTTCTTGAAGGCGCCAATGGCGATAATGTGAATTTTGTCGGCGCACGACTTGCGGGCTCCAACATGAACGCCACCGCATTTCCCGGCGCCGATTTTTCTGGCGCGGAACTGCGCGAGGCGCGCGCCCGCGCCGGACAGTTTCCAGAAGCGAACTTCGTCGACAGCGATATTTCATTTGCAACATTCTCCGGCGCCAATCTCAAAAAATCCGACTTCCGCAAGGCTTATGGCGCTGGCGCCGTCTTTGTCGGCGCAGATCTCGCGGGCGCTAAATTCAGCGGCGCCGACTTGACCGGCGTCAGGTTTGCGCATGCCGATCTCAGCGGTGCGCGTTTTGAGGCTGCGGACATCAAACTTGTTGACCTTTACGGCGCTAAAATCTACGGCGCTGATTTTTCAGGCGCCATCAATCTGACGGCGGAGCAGCTTGTAGGCGCCTGCGCCAACAGCGAAACCAAACTGCCGGAAGGTCTTGCCGCTCCACGCTGTTGAGCCTGCCGATTGTGACGATTTAGTCTTAGTCCTTCGGATCGCGCCCAGCGAGAAGCTGCGCAGGATCGAGCGCCAACAATACGCGCAGCGCCGTCAGCGACAGACGATTTGCCTCAACCGGCGGCGCCGTTTCCGCCATTCGCATATTCGTCCTGACGGCTTCTCCTGCAACAGTCTGTGCGGTGTTGTTCGGCGCGGGCGCATCAGCTGATTTTTCAAAAACGATATCGCGCAACGGCGGGGGCGCAAGCGCATTCTCGCCCATAGATTTCGCAAATCCGGCGATCACCTCTCCGACAGTGCGAGCCCGGACGCCTTCATAAAAGACGGGCGCATTTGCTTTTGCTGCAGACGGCACGATCTCTGCGGCTGGCGCGCTCTTATCCGCCTTCAGCAGGTTCACAGCTTTCGCCGGCCCCAGAAAATGCGCCGCATAAAGATCGGCCGCCGTCGCGGGACGACCAAGTTTTTCTTCAAGCAAGCGCTTGTTCTCGCCCGCAAGCTCGCCCGCTAAAGCGGCGGCGGCGTCCGCATCGAAACGCAACGCCAGAACTTCCGCCCGCTGTTGCGTATCGGCGATCAAAAAGCGTCCGCTTTCATCCTGACGAATATGCCCCGCCGCCTCGGCAAGGCCGTGTCGGTCGCCGTATTTTTTTACAACCCCGAGCCAGGTCTGCTCTATAAACTGGAACAACCCGGCGGCGGTCGATGTTTTCGCCTCAGCGTCAGCGCGCAGGCTGGACTCGCGCAATGCGGTTTTCATCAGATAGTCAAAACTGACGCCGGTAGCCGCGCTCGCCTTGCGTATCGCCGCTCTGGCCGCGCCGCCAAAACCCGCTGATGCGACAACCGATTGATCCGCCATAAAACATGCGTCCTTTTGGGGAGGAATTGTCCGAAAAACCTGTCAAGAAATCGCTAACCATCAGGGCGCGCATCGGAAAACCGGTCTGGGGCAAAAGCGGCAAGATCGGTTTCACAGGCGCCCGAAAGAATGGTCGCCGCGAGGGCTTTGGCGCTTGCCGGAGCGAACAGAATGCCGTTTCGATAGTGCCCCAGAGCGAGAAAAACCCCGTCAGGCCCGCGCGGATCGGCGCCAAGCACCGGCGCCCCGTCCGGCGTCGCCGGGCGCAAGCCTGTCCAGCGTTCGCTCTCGCCAAGCGTCGATGTAAACGGCGCCATTGCGCCAGCAATCCTTTTCAAATTATCGACAGCCCGCTGATCGACCTCGATCTTGTCGTAATGCGGCGCTTCGCTCGCGCCCACCACAAGGCGGCCCCCGGCTTTAGGGCAGAGATACGCCCCCGGTCCGCGGATCACCCGCCGCAGTCGCGGCTCTGGCATCGACAATGAAAAGGCATCGCCTTTGACAGGATAAATCGGCGGCGCCGGCAGTTCCTTAACGGTCACCGCCGCAGCGCCGCACGCAAGAACAATCCGGCCCGCCAACACGTCATCGCCGCGGTCGAGACGCAGGCGCCAAAATCCGTTGTCTGCTGTCGCTGATAAAACCTGCGCGCGGGTTTGAATGCCGCCTTTCGCCCCGCACGAGGACCGAAGAGCGGCGATAAGTTTTCGCGCATCAACCTGACCGTCCTGCGGCGCTTCAAGCGCAAATTGAACCCGCACGCCCAGCGTCGGCTCGCATTCGCGCGCCTCATCGCCGGATAGCATGGAAACATTCACGCCTCGCTCGCCAAGCGCTACAGCATCGCGCCTTAGTTGCTCAGCGTGTTCATCCTCAAGCGCCGTCGCAAGGATGCCGTCAGTGCGAAAATCGATATCGCAGCCGGTTTCGTCTTCCAGCGAAGCTGCAAAGGCCGGCCATTGCCGAAGACTTTCTGCGCCGAACGCAAACAGAGCTTCGCTCATCAGGCCATCCTCGAATGTCGGCGCCAACATGCCTGCCGCGGCAGGGCTTGCGGCGCCGGGCAAGGCCGCATCGACAATCGCAACCGATGCGCCCTTCGTCAGAAGCTCGCGCGCAAGGCTGAGCCCGATGACGCCGCCGCCAATAATCGCAATGTCAAAAGATGTAGAAATCTCAAACCAACCACTGCTGAAAAAACGCGACCATGACGCGTTGCAGAGGAATATCAACCGCGACGGGACGTCTCGGGCGAGGCGTCTTTGTCCAAATTCGGTTGAAATGCGATCAACCGTGTCTTTTCTTTTGATCCGGCCGAAGACCCAAAAAAGTAATTCACGACCGCCGCCGTCATCGTCGCAAGCGCACCGAGCATAATCGAAAATTCCGTTTCAGCGCCGGCCGGCAAACGACGCGCCACCATCACGCCCAACACGACAAAAAATCCGACAATAATCAGGGCGCCGAGAATAGACGGCGTCCAGTCCTTAAACGCCACCTGACGCGCGCGCGCATTCGCCCGATCTTCAGCGGCGACGCGCTGTTCCTCCAGCTGCACATCGCGCAGGGCGATTTGAAATTCCTGCTCCGCTTTCTTTAAAGCAAGCCATTGTTCCGGGGTTGCATGGGTCAGCGCTTCGGCAAGGCCGTTCTCATCAACGTCGGCGGCGCCAAAAATCGCCCGCGAGATTTGCGTCACAGCCGCGCCGGCAAATGGCCCGCCCAAAGCATGAGCGAGCTGCGGCGCCACGCCTGCAATGATCTTTTTTAAGCCGCTGCGTTTCTTCTTTTGTTCCGACATGAAAGACACGCTCCAATAAACCGTATTCAGATCGTCTTTGCAGAAGATAATAAGAGCGCGCAGGCCGGTGCGGAAAAAATGGCCAACAATCAGAGTCAGTTCGGCGTCGCCATCAAAGCAACATTATAACGTATCCGCATAACGCTTTGTTTTTCTGATATCGACGCCGTCTGGCGAAAGAACGCATCACACCTTTAAAACGCATCTACGCAACCTGGCGGCGAGGCATGGTGCGCCGGCTGCGACAGATCCGGTTTTCTGATAGATGACAAAATGGAAAGACAACCTCTTGTCAGACGCAGATTTCAGAAAGGACGCACACCATCTTTTTTGGGTTTTCAGTCGCCTTTCCGTTTTGTCAGAAATTTTCAATTTGCATTTGTAAACGGATCAACTCATTTTCATCGCAACTGATTCGGCTGCGCTGAAAAGCGCCGTTTTGTCAAAGCGGAACCTCTTATGATTTTTGCAGCTTCAGCGGCCGTCCTAGCGGCATTAGGATTGATTCTGCACAAGTCCTCACTGCTTGATAAAGCTGCTCGCGCGCCGGTTATGCTGATTGTCGGCGGTGCTTGCGCGTCCATGCTTTATCGCAGTGCGGGAGCGCCCGGCGCGCCCGCAGAATGGATCGCCGCCAGCGCCGACGCAGGGCTGGCGGCCCTGGGTTTCGTCGCCGCCGCCCAGTTCCGCGTCTCGCGGCTTGCAACAGTCTGTCCCGCCTCATTTCGACTGACCATTGGCGGAGCGCCCCTCTTTTTGGTCCTTTGCGGGCTCGCGGCCTTTATTCTTGAGCCTAATCTCAGCCTCAGCGCGGCTTTCCTGCTTGCCGGGGCGCTCATGCTCAACGGGGCCGCTTTCGACAGACGAGCCGTAGCGGATGCGCCGGCGCCAGCTGTGATCAAGGGCGCTGTGCGGCTGGAAAGCGCAGCAGTGCTGGCTCTGGGGCTCCCTGTCGCCGTTCTGCTGGAAGCGGCCGCCACGTCAGCACCGGAGAACATGCCGGCCGCCGCCCCTCTCTTTGAGGCAAGCTTCAGCGCGCTTTGTGCTTTCGCCATTGGCGGACTTTCAGGTCTTGCCTCTGCAATGGCAGGCAACCAACTGAAAAATAAAAAGAAAAGAATTCCACTTGCGGTTCTGGCAGGCTCTGTCGCCGCCCTGTCCGCCATCCCCATCGGCGCCCATCCGGTTATCGCCGCCGTCGCCGCAGGCCTGATCTGGGGCGAAGAGACCAACGCCCTGTCGACAACGCGGGTGCGCATGAGACGCATCGTAGAACAGTGCGTCAATCCGATCGCCTATCTCGGTTTCGGACTTCTTCTCGCGCCGCAGCTTTTGCAGGCCGATCTTCTTTCGGTGGTTTTCGCCATCGCCGTCGTGACGTTCCTGCGGGCCGGACCACGCCTCGCCAGTCTTGGCGCAACGACGCTCGCCAAGGAGAACCAGATGTTTCTGGCGTGGTTTGGCGGCGCCCCCGGCGCAGGCTCAGCGCTCTATTTGATGTCGCTGTTTGATGCGCCGTCCATCGCCGCGCAGGACGCTATCTTAACGATTGGCGCTTTGAGCGTCGTCTTTGGCGTTGTCGCGGCGCGCGCAACCTCACGCCCACTACTGAAACTTTTGCTGAAAGAAAGCGCTCTTGCGCGTAAAAGGGCGATGTACGCCGCATCCTAAGGCGCTGAGCGCTGAGGTGCGCGCATCGCTAACCTCTGCCTCTACCTGGATTTGCATCATCATCCTTTGTCGCGGTCTCGTAAGGACAATGCGGCGACTTCGGCGCGCAGGGCGGCGATCTCTTCCGTCAGCGCTTTCTGGCCGTCTATGAGATCGTCAAACCACGGATCTGAGTCCTCTTCCACGACCCGCACCACGATCGCGACAAAGAGGTTCAGCATCGTGAACGTGGCAAGCAGCACGAATGAGAGGAAGAAAAACCACGAATTCGGATGGGTCTGCCCAACGCGCGCGGCAATATCCGGCCACCCCTCCAGCGTCATTATCTGAAAGAGCGTATACATCGCCGCAAAAACATCGCCAAACCGCGCAGGGTGATCAGCGCCGTATAGATTGGAGGCAATCACCGCGAAAACATAGATGATCAAAGCCAGCACAACGCCTACTGAGGCAATGCCAGGCAATGAATCAAGGAGGGCGGAAACAACAACCCGCATCCGCGGAATTACTGTAATCACGCGTAAGACGCGCAGCACCCGAAACGCGCGCAGCGCCGCCAGTCCGCTTGTCGCGGCAAGCAGCGAAACAAGTACGATCGTAAAATCGAACAAGTTCCATCCTGTTCGAAAGTAGCCAGGGCCGTAGGCGATGATGCGCAGACCGATCTCCGCTATGAAGGCGTAGAGGATGAAGCGATCGATCTCCATCAGGAACGGCCCGACTGACGAAATCACATTGGGAAAAGTCTCCGCCCCGAGGATGATTGCATTCGCCACAATCAGGATTAGCACCACGATCTGAAAGAATGCGCCGTCCACCAGAATCCGGATTTTCTTCCGCACGCCAGACACCTCTCCGCCCTTTCCCGAACAATGAAACCAACGTCTTGATCTAGGCGGATTCTTTCAGGAGCAGAACTCGGCCGCAATGATTGGCGAGCGCCGTGAAATCCGCTATGCGATTGATTTTTCCGTCCGGAGCAGATGTTGAGCGAAGAGCGGCAGGATCGAGAAGACGAAACGGGCGATATGGACGCGCCGGCGCCCGCCCGTGTCCGCTTCAAAGGCATCGTCGAACAAAACACGCCTGTCGACGGCTCGGCATATGGCGTTTTCACTGTTTCCCGAGACGAACGGCGCTGGCACGCCATGAGCCGCCAGATGTGGCAGGCGAGCCGTCTGGTCGCGATTTTCGTCTTTTTTTCCTATGTCGTCGGCCCGCCGCTAGGCAATTACATCGCGTATCAGCAGATATTCGGATCGTCCGAAGGATGGAATCCGCTGGCCGCCTATGGGGCCGACACCGTTTTATTCGCATTTGTAGCGCCTGTCCTCATCTTGCTTGTCGGCTATGCGGTTTCGCGGATGGCGACAATGATGAACGCGGCGGAGTCCATTGCAGCGGCGGCGCAACAGTATGTCACGCCTGATGTCACGGCCGCCTATAACGCCGATGCGGTTGGCGAAGTTGTCCGCGGTCATATGGTGGCGCTGAATGAGGGCCTGGACGGCGCCCTGACGCGCCTTGCTTCTGTCGAAGCGATGATCCGGCAGCATGTGGAAGCGATTGAGATCGCCGGCGATGCGATTGAACACAAGGCGACCGGCGCCGTGACCCGCGTTGCGGATGAACGCACGCGTCTGATGGAACTGACCGAAGCTCTCAACGCCCACGCGGATTCATTCGCCGCCGCGATTGCAGAAAAGGCGAAAACGGCGATCGAAACCCTTCAGTCGGCGGATCAATCCACAGAACGGGTGGAACGCGATTTCGACGATCGCTTGCATAAGCTTGAGCAAGCCGCACAACAGGCTGTTGCAAGTTTCGAATCTCTGCGCGGCGCATTGCAGGAATCGACAGAAAATTTCGCCTCCTCTGCAGGCGCGGTCGACGATGCTGCGCAACAAACCCGCGAGGCCATCTCCCGCGCGAATGCAATTGCAAACGCGGCCGCCGAAAGCGCGGCCTTCAACGCGTCCAACGCCGCGGCCGCCGCTAATCGCGCCGCAGAATCCAGCCGCGACGCCGCCGATGAAGCCATCGCCGCCGCTGCGCGGGAAACCGAGCGCGTCGCCCGCGCCGCGCTCGATTCTGCAGCGGACAAGTCACGCGAAGTGCGCGAAGCGACAGCGCAAACCATCGGCGAAATTTCCGATGCTTCGGCAGAGGCTGTTGATGCTGCGCGCGCTGACGCAGAGAACGCAGCCAAGGCCGCCAAGGACGTTACGGAAGCAGCGCGCCTCGCCAGCGAAGCCGCACAAAAAGCGTCTACCGAAATCGCCGCCGCCAGCAAGTCAGCACAGGATCAATCCGAAATCGCCCTCCAGCAATCACAAGCCGCCGCAGAAAAATTCGAGGCCAGAAACAAAGCCCTTGCCGAAGCGCGCGCGGCGCTTGAGAAGGAAAACACAAGGCTCGAAACTCTGATCGAGGAACAGCGCCAACGCGCCGACCGTCTCGCCGACGCCATCTCATCGCAAACAGAACGCCTGACCAAACTTGCCGAAACGCAATTGCGCGAACAGGAAGCGACGGCGCGCCGGCAGTCAGTCGAAGAAAGCATGACCACGGACCCGCACCCGCAAACCCGGAAGCCGTCAGACGGTCATCGCGCGCCGGCGCCGGACCGACAGCCGCAGACACGTGACGACACGGATCCGCCTTCCACGGGCGAAGAAAAGTCAATCCCTCAAGATCGCAAATCGCCTGTAATGTCGTTAGGCCGGAAAAGAAAAATTCCGCCCGCAACAAAAGAGCCTGAAACCAGCGACGGCAACGCCAGCGCAGCGCGTCTCGAAACGCTCGCCAGGGATATCGCCGAGCGGCGCCCGCGCCGCGACGCAAAACCGTTGACCGCTTCCAAGCCTGAAGAAAAAAAAGAAAAGGGCGCTGTCTCTTGGCGTGAGATCCTCGACGCCGCCGACGAGGCCGAACCTCTGGCCCTGGGCGCTGAAGAAAAAAAGGACGCAGGCGTAAAACGCGACGAAGCGGCCGAAGCCATCAAGATTATTTCCGGCCTTCAGGCCTTCACCTATGATCTGGAAACGAGACTTTACGGCGAACCGCCGCCGGCGCTGCAGGAGCGGTATGACCGCGGCGACCGGAACGTTTTTGCAAACCGGTTGCTGCGCCTTAACGAAGCCGACGTAAAGCGCCGCATACGGAGCGAATCAGCGCGCGACCGGGACTTTGAAAAAGGCGTGCACAATTTTCTGCACGGATTTGAAAAGCTGCTTGAAGATGCAACGACCTCTGACACCGCCGATGAAGAGCTGGAAGAATATCTCTCTTCGCCGCTTGGCCGCGTCTATTTGTTGATCGGCGCGACAGTTGGATATTTTGCTTAAAACCTAAGCGCCCGCTTCCGTCGGCGCCATGGCTGCTTCGCCCTTCGCAAGCGCCCAGGGAACCAGATCGACAACAATGGTTTCAAACGAAGTTTCAAACGCCGCGGCGACATCGTCGCCGGATGAGGCGTCCGCCGGCGCTGTCGCCTGGAACCGTCGGGCCGCAAAGATTTTGCCGCGCCCATTGGTCAGACGCGCATAGATATCCAATCGTGCAACAGCGCCGCCATTGCTCACATCAAGATCGATGCGGCGCAAATCCGTTTGCAGTTTGAGATCGCTGAGCGGAAGCGCGTTTGCATCCCCTACGGACAGGATACGCCCGGAATCTTCAAAACTCTCAACAAGCGCAGTCTGAACAACCCGCGGCGCCCGGCCAGCCCATTCGCCATTTGCAAAATATTCGATCCGGCCCGACGTGCGCGAGACTGCAATTTTTGTCGTGTCATAGGCGCGCGCCGCTTTCGGCGTTTCAACGACCAGCGACCAGCCGACCGGGTCGCCTTCAAGCGTTTCCATGGCCGCCGCGCTGAAGAGGTAGCGCGGTTTCGGCGGCGTCGTTTCGAAAACTTTGCCTACGCAACCGGAAAGCAGCACGGCGGAAAGGCAGACAGCAATCATGTTCAAGCGAGTCATTAATTCGCCTCCGCATCATATTCGGGCGTTGTGTCGCCCAGAAGGAAAGCTTTCGGGTCGCGTTCTATTTCGCGAAGGATATAATCAAGACTGCGCATGAGCTGGCGCGCTTCCGCCAGCGCGGGCGCAACCTGGCCCAACCCCTGATCAGCAAAGATCTTGATCGATTCTCTATTTTCGGAAGCAATGCCGTTTAATTCCTCAACCAGCGCGCGCGCCTCGGACAGCAACGCATCGGCGTTTTCAATCGCTTCAGGGCCTTCTTCATTGAGAATTTTTTCAAGCCCTTCGGAGGCCCGGCGCAACCGCTCCAGAACATCCGACAAGTCTTTTGACGCGGCATTTGCGTTTTTAATAAACTCATCGATTTCCGCGCTGTTCGATGCGATAACGCCTGTCACCTGTTCGACATTTGAAAGCGTTGCTGAAATATTGCGAATGTTCTCGTCGGACAGCAGCAGATTTGCCCGGGCGAACAGATCGCCGGAACTTTCGAGCAACATGTTGATGCCGGCGGTGTCCGCGTCGATGGTCGGCACACGACCGCCGCGCACCTCATTTTTTAAGAGCGCCGCTTCCGCCGTGCCGCCAACGAACTGAATGATCGCAAGGCCGGTGAAACCGACCGGCTCCAACTCCGCCTTGGTATCCGTTTTTATCGGCGTGTCTTTATCGACGCGCACGCGCGCAATGACGATGGACGGATTTTCAGGATCGATCGATAATTTTTCGACTTCACCTTTCTGAATGCCGTTAAACCGGACAATGGACCCGGTCGAAAGACCGGTGACGCGATCTTTGAAAATAACATCATATTCGTCGTATTCGCGCTGACCCGAGCCGATCCACAAGACAAAAAGAAACGCTGCGGCGGCGACAATCATCACCGCCGAACCGATCAATATATAATGCGCGCGCGTTTCCATCTCGTTCCGTCAGGCCTTTTCAACTCGCTTTCGCCGCCAGTGCGGCGCGGCCGCGCGGGCCGGAGAAATATTCCTTTATCCACGGATGATCCGTACGCCGAACCTCATCCAGAGGCCCGCAGGCAATCACCCGCTTTTCCGCAAGCACCGCGACGCGGTCGCAAGCGGCGTGAAGCGTATCCAGGTCGTGGGTTACCATAAACACTGTTAACCCTAATGTTTCCTTGAGATTTACGATCAATTCGTCGAATTTCGCCGCTCCGATGGGGTCAAGCCCCGCCGTCGGCTCGTCAAGGAATACAAGATCGGGATCAAGAGCCAAAGCGCGCGCAAGTCCTGCGCGTTTGCTCATGCCCCCGGACAACTCAGACGGGTAGTTCGCGCCGGCTTCAGCGCGCAAACCGACCATGGAAATCTTCAGCGCCGCCATATCTTTTGCCAGCTCACCCTCAAAATGGAGGTGCTCGCGTATCGGCGCCATGATGTTCTGAGCCACCGTCATGGATGAAAAAAGCGCGCCGCCCTGAAACAAAACGCCCCAACGGCGTTCCACCGCAAGGCGCTGCTCTTCGTTGGCGTCGTAAAAGTCCGTATCGAACACTTTTACCGTGCCCGCCGCCGGAGGCTTCAGCCCGATGATCGCCCGCATCAATACTGATTTTCCCGTCCCGGAGCCGCCGACAACGCCAATGATCTCACCGGCGCGCACATCAAGGTCCAGGTTTTCATGGACGACATAATCGCCAAACTGGGTGCGCAAACCCCGCACCTCAATGACATTGTCCGGATTGTTATTCGAGTGTGTCAAAAGTCCAGCTCCAGGAAGAACATGGCGAAGAACGCATCAATCACGATCACGAGGAAAAGCGACTGCACCACAGACAGCGTCGTACGCTGACCAAGCGATTCCGCGCTTCCTTCAACTTCCATACCCTGGAAGCAACCAATGACGGCGATGACGAACGCGAAGAACGGCGCCTTGATCATGCCGGCCCAGAAATTGTTGATCGCGATCGTTTCTTCCATCTGCGCCACAAACAACGCAGGCGGAATATCCATCGCCAGCCAGGCGACAAGCCCGCCGCCGATAAGCCCCAGCATGGCGGCGCAAAACGCAAGCACCGGCAGCATCACAACCAACGCGAAAATACGCGGCAGGACGAGAACCTCAACAGGCTCAAGGCCGAGAACCTTAAGCGCATCGATTTCTTCACGGATCTTCATTGATCCGATTTGCGCGGTAAATGCGCTGCCGGAACGCCCCGCAACTAGGATCGCCGCCAGCAGCACCCCGAATTCGCGCAAGACGGCAATCCCGACAAGCTGCACTGTCAAAATTTCCGCATTGAAAAGCCGCAGAATTTTCGCCCCCATAAAGGCGACCACCGCGCCGATGAGAAAAGACATCAGTCCGACAATCGGCAACGCGTCCAAGCCGGCCGCCTCCATATGATGCACGGTTGCGCGCCAGCGAATATGAGCTGGACGCAGAAAGAGCCGCGCGCCCGTCACCAGCGTGAAACCGATAAAATCCCAAAGTTCGAGCATGGACCGCATGGCGTGCCAGGTGCCGCGGCCCAGCCGTTCGGTCATCAGCTTGAAGGCGTTTTCGTGATGCGGTTCCACATGGCAGGGCGCAAGATGATTTTCGATTTGCGACAGCAGCGCGCTATGGGCCTGATTTGCGCCGATGATTTTGGATTTATCCGTTCGACTGTCGCAGGCGTGGAACGTGCGCTGCAGGACCATCGCCCCGGCGGTGTCGATCCGCTCGACCCCTGAAACGTCGATCACAATGTCGCGTCCGACCGAATCATCGGCGAAGTCGCGGAGTTTGGAATCGATCTTTTTCAGGAAACGGGCGCGCCAGTCGCCGCGAGCGACCATGCGCAGAATGCCGTCCTCAAGATCTATGTCGAAATGTGCCGCCGAATCCGTCATAGTTAACGCTTTCTTAATCTCGCCAGTCTGGCCGCAAATAACCGCGGCGCAGGGCTTGCAGTGTCATCATGCCTTCCAGAGTGTTAATATCACGCTGAAATGGTTGCGCCTCGCCTCAGTTTGAACCACACGGCGCATAAAGTCTTTGTCGGATGGTGATTTTCGGGAATCTGAGCCTTGGCCAACGGACGCATGTTGCGAAATAACTACGAATGGTTGAAAGCGCTGCCGCTTCTCGCGGTGACGGGCGCGCTTGTGGTGATGGCGATTGCCGCGCTCGCCGGCGCGGGTTCGCCGGACGCGCGCTCACGCGAAGCGCTGTTTGATTACTACCAACGCGTTTCACCAGCAGCTTATGACCCTGACGATGCGTTTCATGTCGTTCTGATTGACCGCGACAGCGTGAACGCCATCGGTCCATGGCCATGGCCGAGGACGGTGCTCGCCGACCTGGTGGAAGCCATCGGCGAGGCCGGAGCCGAGGGGATCGTGCTCACAGAACCTGTCGACGCGCCGGATCCCTTGTCGCCGGAAACCATCGGCGCATTCTGGCTTGAGGGCGCAAGCGATGACGCGCTTGCCCGCCAACTGGCGCGCCTGCCGAGCACGGACGCCAAACTTGCCGCCGCTTTTGCCGGACGCGAAGGCGCGGTCGCGGTCTCCCTGACGCCGCCCGAAAACCCCTCAAGCGAGGCGTCTTTTTTACGAACGGACATTTCGGGCGCCGAATGGCTAAGAGCGAGCGACAGCGCCGCAGAATTCATTTCTCTCCCGACGGCGCGTTACCTTTACGGACTGAATGACGATCTTGCCGGCGCCGCCCGGCCCGCTGTCGCCGCGCTTGTCGCCGACCGCGACGGACTGGTGCGCCGCTTGCCGCTGCTATGGTCGCTGGAGGGCGAGCCCTCTCCGGCCCTCGCTGCGCAGGCCGCATTGCTCGCTAATGGCGCCGATGGCGTCACGATCGATGTCGATCCGTCCGCAACCAGTTCGCAGGGCCGTATAATTCGCCAAGTTTCCTTCGGAGAGAAAACGCTTCGCGTTAATAATGCGACGGCGATCAGACTGCATTTGCCGCGCCGGCTTGAGGCGCCTTCGACATCCGCATCCAGTCTTCTGAGCGGGCGCAGTTCCAACAGCCAGCTCAACGGTAAAACGGTCCTGATTGGTCTTGATACGGAGCTTGGCGACGCTGTCAGGACAGCGCGCGGACAACTTGCGCCGGTGATGCTTCATACGCTTGCCGCGGCGCAGGCGACAAGCGGGGCTGCGCCAAAGCGACCGGCATGGGCCGGCTATCTGGAAGCGCTTGGCGTTATGGTGCTGGGCGCAGCGGCCGTGATGATCGCACAGCGCATGCAGTTCTGGCAGGCCGCCGGCTTCGCCGCAGGCGTGAGCGCAATCTTGCTGATTGGGGCATTCTTTATTTTCGCCAACACGCGCGTTCTGCTTGACCCGCTCGCGCCGGCGGCGGCGCTTTTCGTCGGCGCGCTCTCAGTCGCCGGCGGCCGGTCGATTGGCGGCGCCTTGCGCGACGACAGTTTCCGCGGCGCTTTTCACGACACCTTGCCGGAACCGGTCATGAACCAAATCCGCGAAGACGGCGCCAGCGGGCTTCTCGCCGGCGCGTATCGCGAAATCACCGTTCTCGCCTGTGAGTTGCGTCTTGCCGACGACGACCTTCAAATGCTTGAGGACCGCCCGGATGACGTCGCCAAGATCCTCGCTGCAGCAAGCATCGATCTGCGTCAGACAATCATTGATGCGGGTGGCGCGGCCGACCAGGCCGACGGCGGGCGCATATTCGCATATTTCAATGCTCCGGCGAATTTGAGCGACCATCTGCAAACCGGGTGCGCCGCGGCCCTGCGACTGATTGAGAGCATGGACAAGATCAATACGGATCTGGAAGGCTCAAGCGCCACCAGGAGCGTACAGGTTCATCTGGCGATCGGCATCGCAACAGGTCCTTGCTTCGCCGGCCCCATGGGACACGGCCGGAATAATCGATACTCCGCCGTTGGTCCTGCGGTGGATCGTGCTGCGTTTTTGCGCAGCCAGTCCGAATTTTACGGTCCCGCAATGATCTGCGATGAGCCTGTATATAAAGAAACGCACCATCAATTCGCCTATCTTGAACTCGACCGGCTTCGGCTGCGCGACAGCGATCGGCCTTTCAGCATTTATGCGTTGATCGGCAATCCTTTCATCAAGTCCTCCAAGGGTTTCCGCGATCTCGATGACGCACACCGCCATCTGCTTGCCGCTTATCGCAAAGGCGACGTGAATGAAGCGCAGTCCATGCTTGAGAAAGTCAGGCAATCGCCGGGCGCAAAGATTGCTCTGTTCGATATCTACGAAGAACGATTGCGAGCATTAACGCGCGAAGGAGTGCCTGAAGGTTGGGACGGCGTTACATCGCACAAAACCCAATAAAATTCTGACCTTCAGATTTAATCTTTACGCTGATTAAAAACCAGGAATTTCGCTGCAGCGAAGTTCGCCGCCATGCCGGCGAGCGAACCGACTGCGATGGCAGCGACAGGCATGCGGTAAAAAAGCTCAAATGATGCCACAAGCCAGGCGTAGACCCCGTAATTGACGGCGCCGCCGCCGAGTTGCGTAACCGCAAACCGGCCCCATTCGTGAACGACATTCCGCCCGCTGGCGCCAAAGGTCAGCTTGCGATTGAGAAACCATGTTGTCGTCACCGCAGCAAGATAGGAGACCGCCCTTGACCAGTAGAGGTTTTGTAAAATGACATTGCTGACCGTGAACACGGTCGCATCAACTATAAAACCGACAACGCCGACGCCGCCAAAAGATACCGCCTGACGCGTAAGCTTCACAAGGCCGTCGGCTGGTTTCATATCCGCAAGTCCCATAAGAGAGCTTATAGGGTCAAAGACTTAGCTGTTCGCTAAAATAGCAAATCCCCGCGCCAGCGCTTCAGCACCAGAAACGCAGCAAACATACCCATCGCGCCCATCGCAGACATAATGAGATAAGCCGCCTGCGGCCCAAAATCCGCCCAGACAAACCCCGCAAGCGTTGTCGCCGCCCCCGTAATGGCGCCAACGCCCGTCGTAGACATCAACGTCATGGCGGTGTTGGTCAGACGGGAAGGAACGGCTTTATCGATAAACTCAACCGACCCGAGATAGGCGGCGGCAAAAGTCAATGCGTGAAGAAGCTGAACAAGAAACAACGCCGCGAGCGGAGGTTCAGCCGCCGTCAGCGCCCAACGCAGTGCGGCGCCGCCGGCGCCGAGCGCCAGTAACATGGCGGCCGGCGCTCTCCGGATCAATTGCCGGGCGAAGACAAGCAGGATGATTTCCGCAGCGACACCTGTGGCCCACAGCGCGCCAATGGCGAAATCCGAATATCCGATCGCCGCCCAGCGCAGATAGGAAAATGCATAATAGACCGCATGGGCGCCCTGCGTTAGGCCGGCGGAAATCAGTACAAGGACGAAAACAGGCTCACGCAACAGGCGAGGCGCTTCGCGCCATGACACCGGTTTGGCGCCGCCGCGTCCGCCTGCCGCTTCCGGCAGGAAGAAGGACATGACAAAGGCAAAGCCGGCCGCCGCCGCCATGGCCGGCGCCGCCGCCGCAACGCCCAGCGCCGACAGGAGCGCACCGCCCGCAATCGTTGTGATTAGAAACGCAAACGAGCCGGCCGCCCGTGTGCGCCCATAATGCAGCCAACCGTTACGATTGGCATGCAGGACGGCTGTATCCGTAAGCGGCACAAGAAGACCGAAGGTCCATAAGACAACAAATCCGCTTATCGCAATCAGAAGTTTGGAAGGGGCCAGCGCAAGACCTGCTGCGCCAATCGCGAAGAGCGCGGATACGAGCGAGAGCGCGCGCCGCTCATCATCCTGGCGGTCAGCCCAATAGGCGACGAAAGGGCCAAGCGCGAGCCGTGCAATCAAGGCGGCGCCTGTAAGCAGTCCGATCTCAGGCGCGGAGAATCCTTTCAGATCAAGCCAGCCTGCAAAGAACGGGAGTTGCACGCCCAGCAAGACGAACTGTCCGCTGTAAAACAGCGAATAAAAAACGCCTGCATGTTCTTTGGACGGACGCGGCAACACCATGAGGCAAGCGTCTATAGGAAGTCGCCGCTAACGCACAGCCGATCGTGCGCTCAGTCAGGAATCGGTCAGCTTATTGGAAATGGATTTGTTCGGCTGCGCATAGGTCGATGAGCGATCATGCTCCAACCGGTCCGCAAGCGCGTCAGCCGCCTTGCTAAGATGGCTGATGACGTCGGCAAAAGCGGCGCGAATATCGGCGATCACAGCGTCCGGCGCAGGCTCGCCTTCATTTCGCAACTGCTTGGCGACCCCAAGATAGATGTCCCGATGCTCGCGCAAGGACTGGATCGCGCTCTCCACCAGCGCAATGTCATTCATCGAAACACGGGAGGCCTGCGCCGTCGAAAGCGCGACCTCCTCCAGCGCATGAGCGGCGCGAAGCTTGTCGGTTGCGTCAGAGACCAGCGTTGGAAATCGGTCATCGCCGGAAAGCGATGCGAGATAGAAATCGGCGGCGTCGGATTTCGTCACGCGATCGCCGCGGTTGCCGGTGATCCAGGCCATCATGGGAACAGGTTCAGGTTTTGGCCATTGAGCAACTTCAACTTTTTCGGCGGCTTCCGCCAGCAAGTCGCGTTCAGCAACGGGCGCGTCGGCTATGTCAGCACCGCCCATGGGTTTAAATGCGCATCCGCCTGCCAGAACCAGAATTGCAGCGGCGACAAGCCCGCGGACCGTCTGTTGACCCATACTCACCAGACCCTTACTCCCAAATTGAACTGGACTATACATCGACGCCCTACCAAATCTTAACCAATCAACCGGGAAAAGTCAGCCGCGAAATGCAAGATCGCCTCAATTTATATCCGCCGACCGAGCCTTTTGAGACTGGCATGCTGCGGGTATCGGACATTCATGAAATATATTTCGAGGTTTCCGGCGCAATTAATGGAAAACCCGTCATAGTTTGCCATGGCGGTCCAGGCGGTGGGTCTACGCCGTCAATGCGGCGGTATTTTGACCCTTCGAAGTACAAGATTATCCTGTTTGATCAGCGCGGTTGCGGACGCTCCCGCCCGCACGCCTCGCTTGAGGACAATACGACCTGGGCGCTGATCAGCGACATGGAAGCCTTGCGGGAGCATTTGGGCGTCGACGCCTGGCAGGTGTTCGGCGGCTCCTGGGGCTCAACGCTCGCGCTCGCCTATGCCCAGACGCACCCGGACCGGGTCACGGAACTGGTTTTGCGCGGGATATTCACCCTGCGCCGTCAGGAATTGCACTGGTTTTATCAGGAAGGCGCGAGCGCCATCTATCCGGATGCATGGGAGCATTTTCTGGACCCGATACCAGAGGATGAACGCAGCGATTTAATGGCTGCTTATCACAAGCGGCTGATCGGATCTGATAAGCGGGAACAACTGAAAGCAGCCAAGGCGTGGAGCCTTTGGGAAGGCGGCGCCGTCAGCCTGCTCCCCTCTGCAGAACGCATGCAGAGCTTTTCTTCCGACGCCTTCGCGATCGCTTTTGCGCGCATCGAGTGTCACTATTTTGTCAATGGCGGGTTTTTCGAGCGTGACGACCAGCTGCTCGCCAATATGGCCCGCATACGTCATATCCCCGGCGTGATCGTGCAGGGACGTTATGACGTGGTGACGCCCATGGAAACGGCTTGGGCGCTGCATAAGGCCTGGCCGGAGGCGGAGCTCAAAATTATCCAGGACGCCGGGCACGCAGCGAGCGAGCCCGGCATTATTGATGCGTTGGTTCGAGCGACGAAAACCTTCGCCAAACGCTAATTCAGTAAAGGCGCGATGATCGTTGAATAAACGATCACAATGAAAATGCCGGTCGTGCAGACATAACGGATCAAAAAGCGCCAGCGCTGGAACCAGGCTTCGGATTTAAAGCCGATCGCCTCGCGCGCAGTGTTCGAGGACACCACCCAGCCGGCGAAAATAGAAGCGATAAACCCGGACACAGGCAGGATGATGTCGGTCGTCGCCGACAGGAAGTCGAGCAGCACCATGCCTTCAAAAACAGGTATGCCCGCGCCAGGCTGCCAAGTGTTCCAGAACGTCGCCTGATCTTCGCCATTCGGCCCGACCGTGGGCACCTGGCTCAACGCGTTCAGAACCCCGATGACGAAAATCACAACGCCAATGATCGCCGCTGACATGAACCGCCGGTCGCCCTTGGTCTGTTCATCGACCCATTTTGTCGAGGTCTCCAGCAATGCGATCGATGACGTCACCGCTGCAAAGAAGGCGAGCAGGAAGAACATCAGGCCAAAAATGCCGCCGCCGGGCATGCCGTGGAAGGCAAGCGGCAGAGTCTGGAACATCAGCGTCGGGCCGGCGCCGGCCGCAAGGCCCATGGCGAAGACGATCGGGAAGATTGCAAGACCAGCAATGACGCCGACGCCGGTGTCGGCGATGGCGATAAGACGCGATGAACGCGGCAGATCCTGGTCGGCCTGCATATAGGCGCCGTAGGTGGCCATCAGCGCAGAACCGAGACCGATGGAGAAAAACGCCTGGCCAAGGGCTGCGGAGATCACCGAGCCGTCTTTCACGCCTGACCAGAGATCATCAAGACGCACGCCGAGCAGGAAGTTAATCCCAGCCCCGGCGTCGCCTTCAATCAGCGCGAAACCCATGAGTACGATCAAAAGAACGAAAAAAGCCGGCATCAGGATCGTCACCGCCGTCTCGATCCCGCCTTTCACTCCGCGAGCGACGATGAACACGGTCACGACCATGAAGATCCCGTGATAGATGATCATCCGCACCGGATCGTTGAGGAGTTCGCCCAGCTTGGCGCTGACCTGATCGGCGCTCTGGCCGGCGAAGGCGCCGCCAGTTAATCCGGCAAGACCATTAGAACCCACAGCGCCGATGAGATCGCCGCCAATCATGACTACGTAAGCCATCACCCAACCGGCAATGACCGAATAGAAGGTGAGGATAATAAAAGCCCCGATCATCCCGAACCAGGACTGCAGCGACCATAGCGGCGAGCGTCCTTCTGCGCGGGCGATCTTCACCACGCTGCCCACCGCCGACATGCCCCCGCGACGGCCGATGAAAAGTTCCGCAACCAATACCGGCAAGCCGATCAAGACGACGCAAATCACATAGAACAGCACAAACGCGCCGCCGCCGCTTTCGCCGGCGACATAAGGAAACCGCCATAAATTGCCGAGCCCGACCGCCGATCCGATTGCGGCCAGAATAAAGGCCGCCTTCGACGACCATGTCACCCCCTCGCCTGCAGTCCCTTGCATGATGTCCCTATCCCCTTGTTTGGCGAGCTATTTTTCTCGCTTATGAATTGCCGACCGGTATTTTAGACAATTTTTTACGTTTGTTAGCAATGATTGTTCACTGAGGACGTGCACAAATCCGGGTTTTGGCGCTTGTGCGCCTTAGTCCTTGGGACGTCAGGGGAGCCGAGATTGACTGAGACCATGGCTAACGACCGAGAGCATATAGAGTTCGATCAGATTAACGGCTTGATTGCCGCGGCAGGCGTCGACGGCACGCGCGAGATCGTGGATGCATTCTGGCGATCAACCATACAACTCGGAGATGCGCTGGCCGCCCAGGTCAACGAAGGCGCACTTGATGCGGCGGCGAAGACCGCACATGCGATTAAAGGATCGGCGGCGAATATTGGCGCAGCGCGCCTTTCAGATTCAGCCGCAATGATCGAAATTGCCTGCCGCGAGAACGACGCGGCAAAGGCCGCTGCCCTTGTTGCGGAATTTCAGGAAAACTTCGATGTCCTGAAGGCGACGCTCGACGATCACCTGCGCAAGTCCGCTTAAACATTCAATTCGGCAAACGCTTATCGAGGCGAAATCGATCCAGATTTAATCAATCTGGTTCCGCATTCTCAGAAATTTGTAAAGCATACGAATTAACCCGCAAATCCGCCTGAAATTGCGGGTTTACAGAAAGTCGCCGCGTCGCAGAACATCATGCTCGCGATGAACATGCGCGCTCATCACCAGACCGAAGCCCGCCATAATCGTCAGCATTACCGTCCCGCCATAGGAGACGAGCGGCAGCGGCACACCCACCACCGGCGCCAGTCCCATGACCATGCCGGTATTGATCAAGACATATAAAGAGAATGTGGCGACAACGCCAATGACGGCCAAACGGGCGAAATGCGACTTCGCATTCATGGCGACCGAAAGCCCGGTTAAAATGACCGCGAGATAAAGCAACAACAAACCGATCGCGCCGACAAAACCGAACTCTTCGCCGAAGATCGTGAAAATGAAATCAGTCTGCATTTCCGGCAGAAACTTTAACTGACTTTGCGTGCCTTGCATGAAGCCCTTGCCGTCAAGACCGCCTGAACCGAGCGCAATTTTTGACTGCAACAGATGATAGCCCTGCCCCAACGGATCGCGATCCGGATTGAGAAAAGTCAAAATGCGTTCGAGCTGGTAGGGCTTGAGAATCTCGAACCGGTAAGCGCTATAGCCCGCAATCACCGCGCCGACGGCGCCGATAAGACCGATCCTCCAGCTGAGGCCCGCCACAAAAACCATAATCACGCCCGTCGCCGCCAACAAAAGCGACGTGCCAAGATCAGGCTGTATGAAAACCAGCCCGACCGGCGCGCCGATCATCAAAGCGGGCGGGATTAAATAGAGAAGATGGGAAACCTGTTCGGCGCGAAGCCCGTGATAATATCGGGCGAGAGCCATTACCAAACCAATCTTCATGGCTTCAGACGGTTGGAACTGAAAGCCGCCATATTCAATCCATCGCCGCGCGCCCATATTGACTTCGCCGATAAACGGCGTCGCCGCGAGCGCAAGCAGCGCAGCAAAGTAAATCGGATAAGCAAGCGCCATCCAGTAGCGAACAGCGACAAGCCCCATGCCGATCAGGATAACGACGGCAACGCCATACCGGATCGCGTGTTTTAAAGCCCACGGCCGCCAGCTTCCTTCGGCGACTGAAAATAATGTGAGGACGCCGGCGCCGGCGATCATGGTGAGAAGCGCGATCAGCGGCCAGTGCATCTTTGCGAAGTGATCGCGGAAACCGCGCCGAGGGCCTGGCAGGATAAGAGAAGACATTGACTTGCTCCCTATCCTTCCCTTGCCCTGGCCCGCGCTTTTGCGCTCGCCAGTTCCCGCGGATTAATGGCGGCCTGCGCCGACGGATTTTTTTCCGCCACCTTGAGCATGATGTCGCGCGCTTTCGGCCCTGCAGCGCGGCTGCCGCCGATACCGTGCTCCACCAGCACGGCGCAAGCGTAACGCGGATTTTCATACGGCATGAAACTGACAAACAGCGCATGGTCCCGGCGGCCCCACGGCAGCTGTTCAGGTTTTGTCAGCCCGCGGGCGCGTTCTTCATTGGTAATTCGGTAAAGCTGGCTGGTCCCTGTTTTGCCGGCCATCCGCCAGTCAGGCAGGTCGATGCGCGACCGCGCCGCCGTTCCGCCTTCGTTGGTAACTGCATTCATCCCCGCACGGACGACTTGCAAGTGGTCCTGGTCGACAGAAATCGGCGCGAAATCCGGCGCCGGCAACACAAGATCGCCGACGGCCCTCACAAGCCGGGGGCGGACCTGACGCCCCGAGGCGAGACGCGCCGCCATTACGCAAAGCTGAAGCGGCGTCGCCGTCCATGCGCCCTGACCGATGATCGCGGACAAGGTTTCGCCCGGGAACCAGGTTTGATTTTCAGGATCGCCTGCATAGTAACGCCGCTTCCAGTCGCGGGACGGCACAACGCCCGGCTTTTGGCCGGTAACGCCCAATTCGTAGGTTTCTCCAAGCCCGAAGCGACGCGCAACATCGGCGATGGCGTCAATATCAATCGTTTTTGCAATCTCGTAAAAATAGACGTCGCATGAATGTTTCAGTGCGCCCTTCATATTGACATTGCCGTGGCCGCCGCGTTTCCAGCAATGGAAATAGCGATTGCCGTACCACATCTTGCCGGGACAGTAGGTTGTCTTGGTCGGTGAGACGCCGGTTTCCTGTGCCGCAATGGCGCTGATCATTTTAAGCGTCGATCCCGGCGGATAGGCGCCGGTGAGCGACTTGTTCAAAAGCGGCTTATACGGACTTTCGTTAAGCTCCTTCCATAAATCCGGGTCGATGCCGACATTGAAATCATTGGGATTAAAAGCCGGTGTTGACGCAAGGACAAGCACGTCGCCGGTCACCACATCCATCACAACGGCGGCCGCACTTTGCGGCTCATCCGGCTGACGCTCACCGGGCGTCGCCAGCACTTTCATTGCGTGTTCCTGCAACTCCGCATCGATGGTCAGGGCTAGCGTTTGGCCCTGTACGGGCGGCACGGCGTTGTCTTTTATTTCTTCGATCACCCGGCCATGGGCGTTGATCTTGACGCTCATCCGGCCGGCGTCGCCGCGAAGTTCTTTCTCATAGGTGCGTTCAAGGCCGTCCCGGCCGACTTTGAATCCAGGCTGACGCAGCAACAGGCGATCATCGTCGCTGCTCTCGGCCGCCAGATCGCGCTCTGTGACAGAACCGACATAGCCAACCACGAACGCCGTCGCCGAGCCCATGGGATAGGCGCGCGTATCGCCCACATCCGGAATGACGCCCGCGAGGTGTGGCAATTCATAATTGATCCGCGAGAAATCAGACCAGGAGAGATTATTTTCGATCTCAACCGGCGTGAACGCGCCGCGCCGACGGATTTCACGACGGATGCGCGCACGCTGTTCATCAGACACCGGAATAATCGAAGAAACATGATCAAGCGTCGCTTCCACGTCGCGCGATTGTTCGGGCAACAGGATGATACGGAAATTCTGTCTGTTCGACGCAAGCACATTGCCGAAACGGTCAATGATATCGCCTCTCAGCGGTGTCAGAACGCGCCGGTTGAACTGGTTCTCCTGCGCAAGCTCGAGATACCGTTTATGATCGGCAACCTGAAGCTGATAGAGCCGCCCGGCTATGCCGACCATCAAAAGGCTTACGCCGCCGCCGAACAAAAATGTCCGCCGCGATGTAACTTCCTGACGTTCAGGGTCATGGGTGTTAATCGCCGGCACCGCCTAGGCCTCCAACAGAACGCGGCTGTGCAATTCCCGGAAGGCCGCGCCGAATAGAGGATAAATCAGAATTGTGGCCGCCATCTGACCGAGAAGGCCGCCGAGCGGCAGCAATACGCCTGACATCAAACTCATCACAAGCCATAGCATAAGGCTTGCGCTGACCGCCGCCAACGTAAATCCGAGCCAGACGACTTTTTGTTCACGGCCCAGAAAGTAGGATCGCTGCGATGTCACGACAAATTGTGTGACAAGGTAAACCGACGCCCAAAGACCGAGCGGTCCGCCGGTTAACAAATCCTGTAAAAGCCCGATGATGAAGACGCTCGGAGACGGCATGTAATCCGGCGAATAAACCGACCAGAAAAAAACAACGACCAGCGGAATAATCGGCGTCGGCAAATGTCCCTCAACGAGACGTAGCGGCAACGATAGTACCAGCACCCCGAAAAGCCCCAGCAGCGTAGGGGTCGCCGCTTTCAGCATGTTGAGGAGATTCTCGGCGCGGTAGCCCATGTTAGCCCTCACCCGCAGCGGCGCGCGCATCAGCCCGACCACTCTCTGGGCCGGCGGCTCCTGCAGGAGAAGCGCCGTCGATCAGCGGGCTCGCGTCATCGATTGCCGGGAAGGAGTAATTGATCACTCGCACCAGCCGGGTGCGGACATAGTTCGCATAAAGATCAACCGTGATATCGCCATTGCCCTCTTCGATAAGCCCAATCGGCAATCCGCGCGGCAACACCCCGCCCGCGCCTGATGTCAGGACGCGCTGGCCGGGACGGATTTCAATTTCATCGGGACTGTCGATGACGGCGATTGCCGGGCGCGCACGGGTGCGTCCGACGAGTATCCCCTCCGCATCAGCCCCTTCGATATAGACCGGCACGCGGCTCTGAACATCTGTCAGCAGGAGAACCCGTGAAGCATTGGCGCCGGCATTGACGATCCGGCCGATCATGCCGTCAGCGTCGACAACAGCCTGTCCGCTTTCCACGCTCTGCCGGCGACCGGCGTTGATAATCATGGATTTTGCGAAAACATCGTTCGATTCGCCAATCACGTAAGCGCTGATGGGTTTTGCAACCGGCGGCGCCTGATACCCGGCAAGACCTTCGTAACCGGCCACGACGGTGCGCAGCTCAAGCGCTTCGTTCATCCATTGGCGCAGCTCCGCGTTCTCATCGCGCAGCGCCTTGTTTTGTTCGAGAACGGAAAAATAATCAGAAACATAACCGATGGCGTTGTTCACCGCAGCGATCGGGCCGGAAAACAATTCCAGGATCGGCGATGTGGCGTCAAGCACGCCCTCGCGCGCTTTTTGAAAGACTGACGCCTGCGCGGAATAAAGACTTGAGAGCAGCAAAAAAATGGAGACAAGAATTAAAAGAAAAAGGAGAACGCGGGAATTTGCCTTACGACCAAGCCCTTCGCGTCTGTCCTGCCCTAAATAATCCATGCCTCACTAAACCAACCCCGAAAGCTTAAATCGCTGACGACAGAACGCCCCGCATCGCTTTCGTATTTTCAAGCGCCGCGCCGGTGCCAAGCGCAACACAGGACAACGGATCGTCCGCAACAGACACCGGCAACCCGGTCTCGTCGCGCAAGACTTGATCAAGGTTTTTGAGCAGCGCGCCCCCACCCGTCAACATAATTCCTGTGTCCACGATATCTGCGGCGAGTTCCGGCGGCGTCGCCTCGAGCGCAACTTTCACCGCTTCAATGATTTGGCTCACAGGTTCGGCCAGCGCTTCTGCGACCTGCGCTTCGCCGATGCGGACTTCCTTCGGGACGCCGTGCATCAGATCGCGGCCTTTTATCTGGATGGTCGTGCCGGAGCCTTCTGTCGGGATCATCGCCGAACCGACTTCCTTTTTGATACGCTCAGCAGAAGCCTCGCCGATCAGGAGGTTATACATCCGGCGGATATAACCGATGATGGCCTCATCCATCTTGTCGCCGCCTACCCGCACCGAGCGCGAATAGACGATGCCGCCAAGCGACAGGACAGCGACTTCGGTGGTGCCGCCGCCAATATCAACCACCATGGACCCGGTTGGGTCAGTCACCGGCAAGCCGGCGCCGATTGCGGCGGCCATAGGCTCTTCAATCAATTCGACTTTTCGCCCGCCTGCGTTCAGCGCTGAGTCCTGGATCGCGCGCCGCTCAACAGCCGTTGCGCCGGACGGCACGCAGATGACAATGCGCGGAGAGGCAAACGAGCGGCGATTATGCACTTTCTTGATGAAGTGCTTGATCATCGCTTCGGCAACATCAAAGTCCGCGATCACGCCGTCGCGCATCGGCCGGATCGCCTCGATCTCGCCGGGCGTGCGTCCAAGCATTTCCTTGGCCTCGTTGCCAACAGCGCGAACAAGTTTTCGCCCGCCGCGCGTTTCAATCGCCACGACCGACGGCTCGTTCAGCACAACGCCGCGTCCCTTGACATAAACGAGCGTATTCGCGGTGCCGAGGTCAATCGCCATATCCGCAGACAACATGCCGAACAAAGTGGAGAGCATTTTGAAAATTCCTATTCGCCGAATGAAAAGTCCCTACGGCGCAAATTTTTATCCTTAATGCGTTCCTAAATCGTCAACAGGGGCAGCATTTATGCGGCCCATACCACTTTTGAGCGGGCAGCGGTTAATTAACGTGTTAACAAGATTCTTAAAGGGGCCAGCACGAATTCTCGCAATCGCCGATTTTATCTTCAATACGCGCTCTCACGCGCCCTCAAGCGCCTGTAAATCCAACGCACCAGCAGCAGGAAACACAACCACAGGGCGATGACGCCTGCAATAATCGCAAGGTCCTGCGGCTCACGGCTGGTGAAGAACGCCACAACGCCGTCAACGCCTTCGGCCAGCGTGCGCGTATCCGGCATCATCGCCGCCAGCACAGCCACTACGCCAATTTTCGGCAAAATGCCGAAGCCGGTCCCAAGCCAGAATTTCCACATGGGAATATGAGCCGTCCCGGCCGCCGCATTGACCACAATGAACGGCGCAGACGGCACAACGCGGATGAGGGCGCTGGCGAGAACGCCGTGATTGTGCAGAAAGTTGACGGTCCGCGCGACGCGTCCGTCGCCAAGCCTGCTTACCCAGCGCCCCCCCAGGAAGTGCCCGAGCCCGAAAGTCAGGGTTGCGCTGGACATGGTTGCAATCCAGCAAAAAAGCGCTCCCTGAATTGGACCGAAAACCATAATGGTCACGGCAAAAAGAAGAATTTGTGGAAATCCGGTGAGCGCCAGCAGGGAATAAATCGAAACAACGCCGATCAAGGCGTAAGGCGACTGCGCGGCCGCATTCAAAAGCCGGCTGAGCTGGGAAAACCGGACTTCTTCTTCAAGATTAAGCCATGCCTGCCCAAAGAACAGCATGAACACAACGAAACTCAGTAAGATCAACGAAACGGACAGCGATGTGATCGCCTTCGCGTCCATAGTAGTGAGAAACCGCGAAAGCTGGCGGAGAAACTCGACCATACTCAAAAAACATCCCGACCGTCTGAACCGGATATGCTTCGCTGCACCCAGCGAAAAAGACCCGGCGAGCGACGTTTTTACCGCCGCCCTAGTTCACCCCAGATTGGACCGTTTTCTGGGCCCCCGCCCGGTCCGGCTCTCCCGAAAGCATCAAACAATGCAAGCGTTATATAATAACGTCTGAATCCGCTAACGCAATCTTGAATGTGCGCACATTGCTAGAACGAGGCTTCAAACTGCGCAACATCAGAAACACTATGCCAATTTCTGGTCTGGTTGCGAAACCACGTCAGCTGGCGTTTGGCGAAACGGCGCGTCTCCTGTTGGAGATCAGCAAGGGCGCCGTCGCGGGACTGGCGTCCGGCAAGAAAGCCCGCAATTTCTCCAACGCCGAGCGCTTTCATGACCGGCAGTGAAGGATCGAGCCGGCGCTGAAGAAGTTGCGCCGCCTCATCAATGCCGCCTTCATCGAACATCGCCGATGCGCGCGCATCGCAGCGCCTGTAAAGATTTTCGCGTTCAGGCGTCAGGACGAATTTTTGCGGCGACACAGTCATCAAGGGCTCGCGCGGGCGCGCCTGAAAATAAGACAGCGGCTTGCCTGTCGCCTTAAAAACTTCCCAGGCGCGCACGAGCCTTTGCGTATCCCCTTCCGGCAGGCGCGTCATCGCCGGGTCAGCGGAAATAACTTCTTTGCGAAACGCCGCCGCGCCAATCTCGTTCCGTCGCGCTTTCGCCAGTGCGCGAATTTCCTCCGGCACCTCCGGAACAGGAGACAGCCCTTCCTCCAGCGCTTTGAAATAAAGCCCTGTGCCGCCCACTACGATCGCAATCTTGCCGCGTTTAACAATGTCTTCAATCGTCGGCGCCGCCATGCGCGCCCAGCGCCCGGCGGAGCACCGTTCCGCGCCGTCGATGACGCCATAAATATGGTGGGGAATGCAGGCTTCATCTTCCGTCGACGGACGCGCCGTCAGCACGCGCAAATCGGCGTAAACTTGCATCGCATCGGCATTGACGATCTCGCCGGCCTGCTTCTGGGCGAGCTTGAGCGCCAGCCTTGACTTGCCGCTGGCGGTCGGCCCTGCGATAAAGATGACAGTCTCGCGATTCATGGAGTCGTCCGTATTCGTATGAGTTTCATTGTGTCTATCATCGCTGATCCGGACAAACAGGCCATTCCGCAATCGCTTCTTGACCGCCTTGCAGCGACGGTCAAGGGCGGCGCGCCAGTCGAACTTGCGCCGGGGGAAGCCTACGAAATTCTGGCGCCGAATGCGCCGCCAGACATGACGCAACTGCGGGCGCAGGTTGAGGGTGCGCTTGTTGATATCAATATCATGCCCGCCGACCGCCGTCGCAAACGGCTGCTCATCGCCGATATGGACTCAACGATCATCGAACAGGAATGTATCGATGAACTCGCCGAATATGCAGGCAAGCGCGATGAGATTTCCGCGATCACAGAGCGCGCCATGCGAGGCGAACTCGATTTTGAGAACGCCCTGAAAGAACGCGTCGCCATGCTGAAAGGCCTGCCGGAAACAATCCTTCAAGAAGCCTTCGACAGACGCATCACGTTGACGCCGGGGGCCATCGCGCTGGTCAAAACCATGAATGCGCAAGGGGCGATAACGGCGCTGGTCTCCGGTGGGTTCACCTTCTTTGCAAACCGCGTTGCTGCGGCATGCGGCTTCCAGCATGTTCAGGCGAACGAACTTGTGATTGAAGACGGCCGACTGACCGGCGAGGTCAAACATCCCATCCTGGGACAACAGGCAAAAGAGGATGCGCTGGCGCGGCTCGCAGATGAACACGGCGCAGATCTCGCCGAGACCATGGCCGTCGGCGACGGCGCCAACGACCTCGCCATGATGAAGCGCGCAGGACTGGGCGTTGCTTTCTGCGCCAAGCCGGCCGTCGCTGAAGCCGCGGATGCACAGATCAACTATAGCGACCTGACAGCGCTTTTATATTTGCAAGGAATTCCTTCAGAAGAATTCGTGCGCTGACAATTTACGGTCTCAGGCTCTCGTAGAATAGAAGATCTCCGCGCTGCACATAGATTTGCACCGGACCGCTGTTCAGATTGCGGAGCTTATCGAGCTTCTCAGCCGCGGCGGCGGGGCGGGTCATCCGTTCCCAGCCAATCTCCAGGATCACATCGCCTGGCTGAAGCACAATCGCGGCCGGGCTGTCCGGATCAACCGCCGTCACCACAACGCCGTCGACATTTGCGGGCAAACCGAAGGCGCGCTTAATTTCTTCTGTCGGCTCCTGCAGGGTCAATCCGGCGCTGGACAGCGCGTTGGAGGGAACCGCGGCGCCGGCTGCGGCCAATATGCGCGTCTCGCGCCGATCGACAGCGACCTGAAGCGTTACGCGCTTGCCATCACGCAGGACAACCATGGGAACGCGTTGGCCAATTGGCGTGTCAGCAACGGCGCGCGTCAGATCGCGCTGCGAAGCAATTTTACGGCGATTGAACTCCAGAACGACATCGTCCGCCACAACGCCGGCTTCAGAGGCGGGGCTGTTCGGGCGAACCAGCGTTACGACGGCGCCTTCAGGACGGCGCAGACCCAGCGTGCCGGCAAGCTCCGGGGTCAGGTCGTCAATTGAAACGCCGAGCCAGCCGCGGCGCGTTTCGCCAAACTCAAGAAGCTGGTCGACAACCGTTTGCGCAAGATCGGTTGGAATGGCAAAGCCGACACCGACCGAACCGCCGGTCTGGGAGAAGATCGCGGTATTCACCCCGATTACATTGCCGTCCAGATCGAACAGCGGACCGCCGGAATTGCCGCGATTAATGGCGGCGTCCGTCTGAATAAAGTCATCATACTGACCAGAATTGATATCGCGGTTGCGAGCGGAAACGATGCCTTTTGTCACGGACCCGCCAAGACCAAACGGATTGCCGATAGCGATCACATCAGAACCGACGCGCGCAGCTTTATCATCGCCCCATTTGACGTAAGGAAATTTTTCTCCCTCCGCACGCAGCTCCAGTACGGCGAGATCAGTTTCCCGGTCGCGACCGCGCAACTTCGCTTTGAATTCGCGCCCGTCATTCAACTTCACTGTGATATCGTCGGCATTGTCGACGACGTGATTATTCGTCACGACGATGCCCTTGGGGTCGATGATGAAACCTGAACCGAGAGAAACCGGCTGGCGCGAAAATTTTCTGCGGAGCGATTCCAGCTCGCCCGTGGCGCCGGCGCCGGCGACCGATTGCGAGGATGAAATATTGACGACCGCCGGGCTTAATTTCTCGACCAGCTCGGGCAATTGCGTGCCGCCATGACTGAAGGCTGCGTGCGGCGCAGCCATGCTGAGAAAGATTGCAGCGGCGCCGGTCACAAAGACGCGCCCGATTAGCGATTGAGTCATAACAGCCTCACACAAGCCACTCACGAACCGGCTCTGCAGCAGAACCTAATTCCTACAGGTTAACGTAAAGCAGCGCCGTGGCAAGCGTGAGGGCTGCGCCCTCACGACTTTTCTGAAGCCTAATTCCGAGGAGAAAAGTCCTTGAAATAACGGAAGAATTCTGAATCAGGGGAAAGCAGAATTGTCGTCTCCCCCTTCTTCAAGGCCGCCTCATAGGCGTCCAGCGAGCGATCGAATGCAAAAAACTCAGCCCTTTGCGGATCACGTTGTCCGCCAGCGAGAAATTCACAGTCGATAATCGCCGCATTGGCCTCACGGGTGGTCGCCGCAGCCGCAGTAATAACCGCCGCAGCAGCAGCGCTGCCGGGCTCAGGCGCATCACCGTCGGCGGCGCCTAGAGAAGAGTCTTCCGGCAACGCCGCGTCTTCAACCTGCGCTTGCAACTCCTCTTCGGAGATCCGAACCGGGACGCCGTCATAGGCGCCTGCGAAAATGCAGTTCCGGGCCGCATCCGCCCGACCCTGAATTTCAAGAGCGCGGCGGTTGGCGTCAGCAACGATCTCCGTCACACGCCGATCGGCCTGCGCACGGATGCGCTGCGCCTGTTCGTCGCCTTCAGCGCGAATGCGCTGGGCAATCTGAATCCGTTCAGAACGCATCCGCTCGAAGACGTCATCCTCGTTCTCTTTCGGAAAGTCCGCGCGTCGAATTTTGACGTCAATGACACTGACGCCGAACTGGCGCACTTCTTCCGCCATGACCGCATTAATCCGATCCATGAGTTCCGAGCGATTGTCGCGGATAATCTCAATATCGGTCGCATCGCCAAGCACAGCGCGCAAACCCGTCTCAAGAACAGCAGCGATCCGGCTTTCAGCCGCACTGCGCAGGCTGTTCACGTCACTGCCGCCCGAGCCGCGAAAGCTTTCATAGTAACGAAGCGGATCGACGATTTGATAACGCACAAAAGCGTCGACAACGAGCCGTTCCTGATTGACCGTGAAAACTTCGAGAGGCGGGTTGTCATACTCAAGATTGCGCTTGTCGAGCATGACGACATTTTCAACCGGCAGTTTGAATTTCAGGCCAGCGTCGCCTTCGACGCGGATCGGGTCGCCAAACCGCAGCACGATGCCCTGTGCGCGTTCGCCAACGCTGAACAAGAAAAGATTGTAGACGATGACAATCGCAAAAAGTGCGAAAATCGCAGCGGGAATAACAAGTCTGTTCATTATTGCTGACCTCCCGTTCCGGAGCGGGGCGCCCCGGAATTGCTGCGATTAAGCTCATTCAATGGCAGGTAAGGAACAACACCTTTGCCTGCGTCGTCTTCAATGACGATTTTGTTCATGTCCGCCAATACGGATTCAACTGTTTCCAGATACATGCGCTGGCGCGTGACCTGCGGCGCCTGACGATATTCGTCATAGACCTGATTAAACCGCTCGGCCTGACCGCGAGCGTCAGCGGTGACCCGAGACGCATAAGCAGCGGCGCCTTCAAGCACCTGTTGCGCTTCACCGCGGGCGCGCGGAATATTTTCGTTGTAATAGCGCTGCGCGTCATTGACCTTGCGCTCCGCCTCCGAGCCGGCGTTGAAGACATCGAGAAACGCTTCTCGCACCTGCGGCGGCGCATCAGCCTTCTGATAGTTGACGCGAATAATCCGTATGCCGCTGTCATAGGCGTCGAGAGCTTCCTGCATAAGATTTTGCGTTTGTTCAGAGACGCCGGCGCGTCCCGACGTCAGGAGCGGTTCAAGCGGATTGCCGCCGACAACTTCGCGCATAGAGGCTTCCGCCACGGCGCGGACAAGATTGTCCGGACGTTCGATGTTAAAGACGAACTTCGCCGGGCCCGGCAAATCGCCTTCAGGCTGCGGCGTGGTGTCAATATCCCAGTCAACGGAGAAGGTGACGTCGGCGATATTCTTGTCGCCCGTCAGCATTAGACTTTCAGAGAAAGCTTCTGCGCCGCGCTGGGCTTTGCCGCGGAAACCGACTTCCGTTGTCCGCGTGCGATCCACGAGCACGATTTCAACCGACTGCACGGGAAACGGAACATGCCACTTCAGACCTTGAGCTTTAATGTCGGTGAACTTGCCAAAAGTCGTCACCAGCGCCCGTTCGCCCGGGTTCACCTGATAGATGCCGGAAAAGAGCCACAGGGCGAGAATGCCGGCGGCGATCAAGCCGATAATTGTTCCGTTGAGCTGGAAACCGCCGCCGCCGCGCCCACCAAAGCCGCCATTGCCGCCGCCGCGCCCGCCTCTGGGGAAGGCGCGCTTAAGACGCTGCCTTGACGCTTCGAGCAAATCCTCCAGGTCAGGCGTATCATTGCCGCCGCGTCCGCCATTATTTTGGTTTCCGCCATTATTGCCCTTCGGGGGTTGCCCCCATGGGCCGCGATTGCCGGAATTATCTTGCCAGGGCATTCAGCCTCTCTTTGTTGTGGTAACTGTGTCTTCCTAAAGCAGCGCGTCGCACGCTGGCCCGCTAATGAGTCGGCGTATATATGTCATTGAAATTCCGTGGCGCAACGCAATGCGCCCAGCTTTTGCGCAAAAACCCTGCAATTCTGAGAATACGAAGGCAAAATTTGACTGAACCTCTTGCATTTCGCGTAAGAAACGCGCTGGCCGGCGTAAAAAACCCGCAAACCGGCGGAAATATTGTCGCAGACGGGCTTGTGCAGGGCCTGATCGCCGATGATGCGGGGCGCGTGCGATTTGCCGTTGAGGTTTCCGGCGGCGACCGCAAAAGCGCCGAAACCTTGTTGGACGAAGCGAAAGCCGCCGCCTCCGGCGTCGACGGCGTCACCGCCGTCTCGGCGGCGGCGACGAGCCATGGCGGCGCAGACCGAGGCGGCGGAGGTCAAGACGCGCCCTCGCCCCAGTCTGGCGGCGGGCACAACAATCCCCTCGGATTGAAGCGAAGCGGCGCCGAAGAAGCCGCAGACGCCCTTGCCGATGTTGGCGCAGTCATCGCCGTCGCCTCCGGCAAAGGCGGGGTCGGCAAATCAACAGTCGCTGCGAACCTCGCGCTCGCACTTGCCCGCGCCGGCTACAAAACTGGCCTGCTCGATGCAGATATTTACGGCCCGTCGGCGCCAACGCTTTTCGGATTGAGCGGCAAGGCTGTAATGGAGGACGGCAAAATCAAACCGCGCCGCGTCTGTGACATTGACGTCATGTCGATCGGATTTCTCGTCGACCCGGAGCAAGCCCTCGCCTGGCGCGGGCCCATGGTCATGGGCGCGCTAAAGCAGCTCATTGGGGACGTGGCCTGGGGCGCGCTCGACTTCCTGATTATCGACACCCCGCCCGGCACCGGCGATGCGCACCTGTCGCTCATTCAGACCAAACGTCTCGATGGCGCTGTTATTGTCTCCACTCCGCAGGAAATGGCGCTTGCGGACATGCGCCGCGGCGTACAGCTTTTTCGCAAGACCAACATCCCCGTGCTTGGCGTTATTGAAAACATGGCGTGGCTGGAAACAGCGAATGGCGACAGACAATATCTATTCGGCAAAGACGGGGCCAAAACCGCTGCGCAAGACATGAAGGCGCCGTTCCTCGGCGCTATTCCTCTGTATCCTGATCTTCGTGAAGCGTCTGACGCAGGCGCGCCGCTCGCGGCCCAAGGCCATCCTGCCGCAAAGCAGTTTACTGCGATTGCAAAGTCAGTCGCCGCTGCAATGAAAAATAATCAGGCTTAATTCTGAGGCTCATCGGCGGCGGTATGATCATGCACAATCCGCCAAACGCCATTGGTCTGGCGCATGACAAGTGTGAAAACGCCGCTTGAAGCGTCTTCATTTTTCACATGGTTGAACCGGCCCGTGACGACGGCCACATCGTCCGTCACCATTTGAACGTCCATTTTTTCAAAACCCAGTTGACCAAGCCCGCTCGCATCGGCGTAGCGATTGCGATACCGCTTCATGGTCGCGGACCAGCCCTTTGAAATCTCCGTGCCCGATACAAATTTGAGCTTATCGTTTTTCCAGTAGGTTTCCATAAAGGCCGGCAGGTTGCCCTCGTTCCAGGCGGCGGCCTGAGCGGCCAGCGTGGCGCGGATGACTTCCGCCGGTGAGCGAAACCCTTCTCGAGCGTTGGGTTTTGTATCTGGCTTTACAGCCGGCGCAGACCGCGTTGTCGCCTCAGGCGCCGCCGGCGCAGCGACAACCGCGGCCGCGGGCGTAGGCGACAGGGCTGTTTGAGGCGGTTGCTCCTGAATTACTTTAGCCGGCGCTGTTTCGGGCGCAGCGCCGACAATGCGACCGGCAGGCGTTGGACGAGTGCGCGCGTTGACATCTTCAAGACCCGTGCCCGCAAGCGTCGCCGGCCCTCTTGTGGCAGCCGCCGGCGCAGAGGGCGCGGCGGTTTGTGCGGTTGTGGTCGCAGCTAAATCCGCATCTGCGGCAATTTTTTCAGGTGCGGTCGCAACCGTTTCAGCAATCGCAGGGAGGCTTGCCGTCTCAACAGCCGTTTGTGTAGCCGTTTCCGCCACCGCAGGCGCCGATTGCGGCTCAAAGGTTTGTGCAGCCGTAGCTGTTGCAGGCGCAGCTTCGACAACAGAAGCAGGCGCCGGCGGCGTCGCCGCGGTCTGCGTAAGCGCCGGTTCGACAATTTGCTCGGCTTGGTCGGCGACCGTCTCAGCCGCCAGCGCCGCAGTCTCAGCCGCGGCAATGGCGTCCTGAACTGCCGGCGCAGGCGTTAGGTTCGTTGTTTGCCCGGCAGGGACCGGGGCAGCGGCTGCCGCGTCTTCCTGAGCCGCCTCAACCGGCGCGCTTTCCTCCGGCGTTTCCGGCGCGCGGCTTTCGACCGTAACCGGTCCGCCTGCCTGACCGCAGGCGTAGCCGTCAGTAATCAGCTCACTGACAAGCTCGGCGGCTTTCGTCTGACAAAAGTCTGCTGAGTTGTTGGCGTGATAGGGCGTGCGCACATCAGAGCCGCCTGTTGTGTATCGAACGTCGCATCTTTTACCGACAGCCCCCGGAGAGACGATTTCAATCCGGCGCTCGTCCTGACCCTTCACACAGGAAACATTGAACGACTGCGCTGACGCGCTGCTAACGCCAAGACCGAGCGCAACCGCTCCAGCTGCTGTCATCATGTGTCGTTTCAACATAACTCCCCTCCTCTTCGGAACATCCACGCAGATCCGCCGCGCGCTGCACAACACTACAGTATTGCAGGCGACTGAAAGCATGAAAGTTTTTCAGCTCTTTACCTTACCGGAACTGCGCTTAATCAAATCTTTCAGAATTGCCCAAAATTCAAGGGTTTTTTCAGCTCTTCAACGGCGCCGTTCAAGAATGAAAAATTCGCAAGCAAACTCATTGCGGTCGTTTTTTTCGCACTCTGAGCGGCGCTCCTGGGTCCATTGACGCGAATCAAGCGGCGGAAAAAGAACGTCGCCTTCAACGTCGGCGTCCACCCTGGTGAGATAGATCCGGTCGGCGCGAATGATTGTCTGTGCATAAATATCGCCTCCCCCAATGACGCAAACCTCCTCTTCATCGCGCGTGCTCGCCAACTCGGCGCCGAGCCGCAAAGCGCCGCGGACCGAGCGCGTGATGAATACGCCTGCTTCGCAAAACGAAGGATTGCGGGTCAATACGATTGAATCCCGGCCCGGCAACGGTTTTCCGATGGAGTCAAACGTTTTCCGCCCCATGATCATAGGTTTGTTGTTCGTGACGGATTTGAACCACTTCATATCGTCGCGAATACGCCAGGCAAGCGTCCCGTTTGCACCAATGACGCCGTTTTTCGCCACAGCGACCACCAAGGCCAGACGCATCGTCATACGGCGACCGGCGCCTTGATATGCGGCTGCGCTTCATAATTCTCTATACGAATGTCTTCGTAAAGGAAGGCGAAAATATCGCTCACATCCGGATTGAGCCATAGAGACGGCCGCGCGCCAGGCGTTCGCGCCAGCTGTTCTTTGGCCTGTTCCACGTGATTCGAATAGAGATGCGCGTCGCCAAGCGTGTGCACGAAATCGCCGGGTTCGAGCCCGCACACCTGCGCCATCATCTCAGTCAACAGCGCATAGGATGCAATATTGAACGGCACGCCGAGAAAAACATCGCCAGAGCGTTGATAAAGCTGACATGACAGGCGTCCGTCCGCGACAAAAAACTGAAATAGACAATGACACGGCGCAAGCGCCATTTTGTCGATCTCACCCGGGTTCCACGCAGAGACCACGAGCCGCCGCGAAGCCGGATTGGTTTTGATTTCATTGATGACCCAGGCAATCTGATCGACGGTTCTGCCGTCGGCGCTTGCCCAGGATCGCCATTGCTTTCCATATACCGGTCCAAGATCGCCATTCGCATCGGCCCATTCATCCCAAATCGAGACCCCGTTTTCCTTCAGATAGGCGATGTTGGTGTCCCCGGCCAAAAACCATATCAATTCGTGCACGATAGACTTCAGGTGCAGTTTTTTGGTTGTCAGGAGAGGGAAACCGGCGCTGAGATCAAATCGCATCTGGTGGCCGAAAACGGCGCGCGTGCCGACGCCCGTGCGATCAATTCGTTTATCGCCGTCATCAAGAACGCGCTGTAAAAGATCGAGATATTGCCGCATGAAACCTGTCGAATCACTATGTCGGAACGCAAGCATAGCAAGGGCGGCCAGCCCGTCACCCGTGCTTTTTCCACTGCGCCGACAATGATAGGATAACAGGTGCAAACAGGGGCGCAATGAGGCCAATGACGAACGTTCAACCATCCGATAGGGAGCAGACCGGCAAAGGCCTGTCGTTGATTGGCCTTGCAATTGGTCTGGCGGCCGGATTGGCGGTCTACGGGATTGTCGAATTCTGGATCGATGACAGCGACGGCGCGCCGCTTCCCATTGCGGCAATATTTTTCACCGTAACGCTTTCCGGCGCATTCGTATTGCTCGCCGAGCGCGGACGGCTAATCCCGGCTGCGATTGGGGCGGGCGCTGTTGCGCTCTTATTCGTCCTGCCCGACTGGTTCATGGCCTCTCACGCAGGCGACGCAGCGGACAATCTGAATGAACTGCCTGCTGTTTTCTGGTTTCTTCCCGCCCGCACGCTTGCCGCCTATCTCATGATTTCGCTGATTAAAGGCGTTATGCATAGCGGCTTCCCGCCCCATTACCGCCAGGTCTTTTTCCACGGATTGACGCTGCCTTTGATTGCCGGCGGCGCAGCGCTGTTCGCAGGCCTTGCGCTTATTTTGCTTTTTGTCTGGGCGCGGCTGCTGAAGGAACTCGATGTCGCGTTCTTCAACAAGCTGTTTCAGGAACCCTGGTTTCTATTGCCGTTCATCGGCGCGGTAGGCGGGCTCTCGATCGCCATGATCCGCGGACAGCAGTCCGTGCTCGGCGCGCTTCGGTTTGTTCTGCTTCTGCTTTGTCGAATTTTAACGCCAATCACCGCGGTTTTTACGGTGACGCTGCTTGCTGTCCTCATGTTCAAAGGCGCTGGCGTGATTTTCGACAAACCCTATCCCGGCGCCATCATGATCGCACTTTTGATTGTTGGCGCCTTGATCTTCAACGGCGTTTATCAGAATGGCGAGGGCGCGCCGCCGCCGACCTGGCTGCGGATCGCAACGCTGATCACGCTGATCGGTTTTCCAATTTACGCAGGGCTTGGCTTCACCGCTTTCGCCTTGCGGATCGCGGAATATGGATTAACGCCGCCGCGCATCGCCGGGCTTGCCGTGAATACGCTTACCGCCGCCTATTCCATCGTCTGCGTCGCCGGCCTTGCGAGCGAACTTCGCTGGAGCGCCAAACGCTGGATGCCTCCCGTCGCGCCGCTCAACATGGCGATGGCGGTTGCGACAATTGTTGTCCTGACGGTGTTCGCCTCGCCCCTGGCCAACCCGTGGGCGATCAGCGCCAAGAGCCAGTATGCACAACTCGCCGAAGAGAAAATTTCAGCCGAAGATTTTGACTTCGGCTATTTGCGCTTTGACCTGGGCCGCTATGGCGAACGCGCGTTGGATAAGCTTTTAACGCTTGAGGATCATCCCGAAGCCGGATTGATCCGTGAAAAGATTACGGAGCTGCGCAGTGCGGACAATCGGTGGGAATACGAAGTGCAAGATATCAAGCCGACGCCCGCAGCGGAATCCGAAGATGAACGCCGCAGCGCCGGCGATAGACCGGAAACGCTTCCCCTGAACCCGTATCCGAACGAACCTGCCTCGCCGGACGACGAACTTTAATCGCGAAAAACCTAGTCTTCGTCGGATTTTTCGATGCGCTGCACTTTACGGTGCGGACCGTGATAGTCGGCGACGCCTTCTGAAATTGCGTAACACGCCAGACGAACCGCGCGCGGGATCTTCACTTCCTCACCGTCGCGTTCGCCTTTTTCATAATACTGGATCATACGGCGCTTGAGGCCGAGAATATGGGCCGCATCTTTTTGGGACAGGTCCAATGACTTGCGCCACTTTCTAAAGTCGCCGGGTTCCATGCTCGTCACTGCCGCTTTTGCCTTTGCCTTAACAGCGCGTATGCGCACATAATGCATCGTTATTACAGAATGTTGACATATTCCATGAACAAACCCGGATTTCTCCGGGGGGTTCAATAATTTACCTCTTGCCCCTATATTCATAAGGCTCGCTTGCGAGCTATGGCGATAAATGACGCGTGTAATAAGCGGATCGGACCCGGGGGCGGTACCCGGCGGCTCCACCAGAATTCCCGTACCAGTTGTAAATCGGGACTTGCGGCGGGGCCGAAACAGGATCGACGGACGTCTAAAGACGATGTTTTCGCCCGGGTTGCCTCCGTTATTTGGCTAAATTGAATAGTTGCTAATGACAACCATTCGGAAGAGTTCGCTCTCGCCGCGTAAGCAGCGCGAGTAACTCGCATTTAAAGTCCTAGGCCCCATCCAAGGCCTAGGCGGGGCCCGGGGGCGCCTGGCAACAGAAGCCCTCATTTTTTCTCTGTTCGATAGACAGACAGCATGCTGCAGCATGATACGTCTTGCGCCCCCCAGCAAAAACGAGCGGCCCTTCGGCCGCGGGCGCCTGGCAACACAAGCCGGTGACTTATTTTTTTGAAAAGCGCACTTAAAAACGGCTGATCCCAGCGCCGGGAGTCTTGAGTTTGCGCGCCTTCGCGCACAGGGGCACACATGGCGCCAAACGCTGCAACTGACTTTGTTCCTAAAGCGCTCACGGCGCATCGGGTACCGACGCCAGCTTTACCAAGTTTTCGCACCTTGCGACAAAGGCAGTGGCGTTCGGTTCCTCTTCCAGTTACAAGAACGCCGATTAATGGCAAAAGGCGGGTCTAAGTCCAGTGAAAGACGACGTAGAACTCGATTACGACTACATGATGCAGCAAGCGTTGCGCTATCTCATGCGCGATGTGTTGAACCTCGTTTCCGATATTGGCGACGCGCCGGGCGAGCATCATTTCTACATCGAGTTCCGCACCGGTTTCCCGGGCGTTACGATGCCGGACGAGCTTCGGCAGGAATATCCGGAACGAATGACAATCGTTCTCCAGCACCAGTTTGAAGATCTGACCGTCGATCAGGCGGGATTCGGAGTGACCCTCTGGTTCAAGGGCAAGGAATCGCGCCTTGAAATTCCCTTTGTCGCCGTCACCAGCTTTGCAGACCCGAGCGTTGAATTCGGTCTGCGCTTTGAACCCGCGGAAGGCGCCGCGGAACCGGGCCCGCCGCCGGAAGTCAGCGATGACGAAACCGCTTCTGACGAACCGTCTTCTGAAGACGCAATCGAAAAATCGAATGAGGGCGCTGACGTTGTCAGCCTTGATGCTTTTCGTAAAAAGTAGCTCATTTATCGGCTTACGCATCATTCGCGAAATGATACGTCAGGCGTGAATTTTAGATCTTAACCCGAGAAATTGCCATGACCGACACGCGCACCGAATCCGACAGTTTTGGCGAGCTTTCCGTTCCCACCGACAAGTATTACGGCGCACAATCGGCCCGTTCGCTGATCAACTTCCCGATCGGCGTGGAAACGATGCCGGCGCCCCTTATTCGGGCGCTCGGCATTGTCAAGCGGTCAGCCGCGCTCGCCAATGTGGCGCTTGACAATATCGAGCCGGATTTGGGCAAGGCGATCGCTGACGCCGCCGGCGAGGTCGCCGAAGGCAAGCTTAATGATCACTTTCCACTGTCAGTCTGGCAGACAGGGTCCGGCACACAATCGAATATGAACACGAACGAAGTTGTCGCCAATCGCGCGATTGAAATGCTCGGCGGGGAGATCGGCTCGAAAGACCCGGTGCATCCGAATGATCATGTGAACCGCAGTCAATCGTCGAACGACACATTCCCGACAGCGATGCATATCGCCGCCGCCGAAGAGATTATCCATAGCCTTGCGCCGGCGCTGCAGACCTTGCGCAATGCGCTTAATGACAAGGCGCACGCTTTTAAAGACATCATCAAAATTGGCCGGACGCACCTGCAGGACGCAACCCCGCTGACACTCGGCCAGGAATTCTCCGGCTATGTGCAAATGGTCGCCAACGGGATTGAGCGCATCGACGGCGTTTTGCCTCGGCTTTATGCGCTCGCGCAGGGCGGCACCGCCGTTGGAACCGGGATCAATGCGAAAGTTGGCTTTGCAGAAAAATTCGCCGAGGAAGTCTCGTCGTACACGAAGCTTCCGTTTGTCACTGCGCCCAATAAATTCGAGGCGCTTGGAACCCATGACGCCATGGTGGAAGCTCATGGCGCGCTCAATGAAGTTGCAGTCAGTCTCTTCAAGATCGCTAATGACATTCGTCTTTTAGGCTCCGGCCCGCGCTCCGGTCTTGGCGAAATCGCCCTGCCCGAAAATGAGCCAGGCTCATCAATCATGCCCGGCAAGGTAAACCCGACCCAATGCGAGGCCATGACAATGGTTTGCGCGCAAGTGATGGGCAATAATGCGACAGTGAGCTTCGCCGGCAGCCAGGGTCATTTTGAGCTGAACGTCTTTAAACCGGTCATCGCCTATAATGTGCTGCAATCCATCCGCCTGCTCGCTGACGCCGCCAATTCGTTTACGGATAAATGTGTTGCCGGCATTGTCGCCAATGAGGACCGCATCAAGGATCTGATGGAAAAATCACTAATGCTTGTCACAGCGCTGGCGCCGGAAATCGGTTACGATAACGCTACGAAGATCGCCAAAACGGCTCATAAAAACGGCACGACCCTGCGCGAAGAAGCAGTCAAGCTCGGTTTCGTATCGGAAGAAGACTACGACCGGATCGTCAAACCGGAGAAGATGATCAAACCGCAATAGGTTCGCAGTCAGATTTTCTCTGTCTTTTTTGCATCCAGAGAAATCGTGATATTCTCACCGCCTTTTCCGACGGCCTGAAGGTGCGCGTCGCCAAAACCGGTGACAATTTTTGGCGTCGAAATCGTGTCGCACGCTTCTCCGCGCGGTTTGCAGATGTCAAACTGAAACGCAAATGTGCCTCCATCTTGTTCCGCGACTGCAACTGAAACACTGTAGTTCTCACCTGTCTCACTCGACGTTTCGAGTATTGCGCGCTCATTCAGCGGCGCCGGCAATATGGTTCGAATCTGATGCGTTTTCACGCCGCCAGTTTCGGCCGGGGCCGTCACGCTGATACGGACATCGTAGGCGACCATCAATTCGGGTTGAGCCGGCTTCTGATCGGACGCTGCAATCCACGCCAATGGCCCCGCCGCTGCTGCGCCAAGACCAACAAAAGCGGCTTTCGTTATCAAGTTCATTTTCTTTTCCTCCGGCGCGCGGGGCTCTTTTTCCCGACTGGCGCTCACATAGGCGCTGACGAATTCCCGAACGACTTCGCTCGCATTGCGCCCATCCCGCTGCGCCGCTTCCGAAAGCGCTTCTTTCTCTTCGGGCGAAACACGAATTTCGATCTTCTCGGTCTTCTTCAACACACATTCCCCTTTGACACGCAGGCTTGGTTACCCAGGTTTTATGGGCTTTTTCACGGAATTTCGTGTCCGGACGCGTGTCATTTTACGTCATGGCCAACAGTTTAGCGCTATTAACTGAAAGATCGCCGCTCCGGACCGAATCTTGCTGTTTTCAGGATCGCGCTTCGGCGCCATTGTACCGATTTAAGACTGTTGCGGGATAAGGACCGGCCCAAATGAGCGAATCCAAAACAACTGACAGCCAGACCAGACTCATGCTGGCGCAATTTCTGTTCACCCATAATGTCGATATTGAAACGCTGTACAAAGCCCTCGGCGCTGATCTTTCAAACGCTGACGCCGAAGCCGTTTCGCATATGGCCGGGATCATCGACGGCGTCGCCCTGGCCACATCGAAAATTCGCGCCCACGGCATCGACAACTGGACAAAGAACTAAACAAACGCCCTTAACCCGCCCGGATTTTGCTGGCGGGTTTTGTTGGCGTTTCGCGAACCGGCGGCGTATCTGTGGGGGACCCTTGCCAGCCGGTTCGCTTTTTTATGCGCAAAAGATCCATCACGCTGAAAGGTCACCGCACGTCGATAGCGCTGGAGCCGGAATTCTGGACAGCGCTTGAACAACTGGCGGCGGCCGATGAAAAAAGTCTCGCGCGCGTGATCTCGAAAATTGATCGAGAACGTCTCAAACAGGAACCGCCGCCGGGACTTGCCTCGGCGCTACGGGTTCACGTTTTAAAAACGCTCTCCCGGCAGGCGGAGACATAATTATCCCGCCTTCTGCGTCACCACGCTCAGCGCCGGACGCCCAAGCACGAGTTGTGCGTAAAAGCGTGAAGCGTCGTCAGCATATCCGCGCATCATCGGACGCACCTGGTCGAACCGATCGACGCCGGCGGCGCGGGCAATCAGTTGACCAAAACGCGGACGGATGGGCTCGCGCACCGGGTCGCTCCACTGGGCGAGCGAACGCACGACCTGAAGCCGGGTCCAGAACTGCCGGGCGGATTTCAACGCCTGCGCAACATCTTCCGGCAACAGATCAGAACGCGCCATGGTGTTGAGCGCTTCGTAAACGTTGCCGTTCTGCACCGAAGGGTGGGATGACGCGTGACGGTAAATCAGGGTGCTGATCACAAGCTCAACATCACATCTGCCGCCTTCGATACGGTCTAAGTCCCAATCGGACGCTGGTCGTTCGCGACGCATTCGCTGGGCGCGGGCGCGATCAAGGTCTCGGAAGAGAATATCAGCCCGGCGACCGCTGGCGACAGCGCCGCGGAGCGCCTCTCGTGCGTCTTTCGAGATCTCTTTTTCGCCTGCAATCACGCGGGCGCGGCCCAACATAATCTGATCATGCGCAACCGCTTCGGACTGAACATAGCTTTTGAACGCCGTCAGCGACGGCGCCAGGTCGCCGCTCACGCCGGCAGGGCGATAGGATGTGTCCGGCGTAAGCGCAAAGACCCCTTCGCCAAAAGCGCTCAGGCTCTCCAGATACCGCTTGGCGAACGCATTGCCTGCATCACCGAGATCGTCAGCGGCGATAAACCCGACATACGTCGCCGCGCCTGGCAGGTGGGCGCCGGCGCCGTCAAAAATATGCAACGCTACATGGTCACCGGCGCCGCCCTCTTCCGGCGTCGCTGTTTTACGGGCAATTTCGAAGGCGTCTGTCAGAGCCCTTTCATGGATCAGTTCAAACGCTTCTGCTGCGGCGTCGAAATTTGTCGCCCCGCCGGCAGCGCACAAGGCAATCCGCGCAATAGTTTCTCGTCGCCATGCGGCAAGCGCCTCAATGGCGTTCTTTCCATCAATCTTGGGCGCAGGAAAACGAGCCAGCCACTCCGCGCCGGTTTGCGCTGTTTCGCTGCCATTGCGCTCAAAAAACGCCTCCGCAGCTGCAGCATCTTTCGTCAATGGCGCAACAGCCCCGCTAAAGCAGCCAAGCGCGTCAACCAGGGGATCGCGCATCGGTGAATTTTCTCCGACCAGCGCAAACAGGTCCGCTTTTTTATCGGCCGCACAGACAAGTTTGTCGAACAGACGAACAGCCTGGTTCGGGCGCTGCGTCTCGCCAAGCGCCGTCAACAGCCCTGGCGCATGGGAGGAAAAGCGCTGGTCGCCGCCGTCAGTCGCCGCCCGGCGCGCCCATTCATCGACAGCAGCCGATAGGCTTTCGCCATTTGAAAATCCAAGATCTTCTAATTTATCTGCATCATGAGCAGTTTCACTATTATTTTGATAGCGCGAGGCTTCCAGTTGCGGACCGCGTATCATCCGGCGCAACGTATTGCGCGCATCGATACGGGCCCCGTCAAGAGCGGCGGCAAGTTCTTCATACGCTCCATAGCCGCATAACAAAGCCAGCGCATTTTGCTCATCTTCGCGCGTCACCTCCATGGCGGCGGCGCCCTTCATCATTTGCGCGCGACTGACAGCAAGATGGGCAAGCTCTTCTCCAGCAACAAGCCGGCGCGCCGCATCGGCCGCAATTGCTTTAGACTGCGCCGCTGTCTCAAAGACTTCGCGCGCTGAAGCCGTGCGAAAGACCGGACGCGCGCCGCCTATGGCGAGGCGGCAAAGCTCCGCGACGCGCCTGAAGGCCGCACGCGGATCATCGCTTTCTTTTTCCAGCGCAGAGCGTAAGTCATCATTTAGAATTGGCGCCCCGCCCCAGGCTTTGTCTTCAATATGCTCAAGAAACGCTCCGCCTGCATTGCGATCGCCGGCGACAATGCGCGCGGTCGCCAGCCAGGTGCGCAAGCCGTGAGCCTGCGGTCCTTCGGCAGCTTTCTTGATGCGCGCAAGGCTTTCAGCATAGCCGGCGCCCCCAACGCCCGAACCCATGGGCGTGCGCAAGACGAAAATTGGATAATCTCCGGGCTTGCCCTCAAAAGCTTCGCGCAATTCAGCGCCTACACGGACAAAAACTCGGTCCGCCCCGCGCGCGGCAGGACCCGGAAACGCTTGCTCATCGTAGAGCACGATGAAGTCTAATGGTCCGTACGGCGCCAAATCTTCGTGGGCGAAGTCTCCTCCAGCCAACGCGCAAACGCCTGATGTCAGATTATTCGGATCGGCGACTTTTAACTCGCCGCGTTTAACCGCAGCGCGCACAAGCCATTGTAAAGCTGTTTCAACGAGGCGCTCCGCAAAGTCGACCCGCGCCGCTGTCGCTTCGGCAATACTCCATTGATCGCCAAGCTCCGCGACTGCGAGGGCAATATCAGCTCGGTTTTTCAAGGGCGCCAACGCCGCATGCAGCGCATCCGGCCCGCCGACCCCGCCGTCAAGACCGGCAAGATCGCGCGCAGCTTCCGCCAGGACAGCGGAAGGGCCGTCTATGAGCGCTGCAGCCGCCGCTGCCGGATGCGCCGAACAAAGCTCCGCCAGACGCCGCGTTGAGCCAAAAATTCGCAACATCAGCAGGCGCCGGTCCGGCTGATCAAGAGCTGCCCCGGGATCCTGCCCAAGCGCGTTCGCCACAGCCTTTCGCCAGCGCAACAACGCAGGCTCCGCCCGTGACGGATCGATCTTGTCACCTTGATGGAGACTGTCGGCGCCAACCGCCGACTTTGCCGTTTCCCCCATAGCTCCCCCTGTCGCATCCCTAGTTGCGGTCATGACATTCGCCTATCTCAATTCGAAGTTTGCATTCTTTTGCCAAATCAGGATGAATGCGCCGTTAAACATATTGTGACATTTAAACAGCCGGGCGAATGTTGATAGAATAGTTAACGTGGTCCAGTACAAAGACTGTCATGACCCGGAAGATTGCACGCATTAGGATTGCACTGCGCAAGTTGCGGCGACGGTTGCCCAATCTCGGGGTCTTGCGCGTCTGGCTGTTGGCCGTCTTAATTGGCGTCGCCGCTGCATATGCGGTTATCGCATTCCGCGCTCTGATTGACGCAGTTTCTCTTCTCGCTTTTGGCGGCGCTGAGGAACACGCCGTGAGCGGCGCAGAGCAATTGCCTTTCTTGCGCGCGTGGGCGGCCCCGGTTATCGGCGGTTTTGTCGTCAGCATCTTGCTTTATCTTGCCGATCGCAGCGGCTGGATGAAGGGCGGGCGCGGACAGGGCATTTCTGATGTAATTGAGGCGCGGGCGATCCGCGACGGAAGGATATCTTTCAGAACCGGCCTTGCCGCCGCAGCCGTTTCTGCTGTTTCGCTCGGCGCCGGCGCCAGCGCCGGGCGCGAGGGGCCGGCTGTGCATTTGGGGGCAACTATTGCGTCCGCATTAGACAGGCATCTCGGCTTTACCGCCAAACAGCGGCGCATGTTGCTTGGCTGCGGCGCTGCGGCCGCTGTTTCGGCAAGTTTCAATGCGCCCATCGCCGGCGTTCTTTTCGCACTCGAGGTGGTGCTTGGGAATTATGCACTCTCCGTATTCGGACCAATCGCTGCGGCCAGCGTCGCCTCCGCCATCGTGACGCGAATACATCTGGGGGATTTTCCTGCTTTTGCGCCGCCGCCCTATGGGCTGGTGCAGACAATTGACGTGCCCTTATCAGCTGCGCTTGGCCTTATGTGCGGGGCTATCGCCACGATTTTCCTTCTGTCGACTGAGAATTTGACAGAAAAAGTCCGTGAATTCGCCGATAAAATCGGATTTTCCTATCTGTTGCTGCCGCCGATTGGCGGCGCGGCGGTCGGATTGATGGGCGCATTTCACCCAGAAATTTTCGGCGTCGGATATGAAGCCGTAACCAAGGCGCTTTCAGGCGAATATACAATCGCTCTTCTTCTCACGCTTGTCGTTTTGAAGATTGCAGCAACCGCCATTACGCTCTCATGCCGCTTCGGCGGCGGGGTCTTTGCGCCGGGGCTGGTCATTGGCGCTTTCGCAGGCGCCGCCTATGGGGCAGGCCTTGCATTCCTCTTTCCCGGCGCCACAGCCAGCCCGGTCTATTTCGCAATGATCGGCATGGGCGCTGTCGGCGGCGCCATTCTTGGCGCGCCGATTTCAACAACGCTCATCGTCTTTGAACTGACAGGCGAATACGGGATTACAATTTCACTGATGGTTGCCGTCGCGATAGCCACCCTGCTGACCCAATGGCTGTGTGGAAAGTCGTTTTTTCACTGGCAATTGTCGCGGCGCGGCTATGATCTCTCCGAAGGACCGCAAGGCGTTATTTTGCAAACGATCCGTGTACGGGATGTTATGGAAAAAATGCCGCCGGGCGCGCCCCTTTCCAAAGAAGCGCCGCGGCTTCTGTCGCGCCACTCCCTGGGAGAAGCATTAGCTCGGCTCACCGACAGCCAGGAATATGGCCTGCCGGTTGTTTCCGCCGATGCGCGCGATGACGTGATCGGATATCTCTCAAGAGTTAAAGCGCTCGCCGCTTATAATAAAGCGCTGATCGATCAGCATGTTGAGCATCACACCTGAAATTTATCGGCCAAAAGCGATCGCCGTCAGCAACCGCAGGCGCTTCACAACCGGAAACGCGCGCGCGCCTCTGCGCGCATAGTTCGGAATAAGATAATGATGCGCAATCGCCGGCCCTGTCGCGGCCGGCGCATCGCGCAAGGCGGGCTTATGGTTTCGCCAGACTTGAAGCGCGAGAGCCCGGACACTCTCTTCCTGCCCAGGCGCTAAAGCGCCGACTTCCCGAAGGGCTGCACGCGCCGCGCCGGTTTTTTGCGCCGCTGCGGCGACGTCTTCAGAACCGCCGGAGATCAAGACTGCAAGACGATCTGTCTCACCCTCGACACGCGCAAGCCACGTCATAAAATCCTCCGCATCGATAAAATTTGGATCATAGAGCGGCCGCGCTGACGCATCGATGATGCCGTCAAGCGCCTCTCTATAATCGGGCGACGGAAGATCCGTCGCCGCCGCTTCCTGCACGATCGGGTGGCGTCGGGGCGTTTTCCCGTCGCGGATTTCCTGCAGCGCATCGCGATGCCATTGCAGCCGGATCTCGCCAAGCGGCGCCTCGCTGACAACCGCCGGTGTCCGCCTGCACTCTGACAACAGGGCATAAAGAGCCATGAGTTTTCGTCGCAAAGCCTCAGGCGCGTATTGCGCCGCCAGCCAGCGATCCTCATCGCGCGCCTTTACGAGATTAGCGCAATAGGCAAAGTCGTCTTGATGAAGCAGATCGGTCACGCGCTGGTTTTAAGCCTATGCAAGGAGCAAACAAAAATACAAAAACTCCTCTGACTGCGCACATCGGCTTCACAAAAATGCAACTGACTCAAGCGCTAACTCTCTAATAAAAAAGGCCGGAGCAAATGCTCCGGCCTTCTTGAATTCAAATTCTCGGCTGCGAACTAGAAGCGCTTAGAGATGTTGAAGAAGAAGTTTCGACCGTCGAGGTCGTAACCAAGACCAAATGGCGTGCCTGAGCCACCGTCTGCAGGAATGCCGGCATCACGTACAATCACTGTGTCGAAGACGTTACGAACACCAAAGCGTGCTGTCCATGTGTCTCCGGAGTAAGTTGCTATGAGGTCATGAAGGATAACCGGAGGAAGATCTAAGAACTCCGTACAACCGGACGTATCAGCGTTTGGATCACGCTCCAGAAGCGTTGGCGTACATACATTGCCGCCGCCAAAAGGAGCAAAATCAGGATCAAGATCGTCTGAATCTGTTGCATAGAATACGCGGTGCAAGAGACTCACCCGATCCATGGACAGGGTAGTCGTAATGTTATGCTGATACTCTGGGAAACCAACTGTCTGAAGCAGGTTCGTAAACTCGCCGTCACCTGTAATATCTTCAGAGTTTTCAAGCTGGTATGTTCCCCGGTAGACAACACTAAGGTTCATAGGCTCATCAAGACGGTTGATGAGCGGCAATCCTTGAATGAAGCCAAGATCTGCATCCGCAGATAGGTTGAAGTCAATACCGCGAGATGTCAGCGCGCCAAGGTTGAACGAAGATTCGTTAACATCTGTCAGCAGACCTGTTGTCGGGTTACGTGAAGTAAACTGACAGAGATCGCCCTGAATGACACCACCGACTACAGCGACGTTAGGATCGTTAAAGCAGGCGTTGAGGATCGTGCCGGCTGTTAACTGACCGATTGAGTCTTCAACCAAATAATCGAAGTAGTTAGCTGAAAAGTTGAAGCGGAATGAGTCAAACCATGGCTGCGAGAAACTAACTTTCGCGAAAAATGCACGCGATGTTTCTGGCGAAATCCCAGTATTGCCGCCGTTAGCGAACAGAACGGAGAAGTTCTGGAAAGATCCTGAAGGCGTGCCGATGCCAAACAGGCCCAGAGCTGTTGCCCCAGCTTCATCAAGCGCGTTTTGCGGCAATTGAACTCCAAGCGCCTCACAAATTGAGATGTCGTTTTCTGGACGCTCATCAGCATCAAAATCATAATACACGGTGTTTTCAGGAATAACCTGCGTTGAACCGTCTGGATTGACGTCAGGTCCAATGGTTATGCCGCCAGCAGGCGCTGTCGCCAACACGGTTGAAGCCGGCAAGCAAGGGTCAATACGAGTATTGTTCGCAAAGATAATACCGGTACCGAATTGCTCGCCTGTATCAGGCGCACGGAATGACGTGCCATAGCCGCCGGAGAAAGTGAGCCAATCAACAGGAGCCCACTGACCTTTTGCCTGCCACGTCCACGCAGCGCCGAAGAACTGTTCTTCGGTGTATCGTGTGGCGACTTCGACGGAAAGCGAGTCAGCAAAAGGCTGATCCTGCAGGATTGGAACAACAAGTTCTGCAAAACCTTCAATTAGCTGGCGCTCGCCAAGCGAGCCAACGTCAGGGTTCTGCGTCGCCAAAGCGTTCGGCGTTGCCTGATTTTCATCATTCTGGGTGACGACAGAGTCATTGCGATATTCAAGACCCGCAGCAAAACCGACCGTGCCGCCGAACGGAATATCATAGACATCGCCAGAAACGAATGCGTTGATCGTGTACTGATCGATTAACGTATTCTGAATAGCGTTTGTCAGAATGAAGTCGTTAGACGCAGGATCCGAAAAACGACCAGTGGTTAAGAATTGCGGATCGAAGAAATTGACCGCGAAACAATTTGTGATTGGCGTTGTGAAGCCGCCGCCAGGTCCGGCGCGAGAAGGTTGCTGACCTTCAAGCGTCTCATCAAGCGCACACTGGAACTGACCGTTTGTATCGACAGATCCATTCAGGACCCGTGCAACATTATTATTGTTGAGGTCGCCAAAGTTTGTTTGTGTGCCGCGTGAACGGTGGAACAGCGCATACGCATCGTATGACCAGTTACCCCAACCATCCAGCGGGCTGAAATCGTCCATGAAGGGCAGGTTGCCCCGAACGCCTGCGGTAGCGCGGAAGACATTCACAGTTTGATCCGCGTCAAAATCAAGAAGCGGCACAAGCAGAGAAGATCCAATACCTGGGTTAAACGGCGTTTCGTCCGTTACCTCAATAACACCTTGCGCAAATGAGTCCTGAACAAGCGTGCGTTCTGCATAGCTAACTTCGTAATAGGCTGTCAGGTCCGTATAGAGATCTGTTTCATATTCGCCGATCGAATATACCGAGTAACGGCGTGTGGGCGGCGTAATATGCGCTTGTTGGTCTTGCGGGAAGAACCGAGTGAACGGGTTATTGATCGATCCGAAAGTGCCTAAGCTGTCAGGACCATCGAACGGAGCTGTGCCCAACTGAGAGAAGTTAGGAACACCGATATTGGTTTGACCCGGTGTTACAATCGTTGTTCCCAAAGGACCAAAAACCGCAAAATCCGAGAGGCCGCCCGAGCAGCCTGAGAATACTTCGCCGGTGTTCGTGTTGATCTCACGCTCCGGGTCGCAAATTATGCGGCCAAAATCGTCTGTCTGGATTGGATCGAGATAGCGTTCGAAACGATCAGCACGACGCAGACCATTGGTGCTGTTGAACTCGCCAGCAAACAACGCATAACCGCGATCACTTTGCAGGCCAAAGGTTGCCGAAACAACAGTCTGAGCGCCTTCGCCGATTTGAGGGCGAGTATGGAACACGTCAAGCTCAAGACCTTCAAAGTCATCGCGCAGGCGGTAGTTAATGACGCCTGCAATCGCATCGGAACCGTAAATCGATGAAGCACCGTCCAAAAGAATTTCGACACCGCTCAGCAATGAGCCCGGGATCAGCGTCACGTCAGGGTTTGACGGCGCGCCGCCAACGCCAATCGGTCCGTAGCGGCGACCGTTAACAAGGATCAAGTTTCGCGTTCGGCCCGTGACGCTTGAAGACAAGCCTCGAAGGCTGGGAGTAACGGAACCAAAGGTCGTAAATGCCTGCCCGGTAGCGAGAACAGTCGAAACCCCGATTGTCGTCTGTTGGCCCTGAACAACTGAGGTTTGGCTAAGGATATCTTGCGCGTCCACAAGACCAAGGTCTCGGGAAACTTCGCCAGAAATCACCTGCACAGGCGAAATAGAAGTAAATTCGTCTCGTCGGATGCGTGAACCAGTGATAACGATCTGATCTTCCGATTCAAATTCGTCGATATCCTCTTCGATTTCCGCAATCGCGTCTGCATCGGAGCCCGCATCTTGTGCGAGCGCCGCTATTGGCGCCAACGCGAAGATCGAAACGCCGCCGACTAAGGCAGCTTTCAAATCCTCAATAGCGCTTTTTTTGGTTGCCGTATTCATACTTGAGCCCCTTCATGATGAGTCTTCCGGCTGATGCCATTACGCCCGGTTCAATCCCGGGACTGTAAAAAAGAAAATTGTCACGTGATCTTCACGCGCAATTGAATAAAAGTTGAAGTGAGGCTCCGCTGTCAACGCGTTAACTTTGATTAAGTGATAGACAAACCGCTATTTCATAAAATTGTTGCGAAAACGCACCAGTGTGGCGTAGGGCTAGCGCTAAGCTATTGTTGCATTAACCTGCGCCTATCGTAGGAAGGCATTTTGAGGGGTCTTGTAATGCGTTTTTGCCCGAAGCCGTTGTTTTTGAACTGTAAATTATACGCCATACTTGCAGTAAGCCTGGCGCCCGCAATTCTCACACTCGGGTCATCAGCTTATGCACAGGAAGAGGCGCTTTCACTTGAAGAAGCTATGAAATTCTGTTCGCAACTGGACAACTCCAGTGATCGGCTTGATTGTTTCGAGGCTCTCGCGGCAAGCGTAGACACTCCGACAGAGCTCCCTCAGCCCGCCGCTTCCACACCGGAAACACCTGATAAGCCTACAGAATCGTCCAAAAATGTTGCGGAAGCTTCAAGAGCCCCGGCAGAAACTGAGCAGAACCGTGAAAAGCGTCGCCGCGGCATTCGGTTGCCTTTCTTTGGCGGAAAAGACAAAGACAAAAGTGATTTTGACGTTGCCCGCCAACCTTCAACTGAAGAAGACAATAACGAAGCAGAATCAAAATTTATTATCCAAAGAAGCGATGCCCCTGAACTTAAACGTAAGCGCCGCGAATCCTATGAAGCTACAGTCTATAGAGCTTGGCGCAATGCTGCAGGCGAACTGCGCGTCGCGTTTACCCACGGTGAAATTTGGGTTCAGCTTGACCAAAGTCTTGATCACGAACCCAATCCTGGAGACACTGTAGAATTTAGGCCAATGTCTTTTGGCTCTTGGCTTGTTTATTTCAACAGCGCAGAGCGTGGCATTCCTATGCGTATTGCACGGCGCAGCAAATAGAAATAGCGAATGTAAAACTCTATTCAATTAAGGCGTTGCAGCCGCCGTCGCCTGCTTTGACCAGTCCCGTTTGACGCCGGTTGCGAGCAACACCGGCGATGCGACGAATATCGAGGAATAGGTCCCGATCAGGATCCCCCAGATCATGGCGAGGGTGAACCCGCGCAGGACTTCGCCGCCGAAAATCGCCAGGGAAGCAAGCGCAAGCAGGGTCGTAACAGACGTCATTACGGTCCGGCTCAACGTGTCGTTCACGGATACGTCGAGCAGTTCATCCAGCGGCTTTTGCTTGAATTTGCGAAGGTTTTCGCGAACCCGGTCATAAACCACAACGGTGTCGTTCATCGAATAACCGACAATAGTCAGGATTGCGGCGATAATCGAAAGATTGAACTCAAGCCCGGTCAGCGAGAATACGCCAAGCGTGATAATCACATCATGGACAAGCGCAATAATGGCGCCGATCGAGAACTGCCATTCGAAGCGCAGCCAGATGTAGATCAACATCATGCCGATCGCGAATGCGACCGCCATCGCCCCCTTCTGGATCAATTCTCCCGACACGGTCGGCCCGACCACCTCTTCTTTTCGGAATTCAACGCCGTCGCCCAGAAGCGCCGTCATGGCGTCGCGCACTTTCTGCAATGCCTCCTGCTGGGCAAGTTCAGCGGCCTCTGATTCGGCCTCGCCATCGCCCTCCTGCTGTTGGGCGACGCGAACCAGGACGGCAGGTTCGCTGTCGGCAAAATCCCGAATTTCCGTAACTTCATAGCTGCCAAGCCCAAGCCCGCCCAATGCGTCACGCACCGCCTGCAATTCTATCGGCTCTGAGTCGGCGACCTCGATCGTGACCCCGCCGGTGAAATCAACACCGAAATTAAGCCCGCGCGTGACCAACATTCCAATGGAGCCGACAACCAGCACTGCTGACATCGCCAGGGCCGCCATGCGCATTTTGGTAAACTTGATCGCAGTTTCGTCGGGAACGAGTTTGAGAAACATCGGGAATGCCTTTTCCTAAAGCGCGATCGCCTTGGGGCGCTTGGAGATGAGATAGCCGCCGGCAAAAAGCCGGGTCAGGACATATGCGGTGAAAACGGACGTCACGACCCCGACCGCAAGCGTGATTGCAAAGCCGCGAACCGGTCCGGCGCCGAGAAGAAACATGATCAGCGCCGCGAAGAATGTGGTGACGTTCGCATCGAGGATCGCCGACCAGGCTTTCTGATAGCCGGTTTCCGCGGCATTGATCGGGGTTTTGCCGCTGCGCAGCTCCTCCCTGATTCGCTCAAAGATGAGAACGTTTGCGTCCACCGCCATGCCGATGGTCAGAACAATCCCCGCGATGCCGGGCAGGGTCAGCGTCGAACCCAGAAGCGAGAGCGCGCCGGCGATAAGGATCACGTTCGCGATCAGCGCCATGTCGGCGTAAATCCCAAACCGACCATAGCTCAGCACCATGTATATGATCACTGCGACAAACCCGATAATCAGCGCGTATGTTCCCGCACGAACCGAATCAGCGCCGAGGGTGGCGCTGACGGAACGCTGTTCAAGCGTGGTCAATTCCGCCGGCAGCGCCCCGGAACGAATCAGAAGCGCCGTCTGCGCCGCCTCCGCCGGGGAGAAGTCGCCCGTGATCCGGCCTGATCCGGTGGTGATCGCAGACTGGATGGTCGGCGCGGAAATAATCTCGCCGTCAAGGACAATCGCGAAAACAGAGCCTATGTTATTGCGCGTGTAGTCGCCGAAGCGGCGCGCGCCTCGATTATCGAACTCAAAATTGATCTGGAAGCCAAAGCCGTCGGGATTTTGCGACGCAGAAGCCGTCTGAACCATGTCTCCGGTGACTTCGGCATCCTCCATAAGCACAATCGGAGGAAGCGTGTAATTTCCATCCTCATAGGGCGCGCATAATTCGCCGCTTTGCGGCCCAGGCCGCACAACGCCGTCGAATTCCGCTTGCGGACAAAGCGACCGGCCTGGCGGCAAAAGACCTGAGAGGGCGTTGCCGACATTAACGGTCTGATCAACCGCATGAAACGAAAGCTGACCGGTACGATTGATGATCGCTTTCAAAGCTTCCGGATCATCATCGCCCGGCACCTGCACGACAATCCGATCTGAGCCTTGCGGGGCAATCAAAACTTCCCGGTTGCCCGCCGGGTCGATCCGACGGCGAACCACTTCGATCGAATCGCGCACCGCTTCAAGCGCATAGGCCGTCTGCGCCTCCTGGGTCATTGTAACGACGATTTCGCTGTCCGTTGCGTTGACCGCGTAAGGACGGAGCCCAAGGCCGAGGCCGCCGCCGGTGCCGCGCGTGACGTCGCGCACCCGCACCCGGGCCTCTTCAAGGTCGCCTGCATCCGCAAGACGCAATCGGATCTCCCCCGTTTCAGCGTTAAAGGCCAGATTATCGATGGAAATTCGCTCCCGGCTGGCGTTGCGGTTCGGCCGCATCTCACGCCGGATGTCGGTCATTGTCGCTTTTAGGCGATCTTCAATGACTTTGTCGGTGTCGACTTTCAGCAAAAGATGCGAGCCGCCCTGCAGGTCGAGACCAAGGCTGATCGTCGATTTCGGCACAAAACCCGGCAAGCCGGCGCGCGTTTCATCGCTTAAGAAGTTAGGAACCGCGAAAAGAAGGCCGAGAACAACGAGGCCAAGGATGCCGGCGGTCTGGGCTTTTGTGAATTGCAGCATGGGAATATCGGACTTTTTTGTGCAACGCGCGCCGCAGCGCAGGAGAGAGACTTTAGGTTTTTGGCTTGGAATCGTTAGCGGCCGGTTCCGGCTTATTGCGGATATCGGACAGGGTCGATTTCACGACTTTGACTGTCACCTTGTCGGCCAGCTCAACCATGACTTCATCGCTCTCGAGGACCTTGGTGACCTTGCCGATCAGACCCCCGGCGGTGACGACCGTGTCGCCGCGGCGCACATTCGAGACCATTTCCTGATGCTTCTTTCGGGCTGTCATCTGCGGTCGGATCAGCAGGAAATAAAAGATCACGAAAATGAAGATCAGCGGCGCGATCTGCATAAAAGCGTTCGGCGCGGCGACATCTCCGGCTTGCGCATAGGCGGGCGATATGAACATCGAAAAGCCTCTCCTCGGGGGTCGGTCCGTCAGAACTCAGGACCAATGCGGATCAGGGACTTCACGCCCCAAAGTAAAGTTGGCGGATATATAGCCATCGGGCCCTGTCATGCAATCCACTGATTGACAATGAATTTTTCGCCGCTCCATGGCAGCGGGCTGAGTCGGCTGCCCGCCATGGCGTTCCGCGCCGAACTGATTAGGATAGCCAGCCCGCCCTGGGCGCAAAGGAGGCGCCGGACCCCGCATGACGCCGCAGCCGTCAAATCCTGACAAGCCCCTCTTCTTCCAGCGGCGCTTCCTGCCGATGTGGACGGCGCTGGCCCTCGGCGCGTTTACGGACAATATGCTTAAACAGGCGTTGTCGATCGGGCTGGTTTTCGGCATCTTCACTGCCCCGCTGATCAGCAATGACGACGCCCTGCCGATTATCGGCTCGCTCTTTCCGATCGCCATGCTGTTGTTTTCAACCATCGCCGGCCAGGTCGCCGATAAATACGAAACTGCGAAGATGTTCCGGCTGACAAAATTCGCCGAGTTTTTGCTGATGGCAATGGCGGCAATCGGCTTTCTTATCGGCAATACGCCGATTCTGATCCTGTCGCTTTTTCTAATGGGCGCGCAGTCGGCTTTCTTCAGCCCGGTGCGCACCGGCGCTATGCCAAAATATCTCTATGCGGATGAACTGGTCCGCGGCAATGCAATCTGCGGCGGAGGCCTGTTCGTCTCGATCATGATCGGCATCGTGCTGGGCGGCGTTTTGATCGCGCAACCGTCCGGACCCGCCATCGTATCGGCAGTGCTCATCATCGCGGCGTTGATCGGCTGGCTCGTCATCCGGTTAGCGCCGGAAGCGGCGGCCAACGCGCCGGACCTGCAACTGGACTGGAACGCTTTCGCTCAAGCTAAACGTCTTGCCGGATTTGCGCTTAACGCCCGCGGCGTCTCCCGCCCATTGCTTGGCGTCGCGTGGTATTGGTCTGTCGGCGCGCTCGTTTCCGTTGCAACGCCTTTCTTTGTCCGCGACATCCTGAAAGGCGACGAAACCGTCGTCGCTTTCATGATGGGGCTTTTCGCCATCGGCGCAGCCCTTGGTTCGACCCTGGCGGCGGCGGTTTCAAAGGGGCGAAGCGCGCTCGGTTTTTCCACCATCGGCGCTTTCAGCGCAGGCTTTATGACGCTGATCCTATATGTCGCCGCCATTTACTACGAACCGCCGCAATCTTCTGAACTCTTAAATCTTGCCGCGTTATTTAATCAATGGCCGGCCTATGTGATCGCATCAACCTTCATTCTTGCTTCAATTTCGACGAGCCTGTTTGTGGTGCCTCTCCAGGCCGCCGTCCAGCGCCGGGCGCCGGCTGCGCAACGTTCACGCATCCTTTCGGCGAATAATATGGCGAACGCCGCCGGCGCCATGGTTGGGTCATGGCTCGTCCTTTTTGTCACACGAACGCCTCTGGGCGCTGACGAAATTTTTCTGGCCGTGGGCGTCGCACAGTTCTTGCTGGCCGGGTATATGATCGCACGGGCGCGCGTTACGCCAAGAGGACTGTATGATGAAATGTTGCTCTCCAACGCGCCTGCGTTACGGGAAGAAAAAGTAGAGTCATGACGATTTTGGTAACCGGCGTTGCCGGCTTTATTGGTTCAGCGACGGCGCGCGCACTCCTGGCGCGGGGCGAAACCGTTGTCGGCCTCGACAACCTCAACGCCTACTATACGCCTGCGCTAAAGCGCGCGCGTCTCGATCAGTTCGCCAGCACGCCGAATTTCCGTTTTATCAAATCGGATATCGCAGACCCGGGCGCACTTTCCGCAGCGCTGACGGGGGTTGAATTTCAATCGATTATCCACCTCGCCGCTCAAGCGGGGGTGCGATATTCCCTAACAAACCCGTTCGCCTACAGCGCCTCAAATCTAACCGGTCATCTCGCTATTCTCGAACTGGCGCGCCAGCGCAGCGTGAAGCACGTTGTCTACGCATCTTCTTCCTCTATCTACGGCGCCAACGAGAAGGTTCCGTTCTGTGAAAACGATGTGACTGACGCTCCGGTCTCGCTCTACGGCGCCACCAAAAAATCAAACGAATTGATGTCGTCCTCCTATGCGCGCCTCTACGCCCTGCCCCAGACCGGCTTGCGCTTTTTCACCGTATACGGACCGTGGGGGCGACCGGATATGGCGTATTGGATTTTTACCGAGAAAATGCTCAAGGGCGAGCCGATTGAAATTTTCAACAATGGCGACATGGGGCGGGACTTCACCTTTATCGACGATATCGTTGACGGGGTTGTGAGCGCCCATGACGCGCCGCCGGGCGCCGATGAGACGTTCCACCGCGTCTTCAATCTCGGCAATGATCGCCCAGAAGGACTGATGGACATGATTGCGCTGCTTGAACAAGCGCTCGGCGTTAAGGCCGATAAAGTGTTCAAGCCAATGCAGAAGGGCGATGTCCAGCGCACCTGGGCCGATATTTCAAAAGCGCGCCGACTGATTGGATACGACCCCAAGACCTCGTTGGCTGACGGGCTCGCCGCATTCGCAAAATGGCGGCGGGAAACGAACGGCTCTTTTTTCTGACTTTCCAGCAAACCGCCGCTGGCGCATATGGTTAATGATTGGTAAACGGTGCGTGTCGACTGGCGTAGCGTTTGCACGCAGATTGGCGTGTTTTGGCATCAGTTAACACATCGGAAACGCGAAACCGGTACGTCCTTGAGCTTATGGGCTTGACTGTTCTTATCATTTCCTTGTGCCTGATCGTGGGCGCGGTGGCGGCGCTGCTGTCGATGCGGCCGAATTTTGTGCCGGAAATGACGGCCAATCTGAAGCGCGCCGAAACCGTCAAAAAGTTTTCCCCAAGAAACACGTTGTTTATTATTGGACCCGCCGTCAATCATTCGGCGTGTCGGATGCAACGGCGCCTGTTGAAGCCGGCAATTCCTGCGCTGATAAGCGAGGATGTGGAAGTTATCGAACTTTACGGTCTCGATACGCCGCGCAAAAACGGCGAGCTTATTGAGTGGCTTGATCCTGCCTTGTTGCGCCATGCGCTTGCAGCAGAATCCGGATTTTACGTGATTTACGTAGACCCGGAGGGCAAAACCCGCTTCCGCAGCGAAGCACCCATGGTGACCAGCGATATCCTGGACCGCGCGCGGATTACGATCCAGCGCGCCAACAGTCCTGAGCGAAGCGGCAAATCAAAAGTCTTGCGGCGACTGCGCGCAGCCTAGGGCGCATCCCAAGACTCAAGCGTCGTCGGGACGGCCGATCGAAGAATAGCGCACGCCCGCCTTTTTCATCTCCGACGGACGATAGATATTTCTTAAATCAACCATTACCGGCGACCGCATGAGCGTTTTCATCCGCTCAACATCAAGGGCGCGAAATTCATCCCATTCGGTAATGATGACGACTGCATCGGCCCCGTCGAGCGTCTGATAAGGCCCGTCGGCATATTCAATATCTGAAAGCAAGTGTGACGCTTCTTCCATCCCGGCCGGGTCAAACGCCGCGATCCTGGCGCCCGCCGCCTGAAGCGCCGGCACAATATCAAGCGACGGTGAGTCGCGCATATCATCCGTATTCGGCTTAAACGTAAGCCCGAGCACAGCGATCTTTTTGCCGTCGAGCGAGCCGCCGCACGCATCAATGACCCGGGACGCCATTGCTTTTTTGCGCTCATCATTGATGGCGACCACCGCTTCTACAATCTTCGTCGGCGCTTCATGGGTCTGGGCCGTACGCACCAGCGCCAGCGTATCTTTTGGAAAACAAGACCCGCCATAACCCGGCCCTGCATGGAGAAATTTCGAACCGATGCGCCCGTCGAGACCTATGCCTTTAGCGACTTCCTGCACATTCGCGCCGACTTTCTCGCAGAGATCAGCCATCTCGTTGATAAATGTGATTTTGGTCGCCAGAAACGCATTCGCTGCGTACTTGATCAACTCTGACGTCGTGCGGTTTGTAAAAACAATCGGCGTCTCGTTAAGATAAAGCGGACGATATAATTCACGCATGACACCCTGCGCGCGCTCATCTTCCGTGCCTACAACAACCCGGTCCGGGCGTTTAAAATCTTCAATCGCCGCCCCTTCTCTCAGAAACTCAGGGTTGGACACGACAGAAAAATCAGCATCGGGACGAGTTTCACGAATAATCCGGGCGACTTCGGCGCCGGTGCCGACGGGCACGGTGGATTTGGTCACGACAACCGTATAGCCCTCGATGGCGGCGGCAATTTCCTCCGCAGCTTGATAGACATATGACAAATCAGCAAAGCCGTCGCCGCGGCGCGAAGGCGTGCCGACAGCGATAAAAACAGCATCCGCTTCCGGCGTTGACGCCGCGAGATCCATACTGAAAGAGAGCCGGCCGGCCTTCACATTCTCCAGAACGAGACTTTCAAGGCCCGGCTCGTAAATCGGCATCTCGCCGGCTTCAAGTTTCTTGATTTTTTTTTCGTCCTTGTCGACGCAGACCACTGTGTGGCCGAAATCAGCAAAACAAGCTCCGGAAACTAGGCCGACATAGCCGGCGCCGATCATGGTGACGCGCATTGAAAACGCCTTTCCTAAGACTGCGATAAATTGGCTCTGAGCGAGCCTGATTCACGCCTTCTTAGACGGCATTTTTCGGGAACACCACCGCAGCCGCCGTCATCACCAGAATTTTGAAATCAAACCAGAGCGACCAGTTGTCGATATAGGCGAGATCGTACCGGACACGCTCTTCCATAAGCTCATTTTCAGAGGTTTCGCCGCGATACCCGTTAACCTGCGCCCAGCCGGTAATGCCTGGCTTCACCTTGTGACGGCCTGAATAATTTTCGATCATCTGCGCATATTGGTGATTGTGCGCCAGCGCATGGGGGCGCGGGCCGACCAGCGACATCGTGCCTGTAACAACGTTTAAAAGCTGCGGCAGCTCATCGAGACTGTATCGCCGCAAAACCCTGCCGAGCGGCGTAATGCGAGGATCGTTGACCTGCGCCTGGCGGATCTCGTCGCCATCTTCCAAAACCGTCATGGTGCGGAACTTATAGATGCGAAAAACCGAATTATTGAACCCATGGCGTTGCTGTGCAAACAGAACAGGGCCCCTGTCCTGCAGTTTGATTGCGGCGGCAATCAGCAGCATGATCGGGCTCAAGGCAATGAGAATGACAGCGCCCAGCACATAATCCTCGATAACCTTGATGACCCCGCCCCAACCTTCAAGCGGACGGCGGTATAGTGATAACACGCTTACAGCGCCCAGCTTCGTCACCGCGCCCCCGCGATGGTCGAGCCAATGCGATTGCGGACAAATTGAAACGGAAACCGGCAGGATTGACAGACGACGCACCAGTTTCGCCATGCCCTCGGCATTCGCAGTTGGAGCGGCAATGACAATGTCGTCAATAGCGCCGTCGCGCGCGGCTTTTTCGAGCGTCTTCAGATCTCCGCAGGCAAAAGGACCGTTGTCGCAACCCGGCGCTGCAGGACCGCCGTCGAAAACACCGACAATAGAGATGCCGTTTTCTTCTTCTCCAACAGCAGTCGAAAATTGTTCCGCCAACTCAGTCGCGCCAACGATGGCAATGCGTCTGGCGAAGACGCCGCCGCTGCGGATCATAGCGCGGACGATTTTCGCCGCCGCCCAACGCAGCGCCAGCACGAGCGCGAGGACGGCGGCTGACCACGCAAACAGCCATGCCCGTGAAAAATTTTCTGAAATTTTCAATGCAAAACCGAACGCGATCAGTCCGAGCACGACCAAAATCCATCGCGACACGATCGCGCGCAGCGTTCCGCTCGGCGATAAGAGTTGATCGAAGTCATAATATCCGTCGCGCCTCAACAGCGCCGTCAGGCCGGTGGCGCCGATAATGCCCGCAGCCGTATAGTACTGGAAGTCGAACGGAACGCCCAAAGCCAACACATGATACGCATAAGCGGAAGCGACAGAAATCGCGATCACGGCTAGAAATTCGATAAATTGAATCAGGTCGCCGAGCAGCGCCCGCGAAGCAGAGGAGCGTCGTCGTCTCTTGAACTCCGCAAACTGTTCAACCTGTTCTGCTTCCGTAATCGGCATGCCGGTCTTATACCCCACATCTTGCGGCAAACGTATACTCGCTATGGCAAACATTTCGTAACTATATTTTGCCGCTCGCCATGGTCGCAGGATGGCGAATTGCTCACCTTGCAACGCTTGTCCAGTCACGCGGCCCAAGCTTTGCCTTTACTGAAATCACCGCGCAGCCGTTAGCGCATAAATTGGATAGCGTGTCCCATGTCGAAACAGTTTGCCGTATTTCATGTCAGCTGGCGGGACGCCAAGCGTCGCCCTGTCGGGCTCGTCGCTAATGAGCGCGACTACGCACGGGCGGCGGCTGCGGCGATGCAGGAGCGTCTTAACGAACTGGCTGATGAAGGCTGGATTATTCAGGACATTATTCCTGCAAGCGGCCTGACGCCGAAACAAACAGCGGCTTTTACGGTTGTCGCTTTTCGGTGATCGCCAGCGCAATGCGCTTGCCTTTCAACACAATTGACGCCATCCCACCGCTATGAATACGACAGTTGACCATAGTGACAGCGCGCTCTGCGACGCCTTCTGCGACATTGCTTTAAAGGCCGGCGCGAAAATCATGGCGATTTACGCGACCGATTTTACAACGGAGCAAAAAGAGGACGCATCTCCTGTCACCGCCGCCGACAAGGCTGCTGAAGCGATTATTTTAGCAGCGCTTGAGAAGATCGCGCCGTCGCTCCCCGTCCTCGCCGAGGAACGCGCCAGCGAAGGCGACATACCCGAACTTGGCGATGAATTCATTCTCGTCGATCCCCTGGACGGCACCCGGGAATTCATCAACCGCACAGGCGAGTTCACCGTGAACATTGCCCTTATTCGCAAACAACGCCCCGTACTCGGCGTTGTTTATGCGCCGGCGATTAACAAGCTCTACGCCGGACTTTGCGGCGTCGGCGCCTGGCGTTCGGTCATCGACAAAGACGGCGCGCCCGGCATGCGCGACCCGATCGCTGCTGTGCGCGCGCCGAGCGACGGTCTGATCGCAGTCGCCAGCCGATCCCATCGTTCGCCAGAGACCGATGCATATCTTGAGACGCTCAATGTCGCCGACTTTGCTGCGGCTGGGTCATCCTTGAAATTCTGCCTTATCGCCGAAGGCGCGGCTCATCTTTATCCGCGTTTTGGCAGGACGATGGAGTGGGATACGGCGGCGGGTCAGGCGGTGCTGGAGGCGGCTGGCGGCGGTGTTCGCAGTCATCCGGACGGTGCGCCCTTGCGATACGGCAAGAAAGAAAGAGACTACGACAATCCCTATTTCATTGCTGCCGGACCGGCCGCTTAACGACTGGTCGCGCGGTCACTGATCGAGCCGCGCAGATCATTGTTGTTGTTGTCAGCGATGGGTCCGAGATCGCCGCGGCGCACCCAGATCTCCCAGAAGGGCGTCTCTTCGACCAATCGAAATTGCGTATAAAGCAACGCTTCAGCGCGCCCCTTCGCCTCTGAAGCCTTCTGGCCCAGGTTAAGGCGCGGCACGAAGACAACGCTGGCGTCCGCGGCGGCTTTGTTGCTGTCAGCATGACAGGGACGCTTCTCGCCGAGAATGCAAGCCGCATCGGCGCCGGCCAAGATAGCCACATCATAGCCCCGCGCGCTCATCGCCCGCGCCCGACTTGCCGCCTCTAAAAGCATCGCAGACTGATCAACCGGCGCCAGAGCAAGAAACTCCCTCGCCTCCGGCGTTGAAAATCTTCCCTCTTCGATCCAACGAGCGATCATGGGACCGCCTGGCTGCACGAGCGCCAGTTCCGTTCGAATATTCTGCGGCGCAGCGCGCGCAGTCTGATATTGAAGGGAAAACTGCGCCACGGCGTGAACCAGCATGGCAAGCGTCAGAAACACCGGCAACGCTCCTGCGCACAAAGCCACCGAAACGCTGGCGCGGTCGTGATTGCGATAAACGCCGTCATAAAGCGGCGAAGCAACGGAAAAAGCCGCCATGGTCGCGGCGATTGCAAAAATCGGCAACGCTGACGCGCCAACGATTCGCGCGGCGATGAACGCCGATACAGCAAGGATCAGCGCAACCAGCGTCGCGCGCATATGCTCACGGCCGCCGAAAACAAATGTCATCCCAATAACAAGAGCGGCGCTGACGGCGGCGGAACTCAGGCCCATCGCACTTTCGCCCGCTTGAAGCTGAAAGCCTACAGCGAAGGCGCCGGATGCAGCGGCGGCGCGCGCCGCGTTGACGCCAGGGATTAAAAGCTCAGCCACGCCGGCAATGGCCGCAAAGACAATTAAGGTCGACGCATAACGATTAAGGCCGCGCGGTCCGGACAAAAAAGGACATGCCGACAATGCGATAAAACCAAGGAGAGAAAAAACCGGATTAAGCAACCACAACGCAAACAATGCCGCACCGGCGAGCAAGCCCTCAAAGCGCGCCCGGCCCACGGAGCGATCCGCCGAGGGCGAAACAAAACAAAAGGCGCATGTCAGGAAAAGAGCAAGCGCGAATTCAGCCGGCCCGCTCAGCGGCGAGGCCACGAAAGCAGCGAACGCGCCAGTCAGCACAGCACCCGGCAAAACCGGTAGGCGCGAAACAGCGAAATACGCCATGGGCGCAACAACAAGCAAAGCGCTGAGCGCTTTGGATACGAGATGTATTCGCCCCGGCGTGTCTGCGATGACATCGCTAAGGCCCAGCAGAATTAAATAAAATGGCGCAGATACAATCTGTAAGCTGATCTCCTGATTGAAGACCGCCCTCGCCTCTGCGATCGGCGCAATCATCTCAACGGTCGGAGACAAGCTGAGCAGCGCCGGAGAGAGCCAAGCCGCCAGCACAAAGGGCGTTGCAGCCAAGAGAGCGGCGGCATATGTCAGAGAAGGCGACTGCCAGGAATACAAGGCCATCGTCATCCGGCGCGCCACCGGCGCGGGCCTGCGCCAGGCAAAATCATGAACCTTGTCATGGGACATTGATTGCGATGTCATTTCAGGCCCCAAACCTCACGAAGCGTCTCATTCGAAAACGCCCGCTGCAAACTCTTACCGGTTGATTTGCAAAGGTTCTGCCGGAGCGACCGATCGTAGATGGAGCCGCCAACCCTTGAGACATCGGACGTTCTGCCCTGGGCGCAATTTCTGTTAACCAGTTTGGCGCCAAATAGAGACAGATTGCTGGGAATCGGATTTTCCCGAAGCGGTCTTTGCCTCTTCATGCTATAGGCCGCGTTTATGAGAACCGTGTTGCATATGCCGTTCGACCCGGCCTCGCGCTTTATTCGCATCGTCATGGCGGAGAAAGGCCTGCCGGCGCAGTACATCGATACGCCGCCGTGGGAAGAGTCTGACGCGCTTTCCAGGGCGAACCCTGCATTGCATATCCCGGTGCTGCAGGACGCGCCGATAGACGCGCCCGGCGTCAATGTCGCGCCGGTGAGTGTTATTATTGAGTATCTCGAGGACGCTTATCGCGAACCGGCCTTGTTTCCATCGACGCCGGCGGAACGCGCGGAAACACGGCGCCTCGTCGCGTGGTTCACGGAAAAGTTCGAACGGGACGTGATCGACTTGATTGTGCGCGAACGCATCGACAAACGTCTTATGAAACGCGGACAGCCGGATTACGATAAGTTGCGCGCCGGGCTGGAAGCCCTTGACTGGCATATGGATTATTTCACCTGGCTGATTGACCAGCGCAACTGGTTCGCAGGACCATCGCTCAGCGTCGCTGATTTTGCTGCAGCAGCCTATCTTTCAAGTCTCGATTATGTCGGCGCAGCGCCCTGGGAGCGTTTTCCGATCGTAAAAGAATGGTACGCCCGCATTAAATCCCGGCCTTCGTTTCGTCCAATTCTCCGTGATCGGATCGATGGGTTGCCGCCGCCGCGTTGTTACGACGATCTTGATTTCTAAATGAGCGCGGCAATACCCATGGCGCAGGCGATTCGCGACAAAGCGCGCGCGCTCGGCTTCGACATCGTCCGCTTTACGGACGCCGAAGCGACTCCTGAAGCTGCTGCGCGTTTATTGAGATTTCTGGCTCTTAATCGTCACGGCGCTATGGACTGGATGGAACGACGGAGCGAACAGCGCGCTGATCCGAAAATGCTATGGCCTTGCGCAAGGTCTATCATCATGCTGGCCATGAACTACGGGCCGGAAAAAGATCCATTGGAAGCACTCAAAAAATCCGACAACGGCGTTATTTCCGTATACGCTCAAAACAAGGATTATCATGACGTCATCAAGAAAAAGCTGAAGGCGCTCGCTCGCTGGCTTATTGCAGAAACTGAATGCGAACTAAAGGTTTTCGTCGATACTGCGCCTGTGATGGAAAAGCCGCTCGCGCAAAAGGCGGGCGCCGGATGGCAGGGCAAGCACACGAACCTTGTGTCGCGCGAATTTGGCTCATGGCTCTTTCTAGGATCAATTTTCACCACGCTTGAACTGCCTGCGGATGAAAGCACACAAGACCATTGCGGCGCATGCACAAGCTGCCTCGACATATGTCCGACAAACGCATTTCCGGCGCCCTATCAACTCGATGCGCGACGGTGCATTTCCTATTTGACGATTGAGCATAAAGGCCCAATCCCCCATGAATTTCGCGCCGCCATGGGCAATCGTATTTACGGTTGCGACGACTGTCTCGCGGTTTGCCCCTGGAATAAGTTTGCCGTGTCGGCAAAGGAGACGGCTTTTCACCCCCGCGCCGCTCTTGAGGCGCCGCTTCTGAAAGAACTGGCGTTGCTGGATGACGCCGAATTTCGATCTTTGTTTTCCCGCTCGCCGGTGAAAAGGATCGGAAGGACACGCTTCATACGAAATGTGGCGATCGCAATCGGCAATACGAATAATCCGGATATGTCATCGACGGTCATGGCATTGCTGAGCGATGATGACCCTGTCATCCGCGGCGCTTGCGTTTGGGCGCTCTCCCGATTGATTTCCGAAGATGTTTTTAAGAATGTAAACTCGGCGCACGCCGCGAAGGAGCAATGCGCCGATGTTCAGGCCGAATGGCGAATGGCGGACGCAAGCTACGCTTCCACCGTCACCTGAACAGTTCCCTGTGAAAAGTTTCCATTGTCGTCTTCAACCCAATAAGTGAATTCATCGGTTCCGGAAAAATTCGGGTCTGCTTCATAAACGACACGGCCGTCATCGGTCACCCATACGGAGCCATGGCGCGCTTCGCCAATGCCGTCAATGTTCAGCCGATCGCCGTCGGGATCGGAATCATTGGCAAGAACATCAATCGTCACCCGTCCGCCAATATCGATCGTAACAATATCGGTGACAGCGTTCGGCGCTGCACTGAATAGATCAAGTTCGCCGTGATAGACGGCGCCCCATTGCTCAGCGTAGTTAAAGTTCGAATCGATTTCGAAAAACTGTGCGGTCTTGATAATCTCTCCGGTCAACCGATCCGCATGCACACTTTCAAAAGCGGTGACCTGGCGCCCGTCCGGCAAGCTCCAATAGCCCTCTTCAGCAATGACGCGATTAACGTCCGGCACACGCAAGTAAATCCTGTCCACCTCACCAACATTGAAGCGGCCAAGCGCGTCTTCTCTAACACCGCTGAAATTATAAGCGAAATCCAGCGGAATATCTTCGCCCAGTCTTGCGATTGTTGGAAAATCTGACGTGAACGATAGATCGCCTGCGCCAGGCAGAGATGACAGGTCGGCAGACGTCAGAATGCGGTCGAAATCAGCGGTGTTATCAATGGCGGCGCCAGTGTTGTTCAACACTTCAACATCTATGAAAAAGTAGTTGCGATCTTCGTCAGGATGAAAACCGGACTCAGATAAAACGCCCACCTCAAAGCCGTCTATGCGAGCGCCGTTGATGACGAAATCCCGAATTCCAGTGCCAGTGGTTATTCCCCATTCTGTCCACTCGCCCTCCGCCGCAACAAGATCGAAATCTTCCAGCGTATAGTGGGAGGTATATTCCAGATGCGCGCCCCTGCGCACTTCCCATGCGGTAAAATCCGATATGAAGGAGCGTTCGTCATGCTCTTGCAAAGCGTTAGCCTTTACAATCAGCAAGCCGACGCCAACGCCAATCGATTCATTGCCCTCAAATTGAGAGATATGCGGATTATTGACAGGCCCGACGCTGCGATAATTCAGAATGTCGCCGTCATTTAAAAGGTCGCGGGTGACTGAAATCTGACCCGGCCCCCGATGGAAATAAGTAAAGCCGTGCCCGCCCGGGGAGCCGGCGGCGACGTTATCGACCGCGTCCACCAGACGTCCTTGAAACCAGAAACCGGTTCCGTTTCGCCCAAGGTCAAAAGCCAGAACGTCCTCGCCAAGCTTGGGGTTGTTGACGATATCATTGATGCCGCTCACGCCGTCCTGACGGATAGCGATGTTGCCCACCCAGCGCCCGGTCTCGTTGCCGGTTTCCGCCACAAACGCAGCGCCGAAGGTATCATATGCGGCATTATCCGCGAGGATGGCGTTGGAGTCGTGATGAACATATCCCCATCCAGGCGATCCCCAAACAGCATTGCCAACCAGCATGGCGGGATCGTCCTGGTCAGAGACGCCGGCCCTGTGGATATGAAGCGAGTACCGGCCTTTCAGATTGGTGTCCGCCTCAATGACATCGACATCATCCGGATCGAAGGCGCGTTCTGACTTATCCGTCCTTCCAAGATCGGTAAACTCTGCATACCGTACATCAATATCGTCAGAATGCAGGAACATGACATGACCGCGTTGATGTGCGGGTAGTTCGTCTGCGTTTTCTGTCACAATTTGAACATTGCGCGAGTAATTCGCCACATATGCTTTTAAATCATCACGCGGAGTGTCGTGATCATATTGGAGCGGGTCTGCAAAGTGAATAACGTTTCCGTCGATCGCGGTAATAACAAGCTCTTCATCCTCAGTTTGAATGTCTCGCTGGCGATCGCCCGTATTATCAATTGAACCAAATTTGGTTCCGGTGAGCACAAGCCTGTCGCCGACCTGCCATCCTTCCGGCGGCGCCTCTAATGTCAGGCTGGTGTCGCCTGCAAGCGGGTCCTCAGCGAGACGGAGAAACGCATCTTTCTGCGCTCCGTGAACTTCAATTGTACCGTGCGATAAGAATCCGCGCGAAAAAAGCAGAGGATCCCATGCTGTGTCGATCGGGCCGTTGTCAGCAATTTGAATAGTCGTTTGAACGTTGGCCGACACGGGATCGTCAAGCGTTCCAATCGTAACATGGCCCGACGGCGACACAATAAAAGTATCGACCTCCATAAACGTATTCTGATCAGTTGCGAAATCCAGCTTGCCGTCAACGCGCACGGTGAATAGCGACGCCGCATCTTCACCGTCATATTCTACAATCATGCCTTCCGGAATAAGAACGGCAGCGCCCTCGCCCGGCACTTCGCCGCCAGCCCAAGTGTTGGGATCAAACCAGGAGCCATTATTGACGGCAATATGCGTTGCGTCAGCTACCGGAACCAAGTCAAGCAAAGCCATGTGTTCGCCCGCAAGGTCGGGATCATCAGGATGCGGATGACCGCCGCCATGGGGGCCGTCATCATCGTCGTGGCCATCGCCATGGGGTTCGTCTTCGTCGTCATCGCCATGCCCGCCGCCATGATCGCCCCCTTCTTCCTCGTCATTGCGGTCATGATCGCCGTTGCCGGCTGTAGGGTCACGTTTGCCGCCATCCTCACCTTCCGGCGCGATATGCAGCTCGACAGTCGCTGTACTGATGTTGCCACTAGCGTCGCGAATTTCGTAAACGAAACTCGCCAGCCCTTCAAAATCCTCGTCAGGGATAAAATTTATTATAGCGCCTTCGAGCATTGCCGTCCCATTTACAGAATCAAAAACGCGGACAAGCTCAAGCCCGCTCGCACCTTCTACTGTGTCGTTAGCAAGGATATCCGCCACGTCCAACTGTATTGTCTCATTCGGGACTGACACAAATTCGTCACTAACCGCCTGCAACGGCGGAGCGCTGCGTCCTCCTGAAGCGCCAGTCTGAACATTATCGCTTGAACCTGAGCCGCTGTCGGCCCCTGCCAGAAGTGCGTCTTGTTTGCCAAGACTGAGACACCCCTGGGCAGCAAGCAGCGGCAGAAGAAAACCTCCTTTTGAAAGTTGGGATTTGATCGCTCTGCGCCTTGCGCGTCGCCCCCCGGAAGGCGCAGATAACGCCCCAGAGTCAACAGCTTCCGCCAGAGCGCTGAAGTCAAATGTCTCTGCACAGACTGTATTTTTTTGGCGCGTATGCTCAAAACCCATCTTTCCCTCGCAGCGGCAATATTGTCAAAATTCGATACTCGAAAACCCAGCAAAACAGCTGTGTTTAAGGCGCTTTTTTAAGAGACGCGCGATAAGGAAGCTTTCGGAAAATCGATAAAGTTCAACAATAAAAAACTGTAATAGTCGCCGTTGCCGTTCGCACCGATAGCACGACCGAGAGCGGGTGAAAGTGAACATTCCGATAGACAGCGGACGGCAAAAACTAAGCAGCCTTTAAGAAAGAAGTTAGAATGCGGAACTTATTGGATAAATTTAAAATCGTCGCGTTAGTCGCCGAACATTACGCATCAACAAGGGAGGCAAAAGGTCGCTTGCGGCCTTTTCCATGGCGACACGCCAGTCTTTTTTATCGGCTGTGCCCGGTCGAGGTTTAAAATTAGTTGTAAGCGGTCTCTCAACGCCATCCCAGGTTGCCGTATAATAGTAAAGCGCAATCGAACGTCGTGGCTGCCCGTCCGGGTGATTGACGGGTTCCGGATGACCATGAAAGCTCTGTCCGGTGGTCGAAAAAACGACGCATCTGTTGAAAACGGGGACAATGCGCTGAGCGCAATTTTTCATATCTGCGTCCCATAACTCCAACGAACCGCCATGGGCCTCTTTCCAGTCATGATTGAGGTAGAGCAATAAGTTCAGCCGACGTTCAAGCCCCATGGCTTCATGCACGTTGAAATCCGCATGCACGCTCAAATGCCCTCCCTGCGTCGTCTGGTGAAAACCGCCGCCGAGGAAATACGGATCCGGAATCAATCCTTTTATACCCGTCATATTTTCCAGAAACTGAATAAACGGTCGTGAATTAAGAGCGTAAAAAAACGACCGCAAACGAGCGGGCAAATAATCGGGATTGAAGCTTGTTTTAAAGCGTTCCTGATCGCGATCAAAACTGATGCTCTTCGGATCAGGCGCATCCGGAAAAAACTCAATACACCGCTGAAGTATATCAGCCGTACAAAAATCATCGATAACGATATGCGGGAAAGGCGCTGCAGACGCATACGTCGATTGCAGTTCGCGACCCTTCTCACGGATCGCATCCGCATCAAAAAAACCAAATTCGTTATCCGTTATATCTAAGTAACTCATTGTTCTCTGCACTCATCATCAACGAGACTGATATCGTCATTTCTGTCAGAAGCGTTATGTTCCGGTTCTTGCGCAAGAGCGCCTTTATCGCGTTCTGTTCGCGTCCATGTCTGTGAAGATTGTCGCCCGGCGCGTCCATAAATCAGGAATTTCTCAGCAGCAAACGCGCCAAGACCAGGCAAAGCAGAAATCGGCAACACAGAACGCCCGACCTGCATCCACCCCAGAATGATTGCTGCGACAAACAAGAAGACAGCCGCAAGAGCAATCATCAGAGCTCCCGTTAAGCTCGCCAGCGCCAGTGATGCAGACAGGACAAAAACAAATGCGAGAACGACAGCGAAAATCATCATAGGCGGCGCAATACCGTCAAGCGCAAGCGACAGCAATTGCATATTCCCGCGCGCCGTCGCCTTTAAAATACTCGGCGCAGCAATCCTTCGCATAACGCTGAGAGAACCATGCTCCCAGCGGGCGCGTTGCGTCACGCTTGCCGCGCCGCCTTCCGGAAATCGGCTCCACACTCTTGCATCAGCGTCTAGTATCGGCGCACGACGCTCTGACGCCAACATAAACGATAGGGCATGATCTTCCGTAATCTCTGCAGAACCAAAATTAATGCTGGCGATCACGCTCCACGGCGCCGCCAGTCCGACACCGGTAAACCGCGTTACATTACAAAGCCGTGACAAACCGCTCATTCGCACAGCGTTCATAAATCTCCACGCAAAAACCCGAACGCCGGCGCGAGCGTTCCCTTGTTGAGGCGCCTCCATATCGTAAAATGCCTGCACCGGTCTTCCCACTGCTGTGGATGCAGATGCAATGCGACGCAAAACGTCCGGCTCAAGCCGACTGTCGGCATCAAAGAATGCAATACATTCAGGAGGCTGATTACGCAGCCGATCCACCGCATATTGAAGCGCAAAGCCTTTCCCTCGCCGGTCGGGGTCCTCGCGGCGCAACACCATTGCGCCTTCACGCTCGGCAATTTCGGCCGTGTCATCGGTGCAATTGTCCGCGACGACAAGAATTGAAGCCGCATCCCAAAGCGCAGCTTTGAGGTCGGTCAGAGTCTGGACGATATGCTCGCCCTCGTTATGCGCGGGCACAATCACAACCAGAGACGGAAGCGGACCTTGATGAGACGGCAAGCTGCGTTTTGGCATGAATGAAGCCAGGACTTCGGCAAACACAATGACGGATGGGACAAGCACGCAAACTGCAGCAAGCCACGCAAAAAGGTGCACAACTTCCGTCATACCGCTTTCCTGAAATGACCGGCGAGCTTTTGCGCCTCCGTATCAATGTCATGGCGCTGGAGAACCCGGCGACGACCCTCAGCGCCAAATTCTGCGATCAGATTGTCGTTTGCGGTCAACGCGGCCTTGATAGCTGCGGCCAAAGCGTCAACGTCGCCTGCAGGAATCAACCAGCCGCATTTATCGTTTTCAAGAAGCTCAGGGATGCCTGCGATATACGTCGATATGACGGGCCTGCCGAGAGACAACGCTTCCATGATCGAAACTGGCAAGCCTTCAGCATAGCTTGGCAGCACAAAAACACCCGCGTCGACGAGCGCCGCACGAACTTGATCGGGAGACTTCCAGCCATCGAGCAATATGCGCTCTTCAAGGCCCGCCTCACCGATTGCGACGCTGATCGCCTGGCGCATCGGACCGTCGCCGATAAGGCGAAGTAGCGCGTCGGGTATCTCAGACTCTATTTTGGCAAAGGCGCGAACAAGGTCGATCTGTCCTTTTTCTGCACAAAGGCGACCTACGCAGACGAGAGTACGATGATTGTGAGGCTGCAAAGACGCATCTGCGTAAAAATCGCGCTCTATCCCACAATGTACGATTTTTAAATTCGGCCAAATTTCAGGAGGCGTCAGCTTTTTCAGTTGCGCGCGTCCATAGTGCGATATCGCAACGACAAAACTCGCCGCGCGAATTTTTTGGGGCAGAGAAATTAAGTCGGGTTTTTCAAATTCTTCCGGCCCGTGAACTGTAAAACTAAATGAAAACCCGCCAAGCTTCGCCGCCAACATGGCAATCATTGTCGCATTCGTGCCGAAGTGCGCATGAAGATGCGTGAGTTCTGAGCGTTCAACCCAGTCGGCAAGCACCAGCGCTTCCCCGTAATACAGAAAATGCCGAAAGAGCCCTGCTTCCGAGCGAAGACCGTGCCGAAAAGCGCTTGCAAACGCTTTGACGGCGCCAACAGGATTTTTCACCGTTTGTTTCAATATTGACTTCAACAGCGCCGGCTTGCCGGTCCGAACGATGTGGCGGGTTTTAGAAAATTCCGCCCGGTCCTCATCAGACACTATGTCATCTTTAGACGGACGGATCGCCATCCGCTCAACACAAACGCCGGCCCGTTCCAGCGCCTGAATTTCACGACGGATAAAACTATGCGAAATAGCGGGATACTGGTTTACAAAATATCCAACCCGCAGCTTCTGTGAATCGCCCTGCATGTCTGATCGCCGTCAGTCGCTAAGCTTTGCGTGAAAATAAACGTTGGCACACGCCCAGGAATTCCGGCGTCTTTCCCATGAGCCTCGCGAAGCCGTCGCTGAGCGCCGATAATCCGCTACACGGCGATTTTGCTGCGGCAAGCAGGATGAACCCTAACGCCCCCGCAAGCCCCGCCAACAAAAACCCGCCTGCAAGAACATAAGGGGAAAGATCAGGCATGATCTGCAGCGAAAGGAAAACGGCAATCGCCGAAAAAATAAACAGAAGTGGAAAATAGAGCCCGCCCCAGAAGACAGCGCCGGTCAGCTCGCCGACGCCAATCCGATCAGGCGGCCCGCCATGAAGAGACACTGCGACAGCGTTTTCAAACCCACGCTTCATTTTGCGCCGCCACCACGGACCGAAGCCTTTTTGGGGCGATGAAATAATCGTCATTGCTTCGCTGGAACGCCAGATTCGTCCCCCTCGACGGCGCAGACGAACGCTAAGGTCAACCATATCGGCGGCGACGATATCGCCGCGAAAACCGCCAATTGTTTCGAAAGCGTCCGCTCGCACGAGGGCAGCGCTTAACGAAGCGTTCGCTAACTCTTCATCGGCGTCGGGGTTGGGCGCAGCGCTCGCCGTCGTCAATTGCCGGGCTGTCACAGCGCCCCCTTCCAGCAACACGACTTCAGGCCGCCTCCCCATAAATTTTTCCCCGCGCGCCACCCAGTCAGGGGCAAGCGCCTGGTCAGCCTCAAGAAACTGCACATACTCAAGGTGAGGCGCAATTTTCTTTAACTGACGATAACCGGCATTCCGTAGACGGCCCTTTGTCAAAGAACGCGCATCGCCTGTCTCCGCCACAACGGCCCCTGCCTTTTGCGCGATTGCAATAGCTTCGGCGTTGCCGGATGGACAGGCGAAAACAATCGCCCGCCCGTCGCCGGCCGAGCGAATTGCGGCCTCTGGCAGACTGGATGCGTCTGCGGAAATGACAACAACGCCGGTAATTGAAGACTCTTCGCGCGTTTCCGTTTTTTGAGCCTGCTGTGAGGCAATATTTAGCTGTTGCCCCGCCGTTTGAACGATTGTCTGCGCCTCAACCGTTGTCGCCTGCTCAACTTCACGCATCGGCGCGGCGCGAGACTTCTTGGGCGCCTTGATTTTGTTTTCCGTTTCGTCGCCGGCAAATCCTGCATTCGGTTTTTCCGGTTCATTTCGAGACTGATCAGTCGATGACCCAGATGCGGGATTTGCCGGCGCTGGCGGGTCCGCAAAGGCGTCAATTCCGGAGGGTTCAACAGATTTCAAAGGCGCGGCCGCATTTTGATCGGAGGCAAGTCCGAAAACACCGAATTCAAGCTTGTCCTTGACCACATTGCGAATAGTTTCCACACCAACGACCAGCTCTTCAGCGGAAAAAGCATAGACTAGCGCCGTATCGGCAATGATATTTATGACACGGGGGACACCTTTAGATTGCTCAGCGATATAATCCATTGCGCGGTCTGTGAAGATGCGCCGCTGGCAGCCCGCAATCGACAGGCGCGTTTCTATATAGGCGTGCACTTCGTCCCGGTTCAGCGGGGTAAGATGAAAGTCTGCGCCAATTCGCTGCGCGAGCTGAACAAGCTCAGGCTTGTTCAAAAGGCCTTTCAGTTCAGGCTGGCCCGCCAGGATCAACTGGAGCAGTTGATCTTTGCCCGCATTAATATTGGAGAGCATGCGCAGCTCTTCGAGCATGTCGGTTGAGAGATTTTGCGCTTCATCAATGACGAGCACAACCCGCCGGCCTTTGGAGTACTCGGCGATGAAAAAATTCTGAAGCTGAGAAAAGAGCTCGACATGGGTTTTGCCGGCAAACGGTTCGCCAAATCCCATCAATACCCAACTTAAAAGATCGCCGCGCCCCTGCTGGATATTGGACAGGAGCGCAACCGTATGCGTGCCGGATAGTTGGTCAAGCAGTCGATGGATCAGCGTGGTCTTGCCGCAACCAATCTCGCCAGTGATGACAGAAATGCCGGCGTGATTGAGAACACCGTACTCAAGCATTGCATAGGCAAGCCGGTGCGTTCGCCCCCAATACAGGAACGACGGATCGGGCTGTATCGAAAACGGTTTTTCCGATAATCCAAAAAACTGTTCATACATAGTCTGTCGTGCGAGCCCTTCCGCAAGACGCCGCCTGGCTTAAGGCGTCAGGTCAAGCTAGTCATTCAAAATTGCCGTCGCCTCAGACGCATACGGAAAATCCGCCCCGCCCTTATCCACAGCCTCGCGCAGCGTGGCTTTGCCGCCGTCGACATCGCCTGAAGCAACTTTTGCTGCGCCGTAATGATAAAGAACCTCAGGGTTATTCGGCAATGCGTTCGCCGCTTGAGCCAGATATGTTACAGCGGAAGTATAATCGCCAGCGCGGTAATACGCCCAACCGAGAGTGTCTTTAAAGTTTGGATTGGCTTCCGAAGCAATTAATTCTGCGTAAGCTAATGCGCGTTGCGCATCCGCCGGGGTCGGGCGCAGTTCACTCGTCAAGCTGATATAATTATTGACGACAATCTTGTTACGGACAGCAGCGCCAACCAATTCTTCATAAAGCTCAAGAGCGCCTTCGCGATCGCCGCCGGACAACATCAGATCGGCTTTGTAGATCTTAAGCGCATTGCTGTTCGAAGCATTGGACAATCCTGTGTCGATGGCCGCTTCGGCTTTGTCGCGATCAGAGTTGCGCAAGTGATGGCGGAATAGCGCGATGTAGGCTTCGGGACGCGTCGGCGCAGCCTCCGCGGCGCCTGTTAGAACCTCCTCAAGCGCCTCCGGCTCGTCGGCAGCCTCGACTACCTGCGCCAGCAACAAACGTGCAACATAGTTGTCGCCGTCATTATCGATAACGCGCGATAACATTGCGCGCGCCTCATCATATTTTTCTTGAGCCAGATAGGCGCGCGTCAACATCGCCAAAGGCGAGGCGCCCAGCGGCTCGTCACTCTGCTCACTGGACAGCATTTCAATAACACGGTCGTGCTCTTCAAGGCCGCTGAGCGCAACGGACCGAATATTCAACGCCGCGTTGTCCTGCGCATTGCCGCTTAAATTCTCAAGCAGGTCGGCAACTTCTTCTGCGCCGCGCCAATCTTGTTGGGAAATTTGCGCCTGCGCGAGGAGTTTCAGATTATCAACGTCATTTGGGCTCTGCGCCAACGCCTGCTCAAGCACGTCTTCAGCACGCGACGCATCGCCTTCAGCAAGCAGAAACCTCGCAAAAATACGGGCAACATCAGATCGTTTGTCGCTGACTTCAAAGGCTTTTGTCAATTCGGCGCGTGCGAAGTCGCGATTGCCTTGCCGGATAAAGGCATTGGCCATGGCAACCATCGCTTCATAGGCGTCCGGATCATTATTCTGCGCTGTGCGCAAACCGGCGATGGCGTCGTCAAAATCGCCGTCAGCGATTTGAAATTGCGCCTTCTTGATCAACGCCTGCGTATTTTGTTGATCTGTAGAAAGAATATCATCAACCAGCACGCGAGCGTCATCAATCTTACCAGACCGGATAAAATACCCCGCGAGATGATTTTTGGCGCGATTGGCGAGATCAGCGTCATCTGACTTTGTCAGCGGCGTTAGAACCGCTTCAGATTTTGTTTCCTGCTCGTGCTGGAGATAATAATCGGCAAGAGCGAATTTCAGGTCAGCGTCATCTGGTTGCGCCTCGACGTAAGCCTGCAGTTTCTTTTCCGCCGCATCCGGCCCCTGCTCTTGACGAAGCACGCGAACGACATCGAGTTTTGCGTTCAACTCATTCGGAAGAAGCGCCACGACACCCTCAAGTTGCGTCAGCGCAGACTTTAAATCGCCCCGCTCAATAAGCGCCGCCGCATAAGAGCGCTTATATGTCGCTTCCTCAGGAAAAAGCGCCGCAAGATCGGCGTATCCCTGCAAAACGTCTTCGTCACGATTTTGTTGTGAAAGAAGGCGGATGCGCATGAGCTGCAACACCGCCACTTTCGGATTATATTCAAGGACGCGGTTCAGCTCTGCAAGCGCGCCGTCAAAATCAGACGCCATCGCCCGTTCCGTGACGACAACAGTCGCGGCTTCGCTGTTCCCGGGATCATCGGCGATAACGCCTTTTGCAATTTCAACAGCGCCGGTTCGGTCGCCTGCGCGCAACAATACCGCAGCTTTCAGCGCGCGCGCATCGATATTCGTCGCATCAAGAGCAAGCGCCTGCTCGCTCAACTCCAGCGCGCGCGTTTCTTCGCTGCCGATCAGATAGAGTTTGCCAAGCTTTGTGATGGCTTCGAGATTCTCCGGATCAAGCCGAATTATCTTCTGATAGATGCCGAACATGGCTTCAAAATTATTTTTGGTTTCCGCTATCTGGGCAACTCCGAGCAAGGTCGGAACATGTTCTTCATCGATTTTCAGAACGTTCTGAAATTGAACGTTCGCGCGGCCAAGGTCGCCCTTTTCGAGAAATTCAGCGCCGCTCTCGTAATAGCGTTCAACCTTCTGCTCCGGCGAAGAACACGCTGCGATGAGCATAGCGCCGGCGGCGACGAGGCCGCGCGCAGCTGCGGTGCGATAAGATCGATTGCGAGTAGTCATGAATTTAGTCCTTAACTTCCACTGGCGGCGCCAACCCATAGCGGCGCAAGATTTTTCTTTTCCTAACTTGCAGCCGCCAGGGGCGTTTCTGCGTTCTCGGCGTTCTTGTCCGCCGCGTCTTGCGCCACGGAAAAACCACTGGCGGTCAGCAGCCTTCGGTGTACGGTCGAAACGCCGCTGAGGTAAAGGTTCAACCCCTTCTGCTGCAGGATTTTTCTCACCATCATCAACGTCCCGAGGAAGGACACATCGATATGGCCAACTTCGGCTAAATTGAGACGCAGAGAACGCCCGCGCGCAAGCGCCGCACGCGCTTCGGCGCGGAACGCAGCCAATCCTGCGCGCTCAAAATCACCCTTAAGAATTATTTCCGCAATATCGCCGTTGTCACGGGTCTCAATGACGCCCAAGCCGCGCCTTTTTTGCATTTTGAGCGCGAGATAGGCCGGAGCCGCGCGGCGCCATGCAATCTCTGCGAGTGAGACCGCATCGGCGCCATAGCGCCGCCATAGCGAAGGCTCTTCCTTGATGCGCCAGGCCCATTCCAGCCCAAGACGCTGAACGAAGGACGGCGCACGGACGATCGACCCGGCGGTAAAGTCCACAACAGCGCCAAGATGGGCTGTTACTGGCGCATTCAGCTTGTCTCGATTGCGCTCAATCCAGGCCTGACCTTTCGCCGCTCCGAGCGCCACTACGATGAAATCAGAATCAGACGCATTGATTTCGTCAATGATCTCAGGACGGCTCATTTCGTCAATATCCCCAAAGCCGGGATTCAAGAACCCGGCCGATCTCAGACTTGAGTCTTCGCGCTCAATCGCCTCGGCCGCTGCAGCCGCCGCACCCTCTCTGCCGCCAAAGAAAAAGACGCGGATTGCCGGACGGCTGAATGGCGGCCGGCGACGCAGCGCCTCGAAAAGATCAGATCCTGCAACCCGTCCCTGAACAGGAGCCCCCAGCGCCTTGGCGAGCGCTGCGAGCGGCGCGCCGTCGACCAGGCTGAGGTCGGCATTGATGATTTCCTGACGCGCCGTCTCATCGCGATAAGCTCTGACCAGCCAGTTCACGTTCGGGGTCACAAAAGATAGTCGCCTGCGGTCCCGCACGGACCGCTCAACAGCCGTCACCGCGCTATCGATAGCGGCGTAGTCGATCGGCGTTCCGAGTATGCAGGCGACATCGCGATCCAGATCGTCCTGGCGAAGCCCAATTTCTGCACGCGGCAAAGGCGCGCCTGTACCGAACTCATCGCTGACCTCTTTGGTCGTGGCAGTTGGCTTGTTTATCATCTGGCGGCGTCCAAAGGCTTTAGGGCACTGAAAATCTTAATCATTTGAGCGGAAATGGCGTTTTACGGCAGCGCGCTCCCCGTTCTCGCGCCCTGGTAGCAAAACTCGGACCATTAACCGTGTGCGTTAAGCATTCATACGCGATTTCGCCCAAAACAGCGACATCGGGAGGCCATCGGATCAGTAATGTTAATATTCACGAGAAAAATTAACGTTTAGCGGATGGCGGGCGACGTCGTCGCTCATTGCCAAGCCTGCGCCGAACCAGACAGTCAGGTTACTATTTCGACTTTAATTTAACATATTTCGCGTCGATAACGCACTTGCAGCATCGGTCGATGCGCGCGTATCTAGAATCAGGAGGAGGTTCCGGTACGGCCTTGCTTTTGATCAATATAAGCAGCGCTCTTGAAACCGGTGCGCCAGCGGTTGAAAGGGCGTAAGTCTTGCAACACTGACGGGCGTGATGCGCCCTTCGCAGCCATTAAGGCTTCAAGCCGTTCACAACAGCCATACGCGGTCAAAATGTCATGACGGAAACATTTTCGATTGAAGACGGATTAATCATCCTGCGCCGCAGGATTTGGTATTTTCTGATCCCTGTTATTGCGATTGCGCCAATCGGGGCGGCGATTGTTTTGGCCATGCCCGCCAAATACACCGCACGCGGCACCATCCTCGTTGAATCGCAACAAATTCCTGTTGATTACGTGCGCTCAACAATCAACGCCTACGCACAAGAGCGCATCCAGACCATTCGCCAACGCGTGATGACCGTAAATCAGGCGCTTGAGGTGGCTGACAAACATAATGTTTTTCCAAAAAACACGACCCTTTCAGAAAGCGAAAGAGCGCAAAAAATGCGCGACGGCCTGAATGTCTCCTTGATCACTGTCGGGCGCAAAAGCCGGTCCGGAGACGGCACGATCGCGTTCACCGTCTCCTATACTCATCGCGATCCGAACAAGGCCTATCTGGTCGCAAATGAGTTTATGACGCTGTTTTTATCCGAGGACGTTCGTACGCGAACCGCCGGCGCATCGAATACGACAGAGTTCTTCGAGCGCGAGGCGCAAAAACTGCTCGCACAGGTTTCCGGAATTGAACAACGCATCTCAGAATTTAAAGTGCAGAACGCCGACGCGCTTCCCGAACATCTCAACATGCACCTCGACATGCTTGAACGAGCCAACCGGCAATATGTGACATCCGAGCGTTCCAATGAGCAGCTTGAGGAAGAAAAACAGTTCCTCGCCTCGCAACTTGTTTCCGGCGCTGAAGCCACAGGCGGTCTCAGTGCTCAATTGCAGGCGTTGGAATCGCAACTCGCCTTGTTAAGGGCGACGTACTACGACGGCTATCCTGAAATCCGTCAAAGCCAGGACCAGATCAGCGCAATCAAGAGACGCATGAGACCAAGCACGGCGATCCAGACGCTGCGCCAGGAGCTTGCTTTGGCCGATACCGCCTTAACCGATCTTGAGCGCAGCGAAGAGGCCGATTCTGAAGCTGTCGCCGCTGCGGAAGCGCGCGTTGAAGAAGCCCGCAGGAAACTGAGCGATCAGATATCAAGCGAGTCCCGCGCAGGCGGCGACGCCTCGAACGCCCAGATCGAAGCGCGCATAGCGCTCATCGACAATCGCATACGTATGAATGATAGACGCACCAACGCGCTCTCCGCCGAGATTGAGGATCTACAAACGCGCATTGCCCGTACGCCGGCTGTAGAACGCGATCTTGCGACCCTGACGCGCGATTACGACAATCTCTTCGGCGAATATCGCGAGCTTCGCGCAAAACAACAGGATGCGCAGCTTGCTGAGAACTTAGAGGAAAATCAGCAAGCGGAAAAATTTTCGATACTTGAACCGGCGCGACGCCCTCATCAACCTTCTAGCCCGGATCGACCGAAATTGCTGGTATTTGCACTTTTTGCCGCCTTCGCGATCGGCGGCGCCTGCGCCATGCTGGCTGAATTGTTGTTTTCGACGATTCGCGGCAGGGTTCACGTTTCCGGCGTCATTGAAGAGCATCCCATTGCGGTCATTCCGTATATTCCAGGCGAGCCTAAAAAACGTTCCGTACTCGGCTTTTTAAGGCGCCGGGGCGTCATCGCCGATACTGAGCCGCAACCTGTTTAATCGTAAGCTTAAGTTGTACTTATGGACCGGATAAGAGAAGCAATCAGTCGAGCCCGCGTTGAAAATGATCTGCGCGCGCCGGCTCCCGCAGCCGGGAATGCCGCTGTTGCACCAAAACCCGCACCCATGGCGACACAGCCGGGCAGCCTAGATGCGCTTGCGACGATACGTTGTGATTATGATGTCTTTCATAAGAACCGCATCATATCCAACGAACAAGATCCTGTGTTGAACGCTTATCGTGTCCTGAGAACGCGCGTTCTACAGCGTATGGAAGCGAATAACTGGCGCACGATCGCCGTAATTTCCCCCGGCGCCAGCGCTGGGAAAACCGTTACGGCCATAAACCTTTCAATCACCCTTGCTTCGAAAGCGGGCATCCGGCCGACACTCGTCGACATAGACTTCTATCGTCCGAGCGTTGCGCGATATCTTGGGCTCGAGCACTACCCGTCAGTGCTGGATTTCTACGAAGGCAAAAAAGCCCTTGAAGACGTCACGGTAAGGCCGGATCTGCCGGATATGCTCCTGATGCCGAACGAACGCGTTACGCGCCGGGGCGCAGAAGTTCTGGCTTCGAACCACACCGATGAGCTGGTTCGAACCGTGACCGAACGCTACGGTTCACAAATTGTCGTATTTGACATGCCGCCGCTTCTGGGGTGCGATGACGCCCTGGCGTTTTTGCCGAAGATCGACTGTGTCCTACTGGTCGCCGCGAGCGGCCAGACCCGCGTCGCTGAACTCAAGGAAGCAAAACGCATCCTGGCAAAGTCAAGCGTTATCGGCACTGTGCTCAACAAGTCGCCGCGCATGATGATGCCAAACCAGTATTACTAGGTCAGCGACCGGGACGACTTCATTCCTGTGTCGGTTCGTCCTGCTCGGTTTCCGGCACGTCAAAGATCTGACCTGGATAGATTAAATCCGGATCGCGAATTTGATCGACATTCGCCTCGTAGATAATCGTATACTGAGCGCCGCGACCATATGCGCTGCGGGCGATCCGCCAGAGACTGTTGCCGGGCTGGACAACAACACGGCCGTCCCGCAGATCGATATCGTCAGGCGACGCGCGCTCGAAGGGCAGCTCAATAGCATAAGCCGGCCGCCCGTTCTCATCTAATTGCACGGCGAGCAATTGATATACGCCGGGCGTCACCTGCACATCCGGCGAGACCATCCAGCGACCATTGTCGCCGGTCTGCGCCTGGCCAATCAAACGGCGATCGAGAAATATCTGAACAATCGAACCCGGCTCGGCGCGGCCTGAAAAGATCACGGCGCCGGTGTCATCGTAGTCAATAACATCAAGGGACAAGGGTCCCAGTCCCTCGCCGACATCTCTTGGGTCCTGAAGCACTTCGGTGCCGCCGCCCGGCGTTGTCCGCAACACAAGCGGCGCATCGCCGGCGCGCTCGGGAACATAAATAACCACAGTTTGTTCAGACCGGACCGTCAAACCGTCAGGGGTCGTCATCGAGAGCGACAATTCAACAGGGCCAGCGTCTAGCGGCGTGTCAGTCGAAATGACCCAAGAGCCGTCCGCCTCAGCTTCGGCGTCTGCGAGCGCATCTCCGTTCGCGAAGATGGCGACGTCAGCGCCGGGCGTTGCCCGGCCTGCAATCACGGCGTAGCCGGTGCGGTCAACGCGAACGATGTCAAAGCTTGGCAGAGAGGGCTCTTCAACCGCAGTAGGCGCTTCAAGCGGCGGGAGAGCGTCATCAGCGACGATCTCAGCTTCTTCGGCAGGCTTATCAATCAAACCAAACCGCTCTGCTGCTTTCCAGCCGATGAATCCCAGAACGATCAGTAACAGGAAGATGATCAAGACGCGCACGAAAATTCCTCCTTGAAGCGCCAATAGACGGCTCTCTCAAACCCCTTTACCCTGAGGAAAATCGACGTACAATGCCAGCCTAACCTGAAAGACTTATGTAAGATCATGAAATCGTTATGTGTTTACTGCGGCTCGCGCACCGGCGCCGACCCCGCGTTTAAGGCCGCTGCGATCGAAATTGGCCAGGAAGCTGCGCGCCGAGGCTGCCGCATTGTTTATGGCGGCGGAAAACTTGGCTTAATGGGCGCCACGGCCGGCGCGGCGCGCGATGCGGGCGGCGACGTTTTTGGCGTTATTCCAGAATTTCTCGTCGAGCTTGAGGGCATTCTTGACGGCGTTGACCACAAAATTGTCGACACCATGCATGAACGCAAAATGCTCATGTTTGAAGAGTCCGATGCGATACTGACCTTGCCGGGTGGCATCGGCACATTGGAGGAGCTCATTGAGGTGCTCTCATGGGCGCGCCTCTCCCTCCATAAAAAGCCAATCATCGTTCTGAATTTGAAAGGCTTCTGGTCGCCACTGGAAAAACTGATCAATCACGTGGTCGCGGAAGGCTTTGCCGACGAAGCCTTACGCACAGACCTGATTTTTGTCGACGCCGTTAAAGACGTATTCCCGGAAGCGGAAAAACATATGTTGCGCGCAAAAGCCTGAAGGCTCTCCCGCAAAATTGACCGTCATTTTTGGCGTTCGCACGCCGCTTTAAAGAAAAACGTTTGCGTCAACCGCATTGGCGGGTTCTGGGCCGCGCTGCTTTCAACGCGGTGCAGTACGTTCTCCCGGAAAAGAACAAGCCGGTTGTATTTGTTCTCCACAAGGTAAGCCAACTCAAACGCATCATCTTCGCCGAAAAACTTTGCCCCTTTGGCGGCGACGCACTTACCCGTTTCGCGCAAACGCCAAATCGAGGTTCCTGCATCGGCTGGCGCATCGGGAGTGAGATAAACCAGACCGCTCCAGCCTCGCGGATAGACATCTCCATCTTTGTAATGATGATGGATCGCTGCTGAAATCGGACCACCGAATTGACGATGAAAGGCGCCGTTCCAGCCGTCGCCGCCGAGCGCCCAGCTATCCGCATCAACCCGGTCGCCAGTGATCTTTTCCATCTGTGAACGAATTGACGCCGGATTATGGCGAAAACCGTCGAAAGGATGCGCCACTGGCCTGCCGCGAAAGCGCAGCAGGACAGACGCCTCCCATACGCCTTTGGCGTCCCGAAACAACGGGAGCGAGGCCATATCGGCGCCGGCCTGTTCCGCTAGCGGCGGCGAATAGCGCACGAATCTTTTTGAAAGCGCAAGCGCCCTGACCGCATCCGGGTCTTCATAAAATCCGTCAATAATCAGAAGATGTGGGCCTTTATTATCGAGACACGAGCGTGCGGGGTCCTGAAAATCGCTTTCAGGAAGAATGCTGTCTGTCAAAGACGTAACACGCATAATCCGCTTTCACTCTCTCGAACCGCGCCAAAGACTGCAAACTTGCCGGCAGGCCCTGCGATTCCTTCCGAAACCATAATGAACCCGGCAAGTGCAAACTTAAGGCCGCTTGCGCGCACCATTGGCGGATCATTTTCGCGAACGCGTCAGGCGCGCTCGCCGCGCAGCCGCCGGCGCGCTTTATCCGATCCGATCAACGCGAACAGCGCCGCCATTTCCGGGCCGTGCTGCTCTCCGGTAAGCGCAAGCCGCAGCGGCATGAAAAGCTTGCGCCCCTTCACTCCAGTTGCCTCTTTAAGCTCTTCGGTCATGCCGCTCCAGCTGGTCTCATCAAGAACATCGGGGACGAGCGCCGCCGCCGCCGTCGTCAGCGCCGCGTCCTCAATCACAGGATCGATCTCACCCTCGACTATGCCGCGCCATTTGCCGACATCGCTGAGCTTTTCGAGATTGCCGCGAACGACAAGCCACAGGTTTTCATCAACCCCTATCATGGCAGGACGCCCGGCGATCGCCGCAAAATCAGTCTCATGCAAGACTTTGCCGTTCAGCGCCTCCAGCTCGCCCATATCAAATCGCGCGGGCGCGCGGCCGACGCGAGAGAGATCAAATCCCTGCGCCAGCACATCGCTATCGCGCACAGGCGTAACCGGATCGGAGGTGCCTAGGCGAGCGAGCAAACTTGTAATCGCCTGGGGTTCAAACCCGTCCTCACGCATTGCCTCAATCGAAAGCGAGCCTAGCCGCTTCGACAAGCCCTCTCCATCTTTGCCGACAAGCAAGGAATGATGCGCAAATTGCGGCGCTTCGCCGCCAAGCGCTCCAAAGATTTCAATCTGTACGCCCGTATTGGTCACATGATCCTCGCCGCGCATGACATGCGTGATTTCCAGATCAATATCGTCGACGCAACTTGGCAGCGTGTAAAGGTACATCCCGTCTTCACGGATTAATACCGGATCGGACACGCTCGCCGTATCGACGCTTGTCTCTCCTCGAATTAGGTCCGTCCACTGAACAGGCGTTTGGGACAGCTTAAATCGCCAATGGGGTTTGCGTCCTTCCGCCTCGAACGCAGCCCTTTCATCTTCGGTAAGGCGCAAAGCGGCGCGATCATAAACCGGCGGCAACCCGCGGGCGCGCTGCAATTTACGCTTGCGGTCAAGCTCATCAGCAGTTTCGTAGCATGGATAGAGCAGTCCCGCCTCAATCAGCTTGTCGCGCGCCGCATCATATTTACTGAAACGGCTAGACTGGTTGACAGTACGGTCCCAGTCCAACCCCAGCCAGGCAAGATCGGCCTTGATGCCGTCTTCATAAGCCTTGGTTGAGCGCTCCAGGTCGGTATCATCGATACGCAGAATAAATTTTCCGCCAGCCTTTCGGGCAAAGAGCCAGTTCCAGAGAGCGGCGCGGACATTGCCGACATGGAGCTTGCCGGTTGGAGACGGCGCGAAACGAACGATTGGAATCATGGGTCAAACTTTTGCTGCAGGGCCGCGAGGAAGTAGCTGAGAGCAGCGGAAGGGTCAAACTTATCTGTCGCGCCAGCCGTTCGTAATCGGATACCGCCGATCACGGCCAAAATTAACGGCGGTCACTTTTGGGCCCGGCGGCGCCTGGCGGCGTTTATATTCTGCAACATAAATCAGATGTTCAATTCGGCGCACGACCGCTTCATCATACCCAAGGGCGACAACACCGGCGACGGACATTTCTTTCTCAACCAGCGCCTCAATGATAGGATCAAGAATGTCATAAGGGGGCAAAGAGTCCTCATCTTTCTGGCCCTCCCGCAACTCGGCGGAAGGCGGCTTGGAGATGATGCGTTCCGGAATAACTGCTGATTTTGGTCCCCTGAGGTCTGCGGCGTGATTGGCGTTGCGCCAACGGCAGAGCGCAAAGACATCTGTTTTGTAAATATCCTTAAGCGGATTATAACCGCCATTCATATCGCCATAGAGCGTCGCATAACCAACCGACATTTCGGACTTGTTGCCCGTTGTCAGCAGCATGTCGCCGAACTTGTTCGATAACGCCATTAAAAGAACACCCCGTAGACGGGACTGGATATTCTCTTCAGCAACATCAGGGTCGAGCCCTTTAAAGGCGCCAGACAACATCTCATCGAACGCAGCCACACCCGGTTCAATCCCAATGGATTGATATGAAACGCCGAGACGCCGGGCGCATGCTTCAGCGTCTTCAATGCTTTCCTGCGACGTATAGCGCGACGGCATCATGACACAGCGCACCGCATCGTCGCCCAACGCATCGACAGCGATCGCCGCCGTCAACGCAGAATCAACACCGCCGGAAAGACCGATAACCACGCCTTTGAAACGATTTTTCTCCACGTAATGGCGCACCGCCAGCGTCACCGCACGATAGATCATTTCCTCGTCACCGACCCATTCGTGTTCAGGCGCGCCAGCACATTGAAAAAATCCGCCCTTCCGCTCCCACAACGTGATCCCAATGCTTTCAGCGAACTGCGGCAGTCGCCCGGTCACCTCTCCATTCGCGGACATGATAAAGCTTGCACCTTCGAAAAGGACTTCGTCCTGACCGGCAAGCTGGTTGATAAAAATTAATGGTCGCTCGCACGCGCGCACGCGGTCTCGGGCCGCGCCAACGCGTTCATTCAGCGCTGTTTCGCGGAAAGGAGACCCATGAGGCACAATCAATATGTCCGCACCCTGACGACATAAATGCTCGCCGGGCCCAGGCAGCCACATATCTTCGCAGACCATAAGTCCAAGTTTAACGCCGTTCACCTCAACCGGCTCAGGCAAGACCTCGCCAGCCCGGAACCGGCGCGGCTCATCAAAAACGCCATAATTGGGCAGATGAACTTTATAGCGTGTCGCCTGTATGACGCCGCCGCTCAAAAGAAACGCAGCGTTATAAAGATGGGGCCCGTCACGCCACGGAGCGCCGATAATCATAGCCGGGCCATCATCACCGGTTTGCGTAGCAAGTTCTTTCACTGCGGTGGCGCAAGCCCGTTGAAAGGAAGGTTTCTGGACCAGATCTTCCGGCGGATATCCGCTTACGACAAGCTCGCAGAAGACCACGAGATCGGCGCCTTGCCCGCCCGCTTCTGCCCTGGCTGCCAGAATACGGCGCACATTGCCGTCTATATCGCCGACAACTGGGGCAATCTGCGCAACTGCAATAGAAATCTTATCCGACATTAATCAGTCCGGCGGCGCCTTCGGGCTGAGGCCCGCTGCTCAGGGCCAATTCTCTAACTGACCGCAGATTCAACAACGCCGCAGATATAATCGATTTGATCAGGCGTTAAATAGGGATGCATGGGCAGCGCGAAAATTTCGCCCGCCACTTTCTGGGTGGCTGGCAGACCGCCCTCTGGCGCAAATTCTTCAAATGCGGGCATCTGGTGCAATGGCGTAGCGTAATAAATCGCCGTCGGCACGCCATATTGTTTAAGGCAGTCGACAACGTCGTCGCGATTATCAACGCGCAAACAATAATAGCCGTAGCTTGAGACTGCATCGCTTAAGTGGCGCTGCAGTTTTGCAATCGACGAAAAACGCGCATTATAGATCTTGGCGACTTCCTGACGGGCCGCCAGCTCATCATCAAAGATCGCAAGCTTTTCCAGCAGCACGGCAGCCTGGAATGTGTCCATGCGTCCGTTAAACCCAACGCGTACTGAATTTTTGCGAGCGCTGTCTGTGCCATGCCAGCGGATTGACGTCCATTCCTCAACCAGCCCGGGGTCTTGACCAAACACAGCGCCCGCATCGCCGTAAGCGCCGAGCGCTTTACCAGGAAAAAAGCTGGTCGCCGTCGCAGGGGCTAAATTCCCGACCCATCGATTGCCATACCGCCCGCCAAAACTCTGGGCGCCGTCTGAGAGGATATCGAGCCCTTCCTCTTCAGCAATAGCGGCGATCGCATGATAGTCAGCAGGCGATCCAAAAAGGTCGACCGGAATGATCATTTTTGGATTGAGCCTGCCGGAGCTTTTTACGTCGACAATTTTCGACTTCAGGTCTTCCGGATCAATATTGAACGTCATCGGATCAATATCAACAAACACAGGCGTTGCGCCGGTGACGAGAACCGCATTCGCTGTGGCGTTATAAGTGAACGCCGGAATAAAGACCGCATCGCCTTCGCCAACGCCTGACGCGAATAGCGGGATGATCAAAGCCGCCGTACCGCTTGCGCAAGCCACAGCTGCGCCGGCTCCAACGCGCTCGGCGAGACGTTCTTCAAGCTCATCGATTTCCGGACCGGCAATATATCGGCCATGATCCAGCACAGCCTGAAGACGGCGCTCCACGGCGGGACGAATGCGCCGTTGCTGCGCAATAAGATCAATAAAGGCAATATTCCCGACCCGGGACTGAGACGCCAGTGATAAATTCGCAACGCCGTTCATGATGCCGCCTGACTGCGAATCTCAGAAACTATCTCGCTTGTTTCTAAGCCGGCGGTTTTTTCGATCTGGCGTGCCCAGACAATAACGTCAGCCGCTTCAGCGCCGGACACGCCGTGATGGACCCCGGATTGAATAGAGTTCAAGAATAACTCCGCGCCATAGGCAAGCGGATCGCGGATCGCCAGCGGCGCCGTTCCAGCGTCAAATGACGGCGCAAGTTCAGCCGCTGTTGTGTTGCTCAGCGTACGTCTAATGAAGTCGAACTCGATGACGCCGTCATCATAGACGATCGTAATGCGTCTTTGCGATTTCTGCGCGCCGCGACGAGCGCTGACGCTCGCAAGCGTTCCGGTTGATAGGAACAATTCTGCGGCAATGTTGTCACGGTCGCCTTCCGCATTCAGATTTAAAATTTCGGCGGGCGCAAGACGGTGAATAATATCAAGATCATGCACCATCAGATCGAGCACCGCTGAGACATCGCCGCATCGTCCAGTGAAAGGCACGTGACGAACACAATCAATGCGCTGGGGAGCGCGGGCGCGAGACAAAAGCCCCATCGCTTCGCACACATATCGTTCCTGATGTCCAGCTTGGAAAATCAGGCCTTTATCAGACGCCAGATTGGCCAAAGCGCGCGCAGTCGCGACAGAGACGGCCACAGGCTTTTCAACGAACATATGCTTACCGGCCGCGAGCGCAGCTTTTCCTAACTCAAAATGAGAGACCGCAGGCGTTGCAATTACGACCGCATCGACGACAGCCAATAGAGCCTCGTAAGTATTGAATGCCGGCGTTGACGAAGCCTCTGCTAGCGCTTTCGCTCGCGCCTCGTCCGCATCATAAATGCCGCTCAGGAGGGCGCCGTCCAAATTTGAAATTTTCGCCGTGTGGTAGGACCCGAAAACGCCGGCGCCCGCCACCCCTATTTTTACTGCCGCCACGCTTTACTCCGCCCGTTCGCGCTGCAGGAAGGTTATCCTGCCACACCGCATTATTCCAGTCATCCGGTCTGACCTTTAACGCCCGAAGACAGAAATTCCGTTTATATAAGATTCAAACGTTATTTCGGCCTGTTTCACAATATCAATTATCGCCCTTGTGGCCGATTGACCTGTATTCCTTGAAACGATCCGCCAGAATATACGCAAGCTCCAGCGCCTGCGTTGCATTCAGCCGCGGATCGCAATGGGTGTGATATCGCGAAGAAAGGTCCGCCTCGGATATGTCCTGAGACCCGCCCAGGCACTCAGTCACATTTTGCCCAGTCATCTCGAAATGAACGCCGCCCGGAAAAACATCTTCGGCCCGACAAACATTAATGAAAGTCTTCACTTCGTCCAGAATCGCGTCGAACGGTCGGGTCTTGAAACCGTTCGCTGTTTTGATCGTGTTTCCATGCATCGGGTCGCAGGACCAAACCACCTGACGACCCTCCCTGACAACAGCGCGCGCAAGCGGGGGCAGTCCTTCCGCCGCTGCCTCAGCACCGAAACGGGCGATCAGCACAATTCTTCCTGCCACGTTATCGGGATTTAGAATATCAAGAAGCTGCAGGAGTTCATCGGGTTCAAGACTGGGTCCGCATTTTATGCCTATCGGATTTTCAATGCCGCGGCAGAATTCCACATGGGCGCCATCGGGTTGGCGCGTGCGGTCGCCAATCCAGACAAGGTGCGCCGAGGTGTCATACCAACGCCCGGTTGTGGAATCGATGCGTGTCATCGCCTCCTCGTATCCGAGAAGAAGCGCCTCGTGGCTGGTGTAAAAATCAACCTCCCGGATCGCGCGCACATCCTCGCCTTCAACGCCGCACGCCTCCATAAAGGTGATCGCCTCGGCAATTTTGTCCGCAAGCGCCCGGTAACGCCCCTCTTGCGCATTCCCTGAGACGAACTCAAGGTTCCATTTATGAACATTGCGCAAGTCTGCATAACCGCCGCTGGCGAAGGCGCGGATAAGGTTCAGCGTCGCCGCCGCCTGGCCATATGCTTTCAGCAGTCTTTGCGGATCCGGCGTGCGCGCATCTGGGGTGAAGTCTTGCCCGTTGATGTTGTCACCGCGATAGCTGGGAAGCGTAACGCCGTCCTTTGTTTCGGTCGGCGCCGAACGCGGCTTGGCGAATTGACCGGCAATGCGGCCCACCTTGACGACCGGCATTGCGGCGCCAAAGGTCAACGCAACCGCCATCTGCAGCAAGACGCGAAATGTGTCGCGAATATTGTTCGGATGGAATTCCTTGAAGCTTTCGGCGCAATCGCCGCCTTGCAGGAGAAAGGCCTTGCCATTGGCGACATCCGCTAGAGACGCCTTCAGCCGACGCACCTCACCGGCAAAAACAAGCGGCGGATAAGTGGAAAGCTCCTGCTCCACAGCCAACGCGGCCGCTGGGTCAGGATAATCCGTCGGTATGTGTTTCGCCGGCTTGTCCCGCCAACTTTCTTTTGTCCAACTCATTACTCGCGCATCCCGGTCTTATCGTAAGGTAACAGCGGTGAGTGTGCGCTGCAACATAAGCGTGAGCCTGCATTTTGGCCCGTTGGAACTTACCGTTTCGTGACTTTGCCCATCTGGCGGCGCCTGCTAAGGGGCTGAAGGTAAGCGGGAGTATAAAATATGAAGCACGTAATTACAGCAGTTGCAGCATTTGCTGTTTGCACCGGTGCGGCGCACGCTCAAGGCCGTTTTGACAGCGTCGAGATCAAAACAAGCAAGGTCGTCGAGGGCGTCTACATGCTTGAAGGCGCGGGCGGCAATATTGGCCTTTCAGTTGGCGAGGACGGCGCTTTTGTCATTGACGATCAATTTGCGCCGCTATCCGACAAGATTTTGGCTGCGATCAACGAAGTTACGGACAAGCCGGTCGCTTTTGTCCTCAACACGCACTGGCATGGCGATCACACAGGCGGCAATGAGGCCTTCGGCAAGACCGGCGCTCATATCGTAGCCCATGACAATGTTCGCACGCGCTTGAAGGAAGGGCTGACGCGTTCAGGCGGCAATGTTACGCCGCCGGCGCCGGAAGGCGCGCTGCCCGTCATCACTTTTTCAGAAACTATGAGCTTTTACTGGAATGGTCGCGATATCCACATCTGGCATCCGGAAAAGGCCCATACGGACGGAGACGCCATTGTCTTTTTTAAAGATGTAAACGTTCTCCACATGGGCGATGTCTTCTTTAATGGCGGTTATCCGTTTATCGATCTTGAGTCCGGCGGCGATGTGAACGGTTACATTGCGACGCATGAAAAAGTCTTGGGCAAGATCGACAACGACACGAAGATCATCCCTGGTCATGGACCGATGGCGACAAAGGCCGATCTGCAAGCGACTGTTGATATGCTGAAAGAAGCGCGCGGGCGTATCCAGGGGCTGCTTGATGACGGCGTCAGCGAAGACGACGCCGTCGACGCCGACCCCCTCGCTGACCTCAACGGCAAATGGGGTCAGGGCTTTGTCAATGGCGAGCGAATGGTCAGAACGCTGCATCGCTCTTTAAGCGGCCAATAAAAAAGCGCCCGCAAATTCGCGGGCGCCAAGTGACAGGGAACGGATGCGCGCCGCACAAGCGGCGCGCAAATTTTTATCCAAGCGAGACAGAAGAAACACGTCCGCGCGCCCAACGGCACTCTGCGCGAAGCTTTTCATCATCGCTTCTGGACATAAGAATGATCGTAAATCGACGCTCACTGCCGGCATCGAAGCGAACATCGTAGTTTGCAGTGTCAGCAAGGCCTTCAGCCTCGATAGCCTCGACACACATTTCAATTTTTTCAGACCAACTCGCGGCATGGGCGGACGCGGTAACCATCGCAACGGCGCTGAGCGCAGGCAGAGCGTATTTCAACATTCGGGTTTCTCCTTTTTGATCATTGGGAAATGCTGCTTTTCCCAATTTGCAATATACAGTTTACTATTTAATTTTAAAGTGTAAAGTCCTAATAAGATATTTTTGCATAATGAAAATTACATAACGAACTTGCAGCAATTGCCGTACAATAGAAAAAACCGCTTAAAATCGCGGAGTTACGGAGGATTTGAATGGCTCGGCGCTACAATCAGGACTGCATTCTGGCGCATGCGCTCGACATATTGGGCGAACGCTGGACGCTTCTGATCCTCCGGGACCTGTTTCTGGGACCGCGCCGTTTCGGCGACCTTCAGGCCGGTTTGCCTGGACTTGGCGCCAACCTGCTCTCCAAGCGCCTAAAAGAGCTTGATGAGACCGGCATTATCGAGGCCGCGCCCGAAGGCGGGTATCGTTTATCCGACCTTGGCGAAACCTTGCGTCCCGCGATACGCCAGCTGGTTTACTGGTCAATCCACTATTTCAAGACGCGCCCCGACCCGTCGCCAGCGCGCGATTGTATTTATTCAGATGACTTGATGCCCGACGCCGTCGCTTTAGGCGTTGAAATTTTTGCAGGCTTTCATCGAGATCGAAGTCTCAGCTACGTCGCCCATCTCACCATCGATGATTATCCGTACACGCTGTATTATATGAACGAAGAAATGACGGCGCGCCGCGGCGCAGATGCGCCGGCGGCCGCAAAAATCGCCACTGACGTTGCCACCATGATGAAAGCATTCAGAGCCGAAATCACGCTGCTGGAAGCAAAAAAACGAATGATGCTTTCGGGCGATGAAAAAGTGCTGGCGCATTTGCTCAGCTGTATTGTCCACGAGGGAAACGCACCGGCGCAGCTGACCGCCATGACAGGCTAGAGACGTTTCAGCACATGAGATGCCTACGGTTACAAGGCAAAGCAGGTTTAGAAAAAACCAGATTGCGGCGGAGCGACTCGCTGTTTGCTTAGATCAAATTCTAGACCCTTCGCGACGCTTTTGCTGTCCGCGAAAGCTTCTCGAAGCGAGGAAGTGACCATCGGCAATCCAGAAATCCTCTAGGGCCAGCGCAAGGCGATACGCGTGCAATAATCTCAAAAGGTTATTCAAGTTTATCAGATCCTTACGCATGAAAAACGCAAGGCTCTAACAAGAATTTCACGCGGCTAGACTATAGCTCAACGGTCACAGACGCATGAACGCACAAACCTAAACGGCAATATCAAAGTCAGCTTCAGTTTGCGTTTTTACCTCGTTAACGCTGACATCAGGCGCCAATTCCACGAGCGTCATGCCGCGCCCGCGATCGATTTTAAAAACCCCAAGATTAGTAATGACCATATCGACCACCTGCTGACCGGTGAGCGGCAATGAACATTCATGCAACAATTTTGGCGCGCCTGATTTCGACGCATGGTCCATGACAACAACAACGCGCTTGACCCCGGCGACCAGATCCATGGCCCCGCCCATGCCCTTGACCATTTTGCCAGGAATCATCCAATTGGCGAGATCGCCTTTCTCTGAAACTTCCATTGCTCCCAGAACGGACAAATCAATGTGTCCGCCGCGGATCATGCCGAAACTGTCGGCTGACGAAAAGTATGATGTGCGCCGTAACTCGGTAATTGTCTGCTTTCCAGCGTTGATAAGGTCGGGGTCAACTTCGTCATCATACGGAAAAGGACCCATGCCGAGCATGCCGTTTTCCGATTGCAGGGTTACGTCGATGTCTTCGCCGATATAATTAGCGACGAGCGTCGGAATACCGATGCCAAGATTGACGTAAAATCCGTCTTCCAGTTCCTGCGCAGCGCGGCGCGCCATGTCGTTTCTGTCCCAGGGCATGAGTAAGCCTCCGTTTATTCCGGCTGATAGCCGGGTATGTTTGCATTGCCGCGGTCGAACGCTGGCGAAAAAGAAAAACTTGAAATGCGCCACTTTCCGCCTTCGCGGACAACGCCGTAAACATAATCCCCCCAAACTTCCCAAATTTCGCCGCCTTCCATCCCGGGGAGACGATTCCATGCATAAGCTTTGGAATAGAGGCGAATATTGCCGTTATCATCGGCCTTGATGATTCCGTCGCCCCGAAGATGAAAACTCGTCTTCTCAGCATAAAGGTTCGCCGCCCACGCACCGACAAGATCAGCCGACGCCATTTCCGTTGGTTCGACACCCGGAAGGCCGGCTTCGATCGTTTCAGTAAAAAGGCTGCGCGCCTTCGCCCAGTCCTTTGCGTCAACCGCAGTATCCAGCTTGCTGGCAAGCTCAATGATTGCCAGGCGATCCAATGCAGATAGCTTTGAAGCTTTCTTCTCACCAGCAAATGCGGGCCCAGCCATGCAGAGAATAACGAGGAAAACTGAAAGAAAATGCATTAGCAAATCTCCTCTGAGCGCCGCGAAAATTATGCGCGTTCTCGTACCGTTCGTTGTTCAATTCGCTTCTCATGCTCGCCCTGAATAATCTTCTGAACGAAAATCCCGGGCGTATGGATGCAGTCCGGATCGAGGCTGCCAAGCGGCACAATTTCTTCGACCTCAGCGATGGTCACTTTTCCTGCGGACGCCATCATTGGATTAAAATTACGAGCGGTTTTTCTGAAGATGAGGTTGCCCTGCTCATCGCCCTTCCAGGCTTTTACTATGGAGAGATCGGCGACGAGACCGGTTTCCAGTATATATGTCTCGCCGTTGAACTCCTTGTGCTCCTTGCCTTCGGCGATCACCGTGCCAACCCCGGTCTTCGTGTAAAAACCAGGTATGCCGGCGCCGCCTGCGCGGCAGCGCTCAGCAAGCGTGCCTTGCGGATTAAATTCAAGCTCAAGTTCGCCGGACAGATATTGACGTTCGAATTCCTTGTTCTCCCCCACATAGGAACTGATCATTTTCTTGATCTGCCGCGTTTCCAAGAGCAGCCCGAGACCAAAGCCGTCGACGCCTGCGTTATTGGAAACCACCGTGATGTCTTTCACGCCGGATTCCCGCAACGCGGCGATCAGATTTTCCGGAATGCCGCAAAGCCCAAAGCCGCCGGACATGACCGTCATGCCGTCGAACGGTACCCCTTCAAGCGCGGATTTGGCGTCAGGAAAGATTTTTTTCATAGACCTGCTCTCAGCTGCGGCACTGCTCAATTAGCGCAAATAGCACAGTCGGTCCATGAGGCGACTGTGCGCCGACAGTAAAACCAGGACAACTAACTGTTACGCCGCTCTTGCGACAGCGGCGGGCGCACGCACAACGGTTACTTCGTGAAGAGGGTCCGGCGCTCCTTTTTTCAACCGCAAGCCTTTGGCGAGCAGCCGAAACGCTTCCCAATGGATGCCGGCAATAACTTTCATGGTCATCAAAGGATAGCCAAAGAAAAGCGAAACAAGCTTGGCGTCGGAGAGAGCATGGGCCTTGCCGGCGAAGGACGCCGTCAGCACCGGCCCTTCATCGTCGCTAGTGTTGACGACGACCTGAAGGTTCTTGCCCGGACGGGTCAGTTCAAAGTCGTAGATAAGGTCCATATCCATAAAAGGCGAAACATGAAAAAGCTTATCCGCCGTTTGGCGAATGGTGTCACCGCCCTCAAAAGGAATAAGATAGCAGTGCCGCCCGCCAAAAGTATTCCTTACCTCATAAAGCACCGCGCGCAGATCGCCTTGTTCATTATGGCAATAATAAATCGTAAGCGGATTAAAAACGAAGCCGAGCATGCGCGGATACGCCAACATAAATATCCGGCCTCGGCACGGCGTTCCCGCCTCATCAAGCAGGGAGCGAACATGATCTGCGAGGCGTTCGCCTTTCGCCGCGCCATGGTCGCGCTGTCGAAATGAAAATAAATTAAATCGATCCAGCGAGAACCAGCGCAGATCTGCGGCTGTCTCTTCAAATCGATCCAGATCCATAAAAAAAGAAAATACGTTGTATCTGAATTTATGCAGCACCGGCTTAAGACGCGCGTGGGCAACGACGCCTTCATAAACGAGAGCCGGCTCTGTCATTCTATCGACTTTTTGCATGCGAACACTTTTATCATAAAGACGCAGTGGGCGCATGCGCTTTCAGGCGCGCCGACTCATTGGCGACATTCCATGGGCGCCTCACGCCCCCAATAGCTTCCGCGACGGCAAGACCGGACTGAAGCCCATCTTCATGGAAACCGTGCCCAAGATGGGCCCCTGCGTACCAAACGCCGCAGCGGCCTTGTATGCGCCATATGTCGGCCTGCGCTTTCTCCGTATGCGTGTCGAACATAGGGTGATCATATTCGAACTCTGCGATCTTTAATTTCGGGTCACACTCTTGCACAGGATTGAGGGTGACGAAGATATCCTCCTGGCAGCGCAGATTTTGCAGTCGATTCATCCAGTAAGTCACAGCGCCGGAGGTCTGATCTCCGATATAATTCCAACTGGACCACGCGCGCCGGCGGGTCGGCATCATCCGCGCATCACGGTGCAGCACCGCGCGGTTGGGCTGATACTGGAACGCAGAAAGAATATTGCTTTCGTCTTCGCTTAAATCGCAAACTATTGAACGCGCCGCATCAGCATGCGTTGCAATCACAACATCGTCGAAGACGTCTTCTGCGCCTTGAGCGTCGATAATGACGACCTTATCATTTTCCCGTCGCACCGATTGAACGCCGGCGCCAAGCCGTATTGATTCGCCCAGCGAAGCGGCGAGCCTTTTTACATAGCTGCGCGAGCCGCCGGAGACCGTATGCCATTCCGGCAAATTCATGACCTGTAAGAGCCCATGGTTTTCGAAAAACCGGAGAAATGAAAAAGCTGGGTAATCAAAAACTCTCATATGCGGCGTCGACCATATGGCGGCCGCCATGGGCTTGAGAAAATGCTCTCGGAAGCCGCGACCGTATCCCCGGCGTTCGACAAACTCTCCGAGCGAAGCATGCTCGCAAAAGCCGGCGCGCAAGGTTTCACGCGCGTCGCGATGAAAGCGCGGTATATCAGCCAGCATTTTCCAGAAGCTTGGAGAGGCGACGCTGGATCGTTTGGCGAATACTGAGGATAATGTTTGGCCGGAATACTCCACGGCGCCAGACTGCATGGAAACGCCAAAAGACATACAGGATTTTTCAGTCGAAACGCCAAGATGCTCAAGCAAGGCCGTCAGGTTCGGATAACTTGGTTCATTGAAAACAATGAATCCGGTGTCGACCGGCAAAACACCGTTTTCAGTCTGCACATCCACGGTGTTGGAATGTCCGCCGAGACGGCTGGCCTTTTCGTAAAGGCAAACATTGTGACGACCGGATAGTAACCAGGCTGCGGAAAGTCCGGCGATGCCCGACCCTATGACAGCAATTTTCTTAGGCGCGGCGCGGGCGGAATCAAATGGCATCAATATCTCAACTTAACGTATGGCGAGTTACGCAGTAGCACGAAGGTATGGATCAACAACGCGCAGTCCCGTAAAATGGACGTGACTGAGAAATACAGGCATATTTCAAACGCGTATTGGTTGGGCGATGCTGCGGCAGGTCTGAAGGGAAATTTAACTTGAGTGCGTCCGAAGTTTCCGTATCCGGCGATCTTAAGGATGCGTCAATGGAAGAATGTTTGCGAAAAGTCGCCGAAAATGGCGACAGACGCGCATTTGCCGAGCTTTTCTCCTATTTTGCGCCCCGCGTGAAAGGCTTCCTCATGCGCGGCGGCGCCACCCCGGAGCAGGCTGAGGACTTGGCTCAGGATGTGATGGTCAAAGTTCTGAGGAAGGCCCAACTCTTTGATTCTTCTAAGGCTTCTGCAGCCACCTGGATATACACGATTGCAAGAAACGCCCGCATCGACGCGATCAGAAGGGTCGCCAAGCCGGATCTGGATGAAAATGAGCCCATGCTGATGCCGGAAGAAGCGCCCCGGGCGGACGCAGCATGTGAACTGAAAGAACAGGCAGGACGTATCTCTAATGCGTTGCAGGCGCTCCCGCCTGAACAATTGGAGGTAATGAAACTGCATTTTTACGAAGACGAGCCTCACTCCGCCATTGCGGAACGTCTGAACTTGCCTTTAGGAACTGTGAAGTCTCGGTTGCGTCTCGCCTTTGAAAAAATACGGTATGAGTTGGAAGATCTGAATGAGTGACATTAACCATCATCCCCGTTTCGAAACACTTGCAGATTTCGCTGCTGGACGTCTCGATGAAGCGCGCGCAGTCGTGATTGCGACCCATGCAGCCCTTTGTAGCCGCTGCGCAGGCGCGATTAGCGATTTGGAAACGATAGGGGGCGCCATGCTGTCGTCTGCGCCTGTCGTTGACATGTCCACGGATGCTCTGGAACGTGTTCTTGCCAAAGCTGGTGATGCGGCAAATATCGTTATTCCAGAAAAACCGGTTAGCGATATGCCCGAAAACCGACCGCCCTTAGCTGAATATCTAACCGGACCTCTTGACGACGTTTCCTGGAAACCTGTTGCGCCGGGCGTATCTCAAAGCGTTCTTGAAGCCGAAGGTTATCGAAAGGGCGTTCTGCGGTTGCTAAAAATTCAGGCTGGCACGCGTATGCCGAAACATTCACACAAGGGTGAGGAATTAACGCTCATCCTGCGCGGAGCCTACACAGACAACGTTGGAAAATTTCAGGTTGGCGATCTCGCAGATCTGGACGGTGATCACCTCCATGAACCTGAAGCGATTGGCGATGAACCATGCATTTGTCTGATCGCAACAAGCGCACCGCTTGAATTCAAAACAATGATCGGCAAAATCGCTCAACCCTTTGTCGGCCTATAGCTCCTATGCTGCTTTTCATATCGTGAAAGGCTGTTTACCTAGCGCGATATGAAAGCATACAAGAGCTACATTCTAATAGGTATTGCAGTAACGGCTGCGGCTATTGGAGCTGTAGGCATCTCATATGCTGTTGGCCTTATACGCATTGGCGCCGCTTACGCTTCCAAAGTTGCATGTTCTGAAATTTTCGTAGCGCGGCGCGACCCGGGAAACGTTATCGCGAATGATTTCAAAGGAATTTCAAAAGGGTTTGATTATATAGTAATCTCGGTAGATCTTGATGCAAATCGAGTGACTGCTTCCGGCCCCTTTGGCGCAGGCCGAAAATCCGCCCTCCACCGGGAAGGCGTTGGTTGCACAGTCGAAAACAAGTCCCTGAAAACTGTTGACGATCAAGCCGTTGGCATACAAAGCGGCGCTCAGTGGGTTTCCAAAACCGATGAAAATGTCTTCGCAGCGTTAAAAAAAGCTTTCGCTGACAAGGCTCAAAAACACAGAGCCCTTCTTGTAATCGCTGATGGCGAAATAATTGCCGAACAGTATGCGGACGGTTTTTCTGAGACAACGCCTTTTTTATCATGGTCCATGGCGAAGAGCGTGACAGCGACACTGATCGGAGCGGCTGTTGAAGACGGTCTTATTGATATCAATTCAACACCGCCCTTGCAGGCATGGGAGAAAGACGAGGCCCGCCGGAAAATTACTTGGGATGATCTTCTCCGCATGCAAAGCGGGCTTACTTTCGAAGAAAAATACGAAAAGCCGCGCTCACAGGTCAATCGCATGCTGTTTGAAGAACCCGGCGCAGGGGCTTATGCGGCCACTTCAGACATCGAAGCGGCGCCAGGAGAAATCTGGTCATACTCAAGCGGTACGTCAAACATTCTTGCATATGCGTTTTACAATGTTATTCGCAAAACAGGAAAAAACCCTGTTGAATACGCGTTTGAAAATATTTTTTTCCCTATCGGCGCCGACAGTTTTGTAATGGAACCTGACGCTTCGGGCGTCTTTATCGGTTCATCTTTCGCGTACGCGACAGCAAGGGATTGGGCGCGGCTTGGCCAGCTTTACTTACAAGACGGCGTCTGGAACGGCGAACGTATTCTGCCGAAAAGTTGGGCTGCATACGTATCAACGCCAACGCCAAAGTCTTCCGGTCAGTATGGCGCGCATTTCTGGCTGAACCGTCCGCAAGACCCAAGAGGCGATCAATTCTTTGATGCGTTGCCGGCGGATATGTATTTTATGGCGGGCCATGAGGGACAGTATGTCTTCGTCTTTCCATCCCAGAACCTTGTCATTGTGCGTCTTGGCGTAACGAGAGGGCGTTCAGCCATGAAAGCGGTCGAACCCGTAATTGCTGATATTTTTCAAGCCGCGACGGCAAGATAGTCCGCTGATGGAAAGAGCGCCGGACCTCGTCGCATTCGACCAAATGGCCCAAGATGCGTTTGCAGATCTGCCGGCTGACTTTCGACGGCTCTGCGGTAATGTTGTCATTCACGTCGCAGAAGAAGCAGCGCCTGACGTTCTAAAGGATCTGAACATTTCAGATCCTTTGGAGCTTTCCGGCCTGTTCGAAGGCGTTGCAATAACGCAGGCCTCGGTCACAGACCCGATAGCCGCGCCCAATCACATCCATCTCTATCGACGATCAATTCTCGCAGAACTGAGGGAACGCGGGAACATCACGCTCGAAACGCTCATCGCGCATGTTCTTGTCCATGAAATCGGTCATCATTTTGGGCTGTCTGACGAAGACATGCATCGCATCGAAAAGACGTCACACGATTAAGCGCCTGCTTTTTCACGCGAATTTTCAAACCGAGTGTGCAGGAGCTCCATCCCTGCTTCCGGTCCGTAATCTTTTTGCTGCAACAGCCTCTCACGATCGCGCTTGCGAAACTGTTCGACATAGTCCTCGATTGTTCGTTCGTCCTGCCCCATGCGCACAAGCGCTTCGCGCGCCACCAGAATGCTGGATTCCATCGTTTCCCGAACAATGACGTCAGCGCCAAGCGGCTGTAATTCAATTTCATGCATTCGATCATGGGCGACTGCAAGAATGGTTATATTCGGAAACCGTTCACGCAAATTCGCAACCGCGATATTCACAGCTTCGGTATTGTCCATACACAGAATGACAGACTTTGCCTCTTCAACGCCTGCCGTGATGAGAATGTCGGTGCGGGACGCATCTCCATAATAAACTTTAAAACCGAAGCGCTCAGCATTGCGGATATGAGAGGCGTTGTTGTCGATCGCGGTGACCTTGACGCCGGAATTCGTCAGCACCTGTGATATGATCTGCCCCATACGGCCGAAGCCGGCAATGATCACATGATCCTGCTCTCGTTCAGGCCCGGCGAAATCGGTTGCGCTGTCATGGCTGTCATTGCGTGTCAGACGATGCGCAAGAATAAGAAGCGGCGGCGTGGACACCATCGATATGGTGATGATTGCCGACATCAATGTTGAAGCGCCATTCGTGAAGAGGCCTGAACCGAGCCCCAGGCTGATAACGACAAAAGCGAATTCCCCGCCCTGGCTTAAAACAACGGCGGTTTTTAGAGCGTTCTCATGGCGAGCGCCGGCAGTCCGGGTAACTGCGTACAAAATAGCGATTTTCAAAAGAACGAGCCCTGAGGCGCCGCAAAGAACAACCCACCAATTCTCAGCGATCACGCCAAGATCAAGCCGCATTCCGATTGAGATAAAGAAAAGCCCGAGCAACAACCCGCGAAAAGGTTCGATGTCCGCTTCGATCTGGTGCTTGTAAGATGAGTCAGCGAGCAACACGCCTGCAAGGAAAGCGCCCAGCGCCATGGAGAGACCGGCCCACTGCACGGAAAGCGCCGTCAGCGCGACGATAAGCAAGGCAGTCGCTGCAAACGCTTCGCGCGAGCCGGAGTTTGCGACCATCCGCAACACCCGGTCGAGCACATAAAGCCCGAGCACAACAAGTGTTGCGATCACGCCAATTGCTTTGAAGACCGCATCCAGTCCTGCGCGTTCCATATCCGCGCCGCCTGCGAGAAATGGGATCGCCGCCAGCAATGGGATGACCGCGAGATCCTGGAACAACAGAATTGAGAACGATCGCTTACCGTACTCGGTGTTGATCTCGCTCCGGTCTTTCAACAGCTGGAGAGCGAAGGCCGTTGACGAGAAAGCAAAGGACAACCCTGCGATAATCGCAGCCTCCGTAGGCAGAACGCCGGCGGCGATAAAAATCCCGGCAATGACAGCGCCCGTAATCCCCATCTGCGCGGCGCCCAGTCCGAAAATCTGCCCGCGCATGGACCAGAGGCGCGATAGCGATAACTCCAGACCAATAACGAAAAGAAAGAGCACCACGCCCAGTTCGGCGATGTGAAAGACGCCCTCTTCCTGCTGCAGAAGCTTCAAGCCAAAAGGGCCGACCGCGACGCCGGCCGCGAGATATCCAAGAATTGAGCCGAGCTTAAAGCGATTGAAGATCGGAACGGCAATGGCGGCGGCGCCAAGATAGGTGGCCGCTTCTACTAAAAATCCGCTCTCCTGGGTCGCCATTCGGCCCGTATTCCTTATGTCGTCAACTTGACTGGCGTCAGATTGATAGTCCTGTCATTTCATGTAGGCCAAGCGCCAGATTGGTGTTCTGGATCGCCTGCACGGCGGCGCCTTTGAGAAGGTTATCCTCCGCCGCAATCACCGCCGCAGAAGAACCGTCTTCGCTGAGCGCGAAACCGCCAACTATAACGCCGTTTTGATTGGATCCGTCCCGAAGCTCTGGGCTTTCGTCCCGGACTGAGATCAATGGCTCGTCTCCATATTTCTTTATAAAGAGGTTTTTGATTTCGTCAAGAGATAATTGATCCTTAAGCGGAATATGTGCCGTCACTAGAATGCCGCGAAACGCAGGATGCACATGGGGCATGAATCGCACCGGGGTTCCGAGGTGGCGTGTCGCTTCGCGTTCATGGTTATGACCGACAAGCTTGTAAGGAATGAGGTTGTCTTTCAGACGCTCCACATCATTGCGCGGGTTCGGTTTCGAGCCGGCGCCGGAATACCCTGAGACTCCGAACGCAACCGGCGTTCCGCCCAGATGTGAAAGCAATGGCGCAATAGCGAGCTGCACCGCCGTTGCATAACAGCCCGGATTGGCGATGCGTTTAGCCCCGACAGTCTTTTCGCGATGGAGTTCCGGCAGGCCGTACGCCCAGGCGTCATTGAACCGGTAATCGGCAGACAGGTCGATGATAATGCGATGAGCGGCCTCACGCTCAATCGCCTCCACATAGGGCGCAGCGGCGCCGTCCGGAGCCGCGAGAATGACCACATCGGCGCGCCGACGCGCGATCTCCTCAGGGTCAAGCGCTTCAAAAATGCACTCGTCCTGGTCCTCAGGCGCCACCGTCGCCACGCGGCGGCCGGCGAATTCGCGGCTGACAGCATAAGCCAGCATCAGCTCCGGATGCCCGGCAATAAGCCGGATAAGCTCGCGACCCGTATGTCCCCGCGCGCCGACGAGGCCGATCAAAAAGGGTTCAGGCATGTTCAGTCGCCTTCGAAACTCGGTTTCATCTCGGCGACATGATCGACGATTGCAGCGATCCGCGCAAACTCTGTTTCGCCCATCCAGTAGACGGTCCAAGGCCCGCGCTTGACGGAGCCGTCGGCCACGCTCCCGTAAAAGGCGTTGAACCCGTTTTCCGTGCGCGAGCGCCAGAAAACCGCCGGAATATCCGCACTGAAGCGCCGCCACACGGTGCGGGCGAGACCCTCCCCTCGGGCGTCTTCGAGCACGGCAAATTTGTCGAGATAGTCAAACCTCTCGCCGTCTTGCGTCGTCACTTTGGAGAGCAGCGCCGCGGCGCGGTAGCTGTCCGAAACATAAGCAGCTGAAATTTCGACGCCGCCCCACCAGTCTTTGACCAGCGTGCGGGCAAAAGCGTTTTCAACGAGCGCTGTCGCGCGGGAACCGTCAACTTCTTTTTTATCTGTGTAATGATTAATAATTTCACCCTTGCGGATCAGCGTGCCCGAACCGCCATGGGTAAAAAGTTCGCGCACGAGGCCAGCCGGTGTCGTGATCGAAACCGAAGAGGAGAGCGGCGCATCGTCAAGCAGGCGTTTAATTTCCTGCAGCTTCAGGCGCATGCCGCCTTCCACATGGGCCGACCCCATGAGATCATCGTAATCGGAAGCGAGGTTGATGGAATGGATGACGGCGCCTTCTGCATCCAGCAATCCGCCGACACCAGCCAGAAAAATAATCTTCATCGGCTGCAACGCATGGACAAGGGCGCGCGTCGCGCTGTCGGCGTTCACATTTACAAGCTGCCCGCCGGGGGCAAGCCCCAGACAGGTCAGGATCGGGATGGCGCCGGATTTGACGATGGAATCGATCAGCTCAAGACGCACGCCCGTGGGCTCGCCGACAAAGCCGTATTGCTTTTGATCAAGATAGTCAGCCTCGATGGCGCCAGTCGTCAGCGAGTGGGCGGCTGTGCCCTGCGCGCGGATCGCTTCGACCAGCTTGATATTCTCAGCGATAAAGACGTCGCGCGCCGCATCAAGCGTCGCCGCATCGGTAACACGAAGACCGTCGATCTTATTGGTCTCGATCTTGCGTTCTTTCAGCGTCACGTCGAGCTGTGGCCCGCCGCCATGAAGCACGATCGGCGTCAACCCGACCGTATGCAAAAAGGCAAGCGCAGAGGCGGTCTCTTCCAGCTGCTCAGCGAGGATCGCTCCGCCGATCTTGATCACCGCAAAGCGTGTCCGGTCGACCTCGGAGAAGCGCTGAAGGTACGAACGGATCTCCTTCCCGTCCGACATGTTAGACAGGAGCTGGACGATAGTTTCGCGGGTGGAAGTCGTTGTCATCGTTAGCCCACCAACGCCTTCATGATCGATTTTTGCACATGCAGGCGGTTTTCGGCTTCTTCATAAGCGATGCAATTTGGTCCGTCGAAGACCGCATCTGTCATTTTCACATTGCGGCGCATGGGCAGGCAGTGAGAGACAAGCGCATTCTCCGTATGCGCTATTTTCTCTTCATCGACGATGAAGTGTTTATATTGATCGCGGATCGCTTTTTCCGGCGCCCAGTCGCCGAAATAGGGAATCGCGCCCCAGCTTTTGGCGTAAACGACCTCGGCGCCGTCATAGGCTTCCGCGATGTTATGAGTGACGGTTACGTCAAAACCGTTTGCTTTTGCGTCGCTGCGCGCCTGATCCATATAGCGCGGATCAAGGAGGAACTCCTCGGTCGGGCACAGCAGCGTCGGCTGCATCCCGAACTTGGCGGCGATCATCAGCGCGGAGTTGGCGACCGCCGTGTTGAGGGGTTTGGGGTGATAGGTCCAGGTGAGGAGGAACTTCTTGCCGTCAAGGGCGCCGCGACCGTCCTTTTCGAACCGCTCCTGAAGCGCCATCACATGGGCCATCTCCTGACAGGGATGGGTGATCGTCTCCATATTGATGACGGGGACTTCGGAGTATTTCGCAAAGGCGTTGAGGATCTTGTCCTTGCGGTCCTCCTTCCAGTTCTCAAATTTCGGGAACGCCCTGACGCCAATTAGATCGCAATAGCGCGACAGGACGCTCGCGGCCTCCTTCACATGCTCCTCGGCTTCGCCGTCCATAACCGCGCCGTCTTCAAACTCGAGCGGCCACATGCCCCCGGAAGGAGACAGCACCACCGCATGGCCGCCAAGCTGACGCGCGCCTACGTCAAATGAGGTCCGCGTGCGCAGCGAATTATTAAGAAAAAGCAATGCGATTGTCTTGCCGCTCAGCGCGTCGCCCATCGGTGCGGCCTTAAGGGTCCGGGCGTCGTCGATGATGGCCTGAAGCTCGGGTCGGGACCAGTCAGCGGTATTCAGAAAATGTTTCATGCGCCGTCGTTAGCTGGGACAGCGGCCCCGGACAAGGACATCGCGATCACACAATCCTGACCAAAACAGAAAAATGTTCAGCGCGGGCTCAACGAGGACCTATTTATACGTCAGAAATCGAATACGGAAAATCTTGCTCTATTTCGGAAGCGAGATGTCCAGTGAGCAATCTCATCTGCGCAGACAGGAAACGCCGGCAAAATTTTACTCACCGTTTGATTCTCAGGTGACAGCGCGCAACGAAGCAGAATAGTTTACAAAACGTAAACACACGCCATGGCGTTGCGCATGCGGCTTTGCTAGTAAGTTGATTTTTTTCCGGCAAATTCCAACCGAGCGGCAAACGGGAATATGGGCAAGGAACCCGAGCATAATCCAGGCCTTGATCTCGCTGAGCGCATTGATGCGCTGTCGCCGCGACGCCTATCCTTACTGACTGGCGCCTTTATCGCGATTTTGGCCGTCCTTCTCATTTTTGACATGAATGAAACCGCCGCGTCGCGGCGAACAGAAACCCAATTGCGCCTTGATCGAGCCGCCAGCGATGCGGCCGCCTCTATGAATATTGCGATCATGACCGGCGCGCCGGCGCGCGTTGTCTTGAGCGGCGCGGCCCCCGGCGGTTATGGCGCGCTCTATCACCTTTCCGCCGATGGGGATATTTTAACAACGGCCGGCCGAACTGATGTCATTCAACTTCCCGCAGAGGCGCTGCACGGATTGACCCTGGACGCCCGCGGCGACGCCATTCTTGATTTGCCTGGCGGAGACATCGCAATCGCTTGGCGCCCGCTCGACAACGGCGAGTCGCTGCTTGCGGCCGGGCCTGCCCGCGACCTCTACGACCGCCCCCCCGCCTGGATCGCGCTCAGTGTTATTCTTCTCGCTCTGAGTGTGGTTGTGATCTCGCTTATGGCGGCCTTTATCCGTCAAAGTCGCGCCGCCCAAAACGCAGCTCATGCGCTGACAAGCCTGACCGACTTAAAAGCAGCGCTCGCCGGCGGACGCTGCAGTCCCTGGTTCTATGACAGTAAGGATCGCAGCGTGCATTTGACAAAAGCGCTCCTGCAATCGATCGGCCTTGGCGCGCGGGACCGTCGTTTCACTCTTCGGGAGATCTCTGCGATTGTGCATCCGGAAGATTTGCGCACTGCGCTCGCGGTTTTTTGCGGCGAGCCCTCCGGCGTTGCCGAAGGGCTTGTTCGCTTTCGCGATCCGGCGGGCGCCTGGGCGCGCACCTATTTGCGCACCGCCGCCAATGCAACGCGCTTTGAACGCGCCGGGGTCGCTTTCGATTTGTCCGGCGCGCGCGCCCTCACCCCCGGCGCCGCCCTTGCTGAAACGAGGCTGCGAGACGCGATTGAAACGATCCCGGATGCGTTTGTGCTTTGGGACGCTAGCGGGCGGCTCGCCGTCGCCAACAGGCGGTTTGCAAAAACCTTCCGCATTCATACTAAGTTAATGAAGCCCGGCCTCAGCGCTGACGAATTAGCAGCGTGCGCCGGCGCTGCAGGCGATGTTTTAAGAGCGCAATTCAGTCCCTTAGCCGATGACAGTCCCGATGCTGCGGAAATTGCGCTGCCGGATGGTCGCTGGGCCCATATCTCAAGGCGGCGAACAGGCGAAGGCGGCACAGTCTGTGTTGCGAGCGATGTGACGGATCTTAAACGACGCGCCAGCGCACAAAAGAAAAAAGAACGTGAGCTGCAGAAAACAGTCGAAGACCTTGAGGTTTCGCGGCGCGACCTCTCTGACACGATGCAAAAATATCAGTATGAAAAGTATCGTGCTGAAGAAGCCAATCGTTCGAAAAGCGAGTTCCTCGCCAATATGAGCCATGAACTTCGAACGCCGCTGAATGCAATCAACGGCTTCTCGGAAGTCATGCAGTCTGAACTTTACGGACCTGTGGGCGATCCAAAGTACAAGGAGTATATCGGCGATATCCTTTCCAGCGGGCGCCACCTTCTTGAGTTGATCGACGACATTCTTGATATGTCTAAGATCGAGGCTGGACGTCTTAAACTTGAACCCAAAAGCGTGCCGTTGGAAAAAGCGCTGCATGAAAGCGTTCGTCTTGTCGCCAAGCGCGCAAGCGATTCCGGCGTGAAGCTGACAGCCTCTGTAGGCCATGCGCCGCCGGTTTGGGCGGATGCGCGCGCCATTAAACAAGTTGCGCTCAATCTTCTTTCTAATGCGATCAAATTCACGCCCGAAGGCGGCGAAGTCACTCTCACCGCAGAAGCCGATCTTGACGGCGTTACTATCATTGTCGCCGACTCCGGAGCTGGAATGGATCGCGCGCAGATGAAAAAACTGGGAGCTCCGTTTGCGCTGGCCGATAATAATTTCGCCAAGAACGGCGCCGGGGCCGGCCTTGGGCTGGCGCTGTCAAAATCGCTAATGGAGATGCAAGGCGGCATTCTGGCGCTCGCCAGTCAGCCAAAAAAAGGCACCGTCGCCTGCGCCACCTTACCCCGCCGCAAGGACGCCAGGGTGCGTCTGCCGCAGTTTATCCGCAAAGAGGCTGTTGTGCTCACCGGCCAGAAAGCTAGCGCTGCGGCAACTTTGGCTGTCGGCGTCACCCAGGCGGCGGAATAAGCGCGAGTTGCAACCCAATATTCTTGCGAATTTCGGTTTGAAAGCCGGTCATTAATGTTTAAACTCTCGTAACGCCGATGCGGGGGTATGGTGGCGCGTTTTTTTAACATCAAGGATATTCGCGATATCAACAAGCAGGCCTTGTTGGCGTTACTGCGCGGGAAGCCGCGCAGTTTCTGGCGTCTTGATCAGTTCACCAAGGAAGCGCGGTACATATCTGCCATTTTGCGTTCCTGGAACACATTCAAGAAATATGACATCGATACGCCGTTGCGAATGGCGCACTTTCTTGGGCAGTGCATCGTTGAAACGGCCGGCTTTACCGCTGACGAGGAAAATCTTCGCTACAGCACCGACACGTTGATGCGGTTCCACGCCCGAAGGTTTCCCGGCGGGCGGGCTGAGGCTAGGCGTTTTGCAGGAAAGCCTAAAAAGATTGCAAACCGTGTCTACGCCAACCGGATTGGTAATGGCGACGAAGCGTCTGGCGACGGCTGGCGGTATCGCGGCCGCGGCATGATCCAACTGACCGGCCGCGCGAACTATCGACATTTCGGCGAACTGACCGGCCTGGATTTGGAAAACAAGCCAGACCTTGTCACAAAAGACTTACGCAATTCTGTTCTCGTGGCTTGCGCCTTCTTCAAAGAGAACGGAATTTTACAGTATGCAGATGAAAACAATGCGTCTGCAGTATCGCGCGCCATTAATCTCGGCAATCCAAATCACCACGCAAGAGCAAACCATGAAGGTGAACGTCGGGAATGGACAGCCCGGGTTCTGGCGCTGTTTGAAAATCCGCAACGCATTCTTGACGATGGCGGCGGCAACGAAGACGGCGTATTACAATTAGGCGACCGCGGCGGAGACGTTCGAATTCTGCAGGAACGTCTCAGCATGCTCGGATACGACACCGGCGGCATTGACGGCAGTTTCGGCGTACGAACCGAACGCGCGGTCTTTGATTTCCAGCGTGAAAACGCGCTGGAGCAAACCGGCGTGGTCAACCAGGAAATGGTCGATCTCATTGACGCTATTCTTGAGGACCGAGACGCCCCGCCAAACGCCGGCGCAACTTTGAACGACATGCGCCGAGCCGGCCGCAGAGACCCCGGCGAAGTTGGTCAACAGGGCACAGGCGCCATTGTTACCGGCGCAGGCGGCGTCGCCGTCGCAAACGAGACAGGCGCTGTGGATGCTGTCAGGGATTTTGCCGACAGGATCATTAATGACGACACGGCGGAAGCAAAGGAAGCCTCTGAAGCAATGCCGGAGCCTGGCGATGCTAATCCGCCAGAAGAAACAGGCGACAGATCAGACGAAGCTGTTCCTCAGATCGAAGCGGAAGACACGCCGCCAGCGATCGAAATTCCCGAATCTGAGATTAATCCTGTCCCTGATCAGTCAGATGCGACCGGCGCCGATTTGCAACCGGACGGCGCCCAAAACACCATAGACGAAATCGAAAATTCTGACGCAACAACGCAATTCGATGAGGTCACGAACGCAGAGGATGCGCCGATAGAGACTACGCAGGACGACACGAGCCCTCCTGCAACAGAAGCAAATTCGCCAGCGCCAGCCTCGCCTGAACCTGAACCTGAACCTGAACCTGAACCTGAAGCGCAGCAGGAAGAGCCATCCGATGGAAGAGCAGCCGACAGCGCGCCGGAAACTTCTTTGCAGAATGAAAATGAAAACGAACTGAACGCTGAAAGTTCTATAGCGCAGGACAACGCCCCTGAATCGCTCCCCTCGGCTGCGCAAACAGAGTTAGTTGAAAATGGTTGCGTTTGCTCTTCAGAGGATGAGCAAGTCGACACGCTGATTGAAGACCCTTTTGATCATCAGGAAGGTCTTAGCGCCACTGTTGTTCAGTTTGCGAACCTTCCTCCGAGGGACCTCGACAATGATATAAACTATAGTGCGCTATCGGCGGAAACGTTGGTGACGCTGCTTGGCCTTTATATAATCAGCCGGGCGCGAGCGCGCGCCAAACGACGCCTCGAAGAATTTCGCTATGGCGGAAGATATTAAGGCGTTGCAGTGATGGCGATCATCGAAAAGACTATTTACTGGACGGCGACGCTGGTCATGGCGCTTTTGATGTTGATGGCGATCGTAGGCTATCACGCACAGCATGAGACCTTCGCCGGCTTCTTCGAGCGCTTCGGCTACCCGACTTACATTGTTTACCCGCTCGCCTATTTGAAGCTCGGTGCTTTGATCGTCATTTTAGCGAACCGCTGGCGCAATCTCAAAGACATCGCTTACGGGGCCTATTTTTTGAACACGATCGCTGCGACAGCGGCGCATCTTATCGCTGGCGACAATCCGGTCCACGCTTATGCGGGCCTCGTCGCTGTGCCGGTTTCCTATATTCTGTCAAATCGCGTGCGCGGCGAGCCGAAGCGCGATGCGTTCCTATTGGCGCCAAGAAAAGACTGACCTGATAGACAGCGACACGCAGTGCAAAGCGCTCATGCGTCTTTTATCAAATCAAAATCGATATGGATTTGGCGTTCCGGCGGCTTGCCGCCAGCCGCGTTGTAAAGCGCAAGCGCGGCTTTGTTATCGTCGTCTGTCGCCACCCAGGCGAGCGCGCAGCCGGCTTTGCGCGCTTCTTCAAAGAGCGTTTTCAAGATCGCCTTGCCGACGCCCCGGCGATGATAGGCCGGCGCGACGCCGACTTCGTTGATCCAGAGTTCAGGGCGTTCCTTGTCCGGATGGATATGCGCCATGGCCGAAGCGAAACCGATGACGAGATCGCCTTTCGCCGTATCGACAGCCACAACAAGAAACGCGTTTGGATCTTTCAGGAACGCCTCCGCCGAGGACGGGATGATCGGATCGTCAAAGACCTCCGGCGCGATATGGTATAACACCGCAATGTCGCCGGCGGAAACTAAGCGTACGGCAATAGTTGCAGCGGTCATGAGGCCGGCTCGAAAGTCAGCCCCGCATTCTCGGCCAGCCGCGCGATCAGTTTTTCGCCCATGGCGGCGGCGGGCGTCCAGACGCCGCCCGGCGTTTCCTCGCGGGAAACGTCGAATGCGAGACAAAGCGCAGCTTCCGCGATCAGTTTCGACGTTGAGCCGTAACCGGGATCGCGGTCGCCTTTGACCATCGCTTTGACCGTTTGCCCGTCTTTATTCTTGGCGATGAAAAGGATTTTGTAAAAGCCCGCTTCGCGTTTTTCCTTCTTCGGCCCCTCGCCCGGCGACGGCAGGACGGTGTTTTTCAAGAGCGCGCGGGTCGGCGGAAAGGCGAGCGCGCCGGCGAAACCGCCGAGCCCGCCCGCAATCGCGAACCCCGCCGGCGCGTTGGGCGCGGCCATCATCTCCGAATACTTGAAGTCCTCGCCCCAGGCGTAGTTCATCAGCATGTTGGAGCGATGGACGTTGCGCGCGTTGATCGCCGCCATGATGAACGGCGCGACCCATTTGCGGGCGTCGCGGTCGTAATAGGGCGTGTTCCCGTCCGGCTGGCGCGGGCGTTTCACGGTATCGTCCGGCGCGAGGGAATAAATGTCGCGCATCACGCGGCGCACGAACGGGTCGCTGATATTTTCAAGCGTCGCGAGCGCCGACGCCACCGTCCCGCCGGAAGCCCCGCCCTTCGCGGCCATGACGCGGCCTTTCACCTCATGCGCGGGGGCCCCGAATTTTTCTTTGGCCAATCCTTGCACATAATAAACGCCGAGATCGAACGGGATTGAATCAAAGCCGCAGGAATGAACGATGCGCGCGCCGGTTGCTCTCGCTTGTTCCGAATACTGATCGATCATCCGGCGCATGAAGGGCGACTCGCCGGAGAGGTCGACATAATCCGTTCCGGCGGCGACGCAGGCCTCCACCAAAGGCTCGCCATATTTCTGATATGGCCCGACCGTGGTGATGACCGCCTTGGCGCGCCGCGCCATTTCGCCAAGGGATTTCGGATCGGCGGCGTCGCCAGTGACGAGGTCGACGCGCCCCGCGCCGATCAATTCTGCAACCTCGCCCAGCTTCCCTGCGTTCCGTCCGGCCATGGCCCAGCGGACGTTACTCTCAGTCCCGTGGCGCTCGTTCAGATATTCCGCCACAAGCCGCCCGGTGAAGCCGGTAGCGCCCCAGACAATGACGTCGAATTCTCTTTGGTTGGTCATGGGGCGGGGTTAGCATGGAATGCACTGCTCGTCACAAACCGGTTGTCATAAACCAAGGCGATTTGACATCACGGAAAATGCGTGTAATTCGAATCCATTGTTCGAGGCGTTGAGTGACGAAGGGTCGTCGACTCGTTAAAGCCTGAACCAATATAGAGAGGCCAATATGGCAACCATTAAGCATGGGCGCCGCACACCCAAAACTGTGCGAATTTCTTACCAAACAATCAGAAACCTAACGGCTCCTGAAGAAAAAGACGCCGGGGTTCAAACCTATTTCGCAAACCTTCCAATTACAGAAGTTTCGAAGTTGGAAACTGGATTAAATCTGCGAGAATATATTGCAGAGCATAATCCTAGAAAACGAAACCAAGTTCACCGAGCGATCCGAAAGACGTTGGTTGAAGAGCCTGATCGTTTCGTCAATCGAAACTCCGGCCTTACGATTTGTTGTTCAAATTTAGAGTTTGACGACAAAAATAAAGTAGCAGTGTTAACCGATGCTAGCCTCATAAATGGCGCACAAACACAAGGCGAAATTAACGGCTATCTAAATGAAATGTTTGGTGGTAACGGGACAACGCTTTTCGATCCGGACTTCCATATCCGGGCCGAGATAAATGTTGATCCCGACACATCCTCTATTACGGAAACCGCAATAGCTCGAAATTCTGCGACTGCAGTGAAAAGCATCTCGCAAGCTGGCGCGCGCGGCGTACTCGACGATCTAGCCAAACGATTCAAAAAAATTCTGAAGTTGCCCATTACAACATCGGAAACTGATGAAAGCGAAAACGCTGTAGATACGAAACTGATAATCCAGCTTTGTAGATTGGTAATGCCAGCGGATTTGAGGCCATCAAAATTCGACGCGGAAATTTTGCGGCCGTACAAGAACAAAGAGAAGTGTTTTCAAGAATTTGCCGAATGGTATCGCGTTATGCATGACGCGGAACATCCCGGTGAGGAACGCGAACTTGCTCGAAAAAGGTACGAGTTTACAGTCAGTATCGCACCATATATTTGGCAAGAATACGATCACTACTCATCAGCGGATGCGTGGAACGGCCATAAACTCTTTGAAGAAACAAAAAAAGGTAGAGCTGTACGTCGCGATGAAAACAAGAAAGTTGATTGGGTAGCACCCGGAATTTTATTCCCCATGATGGCTGCGCTCTCAGCTTTTGTTGATATAGATGAGAATAACGATTTCGCTATTTTCTATCCTGACATTTTTCGCGAAGAGCAATTTGTTTATCACGCTGTTCGACAGTTCAGGTCGCACAGTAGCGACCCCTATGTAATGGGCCGAAGCGTTGGTGCTTATGAAGGGTTGGCAACCTACACTGAAACTATCATGCAAGTCCTAGCCATCTCTGACGAGAAACAGTAGCCGACATTTGTGCGCGCCATAGGTGTTAAGCTTTATGGCGCGCATTTTCCTCACAACCCCTCATTCGCCTTCTTCACAGCGTCTTCTTCCAAATAAAGCGCCGAGCCCATCTCTTTATACTTCTCTGACATCCCTTCCATACCGGCGCGGACTTCCTCCGTTGCGCGTTCGAGGTCTTTCTTCTCATTGTCCGAAAGCCCGTCCGCATAGTCCCGTACTTCCTGCGTGATTTTCATGGAGCAGAATTTCGGCCCGCACATGGAGCAGAAATGGGCGACCTTGTGGGCCTCTTTCGGCAGGGTCTGGTCGTGGAAGTCGCGCGCGGTTTCGGGGTCGAGGGCGAGGTTGAACTGGTCCTCCCAGCGGAACTCGAAGCGCGCGCGGGAGAGCGCGTCGTCGCGCAGCTGCGCCGCCGGGTGGCCCTTGGCGAGGTCCGCCGCGTGCGCCGCGAGCTTGTAGGTGACGACGCCGACTTTGACGTCGTCACGGTCGGGTAGCCCTAAATGCTCCTTGGGCGTCACATAGCAGAGCATCGCCGTGCCGAACCAGCCGATCATCGCCGCGCCGATGCCCGACGTGATGTGGTCGTAGCCTGGCGCAATGTCTGTGGTGAGGGGCCCCAGCGTATAGAACGGCGCCTCCCCGCATTCGCGGAGCTGTTTTTCCATATTCACCTTGATCTTGTGCATGGGCACATGACCCGGCCCCTCGATCATGACCTGGCAGCCATGGTCCCAGGCGATCTTCGTCAGCTCGCCGAGGGTTTCAAGCTCGGCAAACTGCGCGCGGTCGTTGGCGTCGGCGACAGAGCCGGGACGCAGGCCGTCGCCGAGCGAGAACGTCACGTCATAGCGCCTCATGATTTCGCAGATTTCAGCAAAGTTCGTATAGAGAAAGCTTTCGCGATGGTGGGCGAGGCACCATTTCGCCATGATCGATCCGCCGCGGGAGACGATGCCGGTGACGCGCTCGGCCGTTAAGTGAATGTAAGGCAGGCGCACGCCGGCGTGGATCGTGAAATAGTCGACGCCCTGCTCGCACTGTTCGATCAGCGTGTCGCGATAGACCTCCCACGTTAAGTCTTCTGCGACGCCGTTCACTTTCTCCAGCGCCTGATAGATCGGCACCGTGCCGATGGGGACCGGCGAATTGCGGATGATCCATTCGCGGGTGTTGTGAATGTTGCGGCCGGTCGACAGGTCCATGACGTTGTCGGCGCCCCAGCGCGTCGCCCAGACCATTTTGTCGACTTCTTCCTCAACCGACGACGCGACGGCGGAGTTGCCGATATTGGCGTTGATCTTGACGAGGAAGTTGCGCCCGATGATCTGCGGCTCGAGCTCCGGGTGGTTGATGTTCGACGGGATGACCGCGCGCCCGCGCGCCACCTCGTCGCGCACGAATTCCGGCGTGATGAAGGGCGGAATGTCGGCGCCGAAGCTTTCGCCGAGGGCGACGCGTTCTTCCGCGCCGTCGAGCATCTTCTTGCGGCCGAGATTTTCGCGGATGGCGATGAACTCCATCTCTCGGGTGATGACGCCGGCGCGCGCGTATTCGAGTTGCGTGACTGGACCGGAACCATCGCCGCGCAGGGGACGGTGCTTCACCGGAAACTCGCGCGCGAGATATTTTCCGCTGGCGCCGCCATTATCCTCCGGCTTGACGTCGCGGCCGTCATATTCCTCGATATGCCCCCGCTCCTTGATCCACGCCGTGCGCGTGCGCGCGAGGCCCTTTTCAACGTCGATCGTCACATCCGGATCGGTGTAAGGCCCGGAGGTGTCGTAGACGGGCACCGGCGGCTCATTCGCGGTCGGATGCAGATCGATCTCCCGCACCGGCACGCGGATGTCCGGGTACTGATCGCCTGCAACGTAAGTCTTGCGAGACGACGGCAACGGCCCGGTCGTGACTTCCGGCGTTTTGAATTCAGACTGCGGGGTGTGTTTGTTCATGAGTTTCGCCTTTAAAAAAGCTTGCCGGAGTGACGGGCGTCTAATCGCCCATGTAAGCGGTGACCTTAATCTCCACGATCCCGCGGTCGGGATAGAGCCGGTCGATGTCGATCGCCGTCCAGGCGGGATAAGGCTCTTTAAGGTAGCGGTCCTTAACCTCGCCGAAGGTCGCGATCTGCGCGGGCATGTCTGTGTGATAGGTGATGATCTCGACAACATCGTCCCAGTCGGCGCCGGCCTCGCTCAAGATAACGCCGATGGCGTCGAAGGCGCGCGCGAACGCCGCTTCCTGATCAACGGCCGTTTCGTCGGGCGCGAGCCCCGCGACAACGCCGGAGAGGATCAGCCAGTCGCCGGCGCGCACGGCCGGGGCGTAGTGCAGGCTCTCGTAAGAGCTCTTCCACGCGTCCGGCACGATGACCTGACGGCCGGCGTCTTCAGCTCGAACCGGGGCAGACAGCACAGCAGCTGCGGCAAGACCCGCTGCTATTGTTCTTTGAATACTAGTCATGACGGACGCTCCTTTGGCTTCGGTTCGTCCGACGTTGGAAGGCGGGCTTGCACTGAACTCCGTCCCTACGCCGGTCTTAACCGATCAGGTTCAAAGGGTGCTCCGGCTGCCTTTGGCGCGACTTCGCGCTCTACCGGATCTCAGCGGACGGCGTCCCGCGCCCCTCGGAAATTCAATATTTAGCTGATTAGGCCCTTGCTCGCAACTGACGCGGAAACGCGATCAGCGGTCGGGCCCGCCCGACGCGGCCGCGACAAGCTGTACCGCATCTGCTCCGATGATGCGGTCGTATTGATGTGCGTTAGTGAAAGGTAAGATGTTATGGACGCGCAGAATACCGACATCCCTCAAGAAGCGGGAAAGAATAAATCTGTATCAAACCAGACAAGCCTGAGACGCGACATCAATCAGGCAGTCCTCTGGGCGCTGGCGGCGCCGGTGACCTTTGCGTTCTGCATCGCTTCTTTCCTGCCCGTCTCCAGTCTCTTGTCGGAGGGCGCGTCCGCGCTGTCGCGGATTATCGACGGCCTCTTCCTCGTTTCAGGCTTCGGCGGCATTACCGGGGCGATCCTTTTTCTGAGATTTCTTGCCCGCAACGCTCAGGGGCGGGCGGAAATTATGAAGTTCGTTCACGGCAACGGCGGATATTTTTGTCTCTACGCAACGGTTTGGCTGTCTTGCTATATCGCTTATCGTTGGGTTTTTGCATAAGGCGCTCGCGCAGACGTGAGGCCCAATCTCTGTGCGCCGTCTTACATAGGGATACGAAAAAACTGCAAGCCACAGGGACGCCGTCATGACCGATCCAACCTACACCCCGCCGAAAGTCTGGACATGGGACGCCGAAAGCGGCGGCCAGTTCGCCAATATCAACAGGCCGATCGCCGGGCCGACCCACGAGAAAGACCTGCCTGTCGGGGAGCATGCCTTTCAGCTCTACTCTCTCGCGACGCCCAACGGCGTCAAAGCGACGGTCATGTTCGAGGAGCTGCTGGAGGCGGGTCATAAGGGCGCTGAATATGACGCCTGGCTGATCAACATTCAGGAAGGCGACCAGTTCTCTTCCGGCTTTGTCAGCGTCAATCCGAACTCGAAAATTCCCGCGCTGCTCGATCGGTCCGGCGCGGAACCGGTGCGGGTCTTTGAGTCCGCCTCAATCCTTCTGCATCTGGCTGAAAAGTTCGGCGCGTTCCTGCCGGCGAGCGGCGCGGCGCGGACGGAAACGCTGAACTGGCTCTTCTGGCAGATGGGCTCGGCGCCCTTCCTCGGCGGCGGCTTCGGGCATTTCTACGCCTATGCGCCGGAGAAATACGAATACCCAATCAACCGCTACGCAATGGAGGTCAAACGCCAGATGGACGTTCTTGATCGTCAGCTCACGGATAATGAATATATCGCCGGGGCCGAATATACGATTGCCGATATGGCGATCTGGCCCTGGTATGGCGGGCTCGCGCTCGGCAAGCTTTATGAGGCGGGCGAATTCCTGCAGGTCGAAAGCTATGAGAACGTCCAGCGTTGGGCGAAGGCGATTGGCGCGCGCCCGGCGGCGAAGCGTGGGCGGATTGTCAACAAAGGCTGGGGCGAGCCTTCCGAGCAGCTCCTTGAACGCCACGACGCCAGCGATTTCGAACTCAAAACCCAGGACAAGCTGGCGCCGGAAGAAGGCTGACGGCGATTGCTCAACCTCGAAGAGCGCACGGCGCGCTGCAACGCGCTCTTGCCGGTCGACATTTGAAGGGCCTACCTTTTTATAACTAAAAAAGGGAGGTTTTGATCATGGCGACTGTCATAGACGCCTGGATGCAGATAACGACGCGCAAACTCGCTGCAGAACCATGGCTTGCGCCTTTACTTCGGTGGACCGGTCAAGATCTCAGCAACACTCTGCCGACTGTAAAGACGACGCTCGCCGCTATGGATGAAGCAGGCGTTGCGACAGGCCTGATCTCAGCCTGGACCGGTCCGACAGGCGCGCTCGTGACCAATGACGAAACGCTGGCGAACGCGCATCAATCCGACGGGCGTCTGAAACCGGTTATGAGTGTTAACCTGGAAAATCCAATGGGCGCCGTGCGTGAAATCCGCGCCCGCGCCAAAGAAGGCTTTGTCGGCGTTCGCGTATTGCCGTGGCTTTGGAGCCTGCCGCCAAATGACCGGAGGTTCTACCCCATCTATGCGGCCTGTATTGACGAGGGGCTGCCCTTCTGCACCCAGATCGGCCATACGGGCCCGCTTAAAACATCTGAATACGGAAGGCTTATCCCTTATCTTGAAGATGTCTTGCTGGATTTTCCTGAACTTGTTGTTGTCGGCGGTCATGTCGGCTTTCCCTGGATCGACGAAGTCGCCTCGCTTCTGCATAAATTTCCCAGTTTTTATGTCGACACCTCGGCATACGCCCTTCACCGCCTGCCGCCGAGTTTTGTTCAGCTTTTAAAAAACGAAGGCAAGACGCGGATCATGTTCGGCACCAACTGGCCAATGCTCTCTCCAAGCCAATGCCTGAAGGGTCTTAAAGGCCTAGGGCTTGATGAAAAAACGACGGAACTTTTTCTCGGAGAGAATGCAAAACGCCTATTTAAACTTTGAACGCGCCTACTCTAAGTGCGCAACGACGCCAACAATCGGCCCCATGGCTGCGCCCGGATCATTGCGACCGAGTTCCGGCGCGTAAAGGCGAGAGATGGTTCCGTCGAGATAGAGTGCGTTCGGCGTTTTCAGCTCATCCCGGAAAAATACGGCAAAATCATAAAACCGGACAGGGTTATCCGTTATAACGAAAAAAACCTCGCCCGTTTTCGTGACGCCGACACCGTTCCGGCGCTTTAAAGAGTCAGATTGCGGTAAAAATCGCGGGTGTATGCGATCGTCGATAACGAGCATCGGACCGGATTGAGTTGCATATTTGGGCGGCGATTGCCGGATTTTGAGAAACGTCCCTGTTTCCTCGACAAAGGCGCGACCATCCGGCGCGACATAAAAGACGCCATTCGGTTTCAGATGAAAATTGCCAGGCCCGTCATTGGTGTTGAGTGCCGCGATATCCCGATCATTTTCGCGGTAATATCCCACCGGCGAGCGATCCTTATGATACATGCCGGCGTTCATGGCGAAGACCAGCTTTTCATCATTCCGGGCCAACGCGTTATTGACGAGATTGAAATGCCGGTAAGGAGCGCCGGCCGCGTCATTAAGGAAAAAGCGAACATCCGCTGTTTGCGGATCATATCGGCACACAACATACGCGTTGCCGGAATGGGCTTGCTTTTCACAGGCGGCGCTAGCGTCTACGGCGCTCAATAAAGAAATTAAAAACGCAATTAAGGTCCGCAAATCAGAAGCTCCCAAATTTGGCCTCACTAGAATTGTTGGCCTATGATCGCGTTCAAACTAAGGAGAGACAACATGCGCATTTTGGTGATTGCTGCAGTTTTATTTTATGCGCCGGCGACCATCGCAGGCGAAGACGCGTTTAAAAACGGTCCTTTATTTAAAGACTTTGGTCCAGTCGCGGAAATTAACGGCGCAACGCCAGTGCCGGCTGAGACAAAATTCTATGTAAGTTTTGATACAAGACAGCAAGCAGACTCAGGCGATGCCAATCGCACGCTTACTTCCGCAGCGCGGTTTATCAATATGCATGCGGCAGCCGGCGTCAATCCTGAAAATATTCACCTCGCAGTCGTGATTCACGGCAAAGCTGTGAAGGATGTCACAGCGAAGGCAGAATCCAACCTCAGCTTGGTTGAAGCGCTTGTCGCGCAGCAGACCCGGATTATTGTCTGCGGTCAAAGCGCGGCTTACTATGACGTCGACACCGCCGACTTAGCGCCAGGAGTGGAAATGGCGCTATCCGCAATGACCGCACACGCTTTATTGCAGCAGGATGGATATACGTTAAATCCATTCTGATACGGAAAAATATGAAAACTTAAAACGATACAGTACGTAATTCTACAAGTGACCAGTCTCCTCGCCGCTGCTCAAGCCTTTGGAATTCGGCGACGAGGAAATTGGCTCTGCTTGGACCATAGGCCCGTGCTAACCTTCGCAGATTAGCAATGCACCGTTCCTAACGCCGGCATGATCCGGATCAGGTTCAAAGGGTTCTTCTCAGTCCCTTACGCCCTTGTTCCCTGGCGCGCATTGCTCACGCAAATTGTGCTAAAGTAGCTGCGATAGCACGCATTCATGAGTTGCGCGTCGCACGAACCGTCGTCAACTGGCGACAGGCGGGACGCCCCTCGGCACATTAAAATGGTGACTCGAAAACATCATTTACGCAAGAAAAAACGACATTTCCGCAACATTAAAATATTAGTTTCGATCCAGGATATCGGGCCAATTCTTATCAGCGCGGGTTATGTCGCGCTCAACATTGGCGAGCCATTCTTTTTTGAACCGTGGGCTGACATTCAGGAATAATTCGCCGTCCCTAATATGCCAAACGCGAGGATCGCCTTTCGCCAATTTATTGCGCGCCATCGCCCATGCGCAGTACCCGCCGTAACGTGGTCTGTATCGGTCAGGGTCGGCGACAAAAGCATCTAGGTTTTCCTGCGAAGAAAAAATCCAGGAAGCGCCTTTATACTCCGTACGAAAATCTTCTGAACCCATGACAGGGGCTGCGCCAGATTGAAGGGAGTGATAGGCGACAACATCATGGCCGCCCACCGCGTGGGACCAACCCTGTCCGAATAAGCCGCCATCATCAAGATAAATCTCCGGCGCTCTGGCCAAAGCGCCAGTCGCCGCAATAGCAATGCCGCCAGCCAATGTGGACGCCATCACGGTGCGTCGTGTAAAGATCATGGCTTTATCTCCTTGTTTATCGATAATTTATAATCGCTGATGCGCTCACGCGCCAATAACGTTCCAGTCAGTAAGCCTACCCGAAATGTTTCCTTGCTACTGAGCCGCTGCAAGCGCTCGGGCTATCGCCGCACGCATTGCTTTTGGCGAGTGATTTATTGTGAGACTATCGACAATTTCACCCGTATCAGCATCGACAAGAAGCGTAAAACCGGTTGCGCCCTTATACTGTGGGTAAATATCCTCAAGCCCTTCTGCGCGCGCCTGATCCTCAATTTCGCCGCGCTGCCCAAACGTAAAGTCAAGTTTCACGAACTTCACCGGCGAATCGGCAAATTCAGGCGCAACATCTCTCAGCCGCGGCTCCAGAATTTTGCAGGAAGAACACCATGCTGAGGAAAATGTCGCCGCGATAATTTCCGGCTCGCCGTCATAGAGATAGGCCGTATCGGTTGCATTTGTGCGCCCAACAGAAGCGAAAATCGCCACGCCGATAACGGCGACGGCAATAAAAACGATATTTTTCGTCTGTTTCATAAATACCGTTTTATCTGATCACGCGTTTGTGCTCCAGCAAGGCGCATTTCAAAACGCCGTGATCTTTAATCAGTCCTGAAAGGGGTCTCGCATCAGGATGACATCATCCCGTTCAGGACTTGTGGAAACAAGCGCCACAGGCGTTTCGATGAGCTCCTCAATCCGGCGGACATATTTTACCGCGGCAGCCGGCAAATCCGCCCAGGAGCGCGCTTTCTCCGTTGATCCGGACCAACCTTCCATTGTCTCATAAACAGGCTCAGCCGCAGCCTGGTTATCCATGCCCGCGGGGAGATAATCGTAGTCGCGCCCGTCAATTCGATACCCGGTGCAAACCTTCAACGCGTCAAAACCATCAAGCACATCGAGCTTGGTAAGCGCGACGCCGTCGACCCCGGAGATTTTCAGGGATTGACGCACCAGCGCCGCATCAAACCATCCGCAGCGACGCTGACGGCCTGTCACGGTCCCAAACTCATGACCTCGCTCGCCAAGACGCTGTCCGATCTCGTCGCTAAGCTCAGTGGGGAACGGACCTTCTCCAACCCGCGTCGTGTAGGCTTTGACGATCCCCAGCACATACCCGACCGCGCGCGGCCCGGAGCCGGACCCTGCCGCCGCCTGTCCCGCGACTGTGTTTGATGAAGTCACAAACGGATACGTGCCATGATCAACGTCAAGCAAAACGCCTTGAGCGCCTTCATACAGAATGCGTTTTCCGTCTTTGCGCGCCTCATCCAATTTTCGCCAAACCGGTTGCGCAAAAGACAAAATGCGCGGCGCAATATCTTTCAGCGTCTCGGCAAGACCAGCAGCTTCAAAATCGCTAGCGCCAAACCCTCGTCGCAAGGCATTATGGTGTACAAGGAGATTTTCAAATTTCTGATCTAGCGTTTCTGGATTTGCAAGATCGATCACGCGCAAGCCGCGCCGCCCGGCCTTATCTTCATAGGCTGGCCCGATGCCGCGTTTTGTCGTGCCGATTTTAACACCCTTCGCCGCTCCCTCACGCAAAGCGTCAAGTTCTTGATGGACTGGCAATATAAGCGTTGCATTTTCGGCAATTATCAAATTGTCGGGCGTGATGGAAACGCCCTGACCGGCAATACGATCAATCTCGGCGAGCAACGCAGCCGGGTCGACAACGACACCCGGTCCGATCACGCCCACGCACCCCTTTCGGACCACCCCTGACGGCAGTAAGGAGAGCTTATAGACCTCGCCGTCAATAACCAGCGTATGACCGGCATTATGGCCGCCCTGGAAGCGAACCACCACATCGGCGCGCGCCGAGAGCCAATCGACGATCTTACCCTTACCTTCGTCGCCCCATTGGGCGCCGATTACCGCGACATCGGCCATGCCTAGCTCCTCAAGAATTAGCGGGATTTTCGCGGCGCACCATAGGAGCTTTAAAGGCGGCGTCAAACGCTTCGTCGCAGCGACCTTGAGGTTTAGAGGCGTTTTCGTGTCTTATAAAAGGATAGGTTTGATCAAACAGGATATCACAGGTCGGGATTAAGCTCATGCGTTTACTGCTCACCATCGCCGCCGGATTATGGACGTTTTCAGGCGCCGTCGCCTTTGCTCAAAACCAGCAAACGCCACAGCCCTCGCCCTGTCAGGGGGATCAATATCGCGCGTTCGATTTCTGGCTGGGCGAATGGGATGTCTTCACGCCGAACGGACAAAAGGCGGGCGTCAATAAAATCACTTCTGAAGAACAGGGCTGCCTAATTCTGGAACGCTGGACAAGCGCTGCCGGCGGCACTGGTCAGAGCTATAATTATTATGATCCCGGCATGAAAAAATGGCGCCAGATCTGGGTCAACCGCGATATCACTATTGATTACTCGGGCGGTCTCAATGATGCGGGCAAAATGACGCTAGAAGGCGAAATCGCTTATCGCAATGGAACAACAGCGCCATTCAAAGGCGTTTGGACGTTGCAGAATGACGGAACGATACGACAGCATTTTGAGCAGTATAATGCGCAGTCTGATGAATGGCAGGCATGGTTCACAGGCATTTACAAAAAGAGAGAATAGTAATTTCTAGGATTCTGACTTAGCGCGTATAGCCAGAAAAATTCCGCCCAGAACAAGCGCGGCGGAGACCGCAAGACGGACCGTAACAGTTTCCCCAATGAACGCCACGCCGCCAAGCCCTGCAATGATCGGCACTGCAAGCTGCACAACGGCCGCGTGCAGATTAGCAAGACCCTTGAGCGCACGATACCAGATAACGTAGCCAGCGCCCGAAGCGATAACGCCCGATGCAAGTGCAAGCGCAATTCCGCGAAACTGCATATGCGCTTCATAGGGCGCAAGCAGCAACAATAGCGCTGCAGGCGCGCACAGCAGGAAATTGCGCGACGTTGCGCCCACGGGATCGCCGCTCCCCTTCCCGAACAGTGAATAGGCGCCCCATGCGAACCCGGCGATTGCCATGAGGCCGGCGCCAAGTATCGGAGGCGCGCTAAGACCGGGCGCCAACAGATAAACCAGCCCGGCAAACGCCAACCCGGCGCCAAACAACTGAGCGCCGTTGGGGCGCTCACCTTTTAAAACGCCGTATCCAATCATCGTGAATTGGACAGTTCCGAATAAAATCAGCGCCCCGACACCGGCGTCAAGGGACACATAAGATAATGAAAAAGCAATCGCATAGACAAACAGCGCCGCCGCCGGGCGCCAATTAGCGCCGCGCAGCGGCAGCAACGCTTCTCTGCGAACCCAGAAGAACGGCGCCAAAAACGCAGCGCCGGCAAGCAATCTGATCTGCGTAAAACTGACAGGATCGATAGCGCCGTCCTTCAACGCTAACCGACAAAGAATAGAGTTGGCGGCAAAAGCGGCAAGCGCCAGAAAGGTTAGGAGAGCGGTCTGCATGCGTAGGGATCAAAGCTGAGAACTACAATCAAAAGCGTCGCACTATAGCCCGAGCTATTTTCCAAAGCGCCTCATAAATCCGCGAGCGAGCTAAATCCTGTACCTGCCCCTCGATGTATATTCTAAAACGCCAATGCTTTCGCCTGCTGCACGTGGGGCAGCGCACGCAAAGTCTCCAGAACTTTATCTGTCACCGGCGCATCAACTGCAAGCAAGGCAATCGCCTGCTCACCCGGCGCAGACCGACCCAGATTGAAAGTTGCAATGTTCACATCCGCTTCGCCAAGCGCGGCGCCAAGCGCGCCGATGAAGCCTGGTCGATCATCATTTGTCGTATAGAGCATATGGGGAGCAAAGCCCGCCTCCATGCCAACGCCCTTGATATCGACAATGCGCGGCTCGCCGCCAAAGATCGTACCGCATACGGATCTGTCTTGATTTTCCGTCATCAGCCGCAAACGGATAAGACTTTCATAGGCGTCAGCTTCGTCATTGAAAGTTTCAGAGATCGAAATGCCGCGGTCCTTGGCAATGACCGGCGCATTGACGATGTTCACCTCAGACAGCATCGGCTTGAGGACGCCGGCCACCGCCGAAGAGGTGAGCGGTTTAGTATTCAAGCCAGCCACTTCACCTTCATAGGTGATTTCAATTTTCTGAATAGCGGTTTCAGAAAGCTGTCCCGCAAATGCGCCAAGCTTTTCAGCAAGAGCAATATAAGGCTTCAAACGCGGCGCCTCTTCGGCCGTAACAGACGGAGAATTCAATGCATTCGATACAGCGCCGCGCATTAGATAATCAGACATCTGCTCAGCGATCTGGATCGCGACATTCTCCTGCGCCTCGCGGGTAGATGCGCCAAGATGGGGTGTCGCAACAACCTTCGGGTGCCCGAACAAAGGATGCTCCGTCGCCGGCTCGGTTTCATAGACATCAAGCGCTGCGCCGGCGAGACGGTCTTCATCCAGAGCCTCCTTCAACGCCGCCTCATCAATCAAGCCGCCGCGGGCGCAATTGACGAGATAGGCAGAGGGTTTCAGTTTTTCGATATTCTCCTTGCTCAGAATGTTGCGTGTTTGATCCGTAAGCGGCGTGTGTAGCGTGATAATATCAGCACGCGCGAGCAAATCGTCGAGTTCAACCTTCTCCACGCCAAGTTCCACTGCACGCTCATCAGTCAGGAAGGGATCATAGGCGACAACGCGCATTTTGAGCCCCACCGCACGATCAGCGACGATCGATCCGATATTGCCGCAGCCGATAAGTCCTAGCGTTTTTCCGAAGACTTCCGCACCCATAAAAGCGGACTTCTCCCACTTGCCGGCATGGGTCGACTGGTTCGCCTGTGGAATTTTTCGGACCAGCGCAAACATCATGGCGATGGCGTGTTCAGCGGTCGTGATGGCGTTGCCGTAAGGGGTGTTCATCACGACGATGCCTGCCGCCGTCGCTGCCGGGATATCGATATTGTCAATGCCAATGCCGGCGCGGCCAATCACTTTGAGCTTTTTAGCGGCTTCGATGATCTTGGGCGTCGCCTTGCTGGCTGAACGAACAGCGAGACCGTCATAATCACCAATCACGGCGTGGAGCCGTTCTTTGTCCTTACCAAGATCAGGCTGATAGTCGACGTTAACGCCGCGTTCTTTGAAGATGTTGACAGCCGTTTCGGAAAGTTTATCGGAGATGAGAACTTTGGGCATAAGGTAATGATTCCGTTTGTACTGAGAAAATCTCGAAATTGTTCAGGTTAGTCTTTACGATTGGGGTCCACGATAGAGTCTGTGAGACTCCTGCCGTATCCCAAACTAGTTCCTGCTGACTTCTGCAAACGACCAGTCGAGCCATGGGCCGAGCGCTTCGATGTCTGATGTTTCAACGGTAGCGCCGCACCAGATACGAAGGCCCGGCGGCGCATCGCGATAACCGCCAATGTCGAATGCAGCGTTTTCATCAGCGAGCAAAGCTTCCATCTTTTTGACGAATGCACGCTGGGCGCTTTCGTCGAGCCCTGCGAAATTGTCATCCGTAATTTTGAGGCAAACGGACGTATTCGAGCGGGTCGCCGGATCGACCGCGAGATGATCGATCCAGTCGGTTTTCTCTACCCATTGTGAAAGCGCGGCAGCATTAGCGTCAGCGCGGGCGTGCAATGCGCCAAGCCCGCCGAGGCTTTCCGCCCAGCCCAGCGCGTCGAGATAATCCTCAACGCACAGCATCGAAGGCGTATTGATCGTAGCGCCTTCGAAGATGCCTTCGATCAATTTGCCGCCTTTGGTCAGCCTGAAGATCTTTGGCAAAGGCCGCGGCGGCGTAAAACTCTCCAACCGCTCAACAGCGCGCGGCCCTAGAATAAGGACGCCGTGGCCGCCCTCCCCGCCGAGCACCTTCTGCCAGGAATAGGTGACGACATCGAGCTTCGGCCAATCGAGCGGCTGCGCAAATATCGCCGAAGTCGCATCGCATATGGTCAGACCTTCGCGAGCCGCGCTGATCCAGTCCGCATCCGGCACGCGCACGCCGGAGGTCGTGCCGTTCCAGGTGAAGACGACATCATGGGCTGGATCGACGGCGGCAAGATCCGCGATCTCGCCATACGGCGCATCCAGAACACGCGCATCGAGGTCGAGTTGCTTGACCGCATCGGTCACCCAGCCGGCGCCGAAACTCTCCCACGCCAGCATGTCGACGGGTCGTGCGCCCAGCATCAACCACATGGCCATTTCAACGGCGCCTGTATCCGACGCCGGGACAATGCCGATGCGATAATCACCGGGCAGGCCAAGCAGCGTTCGGGTCTTATCGATCGCTTGTTTTAAGCGTGATTTGCCAAGCTTTGACCGGTGAGATCGGCTCAAAGCAGCGTCCTTCAGATTTTCAGGACTCCATCCAGGGCGCTTTGCGCATGGCCCAGATGAAAAAAAGGGGCGCGCAGGGCGCGCATCTGGTTTTTGCACAGCATTCAGCTGCACGTCTCGTTTCTGCGTCATCAATATCTCCCATCCTTGCAGATGGGTCGCGCCCCGTTGGGGAGGCGTGGCCCACAGATAACTTGCGGGCGTGTGGCGCATTCGTCAACGACAAATCGACTGCGCGACAAATAAGTTTTTATGACTTGCCTAATGAAGCATTGACCGATAGCGCCGCGTCTATGCCATCGCCTCAGCCCGCCCTTAAGGAACCGACCGCCATCGACTGGCTGTTGCTTGCCGTCATTGTCGCGCTTGGCGGATCAGCATTTGTGATGATCCGCGCCGCGGTTGAGACGGTCCCGCCGCCGCTCGTCGCGGTCGGGCGGCTGTGGGTGGGCGCCGCATTTTTGTTTGGCGTGATGGTTCAGGCGGGCCGTCGCCTGCCACCGCTATTCCGAAGCGCACAAGGCCACATCCGGCTCTCGCAAGGCTGGCCTTCAATGATCGGTGTCGGGATTATTGGCAACGCCATCCCTTTTCTGCTGTTCCCATGGGCGCAACAGCGGATCGATAGCGGGCTCGCTGGCGTCTATATGGCCTTCATGCCGATCTGGACTCTGGGGCTTGCATATCTGTTCGCCGGCGAGACCCTGACTGCGCGCAAGATGGCGGGATTTGCGCTCGGCTTTATCGGCGTCATCGTGTTGATGGGGCCTGACGCGGTGAAAGGCGCGCTCGACGGCGAACTCGCAGCGCAACTGGCGTTGCTGGCGGCAACTCTTTGCTACGCGGCATCCGCTGTCATTACCCGCCGGGCGCCGCCCATCCGCCCGCGGGTGTTCGCCGCAGGCATGTCACTCACCGCAGCCGTCGCCATCACGCCGATGCTGTTTTTCACGAAAATTGCACCGGCGGAGTGGTCCTCCCTTTCTATCATTACTGTTATCGGCCTTGGCCTTTTGCCAACCGGCATTAATGGCGTTCTCATCATTATGCTGATTAAACGCGCCGGCGCCGGTTTCATGGCGCTGACGAATTATGTGACGCCCCTCTGGGCTGTCGCCATGGGCGCACTCTTTTACAATGAACGTCTTGAGCCAAACGCCTTTATTGCATTGACCATCATTCTCGCCGGCGTTGCGATCAGTCAAAGACGGCGCAGCTCAAAGCAGAAGCTCACCGCGTTGCACGAGAATCGCTCGCCCGCCGATTAGAACTTTTTTGACGGCGCCGCTCTCGATTGTTGCTGTCACCTCGATCAGGCTCGGCCGCCCCATCTCAAAACCCTGCTCAACCACCCAACGATGATCGCCGTCGCCCGCCATACCTGACAAGGCCAGCTGTCCCGGCAGAGAACAGGCCGCAGAACCTGTCGCCGGATCTTCTGGAATGCCGGCGTTCGGCGCAAACATGCGCGCATGCCAGTTGGAGCCTGTTCGTTCGCCGCCTTTTGCAAAAAGATACACGCCAACCGCATCGTCGATGCCGAGCCGGTCAAAAGCGGCGTAATCAAGCCGCGCCGAAGCAATATTGGCGAGCGATGTTTCCGCATACAGAAAAGTGACGCCGCCAGCGCCGACGCTTCTGGGTTGTCGATCCCCAGTTTCAATCGACCCAGGCGACAACGACAACGCTGCTTCAATTTGCGCAGCACTGGGCGCGCTTCCTGTTTCCTTCGGCGGATTAGGGCTTTCAAAGGTCGCATGACCGGTTTCGCCCTGCGTCTCCACTGTCACCGGAAACACCCCGGCATTCAGCTCCAGCCTAATATCGCCAGAGAGGCTTCGCGCCCGCGCAATCGCTATCGCCGTCCCCACCGTCGGGTGCCCGGCGAAGGGCATTTCATAGCCGAGGGTGAAAATTCGCACCCGGGCAGTGTTTGCATCGTCTTCAGGCGGCAAAACAAATGTCGTCTCAGAGAGATTAAACTCGCGGGTGATTGTCTGCATTTCATCCGTCGTCAGCCCTTGCGCCCCCATAACGACGGCAAGCGGATTGCCAGCAAATTTTTCATCCGTAAACACATCGTAAGTTTCAAAAGAACACGATTTCATCGGCTGCGCCTTTGTGTTTATCGCTTCATCGTCAACGTATGAGCATGATTAAGCGGCCCATGCCCCTTGCCAAAGCCTGGCGCGGAGGCAATCGCCTCATGCACATAGGCGATAGCGCGCGCAACCGCATCACTTACGGCCATGCCTTGCGCCAGCCCTGTCGCCGTCGCGCTCGCCAGCGTACACCCCGTGCCGTGCGTCGAGTTTGTTTTCAGCCTTTGGTTCTGAAACCAGGTCGCGCCTTCATCACGCACCAGAACATCATAAACCATATCGCCGTCCATATGCCCGCCCTTTACGAGCGCTGCTTCGGCGCCGGCGCTCCGCAACGCTTCGCCAGCCGCAACCATGGCGTCGCGATCGGAAATTTTAATACCTGTCAGCGCCGCAGCTTCGTCTCTATTGGGCGTGACGACAGCCGCTATTGGAAGCAGCCTGTCAAGAATCGCAGCCGCCGTTCCATCGCCTGCAAGCGCATCGCCGCTGGTTGCGACCAACACTGGATCCAAGACAACAGGAATTTGCCGCGACTGAGATGCAATCTTCTCAGCGATCACATCGACAATGTCTACGCTTCCGATCATTCCGATTTTTATGGCGTCCGCGCCAATATCATCCAGCACGGCGCCGATCTGAGCGGCAACGACTTCTGCCTCTACGCTCTGCACGAAAGAAACGCCCATCGTATTCTGGACAGTGAGCGCCGTTATTGCTGTGGATGCGTAACCGCCAAGCGCTGTTACGGTTTTAATGTCCGCCTGAATGCCGGCCCCGCCGGAGGGATCCGATCCCGCAATAATGAGAACGCGTCCATTCATGGGGGGCAGTGTATCAGTTTGTCGCCCGTCCCCGAAGCTGTGTTTCGCCGAGGCCGACAGGCCTATTCGCCGCGCTGACAAGGCCAACTTTGCATTCAGCGCCTGTCTGGCGCTCCACAAGCTCGGTGGCGGGGGCGTTTTCAAGGCAGTATTTATCGCCCCACTGCATGAGCGCGATCATCGGAAGCGCCAGCTCCACGCCCTTGCCTGTCAGAACATATTGCTTGCGCGTGCGTTGGCCCTCAACTTTATATGGCCTGGTCGCTAAAATTTCTTCCTTACAAAGACGCTTTAGACGCTCTGAAAGAATAGTGCGCGGACATTTGAGGCTTGCTTGTATCTGATCAAAGCGGTTCACGCCGAATAGCGCTTCGCGCAAAATCAATAATGTCCAGCGGTCGCCGACGCGCTCAACCGCCTGCGCCATGCCGCAAGCTTCACGCGGCGCACTGACAGTTTGCTCAGTTTTTTCTTTCACAGATTGTTCTTCATAAGCCATGGGACAAAGATTTATGCTGATTTTTTTATGTTACGCAATCTTTGATCATCACACCCATGTGTGCGCATTCGCGAATAAGACCCCATTTGGGCGCGTTTCGGCGCCATTCTCGCCGCAAACCAATTCTAGCTTTTGATCATCGACTTTCGGCTGGGAGCGAAAGGAGGACATCCATGAAGACGATGCTCAAACCCGTAATCGCTCTTGTATTGGGGATTGCAGCGCTTGGCATGACCGGCGCCCACGCCAAGACGAGTTCAGATTTCAGTGAAAAAGATCGGCGCAGCCATGCTGAAAAGCATCATGTCGACAATCAATATGACCGGTATTCCTACGCGGACGCATATCGCGGAGACGGCGTAACTTTTTCGGTCCGCTTTAGCGATCGAGGTTATTACGACAACCCGCGGCGTTATCATAGTCGGCATAAGCGCGGTCCGCGTTCACGCATTCTCAATCGCGAAGTCTTTGATACGCGTTTTCGCGCCCGTATCGTATTGATTGAAGAAATCGTTCGGACGCGCCGAGGCCCCCGCCTCATCTGCACGGTCAAGGCGCGCGGTCCGGAAGCCTACTATGTGCCGGATCGTCGTCTATCGCGCATCGCAAGGCGAAATTGTTCGCCGCGCGCACGGATCAATATCTATTCATAGTTCTGACTAGAAGTCAGAGCTGACGAAGAAGCCGCCGGCATGCGTATCTTGCCGGCGGTTTCATATCGAAGACAAAATCGCATGAACCGCTCTCTTCAGCGTTTTTATATCTGCGCTTGCCCGGACAAGAACACGTAACCCGAAATATCCGGCAAGAAGTTGTGCGGCTGTCGCATCCCGCAGCGCAATATCTGTTTTATATCGCGCGTCTGAAGACAGCGCATGAGAAAACTTGCTCAGCAATCTGTTTACAGCCGCACTGACAAAAGACTGTGTTTGGTCATCAAGCTGGCTCTGATCCGCACTGGCGTTGCACAGGAAACAGCCGTTTCTGTCATTGCGCTTTAAGACCGGCTCCAAGGCGCTTTCAAAAAGAACTCGGAACTTTGCATGCGCGCTGTCATCGCTGTCAAAAATAACATCGGCGCCGCGCACCTGCGTGTCGTCATAGTGCTTCAACGCCGCCAGATACATAGCGCGCTTATCGCCAAACACCCGATAGAGACTTTGTTTGTTAAGACCGGTGGCGTCTTCGATGTCGAACATAGATGTCGCTTCATAGCCCTGACGCCAAAAAACATGCATCAAGTCATTTAAAGCATCATCAATTTCAAATTCTCGCGGTCGCGCCATGCTGATGAACTATGTGAAAATGAAAGAACCGCAACGTATGGAAAAAATTAGAACTCTGAACTGCGACCAAAACGAGTGATCGACAAGCAGCCACACAAAAATTTTTTTTTATCTTTTCTATGTCGCTTTCTGAACAGCGGCGCAAATATCTTCAACCACCATTTTGACTTTCGCCATGTCTTCCCCCTCGCCCATCACACGGATAAGCGGTTCCGTACCGGATTTGCGAATCACGAGCCGACCGCTAGCACCCAGCGCCGCTTCACCCTTCCTGATCGTTTCCGTTACGTTAACGTCGTCAAGAGGGTTGCCGCCGCAATAACGCACATTTTCAAGCAATTGCGGGAACGGATCAAATTTATGACAGACATCTGAAACGCAGCGCCCTTCGCCCGCGACAACCGCCATTACCTGGAGGGCTGTAATCAATCCGTCTCCAGTTGTTGCATAATTGCTGAGAATGATGTGGCCTGACGGCTCACCGCCCACATTCATACCGCGCGCGCGCATTTCCTCAACAACATACCGATCGCCAACCTTAGTGCGTTCAAGCGACAATCCTTCGCTCTGCAAATATTGCCCGAGTCCCATATTCGCCATCACAGTGGAGACAACGCCGCCCCCCTTGAGCTGTTCACGCTTCTTCCATGACGAAGCGATTAACGCGAGGATCTGATCGCCGTCGACGATACGGCCTTTTTCATCACAGATGATGACACGGTCCGCGTCGCCATCGAGTGCGACGCCCATATCTGCGCGATACTCAAGCACCGCATCTTGAAGTTTCTTGGTCGCTGTCGAGCCGACATCGCGATTGATGTTAAAGCCGTCCGGTTCAACGCCGATTGTTTTCACATCTGCGCCTAGTTCCCAGAGAACGGTCGGGGCGACTTTGTATCCGGCGCCATTCGCGCAGTCGATGACAATGCGTAAATCACTTAGATTAATTCGCCGCGGAAAAGCAGCTTTAGCAAACTCGATATAACGGGCGCCGGCGTCATCTATGCGTTTAACGCGTCCAAGATCATTTGAAGCGGCGAGACCGGCTTTCACGCCGTCCCGCATCAAGCGTTCAATTTCAAGTTCCGTTTCATCAGATAACTTAAAACCATCAGGACCGAAGAATTTCACGCCATTATCATGATACGGATTATGAGATGCCGAAATCATTACGCCAAGATCGGCACGCAAAGACCGCGTCAACATCGCCATTGCCGGCGTCGGCAAAGGACCAAGCAGAAAGACATCCATGCCCGAAGCCGCGAAACCCGCCGTCAGCGCAGGCTCGATCATATATCCGGACAGACGGGTGTCTTTTCCGATCACAACGCGGTGTCTGTGCTGGCCGTTCTTGAAAACTTGCCCAACCGCCATGCCAAGCCGCAGGATATTATCAGGCGTCATCGCTCCCGCATTGGCGAGCCCGCGCACCCCGTCTGTGCCAAATATCTGGCGTTTTCCCGTCACCTGATCATCGCCGCGCATAGACGCCGCTCCTGTTTCTTTAAGCCGGTTTCAGTCTAGCAAAATTCAATCCGGAATTCCTTAACACCTGGTCAGGCGCTTTCAATAGCCGCCGCAACGCGCAGCGCCTGACGCGCAGCCCCGACATCGTGCACCCGAAAGATTGACACCCCGCGCACATAGCCCGCCAGCATGGCCGCAATAGAACCGCCTAATCGTTCCTCCGCCGGCGCCTTGGCGTCCAGCGCTGCAATAAATCGCTTTCGAGACGCTCCGAGCAAGAGCGGAACTTCAAGGCCTGCAAAACGGTCAAGCGAAGAAAGAAGGGCGAGATTATGCTCCAGCGTCTTGCCGAAACCAATGCCAGGATCAGCGATAATGCGAGTCCGATAAATCCCAGCAGCGTCGCAAAGTTCAATCCGGCCAGCCAGATACGCTAGAACCTCTAAAACAACATCCTTATAGGAAGGACGCTCTTGCATCGTTTGCGGCAGTCCTTGCGCATGCATAAGAACAACATCGCAATTGAGCTCTGCAGCTGTCGCGATACTGTCTCCATCATAACTCAGCGCACTGACATCATTCCAATAGGCCGCCCCGGCTGCGACAGCTGCGCGAGCAACGCGGGACTTGCGCGTATCGATCGAAAGCTTGGCGTCTATTCTGCCTGAGAGCTTATCAATTACCGGCATGACGCGGCCAAGCTCTTCTTCAACCCCGACCTCTGCCGCGCCTGGCCGGGTTGATTCTCCGCCAATATCGAGAATCTCTGCGCCTTCATCCTCCAATCGCAATGCATGGTCTACAGCCGCCTGGGCAGTTATGAACTGTCCGCCATCGGAAAAAGAATCCGGCGTTACATTAACAATGCCCATAATTTGAGGCGCCGGCTTATTTATCATCACGGGCCTTATCAGCTTGTTGTTGCAACGCTTTTTTGAAGGCGCTTTCTTTAGCGGTGATATATTTCTGAAATGCGCCGCGATTGACAAATGCAAGCGCGTCGCCAGCTTTCTGTCTCTCGCGCGTTTCTTTCATATGAAAAACTTCCGAGTGATTGGCAAGGAACACGTCAGGGTCCCAATTTTTGGTTTTCTCGAAGGTCAACCGGTAGTCATCGACAATCCCTTCATATTGCTCAGGAACTAGACTATTCGCTGCGACAGTCGCGCTGCAAAAAATGAGGACATCAAATTCTTCGCCAGCCTCCTCCACTGTCAACCGCCAGGATATACAACCGCGGGAATGGCCCGGAGTAAGATTTGCCGACAATGCGTTCACGCCGGCAATAGTCCAACGCTCATAATCAGGACTTCGATCCGCAATTTGCTCATCAACTTTGACAGGCGGCGATGAAAAATTTCGCGCGCCCTCAAAACCAAGATAGAAGCCGCCTTCAAGGGCGGAAACGTCGCCTTCGCTGGCGATGAGTTTCGCACCGCTGACAGCTTTCAGTTTCGCCAGCCCGCCGGAATGATCAAAATGGGCATGGGTGTTCAGGAGATATTCGACATCTATAATATCAAAACCGAGCTTTTCGATATTATCAAAAATAATCCCCTCATAACCGGGCAGACCGCCGTCGATAAGGACATGGCCGTCTTCGCGAGCGATAAGGTAGACCGGCAACCCTTCCATACCCACATAATATATCTCGCCAATAATCCGGAATGGCTCAAAAGGCGCGGCCATTTTCGGGAACGCTTTGGCGTAATTGAAAGGCGCTTGCCAGACGTCATCAGCCGCCTTGGCGGTGACGAGCGAGGCGGCCATTAGAAAAGCTGAAATTAATAAAATGCGCATAAACAAAAGCCCTCCCGAAATAACGAGAAGGCTTTTATCATGGAATTAGAGGCGAAAAAGCGGTGATTTTAAGCCGGTTCCGGCTCCATACCGCCAGCGCCGCCTTTATCCTTCTTGTCGCCTACAGGCGAGCCTGCGCTTGGCACAGAGGATGGAGGCGTATGATCTGTTGAGTCATTGGGATCTTCGCGGACAATTTCACCGCCGTTCAGAAGCGCGTTAATCTCTTCGCCTGTGAGGGTTTCATATTCGAGAAGCGCTTTTGCAAGGCGTTCCCAGTCATCATTGCGTCGCGTCAGAATTTCTTTTGCTTTGTCAAAGCCTTCCGTCACAAAACGCTTGATTTCATCTTCGATAAGTTTGGCTGTATCGGTTGAAATCGATTTTGTTCTCGCAATGCTCTGACCAAGGAAGACCTCGCCCTCGTCCTCGGAATAGGCGATCGGGCCAAGTTTTTCCGATAATCCGTATTGGGTCACCATGGCGCGCGCAATCTTTGTTGCGTGCTCAATGTCGGATGAGGCGCCGGAAGTGACCTTCTCCTGACCGAATTTAAGCTCTTCAGCTACGCGCCCGCCCATCGCCATGGCGATCCGAGCTTTCATTTGCTGCAGCGTCATGGAATAGCTGTCGCGCTCAGGCAGATACTGCACCATGCCGAGGGCGCGACCGCGAGGAATAATTGTCGCTTTGTGAACAGGATCATTGCCAGGCACGGACAGACCGACAAGCGCGTGACCGGCCTCGTGGTAAGCGGTCAGTTCTTTTTCTTCTTCAGTCATGACCATGGAACGCCGCTCAGCGCCCATAAGGACTTTATCTTTGGCGTCATCAAACTCTTTTGCCGTAACGAAACGCTTGCCACGACGCGCTGCAAGCAACGCTGCCTCATTAACAAGATTAGCGAGGTCGGCGCCTGAGAAACCCGGCGTGCCGCGCGCGACTGTGCGAACGTTCACATCCGGCGCCAACGGCACTTTTTTGATGTGCACCTGAAGAATTTTCTCGCGACCAATAACATCCGGATTAGGAACGACAACCTGACGGTCAAAACGTCCGGGCCGCAACAATGCCGGATCAAGAACGTCCGGGCGGTTTGTTGCCGCGACCAGGATGATGCCTTCATTGGCTTCAAAACCGTCCATCTCGACGAGCAGCTGGTTAAGCGTTTGTTCGCGCTCATCATTGCCGCCGCCAAGGCCTGCGCCACGGTGACGCCCAACCGCATCAATCTCGTCTATGAATATAATGCACGGCGCATTTTTTTTCGCTTGGTCGAACATATCGCGCACGCGGCTTGCGCCGACGCCGACAAACATCTCGACAAAGTCAGAACCGGAAATCGTGAAAAACGGCACATTCGCTTCGCCGGCAATGGCGCGGGCCAGCAAGGTTTTACCTGTGCCCGGAGGCCCGACAAGCAGCGCGCCTTTCGGAATTTTACCGCCAAGACGCTGGAACTTCATTGGATCTTTCAGATATTCAACAATTTCCTCAAGCTCTTCTTTCGCCTCGTCAATGCCCGCGACATCGTCAAAGGTGACACGCCCTTGCCGCTCGGTCAGCAATTTTGCACGCGACTTGCCAAAACCCATCGCTTTGCCGCCAGCGCCTTGCATCTGACGCATGACAAAGAAGAACAGCGCGAGGAAAATCAGCAACGGGAGAATATTAAAGAGAAGCGACAGCAGGAGCGGCAACTCCTCTTCTTTTTCGATCGTCGTCGTCACGCCTGCAGCATTGAGACGGTCGGCAATATTCGCCTGCCCATCTTCAGTAATGGTGGTCGTGAATGAGGTATTGTCGCTGAGCTTGCCCGTGACTTGCGTTTTGGACACTTCCGCAGTTGCGACCTGCCCGCCTTCGAGGCGATCAACAAACTCGGTGTATGTCAGCTCTTCTGACGCAGGCTGGCTCGAAGGCGATGAAAAAAGCTGCAGCGCCACCAAAAAGACGACGACGACTAGACCCCAAATCAGCAAACTGCGTCCGTTCATTCGTTTTTCCCGCTTCTATGGCCAACCGGCCAAATTGCTATGCATATTAGATAAGCGTTAAGAAAGCCCAGCGCCATGGGCGCCTAAGAAGTTCACGCGAAAACTACTAAAATCTAACGATTTCACCGGCAAACCGTTCCGCGATAAGTGATCTCATGTCGACCGCTGAAGCACTGACATTTGGCGACGTTGCCGCTGCAATCAAGCGATTGCGGCAAAAAATCCCCGGAAGCCCGACTAAAGCCGCCTGAGGCCCATGAAATAAGCCGCTTTGAGGACCCAAAGCTTTGAGACCGTCCGCGCCCAGTGGCCGCAGCACAGCGCCGGAAACCTTAGAGCGCACAATAAATCGCTGATCCCATAAAACCGGCTCATCGACAGAAAGTGCGACGGAACTCATTGGCGCGACGCCTTCTCGACCAAGAAGACCAGCCGGTTCCCTGAAAAACCATAGACGATCGCCGGACACAGCCAAAAGCACACCGCCTAATGATGACGCGCCTGAGGAAAAAACGCCTTCAATGGCGCGAGCAGCTTTGCCTTCCTCAGGGGCGAACTCAGCGCCGCCGACGGCATGGATGAGGCGCGCAAATAATCCGGGCGCAGCCGAAGACGTGAGCGCCCGTTGCGCCTTTGTGAAAGACAATGATGCGCCGCCCCAGTATGTGAAAACACCGCCAAGAACTTCAAATAAAGTCGCTTCCTGTTCGCGCAGCCGTTCTGTCGCCGCCACCATGCGCGACGACGTTGCCAAAAGACCGCTTTGCGAAAAAAACTCTGACGACGAAGCGCATGAGGCAAGCCATCGCCGCGCGCGAACACGCTCATAGCGCTCATCATCGTTGGACGGATCGTCGATATAAGCCTGACCGCGGGCCACGACAGTCGATGTCAAGGATGCGCGTGGAAGATCAAGCAAGGGGCGCAGCAAACGCACTGCAGGCCCCGGACCGGCCGCGATTGCCGTTGCCGATCTCATGCCTGTCAGCCCCGCAGGTCCGGCGCCGCGCGCAAGGCGCATTGTCAACGTTTCGGCCTGATCGTCCGCACTGTGCGCCGTCAAGAGAGCGCCGCACCCGTCCGCAACCGCCGCTGACGCAAGGAGGCGGTATCGCGCGCGCCGCGCCGCCGCCTGAACACCGGAGGGAGGCTTATCGCCTGCCCAGGTCAGAATTCTTGCGCGCAGACCGAGTTCGGCGCACCAGGCGCGCGCCTGCTCCGCTTCTGCGGCGGCTTCGGGGCGCAACCCATGATCGACGATCAGTGCAGAGACTTTGCCGCTAAAGCTCTGAGCGTATTCAGCACACAGACAGGCCAGCGCCATGGAGTCGCGTCCGCCGGAAACAGCAATTGCAAATTGGTCGCCAGGGTGAAGCGCCTTAAGGCGAGCGGCGAAATCTGCTGCAGCAACAGGCTCGATCAGCTGCAATCGATCCGCGCCATTTCCAACTCAGCCCGCTGAACAACCGGTGTCGCCGCATTGGGAAACTTCGATTTCATTGTCTTCAAAACAGTGCAGGCCTCTTTAGGCTGTTCAAGTTTTGCAAACGCGGTTCCGAGTTTCAGGTACGCTTCTGCAGCGCGTCCATCGCGAGGGTAGGTCTGAATATGGTTGAGAAATACGTCAGCCGCGTCTGCGTTCTCGCCGAGCGCAAGATGTATCTCTCCAAGCCGGAACTTGGCGTCTGGCGTACGCGGATGATTAGGAAAAGCTTCCGTATAAAGCTGAAAAGCCGCCTTTGCCTTCTGATAATCGCCAGAAAGAAGAAAGCCGGAGGCGTAGTCAAAGGCCGCATCAGCATCAAGCGGTAACTCCACATTCACAGGACCCGACGGGGCGGCAGAGGCCGCGCCGGCATTTGCGCCGGCGCCCGCCAGATCAACTGGCCCGGACGCATCGCCGCCAAGCGTCGTTGGCCCGCCGAGCGTAGTCGGGGCGCCAGGGATCGCATCAGTGAATTCGCCGGCTCCGAAGCCGCCTGCGCCCAGCGTATCGCCGGCAAGCACCGCGCTTATCGATTCGAGCCGCTGACTTTGTTGATCGAGTTTGTAATTGAGTTCTTCAATTTGCCCGGTCAACATCTGAATCTGACGCTCCAGCTCGCCAATTCGGACAGTTGCCGCACTTTGCGCAGAAAGCGCCTGTTCTGCGCGCTCCATACGCGCCTGCAGATCGCGCACATCGTCTTTAGTGCCAGCTATAGCAGGCGCGCCAGCCGTCATCATTAAAGCGCCAACCATGGCGGCGACCGGGAACTTGGCAATCATCATCATTATCCCTCAAAATACTTTGCGCACGGCGCGTCCCACGCAGGCCCATTCTATCCTAAAGCGATTGCAGGGCAACGCCGGCAAACATACTCAATTAATGCTCTAACACGACAAAACTATGGCTGAAACGAGAGCGGGCGCGCTGCATTATCAGCAGGCGCGCCCGATCAAACTCGATTTATGCCTGCCGTTCCGGGTTTAAGAACCGACTGCCATAATTGTCGTTGTCGAATTCCTGTTTTGCGACCATGCGCGCTCGTTAGAGCCGTTCGCAATCGGACGCTCCTTGCCGTAGGAAACCGTTTGAATGCGCGCGCCGTCAACGCCAAGGCTGACGAGATAGGCCTTTGCCGCTTCTGCGCGACGGGCGCCCAGCGCCAAGTTGTATTCGCGCGTGCCGCGCTCGTCGCAATTGCCGGCGACGCGAATGCGCGTTTCCGGATATTCCTGAAGCCAGGCCGCCTGGCGCGCAAGCGTCGACTGAGCCTGTGGCGTCAGCGTGTACTGATCGTAACCAAAGAAAACCCGGTGACCGGCGCTTTGCTCAAGATCAGCTTGGCTGCCCGGCGTTGGGCCCGTCGGGCCGGACGCTACGGTGGTGCCGGCGCCGGCGGAAGCGTCAACATCCGGTCCGCTGCTCGTCGCACATGCGGAAACGAGCGCCAATCCTGCTGCGATCCCCGCTACTTTCATAAACGTTTTCATATCGTTCCTTGCTCCAATTCCCCGATAAATCTTTGGCCGGCAGCGTCGTCTCTGCGGCTAAAATACTAGAGGCCCCTTCTTTAGAATCCATGTCAGCTAAACGATAAAATTTAACCAACAATTGAGTCGTAACCCTCTCCGGCGCCCCGATCAAGCATGGCTGTTCCGGCACGAGAATGAATTTTCGGTTACAACCGCCGTAATTTTCCCCAGATTCTAAGGCAGCATTGGCGACCAGGCGGGGTCCGATGCGGCGGCTGGCGTCCTGACCCGGCGCAAATTGCGGCCCGTAAGATCGACCGACCACAGCTCAGATCCGGCGCCGGGGCGAGGCTCCCGGAAAAACATCAGAACGCGGCCGTTGGGCGACCATGTCGGGCCTTCATCAAGATAACTTTCCGTCAAAAGACGCTCGCCCGTGCCGTCCGGGCGGATGACGCCGATATAGAAACGGCCCTGATATTGGCGCGTGAAAGCGATCAAGTCCCCGCGTGGGCTCCAGACCGGCGTCTGATAGCGGCCCTGGCCAAAGGTGATGCGCTTCTGACCGCCGCCGTCCGCATTCATTACATAGATTTGTTGCGAGCCGCCGCGATCTGAGGCGAACGTAATCCGCCGACCGTCCGGCGACATGGACGGAGACACGTCAATCGCCGGATTCGTTGTCAATCTGGTCAGCCGGCGCGTGGCAAGATCCATCTTGAAAACATCTGAGTTGCCGCCGCGCTCCACCGACATCAATACTTCGCGTCCGTCCGGCGAAAACCTCGGCGCGAACGTCATGCCGCGGAAAGTGCCAAGCGGCTCCTGTTCTCCCGTTTCAATATTGAAAAGATAAACCTGTCCCGGCTTGTTATCGAACAGCGCCATATAGGTGATTTGCTGCTGCGTGGGCGAAAACCGCGGCGTTAGCGCCTGGTAATTCAGCCCATCGGTCAGCGGCACAGGATTGGCCCCGTCCTGATCCATAATCATCAGCCGCTTGTTGCGATTATCTTTCGGCCCCGTCTCATGAATGAAGACAACGCGGGTGTCGAAATAGCCGTCCTCGCCGGTGAGCGTTTTATAGGCAAAATCAGCGACCTTATGCGCGGCGCGGCGCCAGTTGTCCGCAGGCGTCTTATACGCCACCGCGCCAAGCTGCTCGTCGGACGTCACGTCCCAGATGCGCGTCGACACCTGGATGCGGCCGTCGCCAAGCTCTTCGATCTCGCCAACAACCAGAACCTGCGCGTTGATTATGCGCCAGTTCGCAAAGGTCGGACGCGTGTTCACATTCGCTGGCGTTTCAATGTAGGCGCGCTGGTCGATCACCGAGAACAGACCGGAGCGTTCGAGATCGTTCATCAGGACGCCGGTAATATCGCGAGCGAGCGCCCGCGAATTATCATCCTGTCCGGAAAAATCAGGCACCGCAATTGGCATCGGATCGACGTTTCCCCGTGTAATATCGATAGAGACACGCGCCTGCGCAGCGCTCATGAAAAAAAACATCAAAACCGAAACGGAAATCGCGAATAATTGCTTCATCACTTAAAACTCTCTTTCGTCTTGGCCGTCTTTGTACGGTTTTTCCGGCGAAAATACGGCTGCCGTCTCCAAGGCTAAAACGCACTACACTGGCGGAATGAAATTCAATGTGAACTCTTTCCAATCTTCATAACGGTCTTGCGGCAGAAAATCATACGGCGCGCAGGAGACTGCAGCGCGTACAGCATATTGCTCAGCAACTTTCCAAAAACGGTTTCCAGATAAGTTAATTTGTAATGCGTTGGCGACTCTAGGCTGGCCTCTTAAAGTTCCATCGCGATTAAGGTCCATCTCAAGAACGACTACCAATTTTTCTGGTTCTGGCGCCCCGATGATGACACCAGTGCTCCAACAACGCTCAACGGCGGCGCTCATCTTCGCCTTGTCGCTTGCCGTCAACCGATCCCCTGCGCCAATAGCTGAACGCGCCTCATCGGCCTCGACCGTTGTTTGCGAAGGCGCGTCAGCGGCTTGACGCTGGTTCTGTTTTTCCTTGTCGATCAATTGCGAAAGCGCGGCGAGATCAAGCTCGTCTTTTTTCGGTTCCGGCTTCGGCTCTTCTTTCGGCGGCTCCGGCTCGGGTTCCGGCTCAGGTTCCGGTTCCTCAGCTTCCGGTTCCGGCTCAGGCGCTGGCGCGGGTTCAGGTTCTGGCTCGGGCTCCGGTTCTGCCGGCGCAGCCTCTTCAACCGGCGCAGGCGCTTCTTCGACAGGCTCCGGTTCCGGCGGCTCGGGTTCCGGCTCAGGCTCCTCGACAGGTTCCGGGCTCGCCGCAGGCACGCTGGTTTTCAGATCGAGTTCCGCCTGCTCAATCAGTTCAAGCGGAATATAAGGCTCCGACTGCACGTCCGGGCGCCAATTCGACGGCAGCGAAATAAACGCGATGCCGACAATAGCGCCGTGAAAAATCAGTGAGAAGAGAACGCCTGCACGCATGGAACTCTAGCGGCCTTTCATGGCGGTGCGCCCGGGAGCGCAACGCCGCTTCCTACTGAGACTCTTGCTCGGTCACGAGACCGATGCGGTTAAAACCGGCGGCGTTGATCCGGCCCATGACGCGAACAACATCGCCATAGGCGCGATTTTCATCGCCGCGAATAAAGATACGCTGATCATAGCCCGCCGTTGCAATCGCTTCGAGATGCGGGACAAGGTTCTCATACGGAACAACCGTATCCTGAACGTAAATATCGCCGTCAGCGGAAACCGTGATTGTCAAGGGCTCGCCTGTGTCTTGTATCGGATTGGCGGCGGTTTCAGGAAGGTCCACCGCAACGCCGACTGTCAGCAGAGGCGCCGCAACCATGAACACGATCAAGAGCACGAGCATGACGTCAACGAGCGGCGTCACATTGATCTCGGCCATATGCTTGGCGCGGCCTCTGCCGCCGCCGGAATTGAGATTAACACCCATTATCGTGACCGCTCATCTAACTGACGCGACAGGATTGCGGAAAACTCATCAGCGAACCCTTGGAGCCGAACGGCGTATGAATTCAATGCGGATGAATACCGGTTATAGCCCACCACGGCAGGAATAGCCGCCAGAAGGCCAAGCGCGGTCGCGAACAACGCCTCGGCGATACCGGGGGCGACAACGGCGAGGTTGGTGTCTTTCGTCACAGCAATCGCCTGGAACGCATTCATGATGCCCCAGACCGTGCCGAGCAGACCGATAAAGGGGGCCGCTGAGCCAACCGTCGCCAAAACGCCGAGACTTGATTCGGTTTTCTCAAGCTCGCGGGAAACAGTGAGATTCAACACTTTATCGATACGGTCCTTGGCGCCAATGACGAGCGCATCCGTGCCACCTGTGTCTTTCGAACGTCCCCACTCGTCCATAGCCGCATTGAAGACGCGCGCCATCGGATGATCGGCCTTGTCCGCCAGGCGTCTGTATAGATCATCCAGCGGTTTGCCGGACCAGAATTGATCCTCGAACCGTTTCGACTTCCGTTTCAGCCGGCCGAAGGTCATCGACTTGTCGATAATCACCGCCCAGGACCAAACCGATGAGACGACAAGAATGCCCATTACGGTCTTCACCACCGGGTCAGCCCGCAAAAACAGGCTCCAAAGACTGAAATCGCCTCCGGCCGCGACGCCTGCGAGTTCCACACCAACTGTCATTCATATCCCCTGAAACGGGCCCGGTTTTAAGCCGGGACTTAAGCTAAACTCTTGTTTGACCGGCATAATCCGGCACAAAACGACTTCTTCGCGCATCTTGCCGGCGCGTCGGCCCGTCATGGTTAACATTGAACGGGTAAAGGTTTAATCCCCTATCGCGTGGAATTTGCCGCCGAAATTGGGCGAATCCGCGGCGATGAAAAGCCCCGAGGGACGCGATTTCGAAAGTTTAATGGCGGTTAACAAAAGGTTAGCGCACAGCCTAGGCGAGGAGCCGGACTTTAGCTGATTTGAAATTTATCCAGCACATCGGGCGGTAAACGTCGCGGCCGACCGGCCAGCGACATGCACGCCGCCTCCACATCAGCGCAGGCGATCAGGGTTTCGTCTCGCCATATCTCCTGCGCCAGCTTCATTCGCGCGCCTTTTGCCGCGGTAAACACTGTTCGAACTTCCAGCATGTCGTCTATCCGCGCCGGCGCAATCCACTCCGTCGTCATCTTCCGAATTGTAAAGACAAGCGGCTCCTCACGCTCCAACAAAGCCGTATGGTGGACGCCTGAACTGCGCAGAGCCTCGGTGCGTCCGCGCTCAAAAAATTTCAAATACGCCGCATGATAGACGATCCCCGAAAAATCGGTGTCTTCATAGTAAATCCGCACCGGATGAATGAAAGGCGCTTGCATTTTCGGGTCCCCAACAATAGGCCGGACGATGGCCGTATGATTGCATGCCTACCTGAATTGCGCCGTTTCTCCCATGCCCTGGAAGCAACGGTCTCAACTATAAAAATCAAGTAAGGCGCGACCATGGAAGACTGGCGAAGCAACAAAAGCAAACGGAAAGCGCGCTTGAGAGGAGTAGTCCTTCGCGCCGCTCGCTTGATGGGCAGATTTGAGCCAGTCACGCCGGAGATGCGCCAATCCTGCAAAACAGTCAGTGTACGCTATTTTGGAGATGTCCCCGCCGACAACCGCGGACTCGCGCCGCGCGAGCAACACCGCCAGGATTTTATTCTGGATCGCCCTTCGGTAGAGATCGCTAAAGACATTCTATATTCTCCGGCAGGAATGGCCTGGCGCGAAAAGACGCTGATCGAAAAATACAGCTTCCGCCCGCCTTCAGTGAAGCAACTTTTCGAACGCCCACAGAAAAAACGCACGCTTGAAGAAGCCTGCATTGTGGAATCGACTGTCAACTTTACCTATGGCGACTGGGTTCACTGTGTTCTAGGGACCATTCTTCGCAACGCGCCGCTGCCGTCGCCGCTCTCTCTGCCGAAAGTGATTGCTGACAAACCCTATGTGAGACGCGATTTGAAGCTCGCCGGCATTGATGTACAAATTACAGATGAATGGACACTGATCAAGAAAGCTCATGTTTTGCGCAAGCAAACGCCGCTGACCTATTGGACCAAAGACGAAGTCAGCGCGTACCAAAAGACATTTGCCCCTGATCGGGATGCGCCGGCGCAAGGATCAATCGCCTATTTCGGGCGTTTCGACATCAAAAGCGAAGTCCACGCGCGCGCATTTCCAAGCGCTGAAGCGGCGGAGGCGGTAAAACGCCTCGGAGGCTCGATTGAAAAGCAGGAAAAATTGACCGCCGAGACAGCAGCCCAATATGCAGGCGGAGTTGACACCGTCATTGCTGATCACGGATCAGGCGTATTGAACATCATGCATTGGCGAACCAAAAACCTGATCGAACTCGTCGTCGACCAATGGTGGGTGAACAATTCACTGTTCGTCGCCGCAGAGTGCGGCGTTGAGAACATCGGCGTGATCGACGTCGACGGCCTCAATTCCGATCAGATTGAGGAGAAGCTGCGCGCTTGTCTTGAGTATTTCGCTGGCGGCGCCGGATAAATCCGCAAGCAAAAGAACCGCAAAAGCAAAGAAGGCCGCGCTATGAGCGCGGCCTTCCGTGAATCTTTGAGCCAGAAAGCTCTCAAGGTTCGAAACCTGTCGATCAGCGGCGCCCCAAAGGCTGCTCCGAGGCGACCAACATCCCACATGAACCTTTCGGCCCTAAGAAATCACTCGACATCAGATCACCTCCTTCCAATTTGTTGAACATGAGAAGAGGATGGGGCGTCTTGCGAAAAATTTCAAGGGGTGAAGGGTTAACGGGAGTATACGATCATGTTTTGCAGGAGGGTCGTCGCCCCCTGCGCCGACAGCCAAAACATCCCGATCATGCCAAGGGTGAATATGGTCCACACGGCGCCAAAGATCATGAGAAACTTGATCGATTGATTGATGCCGAAAGAAAGCACTGCCTGTTCAGGTTTTGACGGATTATAGCGCACTGCAACCTGAGCGTTCACAGGAAGCGCCTCATGTATGTCGTGATGAAACTGCCGACTTGATGAATCCGAATACCCAAAAGCAATTTTGTCGCCTTCAAAGTCGCGTCCATCGGCGCTGTAGGAATGTCGAACCGCCCATACTCAATCTCTATCTTTAGATAGGATCAGTTTGACGGAGAATTGCTAACGCGGCGTTTCTGGATTTTAGGGGAACAGGTCCGAACTATTCACCTTCGGCGCTTCCAACCCCAAATGCGCCCATGCTGTGGCGGACAATAGTCGCCCGCGCGGCGTGCGCTGAATGAGCCCTTGCTGTAACAGGAACGGCTCGATCACATCCTCCACCGCGTCACGAGCTTCGGCGAGCGACGCGGCCAGCGTCTCAACACCGACGGGACCGCCGCCAAAATGCTCCGCCATCAAACGAAGATAGCGTCGATCGAGCGGGTCGAGACCAAGGGCGTCGATCTCCAGGCGCTTCAAAGCCTTATCGGCGACATTCGCATCAATCTCAGCAGCGCCTTCCACTGTCGCCACATCGCGCACACGGCGCAGCAACCGCCCGGCGACCCGCGGCGTGCCGCGCGAGCGTTTGGCGATTTCCATCGCGCCTTCATCGCTCATGGGCGCATCCAGTTTGGCCGCGCCGCGCGCGACAATGCGGCGAAGGTCCGTATGGGTATAAAACTCAAGACGAACAGGAATGCCGAACCGGTCCAATAACGGTTTGGCCAGCAATCCCGATCGGGTCGTGGCGCCAATCAGCGTAAAGCGCGGCAGGTCAATTTTGACTGAACGCGCCGCGGGCCCCTCCCCGATCATGATGTCGAGACAGTAATCCTCCATCGCCGGATAAAGCACCTCCTCCACCGCAGGCGTCAGGCGGTGAATTTCATCAATGAAGAGAACGTCATTGGCTTCGAGATTGGTCAGCAGCGCCGCAAGATCGCCCGGCTTGGTGATCACAGGGCCCGAGGTCGAGCGGAAATTCACGCCAAGCTCATTGGCGACGATCTGCGCAAGCGTTGTCTTGCCAAGCCCCGGGGGGCCATGGAAAAGCACGTGATCAAGCGCCTCGCCCCGAGCGCGCGCCGCTTCTACAAAGACGCGCAAATTATCCTTCGCCAACCGCTGCCCGACAAAATCGTCGAGACGTTTGGGCCGCAACGCCGCATCAGCATCTTCGGGCTTTCGGTCGCCGTCGATCATCCGATCATCAGAAAAAGCCGGTTCAGCCACAAGGTTCTCCGTATGCGGACTCCCCTCTCCTGCTGGCGGGAGAGGGGAGTGGTTCCATACTGACTTCACGCCGCCGCCAGTTGTTTAAGCGCCGCTTTAATCAAATCTTCAACGCCCGGCGCGTCGAGGTCTTCGGCCGCGGCGGCGACAGCGCGCCGCGCCTCAACCCCGTCATAGCCAAGGCCGGAGAGCGCCGAAACGGCATCGGCGCGCGCACTCAAGGCGAGGTCGCCGGCTTTTCCTTCAGCCGCTTTTGTTCTCGCCGCAACAGTTAACGTTTCACCTGCGCCCGCTATCGCGCCGACTTTGGATTGCAGTTCCGTCGCGATGCGTTGTGCGATTTTCTTGCCGACGCCGTGCGCGCGGGAGATCGCCGTTACGTCTTCTGCAGAAATCGCATCGAACAGATCCGCCGGCGGCAGCACTTGCAGGATGGCCAGCGCATGTTTAGCGCCTACGCCCTGCACCAACTGCAGCAGACGAAACGCCTGACGCTCGGTTTCAGTCTCAAACCCGTAAAGCCGGATCATGTCCTCGCGCACGACCGTCTCGATAGATAATGACGCCGCCTCGCCAACCGCCATGCGCTGTAGCGTGCGCGGAGCTGCATAAGCCTCATAACCGACGCCGCCCACGTCGATAACCAAGGTCTCCGCTCCCAGCGCCGACACAGTTCCCTTGAGCGCAGCGATCATGACGCCCTCTCCAGCTTGCGCAATCCCGCATGATGGGCATGACAAACGGCGACAGCAAGCGCGTCGGCTTCATCCGCGGTCGGATTGCCCGCCCTGGGCAACAGGACATTGATCATCGCAGCAACTTGCGCTTTGTCCGCATGGCCTCTTCCGACAACTGATTTTTTGACAGCATTCGCAGCATATTCCGCAACCGACAACCCGGCCTGCGCCGGCGCCAGTAAAGCGACGCCGCGCGCCTGCCCCAGCACCAGCGCATCGCGCGGAGAGGCGTTGACGAAAGTTTCCTCCACTGCCGCTTCATCGGGACGATACTCGGCAATCAGATCGCAAAGCGCGCTATGAATGGCGTTCAGTTTCTGCGCATGACCAGCGCCGCGTTTGGGACGAATGACGCCTGACGAAACATAAGACAGGCGTGCGCCGGCCGACTCAATCAGGCCCCAACCGGTGGCGGCGGAACCGGGATCGATCCCCAATATGCGAATCAATGAACTCATGCCCTATGATAGAGCGTTCGTCGGAGAACAACACGAAAAAGAGAACGAAACGGGAAAATCAGTTTCTATATTGCAGCTTCAATCTTATTACGCAGTGTCGCTGCGCCAGCCTCGAGTTCCGGCGGCAACCCTCGCGGATTTGCGAGCGCCCGGTCCAACCATTCCAGAGCCGCGTCTGCATCACGGGCGCGCCCGTCAGCCTCAATCAACGCGACAGCATAGAGAAATTGGCCCTGGCCATCGCCGGCCTCGGCCGCTTTTTCAAACCAGTCGGCGGCTTTCCCGCGAGCGAGCCCCTTATGGGCCAGAAGCCCCATTGCCGTCATCGCCTCAGGCAAGCCGCCGTCTGCCGCCATCCGCATCCAGCGCACCGCCGCCCTGCGGTCGCCGAGCCGGCCCGTTTCATAAAGCAGGGCAAGATTAAACTGCGCCGCCGGATGACCTTGACCAGCGGCGCGCTCAAGCCAGTAGGCCGCCTTTTCCTCGTTCCGTTTTAGCCCCTCTCCGTTCAGAAATGCGAAACCAAGCCGAAAAGCGCCCTCAATATCTCCGGCGATCGCTGCGCTTTCAAAAAGGGAGACGGCGCGCGCGGCGTCGACGGGAACGCCTCGCCCTTCCAGATAGAGAAGACCGAGATCTGCCTGCGCCCGCGGATGGGCGCGCATTGCAGCCAATGAAAGCCAGCCCGCAGCGCGCTGCTCATCCCTTCGAACCACCTTGCCGTCCAGCGCAAGAGCGCCCAAGGCATGTTGCGCGTGCGCATTGCCCTTCAGCGCCGCTTCTTCAAACATCGAAAGCGCCTCTTCAACATCGCGCTCAACTCCGAGACCATCGAGACGAAGAGCGCCGAAAAGATAAACCGCATACGCATCGCCTTGCTCTGCAAGCGGCTTCAAGACTCCAAGAGCTGCCGCGTAGTCTCCGTCTTCGATTGCTTTGCGCGCATCGCCAGTTGTTGATGCTGCAAGAACTGGATGCGCTGACAGTGCGAATATAATACTGATAAGAATTGCAGCGTGTTTCATAATCATTTTCCACTGCTTCTTTGCACTAAACATTATATCGAGGCGAAAACGACATCACGTGCGGCGTGACGCTATGCGCTGCCAGCGCCGCTCGGCAGAGCCAATGAGAATTTTGTGGAAACACTAAGCATACTGACAGTGTTAATAAGCACAACCGATAGCATCACGTCGCTCGCTCCCCGCAAACACAACCGCCGCCTGATCACATCAAATTAAAGCAAAATCTATTCCAGCGCGGACGCAATAGTTAAGTGCTGGTCTCAAGCGGCCGCAATCGCTTTTTCAATGGCTATTACGCCGGCGCCAGGCCCGTCCTCATGAGCCCACACGGCAGCCGACACCGCCAGAAAATCCGCTCGCGCACGAACAAGCGGCGCACAATTGTCCGCATTAATCCCGCCAATCGCCACGCTCGGCACAGTTGTCGCAAAGTTCCACCAGCGCAGGATTTCAGGCTCGGCATATGACGGCGGTTCTTTTGTTTTACTCGGAAAGAAAGCGCCGAAAGCGACATAATCGGCGCCGGCCTCTCCAGCGACGAGGCCGAGATGTCTCGAATTGTGACAGGTAACGCCGATAGTGGCGTCATCGCCAAGAATTGCGCGGGCTTTTTGATAGGGCGCATCATTTTGGCCGATATGCACCCCGTCAGCGCCGGTTCTGAGCGCGATATTTGGCCGGTCGTTGATCAGGAATTCAATATCGCGGGACTGCGCAATAGGTTGCAGCGCTTCAGCCGCACGCAAAAAAACGTCATCATCGGGCGCTGCGCCGTCTTCGCCTTTCAGCCGCAATTGCACGCATGCGACGTCGCCCGCATCGAGCGCATCGGCAAGTTTATCGCGAAAGCCTATAAGGTCCGGAATAGAAGAGGGCGTGATCAGATAAAGGCGGCATTCTTGGGACATGATCGCGCTTATGACCTGTTGCGACTGAAAACCCAACCTTCAAGGCGCGCTTTTAAACCATTCACCCTTCAAGCTAACAGATCAGGTTCTGGACGCGACAAAAATGCTATCGATTGTCTCCGCAAGCCTTGCATTAAACGCGTCATCATTCTGGTCGACCGACAGACCCTCTGTCAGCGCCCGCGAGAAACTGGCGATCATTCCGTTGTTCTGGGAAAGTTTTTCATTCGCTTCCTGGCGCGTGTAGCCGCCGGAGAGCGCCACAACGCGCATGACCCGCGAGTGGTCTATCAGGGATTTGTAATGGTTCGCACGCGTCGGCAGCGATAATTTCAGCATGATCTGTTTGTCAGCCGGAACGCTGTCGAGCTGTTTCTCGATCTCGTTCAGCAAGAGATCTTCCGCCTCGGCTTTATCCTCAATCGTGATCGTGACTTCCGGCTCCAGAATGGGAACAAGACCATGATCAAGAATTTGTCTGCCAACTTTAAATTGCTGTTCGACATTGGCTGCAATGCCAGCCGGGTCCGCCGCATCAATCACAGAACGCATCTTGGTCCCGAAAATTCCCTTTGCGACGGCGCGCTCAAGCAAAGCGTCAAGATCCGGCATCGGCTTCATAAGCTTGACACCGTCGGCGAGCTCAGCAAGCCCCTTGTCGACTTTCAAAAATGGAACGACGCCTCGCTTCTCCCACAGATATTGCGCCGTCGGCGTCCCATCAATATCGCCGTCCATGGTTCGCTCAAAGAGGATAGCGCCCATAACCTTATCGCCTGTAAACGCCGGTGATTTAATGATCCGTGCACGCATCTGGTGAATCAGACCAAACATCTCCTCATCATTGGACCAGGCGCCGTCGTCAACGCCATAAAGCTTCAGCGCTTTTGGCGTCGAGCCTCCCGATTGATCAAGAGCGGCGATAAAACCGTCCTTTCCTGCAGCCTGCGCTGTCATTTTTTCCTGCGTCATCAATGCCTCCCGTCGTCACGCAAAATTCAGCCGCCTCAGCCTGCCGCTTGTTCAAGCCGCTGCAACAAGGCGGTGTCTACAAATTCTCTAAGTTCAGCGACTGCGCCATCTTCAAATCGCCAAAGGTCAATAATTTCGGTGACAACAGTCTCGCCTGTAGGCGTAAAATCCGCTGTCAAATCGTAATGAACGCTGGCCCGGTTTCCGTCGATCAATCGCGCGCGCTCTGCAACCTCCCGCCAGCGCCATACCGCAGTCATGTCTTTGAGCGCTTTGGCGAGGCCGCCGTCAATCTTGCTGTTGACGGCGGTTTGGTGACCGCCTTCGGCGCCGAACATCGAAAACACGCCAGTCTTTGCAAAATCGTCAATCGAGCCTTCGGGATCGTTATTCAGTCGCGCCGCATAGGAACGATTGAGGATATCATTGATGACCGCGCGGTTGGTCATTGCTCCGCCTCTGTCGCATTCGCCTTTAACGCTGCAACTCCAGGCAGCGTTTTGCCTTCAAGCCACTCAAGGAAAGCGCCGCCTGCGGTTGAGACATAGCTGAAATCGCTAAGCACATGGGCGTGTTTAAGCGCCGCCACCGTATCGCCGCCCCCGGCGACCGCGACAAGCCCTTTTTCTTCGACCATTCTCGCTGCAAAGCGCGCCGCTTCCACGGTTGCCGTGTCAAACGGCGGCGTTTCAAAGGCGCCGAGGGGACCATTCCAGACCAGCGTTTTTGTTGTCTCCATCTTCTCCGCAAGAAAATTGACAGCCTCCGGCCCAAGGTCGAGAATCATATCGTCGACCGCGACATTTTCAGCAGAAAGAACCTCGCGGTCTGCGTTCTCCTTGAACTCCTTGGCCACAACAACATCCGTCGGCAGAATAATTTCGCAATTCGAAGCGGCCGCTTGAGCCATAATGTCTCGCGCAGTTTCAGCGAGATCAGGCTCGCATAAGGATTTCCCGACGCTGACGCCTTTTGCGAACAGAAACGTATTCGCCATACCCCCGCCAACGGCGAGCATGTCCGCCTTTCCGACCAGATTGAGCAGCAACTCTATTTTTGTCGACACCTTCGCGCCGCCGACAACCGCCATCATCGGACGCTCCGGCGCTGAAAGTGCGGCTTTCAGATAATCAAGTTCCTTTTCCATAGCGAGACCGGCGGTAGAAGGCAGAATATGCGCCAAACCTTCCGTCGACGCATGGGCGCGGTGCGCTGCGGAAAATGCGTCGTTCACATAAAGATCGGCGTTTTCAGCAAGCGCCCTCGCAAACGCTTCATCATTGGCTTCTTCGCCTTTGTGGAATCGCGTATTTTCAAGAACAGCCACATCGCCGTCGAGCATTCTTTTGACAGCTTTCTCCACCGGTTCGCCGATGCAATTCTCAACAAAATCGACCCCACCGCCTAGCAGGCGGCGAAGCGGTTCGACAACTGGCTCCAAAGAGAATGCAGGATCGACCTTTCCCTTCGGTCGCCCCATGTGAGAAAGAAGCAAGACTTTAGCGCCGGCTCTCGATAAGGCCTCAATTGTCGGCAACGCTCTTTCAATACGTGTCGTATCGGTGACTTCGCCGTCCTTCATCGGAACATTAAAGTCAACGCGAACAAGAACGCGCTTGCCAGCCGCATCGAGATTCTCAAGTGTTCGATAGGTCGCCATTTACGCTTCAATCTCCTGATAATCACGCGAGCCGGAGGAATAGCAGATCATCAACGTTGCGTCGCCGGCGCCTCTATTGCGCGTCTGATGGATAACGCCAGCCGGCACCGTTATTGTTTCGCCGGATTTCAGTATCACCCATTCATCATCGCAACGTTGAGCGATCTCACCAGACAACACATGGATGGCTTCATTGCAGTTGCGATGACGATGGGCGGGGGATGTCGCACCGGCGCGCACCGTCATGCGCGCAAGGCTCGCGCCCAAAGTCTCGCCCTCCGCCAACCATACCATGGCGCCCCAGGAATGGTCTTGATGCTGAGGGCTGATTTTTTCCATGACGGTTCTGATGCGTTCTCGATTAAATGTGTTTCGCCAACTCAAGCGCGGTGTCAGTCATTCGCGTCGAGAAACCCCATTCATTATCATACCATGAGAGAACGCGAACGAGTTTACCCTCCAGGATTTGCGTCTGATTAAGAGCAAATGTTGACGAATGCGGATCATGGTTGAAATCGGAGGATACAAGCGGGCGATCCGTGTACCCCAGGACGCCTTTCAACGGCCCATCGCCAGCCTCGATAATGGCGTTATTGATTTCTTCAACGCTCGTATCCCGGCCCGGCATGAACACAAGATCAACGACAGAAACATTCTGGGTTGGAACGCGGATGGAAGAACCGTCAAGCTTGCCGTTTAATTCAGGCAGGACAAGTCCGACCGCTTTCGCTGCGCCTGTCGATGTCGGGATCATGTTGCCTGCCGCTGCGCGCGCGCGATAAAGATCCTTATGCAGCGTATCCAGCGTCGGCTGATCGCCTGTATAGGCGTGGATCGTTGTCATGTAGCCGCGCTCGATGCCGACTGCGTCGTTCAGCACTTTCGCGACCGGCGCCAGACAATTCGTTGTGCAAGAAGCGTTAGAGACAACCGTATCGTTTTTAGTCAGCTCATGATGATTGACGCCGTAGACAATCGTCTTATCAGCGCCGGCAGCCGGTGCTGAAACAAGCACGCGCTTGGCGCCTGCTTCGAGATGCGCCGCCGCCTTATCACGGGCAGTGAAAATGCCGGTGCACTCAAACACGATGTCGACCCCGAGATCGCCCCAGGGCAATTGCGCCGGATCGCGTTCAGCAAAGACCTTGATCGGTCCTTGGCCGACGTCAATCGTGTCGCCTGTCGCTTTGACTTCTTTCGGAAACCGCCCGTGAACCGTATCGTATTGCACCAGATGAGCATTGGTCTCCACTGGCCCAAGATCATTGATGCCGACAACTTCAACGCCCTCGCGGCCTGTTTCCACGATCGATCGCAACGCAAGACGACCAATACGGCCAAATCCGTTAATCCCAATTTTCAGCGTCATAAATCCTCCTACGCCAATGCCTGTTTTACCGACGTCACGACAGCGTCGGCCGTAATGCCAAAATGCTCATAGAGATCTGCGGCCGGCGCCGATGCGCCAAAGCTCCGCATGCCAATAAATTTGTCTTCAGGCCGCAACAACTGGTCCCAACCCTGCCGCAGACCGGCTTCGATGCCCACTCTCGGCTTATCGCCGAGGACTTCATCCTGATAGGACGTTGCGCGCATAGCAAACCGTTCAAAACACGGAGCGGAAACAACACGTACGGCAATGCCTTCGTTATGCAGTTTTGCGCGCGCCGTCATTGCTATTTCCACTTCGGAACCTGTCGCAACCAAAGTCGCCGCATACTCGTCGGCATCGGCGATCACATAGGCGCCGCGCGCCGAGAGATTTTCATCAACATGCTCTAGCCGCGCCGGCTCGAGCCCTTGCCGGGTCAACGCAATGATGGAGGGCGTTGTGATATTCGTCAGCGCGGCCTCCCAGCACTCCGCCGTCTCTACCGCATCGCAAGGCCGGTATATGTTGAGGTTAGGGATCGCGCGCAGAGCCGCGAGATGCTCAACCGGCTGATGGGTCGGCCCGTCTTCGCCAAGACCGATTGAATCGTGAGTCATCACATAGACCACGCGCAAACCCATGAGCGCAGAAAGCCGGATCGCCGGGCGGCAATAATCCGTAAACACCATGAACGTGCCGCCATAGGGAACAACGCCGCCATGGAGCGCCATGCCATTCATTGCGGCGGCCATTCCGTGCTCGCGAATGCCGTAATAAACGTAGCGTCCGCCATAATTCTCGGCGTTCAGAATATCGAGGTCTTTTGTTTTTGTATTGTTTGAACCGGTTAGATCGGCCGAACCGCCGATCGTGCTCGGAACGGCGGCATTGATAACGCCAAGCGCCGCCTCTGAGGCTTTTCGGGTTGCGACTTTCTGCGGCGTGTTCGCTTGCTCTTTCTTGAAGGTCGCAATTGCCGGCGCCAGCAAACCGGCGTAATCGCCGCTTAGCAGCAAACGGTATTTATCACAGTCCTCATGGCGTGAAACGTGCGCTTCCCACGCCTCTCTGACGGTCGCGCCGCGGCGGCCCACGTTGCGCCATTCGGCCAGAATGTCGTCGGGCACTTGAAAGGGCTCATGCGGCCAGCCGAGCGCTTCGCGCGCGCCAGAAATTTCTTCAGCGCCAAGCGGCGCCCCATGCGCCGCAGCTTTGCCTGCTTTTGACGGAGCGCCGAATCCGATCGTTGTACGACAAGCGATCAGGGTCGGACGATCCGATGCCCTCGCCGCTGTCAGCGCCGTATCAATTGCATCATAATCGTGGCCGTCAACTTGAATAGTCTCCCAGCCTGACGCTTTAAAACGCTCAATCTGGCTCGTTGAATCGGAGAGCGAGATCGGCCCGTCGATAGAAATATTGTTGTCGTCCCATAAAACAATCAGTTTACGGAGTTTCAAATGTCCGGCGAGTGAAATTGCCTCCTGGCTAATCCCTTCCATAAGACATCCGTCGCCGGCAATGACGTACGTGGCGTGATCAACAAGATCGTCGCCGTAACGCGCGTTAAGATGCGCCTCCGCAATCGCCATGCCGACAGCGTTGCCAAGTCCCTGGCCCAGGGGGCCGGTGGTCGTTTCCACGGCTGGCGCATGGCCATATTCAGGGTGACCCGCGGTTTTGGCGCCCAGCTGGCGAAAATTCTGAATGTCTTCGATCGTCATATCTTCGTATCCAAGAAGATAGGCGAGCGCGTAAATCAGCATCGACCCATGGCCGGCAGAAAGCACAAAACGGTCCCGATCCGGCCAGCCCGGCGTGTCGGCGTCGAATTTAAGATGTTTTGAAAAGAGCACCGTCGCGACGTCAGCCATGCCCATGGGCATTCCGGGATGGCCCGATTTCGCTTTTTCCACAGCATCCATGGAAAGCGCCCGGATCGCGTTCGCCATTGAAAAAGCGGTTCCCGCGTCGACGCTGTCTTCGCTCATGCAAAGCCCTTACTTTTCTTAAGAAAAAACATCAATGAATGCCGCGCTACATGCAATGAGGGCGTTTGCGGGTCAAGGGCCGTGCGCTGCTTTGACGGAACCGACAAAAATGGCGTGCTGGACAGAATCGCGCTGCAGTCTCAATGTGCAAGTATGAAACAATACGGGTAATTACTGATGTCAATTCTAGAAAAAGCTGTCGCCGACCTTGCCGATGCCCTCGACGCGCTGGAAGACAGGATTTCCGACCGCATGGACGATCAGCCCGCTGGCGCGGAGGCAGCCCTCGGCGCAGCGCGTCATGCGAGAATTGCGCGCGAAAAAGCAGACGCAGCCTCCAGAGAGTTGTCGGCTGTGATGCGCGATTTGCGGGACATGATTGGCCCGGACAAAGAAGCCCCCTGATCAGGAGAAACCATGGCTCAAGTTGATGTCACCGTGAATGGCCGCGAGTACCGAATTACGTGCGACGACGGGCAGGAGTCCCGGCTCATGCGTCTTGCCGGCCATTATGACAACCGTGTGCGCGAGATTGCAGATGATCTCGGTCAGATCGGCGACGCCAGATTGATGCTGCTTGCTGCGTTGACAGTATGCGATGACTGGTTTGAGCTTAAAGAACGGGTGGCCGACCTCGAAAAAGCAAGCGACGCGCTTGATCCGGAAACTACCGGGGCCGCCGGCCGCGCGATTGAAGCGGCGGCTTCTCGCGTTCGTGAAATTGCCGCTTCGCTCGACGCTACATAATAAAGCGGTTACCGGGTCTAACGTCAGTTCGCCGTTATTTGACGCGGGGAAGGCTTTGTGCGCGGTCGCGATCCAGGTAACGCGCAGCATCCGGACTGACAGATCCTTCAGCGAGATCAATCAGCAGGGGATTTCCCGTCGGGATTTCCACACTCACAATATCGCTCTCTGAAACATCGAAAAGCAGCTTCACCAGCGCCCTCAACGAGTTTCCATGGGCTGAGATTAACAACGACTCGTTATTTTTGAGCCGCGGCGCAATTTCCTGTTCAAAATGGGGTTGGACCCGTTCAAGGGTCATCTTCAGCGACTCAGAGGCTGGCACGTCAACGCCCATGGTTTTATAGCGCAGATCTTTCGCCATATTATGCTCATTGGCCTCGTCCATAGGCGGCGGCGGGGTATCGTAACTTCGACGCCAAATCTTGACCTGGCCCTCGCCGTGCCGTTCCGCCGTCTCCGCCTTGTTGAGCCCGGTCAGTCCGCCGTAATGGCGTTCATTGAGGCGCCAATGACGTTCGACCGGCAACCACATGCGATCCATCTCGTCGAGCGCTATCCATAGGGTGCGGATCGCTCTCTTCTGAACGGACGTGTACGCGCCGGAAAACTCAACCCCGGTTTGTCGAAGCAAAGCGCCGGCGCGGCGCGCTTCAGACCGGCCCTGATCGGTTAAATCAACATCAACCCATCCGGTGAACCGGTTTTGAAGATTCCATTCGCTTTGGCCGTGACGGATAAGAACGAGACTGGTCATGTGGGAATTCATTCCTCTGAATCTTCGCCCGCCCTATAGGCGAGCCGGGGCGGATTTGGCTAGTGTTCCAACGCAGAATGGACGATCCGTCAATTTACAAGCGCAGGAGGCTCGCCGCCCGTGACACAGCCCGATCGAATCGCCATGGCCCTTCACGGCGGCGCCGGCGCCCGCAAAGGGCGCGATTACGCGAAAGCAGAAGAACACCTGCTGACATTGACGACAAAGGGACGTGAGATGCTGAGCGCCGGTCGAAGCGCGCTTGACACTGTTGAGGCCATGGTGATCGAAATGGAAGCCTCAGGCCTATACATAGCCGGCAAAGGCTCAGCGCCCAATCAGGCGGGCTATGCCGAACTTGACGCCTCCATCATGCATTCCGCAGGCGCTGAAGCGCAGCCCGGCGCCATCGACCGCAAGGCTGGATCTATCGCCGCCGTCAAACATTTGAAACACCCAATCAGCGCCGCCCGCGCCGTCCTTGAAAAAACGCCGCACGTTATGCTCGCCGGAACGGGCGCAGAAAATTTCTGTCGGGCGCAGGGCTTTGAATTCATTCAGGACCCGGAGAGCTATTATGTTGTTCCGGTCGGCGTTGAGCCGGAAGAAATGACACAAGCCGAACTTGGGCACGGCACTGTCGGCGCAGTTGCGCTCGATCAGTCAGGACGGCTCGCCGCTGCAACCTCCACAGGCGGCGTTTTCGGAAAACTTGAAGGCCGCGTTGGGGACACGCCTCTGATCGGATCAGGAACCTGGGCCGATGAACAGGTTGCCGCTTCCTGCACCGGGCTTGGGGAATATTTCATTCTCGCCGGCGGCGCACAGGACGTCGCCTCACGTGTGCGCTATCAGGGCGCCGACCTCAACCAGGCCTCCGCCAGTTTGATCAAGGACGTCGCCCGCCTCGGCGGCGACGGCGGCGTCATCGCTGTATCGCGCGAAGGCCAGGTTGCATTCGCATGGAATTCAGACGGCATGAAGCGCGCCGGCTTTGGTCCGGATCAGGATCTTTTTTCAGCAACATTTTAAAGATCATAAAATACAGCGCGAGCTGAGAGCTTGCTGGTTAGGCGCGGGCGCTTTTTTCTGACTTGCTCTCTATTGTGTTCCGGTTATCGCCGATAACGTCATCAATCACGTAAACAGGACGACGCTTCACCTCAACAAACAAGCGCGCAATATATTCCCCCAATACGCCGACGGATATCATCTGTATGCTGCCAAAAAACAGCACAAACACCAGCAGCGACGCATAACCTGGAACATCGATCCCAAAAATCAGCGTGCGCAGAACAATCGCCAACGCATAAACAAGGGAAAGTACCGCTACAACGCCGCCAAAATAGGTCCATACCCGCAAAGGCGCGGTAGAAAAACTGGTAATGCCGTCCAGCGCGAAATTCCACAGACGCCAGAAATTGAACTTGGTTTCTCCAGCGCTGCGTTCAGGGCGAACATAAGGCACGCCTATTGCTTTGTATCCTACCCATGCAAACAACCCTTTCATGAACCGTGATCGTTCAGGCAGGCTCTTGATGGTTTCGACAACCCGTCGATCCATCAAACGATAATCGCCGGCGTTTTCAGGAATTCGCGTTGCTGAAATCTTGTTGAAGAGCTGATAAAAACCGCCCGCCGTCACGCGCTTAGCGGCCGTGTCCGATTGGCGGTCTTCCCGGATCGCATAAACGACATCATAGCCTTCGCGCCACTTCGAGACGAAATCGAGAATCAGTTCCGGCGGATCTTGAAGATCGACATCAATCACGACCACTGCGTCGCCGCGTGCATAATCAAGACCTGCAGTCAGCGCTGCTTCCTTGCCGAAATTGCGTGACAAGGCGATGATATAAACATTCTCATGGCTGGCGGCGAGCGCCTCCAGGCGCTGGCGCGTATCGTCAGCGCTGCCGTCATCAACGAAGACCAGCTCGTAATCGAATTTTCCGCTCGCAAGGACGCCGGAGATCGTTTTGACAAACAGGTCAACCGTCTCTGACTCATTATAACATGGCGCGATGATGGAAATGAGCGGTCTTTCGGGCGTCTCCTCCCGGGGATAAACCGTTAATCTTGACGTATTCACCGGCGCTGTCATTGGACCTGCCGCCCTTGCAATGGCGTTCTCAAAGGCCGTTGAATACAGCGCGAGCGGTTAATTTTTCAGAAACAATTAACCACAAAATGAGCCGCGGCGATTGCGCGCGGCGGCGCCGGGTTTAACTGACAAAACCGACAATTTCTTTCACGTCTTTCACAATCGGATCGGCCACGGCCGAAGCTCGCTCAGCGCCAGCCGTCAAGACAGAGTGAAGATAACCGGGATCGGCCTCAAGACGGTTCAGTTCCTCACTAATGGGGCCGATTTTGGCGACCATAAGCTCAGCCAACGCGGGCTTAAATACACCGAACCCCTGTCCGCCGAAATCGCCCAGCACATCTTCATCCGACTTACCCGAAAGCGCCGCATAAATTCCGACAAGATTTGCCGCTTCAGGACGTTCCTCAAGCCCCTTCGGTTCCGACGGCAAGGGCTCCGGATCTGTCTTCGCCTTCTTGATTTTCTTTGCAATCGTATCGGCGTCGTCTTTGAGAAAAATGCACGCATTTTCAGATGGATCGGACTTTGACATTTTGGCTGTCCCGTCGCGCAGGGACATGACGCGCGCGCCCGGTCCCTTAATCAACGGCTCTGGGAGCGGAAAAAAGTCTTCTCGTTTGAAGTCGTGATTGAACTTCGCGGCGATGTCGCGGGATAATTCCAGATGCTGTTTCTGATCTTCGCCGACAGGCACATGGGTCGCTTTATAAACAAGAATATCTGCCGCCTGCAGCACCGGATAGGTGTAAAGTCCGACCGATGCGCGTTGCTTGTCCTTGCCCGCCTTATCTTTGAACTGCGTCATACGGTCGAGCCAGCCGAGACGGGCGACGCAATTAAATATCCAGGCAAGTTCAGCGTGCGCGCGCACAGCCGACTGATGAAAGATCGCCGCCGTCTTTGGGTCAACGCCGGCGGCGAGATATGCGGCCGCAATATGGAATGTCTGCTCACGCAGTTTTTCCGGATCTTGCCAGACCGTGATGGCGTGCATATCAGCCAGGAAATAGAAGCAGTTATATTCGTGCTGCAAATCGACGAATTTGCGAATTGCGCCAAGATAATTGCCGAGATGCATGCCGCCCGAAGGCTGGATGCCCGATAAAATTCTCTGCGGTCCCTGGTAATCGCTCATTGCTGAAACTCTCTTCGAAAGGGTCTGGGAGAGCCCTTCAGGCGCGCCCTGCAATCGCCTTGTAGTCGGAGAGCCGCGCGGCGCCAAGAACGAAAGCCAGAACGCCGTAAACTATGAATCCGGCGCCCGCGATGAATGATATGGCGATCCAGCTTCGATCCCAGAAGATTATCGATATTTCATCAGTATACGATATGGAGAAATGAAGAAAGGCGGCAAGGCCGATTGTCGCTATAAGTATTCTGAGGAGGCGAGAGGCGAGCCGTCCGCCCGGTTGAAACTGCCGGCGCCGATATAGGCGAAAAGCCAGAAGGCCCACCTGCACCCAGGCGGCAAAAGCCGTTGCAAAGGCAACGCTCAAAAATCCAAAAATCGGAAACAGAACAAGCGCTAACACCGTGTTGACGGCTATCGAAACAAGCGCGTAATTCATTGGCGTTCTTGTGTCTTCACGGGCAAAGAACGCCGGAGAAAAAATCTTGTGCCAGACAAAGGCAGGCAGCCCGGCGCCGAAAATCGACAATGCCGCGCCGGTCATGGCGACATCGCGCGCAGTGAAGGCAGACTCCCGCGCGCCGACGAATGCTAACGCCTCGCTGGCGACGCCGCGAAACAAGGCATCGCAGATTGGCGCGCCCATGATCATGAAGGCGGCAGCCGCCGGAAAACATAACAATGCGGCGAGTTCCAGCGAGTGATTGATCGCGCGGGTCGCGCCCTCTTCGTCGCCTTCCTTGATCCGCCTGGAAAGCATCGGCAGCAGCACGACCCCGAGCGCAATACCAATCAAAGCAAGCGGCAATTGATATAGCTGGTCGGCGTTCATCAACCATGAGACTGCGCCCGGCTGCTGGCTGGCAATATTAGTGCCGACGATCAAATTAATCTGGACAGCGCCCGCGCTGATAAACCCTGGCGCGCCCAACATCATTAAACGTTTAACGCCTGGCGTCATGCGTGGGCGGCGAAGACGCAACATAAACCCTTGGCGCGCGGCGCCGACAATCAGGATCAGAAGCTGAATTAATCCGCCGACGAAAACCGCCCAGGCGGCCGCCATGCCCGTCACTTCTGTTCCCGCGTCCGCATATAAGAGCATTGCTGCAATGAGGCAGATATTGAGCGCCAATGGCGCACCGGCGGAAGCGGCAAACCGGCCCAGAGAATTCAGAACGCCGCTCAGCATGCCGACAATCGACATCATCATGAGATAGGGAAACATGATCCGGGTGTAGAGCGTCGTCAGCGCGAATTTCTCCGGATCGCCGTCGAATCCGGAAGCAATGAGATAGACGAATAAAGGCGCAGCCAGTTCAACCAAGGCGGTAAAGAGCGTCAGTATGAAGATAAGACCGGCAAGAACTTCTTCTGCAAACGCCTTTGCGCTTGCCTGGCCTTCATCAACCTGTCTGCCGTGGAACAAAGGAATGAACGCCGCATGAAAAGCGCCCTCTGCAAAAAGCCGCCGAAACATATTGGGCAGCCTGAACGCCGCCCAAAAGGCGTCTGCGACAGGGTTGCCGCCGGCGCCAATGACCCCTGCGATAAGAATTTGGCGAACAAAACCAAGAATGCGGCTGAGCATGGTCATGCCGCTTACAGTCGCTAAAGACTTAAAAATGCCGCTGCTCATTCATCCTTATCCGGCGCTAGCATGCCTATTGCGCGCAATCGCCGGCATAGCGGCGTTCATTCATCAGAACCAGAGGAGAGAATTGCCAGCAAGCGTTTTTCAATTCGGTTAAGAACCCGCCTATCAGTTATTTTACGGCCCTTTTCATCCTGCAGATAAAAAGCATCGACAGCGCGCTCTCCATAGGTGGCCACATGCGCAGATGCGATCTGCACATCCATGTCGCCAAGCGCGCGGGCAAGCTCATAAAGAAGACCGGGGCGATCAAGCCCCTCCGCTTCAATCACTGTCGCGTCGTCAGAAGCGGCAAGTTCAAGACGCACTTGCGGCGCAACGGTGAAAAGAGGCCGCCGGTCGCCGAGACGGCGCATCAGGCGCGGCGTTTCATCAGGCGAAGATCGAGCAGCGGCGAGGATCGCTTTGTGAAGCCGACGCGCCTGTTCCGGATCGTCTACTGGCGCTCCGTCGGCCGTTTGGACAGAAAAGATGTCGAAAGCGCGTCCATCCATTGCCGTCAGCGCTTGCACAGTCCTCACGCTCAGGCCGGCTTCTGCGATTACACCAGCGATATCGGCAAGGAAGCCCGGCCGATCATCGGCATAAATAATACACTCGAAGTCGCCATCCCTCGGCGTCACCGTTACGGCCGCGCTCGCATCATCGGCATCGGCCGCCCGCGCCAGGTGGGCGAAACGGACAATAATATCCGTATCAAGAGCACGCAGCATATCGGACGACAAACGAGCAAGAAACGCTCTTTTTTCATCGGCGCGCCAGTTTCTCAACCGAGAGAGCGCTTGTCTTCGCGCAAGATTAGCCCGGTCTTCAAGGCGGCGGCGCAGCGCATCATCGCCCCCCTCCAACCACGCATGCGATAGTTCATAAAGCGAAGACAACTGTCGCCGCGTCGTTTCATCCCACGAGAAAGCGCCGACAACCCGGAGATGGCAGACCGAAAGGACCGTCATAAGATCAAGACGTTCAAGCGTGCCGACTTCCCGGGCAAACTGCGCAATGGCAGACGCTTCAGTCAAATTGCGACGCTCGGCTGTGCGCACCATGTGCAAGTGATAGGCGGCGCCCCATGCTGCAAGCGCTGTCTGTTGCGGGTTCAATCCAAGACGACGAACAATGCGGCGCACGAGCCTTTCAGTTTCCGCGGGCGAGCGCCCCCGAACTGTCCATCGCGATTCGTGCAACAGAAGCGCAAGGGCAATGACGATCGCGCTGTCAGACCTTTTGATAATCCCAAAACAAATCGGATGCTCATCTTTAAGAACGCCGCTGCGGATATCCCGCAATACGCCGAGTGAGCGCAGAACATGCTCGTCAAGCGTGAACCGGCGATAAAGGCCGTAATCGATGCGACCAACAATATCGCCGTAAGCAGGAATGTATTTTCCTAAAAGCCCCGTCTCGGTCATAACCCGCAGCGTGCGCACCGGGTCCGCTTTACTGAGAAGAATTTGCTTAAACAGGTTTGCAATATCAGGATCTTTGCGAACAGACGACGTGATTGACGCTGTATGTTCCGAGACTACGGCAAGCGCATCAGGGTGAAAATCATATCGCGGTTGCTTAGAAAACGCTCGGAACAGCCGAAATAAATCCATCGACGTTTTACTCGCTCTTGCCGGATTTTCAAAATCAAGCCGGCCATTCCTAAGCCTTATGTTTGGGGCGCCTGGCGCTTCGTCCGCCTGCAAAAGCTTGGGCAGGCTTTTTGGAAATCGAGGAAGGCGCTTTGCGCTTTCCTCTTCAAGCCGTACACAGAGGATACGCGTCAGTCGTCCTGTCTCAACTGTGTTAACAAAATAATGCCGCATCAGACGCTCCGCCGCCGTCATGCCTGGGCGGTCTGCATATCCAAGACGTTCGGCCAAGGCCGGTTGGATATCAAAAGTCAACCGTTCGTCCGCCCGCCCCCTTAAATCATGGAGATGTGCGCGCACGGACCATAAGAATTTTTCGACTTTGGCAAGCGAGCGGCGCTCAGCTTTGCCCATAATTTCAGCGGCGTTTTCACGGCCCTTTTTTTCGTCCCCGTACACATATTTGTAGAGCCAGCGAATAGTCTGCACATCGCGCAAACCGCCCTTGCCTTCTTTAATATCAGGCTCGACAATATAGCGCGTCTCCCCTGCTTCAGCTTGCCGATGCGCCTGCTCTTCCAGCTTGGCGGCGACAAATTCGACAGCGCTGCGGCGGCGCAATTTGTCAAAACGCGAAGCAAAGTCATCAAAAACAGACCGCACGCCGCATAAAAAACGAATATCCAGATAAGCGGTCCGCGCAATGACATCTTCCGCTGCGAACGCAGTCGCACTCTCCGGCGTATGGACATTATGGCCAATTTTCATGCCGCTGTCCCAAAGCGGATAGAGGATAAAATCAAGCCCGGCCCTAATCGCTGTCTCAAAAGAAGGGTCGTATAGGAATAAAAGATCAACATCGGAATATGGCGCAAGCTGACGTCTGCCGTAGCCCCCGACTGCACAGACAGCAAAATCGCGTGACGAGCGAGGCGCATGGGCGAAAAGCGATTTGACAATGAGATCAACGGAGCGCGTCAGGCGCGCTGCAATCTCATCGCCGCGATCGGCGCCCTGCAATGCCGTCGCGCGCGCCGCCGTCGCCGCTTCGCGCATCACGGCGCTGATCGCCCCATGGCTTTGCCCCGCCTTTTCCTCCGCGACAGCCTTGATCAGCGCTGCATTTAAATGCGCTGTTGGAAAAGCGGACGCTTTTCCGGAACCAGCCGCTGGACGGCGCACTGTCTTTCCCGCCGGCGTCTTGCCGCTCATGGCGTTCGGCCTCTCACTGGGAGCGCAGGTCCTTCAGCCGGTACAGCGCTTCCAACGCATCCTTGGGCGTCATCATATCAGGCTGAAGCGCGTCAATTGCGTCCTCCAATGCAGAAACCTCCGCCTCCGCTTGCGAAGGCTTAATTTCCGGCGGCGCTGCGGCAAATAACGGCAACGTATCGACGCCGCCGTTCTTCTGTTGCTCCAACTCCGCCAGCAAGATCTGCGCGCGCGCCACGACCTGCGCCGGCAGACCGGCAAGCTTCGCGACAGCGACACCATAGGAACGATCAGCAGCCCCGGCGCCGACCTCATGAAGAAAGACAACATCGTCTTTCCATTCGCGAACTTTCATCGACACATTGCGCAAATTTTTCAGTCGCGACGAAAGCGCCGTTAGCTCGTGATAGTGGGTCGCGAAAAGCCCGCGGCAGCGAATTGCATCGTGAAGATGTTCAACGGCCGCCCATGCAATCGAGAGCCCGTCGAAAGTCGAAGTGCCTCTTCCGATTTCATCGAGAATCACAAGCGAACGATCAGTCGCCTGATTGAGAATGGCTGCGGTTTCCACCATTTCAACCATGAAAGTGGATTGTCCTCGCGCCAGATCGTCAGCCGCGCCGACACGCGAGAAGACGCGATCAATAATGCCGATATGCGCACGCACGGCAGGAGCGAAGGCGCCGGCCTGCGCCAAAATTGCGATCAGCGCATTCTGGCGTAAAAATGTGGACTTGCCCGCCATGTTGGGACCGGTCATGAGCCAGACAAGCGCATCGCCTTCGTCGTTCAGCGCGCAGTCGTTGGGAACGAATTGAGCCTCTCCTGCATCACGCAGCGCCCGCTCAACCACGGGATGGCGCCCTCCGGAAATCTCGAACGCTGTTGAGTCGTCTATCCGAGGGCGGACAAAATTATGATTACAGGCCAATTCGGCGAAAGCGGCATGTGTGTCAAGTTCTGCAATCGCGCCCGCACAGGCGCGCAACGCCGACTGCTCTTGTAGAATTTCTGTCGCCAAAACCTGAAACAGCTCAAGCTCTCTGGCGAGCGCCTCATCACGCGCCCGGGTAATCTTTGCATCGAGATCGGCAAGCTCGCCGGTCGTAAAACGCACTGCGCTCGCCAGGGTTTGACGATGAATGAAGGTTTCATTCAGCGGCGGCGCCATCAGCTTGTCGCCATGAGCAGGCGGCGCTTCAACAAAATATCCGAGCACGCCATTGTGTTTGATCTTCAACGATTTCAAACCGACGAGGTCGCGATACTTCGCCTCCAGCGTGGCAATGAACCGACGTGAGTCATCGCGCAATGCTATCGTTGCGTCCAATCCGGCGTCATAACCTTTTGCAATGAAACCGCCGTCGCGCGCTAACAGCGGCGCATCATCTCGCAAAGCCGACCCCAACATAGTCATGAGCTGGGAGAAACCGCCCTCCTCACGATTTTCAAGCACGTCCTGAATTTTCTGAATAAGGGCTGGCGGCGTTGAAAGACTTGCCGCATTGGTCAGCTTTTCTGCAATCGCGCGCGCAGCCTGCAGGCCGTCATGAATGGCAAGCGCATCACGCGGGCCGCCGCGCCCAAGCGACAATCGGGAAAGGGCGCGCGCGATATCAGGCGCTGTTTTCAACATGGCGCGAATATCTTCTCGAAGCGCATTGCTCTCGACAAAGAATGCAACCGCGTCATGGCGCGCCTGAATAGCGCCGACATCTGTCAGCGGGGAAACGAGACGCGCAGCCAGCAACCTCGCGCCCGGCCCTGTTACCGTCTCATCCACCGCCCAGAGAAGCGAGCCTTTGCGCCCGCCCGACTGCACTTGCGTCAACTCAAGCGAGCTTTGCGTCGCTGCGTCGATCGCCATAGCGGCGGCGTCATCCATCTGTCGCGGCGGCGATAAGGACGGCATTCGCCCCGCTTGCGTCGTTTCAACATATCCCAACAATGCGCCAAGCGCCGCGCACTGCGCGCGATCGAATGCGCCGAAACCGTCAAGCGAGGAAACATTGTATGCTTTCATAACTCGCCGACGGCCGCCGGAAGAATCAAAATGCGCGTCAGGGGCCTCCGTCAGCTTATCAAGACCGACGACGGAGGCCAGTATATCCCGCCAAGGACCAAGCATTTCGAGCGCAGGCGAGATCAACTCCGTCGGACGAACTGCGGCGAGGCTTGCTGAAAGCGTTTGCATACTGACCGACTTTACGTTGACATCGCCTGTCGACATGTCGAGCCAGGCCAGCGCAGCCTCCTCGCCGCCGCGCATTATGGACAGCGCAGCCAGAAAATTGTGGCTGCGCGCATCCAGCAAGGCATCCTCAACGATGGTGCCCGGCGTTACGGTGCGAATGACTTCACGGCGGACAACGGCTTTGGGCCCGCGTTTTTTCGCCGCAGCGGGATCTTCCATCTGCTCGCAGATCGCAACTTTGAACCCGGCCTTGATCAGTTTTGCGAGATAAGACTCATAAGCATGCGCGGGCACGCCGCACATGGGAATGTCTTCACCGCCATGTTGTCCGCGGCGCGTCAGCGTTATGTCCAGCGCATCAGCAGCAGCAATGGCATCGTCAAAAAACAGCTCGAAAAAATCACCCATGCGAAAAAACAAAAGCGCATCAGGCGTTTTTTCCTTGATGGAAAAATACTGTTCCATCATCGGCGTCAGTTTAGCCGCTGACCTGGATGGGCTCTTTTGGTTGTCGCTTTCGGTCAAAACAATTTTTTTTGAGTGTTCCGGCATTCAAGTTTCCATCAGCGCTCTGTATTTCGCCGCATATATTTTCAAAATGCAATTTGATCTTTGATCGATATGGGCGAGTATCGCCGTTACCTTTACGAATCAGGTTCATGCCCACAAATCATATCACAAGAACGGAAATCAATATCGACGCACGGGCCGTTCCTTTGGTCGCCCGCGTCAATCGGCGTGCAAAACGCTTGATCCTGCGCGTAGACGCCGCCGCTGGGGAAATCCACGTTACTGCGCCAAGTCAGAGAGCTGTGCCCGAAGCAATCGCTTTTGCTCGCGAGCGCGGCGACTGGATCGCCAGGCAACTTGACGAAGCCTTGCGCGCGAAACCTTTTTTCGAGGGAGGATCGGCGCCGATTCGCGGCCTTGCCCACAAGATCGTCAGAGACGGCGGCGCCCGCGCCCCGGTTCGACTTATGTCAGGGCCGGCCCCGACAGTTCTGGTTGGCGGCGCCGCCGAGCATCTTCATCGCCGACTGACCGAATGGCTGAAACGCGAAGCAAGAAACGACCTAATTGCCGCTGTCGACCGCCACTGCGAAAAGCTTGGCAAAAAACGACGGCAAATCCGCATTCGCGATACGCGTTCGCGATGGGGCTCATGCACATCCGACGGCGCGCTCTCATTTTCCTGGCGGCTCATTATGGCGCCGCCGCAAATCCTCGATTACGTCGCTGCTCATGAATGCGTTCATCTTCTTCACATGAACCATTCGCCGGCCTTCTGGCGTCAGGTAAGAGCGTTGGGCGTTGATCCCCGCGGCGCTGAAGACTGGTTTGACAAACATGGCGCACAGCTTTTCGCGTATGGCGCTCGAAAGAACGGCGTTTAAATTCCAGAATTACTGGGTTTGCAATGGCGCAACATAACGCGGCGGCAAGGCGCGCAGCATTACTTCGCGCCATATATGGCCTGGCGCGCCGCCGCCCGTAACGCCGCGCATCGGTCCATTGTCATCGCGGCCAAGCCAGACGACGGTAATTATTCCATCCGTATGCCCCGCAAACCACGCATCGCGATTATTCTGGGTCGTCCCGGTTTTGCCGGCGACCCGATAACCTGGAAGCTGGGCTGATTTACCGGTGCCCCAATCGACCACGCTAGACATCATTTCGTTTACAGCGTCGATAGAACTTGATCTTGCGATCTGATCTTCAAAATAAATATCGCGTTTATAAAGCACCTCGCCATCGATTGTTTCAATAGATTCAATTGCATAAGGGGCGACCCGAAAGCCTCCATTCGCAAAGACCGCGTAGGCGCCCGCAAGGCGCAGCGGAGAAACCACATCAACGCCGAGCCCGACAGCCGGTCCAGAAGACAACGACGGCCATCCAGCCGCTTTTGCAATCTCGTGCACCGTATCGCGCCCGGTCTGCTCCTGAACACGAAGCGTTGCTGAGTTCAGCGACAACGCCAGCGCTTCTCGATAAGTCACCTCGCCATAATATCGATCATTGTAATTCTTCGGTCGCCATGAGCCAATTCTCAGGGGAGTATCCTCAATGCGACGGCTTGCGCCCGCGCCGGTTTCGGCGGCCGCCAGAAACACGAATGGTTTGAATGCCGAGCCCGGCTGTCGACGCGCCTGCACTGCGCGATTGAATTGACTGGCGCTATAGTCGCGCCCGCCAATCATCGCACGCACGGCCCCTGATCCGTCGATCATCACCAACGCCGCCTGCGCGCCGTTTAAATCAGCGCCAGCGATCGCGAGCCCCGCCGCAAGGCCCGTTTCGGCCGCATCCTGATAATGCCGCTCAAACGTAGTGCGAACGATGATGTCAGCGTCCGTGCGACCGATTAAACGTTCAACCTCCGCCATGACATAATCTGCAAAGTAGGGTGACGCGGCGTGACGATCTCCGGAAAGCAGGATCGGTTGCTCGACAACGGCGCTCGCATCGAGTTCTGATATAAATCCCGCGCTGACCATTTGATTGATCACCAGCCTGCCGCGCCGACCGGCGTCGCCCGGGTTTACCGTCGGCGCAAATCGCGACGGCGCCTTTAAAAGCCCCGCCAAAATCGCCGCCTCGCCAAGCGTCAGGCGGCGCGCCGATTTTCCGAAGTAGCGATAGCTCGCCGCATCAATGCCATAGGCGCCCGCGCCGAAATAAACACGGTTCATGTAGAGGGTCAGAATTTCATCCTTGCTGAACTTATGCTCCAGCCATAATGCGAGCAGAAATTCCTGTGCTTTGCGTTTGACGGTGCGCTCTGACGTTAAAAAAATATTCTTTGCAAGCTGCTGCGTGATTGTGGAGCCGCCCTGGACGATCTGGCCTTCACGCAGATTGACAAGGGCGGCGCGGCCTATCGCAACTGGATTCACGCCGAAATGATGATGAAAATTGCGGTCCTCGACAGCCAGGATCGCATCTGGAACATAAGAGGGAACATCAGCCAGGCGCATCGGGGTGCCTGCGCTGGCGCCGTTAACCGCAATCGGCGCACCGTCAACAGCCAGTAATGTTATTTTTGGCCCGCCGCCGTCACGCCATAGCGCCCCCGTATCTGGAAGATCGCTTGCGACAAAAGCGAACGTGACCGCCAAACCGATCGCAACAGTGAGGCAGAAGACGCCGGCGTCTGCGATATGGCGCGCATAACGCCCCCCGGCAGTGGATTGACGCCTTGACCGACGACGGCGCCGAACCGGCTTACGCCCTTTCTTTTTGCGCGCAGGCGATCGTTTTTTCTTTGCTGCCGAAACCATCAAATGGTTGTTCGCGGCGATAGTTAACAGAAAGTAAAAGAACGCCGCTCGATAGCGCCGCGGTATGTTCAATTTACCGCAAAGGCATTACTATCAGGCGGAACAATCAAATCGACCGCGATACAGGCGGTGCAAAAAGAAAACGAGATGACAGGGGCAACGTCTACCATCCGATCTGCGGCGGACGAAAAAACCGATGCGATCATTACGGCGGCGCGGGATACGTTTCTCTCACGCGGCTTTGACGCATCGAGCATGGATCAGATCGCGCTTGCAGCGAATGTGTCCAAGCGAACGGTTTATAATCGTTTCCGCTCGAAAGAAGAGCTGTTCGGCGCCGCCATTGAAGAGACGTGCCGCAATCTCGTCCCGGTCAATACCGATGAGATTGAAGCAACCCTGCCTGCGAGGGAATTTATCGAGCAGTTAAGCCGACAATTTCTGCAAGGCATTTTATCGCCGAATGCCCTTTCCTTGCGCAGGATTGCCGATTTCGAAGCGGAACGCACCCCCTCCATAGGACGGTGTTATCTTGAACACGGGCCGCGTTGGATGGTCACTCATTGCGCGCCGATAATGGCGCGGATCGCTCCTAAAGGGGGACTCGATATCAAGGACCCTGTGGATGCTCTTTGGCGCCTTGGCGCGCTGATCACTGAGCCGCTATACACGACAACACTGCTCGGCGCGGCGCCCGACAATCTTGACGCAGCAATTGAACGTCAGGTTACTGACGGTGTTGATGCGTTCTTCAAAATTTATAGCAATAGCTAGCGCGTCGGGCGAGAAATCGAAATCCCGCTTTTCGCAACAACCTTATCGCCCAGATGTAGGAACATTGTCCCTATACTGTAGGACGCTTACGCCCCCCTGCCATAGGCGGAAAATCTTGTCTCAATAAAAAAAGCGGCGCAGCTTTCGCTACGCCGCCTTAGAATTTATTTTATATCGATTACTCGAAAGAGATCACGACTTCTGAACGACGGTTCAGCGGCTCGCGAACTCCATCCGGCGTTGCTTTAGCAAGATTGCTCTCACCGTAAGCTTCAGAACGAATGCGGTCAGCAGAAATGCCGTTCGCAATCAGCGCCTCACGAACAACGCGGGCGCGACGCTCTGAGAGCGCCTGGTTGTATGCGGACGAACCGGACGTGTCAGTGTTTCCGGATACGACAACGGTGTCGACATCATTTTGAAGCGCTCTGGAAGAGGCTTCCTGAACCAGAGTCGCAGCTTGCGGCGTCAGGTTGGATTTGTCGTAGTCGAAGTAAACCGTGAACTGAATCGGATCCAGGGTTGCAGCCTGCTCTTCAATGATTTGCGGCGGACACTCAGCCGAAATCGGCACACTGGAACCATCCCAGCAATCCTTATACTGAACCGGCGGAGCAACAGGCGCCGATGCGCCAAAGTTCCAGCGAAGGCCGACAAATGCGTTGTGTGAATCTGAGCGCGCCTCAATCTCCGACGGAACACCGTTCACAACAGAGTCCTCAAAAGTCGCTCCGGAAGTTCGGAAATAGCGATAAGAAAGGTCAAGGAAGAGATTTTCAGTAAGGTTTACAGCAACACCTGCAATCCCTTGCAGCGCAAGGTCAAACTCTCTATCGGCATAGTCGATAGAAAATCCTGGCGTTGATCCGGTAATATCGTGATTGACCGACGCCAAGCCAACGCCCGCGCCAATATAAGGCGTCACAAGGCTCGATACTCCTTCGAAGTCATAAAGCGTGTTGACCATGATGGCGTGAACGCGCGTGTCACCGCTAATCGAACCTGAAGGCAAACCGGAAAAACCGGCCTGAGGATCAATTTGGTCGATATCTGCGGTACGGTAGCTATATTCCAGCTCAGAGCGGAAATTGTTGCCCCAAGCGTAACCGATAGAGGTGTAAATTCCGACGCCGTTATCGTAGTCAGAATCGCTATCGAAAAGTACTGGGCCAGGATTATCGACTTCATCATTGCTGACGTCGTTTTCATATCCAAAATAGCTTAGTCCTGCGCCGATTGAGCCATAAATGCCCTCGTAAGCCGAAGCAGCCGGCGCAATGGCGATAGACGCCGTCGCGGCAAGCAAAGACAATTTCAGTTTCATGTACCCCTCCTAGGTGGATTCAAACATTCACGCCGCCGCAATCGCCGGCTTCTAGAAACCTATAGACACGCCTTACCGGTTTTAGTTGCGCGAATATAGATGGTTAAAAGCGAAATTCACCCTGTAACGCCATATCGGCAATGAGATGTTGCATCAACGCATCGCCCCCGGCAAGACTTGGTTAATATGTCTTTCCAGAAATTTAATGACTTGACTGAAAACAGGAGCAATTGATGCGCATTTTCGCTCTCTCCGCGGCATTTGCCGCAACGGCGCCCGCTTACGCTGAAAATCACGACGCCCTTCTGCACGAATTGCAAGCCGAGGTTTCAGCAGACAGGATAGAACGTGATATTAGAACACTGGTCGAGTTCGGCACGCGTCATACGCTCTCAGAGACCGAATCCGAAACCCGCGGGATTGGCGCGGCCCGGCGCTGGATAAAAGCGGAATTTGAGCAGATTTCAAAAGATTGCGGGGGCTGTCTTGAGGTCCTGGAAATCTCCGATTTCGTTGAAGGCGAGCGCCGCATCCCAAATCGCACTGAAGTCGTCAGCATTGTCGCGATCCAGCGCGGGCGGCTGGACCCGGACCGAATAGTCATGATGAGCGGCGATATCGACAGCCGGGTCTCTGACCCGCTGGACGGCGCATCAGACAGTCCGGGCGCGAACGACAACGCATCGGGCATGGCCGGCGCAATTGAAGCGGCGCGGGTGTTGTCCAAGCATAAATTCGACGGCTCAATCGCATACGCCGCCCTTTCCGGCGAGGAGCAAGGGCTTTTTGGCGGCCAGATCGTCGCCGCCCACGCCCTCGAGAACGGATGGCGCCTCAAGGCGGTTTTGAACAATGACATGATCGGCAACATTACGGGCGTCGACGGGGTCATCGACAATTCCACCGCCCGCGTTTTCTCAGAAGGCACGCGAGCGGTGGAAACGCCGGAGGAAGCCCGTATCCGCCGTTTCACTGGAGGCGAAGTCGACTCGCCGTCGCGCAATCTCGCCAGATACATTGATCGCATCGCGGATCAATATATTCCGAACCTTGACGTCATGATGGTCTATCGTCTCGATCGGTTCGGCCGCGGGGGTCACCACCGCCCGTTCAACGATGCTGGGTTTCCGGGTGTGCGGATCATGGAGACCCATGAAAACTACACCCAACAACATCAGGATCTGCGCACGGAAAACGGCATCGAATACGGCGATACGATTGAACATGTGGATTTCGATTATGCGCGCAAACTGACTTCCCTGAATGTCGTCGCCCTTGCCGCAATGGCCGCCGCGCCGCCGATCCCGGCGAATGTGGAGATCGAAGGCGCGGTACAACCTTCGACGACGCTGAAATGGACACGGCCAACGGGAAAAGCCGCACGCAATCTCGCGGGATACAGAATTTATTGGCGCCGAACGGATGCGCCGCAATGGACTTGGTCGCGCAATGTCGGCCTCGTCGATCAGCATACTTTGGAAAATATCGTTATCGATAACTACTATTTCGGCGTCGCCTCTGTTGCAAAAGACGGGGCCGTCAGTCCTGTAGTCTTTCCAGGACCGGCAGGCAGTTTCGGAGAATAGCCGAATGAATGGTGTCGAAAGCGCCTCAAAGGATCAGAAATTTTGAACCAAAACAAATTCAGACCGCTCTAGAAAAGCAAGCCCCGCTCCGTTAGGGTGGGAGCGGGGAAAACGGGATAAATAAGGGGTATCTCATGAAAGCAGTTCTTTGGCTTGTCGTATTGCTGCTCGCAGCAACAGGCGTTGCAGCAATCGTTGACTATACGGGCGTCTATGACGTGCCGATGGTGGCTGTCACTAAACAGGTCGACACGGCGGCGGATGCGATTTCATCTTTCTTTTAAAGTCGCGCACACTGAATGAATATCAGCGCCCTGACAATTTGTTGTCAGGGCGTTTTCATTTTCATTACATGACGATTACTGCCCAGCAGCGGAAAGGCTGGCTTCCTTTCGCCACAAGACTTCATCGACGCCCTGCCGCTTTGCTTCAAACCGGGCTGCAATAAAAAGATAATCCGACAAGCGGTTTAAATATTGAAGAGCCGCAGCCGCCTCTTCGCGGTCGCGCGCGAACGAGGCCATTGCGCGCTCAACGCGCCGGCAAACCGTCCGCGCCACATGCAGCCAGGCCAGCACCGGCGCCCCGCCCGGTAAAATAAACTCTTTGAGCGGAGGAAGCGTCTCATTCAGAGTCGCCGCCGCTTTTTCCAGACGCTCGACATGGCCCCCGGACAATAGCGGCGCATCCGGAAAACACAAAGCGCCGCCGAGATCGAAGAGATCGTGCTGCACCCCTTCCAGCGCCTCCGCGACGTCGCCCGGCTCCAGATGAGCAAGAGCGACGCCGACCCAGCTGTTCAGCTCATCAACATCGCCAAGAAGCGCAATGCGCGGATCGTCCTTCGCGACCCGCGCGCCGTCGCCAAGGGAGGTCTCACCCTTGTCGCCGCCGCGGGTAACAATTTTGTCGAGGCGGTTTGGCACCGTTCTTCCTTGTCCTTAACAGAATTACTCCGCCGGACTTTTTTCAGCCGGATGAATGCCCGGCGCCATGGGCTCACCGATTTCACTGGCGCCGGCGAGAGGTTCGTCCTTCAGCGTTTTCAGATGCATCAGGTAATTGATCAGCGGCGAGATCACGATCAGCCCAACGCCAACCGCCACCGCGAGCCAGCCCACATTGGAATAGACGTCAAGAACGGCGCTTTCGCCATTGGGGCCTTCAGCTGCAGTTAATTGGGCAATCCGAGCGGCGGCGAAATTGCCGGCGCCAGACGCCAGGAACCACGCGCCCATGATCAATCCAACCATGGTTTTCGTAGAGAGCCGCGTCATGGCGGAAAGCCCCACCGGGGACAGACAAAGCTCTCCAGTCGTATGCAGCAAGTAGATCAGGAAAATGAAGATGACAGGCGTCAGATTGCCTGCGCCGGCCATGTTTGCGCCCCAGACCAGAACCAGAAAGCCAAGGCCAAGCTGAATAACGCCGAGACCAAACTTCTGCGGCGCCGAGGGATCAAGTCCGCGTTTCCCTAGGAATACCCACAATGCGGCAAAAACCGGCCCGAGCAGAACAATATACATGGCGTTCAGGGACTGGAAGACCGACGGCACGATCTCCTGACCGAGAATCGTTCGATCGACCTGTTCGTCTGTAAAGATATTCAGCGACGAGCCGGCCTGTTCGAAGAGCGCCCAGAACAGGACCTGAACTGTAATAAGAAAGAGCGCCGCAAAAATACGGTCTCGCGCATGAGGTTCGAGCGTCAAAACCGACCGCCCAAGGATGTAGAGATAGGTCACGCCCATGGCGATATAGAGCAGAATGCCCACCGTTCCCTGGTCGCGAACCATCCACCACACCGCAAGCGTCAATGCCGCCGTGCCGAGATAGATTAGGGTCTCCGTCGACAGTCCGGCAAAACGTTTGGCCTTCAGAAGTTCCGGGTTCGGCGATTCGCCGGCGCCTTTGAGCAATGGCTTTCCCCAGATAAACACCAACAGCCCTGCGAGCATGCCAATGCCGGCAAGACCGAAGCCGTACTTCCAGCCGAAAGTCTCGCCGAGATAGCCGGCGGCAAGCGCGCCTGAGAATGCGCCGAGATTGATGCCGACATAAAACAGCGTGAAGGCGCCGTCGCGGCGTTTGTCAGTTTTTGGATAAAGCTCGCCGACAATGGCGGAAATATTCGCTTTAAGAAAACCAACGCCCATGATGATCAGCGCCAGCGCCATATAGAAAGTATTGATGACAAAGCTGTCCGGGCTCTCTCCCGCCGTGACAGGCTCACCCTCGACAGCCATCAGCCCATGCCCGGCGACCAAAAGGACCGCGCCGATCAAAACCGCTTTGCGTTGACCGAGATATCGGTCCGCAAGCACGCCGCCAATCACCGGCGTGATGTAAACAAGCGTGGTGTAAGCGCCATAAAGGCCATATGCGGCGGCCTGATCGAACAAAAAATGCTTGGTTAGATAAAAGACGAGCAGCGCGCGCATTCCGTAGTAGGAAAAGCGCTCCCACATCTCTGCAAAGAACAGAATATAAAGGCCCTTGGGGTGGGTGCGCATCTGATAAAGCGCAACGCACAATCCGAATGTGCCGATAGCGGCGAGGATGAGATAAAACATATGGAAAACTCCTGCCGCAAACGCTGTTGATGCGGGCGGCCCCTTCTTTATTGACCCGTTTCTATGCGCCGTCCCTATCCGATCCTGACCATGGACAAGGACCGGCCGACGCTGAATTAGCGCGCACCATAAGCCGGAAAGAGCCGGAAAATCCAGACCTTAGGCATGCGGCGCGGACCGTCTTCAAACCTGAACGTCAGAAAAGCGTCAAGATGCGGCGAAATCGTGGCGCGAACAAACTCACTCGCGCGCCTTGCGGCGGCGCAAAAACAGCGAGCGAATGAGGCCAACCGCAGAAATAAGCAGCCAGAACATCTCAATGACAAATGATGCTGTATTGAACGTATGCGATAGCGAAAACAGAATAAAAAGCGCGCCGATCGCATTCAGCCCCGGATAGAGCGGGTGGTTCACATCCATCCGGCCGACCTGGGACAGAAAATAGGTTCCGACGACAAAGGCGACCCCGATAAGGCCGACAAAATCCGGTCCTGTTAAGTTAAGTCCCATGGAGGATGCATAACGGACTTTGCCGGGAAGTCGAGGTTTTAGTCCGGGGACGATTTTCGCGCGCGCGGCTCGTCGCCTTTGAGAAAACGGGGGCCTGTCCCTCGCCGGCGAATTTCATCGTCCGGATTATAAAGCGCGCAAGCTTTCAAAGAGAGGCAGCCGCAGCCGATGCAGCCGGTCAGACGATTGCGCATAAGCGTCATGAGCGCGATACGTTCATCAATATCAGCGCGCAGACGACGCGCAATTTTCTCCCAGTCCTTTTTGGTGGGCGCGCGCCCTTCCGGCAATTTTTTCAGATGAGCGCCGATTTCTTCAAGCGTGAACCCAAGTTTCTGCGCAATCAGTATGAAAGAGATCCGGCGAATATCCGACCGCAGGAAAAGCCGGTTGCCGCCCTCGCTGCGATGCGCAGCGATGAGCCCGCGCTCTTCATAAAAGCGAACCGCCGAGACCGCCGCCCCTGTGCGCGCGGCGACCTCGCCAATCGAAATCCATGGGGTCGCGACCATAAGCGGCTTTCCTTCGAGAAAAATTACAGCGCCCTCTTGATCTCAACTTAACTTGAGATTGTAGGCTGGCGCAACAGATGAAAGGAGACCCTTATGTTAATCCTGAAACCGATGATCGGCCGACCGCGAAAGGCGAAGCAAATTGAAAGCAATGAGGGGTATTTCGGATGGGCCGACCGATACGGCGTCAGGCCCCTTTTCAGCGCATCGCCGGAAGTGAGGCTGCGTAAGCCGGGCCGCATCAAGTTGTTTTCCGTTAAAGAAGGACGCCCGGCATGAACGCGCCGATGATTGAACATGTTAACCTGACGGTCAGCGACTCCAAGCGCGCCGCCGAAACGCTGTGCAGGCTCTTCGACTGGCGCGTACGCTGGCATGGGCCGGCAATTGACGACGGCTACACCTATCATGTGGGAACGGACGATCGTTATCTTGCGCTGTACTCAACCATACACGAAACAAAAGAGAAGCCCGGCGGTTTCGCCATGGTCGGCCGCTTGAACCATGTGGGCGTTGTCGTTGACAACCTCGAAGAGACTGAAAAGCGCGTTATCGCTGCGGGCTTCAAGCCGTTCAATCACCGGGATTATGAACCGGGCCGGCGATTTTACTTTATGGCCGAAGACGAGATTGAATACGAGGTTGTGAGCTACGCCGAATAGCCGGAGCCGTTTGCATAGAAACTGATTAAGCGAAAAGCTCTAGGCCTGCATGGTCCAGCCTTCAACGCCCATCGCCGCCTGACGCACCGCTTCGGACCGCGTCGGGTGGCCGTGACAAGTGCGTGCGATATCTTCCGAGGACCCGCCAAACTCCATGACGGAGACAACCTCTGCGATCAATTCGCCGGCGCCGACGCCAATAATATGCGCGCCGAGCACACGGTCGGTTTTCGCATCCGCCAGAACTTTGACGAAACCGTCCGTCTCGTGATTGGTTTTCGCGCGCGAGTTCGCCGCAAAAGGAAACTTGCCAACTTTGTACTCAACGCCGGCTTCTTTCAGTTCCTCTTCGGTTTTCCCGACAGAGGCGACCTCCGGATAGGAGTAGACAATGTTTGGCACCGTTTCGTAATTCACATGACCGGCCTTACCCGCGATCAGTTCAATGCAGGCGACGGCGTCGTCTTCAGCCTTATGGGCGAGCATCGGCCCCGTAATACAGTCTCCAATCGCCCAGACGCCGTCAGCGCTCGTCTTGAAGTGATCGGTTTCAATAAATCCGCGCTTGTCTGTTTTGACGCCGACATTCTGAAGGCCCAACCCTTCAGTATGCGGACGCCGACCGATCGCAACGAGCACCGCGTCGCAGTCAATCGTTGCCGCATCGCCGCCCGCCGCCGGCTCCACGGAGAGTTTAATCTTCGTCTTCAGCTTCTCCGCGCCGGTAACCTTTGAGGAGAGTTTAAACTCAATACCCTGTTTTTTAAGAATGCGCTGGAACTGTTTTGAGACTTCGCCGTCCATGGTCGGCAGGATTTTGTCCAGAAACTCCACCACCGTCACTTTGGACCCAAGCCGTCGCCAGACCGAGCCCAGCTCAAGCCCGATAACGCCGCCCCCGATCACGACAAGATGTTTGGGAACGGATGAAAATGACAATGCGCCGGTTGAAGACACGATCCGATCTTCGTCGATTTCAACGCCAGGCAAAGGCGTCACCTCAGAGCCGGTGGCGATTACGATGTTCTTGGCCTTCAGCGTCGCCGCCTTGTCCCCATGGACTTTAACCTCGCCCGGCCCGACGATTTCACCGCTGCCAAGATACGTCTCGACCTTGTTTTTCTTCATCAGGAATTCAACGCCCTTTGTCAGCCCCTCCACGGCGTCGTCTTTCTGCTTGAGCATTTGCTCGAGATCGAGGGAGAGCTTGCCGGTCTTGATCCCAAGCGCTTCGAAATCCTTTGCCGCCGCTTCGTAAAGTTCGGACGCATGAAGCAATGCCTTTGACGGAATGCAGCCGACATTAAGACATGTGCCGCCGAGCTTGCCGATATCGCGTTTTTCAATAATCGCCGTTTTCAGTCCCAACTGGCCGGCGCGGATCGCCGCATTATAACCTCCGGGGCCTGCGCCAATGATAACGACGTCATATTGATCAGCCATGAAATTCGCCTTGTTTGTCGAGTTGCCGTGTTGGCGGTCAGGTAGGAGCCGGCGCGCATATCGTCAACACATGTTGCTGTGATCAATCCGCCTTGGGCGCCAATAAAAATCGCAACGGATCATCCGCTCGGGCGCGCCATGACGCCTCATTATGATCTGCGCCTTCATATTTGCGCATCACAAAATCTTCTCCTTCTTCAAGGCCCTGTTCGCGCAGCCACTGCGCCACAGCAAGATGCGGCGGTTCGTAAAACGCGTCGAGACCCTTTGTACCGTAATCGAAATAATATCGAACGCCTTCCGGAATGCCGGCGCCGTTTTCGATATCGCGCAGAATGTAGGGAGTTTCATCTGCGTTTGTTTGGTCACCCCCGAGGAAGCCGGCGAGCATCGCCTCTGACAAAGTGAAATGCGTCGAGACGCAACCGCATGCGCCGAACACATCCGGGTATGCGTTGACGAGATAAAAGGAGATCAATCCGCCCATGGACGAGCCCATATGAAATGTGTTTTCCGGGCCGGTAAGCGTGCGGAATTCTTCGTTGACGCGGGGCATCAACTCTTCAACGACAAAGCGGCCGTAGTCAGGTCCGTCATGCCAGGGAGAATATTCCGGCACGCGGCGCACGGTGTTCCATACGCCGACAATAATGACAGGATCGTAGAGTTCGTTGCGCACGCCGCGCATGACCGCTTCATCGACGCCCCAGTCAACGCCGGTATAGGCAAGGCGCGGATCGAAAATGTTCTGCCCGTCGCTCATATAGATGACGCGATAGCGTTTCTCGGGATTATTGTCATAGCCCGGCGGCAGCCACGTCACGACATGTCGGGTTTCGGAAAGATGTTTTGAGCTGACATCTTTCCAGTAGACGAGCCGTCCCTCAACGGCTGCTCCTTCCGGATCATTGATGAACGCTTCGGGGTCTGCGCCGAAGCCTGAAAGATCATGGCTCACCGCGGCGCCGTCTTCGACTGTAAGCGTGAAATTCGGCATGATCGTCCCGGACGGGCCCAGCGCCTCGCGCTCCCATGAGCCGAGCGTAAATTTGTACTGCAAAACATGCCCGGCGGGCGCGTTCAGAACCGCCGTTCGCTCGCGGCCCTCGCCTTCCATGGAGAACGCACCAGGGTCCCACGGACCCAGCTCAGGAAGATTGCCGACAAGGTAGACCGTAGGCGTATCATCGGGAACGTTGGCGCGGATCGTGATTACTGCTGTTGTTTCCGCCGGCGATTCTGCGCTCGCGTTGTCCTTCGCCGGCGAGGATTGCGCCGACGGCCCGCACCCGGCGAAGAGAACAGCCGTCAGGGCGAGTACTGCTAAAACGATGAAACGCATGATTCTGCTCCCCCGCCCGCCCCCTCGCTAAAGAGCGCGCGCCCATTGTGATACCAAGCTTCATTCTATTGGCAGATGCCTAGCGAAACCTGCGCGCCGTCTGCAAAGAACGGAGGGTTTGATTACAGATCCAGCAACAAGCGCTGCGGATCTTCAAGATTTTCCTTGACGCGAACAAGAAATGTAACCGCGCCTTTGCCGTCGACAATCCGGTGATCATAAGACAACGCCAGATACATCATCGGCCGCACGACGACTTCGTCGTTCACAACGACCGGGCGTTTTTCAATACGGTGCATACCGAGAATTCCGGACTGCGGCTGATTGAGAATCGGCGTTGACATCAATGAGCCGTAAATGCCGCCATTTGAGATCGTGAATGTGCCGCCTTGCATCTCCTCGATCTTGAGATCGCCAGCGCGGGCGCGACGCCCGAAATCTGCAATTTCAAGTTCGATTTCGGCCATCGATTTCATGTCCGCGTCACGCAACACAGGCACGACCAGCCCTTTGTCGGAGCCAACGGCAACGCCGACGTCATAGTGATTCTTGTAAATAATATGATCATCGTCAATTTCAGCATTGACGTCAGGCACTTCTTTCAGCGCATGGCAACAAGCCTTGATGAAAAAGGACATGAAGCCAAGCTTGATGCCGTGTTTTTTTTCAAAAAGATCTTTGTACTGACTTCGAAGCTCCATCACAGCCGTCATGTCGACATCATTGAATGTCGTCAGCATTGCTGCGCTGTCCTGCGCTTCTTTCAGACGGCGCGCGATGGTCTGGCGCAGGCGGGACATTTTCACCCGCTCTTCGCGAGCCCCAAGGTCGCGCGGCGCTTCTTTCGCCAGCGACGGCGCGCCCTGTCGGGCGGAAAGCGCATCGCCTTTCGTAATGCGCCCGTCCTTACCGGTGCCAGAGATTGTCGACGGATCAAGGCCGCGTTCGGCGACGACCCGGCGCGGCGCCGGGGATAAAGGCTTGTCGCTCGATTCCGATGCATCCTGACCGGCGCGAGCCATTTCCCGCGGCGCCGGGCGATTGGCGTCGCCAATGTCATCTGCGCCGGCAGCGCCGTTCTGCGCAGCTGCGTTCGGCTTCTTGTTATTTTTTGAGGAGCCTGACCCGCCTTTGACGATCACGGCTAGCAAGGCGCCGACTTCAACCGTGTCGCCTTCTTCGGCATGCAGGGATTTAATCACGCCGGCGGCGGGAGACGGCACATCCATGGCCGCCTTATCCGTTTCCAGACTGACGATCGGCTCATCCACATCGACGCTGTCGCCGGCTTTTTTCAGCCACTCGCCGATATCGGCTTCGGTGACAGACTCGCCGGAAGACGGTACGCGCAATTCGATCTCTTCGCCGTCGCTTTCGGGCTCTTCGCCATCGTCTTCCTGGCTGGTCGCCTCGGACGCCTTCTGAGACGAGGATGACGATGACGCCTCTGCGCCCTCGTCGATCGACCCAAGAAGCGCATTGACTTCAACCGTGTCGCCCTCTTTTGCAGTAATATTGACGAGTACGCCGCTCACCGGCGCCGGCGCCTCAACCGAAACCTTGTCTGTTTCAAGCTCGACCACAGGCTCATCAGCGTTGACCGCTTCACCTTCATTTTTAAGCCATTTGGCGATTGTGGCTTCGGTGACGGATTCACCGAGCGTCGGCACGCGAATTTCGGTAGCCATATTGCGTTATATCCTTCGTTCTAGCCGAGAGCGTCTTCGAGCAGCTCTTCCAGTTCTTTATTATGCCGGCTCATCAAACCTGTCGCGGGGGACGCCGCCGCAGGACGACCGGCATAACGCGCCCGCTTGTATTTGGCGCCGATCTGATCGAGGGTCCACTCCAGATTCGGATCCATAAAGAACCATGCGCCCATATTCTTGGGCTCCTCCTGGCACCAGACCATTTCTGCGCTTTTGAAACGCTGCAGTTCCTTGATCAGGGAATGCGCCGGGAACGGATAGAACTGCTCCACGCGCATCAGATAGATATCGTCAAGCCCGCGTTTTTCGCGCTCTTCAAGGAGGTCATAGTAAACTTTGCCCGAACACAGAACCACGCGCTTGATCTTGGCGTCAGAGACAAGCTTGACGGTCGAGCCGGGCTTGTACTCAGCGTCATCCCACAACACGCGATGGAACGATGAGCCTGGCCCCATTTCATCCAACGTGGAAACGCACTTTTTATGACGCAAGAGTGATTTCGGCGTCATCAAAATAAGCGGCTTTCGAAAATTCCGGCGCATCTGCCGGCGCAAAATGTGAAAATAGTTTGCCGGCGTCGTGCAATTTGCAACCTGCATATTGTCTTGGGCGCAAAGTTGCAGAAAACGCTCAAGGCGCGCCGAAGAGTGTTCCGGCCCCTGACCTTCATATCCGTGCGGCAGAAGCAGGACGAGCCCGCACATGCGCAACCATTTGCGTTCGCCTGACGAAATGAACTGATCGATAATAATCTGGGCGCCGTTCACAAAATCGCCGAACTGCCCCTCCCACATGACCAGGAATTTCGGATTGGCGAGCGAGTAGCCATACTCAAAACCCATGACTGCAAATTCGGAAAGATTAGAGTCGTGAACCTCGAACGTACCGTTAGCATCTTTCAAATGCCGAAGCGGCGTATAAGTTTTCTCCGTCTCTTGATCAATGAAGACCGCGTGACGCTGTGAAAACGTTCCCCGCTGAGAGTCCTGTCCCGATAGGCGAACGCCAAATCCGTCCTGCAGCAATGAGCCGAAGGCCAGGGCTTCCGCGGTCGCCCAGTCAATCCGTTCCCCGGCCTCAAGGTTCTTACGCTTCTGATCGATGATGCGCGCAAGCGTTTTATGGATGTTGAATGTTTCAGGATAAGACGTCAGCGCAGCGCCGATCTCTTTCAGCGATTTGTTATCAACCGCCGTGTCGCCGCGTCGATCGTCGTCAACCGGCTGCACAAAGCCTGACCATTGGCCGTCAAGCCAGTCCGCCTTGTTGGGCTTGAAGTTCTCAGCCGCCTTGAATTCGTCATCGAGAAAAGAACGAAACGCCTGGCGTTCCTCGTCCATCTGCCCCGACTTGATCACGCCTTCGCTCTCGAGGCGCGCGCCGTAAATTTCACGCGCTGTCTTCAGTGAGCGGATCTTTTTATACATTCGCGGCTGCGTGAAGCTCGGCTCATCGCCTTCATTATGGCCGAACCGGCGATAACAAAACATGTCGATGACAACGTCGGCGCCGAACTTCTGACGGAATTCCGTTGCAATTTTTGCCGCGTAAACGACCGCCTCCGGATCGTCGCCGTTGCAATGAAAGATCGGGGCTTCGACCATCTTCGCCACATCCGATGGGTACGGAGAAGACCGGGCGAACCGCGGACTTGTCGTAAACCCGATCTGGTTGTTGACGATAAAGTGGATTGTGCCGCCGGTGCGATAGCCGCGCAGGCCGGACAACGATAAGCATTCAGCGACAATGCCCTGGCCAGCGAAAGCCGCGTCGCCATGCAGCAACAGGGGCAGAACGTGGGTTCGCGGCGCATCGAGATCAGAGGCTTCAATCCGATCCTGTTTCGAGCGCGCCTTGCCAAGCACCACGGGGTTGACCGCTTCAAGATGCGACGGGTTCGCCGTGAGCGAAAGATGGACTTTGTTGCCGTCAAACTCGCGATCCGAAGAGGCGCCGAGATGATATTTGACGTCGCCCGAACCGCCAATGTCTTCCGGCATTGTCGAGCCGCCCTGAAACTCATGAAAAATATGATGATATGGTTTGCCCATGACGGCGGCGAGCACATTCAGGCGGCCGCGATGGGGCATCCCGATGACAATCTCTTTAACGCCAAGGGCGCCGCCGCGTTTGATGATCTGCTCAAGCGCGGGCACCGTCGCTTCCGCGCCGTCGAGCCCGAAACGTTTGGTGCCGGTATATTTGGCGTTCAGAAAATTCTCAAAGCCTTCCGCTTCGATGAGCTTCTTCCAGATCGCCAGCTTACCGCGCTTGGTGAAGGAAATGTCTTTATCCGGACCTTCGATACGCTGCTGCAGCCAGGCCTTCTGCTCAGGATCCGTGATGTGAATGAACTCAACGGCGAAGGTTCCGCAGTAGGTGCGCTTCAGGATCGCCAGAATTTCATTCAGCGTCGCCGTTTCCAGACCCAGCACATTGTCGATGAAAATCGGCCGATCCATGTCCGCTTCGGTAAAACCGAGGGTCGCCGGGTCGAGTTCGGGATGCACGGTCTGCGTCTGCAAGCCAAGCGGATCGAGGTCGGCGATCAGATGCCCGCGAATGCGATAGGCGCGGATAAGCATCAGGGCGCGCAGCGAATCCTTGGTCGCCTGACGAATGTCTTCTTCATTGGCGTCCGGCGTGCGGGCGGCGATTTTTTCAGCAAGATGCGCCTCGTCCTGCGGCCAGTCGCCGTCAAACGCAGCAGTCAGCTCGCCATTGCGCGCCGGCGGCCAGTCCGGTCGCGACCAGCTTGGACCATCCGCATACGCTGCGCCGTTTGGCGCGCCCGCTTCGCTTTCAAAAAATGCGCGCCAGTCGGCGCTCACTGAGTTTGGATTGTCCAGATACTGTGCGTAGAGACGTTCCAGGTAAGGCGCGTTCGCGCCGGACAATATTGTGTCTTTGTTTTTATCGGCGTCGCCTTTCTCATCGCTCGGCGCCGCACTCTCATTAGCCATGACCGGTTCCTGTTCCTTTCCGGCGAATTACGTCGTTGATACGCCAACTGGCGTGGGTTTCAACAGATAAAATAGGAAGCTCTCGGGCACTTTACATCAAGTCCGCTTGATGACGGCGCCAGCGTCATTTCATTAAACGCTCCAACCCCCGCGGCGCTGACGGGTGCGCAAAAACGGTGTTGCGAACAGCGTTCCGGCGCGGGCTCAGGCGTCCCGATACGTAGTTGAACGCCTCATAGCCGGCCGCTTGCACGGCTGCGACCAGCGCCTCGTCCCGACCGGTTTCTATCAGAAGGACAGGCTTTGAACGCCGCAGCGTTTGCTCTGCGCCAGCCAGCACAGCCCGCTCCGCACCCTGCACATCGAGTTTCATGAAAGCGGGCGACAGGTTAAACGCATCAAACGTCCGCAGGGAAACGGCCGTCTCTTCAATTCGCAAGCGCCTTTCGTCAAAGCCGACAAGCGCTTTCGCATTCAACCAGCCGGCCGCCTCGTCTCTGTCGATAGAGGCGAGACCGTCAAACATGTATTCGCCGTAATACGGTATAAAGAGCGTTTCGCTTCGTTCATTGTCTGCAAGGCCGCAGGGGTGAATCTGCAGGTTCGCTTGACCGCTGAGGCGGCGGGTCAACGCCGCAGCAAGCGCCGCGTTGGCTTCAAAGGCGTGGATGGGCGCCGTTTTGAGATATAGCCGGATCGCATCAATGGACTGGCCGCGATTAGCGCCCACATCGACAATGCATTCGCCCTGCGCCAATGAGAGCGCCCGCAAAACCTCAAACTCCGGCTCGAAAGGCGTTTTGGTGATTTTCCGATACGCCGCCTGCGCTGCAAATTTCACATCCTGCAGTTGCGGCGCACGCACAACCAGCGCGCGGAGATAACGGCGAGACAGCATCCGGAAAGCCCCTTTCGGGGCCACTTTCGCCGTCAGCTGTTAAGAATCTCCAAAAGGGTGCGCCCCATGGCGGCTGGCGTGGGAGAAACAGCAATGCCGGCGCTTTTCATCGCCTCGATTTTCGCTTCCGCCGTATCGTCAGCGCCGGAGACGAGCGCGCCTGCATGGCCCATCCGCCGACCCGGCGGCGCCGTGACGCCGGCGATGAAACCGACGGTCGGTTTCTTGATCTTGTGGTTCGCCAGGAACTTCGCCGCATCGGCTTCGGCAGAACCGCCGATTTCGCCAATCATGATAATGGAGTGGGTGTCTTTGTCATGGAGGAACATGTCGAGGACTTCAATGAAGTCTGTCCCCTTGACCGGATCGCCGCCGATGCCGACGCAGGTTGACTGTCCAAGACCTGCGACCGTTGTCTGATGCACAGCTTCGTATGTCAGCGTGCCGGACCGGGAAATGACGCCGACATGGCCTTCTTTGTGAATGTGTCCGGGCATGATGCCGATCTTGCATTCGCCCGGCGTGATGACGCCCGGACAGTTCGGCCCGACCAGCCGCGAGGCGGACCCGTCAAGCGCGCGCTTGACCTTGACCATGTCGAGCACAGGAATGCCCTCGGTAATGCAGATGATGAGCGGCGTTTCCGCAGCGATGGCCTCAAGGATCGCATCGGCCGCGAAGGGCGGCGGCACATAAATCACAGATGCGTCCGCGTCTGTTTTCTCACGCGCCTCTGCGACCGTGTCGAACACCGGAAGCGCAGCCCCGCTTGCCGCCTCACCGCCTTCCCACACCTGACCGCCTTTGCCCGGCACGACGCCGCCGACCATATTGGTCCCATAGGCGATCGCCTGTTCGGTATGGAACGTCGCCGTGGAGCCGGTCAGCCCCTGACAGATAACTTTGGTGTTCTTGTCGATAAGAATGGACATGAGGTGGCGATGATCCTGTTTTTTTGGCGTGAAAATCAATTGGCTCTACCTAGCGCTCGTTCCCGATCGCCGCAATGGCGGGAACCGGAGCTTGAGCATCCGTGTTGCTATCTCAAACATCGATAAATTTTGCGATTGGCACCTTATGACCGAAAAAGCGAATACTGTCTTCGAAGGCCTTATGCGCGCTGGGTATGGCGCGCGCGGCTCGGTATATTTGCTTGTTGGCGCGATTGCGATGTTTGCCGCCGTCAACGGCGGTGAAGCAAAAGGATCTACCGGCGCGCTCAACTTTCTAGTTCGACAGACCTTCGGTCAGGTGATGCTCGCCATCGTCGCGCTGGGTTTGTTTGCCTATACGGCGTGGCGCTTTACCGATGCGTTGCTCGACCTTGAAAATGAAGGCGACGACGCCGAGGGGACAATATCGCGCGCCGGCCAGTTCATATCAGGGGTCACGCACGCTTTTCTTGGCGTCAGCGCTGTCACGATCTTGATCAAAGGAGCCCAAGTTTCCAGCGGTAATGGCAACACTGCCGAGAACTGGAGCGCGATGGTCATGAGCCAACCGTTCGGGCAATGGCTCGTCGGCATTGCTGGCGCAACAACGGTCGCTGTCGGCATTTATCTTTTTATCAAGGCAAAGCGCACAAAGTACAAAGCAGATATTCGCAATACGCCAACCACGGAGAAACTCGCGCCGTTTGTCCGCTTCGGCTTGTTTGCCCACGGGGTGGTTCTGCTGCTCATCGGCGGGCTAATCATTTTTGCCGCGGTCAGCGCCAATCCGGAACGCGCCGCCGGCCTTGGCGAGGCGTTGCAGATATTAGAGCAACAAACCTACGGCCGGATCATTCTTGGCGTTATCGGCGCCGGGCTCGCGTCGTTTGCAGTGTATTGCGGCGTTCGCGCGGTTTTTGGGATTGCGCCGCGCGTTAATCGAGGCTCAACGCTCGAAACATGATCTATATTCTTCAGACAATTGTGCTACATACGACAAAAAGTATTTGGAAGGTTTGTAGATCTGGCCAGCCAGCTCGTTCGCTCTCAAACATTGCTATGGTTGACGGCATCGATCAGCCTATTCGGCGCTTTGCCAAGTGCGGCGCTTTCTTCAACAACGCCGCCTACATGCGGCGCTCTGCTGACCGCTCTTAGCACGCAAACTGCCCCTAGCCCCGCAGATGAAAAGACTTGCGCGCGCGTACTGCCCGACCTCGCGCCCGCCGAACAAATAGACTTTATGCGCGCCTATCAGCAGGAATTCTCGCGCATATTTGATCTTGAGACCGTTCTTGACCTGGAAACGAAACTAACGCCTGAAGCTGCGCGACTGCTCCTCGCCAAATCAGCCCAGTACATGTTTATTCCGCCAGAGCCTTCCAACACGGAACGCATCGCTCGATTGATCAAGGCCTCCTCCGCTGCGGAAGACACCGTCTCGCTGGCCCACCTTCACTATGCTTCGGGATTGCGCACGCTGAGGGCCGGCGGCGACACCGTCGAAATCGAGCGCCAGCTGCAAACCAGCATCGACTACGCCAAGACGAACGGCATGTCGAAATTGCTGCCGTCAATTCTGAACGCGATGGCGGTTCGGGCAAAATTCGATGGCAATTATGCTGAAGCTGTCGAACGCTACCGGGAGGCTATGGCGGCGTATGAATCCGCCGGCGTTTATGCTGGCGCAGGCGTCGTGCAGGCCAATATTGCAAATATTTTCTCTGATCTGAACGATCATCAAACCGCTATCGACTATTACCGCAACGCCCTTGCGGTTTATCGGGAGCATGTTCCGGACAATCACGAGCTTATCGCAATATCAACGCTTAATATGGGCACCGCTCATGTTCGGTTGGGCGAATATGAGCGCGCTGCGGAAGTTTTTGCCGAAGCGAGAGAAATCATCGCGAAAATGACGTCCCGACGCCTGGACGGCTTGCTGAACTATCAGAACGCCAGAGCGCTTTTTGAAATTGGCCAGACGGATCGCGCGATAAAAATGGCCGAGCTGTCCGTATCGCAGACCCTTGAAAACAGGGACCCTGCCGAAGCTGCTGTGGCGCTAAACTGGCTGGCTCAACGCTATATGGAACGCGGCGACACAGCTGCCGCGCGCACCGCCCTTTCGCGTGCGCGGGAAATCATCGAGCCTGAGGGCGAGGGCGCGGAAGGTCTCGCGGCAAACCCAGGAAACAAATACTGGGCGCTTGAATACGCCCGCGAAATGGGCGCCCTGCTTACCCAATTGGGCGAACCGGAAGCCGCCGCGCCTTATTACGAAGCTGCTCTTTCGCTGAGTGAAGATCGTTTCGAGTCTGAGAAAATGCAAGCCATGGCGAACGCAGACCTGCTGTTTGATCTTCGCGACAGCGAGTCTTCGTTGGAACTGATGCGTCAAGAGGCATTGGTGTCGGACCTCAGATTACGGCAGTCAGAATTGCGCTCTTGGATTGGCTTGCTGATCGCGATGCTGACGGGTCTTGCCGCGTTTGCAATCTATCGATCGTATAGAAGTCAACGACGGCTTGCCGTCGCAAGGGATACGTTTCTGAAGGAAACTCATCACCGCACGAAAAACAATCTGCAGCTCTTATCAAGCCTGTTGAGACTGAACGCGTTGCAGCACCCGGACAATGAAAGCTTTGGAAACAAAAGCGCCGATCTTGCCGATCGCGCGCGGATGATGGCGCTCGTCAATGATCATCTCTACGCTCATGGAGACGAACCAAAAGCCAGCGTCAATGCAAAATCTTTTCTGACAGATCTTCTGCACCTCCTGCAAAACAGCCTTGGCCGCGAGGGCGTTGTCATAGAGTCAAATATTGCGGATATTGATCTTGATGCGGACAAAGCCATTCCGGTTGGGTTGTTTGTCTCCGAAACAATCACGAATGCGTTCAAATATGCGTTTGGCGAAAGCGGCGGAAAGATATCGGTTGAGGTCACCGCCCCCGAAGAAGGCCGGTTTGTGCTGACAGTCGCCGACACCGGCAAAGGCTTCGATATTGATGAAGCGCGCAAAGCCCGCTCAGGAGTAGGCATTTCGATCATCGACGATCTTGCCGCACAATTGTCCGGTAAGGTTGATGTCGCCACCGATGAGAACGGAACGCAATGGCGATTTGATGCGCCGATCGGATCAAGCTCAGCAATGTCTGTCGGTTAGAAAATTTTGAAGCGGCGACGAACTCTGTCCTTGCCCATCGTGACGCCGCCTCTCAGCGTTTCAAAGGTTCAAAAATCCAGCCAAATCAAATTCGACCCGCTGTTGAGCGTCGGACGCATAAACCGCGGCTCAAAAAGCAAAAAGGAAGCTGTTGAAACAGCTCCCTTTCGCCCCGCATCAACGGGATAGTGGCTCGCAACTCCAATCCAGTGAGAATTAAAATGCGCTCCTATGCCTGCAATTCGTCCACATACCTCACGATATATTTTCCTTGCCGGTAGACCTTTCGGGCGCGGGGCTCCAAACAAGACCGCCGTCTTCTTCGGGTAGCCCGCGTCCTCAAGGACCGCCCCATCTCTTCCGTGTCAAGATTTCTCCTGATCGTCTTCGATGTTGCGCGCCGGTTAGCAGTTAGCTCCGCTGCTCACGGCGATCCCGGATCCTCTATCTGTTGCTCCGTCAAGCAACGAAAATAAAGGCCAAGCCGCTCAGGCCTGTCATCCATGCCGCCGGTCCGCCTTTTGACCGTCTCTTGCGGAAAGCATCTGAGCGTCGCCTCCGCTTGCATGTTGTTCCGCTCCTTATCACCCGCCGCTAGGCTTTGCTGTGAATGACTGTCGACGGAGCGTCTGAACATGATCAGAATACTTACTTTTTGAGTTTGGTCGACTGTTTGTTTTCCACAAAGTTTCGCCAGTCCTGCTGTGGAAATGCAAGAAACTGATTCAAAAGGATTTAGAGCGCTTTTGCATAGACCAGCGATAGATTATTCGCAGGCATTTCCACAACCTTCGCCAGCCGGAGCGCATTTTCCTGCGCAAGCGGCGCAAGATCGTGCTCAATATCGCGCACGCCCCACCGGGGATCGCGAGCCTTCAGGCTTGCGTCGAAGGCTTCGTTAGAGGCGGCGGCGTGCAGGCCATTACGTGAAAATGGACCGTACAGGAACAGTTTCCCCGCATCATCGAGGGCGCGCTTAGCGCCTGCGAACAACGCGTGCGCCGCCTCAAACGGCGCAATGTGGATCATGTTGATGGAGACAAGTCCGGCCAGGGGCTCGCGCTCCATGGTCCAATCATAAGAAGTTACGTCAATGGCCTCGGGACCGGCCAGATTGGTCAGGCCGGCGTCTGCGATCCAGGCCGCAATCGAATGGCGCGAGACAAGATCAGGATCGCTCGTCCGCCAGGTCAGGTCCGGGGCGGCTGATGCGATATGGACCGCATGCTCGCCCGTACCGGAACCGATCTCCAGAACGCGCCCCGTGGTCGGCATATGCGTCAGAAACGCATCCCGGATCGCATCCCGATTGCGCGCAGCCGACGGCGAATAAAGCTTGCCGCCCTCCGCGGCCCGTTCTTCAAGCGCCACTTTCGGCGTTTCGGGTTTATCCGCAGGGCTCATGCCGCCGAACAGCTGGCGCCGCCAAGGACGCAAAACTTTGCGCAATGGGGATGGTTGAGAGAAACCGGACGCATCGATGATTTTAACGTCGCTCCCAGTTCAAAGCCCTCATCATAGGCAAGCAATGTGCACGCCAGCACTGCCGGCGCGTCAGCGCCCTTTCTTTTAACAACCATGCGCGAAGACGCGCACATGATCTCCCGCGGGTCCTTGCCAAGAAGCCCCCAGCACTCTGTCGTAATCTCAGGAACAGGCGCATCCGCATCCATCTCGGGAAACAGGACAAGATCGCACGCACTCGCCGCATCAAGCCGCCAGCCTCGTTCGGCAAACAGGGCGGCGAAGCCTTTGCGTGCGCCCTCTTCGCCTTCCCCCAGGCCGGCGCGCGCAGCGATCGAAAAGGAAAAACTGTTATCGCTGAGCCAATCGAGACCGGCGCAGGCCAGATCAAATGAGCCGGCGCCGCGTTCAAGGTCGTGAATTTTCGATGTGTGGTGATCAAGACTGACGCGCAGGCTCAATTTCTCGCCGAACGCCTGCAGCAGTTCGAGCAGCCTCTCGCGTATTCGCGGGCGCATCATCGGGCGCATGGCGTTTGTGAGTATCAGAACGTGAAAGCCGCGCGAAAGCGCGCTTTGGGCCATGGCGATCATATCCGGATTAAGGAACGGCTCCCCGCCGGTGAAACCGATTTCCCGCGCTCCAAAGCGTTCGGCTTCATCCAGAAAAGGCGTCAGTTCGCGATCTTTGAAGTAGACGAGACGATCGTTTGACGGTGAAGATTCAATATAGCAATTCGCACATTCGATATTGCACAGGGTGCCGGTGTTCACCCAGAGCGTCTCAAGCCGATCAAAAAACACATGGGCGCGCGCAGCGCCATCCGCGGTTTTTTCGGGATGCTGAAATTTTCCATCGCCGCCTGTCGTCATCGCCCGCGGCGGCGCTTCACACTCACTCATACTCTTTTCATCAATGCAAACGCCCGCCAGGGCAACCGGCGGGCGTTCAAGGCTTCGTGAGCCATATAGACCTTATGGCCGGCCGGGCGTCAACGGCGCACCGTACACTGCATCGTCCTCGTATTCAGGCGCAGTCTCCGCCGGCCCGTCCGGCAGAGGCTCGCCGGTGACAGGATCGACATTCACGGGCTGAAGCGGCGCAACCAGCGCAGCCGGCGCATCACTTGGCGCGTCCCGATGGGCGAGCGCCCAAACTGCGTTCTGCAGCACAACCGAATTCGGGCTGGCCGCCGCCTCGCGATAGATAATATCGAGCGGGCGCACTCTCTTGCCGTAATATCCCTCGTTCCAGCTATGACGGGCTTTCAGAACGGCGCCTTCAAGACTGATCCCGCCGTAAAGCCCGCGCGAACGCGAAAACGCAAGAATATCGGCCGTCTGCGCCTTCGCGCCGGCGCCGATCGGCCCCGCCGCAAGCGTCAGATCGCCGCCGAGTTTCACGGATGTGGACAGCAAATGCTCAACCCCGCGCTGGGTCATGACCGCAAGGATGGTCTCAGAGCCCTCTACGCCGGCCTGAAAGCCAAACGAAAGCGAGCCGATGGTGAAGAAAACCGGTTCCGACCAGCTTCCGTCCGCATTGCGCGCGACCATCAGCGCATTGCCGCCGGAGGCGCCAAAGATAAATCCGCCGCGCAAGGAGCGCGGGATGATGACAAACGCCTTCGCGTCGTCCGCCAGCCCCCAGAGCGGCTCAAAGGCTGAGTCATTTGCAAAATAGGCGACTGTTTCTGATGCGTCGACGACCAGCTCTTCAGCCTTTTCCTGCTTGGTCTCCGCTTGCGCCGGCGCCGCCGTCACGCCTGCCGCCAACAAAAAAGCGCCGAGTATTGTCAAAAGCCGTTTCATGGACCGGCCTCCTTTCTGATGCCGCGCAGATTTCACGAAAGCGCGGGCTTTACAGTGCTTTAAAGCGATTTGCGCCGGCAAAAATATGGCGGACGCTTGCTTTGCACATGAATTCTTGGTGAGATTTGCTGCTCCTGTCGAGAGTGCGGGCGACGGTCTTTTCGGAAGCGTATCGTCTGAACAATGCGTATCGGCAAGGTCGCAGCCAATACTTGACCGCGGGCGCCTGAGGCTGAACCCTTGTGAACGACAGCGCCTTCTAACTGGCGGGTGTAGCTCAATGGCAGAGCAGGAGCTTCCCAAGCTTAAGACGAGGGTTCGATTCCCTTCACCCGCTCCAGAACACCATTACATAGTGTTCTAAGAAGGCCGGTAGCCGCCAACGCCCAACTTGCCGAGTTTCGCAACGTGCCACAGGCTTTAAGAAGCATAGCTGCTCATGGCCGTAATCGTCTTTCGCCCCCGGTCGATCTCGTCGGTCCGATGCAGACCGAGCTTTGGGAGAAATACATCGTCCCCGCCCATTGGCTCACAACGTTCGACACGGCGCGAGCGCACATGTGGTGCGTTTTGCAAGCTGAGTTTCTTGCTGAACCCAAAGCATTCAACGCGGCGATGATCTCTCAGCTACGTGCGCTCGGTAGCGAGCTTGGTCTAGACCCGTCCTCGCGCGCTCGGATGGGCAAGAAGGTCATAAAAGCCCCGGTTAAGGATGATGAGAATGAGTTTTTGACGTAGCAGCGACTCTGATTCTCGGGGCTTTACAATGGGGAAACTTTCCCCATGTATAGAACGTAATAGGAACATTACCTGATGCGTGGCGCAAAAATCGTGCTCCTATGCAGGTTTTGATTCGTTTTGAGTTGCAAAAGTTGGCGTTCCAGTGGCGAATGTTAACAACCCTGCTCGAGAAAACAAAAAATAACTCGAGCATATTTGGGAAAACAAAATGCCGGACCATTCATCACTCGCAATAGCGAATGAGTTTCTTCGCCGACGCGCCGATTCCGTTTGGCCTGCTCAAATGAAAATTCAAAAGCTTGCCTACATTGCGCACGGTTGGAATTTAGCAATCAACAATTCATCGCTAATCGATGAGGCCCCTGAGGCGTGGGATAATGGTCCTGTGTTCCGTGGGATCTGGAATCATATTCGCGATCATGGCTATCGGGGCGAAAACTGCACACTGATTGATGCTAAATCAAAAGCTGAATTCGACGCTCAGCTCAACGATAACGAGCGGGCGGTGATCGATCATGTTTGGCGTCGTTATGGGCACATGAACGCAAAGGAGTTGTCTGATCTGACACATGAACCAGACACTCCTTGGTCAGAAGCATATCTCCAACGCGGAAGAAATGCTTATCTGTCAAATGATAGAATAAAAGAACACTATACAAAGATCGCTTTAGCTTCGCGTGGTTGATGATAGCCCAAGCCCTCCTTCTTTAGAGGATATTGATCGCGCTCCACTTGAGCCAGCGAAGAAGCAGCTACCATCTCTCGAAGAGTATGATGCTATTTGGTCCCGATTTCATGAAGTGGCCAACCGCAATTTTGAGTTGGAAGAGAAAATCTCAAAACTGAAGCGGGAACAGCGTACTGCTGATATCTTTAACGATCTTGCAAAACCAGCCGCAACAAATGCATTTCGCTTTATGTGCGCCTACGCGGCAATTGTTGGCGTGATTGTTTTAATGGACGGTGCGAATGCTTTTGGTTTCGACCTCGAACCAGATTTGATGCAAATTCTGGTCGGGAGTACCGCAATAACAGTTATTGGCCTATTTGCTTCTGTGTTGACAGGTATTTTTATTTCACGGCCCAAGTGAAAATATTTGCTTCATTCTTCATCGTTAGCTGCTGTTGAGCGTAAAAGCTGGAGATTAGTTATGGAATTCGTCGCTTTGGATGTTGAGTTGGCGAATCCAGACATGTCGTCAATTTGCCAGATCGGTGTAGCTCGATTTTCGGAAAGCAAAGTCACTGATGAATGGGCAACGCTGGTCGATCCTGAAACTCACTTTGACGCGATGAATGTTTATATTCATGGCATCGACGAAGAACGTGTGCTTGGAGCTCCCACATTTGAAGTCGTGTTCAATGAGATCCAGCGTCGTCTTAGCGACCAGATCGTTGTCACGCATACACATTGCGACCGAGTTGCGCTGCAACGCGCTTGTTCGCTCTCGGAGCTTCCGCAAGTACAGTGCACATGGTTAGACTCCGCGCGTGTTGTTAGGCGTACGTGGCCAGAGTTAGCTCGATCAGGCTATGGCCTTGCCAATGTCTGCGACAAGATTGGCTATCAGTTTAAACACCATGATGCTCTGGAGGATGCTAAAGCTGCTGGCCAGATTTTGCTCGCCGCATCGGCGGAGGCGGAACTAGACCTTGATGGTTGGTTTAAGCGGATCGCCCTGCCTATTGATCCAAACAAACGGTATGAAAAAGCGAGTGTCACGCGCGAAGGGGACGCAGATGGCCCATTGTTTGGCGAAACGATTGTGTTTACTGGCGCATTGAAAATTACCCGGCAGGCGGCAGCAGATTTGTCGGCGAGGGTCGGTTGTAATGTGGGATCGAGCGTCACCAAAAAGACGACAATGTTATGCGTGGGCGATCAGGACACTTCTCGGCTGGCGGGTGAATCAAAAAGTTCCAAACACCGGAAGGCTGAGGCCCTTATCGAAGCCGGGCAGCCAATCAGAATTATCCGAGAAACTGATTTCGTGGAAATGGTAAGCATATTAGAAAGCTAAGCTGATTGGTTTTCGTTTGGCATGACGCTAAAGGCGCATGAAAGGCGCACGGCGCAATCCCAAAGAATTAGCCCAAGTAGAACAAGTGCTTGCGGCAAAGCATGGAACCCTTCACCCGCTCCAGACGGCGCCGGCTGACGCGTCATCGCCGCGCGGGGCGTATGTGAAAGCGTATCTGATATTGTGGATTGGCCCATCTTTACTTAGGTTTTCCATGGGGCAACGTTGAGCAAATTATGCGTGGGGATGTCTGGTTTCCGATTATTATTGGCGTGATTGCGCTTTTCAGCCTGATCACGCCGGGCTCTTCGTTCAGTCCGTTGATCATTCCCGTTTTGGCGTTTTTCCTGCTGTTGCGCGGCGGCGGCAATCTCCTCGACATTTATGAGAAACATTATCCGGACATTCTGGCAGACATGTATCGCCAGGAGTGGCCGGCAACGCTGATCAATGTTTTGTTCTTCCTGCTGCTGATTTTTTTGTCGCTGGCGTGGCTCTATGTCCGGCTGAGAGACAGGGCGTCAACGCCTGTCGCGACAATAATCAGCATACCTATTTTCAGCCTGTTGACGCTGACCCTTATTGGCCACCTTAGCATGAACGCCTATCTTCTGGCGTATTTCTGGACGCTGGATTAATGCCTGTAATTCCGGGACATCATGTCTGACCGCATCTTGCTGAAAGACGATTGCAGAGCGTTCAGCCCCTGAATTCAATATGGTGCGCAAGACCGCGGCGCTGCGGCGACTGGCGCAGGGTTGCGCCGCACTCTTCCACCAGATCGGCGACAAGCTCCATTCCATGCTCCGGACGGATGGGAAGAGCCCCGCTAAACCCGCGCCCATTATCTTCTATTCGCAGGTGAAGCTTTCCCTGCGCATCGCGTTCAATTGCAACTTCAACGCTTCCCTCATCTTCCTTGTAAAATCCGTGACGCAGGGCGTTGGCGATCAACTCGCATAAAATCAAACCGATCGACTGCGCATGCCTCGTTTCTACAGTCGCACGCTCTTTGACGCGCACAGCGATATTAGGCCGATCGTGGATCGTCTTCAGGTGCTCGCCCAGCGTCTCGACAAAATGAGAAAACCGTCCCTTTGCCGGGGTTTCTCCGTAAAGAAGACGCTGCACAAGCGCGATCGTCACAACGTGACGACGAACCCGCCGCAACACTTCCACAGACTTTTCGGTGTCTCCGCTTTCAACGATTTCGCGTTCAGCCTGACGGGCAAGGCTCGCCGCGATCTGAAGGCTGCCGGCAACGCGGTGGCTGATTTCATGAAGCAATGTCTGGGCGCTGACATTAAATGCCGAAGCGGGCGCATCGCTGAAGCGCACATCGCGGTCATGCGTGTCATCAGCTTGTTCTTGAGCGATATTTTCTAGATCTGACTGCGTCATATACAATTGAATACGGTCAGTCTGCGCGTTTGGTCTTATATCTTTTCAAAATTGTGTGATCTTGCGAAATGCAAAAGACCACAGTCAGCCTGAATTTAATCCGCAAAATCAAATAAAATCGACTTTTTCCGCAATCTTGTATAAAATTAATTGTGGGAGAAACGACATGGCGGATGAGGGCGATAAGAGCGTTCGCGCAACACGACGCTTTAATGAAGAAATGAAACGCTCGGATTTGATCCTGAGCGAATTGCTGTCGCTTGACGGCAACCGGCTGCGCGCATCGCGCTCCTTGCAGGAAACCGAAGGCGTGGTCGCGGTGGAGGGCAGCATCGACCACACCCTGGTCTTCCATCTGGGCGGCAGCCTTAATGTTCGCCGCTTTTACGACGGCAAGCTTACCGGCGTTGCAGATCGCTATCGCATGACGACAATGATGCCGGCTCACCGCAAAGCTGAATGGGACCTTGGCGGCGAAGTCGATGTGCTTCATCTGTATATTGACGACACTACGTTGAAATCCATTGCTGAGGAAGGATTTGGACTGGATTTCTCTGCAGTCGAAGTTTTGGACATAATGGGCGTCGACGATGACGTTATTGCGGCGCTGGCGCCTATTCTCATGCAGGAAATGGCGAGCGGCGATCCTGCATCGCGGCTGATGCTTGACAGTTTCGATCAAGTCATCGCAACGCATATTTTGCGGCGCTACTCCAGCCGCGGACAGGAAGCAGCGGCAATTATAGCGCGTGAATCGCAGGAAGATCGTGACGGTTCCATTTCCAAGGCCTGTACTTATCTGCTGGAACGGCAGAGCGAAAACGTCTCCTTGCAAGACGTCTCCGACCATGTCGGCCTTTCAAAGTTCCACTTTCAGCGCCGTTTCCGAACTGCGCTCGGCGTTTCACCCCATGAATATGTCATGCAAGCGCGGATCAAGCACGTGCGCGATCTGCTAAAGGGCACAATGCCGTTAGCCGACGTTGCGCTTGAATGCGGTTTTTCCAGTCAGCAGCATATGACTAATGTGTTCAGCCGATATATGAGCATTTCGCCCGGCCGATATCGCAAACAGGTCAAGTCCTGACGCCTGAAAACGCGCCCATGCGGTCATTAATCCGTACTCAGAACGCATCCTTGCGGCGGCGCGTTTCGGCGAAGATCTCCACCGGGTCGGCGCCCGCCATGCCAATCGCGCTCGCCAGCGTTTCGTTGTCGGCTCGCAGAAATGGGTTGGTTGCAAGCTCTGCGGCGACATCGGTCGGGACCGTCGGCCTGCCTTCGGCGCGAAGCTTTGCCACTTCCGTCATACGCGTCTTCAGATCCTCATTATGCGGATCGACAGTGATCGCAAAAGCGGCGTTCGCTCTTGTATATTCGTGGGCGCAATAAAGCTTCGTATCCGCAGGCATTTCGGCGATCTTTGAAAGCGACGCCCACATCTGCGCCGGCGCGCCTTCAAAAAGGCGCCCGCAGCCCATGGCGAAAATCGTATCGCCGACAAACGCGGCGCCGTCCTGCGCAAAGTGATAGATGATATGGCCTAACGTATGGCCGGGCGTATCGCGCACGGTTGCGCGTGATGCGCCAAGCTCGACAATATCGCCCTCGCCGACCGGCTGATCGAGGCCCGGGATTTTGTCCGCTTCACCGCGGGGACCGATAATCCGGCACCCCCATTTTTCTTTCAGCGCAAGGTTGCCCCCTGCGTGATCCCAGTGGTGATGCGTATTGAAGATAAAATCGAGCGTCCAGCCTTTCTCAGCAAGCGCGGCGTTTATCGCTTCAGCATCCGGCGTATCGACCGTAGCGACCCTTCCGATCTCGCGATCGCGGATTAAAAACGCATAATTGTCACTGAGACAAGGAAACTGATGAATATCCAAGGGCATATGAAGTAACGGTTCACTTACGGTTAGCGTGCTTGCATTGACCATGCGCACCGCGCGCGATCATAACCAACCATGACGGCGATCGCAAAAATCGTCTCTGACTTAACGCAAAGGCGCGTGTCGCATGCGAACCGACATTCTCGACTTCCATGAGTTTTATCGCTCGCCCTTGGGCACAGCCGCGGCCGGCTTCATCGGCGCGCAATTGACGGAGGCGTGGGGCGACGGGGACCGTTTGCGTATTGGCGGGTTCGGGTTCGCCAATCCGTATCTGACCCTTTTTGACAAAGCGGAAAGGCGCCTCACTCTGGCGCCGGGCGCGCAAGGTGTGATCCGCTGGCCGACCGGCGAGGCCAACGGCGCGGCGCTCGTAGGCGAGCGATCATGGCCCCTGCCCGATGCGGCGCTTGACCGTCTTCTGATTGTGCATGGGCTGGAAGAATCCCCCGACCCGCGCCGACTGATGCGCGAAGCCTGGCGCGTTCTCAGCGATGACGGGCGGCTGATAATCGCCGCCGCTCATCGCCGCGGGCCTTGGTCGATCATTGATTCAACGCCGTTCGCCGCGGGGCGGCCTTATCTGAAACGCCAGCTCGGCAGGCTGGTCGGCGAAGCGATGTTTCGGGTCACCGCATGGAGCGCCGCACTCTATTTTCCACCGGTCCGCACGAGCCTGCTGTTGCGCAGCGCTCGGGCGTGGGAGCGCGCCGGCGCACGGGTGTGGCCCGGCTTTTCAGGCGTGCTCATGGTCGAAGCGGTAAAGGACATGGCGGTTCCGGCCGGACTGGTGCGCAGCGCCCGCGAACGGAGCGGGCGCCCGGCGATCGCATCGCCGAGCCCGGCCAGGATGGACCCCGCCCGGTCGGAACGGTCCGCAAAATCCGGATAGGCCCTGCGATAGAGCCGGGCCGGCGTCCGCCGATCCCGCCAAACAAAAGGCCGGGTTGAAGCCGCACCCGCGGAACCGGTATAGGCTTCGCAAAAGAGGAAGGTTCACCATGGCATCTGCGAGGCCCGCGCCGAAACCCGGCATTCTTGACATCAAGCCTTATGTTCCCGGCTCATCGGAGGCGCCGGGGGCGGAAACCGTCTACAAACTTTCCTCCAATGAGTCCGCGCTTGGGGCGAGCGAGGCGGCGCAGGCCGCTTACAAAGAAGCGTCAACAACCCTTGAGCTCTACCCCGACGGCGCCTGCACGGCGCTGCGCGCCAAGATCGCTGCGCTGCATAAGCTGGACGCCGACCGCATCGTCTGCGGCGCGGGGTCCGATGAATTGCTGCAATTGTTGACCAAGGCTTACGCCGGGTTCGGCGACAACATCGTTCAATCCGATCATGGGTTTCTGGTCTACGCGCTGGCGGCGAAGTCCTGCGGGGCCGAGGTGCGATTTGCCAAGGAGAAAAATCTCACCTGCGATATCGACGCCATGCTCGAACAGGTCGATGAGAATACGCGCATTGTTTTTCTCGCCAATCCTAACAATCCGACCGGCACATATGTTCCTGATGCTGATATTCGCCGGTTGCGCGAGGAATTACGTGACGACGTATTGCTTGTCGTTGACGCCGCCTATGCGGAATATATGGAAGCGCCTGATTACGAGGACGGCGTGAAGCTGGTTGAAGAAAACGAGAACGTCGTCATGACACGGACATTCTCGAAAATTTACGGCCTCGCCGCCCTGCGCCTCGGCTGGGCTTATTGCCCGCCGGCCATCGCCGATGTGCTGAACCGCATCCGGGGCCCTTTTAATGTCACCCATGCGGCGCAACTGGCGGGACTGGCGGCGCTGGACGATCAGGATTTTGTAACGCGCAATCGAGACTTTAACAGAAAAGAACGCGAGGTCATGGCCCAGCGCCTCGGCGGTCTCGGCGTTGAATGCGCCCCGGCCTTTGGCAATTTTATCCTGTTTAAAGCCCCCGACGGCGACGCAAACGGCTTGCAGGCTTACTTGCGTGAGCACGGGGTCATCGTGCGCGAAGTCGGCGCCTATAAGCTGCCCGAATGGCTGCGCGTATCGGTTGGGCCGGCGGACGGCAACAGAAAGTTCCTCGACCTGATGGAACAGCGTCTCGGCGATGGCTGATCTGAAATTTTCCCGTGTCGCGATCATCGGCCCCGGCCTGATTGGCGCGTCCCTCGCCCGCGCCATGCGCAAGGCGGGCGTCGTTGATCATCTGACCGCTTTTGACAAAGACGCGACTGTCGCTGCGCGCGCAGTCGAGATCGGCGCTGTCGACGAGGCGGCGCAAAGTTTTGCAGATGCTGTTCAGGGTGCGGATCTGATCGTCCTCTCAACGCCTGTCGGCGCTGCGGGCGCTCTCATGAGCGATTTAAGCGCCTATGCGCCAAAAGGCGCGCTCGTCATTGACGTAGGCTCGATCAAGGAAGCGGTTGTGAAAGCCGCAGACCATCTGCGCGATGATATTCGCTTCGTGCCGTGTCACCCGGTGGCCGGCACCGAACAGTCCGGCCCGGACGCCGGCTTTGCCGAGCTTTTTCAGGACCGCTGGTGCATTCTGACGCCGCTTGAGCGCAATGACGACGCATATCTCGGCGCCGTCGCAGACGTTAAAACGCTCTGGCGGGCCGTCGGCGCCCATGCGGAAATCATGGACGCCGCCCATCACGACCTTGCGTTAGCTGTCACCAGTCACTTGCCGCACCTTATCGCGTTCACCCTGGTCGGAGCTGCAGACGATGTAGAGTCGGTGGCGCAGGCCGAAGTCGTCAAATACTCCGCGGGCGGATTTCGCGATTTCACGCGCATTGCCGCTTCCGACCCTGTCATGTGGCGCGATGTGTTTCTCAATAACAAAGACGCCATTCTTGAAGTGCTGGGACGCTTTTCAGAAGAACTCAGCATCATGCAGCGGGCGATCCGCTGGGGCGACGGCGAGGCGCTGGAAAAAGCATTCGCCCGCGGACGATCTTTGCGCCGCGCCATCGTCGACGCCGGTCAGGAAACGGCGCGGCCGAATTTCGGCCGGGATGCCGACGGACTTTAGACGGCCTCTTCGCCATGGCAAAGTCCATCCCGTAGGCCGACAGGCCTGCTGGCTGAAGTCGTCGTCTTTGTTGACCATCGCCAAACAAAAACCGCCTTCAATGGCGAGATGTTGCGAGACGTGTTCACAAAGCTGCGACCATCGCTTGCTGGCGGTGTCGGCTTGTTCATATGCTCATTGAAAAGCGAATGCGCTATTCAAGCGCGACTGAAGGGATTTGCTATGGACACGTTTGACGCCATCTATCAACGCCGCGCCATCAAGGAATACGACAAGGACCATCGTTTCACCGAAGAAGAAGAAGACAAGCTGTTGCGCGCCGCGATTCAGGCGCCGACAAGCTTCAACATTCAGCACTGGCGGTTTGTCGTCTTGCGCGACCCTGCGCTTCGGCAAAAAATCCGGGAAGAGTTCGGCAATAATCAGGCGCAAATGACGGATGCGTCGCTATTGATCCTGATGACCGCCGATACAAAAGCATGGGCGAAATCTCCCGATCGCTACTGGGCGAACGCGCCGAAAGAGGTCGCGGATTTGCTCGTCAACTGGATGGGCCCTTTCCATGAGGGACGCGACTGGCTGCAGCGCGACGAGGCGCAGCGGTCCATCGGCATGGCGATGCAAAACCTGATGCTGGCCGCCACCGCCATGGGCTATCAATCCTGCCCGATGATCGGCTTCGATATCGAAGCGGTCGCTAAACTGATTAGCCTGCCCGACGACCATGTCATGGGCGCGATGGTGGCGATCGGCAAAGGAACAAAAGAGCCTTGGCCAAAGCCAGGACAATTGGCGCTTGAAGACGTTATCGTGGAAAACGGATTTTAATTACGCGTCTTCCTCCGCCAACTCCACCTCATACCCCCATAGCTCCTCAATATGGGTCAGGACAGCATCCTTGGTGTCATCGCTGAGCTTGCGGCCATTATGGATCGTGTGCTGAAGTTTCAGCGTTCGGTCGCCGGAGAGGTCTGCGGCGATGACCTGGATATTCGGGTCATGGACGCCGAGATCATACATCGCCGACATGCGCTCGCGCACGCGCCTGTAGCCCCGCTCATCATGGATGGCGGCGATTTCCACATGGCTGTCTTCTGAATCGTCCGCGATGGCGAAAAGGCCAAAGTCACGCATCACTTTGGGCGAGAGATATTGCAGGATGAAACTTTCATCACGGAAATTCGCCCAGGCGTCTTTCAGCACTGCACGCCAATCACCATGGCCCGCGATTTCCGGGAACCACTCAGAGTCCTCTTCCGTCGGGTCTTCACAGATGCGTTTCAGATCTTCCATCATCGCGAAACCGAGCGCGTACGGATTGATTCCCGAATAACGCGGATCGTCGAATTCCGGCTGGAAGACGACCGATGAATGGGAATGCATGAACTCCATCATCGCGCCCTCCGTAATCTGCCCGCGATTATAAAGCTCGTTCATGATATAATGGTGCACGAAGGTGGCGCAGCCCTCGTTCATCACCTTGGTTTGTTTCTGCGGATAGAAATATTGCGCCACATTTCGCACGATGCGCACCAGTTCGCGCTGCCATGGCCTGAGGATCGGCGAGGCTTTTTCGATGAAGTAGAGAAGATTCTCCTCCGGCAGCTTGATGTGGCGCACTTCAAGCTGACGCTCCTCGGCATCCGCCTCTCCTTCTTCCGTATTGGGCAGCGTACGCCAGATATCGTTGAAGGTCAGTTCTTCATGTTTGGCGCGTGCGGCGAGCTTCGCCATCTGGTCGGCTTCCGACAGGCGCGGTGGACGGTTGTAACGGAAGACGCCCTGATCCATCAGCGCATGGGCGGCGTCGAGGATCGTTTCGACCTCCTCGAGCCCATATTCGTCTTCGCATCTGGCGATATATTTTTTCGCGAAATCGAGATAACTCAGAATGCCGTCGGCATCCGTCCACTGACGGAAGAGATAATTATTCTTGAAAAAATGATTATGCCCGAAGGATGCATGCGCCATCACCAACGCCTGCATCGTCATGGTGTTTTCTTCCATGAGATAGGCGATGCAAGGGTTGGAATTGATCACGATCTCATAGGCGAGGCCGGAATAGCCCTTCTGATACATCATCTGATCGCGGGCGAAGTGCTTGCCGAACGACCAGTGCTTGTACATTAGCGGCATGCCGTGAGACGAATACGCGTCGAGCATCTGCTCCGACGAAATAATCTCGATCTGATTGGGGTAGATATCAAGTCCGAGATCATTGAGGGCAATGTTCTCAATGGCGTCGAGCGCGCGCTGCAGGGTTTCGAAATCCCAGTTGGCGTCGTCGAAGAGAAGCGTGGGTTTGGCGAGGGTGTCAGTCATGTCGCCCATCCTTCGCGACGGCCGCTGCGCGGCCTCCTCAGGATGAGGGTGTTGTTAAGCGGAAAAATTCTCTGAATTCTCATCATATGCCCTCCTCATCCTGAGGAGCGGCCGTCAGGCCGCGTCGCGAAGGATGGGCCGCGAACGCAGGTTTAAACCCACGCGCCGATAACGCCTTCAACATGGCGCTGTCGCCGTCGATAAGCGCCTCCTTTTTCTTTCGACTCCAGCCTTTGATTTGCCGTTCACAGGCGACCATCTCATCGTAGCGATAGAAATAATCGCTCCAGACCAATTCCACAGGACGCCGAGAAAATGTGTACGCTTTTTTGTCAACGCCCTCATTGTGTTGCCAGACGCGCGCCTCGACCTCTTCGCCGCGATGTGAGCCGACATAGTAACTGCCGTCTCTACACTTCAGCATGTATACATGTCCGACTATGCGCATGGCGCGCGCCCCTCAAATGCAGCCCATCCTTCGCGACGCAAAAATTCCCTCATCCTGAGGAGCGGCGCAGCCGTGTCGCGAAGGATATGGGAATTTTTGCTCCTCAGGATGAGGATCGGTTTTGTTTCAAAATCCCAGTCGGCGGTACCGAAAAGGAAAGCGGGATTGGCGAGGGTGTTAGTCACCAGTCACCCCCATCCCCGGCTTCGCCGGTACTTCCCCCGCAAAACGGGGGAAGAGGGAACTTGCCGCGTGCACAACGCCCTTCCTCCCCCGCTTGCGGGGGAGGTGTCCCGAAGGGACGGAGGGGGTGATCCATAACTACGATCATTTTATTGCCAGTTTAGTTTCTTCCATTGTTTTCTTTAACAACCGCGCAGCTTCATTATCCCCATCTACTGGCATATCGCATATTCGTGTGATTGCATCTCCATACTGAGGAAACTTCCGTAGCTCATAAGCTGCAATTACCTTAGAGGCGATCGAGCCGCCTTTCATCCCTAAGTGTTCAGAAACCTCAAACAAACGCTGATACTCCTGATGTGCCACTTCGCGTTTACGTGTCCTCGCATGAACAACTGCTGCCCAAGCGAGCGCTATCAGCGGTAAAACAATTCCACCCCATGCAATCCAATCAGAGAAACTGCTAGGCATTTCCGATCACGCCGCCTCCCGCTTGTTCTTGGCGAAGAGCTCGCGAAAGACCGGGAAAATATCCTGCGGCCGGGCGATCCGCGTCTGCGCGAAGTTCGGCCAGGCGGGCGCGAAGGTGCGGTAGGCGCGCCAGAGTTCGGCGCCTGAGTCTTCCGACGAAAAGACCTCCAGCTCGCGCTCGTCGAGAATTTCGATATAGGCGTAGTACTGAGAAATTGGCATCACCGCGCTGTCGAGCAGGTCGACGCAAGCTTTGGCGTCGCCAGACTGCGTGAACCCGTCGGACGCCTGCGCCACATAAATGTTCCATTCATGGGCCGGGAAGCGATCTTTCTGCACCTCCAGCATTTTTTCAAGCGCGGTCGAGACCACCGTGCCGCCGGACTGGCGCGAGTAGAAAAACGTTTCCTCGTCGACCTCCTCCGCATGATGCGTGTGGCGAATGAAGACAACTTCGACGCGCTCATAGCGCCGTTTCAGGAAAAGATAGAGCAGCATGTAAAAGCGCTTGGCGAGATCTTTTTCGCGCTCGCCCATGGAGCCGGAAACGTCCATGAGGCAGAACATCACCGCCGCCGTCGTTTCGACAGGCGTCGGCTCATAGGCGTTGTAGCGCACGTCGAGCGGATCAATGAAAGGCGCCCAGCGGCGGCGCGCCTCCATCTCTTCAAGCTTGGCGAGAATGTCTTTTTTCTCGGCGATTTGTTCATCGCTCGGCGCATGTATGCGCTCCAGCTCGAACAAGCGCTCTTTCAGCGCGTTCATTTCCTTCGTGGACGGACGGCGCAGCGCGAGCCGGCGGCCATGGGCGTTGCGCATGGTGCGCACCAGATTCATATTGGTCGGCGAGCCAGCGACCGTAATCCCGGCGCGTTTGTAAGCGTAGGCCTTGATCTCTTTCAATGACCGCTTGACGAGATTGGGCAGTTCCAGATCCTCAAAGAAAATATCGAGAAACTCATCCTGGGTGAGCGTGAACTGAAACGAATCCTCGCTGTCGCCGTCTTTGGAGGCCTTCTTACCGCGCCCCTTGCCCGCGCCCTTTGGCGGTTTTTTGATGCGGTCGCCTTGGGCGAATTCCTTGTTGCCGGGATGGACAACCTCGCGCGCGCCGGTCTCAGGGTCGATGCGGAAGCGCGGCTCGGCGGTCGATTTCGTCGGGATGGCGATCTTCTCGCCCTTGTCTATGTCCTTCAGAGACCGCTCGCGCAGAGACTTGTTCACCGCCTCTTTAATCTGCTGTTTCGCGCGGCGAAGAAAACGCTGGCGGTTGCCAAGCGACTTGCCCTTGGGATTTTTGCGCCGATCGATGAAGTGGTTGAGGGTCATGCGAACGCCTCCACTTCGTATTTGATCGCCTCATAACTGTTCTCAAGAAACGGCGGGATCAGACGCGCAGCCGTCCTGATCGGCACGTTGTCGATGGTCCCGGCATTGTATTTACGGCGGGGAATGAACCCCAGAACTTTTGCGGACTCGTAGAAACTGTAATGCACCTGACAATTTCCCTCGCCGTCAGGGCACACATGCAGCATCCGCCCGTCTTCATGGACGACACCGAGCCCAGCCGGGCAACAGTCGGGCGAATCGTCAGCGAGCAGCCGCTTTTCTTTTTCCGCTTCCCCCGCCCAGTCATGGGAGAGCAATGCCCGCTCGATCTCAGAAGCGCCGGCGGCGGGAAACTCCTCCGTCGACAGATCAGCGCTCTGAATCCAGTATGGGGCGGCGTTACTCATGAGACTTGCCCTTCGGGTTTTCGCGCCGATTGATGAAGTGGTTAAGATTCATAGGTTGTAGTGCGTAGGTTGTAGGGGGTACAGGCAACTACGCCCTACGGCCTACAACCTACATCCTTATCCCGCCTTGTTCACCCGCATATACCACTCCACCAACCGCCGCACCTGCCGCGCAGTATAACCGCGCTCGACCATGCGGGCGACGAAGTTGTCGTGTTTGTCGGCGGTCTCTGAATCCTTCTTGGAGTCAAAGGAAATGACCGGCAGGAGGTCTTCAACCTGAGAGAACATGCGTTTTTCGATGACATTGCGCAGCTTCTCATAGGACGTCCAGCGCGGATTCTTGCCTTCATTATTGGCGCGGGCGCGAAGTGCAAACTTCACAACCTCGTTGCGGAAGTCTTTCGGGTTCGCGATGCCGGCCGGCTTTTCGATTTTTGACAGCTCGGCGTCCAGCGTCGCGCGATCCAAAAGCTGGCCGGTGTCAGGATCTTTAAAGTCCTGATCCTCGATCCAGGCGTCGGCATAGGAGATGTAGCGGTCAAAGAGATTTTGTCCGTACTCGCCATAGCTCTCCAGATACGCCTTCTGGATTTCCTTGCCAATGAAGTCAGCGTAACGGGCCGACAGCTCCGACTTGATGAAGTCGAGATATTTTTTCTCCACTTCGTCCGGATATTGCTCGCGCTTTATGGCGTTCTCGAGCACATACATGAGGTGCACCGGATCGGCGGCCACTTCTTCTGTATCAAAATTAAACGTCTCCGACAGGACCTTATAGGCGAAGCGGGTTGAAATCCCGTCCATGCCTTCGTCAATGCCGGCGGCGTCGCGATATTCCTGATGGGACTTCGCTTTCGGATCGGTATCCTTCAGCTTGTCGCCGTCATAGACGCGCAGCTTGGAATATATGTTCGAGTTCTCATGCTCGCGCAGACGCGTCAGCACCGAGAAGCGCGCCAACAAATCAAGCGTTTCCGGCGCGCAGGAGGCTTCCGCCAGCTCCGACCCGGCAAGGAGCTTTTCGTAAATCTGGCGCTCTTCGGTAACGCGCAGTGAATACGGCACCTTGATCACATTAATCCGGTCAAGGAACGCTTCGTTGTTCTTGTTATTGCGGAAGGCCTGCCACTCGCTCTCGTTGGAGTGCGCAAGGATGACGCCGTGAAACGGGATCGGCCCGAGCGCTTCGGTGCCGACATAATTGCCTTCCTGCGTCGCGGTTAAGAGCGGGTGCAACACCTTGATCGGCGCCTTGAACATCTCGACGAATTCCAGAAGGCCCTGATTGGCGCGGCACAAGCCCCCTGAATAGGAATAGGCGTCCGTATCATCCTGGCTGAAATGTTCGAGCTTGCGGATATCGACCTTGCCGACGAGGGCGGAGATGTCCTGATTGTTTTCATCGCCCGGCTCTGTTTTGGAGACGGCGATCTGGCGTAGTTTCGACGGGAACAGCCGCACAACTTCGAATTTGGAGATGTCACCGCCGAACTCATCGAGGCGTTTGACCGCCCAAGGGCTCATCAAACCGGTCAGGCGGCGTTTGTCGATATTGTATTTTTCCTGCAGCAGTTCTTTCAGTTGCGGCGCCTGAAAAAGACCAAGCGGGCTTTCGAACACCGGCGAGATTTCATCGCCTGCTTTCAGGACATAGATCGGATATTCTTCCATCAGGTCTTTAAGGCGTTCGGCGAGCGATGACTTGCCGCCGCCAACGGGGCCGAGGAGATAAATGATCTGGCGTTTTTCTTCCAACCCTTGAGCGGCGTGACGAAAGAAAGAGACGATCCGCTCGATCGTGTCTTCCATGCCGTAAAACCCGTCAAACGCCTTGTAGCGGCGGATGGTGCGGTTGAAGAAAATGCGCGCAAGCCGCGGGTCCTTCGACGTATCAATCATCTCCGGCTCACCGATGGCTTTCACCATGCGCTCTGCAGGCGATGCGTAAAGCATCGGATTATCGCGCGCTTCGAGCAGATAATCGCGAAGGCTCATCGCCTCCTGCTTCACCTTCGAATAGCTTTCGGAGAAAGCGTCAAAAACATCGAGATTTTCAGTTGCCGCCATGGTTCATACTCACTTTGCTGCCGCCGCCCTTAGACCCTTTTGAGACAAAAAAGCGCCGGCCATTCCTGGCCCGGCGCCCCATTCGCCTTCGTCAATTTTCTGTTCGGAGAGTTTTCCGAATGCTTGCCTGTTACAGCGATGCCGAACGACGCCTTAGCTTTAATGTAGGCGCCGTTCACATCCGAGCAAGGTTCAACATAACGCGCTTTGCGTATTTGACGCGTTCTCCCTCTATCGTGATCGCCTGTCCACATGCCAATGACTCACTTACGTTCGTCGTCGTTGATCCAGTTCTTCACTCCCTGGCCGATGCATACGCCACGCCATCGCCTTAGCGCCGAAACACAAAGCGCATTGACAGCAAAGTTAATGCAAGGCCCCTAATAATAGGTTTCGCTCTCCGGCGATTATTGTTCAGGCTATAACAATTTTATGTCTTCGCGAACCGTAAAATTCGTCCGGACCCGGCCCAATTTTCGCCTTAAATGAAGTAAGCGTTTGACGGCGCGTCGCAAATTGCAAAGAAAACGTTTGAATGCAATTTTGTCGCGCGTTTACACTTAATCGTTTCTGCTAATGCGCTGGATGTTACCGTTTCTTCAACAGCAGCAAGTTGCTGATTAGCGCTCAAGCGATTCGAGTGCCAGGCGTTTTGTTCGGAATTTGGCAGCGAAGATTACTGTTTTGTCTTCGCGGATTATTCAACGGGCGCATCGTCATCCAACAAATCCGCTTCACCGGTCTCTAGCCGCTCTTCCTCGACTTTATCAGCAATGTGCGTATCGGGCCTTGTGTCCAAGGCCTGATCGGCGCGCGCGCGTTTCGATTTCGCCGATAGGTCTTTTTTCTGAGCTGCGACACTGGCCGTTGAGGTCTCGCTCACTGTCGCGCTCGCAGCTTCCTTCAGGATCGGCGGCGAGGCGGCGTCAAATCGCAGTCGATAGATGGGTTCAGGCAGCGCAAAGCCGGCTTCTTCCAGCGCATCCTTCGCTGCGGCGAGCGCCACTGATCGGCTCTTCATGAAGTCGGATTGGGACTGATCGATCCAAGCGGTGAATGTGATGACGATATTGGAGTCGCCCACATCTTTGATAAACGCCGCCGGCGCAGGTTCTTTAAGCACAAACGCGAGGGCTCTTATCGTATCAAGGCCCGTATCAATCGCGGCCAGGGGGTCGTCGTCGGCGTCGACGCCAAGATCGAATTGAAACCGGCGGTCCTCATTGCGCGAGTAATTCAGAATGACTGCTTTGAACACCGCAGCATTCGGTATTCGCAAATGATTGCCGTCAAGCGTCATTAAAACCGTCGCACGCGATGTCAGCCGAATGACGCGCCCCTCTTTATCGTCAATCCGGACATGATCATTAGGCCGAAACGGCTGACGCAGCGACAGCATGATCGATGCGATGTAATTCTCGATCGTGTCGCGGACAGCGAACCCCACCGCGAGACCGAGAACGCCCGCCGCCCCCAGAAAGGCGCCCAGCAACGCTGTCGCATCAAGCAAGCTGAGCGCAGCTATCGCAGCCAGAACAATGAACACAAGCCGAATGCTGGTCGCTGCAATTTCAGCGATAAATGCGTTCGGCGTGGCGCGCCGCCACAGGCTTCGCCATCCGGAGAGCAGCCAGCCCACAAACGCAATGAGCGCAAACACGGCGAGTGCGAGCGCAAAGAGAGGCGTGAACTTTATCGCATCCGCGATATAATTTCGCGTCTCTTCGAGCGCCGGCGTCAGGCGCGAATCGACCGAGACGTCCCGCTCTATTTCGTTTTCCACCGTAACAACGCCATTGACGCGCGCAGCAATATTTTCCGCCCGCGCCGTCGCATCCGCCGTCGCCGTGATGCCGGAGAGTGTGACAACGCCGGCGTTTACCGAAGCATCAACCCTGCCGAGACTTTCGATTTCACCGAAGATCCGATTAATTTCGCTCTGGATCTGCGCATCGGTTGGCTTCGTCTCAGTCGGCGCAATATCGCTTTGAATCGTTTCCGAGGCAGTTTCTTGCGAGACAACCGGCGTTGCTAAAGAAAGAGCCGCAAAGAGGATCAACAGCTTAAAGATATTGGCCATGAAGCGGGAAACACCCGAATGAACAAATAAGTTCTTCACGCCGGTCTCGCGAGCGCCTCGTCAATCATCTGCGCCGTATCGCCTGCGCCGAAAATCCGCACAAAAGGCCCCATGCGAGGTCCCTCGGACTGGCCGAAGACGATCTCATAAATTGCGGTGAACCATGCGCGGATATTGTCTGCAAAACCGTTGGCTTTGCCGGCGTCGAAGACTGCCGTCTGGTAGTCGTCCTCCGTCCCGCCTTCGCCGATCTCTTTTAACCGCGCCGACAGCGTTTCCAGCGCCGCACGTTCATTGTCGCTCGGCGCGCGGTAGGTCTTTTTAGGTTTGATAAAAGTGTCAAAATAGCGCTCGGCAAATTCGATCATGTTTTCCGCCGCGGCAAACTCAGCCTCGCTTGCGTCGGGACGATATTTGCGAATGAACCCTTGCAGCACGTCCGGGTCCGCCGAACCCGATGCGCTGACAAGATTTAAAATAATCGCGAATGAAACCGGAGGCGTCGCCGCCGGCGGCTTGCCCTCATGAATGTGCCATGCAGGATTGTCGAGCGCTTTGGCGCCGTCTTGTTCTTTGTATTTTTCGACAAAAGTCCAATATTCGTCGACCGCCTTGGGGATCACGTCGAAATAGAGTTTCTTCGCTTTCTTCGGCGATTGAAAACCATAGAGCGCAAGGCTCTCCTGCGAGGCGTAGGTGAGCCATTCCTCGATGGAAATGCCGTTGCCTTTGGTTTTGGAAATTTTCTTGCCATGCTCGTCAAGGAAGAGCTGGAAATTAAACCCTTCCGGCGGAGCGCCGCCCAGCGCTTTGACGATGCGCGACGATAATTTTGTCGACTCGGTCAGATCCTCGCCCGCCATCTCATAGTCGACGCCGAGAGCAAACCATCGTCCGGCCCAATCGGCTTTCCACTGCAGTTTAACAGCGCCGCCGGTGACGGCGGTTTTCACTTTCTCGCCATTCTCATTTTCATAAACCACAGTTCCCGCTTTTGCGTCGCGCTCCAGCATCGGCACGTAAAGCACTTTGCCGCTTGTCGGCGAGATCGGCAGGAATGGCGAATAGGTGGCTCTGCGCTCATCGCCAATGGTCGGCAGGATGATGTTCATCACATCATCGTATCTCTCGAGCATTCGAAGCAGCATGTCATCAAAGGCGCCGGTTTCATATTGCTCGGTTGAGGACGCGAACTCGTAGTCAAAACCAAACTGATCCAGAAACGCTTTCAGGCGCGCATTGTTATGATGGGCAAAACTCTCATGGGTGCCGAACGGGTCCGGCACGCGGCTCAGCGGCGCCTCAAGATAAGGCTCAAGCTGCTCCGGATTGGGCACTGTCGGCGGAACCTTGCGCATTCCGTCCATGTCGTCGGAGAAGGAGATGAGCTTCGTTTCACGCCCTGTCAGCAATTCGAACGCCCGGCGCACCATGGTGGTGCGCGCAACTTCCTGAAAGGTGCCGATATGCGGCAGACCGGATGGGCCATAGCCGGTTTGAAACACGACGGGCCCGTCCTTTTTCACCCGCTCCATGCGTTTGGCGAGCCGCGCGGCTTCCTGAAACGGCCAGGATTTCGCAGCTTGCGCGTCAGCGGGGGTGAAATTTTTTTCCAATAGGGCGGACATGTCGGCTCTTTCGTTGAAACGAAGGCGCGTCTTAAGCGTGCGGGCGCCGTGCGGTCAATGGAAGGATCGGCGGCCCCGACGCGAAGAGCGCGCGGGAGGGCCGATCAAACGACGTCGATCACAACCTTGTCGGCATAGAAAGCAATGCGGTCCTTGATCGCGCCGACCTCCTCGAACGGGTCCTCATAGGTCCAGACCGCATTTGCGAGCGCAGGATCGTCGCCGATAGAATAATAGGCCGCGCAGCCCTTGAACGGGCACCAGGTGGTATGGTCAGTGCGGTTGAGACGGTTCATGTCGATTGCGCTGCGCGGGAAATAATAGGCCGGCGCGTATTCGCCTTCGCGCAACACCAACGCGTCATTAGTGTCGATCAGAAGTTCGTCGCCAGCGCGGACGGTGATCCGCGAAGCGGCCGGTTCTACGGTTAACGTATGCCCGGGATGATCGGCAAAACCGGACTCCATCTCTGCGCCGGAAACGGTTTTCGACAACGCCATGGCCAGGTTCCTTTTATCGCTTGCGCGCCTGCTACTTGATGTTGCGAACATGAAGACAGGTCAAGGCCGCCTGTTAAGAGCTGTAAGCAGAAATCCGCCTACAGCTCTTTAACAGACAAACCTGAGCCCACACCGGAGCGCATCAGCATGTTGTTGTTTGCCGACCGCTCCCCAAAATCCAAATTGTCAAAGAGCCTGGCGCGCGCCGGATATTTCGCCCGATGCACGCCCGCTGAAAGAACTGCAGTCTTGTTTTTCGGTTTCACGGAACAGGTTTCCGCGCTTTGGCTTCAAGACCGTCTTCCAACGTCGAGACACATCATACGCCGCCTTTGCAGGGGGAGCATAAGTATGCACCGAATGCGGGATTCCGGTCGATTTTCGCGTATACGGAGAATGTTCAGCTGCGCGGTTCGCGCTATTGGGGCTTAGATTACAGTCGCCTCTATCCGGCCGGCTGACATAAATTGCAGGACCGGATCAATTAAAAAAAGGTGTCATTGCCGGACTTGTTCAGGCAATCCAGCGCATGAGCTTCAACATTTCTGGATCACCGGGACAAGCCCGGTGATGACAAACTCATAAACACTGTGAATGTTGGGAAAACTGCACGCTTAAAGCACCGGCAGATCGGTCTTTGAACGCGCCGTCACCGTCTCGCCAGTATTCAGCGTGCCGGCATTTTCGATCATCATGATCCAGCATTCTTCATCGGCGACCGGCATATGCTCAACGCCCGCCGGCACCACGATGAAATCGCCCTCTTCCATGGCGACATCTTCATCGCGGAAGCGCATGATGAAGGCGCCCTTGACGACAAAGAAGGCTTCGTCGACGCCGTCATGATGATGCCAGTCAAAGGCGCCCTCGATCTTGGCGATACGCACTTCCTGTCCGTTCACCGTTGCAGCGATATGCGGCGACCAGTGTTCGTGAATGCGGTCGAAGGCGGCGGGGATGTTGAGTTTTTTGACGGCGGTTTGGGTCATGACTTCTGTTCCGGCGGGGTCTGTTCGAACGCCAGCACGCGATCAATATAGGCCGGCTCAAGCTCGCATGTCGCTGTCGTGCCGCGCTTGACCGCCACATAGGTGTTGACGCCCTCTGCGAGCAGGTCTTCTCCGCGAAAAGCGGCAAAGGCGATGCGCGTTGACTTGGTTCCCAGCTTCACGGTGCGCACGCCGATCTGCAATTCATCATCGAACCGGGCGGACCCGCGAAAATCGCATTCCAATCGCGCGGTGACAAACTCCGGCGCGTCGCCTTTGGCGTAACCCAGCGCCTTTGTATATTCCCAGATGCCGATATCGAAATAGAGGGGATAGTTTACATTGAACACGATCCCCTGCATGTCGCACTCATTCCACCGCACACGGAGGGAGTGAAAAAAGGTGAAGAGGGAGCGGTCAAGCATTGGGGTTGCAATCCTGAACGGCCGTCAAAGCCATGATGAGTTTTTCCGTTCTAAGCCAATCGCTTATTGCGGCTCACGACGCAACCTGCAACCTTGCACAGCAAGGCTGAGCAATCAAAGCATTGCAGAGAATCATGCGAACTGAAATAGTCGACCAATCCAAGAGGTCGGAAGGGATCAGGCCATGACCGAACAGCCTTCACTTAAAAGCGCGCCGGCAGCAAAACCGGATGTTGTCAGCACCGGGTTTCAGTGGATTGAACGCTTCTTGTTGGCGCTCATCGCCTTGATGACCCTGATGGCGACCGGGATTGAGATCCTGGCCGTGATCGAAGCGCGCTCCGTCAGCCTCGCCGATATCCTGCTCCTGTTTCTTTATCTCGAAGTGATGGGCATGATCGCGGTCTTTTACAAAGGCGAGAGCTCTCCCTTTGTGTATCCCATTTTCATCGCCATTACCGCGCTTGGCCGTCTTATCGTCCTTCAGGGCAAAGATATGGACCCGCAACAGATCGTGTTTGAAGCCAGCGCCATATTGCTTTTGTCGATGGCCGCCTTTGTCGTGATAAAGTCCGGACGCTAACTTTTATTGACGACGACCGTGCCGGCGATCTTGTCATGCCAGCCCTGTTTCTTTGCATCAAAAGCAACCCAGATCAGGCCGATAAAAATCGGAATGATCGCAGCAAAATAGCCGATATAGCGCAACACGCCCTTGCCGACGCCGATCTTTTCGCCGGTCTGCGCATCAAGCACTTCAAGACCCAGCACCAGCTTGCCCGGCGTGCCCGCCAGCGTCACCCAGAAGGCGATGGTCGCCGCGGCCGGCGCTGCATAGCTGATCAGGAAATCGAGCGGATCGCGCGCCAATGACGTCGACGGCGCAGCGTAATATTCAAAGCCGTAAATGAGGATCAGCACCGGCGCGAGCACAAGCGCAAAAATAATGCTGTCGATAATCGCCGCTGCGACTCTGATCCAGAACCCTGCGTAATTCATAACCAACCCGAAGCCCCCTTGTTTATTTAACGGGTAACAGAGTGCGCGAAAGGTGTTAACGGATTACCGATAGTTTCGAATGAAATGAGTGCCGTGATAAAGCGATGCGCCATAATCTGTTTATCTAAATAACTGCAAATATTCGGCATACACATAGCGCCTATTTCTTGCTTGTCCCGTTTGCTCCTGAATGATGCCCAGCGCTTCCAAATCCAAGACCAGCTTCCGAGCATTAGAATAGGATTTCTCAATTATCAAACTCGCTCCGTTCACTGTCGCAACCGGTCTTTGATACAGAAACTCAAGCAGGCGAAATGCATTTCCTGCCGCCGCGCTTGTCATGTTTTCGCTTATTATTACTCGGTGCCTTTCACGTATTTCCATTATTTTTGATGCTGTATTTGAAGCCTCTCTGGAAACTTCAATCACGCCTTTTAGAAAAAACTTCAGCCAACCTTCCCAATCTCCTTTGTCGCGAACTCCTTGTAACCGCTCATAATATTCACTCTTGTAGCGTTTGAAATAATGAGACAGGTAAAGAGCTGGCTGCGACAACACTTCTTTCTCGCAAAGTAAGAAAGTAATGAGCAAGCGCCCAAGCCGGCCATTGCCATCCAGGAAAGGATGTATCGTTTCGAATTGCGCGTGCGCCATGCCAATCTTTGCGAGGATCGGCAGTTTTTCATCCTCATACAGAAATTTTTCTAAATTACCCATAGCAGCAATTAATTCATGCGGAGGCGGAGGCACAAACAGTGCATCTTTAAGAGTGCACCCTTGCGGACCAATCCAATTTTGCGACGTGCGAAATTCCCCCGGGTTTTTATATTGCCCTCGCACGCCCTGCATTAATTCATGGTGAATTTCCCTGATCAATCGAAGTGAGACGGGAATATCCTTCAATTTGGACAACCCGGCTTTCATGGCGGCGACGTAATTCACGACTTCCTCTACGTCGCGCGGATTGTTCGCCTCTTCGATCTCATCTTCATACGCCACGAGATCATCAAGAGACGCCTGCGTGCCTTCGATTTGGCTGGAGAATACGGCCTCCTTCCGGACATACATCATGAGAAAAAGGTCAAGGTTCGGAAGCATTTGAGTGACGCCATCCAGGCGCCCCAGAAAACGATCGGCGTCCGACAATAATTTCGTTAACTCGTCGTCAAGAATTAAAGGGGGGTCTGGCGGCAGGGTCGCAGGAATGAACGCCTTGTAACCCTCTAATTGCGCTTCGTATCGTCCGGCATGGCCGGGCGCGCGCGCCATTGGTTTGGGCACAAGCAATTCTCCTGGAATCATTTCTAGTTATAAAAATGAATCTTGAGCTTTTTATGTTCGAAAATGAAAAATTTCAATTATAAAATTTGGGAAATCGCTTTTAATAGCTAAAAACGAACACAACTACCCCTGAACCGCCTCAACGACCTTCTTCGCAGCATCCTCAAGATCATCCGCCGGCGTGATCTTCAGGCCCGAATTGGCGAGGATCTCCTTGCCCTCGTTCACATTCGTCCCTTCAAGGCGCACGACCAGCGGGTCGTCGAGGCCGACCTCTTTCACCGCCGCGACAATGCCTTCCGCGATGACGTCGCAGCGCATGATGCCGCCGAAAATATTGACGAGGATGCCTTTGACCGCCGGGTCCGTCGTGATGATCTTGAAGGCTTCGGTGACTTTCTCTTTCGTCGCGCCGCCGCCGACATCGAGAAAGTTCGCAGGCTCCGCACCGTAATGCTTGATGATGTCCATGGTCGACATGGCGAGCCCGGCGCCGTTGACCATGCAGCCAATATTGCCGTCGAGCTTGACGTAGGAAAGATCGAACTCAGAAGCTTTCAGCTCCATCGGATCTTCTTCAGTCTCGTCGCGCAGCTCCAGAATGTCCGGATGACGGAAAAGCGCGTTGGGGTCGAACCCCACTTTCGCGTCGAGCACCAACAGGTCGCCGCCCTTGGTTACGATCAACGGATTGATCTCCAGCATCGACATGTCTTTTTCAACAAACGCTTTGTAGAGAACCGGGATCAACTTGCCGCACTGTTTCGCCGTTGCGCCGGAAAGCCCCAGCGCCTGCGCGATGCGCCGTCCGTGATGGGGCATATAGCCGGTCGCCGGATCGATCTGTACCGTGACGATCTTATCCGGCGTTTCCTCGGCGACTTCCTCGATATTCATCCCGCCTTCCGTTGAAGCGATGAACGCAATGCCGCCCGTCCCGCGGTCAACGAGCGCGGAAAGATAAAGCTCGGTTTCGATGTCCGAGCCGTTCTCGATATAGATGCGGTTGACCTGTTTGCCGGCGGCGCCGGTCTGTTTGGTGACGAGCGTCGCGCCCAGCATCTCCTCAGCGAATTGCGCCGCTTCCGCCGGCGATTTCGCGAGACGCACGCCGCCGCCCTCGCCGGCCTTGTCTTCCTTGAATTTGCCCTTGCCGCGCCCGCCGGCGTGGATCTGCGCCTTGACGACGTAAAGCGGGCCCGGAAGCTCGCCTGCCGCAGCCCCGGCGTCCTCGCCCGGCAGCACGACCCGGCCTTCGGAGACCGGCGCGCCGAAACTCTTAAGGACTTGTTTGGCTTGATATTCGTGGATGTTCATCAGGACGCTCCGGCGTTGCTATGCTGTGCGGTTATAGCCGGGCCGACACGCCAGGCAAGGCGGGCCCTCGCCAAAATCACAACGCTGAGGTCAAGCCTCAGCTCACCCGGCGCAGCCCATTTCAGATCGCTTCAATGACTTTCATGTTAGCGTCGCGAGATGATTGGCGAAGCGTTTTTCGTATTCGTTTTCCGCCGCCGTGTGCGCCGTCCAGAACGGCCCCGGATCGCGCCCCGCCAATTTGTCGTCCAGAATATCGAGATGGACATGCCAGCCGCCGGAAGCGCCGATAAAATCGCTGGCGCGGCGAATGCCTTTATGGGTCAGTTCAAGACGGACCTTCTCACCTTCTTCAGACAGCCTGAACGTGACAACGCCCTCCCCGCCATCGGCATTTGGCCAGGTGAATTGCAAAAGATGCGGCCGCTCATAGCCAAGCACCTTGCCTTCGAACGTCACCGGCCCGCCCGCATCTTTATATTTCTCCGGCGGATGGTCGTCCTCATGGGGCGTCAGTGTTGAATTGTCGAACGCCATGACGATCTTGCCGCCAGCTTGTGTCGCCGTTTCGCCGCCGCACAGCCACTGCGCGCGCTTCTCCGGGTCCGTCAGATAGTCCCACACCCGCTCAATCGGTCCCGGCAGCATGCGGACAAACTGCATCGACCCGTCTTCCAGCACTTCGCCATATTTATTCATGAGAATGTTCCTCCCCTAATAAGGCTTCCAGTTTATCGAGCCGCGCATTCCAGAACGCGCGCTGCGCGTCGAACCAGGCGGCGGTTTTTTCAATCGGTTCAGGGTTGGCGATGACAAAATGCTCGCGCCCCGCCCGGCGGCGCTGAACAAGACCGGCGCGCTCCAGCGTTTTTACATGTTTCGAAACAGCGTTGAGCGACATGTCAAAAGGCGCGGCAAGATCCGTCACCCGCTTCTGGCCTTGCCCAAGCGCCGACAGTATCGCCCGCCGCGTCGGATCGGCCAGCGCCAACAGCACGCCGTCCAGCGAGCAGTCATCCGTAGCATGATATTCAACCATATAGTTGAATATAGTGGATTGCGGATTTCTGTCAACACTGCGAGGCGGCGCTCTCATGCGCCCTTGCCTTTCGCCGTTCAATTGCGCTCTGTTAGACATGCGAAAAGGGAGAGAGCGATGCCCAAACTTCAAGCCGACTACCTCGTGATTGGGACCGGCGCGGTCAGCATGGCGTTTGTGGACGTCATGCTTGACGAGACTGACGCGACCTTCGTCATGGTCGACCGCCATCACATGCCCGGCGGCCACTGGAATGACGCCTATCCGTTCGTGCGCCTGCACCAGCCGTCCGCCTTTTACGGCGTATCGTCCCTGCCGCTCGGCGCTGATCGCATCGACGAGGATGGCCCGAACAAGGGGTATTTCGAACTGGCCTCCGGCGCGGAGGTGCTTGCCTATTATGAAAAAGTCATGCGCGAGCGCTTTCTGCCATCGGGCCGCGTTCGGTATTTTCCCATGAGCGACTACAAAGGCGGCGGCGTTTTTCAGTCATTGCTTTCCGACGAAACTCATGAAGTTACAATCGGCAAACGCACCGTTGACGGAACATTTTTCAATACCAGCGTGCCATCGACCCATAATCGTAAGTTCGCTGTGGCTGACGGCGTCTCATGCATCACGCCCAACCTGTTGCCACGCGAAGCGGAGAAGTATCGCCGCTTCACCATCGTCGGCGCTGGCAAGACCGGCATGGACGCCGCTGTCTGGCTTTTAAACAGTGGCGTTGATCCGGATGCGGTATCCTGGGTCATGCCGCGGGACTCATGGCTCGTCAATCGCGACGGCACGCAGCCGGATGTTCGCTTTTTCAAAAATTCCATTGGCGGCTTTATGGATCAAATGGAAGCGTGTGGCGCAGCAAACGATGTCGACGACCTTTTTGATCGGCTGGAGGCGTGCGGCGCCATGTTGCGCATCGACGCGGAACGCCGCCCGACCATGTTTCACTACGCCACAATTTCGCAAGGCGAGATCGAACAACTGCGCAGTATTAAAAATGTTCTCCGCCAAGGCCGTGTGGAGCGAATAGAAGCTGATCAAATTGTCTTCCAGAACGGCGAAACTTCGGCTGCTGATATGGAAACGCTCTATGTCGATTGCTCAGCGACCGCGGTGCAATTCTCTACTGAGCAAAGCACGGTCTTCAAAGAAGGCTTGATCACGCTTCAATCGGTACGCACGCCGCTGCTGCCGTTCAGCGCCGCCGTGATCGCCTATCTGGAAGCGCATTATGAGACAGACGAAGAGCGCAACCGGCTTTCAACGCCGGTCATCCTCGCCGATACGCCGGCCGAATGGATGCAATCCATGGTCGGCAATCTGCAGAACCAGTTCCTGTGGTCGCAGGAAAAAGAATTGAGCAATTGGCTAACCGACAATCGCCTTGACCCATTCGGCAAGGTCATCCGCGACGTTGAGAAGACGCCGGATAATGCAGAGATCCTGAAACGCGTGCGCGACGCTATGATGCCGGGCGTGATGAATTTGCAGAAGCTGATTGGGGAGGCGGATTAGCCCGCGCGCCGGCTCTGCTCGCCCAGCGCTTCAACCAGCTCGCCCGCAAAGACCGACAGCGTATCGTCGCGGGCGCCCATGATGATGATGCGGTCGCCAGGTTTCGCCTCACTCAATAACCTCTCGCGACATGCTTCACGCGAGGCCAGCGCTTCCGCGCGTCGACCGGCTTTCATTATCCCGGCGGCGATGTCTTCATGGGTGACGGATCGGTCGACGGTGCCGCCGAAATAGGCCGGCGGCGGCATCACCAAAATATCATCTGCAGACAGATTATCGGCAAAGGTTGCGATGAACTCGTCTTTCATCTTCTTAAGAGGCCCGAAACCGTGGGGCTGGAACATAATCAACAACCGTCCGTCAAATTCATGCAGTGTCGTGAGGCTCGCCGTCAGCTTGTCCGGGTTATGGGCAAAATCGTCAATCACCGCGACGCCGCCCGCTTCGCCGACATATTCGAGGCGCCTTTTGACGCCCTGAAATTCGGATAGAGCCGCCGCCGCAGACGTAAGGGAGACGCCGCAGGCGCTTGCCGCTGCGATAGCCGCCAGCGCATTCGATACATTATGCCGACCGGGCATCAGCAGCTCGATTTCAGCTTGCGCGCCGTCTTTCGCCGCCACGGCAAAGGAAACGCCGAAGGGGCGCGGCTCGATCGCCGTTGCGACGAAATCCGCCTCGCGCCCGTCGACCGAATAGGTCAGCGCTTTGGCCCCTCTCACTTCGGCGATTGCGCGTGTTTCGTCATTATCGAGATTAAGCACTGCCGTTTTGGCGCGATCGACAAATCCGCCAAAGAGCGCGCGCAGCTCATCCATGGATTTATGATCGAGCGCGATATTGTTCAGTACCGAGATTTTCGGGTCGAACATGGCGATGGAGCCGTCGCTTTCATCGACCTCCGAAATAAAGGCTTCGCCCTCGCCGACAAGTGCGCTGGCGAACAGCGCATCGTCGCGGACGAAATTTTTCATCACCGCGCCGTTCATGATCGTCGGCGCCGCGCCGGCATGATGCAGGATCCAGCCGATCATCGCCGTCGTCGTTGACTTGCCGCTGGTGCCAGCGACGCCGATGGGCGTTTCCGCCTCGTTGAAGAGCTGCGCCAGCAGCGCCGCCCGTGTCATGCGTTTCGCGCCCGTTGCCATCGCTGCGGCGACATCGGGCACGGTATTCTCGACCGCGGCGCTCGCCACCAGCACCTGCTCGCCGCTTGTCAGGCCGGAACCGTCCTGCGGGAACAGAGCGATTCCCCGTTCGCGCAAATAGTCGAATTTCGCCGGCGTCATGCCCTGATCGAGCGCCCGGTCGGAACCCGCCACATTGGCGCCGCGCGCCTTGAGGATCATGGCGAGCGGCAACATGCCGGAGCCGCCAACGCCGCAGAAGAAATAGTCTTTTGTATTGGTCATGGGGCTAAGAGGTAACCGAAATTAACCAACAAGTGGTAAGCGTCTCTTATGTCAAAATCCAAGCGCCATATCGCCCTCGTCTGCCCCGGCGGCCCCATTTCGCCAGATCTCGCCGATAAACTCGGCGAATTTACGGCTGCCCATTGCGGCGACCGGGCGGAATTGCATTTTCATCCGCAATGTTTTCTGGAAGCGGGGCACTTCGCCGGAACCGATGCCGAACGCTCGGCTGCGTTTTTGAAGGTCGCGAACGACCCCGCGTTCGATGCCGTCTGGTTCGCCCGCGGCGGCTATGGCGCGATCCGCCTCGACGATGCGGTTTACGGCAAGCTGAATGACGCGGCGCGGGCCAAAACCTGGTTTGGCTATTCCGACAATGGCGCCATCCTCGCCCGGCTCTACGGCATGGGATTTAAAAACCTCGCCCACGGTCCTATCGCCGTCGATCTCAACCGCGAGGGCGGCGAGGCGGCGATCGCCCGCGCGCTCGATTATCTCGTCTTTAACAAACAGGACGGACTGGAGCCCGAACTGGATGGCCGCCCGACGGTCGCGTTCAACATCACCGTTCTCTCCAACATCGCCGCTGCGCCCTGGGCGCCGTCCCTTGCCGGGCATGTGGTGCTGATGGAAGACGTCGGGGAATACCTCTACCGCATCGACCGCGCGCTTGGCGGACTGATGGTCAGTCTCATGATGAAAAATATCGCTGGCGTACGACTGGGACGCATTACAGACATACCGGAAAACGACCGCCCCTTTGGCGCCGATGAGGAAGAGATCGTCCGTTACTGGTGCGAGCGCACCGGCGTTCCCTATCTTGGCCGCGCCGGTATCGGCCATGATGCAAAGAATAAAATCGTGCCGTTCGGACCGCGTCCGGAGGGTTGATTTTTCCGCATCCTGCGCGATCATCCAATCAAATAAACTACAGGGAGGAGCGCGCCATATGGAAAAGCATAAAGTCTTCGCCATGAACTTTGCAAAGGTTTACCCGATGTATGTCGCTAAAGCAGAGAAAAAGGGCCGCACGAAATCCGAAGTGGATAAAATCATCTGTTGGCTGACGGGCTACGACAAGCGCGGGCTGAACGCTGTACTGAAAAAGAACGCCGACCTCGAAACTTTCCTCAACGAGGCGCCGGAGATGAATCCGTCGCGATCACTAATTAAGGGCGTTGTCTGCGGCGTCCGCGTGGAAGAGGTCGAGGATCCACTCATGCGCGAGCTTCGCTATCTCGACAAGCTGATCGACGAACTCGCCAGAGGCAAGAAGATGGAGAACATCTTGCGGTCGGACTAATTTCGTCAGCCATGATCCCAAGGGCAGTATTTGCATCGTGTTGTTAAACCAGGATTGCAGCCCTCACCCAAAACGGCTTCACCGTTTTGACCTCTCCCAGAGGGAGAGGTGAACTGGGCGGCAAACTCGGAGTTCTGCCTCTCCCTGGGAGAGGCAGAAATTGCGACAGCAATTTTGGGTGGGGGGGGCAGGATTTCAACATTTAATACGCGCTTAACGCCCTCACGCCACAATCAACTTATGTCTTCTCCCAAAGTCTTCTGTATCGGCTTTCAGAAAACCGGCACGACGTCGCTTTACGCGGCGCTGACGGAACTTGGCTATCGCACCGCCGCCGTGGTCGGCCGTGACTTCACCGCGGCCGAGTTGCGCGATTTCGGCGCGCAGCTTTGCATCGAGACGGCGGAAAAATATGACGCGGCGCAGGACATGCCCTGGCCGGTGTTTTTCCGTGAGCTCGACGCGGCCTATCCGAATTCGAAATTCATTTTGACCGTGCGCGACAGCGACAGCTGGTTCGCCTCGCTGGAAAACCATTTTGGCGCGGCGCCCAACGCCATGCAGGAATTTGTCTATGGCGCCGCCTCGCCGAGCGGCAATCGCGAACGCTTCCTCGCCGTTTATGAAGCTCATGAACAGGCTGTGCGCGCGCATTTTGCGCGCCGGCCGGACGATCTTCTGATCATGGATCTGAAACAGGGCCATGGCTGGGACGAACTTTGCGCGTTCCTCGGGCGACCGGTTCCGGATTCGCCCTTCCCCGCAAAGAACCGCAGCGAAGACCGCCAAACGCTTCGCTATCGTGTCCGCCGACGGCTGTCGATGATCGCCGGGAAATATTTGGCGCCGGAGCAGATCTAGAAAAGGCGCTGCTTCAGCCGCTAAAACCTGATCTGAAAAACGATGTCATTGCCGGACTTGTTCCGGCAATCCAGAGTATTGTCTGAGATATTTCTGGATCACCGGGATAAACCCGGTGATGACAGGGCTTTGCATTTTGAGAATTTCGGGCGAAATTGAAATAGCGCCGGAGCAGATATAAGCCCTGCATAGAAACATCTTCCGTCATTTCAAGGACTTGGCGCCCGCGCTCCGTTTGCCTACATAAGGCGCGGGACGGCTGGGAGACCATTCAATGGCGGAAGAAAAACGAACAACGGCGCTGCAATATCTTGACCGCGCCATGGGAGAACTGCGCGCGCTCGGCTTTGCGCCGGAAGACGGCGAGCCGGCGCCGATTATTGCGCTGCTTAATCAGATATCCGATCTTGACGAGACACGCGTTTCTGCGATTGCGCGCACGCTCGATCAGGCCTCGCATTTCAACGATGTGGTGCGTGATGAGGTCTCCGGCATGAATGTCGGCGAGCGTTATGAAGGCATCACCGCGGCGTTCGATTCGATCCGCGAAGATGCGAAATCCCTTGTTGATCAATATGCGGATGGAAAGATTTCAACGTTTGAGCGCGTCTCCAATGTCTGGATGAAAATGACCCGCGGGGACATCGCCACCCGCTTCGGCAAGATCAAGGATCTCTATCTTGAAGTCGCCGGCGACACACGCGACCAGGTGGAGCGCGAGACCCGCATTCTTGAGGCTTATCGCGATTTCCGCGGCGCCATGAAACAGTCCGAAGTGATGGCGCTCGAAGTCCTTCAGACCGCTGAGGGCAAGCTGGAAACAGCGAAAGAGCACCTGCGCGAGAAAGTCGCCGCGGTCGAAGGCTTCACCGGCGACGACGCCGCAGAACGCGCGCGCCTCGAGCTTGACCGCGATGAATCCTTGCGCGCGCTGCAGAAAGAAGAAAAGCGCTATCAGGTCGCCAAAGACCTCTCTGACAACATCACCGTCGGCTATAACACGTCCGAAGTCATTATGACGCGACTGGTGCAGACGACCAATGCGAAAGAACGCATCTACGCCCAGTCGGTTTCCTTCTTCGGCACCAACGAGACCGTGCTGACGGCGCTGACCGCCACCTTCACCGGCATGCACGGCCTGCATGAATCGACGCAGACGCTGGAGGCCATGAAAAAAGGCATTGAGGACAGTCTTGAGACGCTCTCTGAAATCGGCGGCAAGGTGCAGGAAGAAGCCGTAAAAGCCGGATACGGACCAACTGTCTCCGCCGCAGCGGTGAAACGTCTTGTCGACTCCGTCGTCGCCTATCAGGAACGCTCGCAAACGATCATCGCCGAAATGCGCAAGCTTTCGACCGAGAACTCCAAAGAAATCCGCGAGGCGGTCGAGGACGGCAAGAAGCGGCTCGCCAAACTCGTTGAGCAAGGCGCGACGGCGGCTCTTGAAGCGTGAATGATGCGGCCGCCATCACGGCGGACGCAAACGATGCGCCGCCCAAAAAGCTCGACGATGTCATGCTCGCCATGGACATTGTCGACACGCTGCGCCACCGCGAACGACTGATCGACCGGGAGCTCTCCACCGAAGCGCGCGAGGAAAAACTCATCGGGCGGCTGAAAGAGATCTATGCGGCGCAGGGCATCGACGTGCCCGACCGCATTCTCGCCGACGGCGTCAAGGCGCTTGAAGAAAAACGCTTCCACTATGAACCGCCAAAAGGCGGGCTGGGCGTTGCTCTTGCGAAATTTTATATCGGGCGCAATCGCTGGCTGCCGCCGGTTGCGGCGATATTCGGCCTCGCCGCTTTCGCCACCGCGATCTGGGAGTTCGGCTTTGAGGCGCCGCACGAGGCGCGCGTGGAAGCGGCCCGTGTTGAAATTACCGAAACCCTGCCGAATGCGCTGGAAGCCGAACGCGACGCCGCCCTTGAAATCGCCGCCACGGACTACGCCAAGGCCCGTATCGAAACCGCCTATCAGGACGGCGTGTTCGCCGCCGAAAATGAAAACGCCGACGGACTGCGCGCGAACATTCAGGATCTTGAAACCTTGCGCGCCACGCTGGCGAAACAGCTCGATATCCGCGTTGTGTCGCGTCCGGGCGAATATTCAGGCGTCTTCCGCGTCCATGACGACGACGCTTCGCTGCGCAATTATTATCTGATCGTTGAGGCGGTCGATGCGCGGGGCCGCAAGCACGAACTTGAAATCACCAGCGAAGAGGACCGCGCGACCCGCCGCGTTGCCAACTGGGGCGTGCGCGTGCCGGAAGGCGTCTTCAACCGCATCGCCGCCGACAAGCAGGACGACCAGATTATCCAGGACGCGCTCACTGGCGAGAAACCGACCGGCGCGCTCCTGCCGACTTATTCAATCGAGACTGCCGGGGGTGCTATTCTGGAATGGTGATCCGCTCATGACCTCCGGCCGCGATATTCTCCACCGTATTGACGGCGCCATCGCCAAGGCGCGCGCCAGCTATGGCGACGCCAATGGCGCGGCGGCCGAGCGCGCCTCGCGCATGGCGGTGATCGAACGCGCCGAGGCAGACGCCTATTCCCGAATCGCATCGATCCGGATTGATCATCTGAAGACGGATGAATTGACCCGCTCGCTGGGGCGCATCGACGAGCAGGCGCTCAAACTCATCGAAACCCATGAGGACCACATCGACGCATTGGCGGTTCAGCTTGTCGAGGCCCGCGGCGTTATTGAGCGGCTGGAAGGCGAGCGCCGCAAGGGTGAGGAAGCGCTTGAAAAGGCCCTCGCCGATCATGACCGCGCTGTCGGTAAAACCAATGAACGCCTTGAGAAAGACGAGGAATATCAGCGGCGCGCCCAGGCGCTGGAACAGGCGAACGCCGTCGCCGAACGCGCCGAGGCGAAGCTTGAACTCGCCCGCAACGACCGGGAAGAGAAAGGCGCGCCTTACGAAGCCGATCCGCTCTTTTCTTATCTATGGAAACGCAAATTCGGCACGAAGGAGTATAAAGCGTTCTTTCTGTTTGCCGCACTCGACCGTTGGGTCGCGGGCCTGATCAAATATCGCGATGCGCGTCTCAATTATGCGCGGCTCCTGGAATTGCCGGACCGGCTGGAGGAACACGCTGACCGCGTCGAAGCCGCAGCTGAAGAGATCGAAGTCTCTATCGAAGCCTACGAACGCGAGGCGCTCGAACGCGACGGCGTCGGCAAGCTCCGCGACAAGGCCAAGACCGCGCGCGGCGAGCTTGAAAAAACAGACGCCGCCATCGCTGACGCCGAGGCCCATCACCAGAAAATTGCCGCTGAGCACGCCGCTGCGGCAAGCGGGCGCAGCGGGCCGTTGCACGATGCGCGCGGGCTGATGTCGAAGGCGCTGGCGGACCGGTCGATCCCGGATCTCAAAGTGCTGGCGGCGGAAACCCTGACGCTTGAGGACGACCGGCTTGTCGACGAACTCATCCGTCTGCGCCGGGAAAAAATGGAGATAGAGGAAAGCGCTCGCTCTGTTGCACAAAATCTGGGCGAGCAGGAAGGCATCCTGCGCGAGCTTGAAACCTTGCGACGAAAATTCAAATCCGCGCGTTATGACAGTCCGTATTCAGAGTTTCCTGATCGCAGCGTCATTGGCGTTGTCCTGTCGGAACTCCTTCGCGGGGCCATGCGCGAGGACGAAGCCTGGCGTCGGGTGAGAAAGGCCCAGCGCCGGCGTAAACGCGACTGGTCCGACGATTTCGGCGGTCCGGAATGGCGCGACGGCTTCGGCCTGCCGAAAAACAATCGCACCTGGGGGAACAGATCGAGCGGCGCGCCGAAAGTGCGCTTTCCCAGGGCGCCGAGAGCGCCGCGCCGGCCCCGCGCACCGCGCCCGCCGCGGATCAGAACGCCCCGTTCGCGCGGCGGCTTCAAAACCGGCGGCGGCTTTTGAAGTGCAGAGCGGCCGCAATAATTCTGTAAACTATCCCGCCTAGGCTGCGCATGACTTTTCATACAGGAGAAACGCCCATGTCTGACAAACCTGACCGCGATATTGAGAAGGATTATCCGATCGACCAGTTCATCGCGAAACTTCGCCGTCTGGCGGACGCGCTGGAGAATAATGAGAAATTTGAAATCCAGATCGCCGGCGAACGCGTCTACGTGCCGGCCCGCGCCCAGTTCAACATCGAACACGAACGCGAAGGCGACGAAGAAGAAGTCGAATTCCAGATCAAATGGAAAGCGGCCTGAGCTGATTTTTGCATGAGTTTTGAAAAGGGTCGCTGCGGCGGCCCTTTTTGTTTTGCTGAAAGTCAAAATTCCTGATCCTTCGAGGCCCGCTTCGCAGGCGCCTCAGGATGAGGAATTTTCTCGTCTTAAATCAGATCTCATGCTGAGGTGCTCGGCGCCGCCGCGCCTCGAAGCATGACCGGTTATGATAACCCAGCGCCGCCTAATCCGCTGTTCAGATTTCCTGTTCGCCTCCCCGCCTTGACTCCATGCGGAATTGAGCGTTTTTCGCGACGTCAAGTTCAAGGAGCGTTCCATGGAAATCAATATCGCCATCGTCGGAGCGACCGGCAATGTCGGTCAGGAAATGCTGGCCATTCTCGCCGAGCGTCATTTCCCTGTTAAAGAGGCCTACGCCCTCGCCTCGCGCCAGTCGATCGGCCGCGAAATCTCTTTCGGCGATAAAACGCTCAAATGCGTTGATCTTGATACGTTCGATTTTTCCAAAGTCGATATTGCGCTCTTCGCCGCCGGCGGCGCGGTCTCGAAAGAATGGGCGCCGAAAGCAGCCGCTGCAGGCGCTATCGTCATCGATAACTCATCTCACTTTCGCATGGACCCGGATGTGCCGCTGATCGTTCCGGAAGTGAACGCCGATGCGGTCGCCGCCTACGCGAAGAAGAACATTATTGCGAACCCGAACTGCTCCACCGCGCAGCTCGTTGTTGCGCTGAAACCGTTGCACGATGCGGCGAGGATCAAGCGGGTCGTCGTGTCTACCTATCAATCAACTTCCGGCGCCGGCAAGGACGCCATGGACGAGCTTTTCAATCAAACAAAAGGCATTTTCGTCAACGACGATCCGTCTCCGGACAAATTTACTAAGCAAATCGCGTTTAACGTCATTCCCCATATCGATGTCTTCATGGAAGACGGCTTCACCAAAGAAGAATGGAAGATGACGGCGGAGACGAAAAAGATCTTAGATCCGAAGATCAAACTCACCGCCACGTGCGTGCGCGTGCCGACTTTTGTCGGCCACGCCGAAGCGGTGAATATCGAATTTGAAAATGAACTCTCGGACGATGAAGCTCGAGAAATTCTGCGCGAGGCGCCGGGTCTGCTGGTCGTCGACAAGCGTGAGGACGGCGGCTATGTCACGCCGATCGACAGCGTCGGCGAGTTTGCCACGTTTGTTTCCCGCGTGCGCGTCGACCCTACGGTTGAAAACGGTCTCGCGCTTTGGGTGGTGTCTGATAATCTGCGCAAAGGCGCGGCGCTCAATGCGGTACAGATTGCAGAACTTCTGCTCAACCGGGGATATTTGAAAAAGGCCGCATGAATCGGGCGGCAAGCGGCTGAAACGGGGGTTACCATGCTGGCGAAACTGACCAAGACAACTTTAACGCCCGTGCTGTTCGCCCTCATCGCTCTCTTCAGCGCCGCCGCCGCGCAAACCCCGGCGGGCCACGAGACCATTTACAACGCGCCGACCAAGGTCAATCTCGGCGGACGGCCGGTCGTCGCCGATATTGCTCTTCATGTGGATGAAGCGACGGCGCGAAACGGCGTATTGCGCCTCGCGCTAACGACTGACGTCACAAAGTTCATTGATCAGACCAAAAGCGACCTTGAAGCCTGGGTCGCGGCGCGCAGCGTTGAATGCGGCGAACGCTGGGACGCGAGCGAGCCCCTTATCGAATTTCCGGATGGCGCGATCCGCTTCGCCGTCGATCTTGAATTCGGCTATTGGAGCTGCGGCTGGAATGGCAAAGACGCGCCGCGACGCCTCGCGCTGGAGGCCGGCGGCGTCGATATCACGCTGATCCCGCAAGTCGTTGACGGCAAGCTTCAGGCGCGGGTCGGGTCGCTTACCATTACGAAAGAAGAAGGCGTATCGAAATATCTGCCGCTGGAATTCGTCGCCCGCCGAGTCATCGATGCGGAGTTGAAGAAGCTCAATGACAACCCGAAATTCTATCGCGCGCCAAAACCGCTGATCGACGAAGGCTTCGCATACGAATCAATCAATGCCGATACCGTAAACGGCCGCGTCGTCATCACCGCGCGCTATCGCGCCAGAACCGGCGCCGGCGCCCTCGACCGCATTGTCGAGGCGATGGAAACGGAAGGCGTCACCCAGTGACCACAAAACCGCCGCCGGGCGCCGTTGCGCAATCAAGTTTGCGGACTGGATTGATCGCCGCCATTGCCGCCTACACGTTCTGGGGCGGCATGCCGATTTATCTGAAAGCGGTAAGCGACGCGCTGACCAGCGAAATTCTTGTCCACCGGATTATCTGGTCCGTGCCCTTCGGCGCACTTATTCTGGCGATGCGCAAGCAATGGCGCGAAACGCTGAAAGCCTTCATGGATATTAAAGTCATCGTGATCCTTGCGATCAGCGCGCTCGCCATTTCGTTGAACTGGCTCACCTATATCTGGGCCGTTGTGAACGACCGGATCCTCGAAGCAAGCCTTGGTTATTACATCAATCCGCTGATGTATGTGGCGGCGGGCGTCATTTTGTTCGGGGAGAAACTGCGAGCCGCGCAGATCATCGCTGTCGCACTAGCGACCATCGGCGTTCTGGTGCTGACGATTGGCGTCGGCGTATTCCCATGGATATCAATTTTGCTCGCCGTGCTGTTCACGATTTACGGGTATATCCGCAAGACCGCGCCGGTTGGCGCCATGCCGGGGCTGTTCATTGAAACTGTTCTGCTGACGCCGTTCGCCGTCGTCTATCTCTTTGTACTGATGAGCGCCGGAACCGCTGCTTTTCTGCAGCAATCGGCAGGGCTTGATATTCTGCTTGTGCTCGCCGGCCCGGTCACGGTGATCCCGCTCGTGTTGTTCGCAGTATCCACCCGCATTCTGACGCTGACGACCGTCGGCTTCCTGCAATATATCGGACCGACGATCCAATTCATTCTCGGGCTTTATTACGGCGAACCCTTCGCCCTCGCCCATGCGCTGTGCTTTGGGCTGATCTGGTCGGGCCTTGCCGTCTTCAGCATCGACGCGGTGCGGGCAAGCCGCTCTGCCGCCGGCGCTACAAAAGAGGCGGAAGCCGCTTGAGGGTTCCCGAAAAAGCCAGCGAGTCCGTTTCCGCCGCACTCACCATGCCGCGCACAAAGACAAGGCTCTTGCCGCGGCGTGTCACCTCGCCGGTTGCGGTGATGAATGCGCCGATCGGCGCCGGCGCCAGAAACTCCGCATTGAACGTGACTGTCACCGCGCGATAGGCCTCCTCGTTATGCATGGCGACAGTAAAGAGCGCCATATCGGCGAGCGTCATCAGCGCGCCGCCATGAACAACATTGCCGAGATTGCCGTGAGAGGGTTCTGAAAAGAACCCGACGCCGGGCGCAACCCCATCCTTGCGAAAATAGAACGGTCCCGCCCGGCCGGAAAAAGTGTGCCCGTAGCGGCCAATCTCCCACCCGTCCGGCGGCGTCCAGTCTGTATTGTGGTTGTCTTCGGTCATTGGCTTTGATGTGATCTTTGACGTTGTACTCAGGTTTACGCTTGTCGGCTCAACAACCATCAATGAAAGCGAGCCCCGATATCGATCCGACCAGGCTATTTCTTATCAAGGGCTGTAAGCAGCTTTTTTCGAATAGAAAGCTCTTGTTTTATGGGTGAGGGTTAGCGCCCCTGCTGTGCAATTCAAACGAATTTATGCAGCACGTCCTGCAATGCGCCGTTGCGCGAGAAAGCGCGTGTTTGCACAATACGCATATGACGTCTTTTCCTGATCCTGAATTCATCGACGCCGGCGGCGTTCGTCTCGCAATCTATGAAATCAATGGCGACCCGGAGGGCGCCCGCCCGCCGGTGATCCTCGTCCATGGCTGGCCCGAGATCGCCTATAGCTGGAAGAATGTCATGCCGGCGCTCGCGGAAGCCGGCTGGCGCGTAATCGCGCCGGATCTGAAAGGCTTCGGCCGCTCCGACGCGCCCGGCGACAAATCCCTCTATGACATCGCTCATCTGACATCGGATCTTGCAGCCCTCATCGACGCGCTCAAGATCGACCGCGCTGTCTTCTGCGGTCATGACTGGGGCGGCGCCATTGTCTGGCCGATGGCGCAGCTCCACCCGGACCGCGTCGCCGGGGTCATCGGCGTGTGCACGCCGCACAAACCGCCGCCGCCGGTTCCGCCCCTCGCCATCATGGAAAAGCGCTTTGGCGCGCGGCATTACATTGTCCAGTTTCAGGAAGAGGAAACGCCGGAACGCCTGTTCGAAACCGATATCGAGAGATTTTTCCGGATCATGTTTCGACCGCCGGCCAGCCCGGAGATCATGGCGCGCCTCGGCAACAGAATTTACGACCTGCCCGGACGGTTCCGCGACGGCCCGCCGCCGGACGAAAACGACCTCATCATCAGCAAAGACGACCTCGCCGTCTTTACGGAGGCCTATCGCCGCTCAGGGTTTCATGGCGGGATCAATCTCTATCGCAATATCGACCGCAATTACGAGATCATGAAAAAAGTCGATCCGATCATCGACGCGCCCGCCCTCTGGGTTGGCGCCGCTTCCGATTTTTTCCTGCCGCCGGTGAGCGCTGAGGGTATGGAGAAATTTGTTTCAAACCTTGATAAAATTGTAATTGATAATTGCGGCCATTGGGTGATGTGGGAGCAGCCTGAAGCTCTCAACCCTATCCTTACTGACTGGCTTTCGCGGTTGCAGCAATCATTATCGTGAATCAAGTCTTGCCATTTTAGTTTGCATTTGATCAGCCTGCGTAGCTTTTTCGAAATCTCTTCCCCACAAAGTTTTAACAACAGCACGGGAGGCGAAGGGAATGTTGATCAGGAAAGCGGCGCTTGCGGGCGTGCTCGTATTTTACGCCATGCCTGCGCTGGCGGAAACAAACCGGCAGAAAACAGCGCCTAAGCCGCATACAATCGTCTCTTTTGACGTTGCGCGGCAACCTGTTGAGATCATGGCCGTCTCGCGGGGCGCCCGCGCCGATACGCGCTTCCACAAGAGCTATCTGGAAGAATGCGAAACCATGGCGAAAGTCATGCCCGGCTATCCCCAACCGGCGATCATGTCGGTGGATGTAAGGTTTTCGTTTTAGGGAGTGCTTGAGTGTTTGGTTGGGCGATTTTAGGGTGCTGGACCAATGGCCAATAGCAGCTTCTTATCGCAAAGAAGCTGCTATCCAAAGTGGCACATAATCATCAGCTTATGAAAAGCGCTGACCTTAGAGCCTATTCGAGGCCCAGTGTCTTCGCGATAAAAAGTGTTTCGGCGGCTCTTTGATAATCAATGTTATCTTTCTTACGAAACCCATGCCCTTCATCAAGCGCTAGAAGGTACCATGGCTCGCCTCCATTTTGCCTAATGGCTTCGAGAATTTGTTGAGCTTCCGAAACAGGAACCCTGGGGTCGTTTGCGCCTTGAATGATAAAAATTGGCTTATTGATCCTGCTCGCATTATTTAGGGGCGAGATCTCATCAAAAAAGGCAGCGATTTTTGGGTCACGTTCGTCACCATATTCAACCCGCCTAAGATCACGGCGGTAGCCATTTGTGTTTGTCAGAAATGTAGTGAAGTCTGATATTCCAACAATGCTGATCCCGCCCGCGAGACGGTCTGGGTAGTCGATAAGGGAAGCATAAACCATATAGCCTCCGTACGATCCGCCGTGGACGAGCACCCGGTCGCTATCAAGGTCATCCTGTTCAGCAATCCAGTCGAGCAGAGCGCCAATGTCTTCCACCGAACGCTTTCTATTGAGGCCGTCATCCGTCGCCAGATAGGATTTTCCGTAACCCGTCGACCCGCGAACATTTGGGACTATCACAGCCAAACCGAGTTCATTTGCCCAATATTGCAATGTTGATGAGAAGTAAGGACGAGCTTGCGCCTCTGGTCCACCGTGAATTGAGATAATAACAGGGTAAGGACCATCTGTGTCTGGACGATAAATAAACGCAGGTATCTGCATATCTTCAGCATTGGGATATTCAAAATTAGTGGGCTCCACAAATGTTGCGGTATTGAGACCCCCGACTTCGGCTTGCGTCCAGCGAATCGTTTCTCGTGTTTGCAAATCGAACGACCAGGCGTCTGCGCCGCTCGTCGGTCCGTCGAAGGTGAAGCCCACCTGCCTTCCATTAGGATGAAACACCAGACTGCTTGCTATTCCCGTCGGCAAGTCAGGCCCGTTTTTGATGGCACCAGTGTCCAGGTCAAGAATTTTGATGGGTCCAAGCCCATTCTCGTTAAGTGTAAACACCAGTGTTTTTTCATCCGGCGAGACGATCCAGTCCGCAACATCCCACGGTATATTGTCCGTATAAGAGATGATCGCATCAGACCCAGCTAGAATTCTAACAAGGTTCTTCGTCTCCGACCCTCGATCTGTCGCGGTGATGACATCACCATTAGCAAGGAGCTCAGCGCCTGAATAAGCAATATCTTCAGATGGGTTGATTTCTGTAGAGTTACCGGTTTGAAGATCAACGACGAAAAGGCGACTTTTGAGGTCGGATATGAGTTGCTGAACAACAAGGCGTTGTCCATCTGCCGCCCAATCGACAGGATAGACGACACCGTTTCCTCCGAATACGACGCGCCGCGATGTGGGGTCTGTCACGTCTGCGATTAGTACGTCCCAATCGGGGGTTTCCGGCTTGGCTTGATACCAAGCGATTTGAGCACCGTCATCAGACCAACTCGTCGCCCCATTTCTTGTGCCTGGTTCTGTAAATGATGATATCTCCCCAGTTCCCAACTGAAATACATAGCCTTGGTAATATTCGTCTCCTCCAGTGTCTCTGGTAAAAACGAAAACATCGCCCGTTGGGCTCATGTCGGCACCTGAAACGGGCTCGTCGAAAAAGGTAAGCTGCCGGCGAGCTGCGCCGGGTGCTTTTACGCTGTGTATCTGGGTGACGTCACCAAAACGCGTTCCAATCAGGATGCCTTCCGAACCCCAATCTCGAAAACCATGTTCACGGATATTCTGGTACTGACGTAAACGGTCGGAGACCGAAGTGGGTATCTGGGGTATGCCTTCTGTTACCAAGTTACTGCGAGGCGATTCAATTTCTGGGGAAACCGTTTCATTGACCGCCGGAATTTGATTGTCGGTTGCACAGCTGGTGACCATCGCGAATGAAACAAGGCAAAATGCTAAAGTAGTATCGCGCACGTGAGAAACTCCTTAATTCAGACCATGACATCTCGCGTCCACAGTTTCTTGTGAACGCCATTTGTCTTTGAAGTTGTGCAATCATAAGCACGTTCGAAGCGGTTTGGCTTGAACGCACTTGACCATCACTGTCATAACGATACTGACAATCGGTGGCCTTTGGCGCGTGGCTGAAAGTTTTGGGGGTGCGTTTGTGTTTCGTCCTGTTTTTGAACTTACCCGTTCTCACATCTTGCAACACGGGAGTCGCGAGAGGCATTCCCGGCATGTCCATCGGGACGGTTTCATCGCTGTGGTTTTGCGCGGCGAATATTCTGAAATTGGTGACACAGGTCATTGGAGAGTTCGCCCGGGACATGCTTTGGTGCACAACAGATTTGAGGGGCATTACAATGTGATCGGAGTGCAGGGCGCCGATGTGCTCCTCTTACCACTCCCACACGCCCACCAACCCGAGTTGCTCATCATCCCTGATGTCGAGCAAGTAGTGCGATTATCCGATAAGGACAAGAAACTGGCCGCGCAGCTTGTGTTGGATACAGGGCTTCCAGCGAATTCCACGTTTGGCGATTGGCCAGACCAACTGGCAGAGGAGTTGAGGATGAACCCCATACTATCGATTTCCGAATGGGCGGCGCGCCAAAACCTGTCGCAGGAGACTGTTAGCCGTGGATTCAAAAGGGCATATCAGTGCACCCCAAAAAGATTCAGACTGCGCATACGAACGCAGCAAGCATTGCGAAGAATAACATCAACGAGAGAACGATTACTGGAAATTGCACACGATTGTGGGTTTGCCGATCAAGCCCACATGACCCGGTCGATCGCGCAAGTGACAGGATTTCCGCCCTCTGCACTAAGGCAGCAGAGCACGGAAATACCTAGAAAATGTGCTGATTAGAGCTGGGTTTTCTAATTTCGGTGAAGCCTGGCCGTACTGGGAGTCTATCGCGTTGAACCGCACCTCGAACATTCGCTTACCAAAGTCTAACGCCCATCTTAGGGGCTTTTGCGACATGGGCTCAACGGCTGCTGCAGGGCGTCTTAAGCCTCTGCTGAAATGCAAAACGCAACCCCGTCCAAAGCATTCAGCTCGACATGGCGAGCGGCTAAAGGGCGCCGGCCCATCCCACTCTAAACTCCTTCATACGCCGCCTCTAGCAGCCGCACCGCGCGCGGATCGCCGACAAGATGCGGCGACATCTTGTTCATGACATAGGCGCAGGTCATGCGGCGCTCCGGATCGATGACAATGCAAGACCCGCCGAAGCCGGCATGACCGAGGGCGTTTTCATTAGGCCCGAAATGGCGGTTGATGTTGCGCATCAGCCCCGCCGCCCAGGAGAGATGAAACGGCAGCACGAGGTCGTCCCCGCGGATACGCTCTTTGAAGGCGTCGGCGAGAACGCCCCGGTCGAGCACCGGTTCGCCGTCCGCGCCGGCGCCGCCATTCGCCATGGGGTGCAGCAGCATGGCGAGCGACCGGGCGTCGGCGTGCATGTTGGAAGCGGGTATTTCCGCCGCCATCCAGTCTTCGCGGGCGACTTTGCCGGGCGATGACGAGGGCTTCAGAAACGCAAGCTGTTTGTACGCGTTGATCTCGCCAAGATCCGGGGCGCGCGGCGGTTTGGGCATATAAGCGGCGCGGGCCTGTTCCGCCGGCGCCATGCCGCAAAAAATCTGCAGATCGATAGGCGCGGCATATTCACGGATCAATGCGCCTACGGATTTTCCTGTAACGCGGCGCAAGACTTCGCCGGCGATGAACCCAAATGTCTGCGGGTGATAGCCGTTCGCCGTACCGGGCGCCCATAGGGGCGCCATATCGGCAATCACCGCACAGGTCGCATCCCAGTCGAGATAAATATTCGGCGGCGTATCTTCAGGCAGACCGGCGAGCCCCGCCTGATGGGAGAGCGCCTGAGCCAACGTGATCTCACCCTTCCCATGGGCGGCGAAATCCGGCCAGTATTCGGCAACGGGCGTTTCATAATCGAGCCTGCCGTCAGAGACCGCCCTGGCGATCAGAAATGCAAGCGCGGCCTTACCGGAGGAATAGATACAGGCGAGCGTATCTTCCGCCCACGGCGTTTCTTTTGCACGGTCGCTATGCCCGCCGCGCAGATCGACAACAAGCTCACCATCAATGACAACGGTAAAGGTTGCGCCCAGTTCCGCTTCCGCCTCGAAATTACGCGCAAACGCTTCGCAAACCGATGAAAAATTTTCACGCGCGAAGCCGGCCGCATACGGAACGCGCGTATCGGTCCAGGCGTTCACAGACGCTGGTTAATTTCGGGAGAACGCGCAGGCAACGCTCGCCCGTGCGATGGCGCCGGCAATACGCGGATTGTCGATGCCCAGCAAGGCGTCAAGCGCGCCGCCGGCGCTGTCGGCTGCGTTCAGGCTGCCGACGAAATTGGAAACATCGACAAGCTCATCGCGATCGAGACGTTCATCGAGATCATCCGCCAGGCATTCGGCGCGATCGCGCGATATCCCCAGGCTCACGAACTGGTCCTCAATCTCAGCGCGCGGCGAAAGACTGGCGCAGGCTGAAACGGCCGCCATCGCCGCCGCCGTTAAAACGATACGCATCATGTGCAACCTCTCTTCGCCGTTAACCAGCGCGGTTATAGGCAGGTTCCGGCGGGTCGTCCATGTCGGCGCGATCTTTGCGAGCTATTCGCCTTGCCAGCGGACGGCGCGCCAATTTAGGAATATGATTAACGCTCGGGGGGAGGTTTGCGCGGCTCATGTATGAAAATCCGGAAGAAATTACGGTCTGTGTCGTCGGTCTTGGGTATATTGGCCTGCCGACCGCGGCCGTGCTCGCCTCTCGCGGCTTCAACGTGGTCGGTTACGAAAAATCCGCCGAGGTCGTTGACACTATCAACGCCGGCGATGCGCATATTCAGGAGCCGGATCTTGATATGCTGGTGCGCGCTGGCGTGCAGACAGGCCGCCTGAAAGCCGTCAGCATCCCGCCTGACCATGCGGATGTGTTCATTCTTTGCGTGCCGACGCCGGTCACATCGAACAATAAACCTGACTTATCGATGCTGGATGAAGCCGCAGCGGCAATTACAGGCGCGCTTCATGGCGATGCGCTTGTCATAATCGAATCCACCGTTGCGCCGGGCGCGACCGATCGCATTGCTGAGACCCTGCGCGCTCGCGCCGGCACCGGGCTGTGCGTCGCCCACGCGCCAGAACGCGTTTTGCCTGGCCGAATTTTGCGGGAGGTTATTGAAAACGACCGCATAGTCGGCGGCGTCGACGCACAGAGCACCGAACGCGCCGCCGCTTTCTACAGGTCTTTTGTGCTGGGAAACGTCACGAGCGCCGAGGCGCGTCTTGCCGAGAGCGTCAAACTCATCGAAAACGCCTATCGCGACGTCAACATCGCCTTCGCCAATGAGCTTTCCATGGCGGCCGACATTATCGGCGTCGATGTGTGGAAGGCCATCGAGATCGCGAACCACCACCCGCGCGTCAGCATTCTGCAACCCGGCGCCGGCGTCGGCGGACACTGCATCGCTGTCGATCCTTACTTCCTGATTGATGCCGCAGGCGAGCACAATACCCCCTTGATGGCGGCGGCGCGCGCCGTGAACGAACGCAAACCGGACTGGGTCGCCAAGCGCATTGCATCGCATGCGGATAAATTCAAGGCGCCGACAATCGCATTGCTGGGCCTTGCCTATAAGCCTGACGTGGACGATTTGCGAATGTCGCCGGCGCTTGAAATTGCAAAACGCGTTCAGTCCATTGCCCACGCCAACACAATCGCTGTTGAGCCGAACCTGAAAGACGTCGAAGGTTTCACCCTCACAGACCTTCAGGAAGCGGTAAAAACAGCCGATATCATCGCCATTCTGGTCGCCCATGCGCAATTTAGAGCCCTGCCGCGCAACGCGCTTGACCATGCCGTCATTGTCGACGCCTGCGGCCTTTTCGCATGACCGTGCGTAAAAAAATCGCCGTCATCATCGGCACCCGCCCCGAAGCGGTGAAACTGGCGCCGGTCATCGAAGCGCTTCACAGTTCAAAACGCCTGCGGGCGCATGTGATCTTAACCGGTCAGCACCGGGAGCTTCTGGACGGCGCGCTGGAAAGCCTGAATATCCATGCTGACGAAACTCTTCAAACGATGGCGCCCGGCCAATCTCTTGCACAGCTTACCGCAAGCCTGATCAATGGCCTGGGCTCAGCGCTTGGCCAATCGGATTGCGCCGGCGCGCTGGTTCAGGGGGATACAACGAGCGCTTTCAGCGGCGCCCTCGCCGCTTTCTATGCGGGCGTTCCTGTTGGCCATGTTGAAGCCGGCCTGCGAACCGAAACCATCCGCTCGCCTTTTCCGGAAGAGGCCAATCGCAGGCTAATCGCACGTCTGGCGCACTGGCACTTTGCGCCTACGCCAAAAGCCCGCAAGCGCCTCTTGCAAGAGGGCGTAGACGCGCAAGCCGTCACCGTTACAGGCAACACGGTGATCGATGCGCTGGTCAAGAAGAAAAAGGCGATCGACAGCAATCCTTCGCTTACAGACGAGCGTATGCGAGCTTTAATCGGATCGGACTGGCGCAAACGACGGATCGTGCTCGCCACCCTCCACCGGCGCGAAAATCACGGTCGCCCGCTGGCTCAGATCTGCGAGGGACTGCGGTCGATCGCTCTGCTTGCTGACGATATTTCCGTTATTCTCCCGGTTCACGCTAATCCTTCCGTAAAGGGGCCTGTAACTGAAGCGCTTGGCGGTATTGCTAACATCCATCTTGTCGATCCGCTCGCCTATGACGACCTCTTGCGCGTACTCAGCGCCGCACACCTTGCTGTCACTGACTCCGGCGGGATACAGGAAGAGGCGCCGAGTTTTCAGACGCCGGTGATTGTCACGCGTCAAGAAACTGAACGCGAGGAAGCGGTCGACGCCGGCGCTGCGCTCTTAGCGGGTCATGATGCAGAAAAAATCTTTACAGCAGCGCATGATCTGCTGACGGATGATCACCGTCATCGAGCGATGATCGTTGAGGAAAATCCGTTCGGCGACGGCGCAGCATCTGCCAGAATATGCAAAATACTGGAAGAAGCGCTAGGCTAGCGCTCACGCATCGCTTTTGAACGCGCGCCTTTTTGCATCCAGCAGCGGTTGATCAGACGGATCCAGCGCCCAGGCCTGTGCATCGACATCGAGGTCGGCATAGTCGTCAGGGTCCAGCACCGGCGTCAGGCCGGCTTTGCGCTGGCGATCAAAGTCGCGCATCACCCGCAAGCCGATAGGAAACAATAACGCCAGCGCCAGAAGGTTGACCAGCGCCAACAGCCCCATGGTGAGATCCGCAAAAGAAAATGCAGCGCCGAGATCCAGCATCGAGCCAAGGATGATAAACCCAAGCGTCACGATACGGAAAATATTGAAGACAAGCGCATTGTCCGAAACGAAAAAATCAAGCGCGTTTTCGCCCAGAAAATAATTATACATGATGGAACTGAAAACGAACAATAACAGTGCAAAAGCGATAAACTCATCGGCCCAGCCGCCCACATGCGCCGCCAGCGCGTTCTGGGTTAATACAACCCCATCGACATCCGGATCGGTGAAATCGACGCCCGAAAGAAGGATGATCGACGCCGTACATGTACAGATGATCAGCGTATCGATGAATACTGACAGCGCCTGAACGACACCCTGTTGCGCAGGATGGCGCACATAGGCGACCGCCGCCACATTCGGCGCAGAGCCGAGGCCGGCCTCATTCGAAAATAGGCCGCGCCGAACGCCGTTCACAATCGCCGCGCCGATGACCCCGCCAGCTGCCTCTTCAAGTCCGAACGCGCTTCTGACAATCAGCAATAGTGCGTCCGGCACATCAGTGATCTGCGTCGCCAGAATGAAGCCGACAAGCCCGATATAGCTGATCGCCATCACCGGCACGACAATCTCAACCACCCGCGCAATCCGGCGCACGCCGCCGAAAATCACAAATCCGATCAGCACCGCCAGAATGACGCCAGACACCGGCGCCGGGGCGCCAAAAGCGCCTTGCACGGAAGCCGACACCGCGTAACTTTGTAAAATATTGAAGGCGACGCCAAAAGTGATCAGCAACAAGATGGAATAGAGACCCGCCAGCATCAGCGCGCCTATCCCGAGCCGTTTTTTTAGACCGTGACGAATATAAAAAGCCGGTCCGCCGCGATAATCGCCTGACGGCTCGATGCGTTTATAGAGTTGGGCGATAGAGCATTCGAAAAAGCTGGTCGCCATGCCGACCAACCCGACAATCCACATCCAGAAAATCGCGCCCGGCCCGCCGAGAGTGATCGCCACAGCAACCCCGGCGATATTACCTGCGCCAACGCGCCCCGCAACGGAAAGGGCCAGCGCCTGAAATGATGTGGGCTTATCGCCTTGATGGCGAAACCCTTCCGCCAGAATACCGAACATCCGGCCGAAATTGCGGAACTGGACGAACCCCGATGCAATCGTGAACCACAAACCGATCGGTATCAGGACAAAGATAAGAACCCTGCCCCAAAGCAAATCGCTGATCGTTGTGATGAACTCACTCATTGCGCAAGCGCCAAAAGGATGTGTTCGGCGAGATCAGTCATGGACGGCTCTTTGGCCGTGTCTGATATTTTTTTCAGAGTGATCTGTCAGGCGTCGCGCTTGACGAAGGTGACAGCAAACAAGGGCTCGCCGTCGAAAATATCTTTCGGCTGCTCCATGCCTTCGATCATTTTAAAGTTGCGAGGCGTGATTGAGCCTTCCATGCGGTACCCTTTTTCCGCCATGCGTCCGCGGTGAAACTCAAGCGCCGCAGCAGTGAATTCTCTGGCCAGAATGGTGATGCGTTCGGGGTCGTTCGACATGGAGGCTGCCTTTTATATTGAGTTTACTGAAAGTCTGACGGGAATATGCAGGGCGCAACCCGCGATGTCTACATCGCCGATGCGCGCTGCGTCCGGTTGGCGTAATCGCTGGCGACATCCTTCAAAAAGCCGGCGAGCCGAGCGGCGACGCTTTCCGGCGACAGGGTTTCCTCAATATGGCGACGGGCGCTGTCGCCAAGCCGGCGGGCAAGGTTGCGATCATCGGCAAGGCGACGCATGGCGGCGGACAGCGCTTTGACATCGCCCGGCGGCGACAGCAATCCGGTTTCATTGTGCGTGAGGACTTCCGGCAAACCGCCGGTGTCGCTGGCGATCACCGCAGAGCCGGCCGCCATGGCCTCAAGCAGCGTATTGCTGAAATTTTCAAATCTTGACGGCACAATCGTGATTGGACTGCAACGGCGAAGGTCATCGATCTCGGTCTTCGACAGTTTGCCGAGATAATCGATCCGCGAGGACGCCGCTTCCGGCAGCAGCGCCAGACGCTCCCGGATCATCTGCGTTGCGCCGTCGCCCGCAGGCACGCCAAGATCCGGCCCCACGAAAGAAAGGCGCGCCTCAACGCCCTCTCCGACAGCGTGGGCAAAGGCGTCGAGGAGAACATCGCCGCCCTTGTGCGGGTCGAAACGGCCAACAAACAAAATATCGACGGCGCCCGGCTTTTCAAACAACTCAGGATCAACCGGGGGCTTGGGCCTCATGGGATTTGGGAAAACCCCTGTCCATTTCGGAGACAGGCTGTAATGATCCAAAGTCTGATCCAGAACGTTCTTCGACGGCGCAACAATTGCTGCGCAACGGGCAATCGCGGCTCCCTCATATTTTTCTCTGGAATTGTTGAACGCAATCTTTGCGTGGTCCGGGAGCACATGGCGATGCAGAAACCAGGGCCCTCGCAGAACGGCGCAGACCGGAATATCCACCGCATCCTGGACAAATCCAGCCCAGCCGAAAGACTCCTCCATAACAAACGCGTCGAGCCCGTGTTGCTCGACAAGCGACTTCACACAATCGCTGATAGTTTGCGCCCGCGCACGGTAATAAGGCGTCGGCATGCCCAGCCGCACGCGCGCATGGTCAATCAGACTGAAAGGCTGCAACGGCGGCGTCTGCACCACAAAATCATCGTCGTTCTCTTTTTCCTGTGAGACGATGAATGCCTCATGGCCAAGCCCGCGCAAACCTGAAACAGTATTCGCTGTTGAGGTCGTAATGCCGTTGGATGTCGTGAGTCCCGGCCAGTTTGGCGTATAAAATCCGATTTTCATGATTGTGCGCCGGTCCCGCTCGCTGACAGCTGAGTTCTCTCAAATCCCAAGAGCAATGTCCGCGCCATTTTCTCAACTGCGCATCCTGTGCCCTTTAACGCCGCAGGCGCGATCAAACGCCCGTCATGCGCTTTGACGTGATTTGCGTTTGGGCCAAAAATCTCTGAACATTGCCCTCGCGCCGGCAAGGCAGGCTGGCGCCGGGGTTGGGGAAAGGGACGCAAAACATGGCGCTTCGACATATTCTATCCATCGATGGCGGCGGGGTCAGAGGGCTTGTGCCGGCGATTGTGTTGGACGCGCTGGATGCAGAATTCAAGGCCATTGGCAAAGGCTGCCGGGTCGCCGACTGTTTTGATCTGATCGCCGGCACCTCCGTCGGCTCAATCATCGCCGCCGGCCTCGCCCTGCCTCTGGGCGAGGATGACGGCGGTTTGCGTCCGGGCGAGTTGAGACGTCTATTCGAAACAGAGGCCTCGCGGATTTTCCCGCGGCGTTTCTGGACGAACATTCCGCTCGTCGGCGCGCTCGTTCAGCTTTTCGGCCCGCTTTATCAGCCGGACGGGCTCAACGCTGTTCTGGAAAGCCAGCTTGGCGATGCTGTTTTCGCGGACGCAAAGCGAAACATATTGATCCCGGCCTATTCGATCGATCCGCGCGGCGCTGTCCTGTTCCGGGGCGGTCCCGCCTATGCGGCTCGCGAAGAGCATGACCGCTTTGGCCAGGTGCGCGTGGTCGACGCCGTCATCGGCTCCGCCGCAGCCCCCACCTTCTTTCCGCCGCATCCGATCGCCGGCGCGGGCGGACAACGCTGGACCGCGGTCGACGGCGGCGTTTATGTCAACGATCCGGCGATGGTCGCCGTGGCCGAGGCTGCGCGGCTCTTCCCGGGAGATGATTTGCGCGTGATTTCGCTGGGAACCGGCCGACAGACCCGGGACTATCCTTTTGAAGAGGCGCGCGGCTGGGGGTTCTCTGAGTGGATTTCGCCAAAAGGGCGTTTCCGCACCCCGCTTCTTTCCGTTATTCAGGACGGTCAGGCGCGCGCTGTGCATCGCCAGTTGAAATATCTTCTGGATAAGGATTATTTCCGATTCGATTACCGGCTCGAAGCCGGCCGAGGCTCAGACAGGCTTGATGACGCATCGTCAAAAAACCTGGCCCGCCTGACCCGCGGCGCCCTGGAAATGGTGGAGGAAAAACGCCCGATGCTTCGCCAGCTCGCCCAGGAACTTGAAGCCGTTCACCCGGCGACTGTTTAGCCGGCAGAGGCCGCCGCCGGTTGGGACGCCTGCGTCCATCGCTCAATCGCATCGAAAATAGCCGCACGCTTGACCGGCTTGGCGATAAAATCATCCATGCCGACATCCCGGCATTTGCGCACATGCTCTTCCATCACATGCGCGGAAAGCCCGACAATAGGTGATCTCGCGCAACCGGTTTCGCGCTCATAGCAACGGATTGCATGGGTTGCGGCGATCCCGTCCATGCGCGGCATGGAGATATCCATCAGCACGAGGTCAGCCCCTTTATCGCGCACAAATTCAAGCGCCTTTTGTCCGTCGTCGACAATATGCAAATCAACGCCGGCGCCGGTCAGCATTTTTTTCAGGACCATCTGATTCACAAGATTGTCTTCAGCTGCAAGAATTTGCGGGCGACGCGCCTTGGGCGCAGGTAGCGGTTCAACACTTGTCGCTTCGACGGCCATATCTTCCGCGACTGGCGCGCTGTCTTTGGCGGTCGACATGATATCGGCGATCGACGCGCGCAGGACAGCTTCACGGATCGGCTTGATGAGGCATTTATCGATCCCGGCCTCTTCTAGCACTGCATCGCTGAACCGATCATCGATCGACGTCAGCATCAACACAGGAAACTCGTGCTCTGGAAAATCCTTTTTTATGGCGGCCGCCAGTTCAAGCCCGTCCATTGCAGGCATGTGATAGTCGATCAGCGCCAAGCTGAATGACTGCTCTTTTTTCTTTGCGATTTTAAGCGCGGACAAGGCTTCATGACCGCTTTCCGCTGAAACGGCGAATCCGCCCCAAGCCTCTATATGTTCTTTCAACAAACGACGATTGGCGCCGATATCATCGACCACCAGCACACGCCCCAGCTCCAGCGATTCCGCGGCAAGGTCGCGCGTTCGCGTGGCCGCGTCCGCCCGCAAGTCAGCTTTCAAAGAAGCGGTAATGGCAAATGTGGAGCCTTCCTCGTAGACGGACTGAAGCGAAATGTCCCCGTCCATCATGGTGATCAATTCCTGACAGATCGCCAGTCCCAGGCCGGTGCCGCCATATGATCGCGTAGATGAGGTGTCGGCCTGTTCAAATTTCTCGAAAATGCGCGACTGGCTTTCCTCAGGAATGCCGATGCCGGTATCGATAACGCGCGCCGACAAATGAAGAACGCCGTCATCGCGACATTCGGTTTCAATATCCATGATGACAGTGCCGGCGTCGGTGAATTTTACGGCATTGCCGACAAGATTAAGCATGATTTGACGCAAGCGCGGCCCGTCGCCAACCGCGGCAAGCGATGCATTCGGCGCAATGCGAAGGATCAGCTCCAGATCTTTTGCGCGCGCACGCGGCGCCATCAACCGGGCGACTTCCTCCATGATATCGCCGATATTGAAGGCTTCACAGGCAAGCTCGAATTTGCCGGCGTCGATCTTCGAGATATCGAGAATATCGTTGATCACCGAGAGCAACGCCTCACCGGACATCATCAGTGTTTCAACATACTCTGTCTGCTGATCGTTTAATTCGGTGCAGGTTAACAGCTCCGCCATGCCCATGACCCCGTTCATGGGCGTCCGGATTTCGTGGCTCATATTGGCCAGAAACTCGGACTTCATGCGGTTCGCCCGCTCCGCTTCTTCTTTGGCGATCTTCAGCTGGTCTTCCGCCTCGATGCGGTCGGTTATGTCTTCAATCGTGCCTTCATAGAATTTGATATCGCCGCAATCATCGCGGATGATCCGCGCTGTTTCGGAAACCCAGATAATCTCGCCGGTTGCGTGCCGGCGAACCTGACTGACGAAATTCGTCACTTCACCCTGATCGGCGATGTCTTTGACGAACGTGTCGCGCCGGGCAGGATCGACATACCATTCCGTTTCAATATTGGCTGACGCCTCCAGCCATGCCGCTTCCGAGGCGTAGCCCATCATATGAACGAAGGCCTGGTTGGCGAAAATCGGCTCACCGTCAACGCTTGAGCGATAAATGCCGATCGCTGCATGTTGGAAGAGATCGCGAAACTGTTGATCGGCGTCAAATACTTCCGCCTCTTGCGCGGCAGTCTCATGAGTAGTTTCAGGCATCGCCGGCGTCGAAACGGGCGTCTGCATCGCTTGCGGCCTTACCGAAACCCATGCGCGCACAAAGAAAATCAGGAAAAGGACGATGAACGCCGCACGGATCGCCGCCGGCTCAACAAACGCAGCGCCCATTGCCGCCGCAGCAAGACCGGCCGTTTGCTGAACGGAAGGCCATAAGCGGGCGATACGACGCATCCAGGCCGCTTCGGCCTCAATACCCATTCCAATCTCCTCAATCGTAAGAAAATTACAATCGAGCAGTAAAGAGACCGTTAGGCGTATGCGAAATTAAAGCGGGGACTGTGCGTTAACGTCTTTGCCCGCGCGGCGCGACATCATTTGATCGAAATTCTCCCAAACGCCTTCAGAACCGTGCCATTCGCCGCGGGTTGCGGCCTTTGAATATTCTGTGGCGCGGGCCTCGAAGAAGTTCGCGTGCTCAACACCGTTAAGGATTTCCGTCAACCAGGGCAGCGGATGCTTTTCCACGCCGTAAATTTTTGGAAGATCAAGCTGACCCAGCCGCCAGTCGGCGATATAGCGGATATAATCCTTAATATCCTGCGCGGTCATGCCCTCGACCGGTCCCATCTCGAAGGCAAGGTCAATAAATTTATCTTCGAGAGAAACAACCGTTTTGCAGCAATCGACGATGTCGTCAGCAACCGTTTTCGTAACGCAGCCGGTTTCTTTCGCGAAAGCATGATACATCTTGACGATGCCCTCGCAGTGCAACGACTCATCGCGGATCGACCATGTCACGATCTGTCCCATGCCCTTCATCTTGTTGAAGCGCGGGAAATTCATCAGCATAGCGAAGGATGCAAACAGTTGCAGCCCTTCGGTAAAGGCGCCGAACATGGCGAGCGTGCGCGCAATGTCTTCATTCGTATCAACGCCAAACTCTCCCATGAAGTCATGCTTGTCGCGCATGGCTTCATACTCGAGAAACGCCGAAAACTCCGACTCTGGCATGCCGATTGTTTCCAGCAGAAGCGCGTAAGCCGCCACATGAATTGTTTCCATATTGGAGAACGCCGACAGCATCATCTTGACTTCTGTCGGTTTGAAGACGCGCGCATAGCGCTCCATGTAATTGTCGTTCACTTCAATATCGGATTGCGTGAAGAACCGAAAAATCTGTGTGAGGAGGTTTCGCTCGCTGTCGCTTAGCTTGTTCGCCCAGTCCTTGCAGTCTTCGCCGAGCGGCACCTCTTCGGGCATCCAGTGAACCTGTTGCTGGCGCTTCCAGAAGTCATAGGCCCATGGATAGCGAAACGGTTTGTAGGCGTGTGACGGGGTCATCAGGCCAGGAAGGATCGGGGTCGTTTCGCCAGAAGAATTGACGGTGTCGAGCATGGTCGGCGTCCCTGCGTTAAATTCCAGATTGTGCACAGCATATAGTGAGCATATTCGCACGATGCGCAAGATGTTGTGCGCTACGATTTTTCCCAAATAAAAAACCGGCCGGCAAAATTGCCGGCCGGCGCCTTGCTGGAAGTAGCGTCGTCGCCGCCCTTACGGGTGGAAGAAAACGTTGTCGGGAATCTCGTCGGCGATGCCGGTATTGTTGCGGATCACATCCGCCAGCGTAATGTCGCCGACAAGCGACAATTCCGCCGCCGTCAGGTCGCGCTCATACCAGAAGCGGTCGCCGTCGCGCAGACGCGTGAACTGAATGACGAGGATTTCGGTGAACAGCTCGCCGAGCTGCGAGTCCGCAACCGCATCCTCCGACAGACCGCCGACCCAAAGATCGATATCGTCGACCGTCGCATAGGCGGCGGCGAGATCGGCCTGCAGACCGGCGTCGCTGGTGACGTCCGAGAAATCGGCGGCGCGGGCAAGGCCGACCGCCTCGCGCATATCATTGTAAGACGGCAAACCGTGATCGCGGCCGCGCTGAATGTTCAGCGCCGCAAGATCGAAACCGCCGGCGCCGGGCGGGCCGAACAGGAAGTTGCGCACATCGTCAATGATCTGCTGGTCGATTTGCTGATGCGGCTGTATGGCCAGCCCGCGCAGAACCGGCTCAATGTCAGCCCCCGTCGAGAGCAATTCGGTCGGGCGGAAAAATGCATCGCGCAGCGCCAGCGGGCCCGCCGCAATCGGATCGAGATTCTCATCGAGACGCAGCAGGTTCGGGCTCAAGGCGCTGTGCCCGAAGCGGAACGCCGCTGTTGAGAACTCATTGATGATGTTCGTATTGATGAGGAAGTTATATCCCGGCGACGCACCGATCGCATTCGCCCCCAGGAGCGCAGGCAGAAATTCATTGAACGTGATAATCTGCATCTCCGCGGCGACAAGGCGGCGGGTCAGGAAGAAAATCTCATTCGGCGTATTGTCCGGGAACATGTCTGTCAGGATCTGCGCCAGACGATTGTGCTCGCGGACGAAAAGCGTGTGCATGACCGTAAGGCCGACCTGTTCGTTGGCGCGAATGTCGCCGGCGAGGAAGAAATCCGCCGGGTCGCCGCCCATGGGGCCGTTGTCGTTTTCAACGCCCTCTGTGTTTAGCGGCAACAGCGTTCCGTTGTCGCTGGTGGCCAGGAACGGGCTATCCGCGCCGACGCGCAACGCATCAAGACGCTCATCGCTCGAGCCGTAGACGTTCGACGCGTCGATCCACGAGGTGATCTCATTGATCTGCTGACGCGGATTGCCAAGCGCATCGCCGGTCGTCGGGTCAAAGCGCGAACGGGTAAAACCGATCACCTGAACGCCTGTGCTCATCGGGTCGAAGAACGGATCGCCTGTCGGCACCGGTATATCAGCGCTGAGCGCATCCGGATCGGGATCGAAGAAACCGCCCGTCAGGTCGATGTCATGGTCGAGAAACTGGCCCCACTGCCACAGAAAATCACTGGTGCCGAACGTGTTTGGCGTGTCAGCGCCGCCCTGATCGTTGACCGCATTGCTGATCAGGCGCGGGCTTTCGCGCGTCGGCCCTGCTAGCGCGCTGATGAAGTCCGCGTAATCCGGATTGCCGAGCCGCGCCAGGCGCTCAAAGGTCGATCCGATATCCGGAAAAAATTCGTTGTTTTCCGTACCGTCAAGGTGGCGCGTTTCCAGTCCGTTGATCATGTCCGGGCGCTCTGTAGACGCAGCCGGCGGCGGCGGCGGAGGCGCCGGCGGACCCGCCGGTCCGGCAGGACCTGCCGGCCCGCTAGGCCCTGTTGGTCCCGTATCCCCCTCACAGCCGATCAGCAACGCCGCACAAGCAGCGGCGAGCGCATAGTGAATTTTCATGGTATCCTCCCCACACAACGAAAAGTGATAATTAGTTATCAGAATGTAATCTTCTGTCAACTCACTTGCAGACAAAAATATCTGTTAACATGTTGATTAACTTAATAAATTTACATCACCCATAGGTTGTGAGCATCCCTTGGACGCCAGCGTAAAGGTAATCAAAAACCTTGCAAATCAGGGCTGAAAACGACAAAGCGGCGCCTCGAAAACAAATCGGGACGATCGCCCGTTCGGCGTTTCCAACTCCAGAACGCCGCCGGTGCACGCCCCGCTTTTCAGAAACAAGATCGGCTCGCCTGAAATCGACCAGCCTTCCGGCAGCGATTCGGACAACTCGCCGTAAACGGGTTCATCGCGCTCATTGATCTGCGGGAAGTAGATGACCCGGCCTTCAAGCATCGCTTTCATCCGCATACGGGCAATATCGCGACCAATAGCGTCCGCCTTGCCGCTGAATTCAAGGCTATTCAAATACTGCGTTAACGCCGGCGCAGTGACCGCAATCAATATGCCCGCAATAGCAAGCGTGACCAAGATTTCGAGCAGGGACATGCCTTTTTGGCGGACGCTTGAGCTGATAAGCAAAAAGCGTCGGGGCTGCCGGCGCCGACAAGAGAGCGTATTTTTTTTCAGACCCCAGAGCATATTTCGCCTCATCGCCCGGCTGGCGTTAAAGCTCAATATCCTGATTAAGGCCGTCGCCGCCTTCGGCGTTGTCTGCGCCGTATGAGACGATGCGCGGCCCGGTGGACAGACCGTTTTCATCCGTTTGCGGCGGAAAATATCGATAGGGATTGCCCCACGGATCCACCGGCAGATCGCCGTCGACATAAGGGCCGAACCAGGATGCGCGGACCGCTGTGTCGTCAGGCGGCGCAGTTAACAGCGACAGCCCTTCGGCAGATGTCGGATACCGCCCCATATCAAGGCGCATCGCGTCCAGCGATGTTTTCAATGATCGCGCCTGCGCTTTGGCGGTTGTCACTTTCGAGCGATCAACCTGATTGAAAAGCCTTGGCGCGACCAGCGTCGCCAGCACCGCCATGATCGCGAGCACCACCAGAATTTCGAGCAGCGAGTAGCCTGCCTGCCGGCGTTTGCTCTCCGTCGAAGAATGAGAAAAATTTAGTCTTTTCAATAGGTTTTCCAGGACGCGCATAACATCTCCCCATACCCGACTAGACTTCAAACTGATACAAACTTGTCATCGCCATGACAATACTGATGACAATCATCCCGACGATGCCGGCGATGATCAGGATCGCGATGGGTTCAGTCAGCGCCGTCAGACGTTTCGACCGTTCCCTTGCGTCTTTTTCGAAAATGTCAGCAGCGAACATCATCATCTCGCCAAGCGTGCCGGAGCTGCGCCCGGTGCGGATGAGGTCAATGACGATGGGATCGACATCGCGTTGCGCCTCAAAGAGCGCGTCCTCCAAAGGCCTGCCGGCGCGCACATTTCGCCTGACTGTCTCAAGATTACGCCTGAATTCAAGCGACTGCGCGCCCGCCTCCCCAAGCCGCAACGCATCGACAAGGCGCGCCTTGTTATCGAGCGCGACACCGACGGTTCGCGCCCATGCGCCAATCTCGGCCTGACGCAGAAATGGCCCGATCAGCGGCGCACGCATCAATTGCGATCGAACCGCGTTCATCACCGCGTCATTGCGCGCGCCCGCAGCAAAAAGCCCGCCGACAATAACCAAAATCAACGCGAGGATCGGCCAATTTGCCTGCGCCCAGACGCCAAAACCGATCACATTGCGCGACAGCCAGGGCGCCTGATCGATATTGTCGCCAAGCAGGGAAGCAAATCGCGGCACCACAAAAATGAACATCAGCATCACGATGCCGGTCCCGACCGTCGCCAGAAATGTCGGATAGGTCAGGGCTGATCGAATTTCCGCCCGCATGTCGTTTTCATATTCCAGCCGGTCCGCAGCGTCAGTGAGCGTTTTTGACAATGTGCCTGTGGCCTGCCCCAGCTCGGCCAACCGGCAAACATAACTGGGCAATTCCGGAATATGCGTTTCCAACGCCTCGGAAAGCTCTTTACCTGCGCGCAGATCGCGTTTGATTGTCTGAGTGCGCTGGGCCAGCAGTCGATGGGCGCCCGATTGGGCGAGCGTGGCGAGCGCATCCAGCACTGAAACATTTGCATGAAGAAGCGTCGCCATCTGACGGACATAGCGCGCAAGATCTTTGCGCGTAATGGTCCGTTGGCGGAACTGATTAAAACCGATGCTTTCCGGCGACGCATCGACACGATAAGGGGAAAGCCCACGCTCGCTCAACTGGGCGAATGCGCGCTTTTCATCAGCAGCCAGAATAATGCCTGAGACATCATTCCCCTGCTGATCCAACGCCTTGTATTTATATTGCTCGTCCGCCATCCGCCTTGATCCGGCCGTCAGGTTTCCGCCCCGCAAACGCGGTGCACTTCCTCAAGAGTCGTGCGGCCTTCAGCCGCCTTATAGAGCCCATCCTCAAACAGCGTGATGAACCCCTGTTTGCGGGCGATTGAAAACAGGGACTGCGCCGAAGCGCCGCCCACAATCGCCTCGCGCAAAGCGTCATCCAGCTTAACAATTTCCGCAACGGCGACCCGTCCACGATAGCCCGTTCCCTCACACCGGTCACAACCGACGGCGCGGCGCCAGCGCAAGCGCTCAGGCGGCGCGATGGGAGCGCCTTCTGCAATCGCCTGACGCAACAGCGCATCGCCTTCGCCGCCGTCATATTCGACCGCGCAATCGTCACAAATGCGTCGGACGAGACGTTGCGCCATCAAACCGCGAACCGAGGCGCCAATCAAAAACGGCTCAAGCCCGATGTCTTCAAGACGGGTCACCGCCGCCAGCGCTGAGTTGGTGTGCAGCGTCGACAACACAAAGTGCCCGGTCAGCGCCGCCTGCACCGCAATACGCGCGGTCTCGCCGTCGCGAATCTCGCCAACCATGATGACGTCAGGGTCCTGACGCAAAATGGCGCGCAGACCATTCGCGAAGTCATAGCCAATGTCCTGTTTGACCTGGATCTGAGTAACGCCTTCGATGTCGTATTCGACCGGGTCCTCAATCGTGATAATCTTGCGATATCCGTCGTCGATGCTTTCCAGTCCGCGATAAAGAGTTGTCGACTTGCCCGAACCTGTCGGTCCGGTGACCAGCATCACGCCGTTGGGCGATTTCAGAATTTCGCTGAGGAGCGCGCCCGTGCGCCCGGTCAGCCCAAGCCCTTCAAGGTCCGGCAATTCCGTCTGCTTACGGAGCAAGCGCATTACCAGACTTTCCCCCCAGGTGCTGGGCACGGACGATATGCGCAAATCGATGTCATTGCCGGCGAACCGCACGGAGTGACGCCCGTCCTGCGGCAGACGACGCTCGGCGATATCCATGCCTGCGATCAGCTTGATCCGGCTGGCGACCGCATCGAAGCGTGCGCGGCTTTGCGTCTGCCGCGTATGCAGGACGCCGTCGATGCGGTAGCGAACTGCAAAGCTGTGTTCAAAAGCCTCCAGATGAATATCGGACGCCTTTTCCTTCAACGCCGCCGCAAGCATGTTGTTCACGAAATCGATAACCGGCGCCTCTTCGGCCATTTCGCGCAGGCGCGCCGTATCGGCGAATTCATCGTCTTCATCGCCGGCGCCGGCGTTTCGTTCAATTCTCGAAAGGCACATGTCGATGAGCTGGTTCTGCGCCAGAAGATAATCGATGCGCACAGGCGTTTTTCCGGGTCCGGACGGCCCAGCGTCAGACGAAGACGCATCCTCGTTCCGGTTAAGGCGAGCTGTTTGTCTTTCAATGCGCTCACGCAGTTCCGGATTGAGCGGATCGGCCGCAAGCACTTTCAAAACAGCAGCGCCGTCCGGCTCTGCGGCAAACCAGGCGACAGCGCGGCGAGCAAGAAACCAAGTCAGCGGCAGACCCAACGCTTTCGCAGCATTCGCATACTCATTCGGGCTTTCCGGCAGCATTGCAGGGTTCGCCACATCAAGCTCAAGCTGGCCGGCGAGCGTTTCCAGCAACGCTTCCTCGGTCACCGCGCCCAAACGCTGAAGCGCCTGACCGAGAAGGCCGCCCACCTCCGCCTGCATGGCAAGCGCCTGCGAGAGATCCCTTTCCGAGATCAGCTCTTTCTGGATGAGCAATTCACCTATCGGTAAAGCCGTGTACACATTCCACTCTGGGTTAACTATATTGTCATCATCGATCCGGCGGCGTATTTGCAGACTATGCAAATATGGGGCAAACGCTTGGGCGTTAAGCGCTGAAGCCAGCGAAAAATGAAGTAAAAACTTGGCGTTTCTTTGTCCATTGCGCGCAAGGCGCAAGAACATAGAAAGCACTCATCACGCCGTAGAACTAGCCCCACTGAAATTTATCCAACCGCGAAAATATTTTTCGTCCAGCTATTCCAACCTGAGCTTAAAATGGGCCGCCGACATTTTCCATTTCACTGCGGAAAGGATGAGCGGCAACGCAGCGGCCGTTTATCGCTTGCGTCAAAAGACGGCTGCTGACGGTGACGCTCGGTTGTTTCAATAACTCCCTGGCCAATCACAGCGCTGTAAACCGGCTAAGGCTGCTCCGCCGTGGGCGTCACTGTCGGCGGAATGATCATCGGTTCTCTGTATGACAAATCGAGCCAATCAGACAGATGCACGCCGGCGACATCGCTGGTTGCTTTCATGTCGTCAGCATAAAGCGCAAATAGACGGGCCAGTGTTTCAGGCGCAATTTCCTCTTCAGATGGCGAATGACGACGCACAATATATTCAGTCGCAGCGGCGTGGGCGAGGTAAGGCGATACGCCCAAAAACGTTTCAAGCGCAGAAAGCACCTCGCGGGTGTTTAACCAGAGGTCGTCGGTTCGGAATATAAACGCCTGCTCTCTCGGAAATAATGAAAACAGCCCTTTAAACTGGGGCAGATAAAGGCCCCTCTCTATGTATGAAAAGACGGGATGCGCGCCCCCTGGCGCTGACGAGACGCGCTGCCGGCCAGAGCTGCTGGTTGCTTCTTCAAACGTCAAGACTTCAGCATCGCGCGCCGTTTCCATTCTCCAATGAGAAAACGCGCGGAAGACAGGATGGCGCAGACCGACGATAATTTTCGCATTCGGATTGTACGCATGAAGACGCTCCATTGCATGGGGCCAATAAAAATAGATGGGCGTTGCCTCTCCACGCTTGTGACTTCTTTCAGTCCATTCAAAATTCAGATTGTAGCGCTCGGCGTTCGCCGTCGACCAATCGAGGCCGTCCCTGTCAAAATGGTGCAGCTCTTTTCTCGCCGGCATCTGAATTTCCGGATGTCGCGACAAGTACCGGTGAAGCGCTGTTGTGCCTGCCTTTTGAGCGCCAACAATAAAGAAGTCAGCTTTAGCTAAACTGGCCATATGAACAAAAATTGCCGATCCATGATTATCCGGTCAGACCAACAAAATTTCAGTCGTCAGTCAATTTCATCTCGCTGAGCCTGTTGCAGGAATTGAAAGCAAAGCCGTCAACAGATCACGACTTAAAGTTTTCTTCTGTCTACTGCGGTTTGCGGGCAGGCTCTAACTAGAATCCAGAGCCATTTGCTGGATGCGTCACAGGCAAACCAAACGGATTTAAACAAAAAAGAACGGCCTTTCGGCCGTTCTTTCCAACACGAAACAGTGTGTTTAATGCTCAGCTTATAGATCGCTGAAGAACAGTCCACGACGAGGAAGCTCGCCACGGCCGCAACGGCGGGTCAACATCCGCGTAAAGCGCGGGTCAAGCTTGTTCGCAACGTGCGGGCCGAAACGACCATCGTCGCAAGAACGCGCTTTGAGCGAATTACCGTCGTTGGAGTTATCGCCGTAAGAAGCATAGGTGCCCTCACTGCGCAGCAAGCGATCCATGTCGACTTTGAAGCCGGTGGTGCCAGGCAGGAAGAATGTGAACGTAATGTCCGCATTACCCCAGTTACCGCCGTTTGGCGCACCGTCAGCGACAATAAGATCACGAAGACGCTCTGGCGTAATAATCAGAACGCCGTTTGAGACCAAGCCGAGATCATATTCGACTTTATAAACGTCTTCGATTGCAAAGTCTTCACCGACTGAGGAATTCTCAATCTGGATCGTGCCTTTCAATCCTTCCGAAGCAATAAAGTCTTCCGGAATACCGGTGACGCGGAAAACGTTACGAACAAGCGCTGTCGGATCTGCGACCCAATCGAATGCGCCGAAGGTGATGCCCGTCTTGTTAAGCTCGGCAACCTGCTGTCCGTCACCTTCGGATTCCGGCGTAAAGAATTTTACGCAGTGGAAACCAAAGCATGTGTCAGGCGTCAGATTGAAGTCAGCAGTCAAGACGCGTGCGTCCTGGTGCTTGATAGGACCGTTGAACGGATTTGACGATTCTGGACCGAAAGCGTGCACGGTAAACAGAACAAGATCGCCAAGGTCTTTTTCACCTTTGTCTTCGCCATCCGCTGGTGAAAGACCGAAGATGTCCTGGATCTGAGCGTTGTTGAAATCCCAGGTCACGGTGCCGTCGGTGCGGTTAATAACGCCCGGAGCGCCGTCAAGCTCAACCTCTTTGATGCCGATCAACTCAGGATCGTCAAACTGCACAACAAGATCAAGGCTAGCAATGTCAGAAACGTCGAAGACGTTTGTCTGGCTTGACTTGTCTTCTTCTTTCAGATCGACGAGGTTGTGGTGAAGATCGACAAACATGCCGCCTACGTCAGCGTAGAACGTAGCAACGTGCTCTTCCACATCATCTTCCCAATCTGGGTCGACCAAGAAAGATGTGAAATCAGTGAAGTAATCGATTTTCACTGGGTTGAATGCAAACTCAGCTTTCAGTGAGTCTTTGCAGACTGCGACAGGGTGGCTGATGTCGTCGACAATCGTGCCGCCTGTGACAGGGTCTTGGCGTGTGACGACCATGGAAATGATCAGCTCAGCGCCGTCTACGCAGTTTTTAACTTCAATCGGCAGAACCCAACCGATGGTGGAGTCAGGCAGAAGGCCGTTGCCGCCTTGCTGGATCGTGACATTACAGTTTGCAATGTTTTCACCTGCAAGGATCGGCTGACCGCCAGCTGCAGTATTAGCAGAAACGGAGTGCACATTGTCCGAACCCGCACGAATGGCGTTGGCGCAGTTCACATCTTCTTTGAACCAAGCGTCAATGTCGCCGTCGAGGCTGATGTCAAAACGCGTGACTTCCGTGAAAGTCGCAGCGCCAGTGACTTCAAATACGTCGATTTCATAGAAACCGCCGATTGGGTTGCTTTCGCCGCCCATGCGCTCTTCAGCAAGAACAACTTGCGTTGCAGCAAGTTCGCCAGCTTTAGCAGCAAACGGCTTGTCGATAGAACGCGCGTTACGCGGCGCGACATTACCGTTCGGGCCCGCAAAGCCGTTGGCGTCGATGCCGCCATTGCCGTCTGTATCCGTATGAAGTGTGAAATCAGGATCGATTTCGCCATCGTCAATTTCTTTAATGTTGACGTCGCGAAGCTTCAGCTTCAGCTCGCCAGCTTGCGCAGCGCCAATCACGCCGCACGAAGCGACAACCACAGATGCGGTCGTCAGGAGTGTCTTCTTAAGCATTGGGATCCCCCAGTTTGCTGTTGAACAAATTCGCGATGAAACCAAGAGCGCTTCTGCGCCTCTGCAACCCTTTGAAGAAAAACAGAAAAACTCGCTGACGCAGAACTGCGCCAACTTATATTTTCAGTTTAACTAACGAAAAGCTGCATATCTCCCCGGTATTCACCCCGCATTAGCAATAATTCATTAATCTCTAAGTTTCAACTCGAATGGGGTCGAATTTTAGAAAAAAGATTTTGCACGCACCTAGAAAGCGAGTTGAGGCCTTCAGCACCCGGCATAAGGGAGTTTCGCGCAATCCGTTCCCATACAAATTACCTTAATTATACCAATGTTATAACCTTAAGCGGCGGGCCAAAAATCGAAACAGGACTGCAGGCGTTTCATATCTTCGCCAATATTTCGAGATCCTGTTGCAGAGATTGTCAGACCTAGGTCGGCGTCTTTGAATAAGTCCGCGGTTACAGAAGATGAGCAATTGCTGTGGCGCATTCCATGCACTTTCAGGTGTTGCGGCAGCCAGTCTCGCAGAAATATATAACGTAACAACTTTCGGATAAGCGCATGAGATCAAGCTCAAAAGCTCAGAAAGGATTCAGCCTTCTTGAACTGATCGCTTCGCTAGCGATTGTCAGCCTCGTTTCCGCGGCGTTGTTCCAGTCCGCTGGTCAATGGTTTCGTTTGTCAGCACGCGCTGCGGACGCCGCTGACCAAACCGTTCAGCGCGTCACGGATCAGTCCCTCTTTGAATACGCCGTCTCAGGGCTGGCTCCAGCCTGGCCTGAGCAAACCGAACTCCTCTTTCGGGGAGATCGCAACGGATTTTCCGGCCTGTCCAGAACGCCGCTCCAGACCGCCGCGCCTGCATTCGTCTTCATCAACATCTCTATCGATCGCTCTCACGCCGGCGCCAGCGTGATTTACGCATCAGGCGATACGCGCTGGAATCTGCTTTCCCCTATCGGCGCAGACGCCGGCTTCTCTTACCTCGGCGCAGACGGCGCCTGGCGCGATACATGGCCGCCTGCGGTCAATCCCGAACCTGGACCGTTCAATGACGCTGCATTCTATTCCATCCCGCAAACGCCGTTGGCGATCCGTCTCATTGCCGACGATGTGCGACAGCGACGGGTGTGGATCGCTGACGTCAAAAGCGCGCCGCACCTGACAACGCGTTTGCGCGATCTGGAGAACAGGCTCGAATGACCGCTCCGACGTCACATCATTCCGGTCAACAAGGCTTCGCCCTGCCCTTTGCGCTCATGGCGATCGCCGCCATGGCTATCATCACCGCCATATCCTTTCGCGCCATTTCAGGCGCCGCATCGGTTATGACCGAGCTTGAAGCTGACATTGATGCGGACGCCGCGTTTATCTCGGCCGAAGCGGAAACGGTATTCACATTTCTTTCATCATCACCGGATCTTGGCGGGCTCAACCTGGCGCCGACATCGCCGAATACGGAAGGCGCGCAGCCGCAATCAGCGGCTTCGGCGCCGAACGCCGCTTTATTGTGGCGCGGAGACGGCGAAGTTCGGCTTTCGGACCAGCCGGGTCGATCAGTATACGTTCAATACCGTGACGGATCGGGCCTCATATCGCTGCCCTCTCTCAAAGAAGACGCGCTTATCGCCTTTCTGCAGCTTGGCGGGCTCAGCCGCAGTTCAGCCGAAGCGTGGGCGCCGCGCATTCAGGATTATCAAGACCAGGATACGACAAGAAGGCCAGGCGGCGCAGAGCGCGCAGAATACAGGCTGTTTGGCGCAGCGACGCCGGCAGATTCCCCGCTTCGCCATTATGAAGAACTTTCCCTGGTGCTCGGCGCCGGTGACGCAAACTCTGCGGAGTTTTGGCGATATCTCGCCCGTAACGCCCGTTTTGGCGGCGACACGGCTATTTTCAAGCCGGCTTTTGCAAATGACGCCGTCGCCGCCCAATTCTCGACGATTTTTGGCGACAATGACATCTTCGAAGGCGTCCAGGATGACGGAAGGGCGACCGCGACGGCGCGGTTCTTGCTGGAAACTGCGACGGAGAACGGCTTGACGCATCAGCGGGCGGTGGAGATCATAAGAACAGCGACCGCCGTAGATAAGCCTTACCGGCGGACATGGATTTACGACAATGTCGACGTTAACCCAGAAACGGCAGACCGGTCCGGACGAGCCCGAAGTCCGATCGTCGGAAGCGCGGAGCCCGGCGCCCTGGCGCCAGTTTTTCAGCCCGGGGCTCCGCTCGACTGACGGTCAATCCTTAAATCCTGACCACGCGCCGACGCCGTTCTGGAAACCGGTCCTGACCGTGATCCCGCGCAGCGTGTGCGTCTTTACCCGCACTCGCCTCGCCGACAACAACGCCAAGGCAAAAACCGCGGCGACATTAAGCGTTGCCTATCAACAAGGCTTCAATGACGCGCGCACGCGACTGGAGCAGGACGCGGCCGATCCGTTGAATGTCGGGATCTGGAGTTGGGACGGCGCGCTGGATTCGCCGGGCCGGGCCGGCGCAGCTTCCGTTCGCGCCATACCTGAGACGATGGCCCGCGAGACCATGGAAGACGGCGCCCGTCTCGCCCGCTGTCTCGACGGCGTTGAAGGACAAGTCTGGAGAGACGGCTCACTGGTCGCATCAAGATGGTGGCTGACCGAACCCTCCGATCGCGAATGGACCCACTTCCTGCGGGTCGCTAAGGCCATCGACGGCCCGGCGCCTATCAAAACGCCAGCGCCGACGGATGTCGCGTTAAGGAAGGATCTGCCTTTCGTCGATCGCGACCCCGCCAATCTTCAAATCATGTTCGCGCCGCATCGACTTGCGATGGCGCTTTGCGGCGTTATCGGTTTTTTCGCCGCCATTGAGATTGCGCAAATCGTCACCCATGAGCGCGCAGCCGCTGCAATTGAAACCCGCATCGAGCAAGCCATTGTTGCAAATGAATCCGCGGTTGCAGCGCGGCGCCAAGCGCTGGCGGCGAAAGCGCAGATTGAAGACCTCTCCACTTTCGGCGACCCGGACGGCGGTATGGAAGCCATGCTCGCTATCCTTGAGGCGCTTCCGGGCGAGAAAGCGCGATTGAATAATTTCCGCCTTCGCGACGAACAAATTGAGGCGCGACTGACCCTTGAGGACGCGTCTGAAATGGATATTTCAGCGCTGATTGCGGAACTGGAAGAAAACAGCGCCTTGTCAGAAGTTTTCGGCGAGCGGGTTAAAGACAACATCGTCACGGTTCGCGCGAAGATTCAAATTTTTCCGTCTACAGATGAAGCTAATGCATCGTAGGCGAGGTTGGGCATATGATTGAACGTTTGTCGGCATATTTTGAGAAATCGCTTAACCAGAGAACCGTTTACGGACTGATTGCGCTGTTGGGCGTTCTGGGTGTCGCGCTCGTCATGCGCCTCGACGACACTTCAAAAGCCGCAGAGGCAAAACGCCTCCAATTCTCCGAACGACTGGCCCGGCGCGGCGGCGACGTTGACGAAGACCTCTGGCGCACACGCGCTGACATTGCGAAAGCCAGTCTTTCGGCATGGCGGGAAACCCGCTGGACGGGCTCGACAGCAGGCATTGTCGCCGCTGACATGCAGACCCGACTTAACAGGGTTGCTGCAAACGCCGGCGTCAATGTCGCAACGATCGATGTCGATCCCCGCCCGATTGACCTTCCGGCCGGAAAAGCCCTTCGATTTCGCATCATTGGCGACTTTCCGAACGGAGATAAAGCCGCCCAGGCGATCGCGGAGTTGAGCGCCCACGAACCCATGTTTGTGATTAATGAAATGACGCTGAACATCAGCGCACGGAACGGACGATCCGAAAACGTCAATCGCAGCGGCCGATTGTCCGCACTGGGCTTTGCGCCCATTGTTCTGCCTGAGAGCGACGCTGCGGAGAGCGGATAATGCGTCAGTTTTTGATTGTCATCGGATCGCTTATGGCGGCCGGCGCGGCTGTTGGCTGGCTCATGGCGGGCGCGGGCGGGCGCGATCTCAGCGACCAGCAATCCGCCTGGACCGACCCTTCTGCGCCGCCGACGACAGCCGACGGGGGCGCGGGTCACTATGCGCGGCTGATGGCCACTGACCACTTTGGCGAGCAAATCGCGTCCGAAGCGGGCGCGCAGGGCGGCGCTGAAGGCGGCGCCGGTTCAGAAGACGCGGCCGCGCCGAAGATTGCGGCCGCCACCCTGAAGGACGGCGAAATCGCCATTAGCGCCTATGGCGCTGACGGCTCAATGGTGACTGTAGGCGTCGGGGAAACCCTGCCAGGTGGCTGGAAAGTGCTCTCGGCCAGCCTCGATCGCGTTGTGGTTTCTTTAAACGACCGCGACCTCGAAATTGTCGTATTTCCCCATGAAGATAATGGCAGTTGACTTGCATGTTGACGAGGGCCGGAGCCGTTTCAACGCGCTTCGGCGCCATCGTTAAGGTGAATTTAAGTCAAATCGTTTTGGTTAAGAGTTTAAGAACGGGGAAACGGCGCGACGGGCGAAAGCGACCATTTGGGCTTCCACCATACGCGCCGGACAACAATGATGATGCGGTCCGCAATCTATGCTTTCAGACCTTCATTGGTCGCGAACCTGAAGCCGTGGCGAGGCGTTCTGATCGCAACAAGCTGCTTGCTCGCCGGCGCCTGCACAGTCGGCAGGTCGCTGCCTGAATATTCAATCGCCGGCAATGAGTCGGATGATGTCGTGCTATCGGCGCAAAGCGACCCCGACAACAATTTCGGCGCCGACGGCGACAGCGAAACAGGGAGCCAGCAAAGAAGACCGCGCGCATCCCGGATACCTTCGCTTGGCGTTGACGCTGCTGACTCTGAGGGGCAAAGCGATGCGCAGACACCAGCGCTTGGACCAGGCGAAATCGACACGGTCGTGCCGCCGCTGGCCCTGCCGGCTTTCATTGATGTCGTTTTCGGCGAAATTCTCTCTGTCCCCTACACGACCGGACCCGGTGTCGCCGCGCGTTCGGAAATTGTTCAACTGCGCTCATCAGGGGCCATGCCGGCGGATGTCTTTCTCTCCCTTGTGACCTCAACTCTGAAGGATTACGGCGTTCAGGTCGCCGCGCAGGACGGCGTTTATCAAATCCTTGAAAACACCGCGTTGAAAGCAAGAATTCCCCGCTTTGTCAGATCCCGCGCCCGGGCGGAAACGCCCGCCGGCCTGCGTCCAATTGTTCAGTATGTTGAATTAAACGCCATTGACGCCGCAACGATGGCGTCCATTCTAAACCAGGCGCTTGGGCGCAATAATCAGAACCTTACGGTGAACGCCGACAGCAACGGCAACTATGTGATCCTGAACGGGTTGCCAGAGGATGTAAACGCCGCCCTCTCCATCATCTATGACATGGATGAGTTGCAATTTGCGGGCACACAGGTACAGCGCATTTCGCCGCGTTATTGGGAAGCGACCGACCTTTCCGCCGAGCTGCAAAACATTCTGTCTGCTGAAGGGTGGCAAGTCAGCCTGCAGGCGCGATCGCCGATGCCAATTTTGCTGCTTGCCGTCGAAAGATCAAACGATCTTCTGGTCTTCACCCGCGAAGAGAAAGCTCGTGTCCGGATTAACTACTGGATTCGCGAGCTGGATCGTCCCGCGCAAAGCGGCGACACGCCGCAAGTCTTCGTATACTCCGTGAAGAACATGGATGCGAATGTTCTCGCGATTACGGTCAATCAGGTCATCAGCGGGATCGATCAGCAATCCCTCCCGCCGCAAATCGCAGCAGCGCGCGCCGCCGCCGCAACAGCCGGCAGCGCAAGCGGCGAGGCTGGCGGTCGGGGCGCGCCGGTCGGCGGCCTTGTTGTCGATCCGCTTGGCAACCGTCTGATTTTTTCAGGCACAGCAAGCGAATATGAACAGATGCTGCCGCTCCTTCGCCAGCTTGACGTGCCGCCGGCGGAAGTTCTGATCGAAGTCATGATCGCACAAGTCCAACTGACCGACAGCACCGAACTCGGCGTCGATTGGACCATCCGAAACCTCAACGACGATGCGTTGAATAACCGTTTCGCCGCCGGCAGCGACGACTCCTCCGGCCTTTCTGGCATTGTCTCAAACGGCAGTTTCGGACCGGCCGGCGTTGCTTTCGGGGTTCTTTCGCCGGACGTGGAAGTCGCCATCGACGCTTTTGCGCAGAATAACATGGTCAATGTTCTTTCCACGCCGCGCCTGCTCGCGCGCTCCGGCGCCGCCGCATCGGTTCAAGTCGGCACCGAAGTCCCGATCCTCTCGACGCAGGCGACAGCGACGACAGGCGACGCAGGCACCATCATTCAGCAGGTCCAGTACCGGTCGACCGGCATCATCCTTGCGATTGAGCCGATCGTGTTTAGCAATAACCGGATCGACCTGAACATCAGTCAGGAAATCTCATCGACGCTGCCGGGCACCGGCCCGGTGCCGAGCCCCTCTTTCAACAATACCAGCGTGACGACGCTTCTGTCGCTGGAAGACGGCGGCACCGCAGTGATCGGCGGATTAATCCAGGACAATGTCTCGCGGGATAAAAGCGGCGTGCCGTTTCTCAAAGACATTCCGGGCCTTGGCACATTATTTTCCACGACCTCAACGAGTGTTGACCGAACGGAACTTGTCATCCTGATCAAAGCCTATGTGGTGCGCGGACAGTCTGATCGCTCTGCTTTTGCAAACAAATACAAATCTGAAATCGATCAAACGCTGCGCGAAAACGATTTAACGACTTTGCGCCCCCGTGATTTCTGATCCCGCACCATTACAAACAAAGACGCCGCTTGCCGCAAAACGCAAGCGCCAGCAAGGTTTCTCCGTTCTTGAAGCGCTGGCCGCGATAGCACTGATAGCTGCGGCGTTTCTGCCGCTGCTGGCATTACAAGGACAACTGGCGCGAACGGTCATCGCGACCGAACGAGCGGAAACGCGTCTTGCGCATAAGCAAAGCGCGCTGAATTATCTTCGGGTGCTGAACCCGACCCTGCAACCGCAAGGAACAGAAGTTTTCGGCGACGCGCAGTTAAGCTGGACTGCGCGGCCTATTTCCGATGAAAAGCCTGCGCTCGGCAATGGCGGCGAACCTGGCCGGTTCAACATCCGGCTTTATGAAATCGACGCCCGGATCACTTATGCCGACGGGCGCGAGACAACATTCTCCATTCGGTCCATGGGCTGGATACCGACTGCGCCTGTCTCCATTGATGCGCAGTAAGAAGAGAGCCGGCCGGCTTGTTTTTTACAAAGACGCGCCGCAGAAACGATGGGCGCGCAGGCAGATTTAAAGTCACCGAAAGCGAACAGAACGAGCCGATTTATGGCTGCACCGCCAGATGAAACCAATCCCGCAATTTCGGTTATTATCGTCAATTATAACGCCGGCGATCGCCTGGCGCGGTGTCTCGGCGCCGTTGCGGCGCAAACTTATCCCGCAAGCGAAGTCATTGTCATAGACAACGGATCGGAAGACAGCTCGCTGCAGGCGGCGGATGAGGCCGCCATTCCGATCACGGTGATCAAGGCCGGAGAAAATTTAGGGTTCGCAGCAGCCAATAACCGCGCCGCAAAACAGGCAAGCGGCGATTGGCTGGCGCTGTTAAATCCTGACGCCTACCCGCAACCGGACTGGCTTCGCGAAATTGCGTCGGCAATCAACAAACGGCCCGGTTATGACGCCTTCGGCTCTTTGCAGATTGATGCTCACGATACTGACGTTATTGACGGCGCCGGCGATGTTTTTCATGCATCAGGCGTGCCCTTCAGAAATTATTTTGGCCAACCCGTGAAGACGGCGCCGCCGACAGCGGAGTGTTTTGCCCCATGCGCCGCGGCGGCAGTCTACAGGCGAGAGACATTCGAGGCGTTGGGCGGTTTTGCGGAGAGCTTTTTTTGCTATTGCGAAGATCTTGATCTCGGCTATCGCCTGCGCCTTAAAGGCGGGCGCGCGCTGCAATTGAACGAAGCGCGCGTCCTCCATGAAGGGTCCGGCATCACCGGGCGCGCAAGCGATTTTGCGATCTATCACGGTCACCGCAACCGGATCTGGGCGTATGCCCGCAATTCGCCGGCAATGGTATTGTTACTGACCTTTCCCTACGTGCTGATTGTCGCTTTGGGCCTGTTTGGAATGTTCCTCGTCAGCGGCAAGGGCCAACCTTACGCGCGCGCAATGGCGGATGCCCTCAAGGGGCTGCCAAAACAGATGAAAGTGCGAAAAGACATACAATCCCAAAGATCCGTCAACACCCTTGATATCTTACGCCGATTAGCCTGGTCGCCAATCTCATTGTTGCAGCGCCGACATAAATAACGCTTGCGCCAAAACAAGCGCCGCTTCAGCCCGTCAAGCTGCAATTGAGGCTGCGGCGCGGTCAACTTTTTCCCACCAGTAATCGAGACTGAGACGCCGCAGGGTTTCACGCCGCAAAGCCGGTTTCTCAAAGGCGCCGCGCAACTCCTGAAGCCAGGCCGCCAACCGCTTTTCATTGATCGCATCAGCCGACCAATCCTCGACAAAGGCGACAGGCAATTCTCGATACGCCTCCTCCACTGCGCTGCGCCGAATGATCGGTATGGCGCCGTGAAGGATCGCCTGCCACGCCTTTGGCGAGGGATCCACACCGCCGCCTTCAACGCATATGACAAACGCATGTTGCTCTATGGCTTTAATGTAGGCGGCCTCGGACACCTCTTCGTTCAGGAGCGTGCACCAGGCTTGCCAGTGCGACTGTGCAATATCCGATACGCGGCGGCGCATGGTCCACTGATTTCCCGCCCGCACGCGATGACCGCAAAGCGCTCGAACCGGACGGTCTCGCATCGGTTTGCAGAATGGGGGCGCAACGCGCGTCTTGGGATCGCCATCAGCATACACCATTCCGGTTGGCAAAGAACGCAGTCTAGTATGCGCCGCCTCATCCAGGTTTTCACAAAACCACGTTATCAGAAGGGGATGATCGAGAAGCCGCAATAGCGATTTTCTTTCTTCATCGGTGAAAGATCGCCACCGCTGATCTTTCTGGTTGGGAAGCGTGACATCTTCCGATCCTGAAACAAGCACGAAAGGCCGATCAAGAAGCGGCAATACCTTAGTCTCAAAGTGCTTTATCGCATCAAAAGGCGAACGCAGGGAAAGAAAAACATGCCGGGGGCGCTCTGTTTTTTTTTGCCGTCGCAACTCAGACACAGGGTGCTTGTCGTCCGTCAGCAGGACCCAATCGCATCGCTCGGCAATCCCGGTTAAAGCGTAAGCGCTTGCGCCTTTATGTTTGGGAAACAAGCGCATGGAATGCGCCGTAAACGTTCGATCGCGCCGCGCGCATTCGGCCGCGCGCAACGGCGCTTCTCGCAGGATCGTCCGTGCGCGCGCGCGCAACTGGCGGTGCAACGCGCGCACGGTCTCCGGCAACGCCGTTGGCGATGAGGCCGCATTCTGGCGCAGACGCGCTTCAAAGAAGCGAAACCCGCCGGGCGGTGAAACAAGCCCGGTTCGACGGCAAATCCTGCGCAACGCCTGTTCGTATTGCGCCGGCGGCCAGTCATAATTTATGACAGTAACCTGATCTTCTTCGCAGATAGCCAAAAGACGTTCATTATACGAACGCCATAACGCAAGTCCCTTCTCTAAAGGGAAATCATTTCTTTTATTGAGCGATTGAGCAACCGCCATGGGATCGCGAATGCTCGCAATCAAATGCGCTTGCGGGAGCGCTTCGCGCCATCGGGGAAAGGTCAACAGCGTGCGCGGATCTTTAAACCCCCAGGAATGGGCGCCGGCATAACCGTCGATGAGTTCGTCTCGCGCTGAAACATCCTGCGAGCGCCACTCGGGCAGACCGTCAGGCGGAGCGTCCCAACGCGCATCATTCGCTTTGAGCACCGCATCGTTGACATGCATGAAGGCAATATTTTCACGCGTTCCTTTGGCGTTGCATCGCGATTTCTGATTGACCTCGCCCAGAAAAAGTCCAGCCTCTTCAAGACTGCCAGTTAGGCAACTTGTGCCGCTGCGATGCATGCCGAGAATGATGACAGGACGCATGGCGGCTTCTTATTGGCTATAAGAAAAAAGTCGGGCAAACGGCGTATTCTGATCAAGAATTTTTGCCGCGCCGCTTGTTGAAAAACACATATCCCCGCCCTCACGCTATTATGTATTAGCCAAGCGGGAGCATTCTACAACCCCGGCGCTGGGCGACAGGCGCTATATGGGCTTTCCTTCAATGCGGGCCGAAATGAAAGTTGTTGGCGCATTTGCTGAAATCGAAAGATCTATCGTCTGCTGCGATCCTGGCGTTTCTGGAAGATCAATTTCATTATCCCCGTCCGTGATATCCATTGAAGCGTCAGCGACCCTGATCAAACCGGACGCACCCGGCGCAAATCGAATGCGCAAACGCAATCCATTGTTTTCACCATAGTAGACCATACGCAGACGCGCATTTTCCTCGATCAGACCGGTGCGTGCAAATCCATTAATGATGCGGGTGTCATGTCGCCGCTTTTCGCGCACCGCGCGAGCCAGTGAGGCCGGCGCGCGAAATTCCAGAAAATGATGCAGAGCAAATCCGACCCGAGACTTTGCCCGGCGGATAAGCGATGGGGAACCGGCGATAATACGCTCCAGCTCTTTTCGCCGGGACCTATTGAATCCGCCGGTCTTGGCATCGCCGCTCCACAAAACGCGCGAAAGCGTTTCATCGATAAAGTCGAACCGCGCGCCACCTTGCCAAAGCCGAACCCATAAATCCCAATCCATCGTGTAATGAAGGTCAGCGTCAAGACCGCCTATTTTGGCGACAGCCTCACGTTTAAAGAAACATGATGGTTGGGAGATAATGCAGCCCGATAAAATTGCCTCGCTCGGCGGCGCGACAGCCCAGTGATAGCCGCTATACGCATGATCATCATCGATGATGGTGCTGTCGCCGTAAACGAGATCGAGTGCGGGATCTGCGCTAAAGCGGGCCGCCGCGGTTTTCAGCGCGCCGGGATAAAGCGCGTCATCGGCGTTAAGCCACCCTAGAATTGGCGCGCCTGTCTTGTTCCAACCCTCTATGATCGCATCGGATTGGCCCTTGTCAGGACCCGTTCGCCGATAGGCAAGCGCCGCATCATATTCGTCGAGAACAGCTTTGACGCGATCATCGCCGGAAGCGTCAAGCGCAGCAATCTCAACAATAGCGCCTTGCGCGATCAGGCTCTGTAAGCAGTCCCGAAGCAATGGATGCCAGGAGCCAATCGGCACAGCGATCGCAAACAGCGCCGTCACGCCTTGCGCCAATGCTCAGATAACGACCGAACAAAACCGCTGTTCATTCCGCCGCCTTTTTGGTGGGCGCTTTTTTGTTGTGGGCGGCGAACAGTTTCAATCCTTCCGCTGTTTCGCCGTCAAATCGTACGCGGCCGTTTTCAAGCCAGAGAATTCGATTACAGAACTCACGAATGACCCCGTCAGAATGAGTGGCGAGCACAATAATGCCGGCGCGGCTCATGAGCCGCGACATTCTCGCCCGCGCACGCTCTCTAAAGGCTGCGTCGCCGGCGCCGAACACTTCATCCACAAGCAAAATATCAGGCTCAATCGCGGTTGCGATCGCGAAGCCAAGGCGCATTTTCATGCCCGCGGAATAAGTTCGCATCGGGAGGTTTATGAAATCTCCAAGATCAGCGAATTCAATAATATCTTCTGTGACCGATTTGATATGCGCGCGCGACATACCCAGCGTTCTTGCTGAAATGTAGATATTTTCAACGCCGCTTGCATTATCATTCATGCCAATGTTTGGCGTGAAGAGCGTTGAAACGCGCCCTTGCAGATCAATTGCGCCGTCAGTCGGCGCATAAATGCCGGCAAGAACGCGCAACAGGGAAGATTTTCCCGCCCCGTTAGGACCTACAAGGCCGACACGATCTCCAGACTTGATATTGACGCTGACGCCATCAAGCGCTTTGCAATAACGCCCGCCGCGCTGGGTAATAAAACGCGGGTCTTTGCCGCCGTCGCGCGGCGGAGAAAAAATCGCGCTCAGCGTTTGCCTGCCAATCGGCAGATAAAGCTTCACGTCATCAAGGGTCATGTAGCTCATAAAACTCAAACCGGAATGATACTCGCCGCTCCCGCCTCAAAGCCTATAAATCAGCCGCGTCCGAAACGCCGTCTGCACCCAGACAGCCAGCAGCAGCCCGCCGAACGACGCAGCGATGACAACCAGCCACGCCGTCGGAGAGATAACATTTCCGCTCAAAGGCGCGCGCACGATCTCTATAAAATATGAGAAAGGATTATAATCCGAAATCAGTTTTCTGGCGCCGACATCCCCTTGCCAAATGATGGGGGTCGTAAAGAACAAAAACCGGGCGACCGTTTGGGTCATATGAGAAAAATCAACAAAATATGCGCCAATGACGCCAAATACGATCAAGCAACTGTAAGTAAAACAGGCATAGAGGATCGGCGCCGGCAGCAACCAGAGCAGGTTGAACCCAAGTTCGCCGCCAAAAAACACAATCGCGATGATGGGTATTGGCGCGTTAAGAAGACTGCGAAAAAATAAAAATGAAACCTTGCGAAGCGTAATGTGAGTCAGACTGACCGGCGTATTCTTGATAAGCCCCGCCTGCGCCGTGAAATGCGTCGCCCCTTCGGTCAAGGAAACAGAAATGAAATCCCAGGCGTAAAATCCGATCGCGACATATAATGCGTAACTCATTTCGCCGTCGCCAAGCCCCTTGCGCAGTAAGAGGACGATAACGCCGACAAACATGCCCATTTGAATGGGCGACCACAGAACGCCGATCTTCGATCGCCGGAAGCGACCGACAAAATCATACCAACCAAGCTCTACGGCGCTCCGGTAGCGGGCAAGTCCGTGATAGATTGAATGAATGCGGACCTCGCCGCCAAGCTTGTCAATCGACGTCAATTACAAAATCCAGTGCACAACGGCGCTTCGGCGTATGAGCCTTGGCGCAAAGTCAATGATGACCGATATGACAAATGCCGCGGCGAAAAACAATCAGCTTATCGCCGCGCCTGCCAGTAAACCGATAAGGCTCGATAAAGGCTGGCGCCGCCTTACGAAAAAGGCTGATAGCCGAGCCTGTCTCGCAAGGCCGGATGGCGCTCAGACGCTTCAAACGCCGCCTGCAACTCAGTCGAGACTTCACGGCGCGAACGCGCTTCTATAACGCCGCCGCTTCTGCCGCTGTCGCCGGAAAATTTAAAGCTATCAAAAACCTCTTCGAACCGGTCAAAAAATTGCAGCTCCAGGGCTTCACAAATAGAAAGCATGACGTCTTTAGGGCGGTTGACAAAGTCCTCATATCTAAACACCGGCGCGCCCGCATAAGCGTCAAGAAAAACATGGTAGCGTCTGCAATATTCATCAAAACCGGAAGGGAGGAAATGCTGATGCCAATTGTGGGCGACCATGGCCAGATAGCTATCCACAGGGTCCCGCACAGTCAGAATCGAGCGCAAGGGAAAATGCGCAAGCAGCGCGTCTCGCAAAGTAGGCGCATTTGAAACATCCTCGCCGTTAAGAAAATGGCTATGGCTGTGGTCGCGCAACACCAGCGCCCGCCCAACCTTCCACTGTTCATGCCGCAAAACGCGAACATCATTGATAAAAATTTGCAAAATCAGATCGACATCCGCTTTCTCATCGCCCTGGCGAATAAGCGAAATCATGTCGGTGGGAGCAAAACTCGATTTGTTTTTGCCAGACGACGGCAAAGGGCTCGTAAAGTCCACTTCATTCAGCATCAGGACATTCGCCATTGAGGCAATAGACTTTGAAAATAACGTGCCGCCTGTGCACGAGAGGTGATGGACCGTTCGCACGGGCTCCGCATCTGCAAGACTTTCAACCTGGCAAAGATCAAGCGCATCTTGCAAAGCCCTCTCAGGATCATCGCTTGCTCCGAAGGACTGTCGCGTTATCGGAGCATGCTCATCGATCAGCTGGATCGCCAAATCAAGATAATGCTCAGCCAGTATGCGTTGCCGGTTATCCATTATCGCTCTTGCGGTCATGGTCGGAAACGGACGCCTCGCCGGACAGGACCTTTATATGATCGCGGGCGGCGCTGAGTTTTTCGTGTATTTCTTTTATTCGCTTTTGTTGATCTTCATAAACAGAAGTAAGCTCAGCATACTTATTTTCAAGCGCGCTGAGATTATTCTCACTGAGAACGCGTCTCTTTTCGGCAAAATCGATCTTCGCTTCAGCCGTGTTCGCCCGCTCTTCCATGGCGGGGAGTTGCGCGGCGCGCTCTTTAAGTTCCTCCGCCTCCCCTTTCAAAGACGCAAATTTCTTCTCAACTGCAATGCGGTTTTCTCGCGCCTCGCCAAGCTCAGCTTCCAACGACTGCATGTCTTCATCGACCTCGCGGGCCGTCGTCAATAAGGCTCCAATATCGTTTTCACTCCGCATCAGGTCTTCAAGAATAATCTCAGTTCGCGACAACATCGCAGTGACTTGCTCATTTTGAGCATCGAAAGCCGTTACGATTTTTTCCCTGATTTGTTCCATCTTCGAATCATAGCGCGACGCCAGACTTGAATTTGCGTCGGCCTGTTCGCGCAATTGATTTTGGATCGACTGGGCGATGCCGTCGAACTTGGCGATTGTACGCTCATTTGAATTCAGGCGAATTTCTAGCTGAGATTTGGCGGCTGAAAGATTAGAGTTAACCCCTTCACGCAATCCGTTTAATTTGCTTTCAACGCGCTGGTCAGCCTGGCGCTGGCTTCGCTTCAGGATCTCTACGGAGTTTCTCAGAGACGCCGTTTCAGCGCTTAATGTGCGTACGCGAACATATGTCCACAAACCAAGATAGGCGACGCCGGCGCTTAAGGCCGAAACTGTCATCGCACCCCATAATAATCCACGATAAGGATACAGCACAGGCAAGAAGCCGGATAAAAATAGCGCTGCAAAGACTAAACCAAGAGGCGCGATCAAAAGCTTCCTGCGCCACAAACGGGCAAAAACGCGCCGAAGAAGCTGGAGCAGCCCAAATAAACGCGGCGAACGCAATCGCAGCATATCGCCGAACTCAGCATATGCCGGGCGATTTCCAAAGTTCGGATCTTTGACATTCAAATCGGCTGCAGGTTTTCCTGATGTCATTTTGCTTTGCTTTTCTTTACGCAGGACGAGAAGTTCCGCAAATTTTTTCTCAACAACCGCGAGACCGGGATCATTACGGAATGCAAGAAGATTACCCCACGCGTTCTCGGTGAGTTCTGTGTCCATACGAAAAGGAACGACGCGCCGCCAGTCATGATTTATGCCATAACGCACAATGGGGTGCCACTCGCTAATATAGACTGCATATCCTTTGTCAGAGAGATATGAAGCCATATCGCGCCAGTTATGTCCCAGCGGACCGGTCTTGGCGTCTTCAAATTCAACTTCAACGACATCAGGCGTTATCGCCCCCCAGGGAATGCCTTTGAGAACTGAGAAATCCGCACCTTCAACGTCAATTTTCAGAAAATCGATTTTTTTAAGCGATCGGCTGCGGACTATCTCCTCTATGGTTGTAACGTCGACTTTCGCCGTTTTGCGATGCGTCGGCCTGAATGCGTTTAGTCCGCTTATGCCTGTGCTCTCATCAGAAGTGTAAAAGGCGACATCACGCTGAATAGTATCGCCAACAGCCCGAGAATCGATTTCTATGTCTGGAACGCTATGAAACCGATTTGACAATTGTGCTCTGTTTTTTTCATCAGGCTCAAAACAAATTATCCGCCAGCCAAGTTTATTAAAATATGCAGCAGACGAACCGACATGGGCGCCAACGTCAATCATAATATGATCACGCCCGCGCCGATCTGAAAGAATCGACGCAACAATTTCTGTTTCATCGATCGATGCGCCTGCTTTTCGAGGCTGTTCTGTTAAACGTGTTTCTCGAAGCTCCGATATTTTGATCGCAAATTTCGCTCGAACAGCTGAAATATTGTAGTCTTTGAAAACGATTTTTTGTGCTTTGGTCGATAACTCAAATCGAGACGCATCACTCTGTGCAAGCGCGCTCAATGCATCGCCAACGCGGTGAACATCATTTTCCGTAACGCACTTAGCGCATCCGTGCTTATGCAGCACAGACATGGTCGCGATATCCGCAGGCCCAACCGCCAATAAGGCAGCGCCGGAGGCTAAGCATTCCGGTAATTTATTCGCCAGAGAATAGTGCGTATAAGATGTTGAACGTTCATCAAAATTATACGCGATGACGACAATGTCAGCGCCCTGCAACCAGCGTCGGTATTCTGCAAGCGGCAAATCAGCGGCAATAAAAGATGTGTGGTGGAATTCGGCAAAATGCGGCTCAGCCGATTTATGCCAGATGTCGCGTGTTTTAATTTCAAACTCGATATTTGTTCCTGCGGCCGCAAGAGTCTCAACCGCCTCAGCCACCATTCGAACGGACGATAAAGTCATGTTTCTGGCGAGAGAACCGGCATAACGCACTTTGAGAGAAGAATTTTGCTTTGGCGTCTGGGCGGGAGACGGCCAGTCCTTTGGATCTACGCCATTCGCAATTACTTCAAAGGCTTTTCCGTAACGTTCCTTGAAAGCATTCGCCATCGGCTCCGATATTGCGAGCCGCAGGCTTGATTGACTGACTAATGCGGTCCAGTCGCGCTCAACCTGAGCAAAAACCTCAGGATCGTCATGTTCAAGCGCATTCAGCCAGTCATCCATAATCCATAGCGCCAAAGGGGCTGTCTGACGGCGAACAAGAAGAAAAGAGGCTCGGTGAAAGTCATTATGGATTCTTACGTTTCCAAAAAAGTCTTTACGCCGCGCCGCCGAACCAAAACGAGGCGCTGGACGATAGATAACGATTTCTGGATTAAAGTCTTCAATCAGCTTACTGATATTAGAAAACTCACCCTTGCTGGAATAGTGAAAAATGCCGGTATTTTCGCCATGACGAAAGCCAAAACTACGAGGGCCGGCTTCGTATATTTGAAACAACCGGTCCTCAGGCCAATCAGCAAATAATGAAGCCTTAAGTTCGCCAGTTGCCGTAGCGTTGCCAATCTCAGTCGGATCAATAAGCAGTACGCGCGGTAGGGTTTGCGGAGATGGGGCCAAAAGCTTTTTCTTCTGTGCGCTTTGATCTTTATTTTTCAGGATCGCCTTTTTTTGCTTCACTGTTTGCGTCGGTACGGGCGGCGTTTTCTCCAAAGGAGGTTTTACGGAAGGCGGCGGCGCCAGGCTAAGCGCTTGATGAAAAGAGGGAGCCAGGGATTGCGCCAGTCGTTCCTGTTGATGAAGCGTTGGTCTGAACGGCGTAAACGCACTTTGGGCATCGATTAGTTCGAGCCATTGGCGTCGCCAATAATCTTGACGTGCGATAATGTGCTGCGCGCGTTCAGCTGCGCGATACGCGCGCATGTGACGTGAACCAATCGCCTTAACCGCAGCATCGCGATTGACAAAGTGAAAAACCTTAACCGCAGACTTTGAGTTCGCGTTGTAAATGTTAATCGGAAAATCCTGCAATACGGCGGCGGCCTCGACCCATGACCGCAAGTGCATATCGGCATGCCGATTAGGCGGATTATATCGATCGCCCGGGCGCTGATAGGAGTCAAAGAAATAATTTGGGTTCTGATCGATTTTCTCGTCGATAACCAGCTCTCGGCCTTCAGTTTTGGCCTCAGGCAATTTCTCCACATAATTCAGGTCAACGCCCAATATATAAACTTCAGAAAAGCCAAGGAAAGCGCAAACATAGAGTGAAAAACTGCCTGTTGTGATCTTTCCTCTGTCAAACCAGCGAACAGACTTTTGCAAATCCTCGAGGAAGAAAACGCAATCAAGCTCATTGGCCGCCGGCCAATAATCAACAAATTCTTTGCGCAGAAAGAAATATGCAATGCCGTATTCTTCACGCTTCTCTATCAGCCGTTTAATTTCATGCCTATGCGACTCCTGAACGACCGTGTCGAAACAGGTATAAATTTTCGGATAAATTTCTTGCTCATCCCAGTACCGGTAAGCCGCATTCATTCCCACCCAATTCTTGCCGCGCAATAAGTTGAAATCGAAACCGCGCAGCGAGGGGCCGTTTCCAACAATTAGCGCCGGCTCGCTTGCTCCATTGAACACCAAGCCAGCCTGGTTCGTGTAAACACCTCGATGATGATAAAGACGAACACTGCCAGAAAGCGTTTCAAGCTCAAATCTGGTAGCATTTTCATCGACGCTATCAGCACCTTGCAGCCAATTTTTTTGCGCAGCTTTGCTGGACGCCTTATTTCCTTTCCTAAACGAACTCGCCGAATATGCGGGCGCCGACATCCGATGCGCAAGGATTGAATAAATTGACTGGGTTCGATGACCGTAATAGTGAAAACGATCATAGATATCATCAACGTCGAGGCTAGACCGCAAACCTGGATCAGCTAGAATTTCGTCTCTATATTGATGATTTTCTTGCGCCGTATGCGGTTTTTTTACTTTTTCCTCTCGGCGCAAAACCTTTGGCCACATTACAATATCGCGGCGACGCCCCAACACTGTCGCTTTATCAATTAATGATTGATAAGCACCGCCCGCCTTGTAGCCAACCAGCGCAGAACAATATTGCGGGGCCAACAAATCATCAACGCTTGCCCCTAAAGCCTTGCAGGCATCAGGATGTAAAAAATTTACATTGAACAGCGGCCAGGAGTCGCTATCGTCATGGTCTGTGATGAAAAAGTCTTTCGCATCGATAAGGGAAAACACTTCATCAATATCGCTGCAACAGACCAGACCCGCATCCATCCAAAGAATGAGCGCGCCGTCATCAATATCCAATCCCTTACCGGCGATAGCGTCAACTTTATAAGCGCGTCCGCTCGGATCATAAAAATCGGAAAAGCCTTCCGGCGCGGGCTCAGAATAATCAACAACCTGGACCTTATACAGACTTTCGAGTCGCGCACGTTCCGCAACCGTCAAATCGAGCGAGTAAACAAAAATCCGGTCAAACGAAGCAAAGCTCGTTCGATGGAGACTTGCTATGAGATTTAAGCCCTGCTGAAAATATTTACTGTCAAAGCTAGTTATAATGTTGCGCTTTGAGTGATGAGATAATGATTTTGAATCATCACTCAGTAAACGGCGTAATATGGGCTGTACCGCGCTTGATGTTTCTTGCTCCTCTGCATTCAGCGTTACAGCGCCTGTTTTCTGATCGCGCCTGGATGCAAAAAAATCAGCAAAACGACCAATCCACTCATCCGGCACGCTGTCATATTTTTCATCAATAAGGCTAATACACTCACTTAATTGATAAAGACGGTCACGGGTGCTTTTTGCATCAGCATGAACAACTGCCGCACCGATGATCTCATCGAGAAAATGAAATTGGAATCCAGCCTGCAACATCCGAATCCAATACTCATAATCGAGTTGCAGATTGTAGTCCTCACTCAGGCCGCCAACCGCCTCAAATACTCGCCGCCGAAAAAACAGGCTTGGTTGAAAAATCCCCATCGATGCTTTCAAGGAACCAGCGTCAGTAATATTGCGATTAATGAAAGCCTCTTTTATTGGGCGTCCTTCTGGATCAAGCCGCATCCCCCTTCCATAAATTACATCAGCATCTGGATTTTTCTGAAACATCTCAGCAATCAACGCCAAGGCATGTTCTGTATAGTATTTATCGTCCGTATTCAGCCATGTGAGAATATCGCCGTCAGATTCCCTGAACCCTTTGTTGATTGCATCTGCTTGCCCTCGATCAGGCTCGATCACAGATCGAAGGTGGGAAAACGTTCGTTCACTCTCGCGAATAATATCGACACATCCGTCAGTTGAACCGCCGTCGACGATCAAGTGTTCTTTTTCGCTATATGACTGCCCCGCAACGGACTCTATCGTCTTCTCGATGAAAGCCGACTGATTGAAACTTGGCGAAATAACGGAGATTTTCACAGCGCCCTCAAATCAAGAGTAATAATTCATTTCTGACCGACCCGATAAACGACCCGCTTTGCGTCGGCGCAACTAGCGCGCATTAAAGCGAAAGTTTGCGCTTCATATCAAAAAACACTCAGCGCACAACGCCTTCATTTGACGGAATGGCGAATTCGATTTAACCGGAGCCAGTTGCGTGGAGGGAATGCTGAAAAAGATCAGAAACATCGGTTCGCCTCTCTTCTGGTATCCACAAACACAAATATTTTCATCTGCACTTGACGGCTATACCGGCCTGGCCGCGCTATCTTACAGGAGTTCGAAATGACGGAGCAGGATCTCAAAACGGCGGCGAGCCGCCACACTTGGTTTCACGCGTTGGACCTAGGCGATTTCCAAACCCCTGGCCGTTTCAAGCAAGGCGGACCACAAAATATCACGCTATTTCCAGCGCTGGATTTGATGCAACATATTGATTTCACTGGAATGGATTGTCTTGATATCGGCACTGTGCACGGGCTGTCAGCTTTTGGCATGGCGATGCGCGGCGCGAAATCGGTAACCGCAACTGACGTGCTCGAAGAAATGTCGCCCCCCTGGCGCATTGCTCGCGAAGCGTTGAAACTCGATGTCGACTATCTTACCGAAACAACATTTGACAATATCCTTGAGCGCATTCCGGATCGAAAATTCGATGTGATCATTTGTACCGGCGTTCTCTACCACATGCTTAAGCCTACCGACGCCGTCATCAAATGCCGACAACTCCTTAAGCCGAATGGCTTGCTGGTTCTCGAAAGCGCTTACATGGGTCAGGAAACGCGCCCAATCATGGAGCTTAACGCGGTGACCGGGTCCATGAAAGAAACCACGACGTATTGGCGGCCGTCCAGATCATCCATGCTCGGCATCCTTCGAATGGTCGGCCTTGACCCAATTGCAGAGCGATCCATAGACAACCCGGATCGGTTGGCGGTTTTAGCGCGCAATGTTCCGTTCTCAGAATTGCGCGGGAGACCAGAGTTTTTGAAAAAGATCCACGAGCGCGGGCTCTGGACGAATGACGTTGATGTTGTCCCTCAAGGGTCGCCTTCCTCGGTCTCATATAGCGGACCAGACGATGTCCAAAAGCTCGACTGGAATTCATATAAGCCAAACTGGTCACCCCATTCCGACGGCAGCAAGGAAATCGTCGGTAAGGTAAAATAGCGCCGAGCAGACCGAAATCTGCATCTAAGGCTGTTCAACAGCGCCGGTTGACCCGCATAAGAGCCTCACAATGTTGGCGCTTGCGAGTGGTGACTTATTCGTTCAATAACGCGACTTCAAATATTTAGCGTATCGGTTGCTCGATGTCCCAGAAAATCGCTCTTATCACCGGCGTCACCGGCCAGGACGGCGCCTACCTAGCCCGCCTGTTGCTTGAAAAAGGGTATATAGTTCACGGCCTTAAGCGCAGGTCGTCGTCTTTCAACACGGAGCGGATCGATGCGCTCTATGCTGACCCGCATGAACATGAGACGTCTTTTTTCCTGCACTATGGCGACCTTACGGACGCAACAAACCTCATTCGCCTGGTCCAGGAGGCAAAGCCGGATGAGATTTATAACCTTGCGGCCCAAAGCCATGTTCAGGTTTCCTTCGAAACGCCGGAATACACAGCTAATGCGGACGCCGTCGGCACGCTTCGGCTGCTTGAGGCGATCCGCATTTTAGGCCTTGAAGAGACGGTCCGGTTTTATCAGGCCTCCACGTCCGAACTTTACGGCAAGGTTCAGGAAATTCCGCAAAGCGAAACGACGCCTTTTTACCCGCGCTCGCCATATGCGGCCGCAAAACTCTACGCCTACTGGATCACGGTCAATTACCGTGAAGCTTACGGCATACATGCCTCCAACGGCATTCTGTTCAATCACGAGGGGCCGACCCGGGGCGAGACCTTTGTGACGCGAAAGATTACGCGCGCGGTGGCGGCCATCGAGAAAGGGTTTCAAGAGACGCTGTATCTTGGAAACCTCGATGCAAAACGGGATTGGGGCCATGCGCGCGACTATGTCGAAGGCATGTGGCGCATTGTACAGCATGACACCGCCGATGATTGGGTTCTCGCCACGGGGGAAACCCATTCCGTGCGAGAGTTTGTTGAGCTGGCCTTTGCAGAAGTCGGACGAACTATCGAGTGGTCCGGCGAGGGCGTTGAAGAAATCGGCGTTGACCGGGATACGCAAAAGCCGCTCGTTCGAATTGACCCGCGCTACTTCCGTCCGACGGAGGTCGATTTATTGATCGGCGATCCTTCCAAAGCTGAAAAACATCTTGGCTGGACTCACACAACTGCGTTCCCGGATCTTGTCAAAGAAATGGTGAGAGGGGACCTGGCGCTGATGGAACGCGAAACCTGGCGGAACGATCGCACCGCTTAGAGCCCCCACAAGGCCCGAGCTTGCGGTATTAAGATTGGTCAGAGATGAATGAATTATTTTCAGTAAAGCCGATTGATTCACTTCATCCGCTCTTGGTTGCTTTTCAAAAAGCGAACATCAACCTTGGAAACCTTCTGGACGGCGGCGCCGGATCCGGCAATGTCGCAAAGCACTTGCTTCACGGCATGGCGCCAAAAACAAAGTGTTATGCGTTTGAGCCCTTTCCGGGCAATCATCGATTCTTTGAAAACCTTAAAGAAAATATCATACTCGTCCCTAAAGCTTTGGCTGAGAGAGAGAAAATTGGCCGATTTTATGTTCGTCAAACAGTATCTGAAAACTCCAAATGGGCGAATGGAAAGCTTTCCGGCTATAGCTCAATCGGTTTTTTAACTGACTGTGAAGACCTGCCTGGAGACTATTTCGATGTCCCTTGCGTGCGAGCGGATGAAGAGCTGCCTGAAGACGCAAATATCGGCGTTATTAAACTTGATCTTCAAGGTGGAGAATTAAATGCGTTGAAAGGCATGACCCGGCTTTTGCCCTCAGTCGCCTTGATGTGGGTCGAATTCAGCGGCCAGAAAGGCCTCATAGATTTCATAGAAGATAATGACTTTATGGTATTCGATACGCCGTACTTGTTTCTCGGCGACCCCACAGACGAAGCTGAGCGTCACTTCAACGTTTTGAAAAAAGATATGCCTTTGTCGACGGGAAAGACCGCCTGGACAGGCTTAAAACGAAAATCGTGGAAGCGTTATGACGCAGAATTTGCTGAGTTTCGCAAAACGCTCAATCTGATACAGACCGATCTTGTCTGTGTGAACAAGTCCCGCATCGACGACTTTATCAAGGCGTTGAGTTTCTTATGAGCAATAGAAGTTTTAACCTTCAAGGAAAACGCATATTCATCGCCGGTCATCGCGGCATGGTCGGCGCCGCAGTTCTGCGCCGCCTGGAACACGAGGGGTGCGAGACGCTAACCGCCAATCGCCAGGATCTGGATTTGCGCGACCAGTCCGCCGTTGGAGTATGGATGACGGAACAACGCCCCGACGCCGTCGTGCTGGCGGCGGCAAAAGTGGGCGGCATTCTCGCCAATGACACGTATCCTGCAGACTTTCTTTATGAGAATCTTGCTATTGAAACAAATGTCATCGAGAGCGCATTCAGATCAGGCGTGGAAAAGCTTCTGTTTCTGGGCTCGTCTTGCATCTATCCGAAATTCGCAGATCAGCCGATCGTCGAAGACGCACTATTGACTGGGGCGTTGGAGCCAACCAATGAATGGTATGCGATTGCAAAGATTGCCGGCCTTAAACTCTGCGAAGCGTATCGCAAACAACACGGCGTCGATTACATTTCCGCCATGCCGACTAATCTTTACGGACCTGGCGATAATTTTGACCTAGCCGCAAGCCATGTCATTCCAGCACTGTTGCGGAAGGCTCATGACGCCAAGGCAAAGGATGAAAAAAATCTCTCGATCTGGGGGTCAGGCAAACCTCGGCGAGAATTTTTGCATGTTGACGACTGCGCCGACGCATTGGTGTTTCTGTTGAAAAATTACTCCGGCGCACAGCATGTAAATGTCGGCTCTGGAACTGACATCGAGATCGCGGATCTGGCGCGTGCGGTAATGAAGATTGTCGGCCTTGAAGGCGATTTGGAATTCGACTTGTCGAAACCAGACGGAACGCCGCGCAAGTTAATGTCAGGCGAAAAGCTCCAATCCTTGGGTTGGCGCCCATCGATTGCGCTGGAAGAAGGGCTGGCCGACACATACCAATGGTTTATTGATAATTATGAAAACGCACGTTTATCCGTATAATAAGTAATATTTCAGTTATAATGAACCAAACCGCAGCGATAGGTCCAAAAGTCAAGGCTGATGACAGCACCGCTTTCATCATTGGCAATGGGCCTTCATTGAAAGGCGTGTCGCTCGTTTCACTCAGCGAATACGCAACCATCGGCATGAACGCCGCTTATCGATATTGGCGTCAAATCGACTGGAGGCCTCAATATTATGCATGCGTTGATTTGGTTGTCGGCCTTTCGCACAAGGATGCGATTACCGAATTAATCGAAGAAGGTCGCATAAAGAAATTTTTACTCCGTAATAATGTCATTGAAGAGTTAGGCGTTATTGCGAATTCTGAACAGGTCGTCAATTTTGACGCTCAGCGTGAGACAAAGCCTCTGTTGTCTATGGACCCGCCAACGACCGGCGCTCATGCCGCTCTATGGGCGGGCGAAATGGGCTATAAAAAAATCGTTCTGCTTGGGATTGACCTTCAGTATAAAGAAATCGTCGAGGGGGCCGAAAAGCGCAACGGCATTGAACTGGAAATTGTCGAGAAACGCAGCAATCCAAATTATTTCTTCGATGATTATCAGCAACCGGGCGATCGCTATAATATTCCTAATCCGCGTCCTGACCTTCACTTAAACGCCTGGCGACAAGCGGCGGCGCGCCTCGAAGGCGCGGGCGTTCAGGCGCTTAATGCGAACCGCCGGTCAGCTTTACGCTGCTTGCCCTTCATTGAACTGAATGATTTTCTCAAAGACGGCGCGCTCCCGTCTGGGCGGGAAGAACCGCTGTTAGCTATTGCGCCAGCCCCAGAACCCGCAAAACCCCAACACAAACGGGGGCTTTCTTTTCTAAGAAAATACGCAACTGCTTTATTCGCGCTGGCTGTTTTGTGGATTTTCATCATTGGCGGCTGGGCGGCGCTGACGCGCCCAACATCAGTCAGTTTACTTGCGACCCTAGCGCTTTCAATCGCAGGCTTTATGGCGGCAACGGCTTTTCTCTATGTCCGCCACGCAATTCTTGCGCATTTGCAACGTCAGGACAGCGAACTCGCAGCCCTTCGCGCGCGCATTTCAGATCTGGAGCGTACTCAAAATTCACGTTGACGATGCGAAAAGGGGGCTTTTCGCGCCGCAGCGACTGCGGCATAAGCATGATGAATTGATATCAAGGCGCTAAAACCGGGACAGACGTCATGTCGGCAGAACGGGTCAGCATTGTCTTTCGTGCATTAAATGAAGAAAAATGGTTCGGCGACGCCCTGACGGCTTGCCGGCGTCAGGATTATGACGGCGACGTTGAAATCATTCTGGTCGATTCAGGATCTACAGACCGAACGATTGAGATTGCAGAGCAGCATGACTGCCGTGTCGTGCATATCAAAAAAGCTGATTTCACTTTCGGCCGGTCCCTCAATTATGGCTGCGAAGCAGCGACCGGCGACTATCTGGTGTTCATCTCCGCTCATTGCATTCCGGCGAACAATCATTGGCTCGAACGGCTTATCGCGCCTTTACGCGATGGCGCCGTCGATTATGCATATGGCCGTCAACTGGGACATGAAGTGAGCCGGTTTTCCGAACATCAGGTTTTTGCGCAATACTTTCCCGGCCACAGCGATTTGCCTCAGGAAGGTTTCTTCGCGAATAACGCTAATTCGGCTGTGCGAAAGTCGGTGTGGGAGAAATACAAATTCGACGAAGCCGTCACGGGCCTTGAAGATATGGTGCTCGGCAAGGCAATTGTGAATGACGGCGGCAGTGTCGGTTATGTCGCCGACGCGCCTGTAATCCATATTCACGAGGAAACCTTTTCACAGACCCGCCGGCGTTATTATCGCGAGGCTCTTACACTTCGGGAGATCATGCCGGAAGTGCATTTCAATATCGGCGATTTTTTCCGATACTTTTCAGCCGGCGTTTTCAATGATTTTTCAGCCGCGTTGCGGGAACGCCGGTTTTGGGCAAAGGCGCCTGAAATCTGTATGTTTCGTCTGATGCAATATTGGGGAACATATCGCGGCCATAACGAGCACCGCACCTTGTCGCGCGCGCAAAAAGAACGCTACTACTATCCGCGCGTGAGGAAAAATCGCCCAAGCGCACCCCAGAGCGGCGCCCGCGCAGACACGAGCAAAACAAACGCGCCGGCTGAGTGAACAATCGCAAGGTAAAAAAGAGATGATCGGCTCATCCAAACGCCTCACAGCGTTATTGCCAATGAAAGCCCATAGCGCCCGCGTAACCTCGAAAAACTTCCGGGACATTGCCGGCAAGCCGCTTTTTCGCTGGATCTTGGATACGCTTGCGGCGACAGACGCAATCGACCGGGTTGTCATCAACACCGATGCGAGGGGCATTCTTGCTGACAACGGCCTGAATGACGGCGACTATGGCGGCAAGGTGATGATCCGCGATCGCAAGGCGGAAATCTGCGGCGATTTTGTATCCATGAATCTTGTTCTTGACGACGACATTAAAAATGTCGCGTCAGATTATTATTTCATGACGCATACGACTAATCCTCTCCTCAGCACAAAGACAATAAATACTATAATTGCCGAGTTTTTAACCAAAGAAGCCAGCGAGAACGTGGACTCGCTTTTCACCGTAAACCGCCACCAAACCCGCTATTATTCGCCGGAAGGCGCACCTATCAATCACGATCCGGAAAATCTTGTTCGAACTCAGGACCTGCCCGCTTATCTCGAAGAAAATTCAGTCGGGTATCTGTTCACAGCGCAGAGTTTCCGCAACACAAAAGCGCGCATAGGCGCCCGGCCGGTAATGTATGAAACGCCGGCGATTGAATCGGTCGACATTGATGAGCCGTCTGACTGGTATATCGCCGAATCCTTGCTGATGCGCGTCGCAAATGGCGAACTGCCGCCGGAAACCTGAAAGCCATTTCGATGTCTCGACCCAATGTTCTTGTGACCTGCCCGCCAATGCTGGGCTTGATTGATGAATTCGCCGGCGATTTCGACGCTTCCGGGCTCGATTTTACGCCAGCCAAAGTTGCGCAGGTCCTGAGTGAAGACGAGTTGATCGAACTCACCCCTCAATATGACGGATGGATCATTGGGGATGATCCCGCGACGCGACGCGTTATTGAAGCCGCCGCCGCAGGCCGCTTAAAAGCCGCCGTCAAATGGGGCGTTGGCGTCGACAATGTTGATTTTGGAGCCTTTCGAGACGCCGGGCTCCCTGTTGAGAACACGCCCGGCGTTTTTGGCGGCGAAGTGGCCGACGTCGCCCTCGCCTATGTACTCGGCTTGGCGCGTGAAACTTATTTTATCGATCGCGAGATCCGTTTGAAGAACGGGTGGCCGAAACCATCTGGCATTTCCATTGCCGGACGAACCGTTGCGCTGGTTGGTTTCGGTGATATCGGTTCGCATACGGCAAAACGTCTGCACGCTTGTGATGCCCGCATCGTTGTTTATGATCCTGCCTATAAGCCCGTCGCCGGCATCGAAGTTGAAACAGCCGCATGGCCGGAGCGACTCAACGAGGCGGATTTCATTGTCTTCACGTGTCCTTTAAATCCTGCAACACATCATATGTTTAACGAGGGCACGCTCAAAGAGCTTAAACCCGGCGTTCGCATTGTGAATGTGGCGCGAGGGCCGGTAATAGAAGAAGCCGCGCTTCTGGACGGGCTGGAGCAAGGCATTGTTCATTCCGCAGCGCTGGATGTGTTTGAAGTCGAGCCTATGGCTGCGGACAACCCGCTGCGCCGTTACGACAAATGTATTTTCGGCTCCCACAATGGATCGAATTCCGCCGACGCGGTGCGCCGGGTCAGCCGGATAGCGATCGACAAAATCGCCAGTTTCCTTGGAACAAAGTCATGACCCGCAGCGTCCTTATTACGGGGCGTCGTGGCGGTATCGGGCAATCGCTGGCGAAAGCCTTTTCAGAGGACGGATGGAATGTCATCGGCGTTGATAGACGAACGCCCGGCGCGGGTGAAGAAGACGCCAATTTCATTAACGCCGATATCGGTGATTTTGCCCGAAATCCGCAGACCCTTTTAGAATTTCGCGATGAAGTTCTCACGATGGCGAACAGCCATCCGCTAGCGGCAATCATAAATAATGCAGCTGTTCAGCACCTTGGCGAGCTGGACGTTCTTTCCGCAGACGCCATCGTGGAATCACTGGCGGTTAATGCGGTCGCGCCAATGTTGCTGGCGAAAACGTTTTTGCCTGAACTGAAGTCCAGTAAAGGATCTATACTGAACATAGGCTCTGTCCATGCGCAGGCGACTAAACCTGGATTTTCGGCTTATGCGACATCAAAGGCTGCGCTACACGGCATGACGCGCGCGCTTGCCGTCGACCTTGGTCCGGATGTCAGGGTGAACACGCTCGCCCCCGCCGCCACCGCCACGCCGATGCTGAAAGCAGGGTTTGAGAAAAATGAAGCTGCGCTGAAAGCGCTTAAAAATGTGCACCCCATGAAAAGAATTGCAGAAACGGATGAGATCGCGCGCATTGCCCTGTTTCTTGTTAGTCCGGACGCCTCCTTCCTGACCGGCGCCACGCTATATGCCGATGGCGGCGTTCTGTCGCGTCTTCACGATCCGGCCTGACCGATGACTGAACGCGTCGCGGCCGGCGCTGTTTCCTGCGTTGCCGAAACTGCGGCGCTCCTGGGCGAGGGTCCATTATGGGATCCGCGCTGTGAACGCCTTCTCTTCCTCGACATCAAGAGCAACAGGGTTTTCCGGCATGACCCTGCAACCGGCAGGACAGAAAACTTTGACATGACTGGCGCTGTCAGCGCACTCGGCCTGGCGCAGGCGGGCGGTTATGTCTGTGCTTACCGCGATGGTTTTGCCTTTTTGGATCTTGATGGCGCATCGCCAGCCCTGTCTCCAATCACTAACCCAGAAAGCGACAAGCCCGGCAATCGCTTTAATGACGGGAAAGTCGACCCCGCCGGAGGCTTCTGGGCGGGCACGATGGATGATGCAGAGAAGGCCGTTTCCGGCGCATGGTGGCGTCTGGCGCCGGACGGCTCAGCGACGATGCTGAACGACAATGTTATGGTCACCAATGGCCCGGCCTTCGACCCGGAACGCGGCCTCGTCTATATGACCGATTCTGCAAGACAAGTGATTTTCCGGGCAAAGACCGATGGAACCGATATGGAGGACAAGGCGCCTTTCATGACTTTTGCCGCCGAGAACGGCTATCCCGATGGCATGGAAGTAGACTGTGAAGGATGTCTATGGGTCGCATTCTGGGACGGCGGCGCGGTTCGCCGGTTCTCCCGTGAAGGCGGACTGATGGAGGAGATTCCAATCCCGGCGCAAAGACCGACCAGCCTTACAATCGTCGAGGATCGCTTGTTCGTCACCTCCGCCAAAATCGGTCTTGACGCAGACGCCCTCGCCGCTTTTCCTTTATCGGGCGGGCTGTTTTCAGTCGCTTTGTCAAAACCGCTCCAGCGAAAGTCCGCATTCCTATTTGACGACAGCGCCCTTCGCAAACGTTAACGGGCGCCGCTCTTGCAGCCCAACCCTTGGCGTTCGGAGCTTTTTAAGTCGTTTGCACTACATTGCACCGATCGTCTTTATTGATCTTGCAGCAAAGCTCCGGCATGTCCGTGGCGGCTACCAACGCTGGCGGCATCGGCCGCAGGAGTTAAATGATGAAAATCTTGGTGACAGGCGGCGCCGGTTTTATTGGCTCTGCGGTTGTTCGCATGGCGCTCGACCGCAACCTTGAAATCATCAATTTCGACAAGCTGACCTACGCTGCGAACCTTGAGAACTTGACGGGATATGAGAACCACGCCGGTTACGCGTTCGTCAAAGGCGATATCTGCGACGCCGCCGCGGTTCGGTCGGCCCTCGATAATCACCAACCGGATGCGGTGATGCACTTAGCCGCCGAATCTCATGTCGATCGTTCGATCGACGGACCAGGCGCGTTCATCGAAACAAACATTCTTGGGACGTATACGCTGCTCGCAGAATGCCGGCGATATTTCGAGCGCCTTGAAGCAAAACGGAAAGCGAAGTTTCGCTTTCACCATATTTCGACTGACGAAGTCTATGGCGCTTTAGGCGAAACCGGTCTGTTTACAGAAGAAACCCCTTATCGGCCGAATTCCCCCTACTCTGCATCGAAAGCAAGCTCTGATTTTCTCGTACGCGCCTGGGGCGAGACTTTCGCTCTGCCTGTCGTAACCAGCAACTGTTCTAACAATTACGGCCCCTTTCAGTTTCCTGAAAAGCTCATTCCGGTTGTTATCCTGAAAGCTTTGGGAAAAGAGCCAATACCTGTCTATGGAAAAGGTGAAAACGTTCGCGACTGGCTTTATGTCGACGATCATGCCGATGCGTTGCTTTTGATTCTCGAAAAAGGCGTTCTCGGCGAAACCTATAATGTCGGCGGCAACAATGAGCGTAAAAATATCGACCTTGTGCGAAGCATCTGCAAAATTATGGATGAACTGGCTCCATCGCCGGAGCCCTATGAAAGCCTGATTGAGTTCGTCACCGATCGGCCGGGGCATGATCTTCGTTACGCGGTTGACGCCGGCAAAATAGAGCGCGAACTCGGCTGGCGTCCATCGGTCACGGTGGAGGACGGCCTGAAGAAAACCGTGGAATGGTATCTTGAAAACAGGGATTGGTGGCGAGCGATCCTCAATCGCGGCTTTGAAAACGATCGCCTGGGGCTCAGCTCAAAGGAGTAGGAAGCATCATGAAAGGCATCATTCTCGCTGGCGGTTCGGGAACCCGGCTGTATCCGGTGACCAAGGCGACTTCAAAACAGCTGCTGCCGATTTTCGACAAACCGATGATTTATTACCCGTTGTCGACACTGATGCTCGCAGGCATCAGGGATATTCTGATTATCACAACGCCGGAAGATCAGGCGAACTTTCAGCGGCTTCTCGGCGACGGCGCAGCGTGGGGCGTTTCGCTGTCTTATGCCGCGCAACCCAAACCGGAGGGGCTGGCGCAGGCTTTTATCATCGGCGAAGAGTTCGTCGGCGGAGAGAAAGCCGCGCTCATTCTGGGCGATAATCTCTTTTACGGTCACGGCTTGCCGGCAATGCTTGAAAGCGCCGCCGCGCTTAAGGCCGGCGCTGTGGTTTTCGGCAGCCACGTCACCGACCCTGAGCGTTACGGCGTTGTGGAATTCGACGAGGACTGGCGCGCGATCAGCATTGAAGAAAAACCGGCGCGCCCGAAATCAAATTACGCTGTAACCGGACTTTATTTTTACGATGAAACCGTGTGTGAGCGCGCGAAGAAGGTAAAGCCGTCTGCGCGCGGCGAGCTGGAAATCACTACGCTCAACGAGATGTATCTCCATGACGACGCGCTTCAAGTGCAGCTTATGGGACGAGGGTTCGCCTGGCTTGATACAGGCACGCACCATTCTCTTCTACAGGCTGCGCACTTTGTGGAGACTGTTGAAGATCGCCAAGGGCTTAAAATCGGCTGTGTGGAAGAAATCGCTTATCGCAAGGGATTTATCACAGCAGATCAGTTGCAAGCGCTTGCTCAGCCGCTTGAAAAAAGCGGGTATGGAAAATACCTTCTGCGCGTGCTCGAAGAAAAATCCGTAAAAACAAAAGGGCGCTAAAAGTGGATGTCGTCGATTGCGAAATTCCGGAAGTAAAAATATTCACACCGCAGGTTTTTCAGGATTCACGCGGATATTTCACAGAAACATATACGAAAAACAAGTTTGAAAAATTCGTCACAGGACTGACTTTCGTTCAGGATAATGAGTCTTTCTCTACAAAGAAATTCACTGTCCGCGGCCTCCATTATCAAGCGCCGCCATTCGCACAGGATAAACTTGTCCGCGTCTTAAAGGGGCGCATCTTCGATGTCGCGGTTGACATTCGCGAACGCTCGCCCACCTTCGGGCGCTGGGTCGGCGCGGAGCTGTCTGCGGATAATCGCAAACAGCTCTTGGCCCCGGCCGGATTTCTGCACGGATTTATGACCCTCGAACCCGATACGCTCGTCGCTTACAAAGTCACAAATTTCTACGATAAAGCCGCAGACGGGGCTGTGCATTGGGCCTCTCCTGACTTTAATATCGACTGGCCGGCGGCGCCGGAAGCCGTTGTTTTGTCTGAAAAAGATGCGGCCGCTCCCGATTTCGGAGCCTTCAAGACCCCATTTTAAGGTAAAACGAGACCAAGGCCGCCCTGAAAGCGCCTCATCTCACTGTCAACATTTGACATGGCGCCGCCCTTGCGTTTTTTTCGCAGCGGCCAGCCAGGCCTATTTTAACTTTGGACAGTCCCGGGGGATTTCAATGACTATAAGCGCCAGCGCCATCTCGTTGCTCATGTTTGCTGCGACGACAGCAGCTGAAGATGAAAAACCGCCGCATTTTTACGAAGACGACGATCTGCAGCTTGATTGCACGCTCGGGTTCGACAATCTGAAAACGTCAGCGCTGGAGATCGAAGGCATCGAACTCCTGTCTCAGAATGAAACACAAGTTGCTTACGGGGTTAATCCAATCTCATTTACAATCACCAAGGAAGGCCATCCCGCGCATCCTATGATTTTGCGCCGCGATATCCTCGTCGACGATGACGACAAAGTCGATGTGAAAATGGCAGCGTGCGGTTACGGCTCCAAGGAAGACGCTGACAAAGTCGTCAAGAAATTCCGTGTCATGAATGAACAGTTTTTGCTGAAGTATAAGCTCAGACTGAAAGACGAAACCAAAAAAGACGTCGAAGCGGAATAGGAAGCACCCGGCGTCAGATGACGCCGGTCATCAAGCAATCATGCACATGGACGAGGCCAACCGGGTGTTGCGCCTCGTTCACAATGAATACCGCCGTAATCTTGCGTGTGGAAAAGAGCGCCAGCACATCGCCGGCGAGCGCATCTTCCGTAACTACTGCCGGCGCCCTCGTCATGATATCGCGAACCGTGCTGTTGGCCTGCGCGCTGTCGAAATGACGGCGTAAATCGCCATCGGTAAGCATGCCGCACAAACGCTCTGTCTCGTCGACAACGCCGACGCAGCCGAAACCGCCCTGATTGATAATCTCGACGGCTTTTTCGAGCGTGTCTCCAGTTGAGCAAAGCGGCATATTGGTGTGGTGCATGAGATCGACCGCCCGCTTGAGTGCAGCCCCGAGCATGCCGCCGGGGTGAAAAGTCTGAAACTCACTCGCAGTGAATCCTTTTCGGCGCAACACGGAGACCGCCAGCGCATCGCCGAGCGCAAGCATCATTGCAGTCGAGGTTGTCGGCGCGGGCGTGACGGCGCAGGCTTCATCAGCCGCCGGCAAGGTCAGACAGACAGAAGCGGCGCGGGCAAGCGTTGACTCAACACCCGCGGTTACAGCAATCAACGGGATTTCAAACCGGCCGCTATAGGCGACAAGGTCACCCAGCTCCGAGGTCTCGCCGGAAAGCGACAACGCCAGAATAACGTCATTGCGTCCAACCATGCCAAGGTCGCCGTGACTGGCTTCAGCCGGATGAACAAAACTTGCCGGCGTTCCGGTCGATGCGAAGGTGGCGGCGATTTTTCGCGCAATATGGCCGGACTTCCCCATGCCCGTCGTGACAATCCGCCCCTCAACATCGGCGCATAATGCGTCGGCGTCGGCAAAGGCCCGCGCGAGCGGCGTCGTCTTATCCGCCAGCGCGACACGCAGCGCTTCCAGCCCCTTCATCTCAAGACCGATCACATCGGCCGCTATATCGCTTGCCAGCGCCATTGTTCGTCGTCGCTCATTATCTTATTCATCACATCCGCTATCGCGAAACGGACAGGCTGTCTAATATGACTGCCGGCATGCGCTCAAAGGCGCTCGTCTCTTTTTGGAACACAAATCCTTATGGATCAACGCCCGAACCCGATTGTAGAAATTTCCTGCGGAACAACGACTGTGCGCTTCGGCAATGACCAGCCGCTCTCCCTCATCGCCGGGCCCTGCGCTATGGAGAGCCGCGCCCATGCCATGGAAGTCGCCGCAGCCTTGAAGGAAATTACCGACGCCCGAGGGATCGGTCTTGTTTATAAATCCTCGTTCGACAAGGCGAACCGCACAAGCCTGAAAAGCGCCCGGGGCATGGGCCTGAAAGAGGCCCTCCCGGTATTTGCAGAAATTCGCGAAAGCCTGAACCTGCCGGTCGTCACGGATGTGCATGAACGCGAGCATTGCGCGCCCGCAGGCGAAGTCGTCGATGTCCTGCAAATACCGGCCTTTTTATGCCGGCAAACCGACCTGATTATCGCGGCGGCGCAAACTGGCCGCGTCGTCAAAATCAAGAAGGGGCAGTTTTTGGCGCCCTGGGATATGCAACATGTGGTCGCCAAAGCGGTCGGCGCCGGCGCGAAGCGCGTATTGGTGACGGAACGCGGCGCCAGTTTCGGTTATAATACGCTCGTCAGCGATTTTCGCGCATTGCCGACGATGGCGGCGCAAATCGGCGCGCCCATTGTCTTTGACGCCACCCATTCGGTCCAGCAGCCCGGCGGACAAGGCGGCGCTTCGGGCGGAGAGCGAGAGATGGTCCCCACCTTGGCGAGAGCGGCTGTCGCCGTTGGGATCGCAGGCGTCTTCGCAGAAACCCATCCCGACCCGGATAAGGCGCCCTCCGACGGTCCGAACATGATCCCGTTGAAGCTGCTCGCGAAATTTATAGACGATCTTCAAGCGATCGACAGCGTCGCCAAAGCAAGAAGCTCGCTTCATGGGTTTTCTGAGTAAGTCTTATAGTCATGGCCATTCGCACCCTGATTGTTATTCCGGCGCGATACGCCTCAACCCGATTTCCGGGAAAACCGCTGGCTGAGATCGCCGGCGTTTCCATGATCAAACGCGCAGCCCTGCAGGCCGAAAAGGCATCAGAAACGTTGCCGGAAACGGATTATGTTGTCGCCACGGATGACGAGCGCATTATGGAGCATTGTGCGCAAAACGGCACGCGCGCCGTGATGACCGACCCAGCGCTCGCCAGCGGTTCCGACAGGACGCTCGCCGCTGTGGACTTAACAGCGCCGGAAGCAAAGTTTGTTATCAATCTGCAGGGCGATGCGCCGTTTACGCCCGTTTCCTATCTCAAGGCAGTCAGCGAGGCGCTTGAGCAAAGCGATACAGAGGTCGCAACACCGTGCTATCAACTGACCTGGTCCGCGCTCGACGAATTGCGCCGCCAAAAGCGGACAACGCCTCATAGCGGCACGACCTGCGTCATTGGCGCCGAAGGTCAAGCAGTGTGGTTTTCAAAGTCAATCTTGCCGCAAATTCGCAACGAAACGAGCCTGCGGGAAAAAAGTGCGCTTTCTCCTGTTTTTCAGCATATCGGCCTTTACGGATTTCGGCGCAGCGCGCTTGAACAATTCACAAAACTAAAGCCCTCCCGATACGAACAAATAGAAGGACTTGAACAGTTGCGTCTTCTAGAGAACAACATACGCATTGAATGCGTCGTCGTTCAGCCGACCCCGCTCTCGACCAGCGGGGTCGATACGCCGGAAGACCTTGCGCGCCTTGAGGCGCTAATCGCTGAGCATGGCGATCAAGCGGACAGCTAGATATGGCGGTTCTTTATATCGTGCGGCACGGCAATACGTTCGATCCCGGTGAAACGGTTCGCCGGGTCGGCGCGCGCACAGATTTGCCGCTCAGCGCATCGGGCGAGATGCAAGCTGCTGCGCTTGGCGATCATTTCCGGAACGCGGCGATTGCATTCAACGCCGCTTATTGCAGCCCTTTGCAGCGCACGCGACAAACAGCAGAGGCGATCGCTAAACACACAGGCTGCGAGATCTCGATAAAATCGGAGCCCTTTCTTACTGAAATCGATTACGGTCCTGACGAAAATCAGCCCGAAGAAAAAGTCATTGAACGGATTGGGGCCGAGGCGCTCAAACGCTGGGATAACGACGCCATCGCGCCGCCAGGCTGGGCTGTTGACGCCGCTAACCTGCAAAACGCCTGGCGGCAGTTCTTTAACAAAGCTTCAGACTATGGCGCTGACGCGCATATCCTCTGCGTCACCAGCAATGGCGTCGCCCGCTTCGCGCTTGATGTCGGCAAAACCGCGGCCGTCTTTCCAAGAAAACTGCGCACCGGCGCCTTTGGACGCGTTCGGATTGAAAGCGGCGACGCTCCGGTTATCGACTGTTGGGATGAAAGACCGGCTTAAACCTTACTCCACCGTCACGGACTTCGCGAGATTGCGGGGCTGGTCAACATCTGTGCCTTTGGTCGTCGCTGTGAAATACGCAAGCATCTGAATCGGACCGGCATAAACAATCGGCGCTGTCATCGGATCACAGGCCGGCGCTTCAATCGCCGCCCAAACCTCGCCGGCCTTCGCGATGCCTTCCGCATCGGAGATCAGCAAAGGCCTTCCGCCTCGCGCGATAATTTCATGCATGTTTGAAATTGTTTTCTCAAAATGCTGATCGCTTGGCGCCACAACGACGACCGGCACATGTTCATCGATGAGCGCGATAGGCCCATGCTTGAGCTCGCCAGCTGCGTAGCCTTCTGCGTGAATATAGGAAATTTCTTTCAGCTTCAGCGCGCCTTCAAGGGCCATGGGAAAACTCAGTCCACGGCCGATATAAAGAATGTCACGCGCTTTTGCGAGATCATGAGCGATCTCTTCGATCTTGTCTTGCTGCTTCAAGCTTTGCGAAACAAGGCGCGGGGTTTCCATGAGCAAAGCGATGAGTGTCGCTTCCTGCTTGCTGTCGATATGGCCGCGCTGTTTTCCTGCGGCAATGGCGAGGCAAGCCAAGGTCGCAAGCTGGCAAGTAAACGCTTTTGTTGACGCAACGCCGATTTCAGGACCTGCCGCCGTTTGGAAAACAACATCCGCCTCACGGGCAATACTCGATTCCGGCACGTTAACAATCGCCGCGATCCGCTGATCATTACCTTTCGCCTCGCGAAGCGCCGCCAACGTATCTGCAGTTTCCCCGGACTGGGAGATAAAAAGCGCGCCGCCATTCTCCGTATATGGAATATCCCGGTATCGCAATTCCGAAGCGATATCGATTTCAACCGGCAGCTTCGCCCATCGTTCAAACCAGTACTTTGCGATCAGACCGGCATAATAGGCGGTTCCGCACGCAGAAATGACGAGCCGCGACAGATCAGAGAAGTTAAACGCTAGCGCTCGATCGTGTAAGGTTCCTTTTGTCGGATCAACAAAGCGCGCCAGCGTATGCCCGATGACCTCAGGTTGTTCATAGATTTCTTTTGCCATGAAATGGCGATGCCCATCCTTATCAACCAGCGCATCGCCCACGGACGAAATCGTTTCCGTTCTTTTCGCCGCCGCGCCTGTCTCATCAAAAATCTCAAATCCGTCCCTGGTGACGACGGCGTGGTCGCCGTCATTAAGGTAGGTGACCCGGTTGGTGAACGGCGCCAGTGCGAAAGCGTCCGACCCGACGAACATCTCGCCGTCGCCGCGACCAATCGCGAGCGGACTGCCGCGCCGGGCGGCGAGCATCAGATCGTCTTCTCCGGCTATGATAGCCGCAATCGCAAACGCCCCGCGCATTTGCGCAAGCGCCTTTCGGAACGCATCAATCGGCGCATTGGCGCCGCCATCCAGATAAGCGGTGATCAGCTGGGCGATCACTTCGGAGTCAGTAGCGGACGAAAATTCATAACCTTTAGCCGTAAGCTCATCGCGAAGCTCACGGAAATTCTCGATAATGCCGTTATGCACGATCGCCACCCGCGCCGTCGCATGGGGGTGCGCGTTCTCATCAACAGGCGCGCCATGGGTCGCCCAGCGCGTATGGCCAATTCCGGTTACGCCCGGCAGAGGCGATCCCGCCAGAACGCCTTCCAGAACGGAGAGCTTGCCTGCCGCACGGCGCCGATCGATGCCGTCCTCTTGAAGCGTCGCAACGCCGGCGGAATCGTAACCTCGATATTCAAGCCGGCGCAGTCCCTCGACAATCGGCTGCGCGACATCGTCTTTACCCAGAATTCCAATAATGCCGCACATAAAGGCTGTTCTCCCAAAGATCCAGGCGGTGCATAAGCCAGAGCGCTCTAGCGTGCAATCGCGCCTTAAATGCGGCCTGCAATGGGCGGGCCATGGGCGGCGCCGGAAAAAGCCTGTTACTGCTCGGTCAGCGCCCGGTCGCCGACCTTGTTCAGCGGCTTCAGGATATAGGCCAATACCGAGCGCTTGCCGTTCAGAATTGAGACATCCGCGGCCATGCCGGGCAGAATTTTCAACTCCTGGCCCTGCGCCGTTATCGGCGCGGCGCCGGTTCGGACCCGGATATTATAAAACCGCTCGCCGGATTTTTCATCCTCGATGGCGTCGGGACTGATGGTTTCTATCGAACCTTCAAGAGAGCCATAAACAGAAGAATCAAAGGCTGTGATCGAGACTTTCGCTTCCTGGCCGATCGACAAAAAGCCGATATCCGCAGGGCGTATTTTGGCCTCGACAACAAGCGTATCCTCAGTCGGCACAATCTCGACAATCGTTTCACCCGGAGCGACCACCCCGCCAATCGTCGTCACGAGCACACGGTTGACGACGCCGGCAACCGGCGCGCGCACATCGGTGCGCGTAACCTTGTCTTCAAGAGCCGGCAAAGCGCCTTTTAATTCAGCCAGCGACGCTTTCGCCGCGTTCAACTCGTCAGCCGCCGCGGCGGCGAAGGTTTTGCGCACCTGTTTGATTTCGCCTTTGGCTTCTTCAGCCTGCAGCGCCGTTTGAGATACCGCAATTTTCGCCCGTTGCATCTCGCCCCGCGCGGTTGCTTCGCGTTGTTGCGCCCGCAACTTTTCAACACGGGGCTCTATTCCCTTGTCCACCAGCTTGCTCACCATGCTCAATTCCTGATCAGCAAACGCGAAAGCCTCTTTTGCTGTCGCCAACGCGATTTTCGCATCGGCATGAGCCTCAAGGCGCTGGTTGACCTTGTTATTCTCAAGCGCAATCGCTGCTTCCAACTCCGCCATGCGCGCATCATAGAGCGCCTTCTCGCGAGCGGCGATGTCGGGCGCGCCGCTGGCAAGCGCCGCCGGCAACTCCAACGGTTGCAGGGCCGCTTCCGCTTCGAGCCGCGCAATCCGCGCGGCGAGCAGGTTAAATTCCTCACGCCCCTGCAGGAACTCAACATTCATCTGCGTTGGGTCAAGCTTCACCAGAACGTCGCCGGCGCCCACCGTTTCTCCGGGCTGGACGAGAATTTCCTTGACGATCCCGCCTTCGAGATACTGGACCTCCTGCAACTGGTTTGAGGTGACAACCCAGCCCTGCCCTCGCGTTACGCGATCGAGACGCGCCACCGAGGCCCAGACCAGCGTCAACAACACAAGCCCGGCGATAAGATAGAGTAACAGCTGCGCCGCACGGGCCGGCTCCATCGGCAACGCATCGTCTATTTCAAACTCTTCCGGTCCAGCATCGCGGATCGCGATATTGCGCGTTTCAGTCATCAGGCTACTCTGCTTGAAACAAGTTTTGGCTTCGCCGCAATCTGTCGCGAGCGCACCTGACGCGCCGAGGACATCGCCCGCAACACTTCGTCTCGAGCGCCGTCGACGACAATCCGGCCTTTGTCGAGCACGATAATGCGGTCCACAAGCTTCACCATCGACATCCTGTGCGTGACGATGATCAGCGTTCGTTTTTTCACTGCGCGATGAAGCCGGGCAATCAGCATGGCCTCAGCCTGGCTGTCGAGTGCGCTCGACGGCTCGTCTAAAAGCAGAACCGAAGGCTTGCTCGCTAGCGCGCGAGCCAGGGCGATCGACTGGCGCTGACCGCCGGAGAGGCCTTCTCCGCGTTCGGCAAGCATTTGATCGTACCCGCCGGCGCTCGCGCCGACGAATTCGTGCACGCCGGCCACTTTCGCCGCCCGCAAAATATCTTCATCGCTGACGCTGTCGAGCCCAAGGGCAATGTTGTCGCGAATGGAGCCGGAAAAGAGACAGACATCCTGCAGAACCGCGCCGATATTGGTTCGCAAATCCGCCGGGCGGATCTGACGGATGTCAGTATCATCCACCAGCACAGACCCTTCAGTTGGCTGATAAACGCCTGTAATCTGCCTGATGATGGACGACTTGCCGGACCCGTTCTTGCCGAGAATGGCGACCTTCTCTCCCGGCTCGATCACAAATGAGACCTCATCAAGCGCGCGGGTCTGTTCGCCCGGATACGCAAAACTGACTTCGCGAAACTCAATCCTGCCGGAAAGTTTCGGGCGGGCGAGATAATTCCTCGACGGATCAACTTCAGACTGCGCAGTCATCAAGGTGTTCAACGCCTTATAGGACGCCATGGCGCCGTTGAGCCGGCTTAAAAGCGAGGCGACTTGCGATAACGGCGCCATCGCACGGCCTGTCAAAATCACGCAAGCGATCAATGCGCCCATGGTGATTTGATTGGCGCCGACCAAGAACACGCCGACGACAACGACGCCGACCTGCGCAAATTGCTGTGCAAACCCAGCTGAATTTACCGCAAGCTGGTTCAGGAAACGGCCAATCGTGGATATTTTCGCCTGACGCATGACGCCCTGGCGCCATCGCGCACGCATCAGATTGCCGGCGTCAACGCTTTTCACCGTCTCAAGACCGGCAAGCGTTTCAATGAGGACACCCTGCTTGTGATGGCCTTCGTTCATCGCTTGTTTGGTTCGGCTCATAATCAACGGCTGAATAATCACGCCGGCGGCGACAGCGCCCATAACGCCGATCAACGGCACCATCGCAATCGGTCCGCCAATCATTGCGATCACGGCGATGAAGAGAAATATAAACGGCAGATCGACAAGCGCGACCAGCGTTGCGGAAGAGAAAAAATCTCGCAGATTCTCAAACTCACGCACAAGGCCCGCCAGCGCGCCTGTGGCGCCCTTGCGCGCTTCCAGCCGCATGCTCATCAAACTGTCGAAGACCGTCGCGCCGACCGTCGCATCGAGCCGCTGACCGGCGATATCGATAAAATAGCCGCGCAAGGATTTCAGGACGAAATCAAAAAGGTGTGCTAGCACAACGCCGATCGTCAGCGCAATCAGCGATTCAATCGCCTGATTTGGCAAGACACGATCATAAACCGTCATGATAAAAAAGGACGAGACAAGCCCTAGCAGGTTCACCACGATAGCAGCCAATACGGTCTGGCTGTAGATTTTCGCATTGTCGCGCAATGGGCCAAACAGCCAGTGCCGGGTCGGAAGCAATGCTTTCAAGGCGTTTGACCGCTTACCCATCGAAGTCTCCCGCCAAAAGGTCAGCATACTCTTCTGTCGGCGAAAAGAACCGCAGCAAATCGCCAGTATGTTCCATCAATGCATATCGGGAGAGGTCGCGCGTTGTCAGCCCAGTGACATAGGCGACCGCCGCTTCGAAATAATCATTCTCCGCCTGCAGAACATCGATCAGATCGCCTCGTGCGAACCGGTAACGTTCAAGCACAAGGTCGCGGGTCTGGTTATGGGCGACAACCGCGGCTTCGAGCGCCCGAAGTCGCCGCGATGCGCCGACGCTTCGCTCATAGGCAAAGGCCGCATCGCGGGTTATTTCGCGGCGAATCTGATCTTCATTAAACCTTGCCTGACGGGCCAGCGACGCGCTTTCAGAAATGTTTGCCGCGCGGGCGCCGCCGCCAAAAATATTATACTGAACATTCACGCCTGCGCGGACATCGAAGTCGTCGCCGCTGTCAAAAACGTCGAACTTTACAGCATCGACGGACAGTCGGACCTGCGGCAGTCGCTCCCCCTTCGCGGCTTTGTAGTCAGCTGTCGAGGCCGCCGATTGCGCCTCCGCCACGCTCAGCTCGGGATTATTTTGAAGCGCAGCGCCAATCGCGTCTTCGCGGGTCTTAACGCCAAGCGCAGCATAATCCGGCCGCGCCAACTGATCGGGCTCACGTTCAAAAAAATCAATATAGCGCACCTCGGCAAGGCGCTCGCTTTCACGAATTTCAGAAACGCGGGCCCGCGCTGCAGCCAGACGGGCATATGCGCGCGTCACGTCAGCGCGTGATCCGGCGCCCAGTTTTTCCCGCTCTTTGACGTCGCTTAAGATCTCCTCATGACGCTGAACAATTCCGTTCCCAAGAGCCACGAGCGCTTTATGCGTCAAAAGATCATGATACGTTGTCAAAGCCTCAAATGCGAGATCGTTGATGCGTGTGCTAATTGCGTTACGAAATTCAGATTGACGCGCTCGAGCGCTTTTGATGCGCTGAAAAGTTGCCCCGCCGTCATAAACAAGCTGAGAAGCCGAGACGCCAACCGTGAATTGCTCGCGCGGCCGCAGTGACTCAACAACATTATCCGTATCTGCATCAAAGTCGCGCGTGATCACATAATCCCCGCTGAACTGGGAGGATATCTGCGGATACAGCGCTGAACGCGCTCGTTTTTTGCCCGCCTCACCGGCCTCAAGCGAGGCGATTTGCGTATGATAGGCGGGATGACGACCGATCGCCGTGCGTATGAGCGAGCGAAATGCGGGTTGACTATTGTTGGTTTGCAGCACGGCGAGCGCCGGGCCGAGCGCACGGGCAAGGTCAGGATTTTCAACGGTAACTTGATCAAATTTCGCTTCAGCAGTCTCATCCGGGCCGCTAAGGCTTCGCTCAGCGCCTTCAAGCGAAGCGACAACGTCCGTCGGATAGACCGACCCCTTAATCGCGTCGTCAAAACTCGTCCGGTTGTCCTGCGCAAGCCCTGAAGACAGGCTTATCACGCCGCTTGCGCACAACATTATCAGTAAGCGTTTCAATTGTTGAACTATCACTTGCAAGACACAACCTTACCCACAACGCCCGCCTGACGGGCGTTAACGTTAACGCCCTCTGTCAGTAGCTTCACAACACTGAGAAAGACTTAATTTGAGCCACGGACGAGAAGAATCACCATGAGACAAAAATTAAAATTTTTTCGGAATACGACCGCGCCTGTTTAAATAAAGTTTTTACGATTCTTTCCCGCGAGTTTAAAACTCCGGGAAACTCTGTATGCATATGGCAATAGGGTTCGCTGCGAAAACTACAAATGAAATTTTTGGCAGGTTGCGCCGCTCAGCACGGGTCTTGCGCTTGCGCGCTCGTTACATTTCAGTCAGCAAACATGGAGTAAATTCCCGCTTTTAAAATGTAGGCAAATAACCTGAGGCGATAAGCGCTTCTGCAAAACGATAGCATCCATAGCCTATTGCTGCGCCGATGAGCGCCGCAGCCAACGGCAAAATCTCCTCAGACAATTTGAAGATGCAGCGCTTTTTTTGCATGTAAAAATAGAAAGGGATCAGCGCAGCTTCGGCAAGGCTGATAACAATTATCACAGCGATAGGACTAAACAGGAAAAAAGCCGCCGGCCCCGCCACCGCCAGCCACGCCAGCCGAATTATGTTTGCGGTCAGCGTGCACCGCACAAAGCCTTTTGCAATGATCGCCTGTTCTGCCGGAAAGGTGGACAGACGGATCAGCGGTCGCACCGCTAATATTGCGACATAGAGGCCTGCGCCCAAATAGAGGTCATTGTATAAAATTCGCACCATCAACTCTGCGCCGCCAATAATGCCGCCGATCCCGAAAGCAAAGAGCGCTGTAATGGCGCGCCGCGGTCCGTAAAAGGCTTGAAGAGCTTTTTCGGGCGCTTGCCGGTTTGCCTCTGCAAAATTCGGAAAGAAAATTCGTAGAGTATAAGCGGACGCTAGCCCTCCGAGCGCGGCAGTTATGGTCGCTGCGATTGTGAATTTTCCCAATTCTGCAATCGGGAAATAATTCGCCATGAATATAATATCCGTACGCGTGATGATAATGGAAATCATACTGGACGGGATGATTACGCGCCAGAATCGCCAAAGGTCACGGAACTCTTCTCTATTCCAGCGAAACCCCACTGCAGGGCCCTTGACGATGAAAAAGGAGACGTAAAGTCCAAAAAACGCTTGCACAAACATCGCGATAACGATCGCCCAATAAGTTCGAAGCACATAGGCGGCGATAATGGTGACAACAATCGAAATAAAGAATGAGGCTATTTCTAACGATGTCAGCAGGTTGATGCGTCTTCGTCGCGCAGCCAGATGCATGGACAGTGTCGAGAACCCGCCAATCAGAAACATAAAGGAACAAACCCGCAGGGCTGTTTCGACTTCGGGCGCACTGAACGCCAAGGCGATCGGCCCGGCGCAAAGAAACATGAGTGCGAACAAAACGCTGTTTCGGATGAGCTTGATCGTCCAGACCGTTCTTAAAAGGTCGTCTGTCGGATTTTCATGACGCACGATATAGGTGCGCAACCCCATGTCCGACATCATCTGCAAGATATAGAAGACTGTTGAGATAATACCGACAACGCCGTAAGCCTCAGGCGACAAAAGGCGGGTTATAATCAAACTGCTGCCCATGCGAAGGACGAGCTGCAACCCGTGGGAGCCAATCAGAAAACCTGCGCCGTCGCCTAAAATCGGACGCGACCAGTCGCTGAGCCGGCGAAAACTACTTGTCTCGGACAAAGCGAGCTCCATAGGGACGTTTGACGTCAGGCTCTGAAATTTCAGTTTCATCGGCGCTGGCGATAAGAGGCGCAGGTTCTGGCGCACTTTTCGTCGCACTCGCGGAAACGGCCTGATCGAACACTCGGCTCTGCGCAACGGCCAGCGCTGTGCACAAAATGCCGAAATGCCATGTCAGCGACACCGCACTGGTTGTTGCGATCATCGCAAAAAAACCGATCATGATTGCTACGATGATGATTAAATTATGCTCACCAGCGGATGCGCCTGGCGTTTCAGCGCCAGACCGGCGCATGCGGTTCATGCGATTTAAACCGCCAAAAAACGCAGCGCCAAGACCACCGAATAATAAAAACGCGCCAACGAGGCCGTTATTCATGGCGACTTCAACGTAGGTGTTAACGATGTCGACAATTCCTTCCCCCTGGCGCAAATGCGCAAATCGCGGCGAGTCGCGAAAACCGTTCTCACCGAACAAAGGGCGTGAGGCAATTTGCTCTACGCTCGTGCGTAACAGCTCAGCACGGTAAGCAATATTCGCACTTTGCCCCGACAGCATGCTGCTGTTCATCGTAACAGCGGCGCCAAAACCAAAGGCCGCAGCAAAGGCAGCGTACACATAAAAGCTTCGCAGAAATGGCGCGGCGTACCGAAAAACAAAATAGGAGCCAACGACAGCGATCGCCGCAAGCCACCCGCCCCGCGACCCGGTTGCGAAAGCGATAAAACCGAAAAGCCCTAGCGCTCCATAAGCATATAGGGCCGGCACTATTTTCAGCTGCCGCAGGCGCATAGTGACAACCGCAGCAGCGCCCATGGTCAACGCTAGCATGGTCGTGTTCATGGTAGAGTATACGCGCAGCAGACCGTTCCGGTATTCTGCATACACCTTAATACCCGCCAGATCATATAATTGAGCGTAGTAATTCCAGCTTCTTGCAACTGAAAAAATTCCGATAACAGCAATGACCACCATGCTCGCAAAAAACGCCTTGAAGACAGAGTTTATGTCTTCCGCAGACTTTATCGTTCGGCTGATAGCGATATACGGCAGGACGTATAATATCATCATATCGACGAACAGGCGCAAAACGCTTGTAAAAGGCAGCTCACGGAAAGAAATGATGCTGGCCAGCAAAACAAACATGAAAATCAGATTATCTACACTGCGCAATGAAGGCGGCGCAGGCGCAGCCGCACGCATTATAAACAAAGGCCCTAGAACGATCAGCGTAACGACTTTAGCGTAGTTTAGAATGATTAGGTAATTCAGGCCGGGAAACGGCACAGCAGCGGTATAGGACAGCGGCGACAGCGCCATGACGCCGACATAAAAGCAGATGCGTTTCACAGGGTCTTGCGGGGAGAGGAATGCGAGAACAAGGCTCATCGCCATGAAACAAAAGAGATTGTCCCTGATGAAGAACGCACATGCGGTTAACGCCACCCATCCGCCGATAATATTCGGCAACGCATAATCGCGGTGCTTTGGCGCGGCAAAGAAGCCGGCGACAACCGACGCCATGGAGAGCGCAAAACCGATAATCGCGACATTCATGAGAGGCCCCGCCCAAAAATCAGCGACCGATCAAAAACTACAATCATGATGTTGCAATATCCGCTTTCGTCGACGCCGGATGAATTTCACAAAATGATTAATTGCGCGAGTTCGCAGTCGTAGAAAATCCCGAAGTTAGCACCCATGCGCTATTCTGGCACGCATTAGAAGCCCAACAATTTGAAAAAATTAAGCAATTTCTCTGCCAGAAGCTTGTGCGGCTTACTGCGCAAGCGCGTTCTCCGCATCGGCAATTTTGCGTTTACCGAGAAGACGCAAGGCGACATTGCGGCCCGCACGCAGGAAAGGATAGAGAAATTTTGATCGCGCCGGATTTTTGAACACCCAAAAATGTAAGGCGTTTAGGGTATTTGAAGGACCGCTCATCATCGCAAGCTGATGCACGCACTCATCTCCGTGATAAACCGCATCCCCAATCTTGAGCGCCATCCCTTCATCGAAATCAAACCCGCGGGCCTTGAGCTCGTCGACCACGGGATGCGCTTCTCGCGCATCAAGAAGACGCACATTGCCAGCGACTTCGCGCAGGCGCACCATGCGCACATAAGCGGAACAAAACGGACATTCGCCGTCATAAATTACGTAAATGTCGTTGTTGTGCGTCATTTCTCCACCGTAAAGAGCGGAAGTTCTGTTCTGGCGAGAACGTCGCGTTTCAAGAGCCCATTTTCAAGACTGAGGCATACGGATTCCACCACATAGTAATAGGCTTTGATGTCGCGGACCCTGACGTCCTCAAAGCCGGTTTTGAAGAAAGGCGAGGGCATATGGTGGTGCAGGTAAGGCCCGGGACGAAACACGCCGTCAGCGCCGGCTTTGCGCAGCGTATGCTCGTGATGATCGCGCGCATAGGCGGCAATAGCTTCTGCCGGACCATAAAGCGCCGGCGCCGGCTCATCGCGACCCGGAACTTTGCAATCTCGTCCCGCTTTGAGATCCTTATAGCTGAGGACTGAGCCCCAAATTGAGAAATTGAAGTGCTCATCGCCGGACGGACCGAAAATTCGCCCCTGACTAACCTGATAGGACCCTGAGTGGAAATAGGCGTTCGGCACGCGTTTGCGCTCACCATCCTCCAGTTCAACTTCGAAATAGCCGGAAAGAAAGCCCGGAGAATCATACCATGCGAGCGTCGCTGTCCTGAAGAAAATCGCGCCGAAAAGCACTGCCGCGGCGCCTGCGATTTGCGCACTGCGGGTCCACCAGCCATCCGGCACGGCGACAAGCGTTGCAAGGATAATGGCGTTGAGCGCAATCCACTTCCAGAAAATCAACCCGAAGGTCAAATAAACCACGATATGGAAGAGATCGTAGACAACAGTCAGCGCCATGATCCAACGCTTACGGAAGATTGCGATGATAGCGGCGAATTGCGCAGCGAAACTGAACAGGTGCATTGGCAGGTTCAGCGCCTTGACAGCGTCATAGGTGAATTGCGTCAAAGCCGGCGAAGCAGCGAAAGGAAACGTCCCTTTTTCAAGGGCGCCGGGCAATCCGTCATAAAGCCGATTATCGAACAGCCAGGAGAAGGCGCCGCCATCGAGCGTGAGCTTGGCGAGGGCGGAGTAAAAATAGTTTCCGAAATGTCCGCCGACGCCGATCGCAAAAATCAACAGCGCCGCACGGCGCATGACGAAGGCGTCGACGCCGGTGAAACGACGCAGCTTGTCCCACTGCATTGATGCGCCAAGCAAGGTGAAGCCTGCGCTCGCAAACGCAAGCACCTCGGTGACATTGCGGATGTCGAGGTTCGAATAATAAAAACCTGTGATCGGCCCGTTGAGGTCGCGCATGAACCACAACAACATCGCACCGGCGTAAAGCGCCGCAGGACGAAACCACGCTGTAATCCCCAACGCCAATCCCAGCCAGCGACCATAGTGTTGAAGCGCGACGGCGGGGTGGCCGTCGCTCAGAACCGCATGGGGTATGGCGAACGGTTCCGTCGCAAAATAGAAGGCGACGAAAATGGCGCCCGCCTTCGAAAAGACGCGCATGAATTTTTCAAACGAGGCGTAGCGCACCCAGTAAAAAGCCGCCGCCGGCGCCGGGATCAAGGCAAGCCATAGCAGCGCCAATTGCGGCGCCTCTTGCGCTACAAGTTCGGTGGCGTTGCGGATGAGCAGATAGAGCAGCAGCGTCCCGACCAAGAACAACAGGATCGGCGCGGTGTGCGCCGCTTTGTCCGTCGTCGGCGAAGGCGCGCGCGCGTCAAAGATGTCGATCGTGGCGGCCATCCGAAAAACCAATGTCCCGTTGCCTTAAGAGCGCTTTCTATTGCCAGACCAACCGGGCGCAAGGCAACGCCTCTCCATCACAGGATCGACAAGCCCGATGCGACCATTCATAAGGCGGCGAGGACCCCCTCGCCGAGATCGCCCCCATGCCTCTTATCAATGAAATTCCTCGCCTTATTCGCTATGCCGGGCGTCTGATCCGTCAACCGAACGAGGTTGAAGTGGCGGGGGTCAAACTATCGATCCCGGAAGAAACGAAAGGCCCCGTCCTCAGCAGCATCTACGCGGAAAAATATGAGGGCCTCGAGATCGCCGCCCTGCCGCGCTATCTGCGCGCCGATGACGTCGTCGTCGAGGCGGGCGCTGCGATCGGCTTTGTCGGCCTGCACTGCGCGAAGCATATTGGCCTTGACCGGCTGGTCATGATCGAGGCGAATCCGGCGCTGATCCCGGAGATCGAAAAGAACTTTGCGCTGAACGGTCACGCCCGCCCGCGCCTACTTCATGCGCTCGCTGCAGCGGATGAGGAAGGAACAGAAACGTTCCGCGTTGCTGAACAGTTCTGGTCTTCGTCAGTGCTTGACCGCGGCCAAACATTGCAAACCGTCGAAATCGCCAAGGCCGATCTCAACCGGTTGTTCCGTGAAGAAAGCGCCAGCGTATTCATTTGCGACATTGAAGGCGGAGAGTTCGACCTGTTGCCGAAGCTCGATTTTTCAGGCGTGCGCCTGATCCTGATTGAGCTCCACCAGAAGCTCGCCTCAGCACAGGCTGTCGCCGAAGCCGTCAAACAGATTGAAGCGCAAGGGCTTGCCCTGAAGGAAACGCTGAAGGGCGAAGTTTACATTTTTGAGCGCTAGGCGCTGCGCCTAAGCATCCGCATTACTGTCCTCCCACGGACGTTCCCGTAATTTTCGCTCATCATGCTGGCGCGCCGCCATGCGGGGGCCCAGAAATTTGTAGAAAAACCAGTCTTTCATCTGAAACGGCGTCGCATGATAGAGAATGCGCTCAAACAGCGTCCATCTCTTTTGCGTCGCCACATTGCGCCGATCATTGGCGCGGCACCATAGCTCCGGCGCGTGAACGACCCTGCCTTGCTTCCACATGCGATGCATCAGCTCGTGGTCCTTGCGCAGATGCGGCCACAGCGCGCGGGAATAGCCGCCGGCGCGTTTTAGCGCATCTGTTCGAAACGTGTGCGCATATCCGCCAGCGTGACATTGCTTGCGCAGAAGATGTGGCACAATGCGCATCTTCATGCGCCGGCGCTGGCTGTCGGCGCAGTCAGGCGCGCCGTAAAGCCCGGTCGCCAGAACCGCCACGACATCATCGCCTGAGACGTCATAACGTTTCTCTGCCGTTTCCAGATAGTCTGCCGCATATTCCGTATCCGCATCACAGATGGCGGTGAACTCCGTATCCGCCGCGGCGACGCCGGTCTCCAGCGCCGCCGCCTGACCGGGTGTCGTCTCGTCGAGAAAAACGACATCGATGTCCTGCGCCTTCGCAAGCGCTGCGCGAGCGATTTCGCCCGATCCGTCCGTCGACGCATTATCGACGAGTATCAACCGGAACGGCCGCACGGTCTGCGCCAGCATCGAGGCGAGCATCTCCGGCAGATAATCCCGCTCATTGTAATAGGGAATGACAACGGACCAGCGCATTTGCTCTTGTCCTAAAGCTGCGCTTGGCATCGCGTTCCAGTATTTTCTTACCTGAACCAATGAGGATGGTACCGCCTCCCCGGATCGAACGGGGGACCTCTAGATCCACAATCTAGCGCTCTAACCGACTGAGCTAAGGCGGCCCAAGGCGGCGCCTTCGCAAATCGCGGGGCGCAACACAAGACCGCTGAAATAGCGAACGCAGAACCGGATGTAAATCGACCTGGCTAATTCAAAAGTGCAATTTCCCGTTTGAGCGCGGCGATGCGCGTTGCGTCGGCAGGGTGTGTCGACAGAAATTCAGGCGGCGCGCCGGATTTTGACGACGCCATCTTTTGCCAGAATTTGACCGCCTCATCCGCGTCATAGCCCGCGCGGTGCATATAGCGAACGCCAAATTTGTCAGCTTCAAGCTCGTGCCTTCGCGAAAACGGCAGGAGAAGACCGACCTGCGCGCCGAGCCCCAGGGCCTGCATCGCCGCGGCGCCGGTCTGACTGCCGCCGACAGCGGCGGACGCAGCGCCAAGGCCCGCCTGCGCGGCCGTGGTCTGGCTGAACCGCTCCCCGGAATGGTTGAAGTTCACATGGGCGACTTCATGTCCCATCACCGCCGCAATCTGATCGTCATTGTCCATGAGGTCGAGAATGCCTGTGTAAAAGCCGATCTTTCCGCCAGGAAGGGCGAACGCATTAAGCTGATCGGACTCAAAAACCTGCACTTCCCATTCGGCAGGGTTGCCGCCGGCGGCGCGGATAATTTTCGGCGCCACACGGTTCACCCGCGAAGTGTATTTCGGATCGTTTGAAACGCGTTGCTGTTGCTTCAGATCAGTCCATGCAGAACCGGCGAGCTCGGCCATCTGCCCCTGGCTGACAAACAACAACTGATTTCGGCCCAGTTCCTCATTATAGGCGCAGCCAAGCCCAAGCAGCATTGACGCAGCCGCAGCGGCATAAGCAACAATTCGCATTTCTAATCCTCCAACACACCCGAAACCTGAAGACTAACCTTAAGCGATGCCGCCTGCAGCGACAACGGGTGTTCGCCTGACAGAAAATTAAGCGAAATCAGGGCTCCAGCTCTGAGTCCCAGTAGAGAAAATCCTGCCAGCTTTCGTGGAGATAATGGGGCGGAAAAGCGCGGCCGCGCTCATTCAGCTCAAACATGGTCGGGCGACGAGGTTTGCGCGCAGGGATCATTTTCGCGACCTCCGGCATGCGCCCGCCTTTTTTGATGTTGCAGCTTGAACAGGCGGCGACAATATTTTCCCACGTTGTGCGGCCGCCGCGGGACCGAGGAATGACGTGATCGAACGTCAACTGCTCGCGCACCGTTGAGCTGCAATATTGGCACGTGAAGCTGTCACGCAGAAACACATTAAAACGCGTAAATGCGGGCGTGCGCGCATGGCTGATATAGGTTTTCAACGAAACCACGGACGGCAGCCGCATTTCGAAATTGGCGCTGCGCACTTTCGTGTCATATTGGGCGACAACCTCGACCCGGTCGAGAAAGACCGCTTTCAACGCGTCCTGCCAGCACCATAAAGAAAGGGGAAAATAACTTAAAGGGCGGAAATCCGCATTCAGAACAAGCGCAGGACAAGACTCCGGATTTTGAGCGTAAAGCGAATGTCCTTCGCTCGATTGAGCATGCGCGTTCATCGCAAAGCCCCCGACGCCTTCATGCGCAGTCGAACAAACTCACAAACGCTGCAGCGATGTGCACTCTGGTTACTGAAGACGCTTCCTCCCAGGTTCGAACATCAACAAGTCAAGCATATACATCGTCGATAATGAATCTATAGCTGATTCTGCATGACAAAAGTTTGACAATTCAGGCGGTATTTTCGCCACACCGGAAATCAAGGTTCAATGCGGTTTTCGGCCGCGCAGATGGGCATGATAGTTCCATAAAATATGCGCCGCGAGGCCGCGATAGGGCCGCCATTTGTCACTCCGCGCATCGAATTCTGCCAGCGACGGCGGCGGGCCTTTGCGCATCGCAGCGCGGAACGCGTTATGCAGCGCCACATCGCCCGGCGGCCAGATATCGATGCGCCCTTCGCAGAACAGAAGATAAATCGCCGCCGTCCACGGACCGATCCCGAGAAGTTCGGTCAGGCGCTTCATTGCAGCGGCGTCTTCAAGGCCGAGAAGCTCATCCGTATGGAAATCGCCTTCGACAAACTGGGACGCAAGCGTCAACACGTATCGTTGTTTCGGGCGCGTGAGCCCCGCCTCACCGAGGCGGTTCGCCCCGGTCGCGAGCACCGCCTCGGGCGTCGCTTCGCCGACGGCATCCTGGCAGCGCGCCCAGACCGCCGCTGCGCTCGGGACAGAGACCTGTTGTTCGGTGATGATGCGGAAGAGCCCTTCAAACCCGCCCGTCCGTTTACGGATATAGGGCTCGCCAATTGCGTTCAGCGCCCGCGCGAGAATCAGATCTTTGCGCGCTAGCGCAGCGCAAGGCGCCGCCGTGTCGCCGAAAACATCAGTCACACCCTCGCCCCGCCATGAAACGAGAGGACTGAAATTTGCAAAGCAAATCTCGGTTGAGGATCAAAGCCGGTTACGACTTTGGCGCCCTGCACATTTTTTCTTCGGCGCGGCATTGATCCTCGCAGGCCATCTGCCCTGCGCCCGCATTATCGCGGCACTGATCAATGCACTGGCCTTGCGCAAGTCCGCAGCTTGTCTCGCTGAGATCGAGGGTGGAGCACCCGCCCGCAGAGAAAAGAACAACAAATGATAGAACAACAACACGCATCACAGTCACCCGCTAAAAATCGCGACCCGCCAGCCGTCAGTACTTACATTCTTCGAACATGGTTTTCGTATCACCCTTCAGTTCGTCAAGAAAGCGACGGACGGAGTATTCGCCCATGGTGACGCCGCTTTTGGCGATTTTAACGAGCGGGTCGAGATAAGTCGTCTCGTCCTCTTTCAGATTGCCAAGCCGGGCGCGGGCGCGTAGCCCGCCGCGGGCAATCTCCAGAACCTCAAGCGCGATATCCTGAACCGTCCGCCCGCCAATGGTCGCCTTGAAGCCGAAACGCGCCGCATCGTCGCGCAGGGTTTCGCGCTCTTCCCGCGTCCAGTCTTTCGCGACATCCCAGGCGGCGGCCAGCGCATCATCATCGTATAGAAGGCCGACCCAAAACGCCGGCAGAGCGCAGATGCGCGCCCAGGGCCCGCCGTCGGCGCCGCGCATTTCGAGAAACGTCTTGAGCCGCACTTCCGGAAACGCCGTAGACAGATGATCTTCCCAAGCTTCGATTGTCGGGAGACGACCGGGCGCCGCCGGCAATTCACCCTTCAGAAAATCGCGGAAGGACAGACCGGCGGCGTCCACATAGGCGCCGCCGCTGCGGACAAAATACATCGGCACGTCGAGCATGTAGTCCACATAGCGCTCAAATCCGAAGCCGTCTTCGAAGACAAAATGCAGGAGCCCCGTGCGGTCCGGGTCTGTGTCGGTCCAGATATGGGCGCGATAGGAGGCGTAGCCGGAGGACTTGCCGTCTTTCAGTCCGGAATTGGCAAAAAGCGCCGTCGCAATTGGCTGCAGCGCCAGCGAAGTGCGAAACTTCGCAGCCATGTCGGCCTCGGAGGCAAAATCGAGATTAACCTGAATGGTGCAGGTCCGGTGCATCATGTCGAGGCCGAGCGAGCCCTTTTTCGGCATGTAATTGCGCATGATGCCGTAGCGCCCTTTGGGCATGCGGGGCACGTCGTCCAGCGCCCAGGTCGGGGCGAACCCCATGCCGAGAAAAGCGACGCCCATGGGCTCGCAGACTTTTTTCACCGCATCGAGATGGCGATGCACTTCGTCACAGGTCTGATGAATGTTTTCCAACGGCGCGCCGGATAACTCGAACTGGCCGCCCGGCTCCAGCGAGACAGACGCGCCCTCGCCTTTCAGCCCGATTGGCAACTCGCCCTCGCGCAATATGGCCCAACCGGTCTCCTCGCTCAGCTTTTCCAGGATCGCACGGATGCCGGTCTCGCCTTCATAGGGCACCGGTTTCAAATTTGTCCGGCAGAAGACGAATTTCTCATGCTCTGTGCCGATGCGCCAGGCGTCTTTCGGCTTGCACCCGGCTTCGAGATACTCGACGAGTTGCGCTTTCGATTCGATGATAGGTGAATCGCTGGTGTTGTCATTGGCGGTTGTCACGTCGCCTCTCCTTGACGGCTCGCCCAAAAGTTCTGCGTCCGCTCTACTGCGGACTGGACGCAACGCCAAGCATTGATTTCATCACGGACGCAAGATTTCAGTGTCGCCGCCAGTCGCCAAGCGCCGCTTGCCACAAGGTCAAAGCAGCGATCGCGGCGGTATCGGCGCGCAGAATGCGCGGGCCGAGGGTGACCGGCGTTACAAAATCTTTCGCCCTTAATGACGCCCGCTCGGCCGGAGAAAATCCGCCTTCCGGCCCAATCAGGATCGCCCATGCGTCAGCATTGCTATCGATCTGTTTTAGCGCTTCTAACGCAGGCATGGCGCGGCCGTCGGGCCCGCCCCATTCTTGCGTATCATCATCGCCGGCCTCATCGCAAAACATGAGGCGACGGTCTTTTGGCCATAGCTCCAGCATTCCGGACAGCTTTTGCGCCGGCTCAACCGGCGGCGCTGTCAACCGGCCGCATTGTTCAGCCGCCTCTATAGCAATCGCCTGAAGCCTTTCCATATTAATCCGTGTCGCAACCGTTCTTTCGGTTATTGTCGGAACGAGCTTGCGCACGCCAAGCTCAACCGCTTTCTGAACGATGGTTTCAAGCGGGCCCCGCTTGACCGGGGCAAAATAGAAGTCGAGATCGGGCTCTGCGGTCTGCTGTTTCGTCCGCCGTATAATGCGAACAGCACCGCCCTTTTTCTTCAGCTCAATGACGATCGCAGCGAATTCGCCATCTTCGCCGTTAAACAAGAGAACCTCGCTCTCGACATCGCGGCGCAGGACGTTTTTGAGATAATGCGCCTGCTCCGCAGAAAGCGGAATTGCGGCGTTCTCGCTAAGCGGCGCGTCGATGAACAGGCGGGGGGTCATCTCAACCTCCGTTCTCCCCGGCGAAGGCCGGGGTCCAGAAGAAGTTTATCTCGTAGCCGAAACCGTGAGGCTTCGAAAGACGTCTGGTATTTCTGGATTCCGGCTTACGCCGGAAAGGGCGGGCTGAAATGTCTGCTGTCCAACCCGGACAAGATTTTGGTATGCATAACCCATGACCAACCCCGCCGCCTCTGAAGCAACGCCCGACGCCACGCCGCAAAACTGGGTGAACGCCATGCCGCCCGCGTGGCGGCCCTATTTGCGGCTTGCCCGGGCGGACCGGCCAATAGGAACCTGGCTGCTCTGGCTCCCGTGTCTGTGGGGCCTCGCCATCGCCTCCGCCGCTGGGTTTGCGCGCCTTGAATTGCTCTGGTTTGCAGCGCTCATGGGGGTTGGGGCCCTCGCCATGCGCGGCGCGGGTTGCGCTTACAACGACATTGTCGACCGCGACATCGACGCGAAGGTGTCGCGCACCGCATTGCGCCCGCTCCCGTCCGGCGCGCTGACCCTGAAACAGGCATGGCTGTTTTTGATCGCCCTCTGCCTCATCGGCCTTTTCGTGCTTTTGCAATTCAATCTGCTCACGATCTTTCTGGGGCTCGGGTCTCTGGCGCTGGTCGCCATCTACCCTTTCATGAAGCGCATTACCTGGTGGCCCCAGGCCTGGCTTGGCCTCACTTTTAACTGGGGCGCGCTGGTCGGATACGCCGCAGCGACAGGAACATTGGGGTGGGAAGCAATTGCTGTCTACGCCGCAGGCGTTTTCTGGACCCTCGGCTATGACACTGTCTACGCCCATCAGGACAAGGACGATGACGCGCTGATCGGGGTCAAATCCACCGCTCGCCGCTTGGGTGAAAACACCAAACCCTGGCTGGCCGCATTTTTCGGCGCAATGCTGGCGCTGTTCGCTATTGCCGGCGCCGCACTCGGCGCGAGCGTCATATACTATCTGGCGCTGGCGCCGGCGGCGGCGCATTTTTTCTGGCAGATCCGGACGCTTGATATCGATGATCCTCACAATTGCTTGATCCGGTTTAAATCCAACCGGGATAGCGGTCTTTTGCTCTTACTCTCGCCAATTTGTGAGTTCCTGTTCGGTTTCATCTAAATGCGCCGTTTCTTAACTGAAAGTCAGGTTTCTCGGAGGACGTCTCGAAGATGACATATCCTATAATCAAAGGCGCCGATGCGCCGCGAATGATCATGACGCGACGCGCGGCGACGCGGCGGATCGGCGCGCTCGCCTTCGCAGGCGCAGGCGCTGCAGCTTTAGCGACAAAGGGACAGGCAATGGCGAAAGACCCCGACCCGGCGACCATACCGGATTATGACAAATGGCAATTGTCGGAAAGCGAATGGAAAGAACGCCTGTCGCCGGAGGCCTATTCCGTTCTGAGAAGAGAAGGCACTGAACGTCCCGGCTCCAGTCCGCTCAATGATGAAAAACGAGACGGCGTTTACGCCTGCGCGGGCTGCGGTTTTGAACTCTTCAATGCCGACACGAAATATGAAAGCGGCACCGGCTGGCCGAGTTTCTGGGATTATATTCCAGGCGCGCTTGGCACCAAGACCGATTATAAACTGATCCTGCCGCGTACGGAGTACCATTGCGCGCGCTGCGGCGGTCATCAGGGCCATGTCTTCAAAGACGGACCGGAGCCGACTGGGCTGCGCTATTGCAATAACGGCGTTGCTCTCACCTTTAGACCGGCTTAGCGCCCGCTCGGCGATATCGATCGTTTTGGCGGCGTCAGGAAGAGGTTCGCCTCCGCCGCCCGCCGACGCGACAGTCCGGGAATGACGACTTTGCTGTCGCCAAGGCTCGCCTTGTTCCACCAGGTCAGGGCTTCCGCAGCGCCCACGGCGTTGCCGGCGTTCAGCCGTCGCAATGCGGTCGAGCGCGCCAATCCGCCTGTATTGAATTCAAAACTCACAAGCGCATCGAATGCGTTTTGGTGAAGATCGATCTCGACAACCCGGTTCACGCGCTCCTCTCGCGGCGTCAGGTCTTCGCGCAAAAGCGTTTCTGCTTCGATGGCTGAAATTTCACTGTTTTCGTCGAACCGGCCATCGCGAAAGCCCTGCGTATGCCCGTATCCGATGGTCAAGACATTCGCGATGTCGCGATAGGCTCTGGTTTCAAGCCCTTCCCAGCGCTTGAGGAAATCAAGGCCGCCCCGGCTGACGCGCATTGCGCGCTTTGCAAGCGGACGGCTCATGACGCCGACGCTTTGCGCAGGGCGGCGATCGCGGATTTGAGCGCTGCGATTTCACGCTCCCAGGCGATGCGCTCCTTGGCGCGCGCGGCGCGTTCCCGGTCGCGTTCCGCATGGCATTCGTCACACTTGGCTATGCACCGTTCCAGCACCGCGCGCAGGTCCGTCAGGTCCGATTGGAGCGTCGCAATCATCGCGCTTTGCGCAGCGATGGTTTTGTTCTGCTCTGCCGACATCGCCATAATTTTCTCCGCAAGATTTCCGGTCGACGACGCTTCGTGCCGGCGCAGAATGAAAACATCGCCGTTGCGCCGTTCAAACAGCCGCAACAGACCGAGACCGATCAGCAATACAACGACGGCGATGGCGGCGATCGCCGGCGCGCCTTCGCCGATGGTTTGAAAGACGCGCCACATCAGCGGTCGCCCAACATGCGCGCGACCCGGCGGATGCGCATGGCCGCTATGGAGAAAATAACGGCGAAAACGCCGGAGGACGCCGCTTCGTAAAGCGCAACAAGAGAGTGTCCCGCCTCTCCATGCCGGCCGCCATGGGCGAAGGTGAAAAAATGTTCCAGCGCGCAGGAGGCGACAAAATTTGCAAGCAGGATCATGAACAGAACGATGGCCGTGCGCCGCATGTTCAGCACATAGTTTGAAAGGATTGCGTCGGACCAGCGCGCCAGCGCGCAGATGTAAACAACCGCGCAAGCGATAAAAGCATAGGAAAGGAACGTGACGAACATCGCCGCCTGGTAAAAAACAATCATGACACCGTCGCCCTGTCGGTGACGCGCCGCCAGTTCGTTCCGTCAGAAAACGCGGGCGCCGGCCCGCCTGATTCATCGGCGATATAGATAAGCTGGCCGGGGATAGAGGCGGACGGCAAGCTGGAGACCGAGTAACTGCGAAGCTGGTGGCGGCGGTCCTTGTCGATCACCGTATTGGCGCCGCCCATCTGCAGGGCGCCGTCATGGGCGATCCGCAAACGCTCGCCGGCGCTCGTCTGCCCGTTTTGGACTGTCAGGAATTTGATCTGCCCCCCATGGGCGGAAGCGGAGTGGGTTTCCGACGCTTCCAAGAGAAAGGCCGCGGAGGACAATCCGCCGGCAGTAAATTCAGAGCCGTCATAACCGTAAGCGCGGAAGCCCAAGAGAGTGTCTCCCGTCTCGACGGTCTGCGGGCTCGAGCGCATTCCGCGCGCTTTGCGGCCAAAAAAGACCGGCCCCGGAAAACTCGGATGATATCGCGTCGCCTGAAAAGGCTGCGAGGCGCCTTCGCAATCAATCTCGATAAGCGTGGCGCCGTCATCTGTCCCGACAAGATTGAGAACGCGATCGAGCAATCGCGTATCGCCGGTGTTTTTGTCGATGACAAAGGCGTCGCGCCAGGCGGCGCCGTCAGGACTGACCTTGAGCGTGAAGTCGTCATTGCCGACCAGGCCGAATTCGGCGCGGCCTGAAAACCCGCGCTGGAAGAGGTGGCTCGCCGTATCGCCCGCCTCGTCTTTGTTGACCTTGATGCGCATATCGCCGGAGCCGGGGGTCACATCGTCATAGGTAAAGAGCGCCGCATCCGACTTAACGCTAAGGCGGTTGGTCTCATCCGCGCTCGTATTGACGCCGAATTGCGCCGCGCCGCCGGACGGCCCGCCCGATACGCCGCTCAGTCCTGTCCAGGCGCCGGCGGCGAAAACGATGAGACCGGCCTCGTCAAGAACATAGGCGCGCAGCCCGTCAACAGCGGGAATTTCAGACCAGAATCCGTCCTGAAATACAGCAACGCTGTGGGCCGAGTATTGTCCCCAAGCCGCGCCGGATAGAGCGTCTGGCAGGATATAGGCGTCGCCCTCGTCCGGCGCCGACGGCTCAGCCGAAACCGTCCGTGAGCGCACTGTCAGATGCAGCAGCGCGTCCAGCCGGCGAAACGTTTCGTTGACCGGAACGTGCTTCATCGCCTGGGCCGGCGCAACGTAGGAAAGGGAATGTCTGGGAGATTGATCCATGAACCCGAAGAACTCCATATGAATGCTCCGGGAAGCATAAGGGCGGCGCGGAAAGCGTTGATATGTTTGCACCAAATGCGGCAAAGAGAGCGATTTTCGCGCAATAGGCGTCATTTTGCGACGAACCGGTCGCGCGGCGGTTGCGCGCTTTGCCTCTTTCGCAGGCGTCGCTAGAAGCTAACCAGCCACTCTTAGAGACAACAATCAATGTAAGGACACCCCATGCAAGACGGCGCATCGCAAAGTGCAGGACAGACAAGCGGCAGCAATATCGACATCGCTTTTGAATTTCTCCAGGGAATAACTGAAAAAGCCGTAGCCTTTTTGCCAAGCGCCGTCGGCGCGCTTCTGGTCTTGATTATCGGCTTATGGCTGGCCGGACGCATACGGACCGTTGTGCGCAGCGCGATGGATCGCACGCGCAAAATTGACGAAACCCTGTCCGGCTTTTTATCGAGCCTCGTTTATTACGGCCTGATCGCGCTTGTCGTCATCACGACGCTCGGCATTTTCGGCGTGCCGACAACCAGTTTCGCCGCCATTATCGGCGCCGCCGGTCTCGCTATCGGTCTTGCTTTGCAGGGAACGCTCGGTCACGTCGCATCGGGCGTGATGATGCTGGGATTTCGGCCTTTTGACGTCGGCGATTATGTCGAAGCCGCCGGCGTTCAGGGCACCGTCAAACAGATTGGTCTGTTTACGACGGAAATCGCCACTGTCGATAATAAAAAGATTATCGTGCCGAACGGCAAGATTTTTGAAGACGTCATCACCAATTACGCAGGATATTCAACAAGGCGGGTCGATTTCGTATTCGGCGTTTCCTACGACGACGATCTCGACAAGGCGATGGATCTGATCCGCGCCGCAGTCGAACAGGAACACCGCGCCAAGACAGATCCTGAACCGACAATTGCGGTCGACGCGCTGGGCGACTCCTCGGTCAACATCATATGTCGGGTTTGGGTCGAACGCGCCGATTTCTTCCCGGTCAAATGGGCGCTGGTAAAAGCGGTTAAGGAGACTTTTGACAAAAACGGCGTTTCCATTCCTTATCCGTGCCGCTCCATTTATATGGAGAAGGAGGCGGCGTAATAGGCCGCCGGCGCTTATCGCGTGAGCGGCTGTTTAGATCGCCCGCGCGATTTTTACGGCGGCTTCAGAGCCGGCGCTGACAATCTGCAACCACAGGCGCGTGATCATATTCGGGCGTGCGCGCTCAATCTCGATCGCAAGGCCGCGCGCCTCGTCGCGATGGTGCAATTCATCAGCCTGGCAACTCTTTAAAAGCGCAAGCAGCGCCGGATAATCGCGCTTAGTTTCAAGCAGGTCAATTTGCTCCTGATAATGACGGTCGACAAAAGTTTCAACAGCATCGATCGTCCGATAAACTGTTTTCGGTCCAAAAAAAGCCGGAACAGCGCCGATCAACCATCCGGCCGCGCGCCAACAGACAAGCAGGCGCGAGCGATGCTGCGAAGGCAAAACAATTTCGATGGCGGCCAGATGTTTTTTCTCAGTCTCAAGATGTTCCTCCGCAAACCGACGGATGGGTTCATGGCGCGAAACAGCGAGAATTCCCTTATAGATAAAGACCGCCCCGGTCTCGCCGGCATGATCGGTGCGCAAATCGCCAAGCACCTGGAGATCGTCCTCGGCAATCTCTTCGGCGGACCGGCGGGCAAGCTCAAGTGTCTCTAATCCTGTCATCTTTAAGCCTCTCGTAGGGATGTTTCAGCGGTGCGGCGAAAAGCGAGACTTTGCCGGTTCAGCTCATGAAGATCAGCTGCGCCGGATAAGCAGTCCTCGCCGAGAGCGATCGCCCGGGCGAGCAGCGGCGTCGGCGCCCGGCGCCAGGCGGGCGGCTCAATCGCGGTTCGCCATGGCGCGCCCACGGCGCAATCCAGCAAAATCCGGGCGAAGCAATGATTATATCTCACCGGCCATGTTCGCCGTTTCGCCGCCTCTGGCAGCGTCACATCGACAAGCCGTCGCCAGCGAAGCCTTAGATCGTCATCGCATGACGGCTCTGGAAAAAAATCTGCTGTCGATGCTTCAGGCCGCATGAGCCGCCGCCCCGTGAACAATGAAGACGTGCGGAAAGAGAGCGCCAACAACAACAAGGGTCCGCCCGAAAAATGCGGCCAAACTGACGCTAAATCTATCGCCGTGCATATTATTCATACTCTGGATACTGGCTTGGGCGTCTGTTGGACCTGTGCTGCGACGTTGAGGCGGCCGCAAGCGACGACAGAGGCCGTTGCTTCTCAGACGAGATCGATATCACTCAAAATCTGCGGTATTTTTTTCTTCAAGTTGAAAAATCCTTTGCGCGCATGAGGCCACACAGCTTTGTCATATGGACGGGCTGTAAAATGAAGGTTCAGCCCTGCAGCGGCGATATCCTCTGACGCCTCGCGCAGGCGGTCGGCGACAGGCCCGGTCGGCGCATAGGCGCAGACAATCGTTTCAAGCCGGTGGGTTTTTGCCCAGTCGATCAGCGTTCCCGCCCAGGCGTCATCATCGCTGATCTCGCACGGGCTATCGATGGCGCCCTGCGCCCGCTTATGCGTGTCCGCCAACGCGCCGGATATAAAACCCGCAGCCGTCTCGCCAAGCGGCAGAGGCGAACGCGCGCTCGGCGCCGATAAGACGAGGATCACCTCCGGGCGCAGCGGCAGGGGCAAGGTTTCCGGACAACAATCTTCCTCCGTCACCAGCAGACCAAAGGCGCCCGACGGCGCAGACGTCTCCAGATCGGGAGCGACCGGCGCCTCAACCGGCGCCTCAGCAAGCGCAGGCGCCTCGGCGGCGAGCGGGCTTGCAACCTCAAAGCGATGATCGGTGAACTTTCGGATATTGTCGGCGCGGGCGAGATAAGTTTTGCCTTGCGTATGCAAACCGGCGACCCACCGCCAAGAACATGTGTTCGACGCCGCATCGCCGTCGAGGAGATAACGATAAAAGAAATCAGCGCCCAGCGCCCACGGCAGTTTCAGGGTGAAAATCCAGATGCTGGCGAACCACATGCGCGCATGATTGTGCAGATATCCGGTCTGCGTCAGTTCATCCGCCCACGCATCAAAACAGTCAATGCCGGTCTGTCCATTGACAGCCCTTTCATATCGGCGCGCCAGACCGAGGTCATCGGCAAGCGCTTCGATCTGTTGGTGAACGTCATACTGATAACGCTTCCAGACGCCGGGCCGGTGTTCAAGCCATCCCTTGAAATATCCGCGCCAGAAAACTTCTTGGATAAACTTTTCCGCCGGCGCATATGGACCGCGCGCAAGCGTTTCCGCCAGCACCTCTTCTTCAAGGATCATGCGCAGGCTTATCCACGGCGACAGTGCAGAAACGTTGCCGCGCGCGTCAGGGCCGCGGTCGTAATTGCGCTGACTTGCGTAGAAACGTCCGGTTTTCGGCGCGAACGCGTCAAGCCGGGCCAGCGCCGCCTCACGGGTCGCCCGCCACTCCATTGGCGCGCCGCCGCCGGCTTGCGGCGATGCTGGTGTCGTATCCATCCTGAAGTTCCTTTTGGCGCAAACAATTTCTTCCGTCACGGCGGCATGGTTTGGAAAGGCGGTCTTTGGCCGCAATGTCGCCGGGATGTTCCGGCCTGCTCAATCGCAGGGGCGTTGCGCGGCGACATATTGAACCGATCGTCCTTGCGTGCTTACACTTGCAATCTGCCAGAGGCGTAATTTTTGCGAAACGGATCAACCACGATGGCCAATGATGAAAAAAGCGGCGGGACCGATGCGCCGCGGGGAAACAGATCCGGCGCCGGGCGGACGATTATTCAGCTCGTCATCGCCAGTATCTTTGTCGGCGCCATTTTCTCGTTTCTGGGCCTGGGCGCACTTGATTTCTGGGAAGGCGTTTTCAAAGGCATTCGCAATGTAGTCTCCACGCTCGGCGAAAGCTTTGGCGAAATCATTGTCAATCTGATCACCTATCTTTTGATCGGCGGCGCCATCGTCATCCCGATCTGGCTGATCGCCAGGATCCTGACGTCGAGACGTTCATAAACGCCCCGCGTTTTATTCCGCCGCTTTGGGCCGCATCAACTCTTCCATGCGGGCGATATAGGCGATCCAGGCGGCGCGGCCGCGACTTGTCAGGTGACATAGCGTCAACGGCCGACGGCGTTCAAATTTCTTCTCTATACGGATATATCCCGCCTCCTCCAGCTTGCGGATATGGACAGAGAGATTGCCGTCGGTGCCGCCGATCTTTGCTTTCAGCTGGTTGAAGTCCGCAACGCCCGCCCCGGACAAAAACGCCATCACAGACAAACGCACGCGCCCATGAATGACGTCGTCAATCTGGCGATAATCATAATCCGCTTCATTGGCGGGGCGTTTCGCCATTCCTCTAAACGACCTCCGACGGCTCGCCTCGCATCAATATGAGACCCGGCAATAACGCGCAGCAGAGCGACCCCATGGCGCCGACCAATGTTTGATGAACGCTGCCCATAAAGGCAAGCGACAGCGCGGCGAAAACAAGTGCGCCCAGCGCGATAATGCGCAGCCAGCCGACGCGCCCCGCTGTAGCGGTTGCATAAAACGCAACGCCGTAAAACCCGAAGGCAACAGGGAACATCAGATTAAACAGGAAATAGGGCGGCACGCCGGCGTTTTGAAAATTGTCATGCACAACCATGAGCGTCAGCCAGAAGCCGGTCAGACAAATACCGACGGCGAACCACACCGCGCTGGCCGTCCGGTTGCCAAGGGTGCGTGCACCGGGTTTGCGGTCGGCGCGGGACCCGATCGTGAAAGAACCGATCCAGCCGGCGATAAAGGCGATCAGAAACGGCGAATAGCCGAGCGTCGGGATCGACGACAGCACGCCGACATCATGAAGATAGACAAGCAGAGCCGCGGCGCCGACAAGCCCGCCCCAGATCACATAGTATATGCCGCCAACCAGCGGCGTATCGCGCCCCTCTTCCGCCAGCGCTTTGACATAGGCAAGATCGCTTGCAAGGTCGGCTTCGTGTCGATTGCTCATTCAGTGTCCCTTTCAGAAGGCGGGCGTTTCATATCTACTTTATAATTTAAAGTGGATATGCGCCCGGTCAAGACGACAAACGGTGGATGCCGGCCAGACTTCAAATAAGGTTCAGATATCGAGTGAAGGCGGCAATTGCCTTTAATTCGTTATTTTGCTAATTAACGAAATATAAATTGCCGAAATCTATAAATTTCACGGATGATCACTATGACCCGGATAGCTGAAACGCCCGCTAAAGCGCTCACCCTTTGTTTTGCAATCCTGTCGAGCCTGCTCATCGGCGCCGGCAGCTACGCCCAGACGCTTGCCGACCTCGCCGGCGACTGGAAGGGCGCGCTGTCAGTAAACGGATCGCCTGTGCCGCTTGTGCTGCATCTGCAGGTTGACGACAAGGGCGGCGCCAACGGCACGCTCGACAGCCCGGCCCAAAACGCCTTCGGGCTGCCGGCTGAGGATTTTAAGCTGGAGCGGAAAACATTCAGCTTCAAGGCGCCGAGCGTAGGCGGTTCGTTTTCCGGCTTTGTCAATGATGCGTATTCAGAGATTAAAGGAGAATGGCGCCAGGGGCCCGGCGCCTTGCCGTTAACACTGCAGCGTGCAGATGCGAAGGGCGCCGCAGCGACGCCGAAAGCGCCGGCGAGACCGCAAACGCCGCAGCCGCCTTTTCCGTATAGAGAGGAAAATTTTACATTCTCTTCCGCTGATGACGGTGTTTCGCTCGCCGGAACGCTCACCTTGCCTCATCCTAATGGACCCGATGGCGATGGTCCCAATGGCGACGGCCCCTACCCGGCGGCTGTCCTGATCAGCGGCTCCGGCCCGCAGGATCGCGACTCCGAGATTTTCGGCCATAAGCCTTTTCTGCTTCTTACCTACGCCTTGACCCGCGCCGGCATTGCCGTGCTGCGATACGATGATCGCGGAACCGGCGCCTCCGGCGGAGATTTTTCGCAAGCAACGACATATGATTTTGCCGATGACGCGCGCGGCGCCGCAACCACCCTGAAGCGCGACCCGCGCATCGACAAGGCGCGCATCGCCCTTATCGGGCTTAGCGAAGGCGGCGTCGTTGCGCCGATTGCTCATAACGCCGGCGCTGACGCGGCGGCGCTTGTGCTGTTGTCAGCGCCGATATTGCCGTATGCGGAGTTTATTATCGACCAGGTTCGAGACAGCGCGCTCGCCGCCGGCGCAAGCCCTGCCGCAGCAGGGGTCGCAGCCGCCCAGCAGCAGCAAATCATTGACGCCGCCCTCGCCGCAGGAGAAGACCCGAAGGCGATCGCCAGCGCCGTGGAGACGGCGCTGATAAAACTCGGCGCGCCCGCCGATCAGGCCAAACAACAGGCGGCGGTGTTCGGCTCGCCCTGGCTTTCAACCTATCTGCGTCTCGATCCGCGTCCGGAACTTCAAGAAGCGTCCGTTCCGACGCTGGCCTTATGGGGCGATAAAGACGTGCAGGTGAAAGCTGCAAAAAACGCCGCCGCGCTCAAGTCCGTTGCGACGTCAGGCGCTGTGGAGACAGTCATTCTACCGGGCCTCAATCATCTCTTGCAGCCGGCTGAAACGGGCGCTGTTTCAGAATACGGACAAATCGAAACGACGATGGATGAAGATGCGCTACGCCTGATTACAGATTGGACCGCACAGGCGCTCGCGCCGAAGTAAGCCAATATGCAAAGCGCGCGCGGTATGGAGCCGCGACGCTGCGCCTCGCGCTCCCGTCGACGCCTGTGAAAAGGACTCACGCAATCGTGCGTTGCGCCTTCACGACAGCGCGGCATGGTCATGATGCAACGCAAAAAGGCCAGCGCCATGAACCGCGAAGAAATCCTCAATCTGCCGTCCATGCCGCCCGGCAATCCGAGCTATCCGGACGGGCCCTATCGTTTTATCGACCGGGAATATTTCATCATCGCCTATGAGAGCGATCCGGACTCTATTCGCCGACTGACGCCCGAACCGCTGGTTCCCGACGGGTCCAATCAGGTGCTTTATGAATGGATCAACATGCCCGACAGCGCCGGGTTTGGCAGCTATCAGGAATCCGGAATCGTAATCCCGTGTCTGTTTGATGGCGCGCCCGTCAAATACACCGCCATGATGTTTCTTGACGACGAGCCGCCGATCACCGCCGGGCGCGAGATCTGGGGTTTTCCGAAACGCTGGGGCAAGCCGCGCCTGGAAGTGCGAAAAGATACGCTCACCGGGACGCTTGAATATTCCGGCGAGCGCGTGGCGCTCGGCACAATGGTCTATAAGCATGAAAATCTTTGTCACGACCCGGAGGAATGCAAGGACCGCCTCAGCGGCACGCAAGTCAATCTGAAACTTATTCCCAATGTGGACGGCGAACCCGCCATTGCGCAGCTCGTCGCCTATGAGCTCGATGATATCGCCGTCAAAGGCTTCTGGGGCGGGGCCGCGCGGCTTCATCTTGTGCCGCATGTGAATGCGCCGGTCGCCGACCTGCCCGTGCGCCGCATGATCGGCGGCCAGCATTTTATCGCCGATCTGACCCTTCCCTATGGACGGGTCATCTACGATTACCTCGGCTGATACAGCGGAGAATGCCCCGGCGCTCCCGTCAGACTGAAGCGCGGCGCAGGCGAAGCGGTCCCCCGCCGGTCGAAGGCTCAAAAACCTGGCGCCGAAGATGGATGAAGAGGCATTGCGCTTAGCGCGGTCTAATCGCCGGACGTGAAACAAGGCGGGTGGAATAGCGGGGACGGGCCCTTTTGGACCGGTCGTGGTCCTTGCACCCACGTCTGTAAGATCCTCAAAGCGGGCATAGAAACGAAAAAATGAGCGGAGTATTTGGCGATAGTTTTTATAGAGAGCGTTATAAACGTTAACTACTCAGTCAACATGCTCCGTTCGGAGAGGACCTCTAAAGCGGCGCAACAGCACGCCCCATGACGACTTGAATCAGCGCCAGAAAATAATCCGCGAGAAGCGGTTCGTCGTCAATCAACTCAATGATGCGTGTCATGACGACCCAGCCATTGGCGCCGTTGACAAAAATTACCGCCCCGTTCTTCGTATCGGGCGACCAATAGACGAAGGCGTTTTCGCCGGCGTCGCTGCCGCTATGGAAGACAACGACATGGTCTTCGTAGTGAAAGACCTGCCAGCCGATGCCGTGGCCGTACGCTGTCGGACATTCCAGCCACTGGAGTTCAGGACAGTTATAAACCGCATCCCCTTCCTGCGATGTTAAGACCGTCGTGCGCCAGGCTTTGCTGCGCTCGCTTAGCCCGTCGCTTGCGATCATCGCCTCGATCAGGGCGGCGTAAGCGGGAACTGTCGCCAGCAAATCATCCGCAGCGCTGTTCGCGTCTCCTGCGGCAAGGCTCGGATTGGTCGCCTCAATCGTTGCGTATTCGCCGGCCGCGTTCATCGGCGTCGCCAAGCGGCCATCGGCCCAAACCGGGATGACGCCCATCGCCATCTCCTTAACGCCGATCGGGTCAAAGACATGTTCGCTCGCAAGCGCGTCGAGGGTCTTGCCGGTTTTGGCTTCCGCATAGCGCGCCGCCAGTTCAACGCCGGCGCCCGAGTAACTGAACCGCGCGCCCGGGTCATGATCGAAAGCGAGGCGTCCGTCCTCATACTCATAAGGCCAGTTCAGGAGCCCGGCGCGATGGGACATTAACAGGCGCGATGTGAGGCGTTGATATCTTGGATCGCCGGCGAGATCGGGCTGCGCGACAAAGGGCGCAATCGGTTCGTCAAAATCGATCAAGCCCTTCGCTTCAAGCGCAATCATTGTCTCGGCTGTAATCGTCTTTGCAACCGAGGCGGTGTTGAACACAGTCTGCGCCGACGCTGGCGCGCCGGGCCCTTGTTCGCCGTAATAGCCCGTCCAGACCGTTTCACCGTTCTGAATGACGGCGATCCCAACGCCGGCGACGCGTTCTTCTTTGATAAGCGTCGGCAGAAGCCTGTCCAATCTTGCGCCGTCAAACGGCTCGGCGGCGCCATCGACATCGGCAACAGGTTTTTTCGCCGCTGCGCACCCGTATGCGGCGACGAAAAAAACTAAAACAAAAACCAGTTCTCGCACTTTGCAGGCCTTCTCTTGCATCACTCATCTCTCAGCACCTCAATAGGCGAAGTCCTGGCGGCGCGATAGGCGTGCGCGCCAATGATAAGCCAGGCGAAGGCGAGCGTCGCGGCGAGCCCGATAATCCAAGGCCATGGCGTCAGCGGAACCCGGTCCATGAAATTTTCCATATATTCCCGCGCGACAAACCACGCCGCCGGCCAGGCGAGCAGATTGCCGATGAGGATCGGCCGTGTGAAATCGCGCAGCAACATGAAAACCATCGCCCGCGATGTTGCGCCCAGTGTTTTGCGCACGCCGATATCATGGCGGCGCCGATTCGCAGCGAACGTCACCATGCCCAGAAGGCCAATGGCGGCAATAACAAAAGCAATCGCGGACAGGGCGGCAAGCGTTGCGTAAAAGCCCTGGTATGTCTCAAAGCTGCGCCTGAAAAGAGCATCCGTAAATTGAATGTCGACAACCGCATTCGGCACAAATGACTCCACCGCATTCCGGATCGCCGTCATGGCCTCGGGCGTCCGGTCCGGATGAAAGCGCACGATCGGCACGATCCCGCCGATCATGTAGATGTTCGAGCGCAGGTCGCCGGTGCTCAACATCAAAGATAGCGTTTCAACAACCCCGATGATTCGGTATGGCGCATTACCCGCCGAAGCAGCTTCCGTCTCAACATCATAATTGTACACGAGTTGACCGACAGCCGCGGCGGCGGTTTCGAAACCGAGTCTGCGCGCCATATCGACGTCAATGATCACTGGATATTCGTCGGGGCTCTCGGTTGCATCAGGGTCCGGCCGCTTATCGCGCGCAGGATCAAAGAGCCGACCGGCGAGCAAGGTCGCATCGTAAACCTGAAAAAATTCCGGGCCGACACGGGAGACCACCGCCGCGATTTCCTCGCTCTGCGCCGCGCGCGTTGCGGTGAAGAAGTCGACAATGCAGCACCGGCCCCAGGGCGTGAAATAGGTGGTGCTGACGGCCTTGATCGACGGCTCATCGTCAAGCGCGCCTTTCAGCTTATCGATGCCGATAAAGCGGGATGGTATGTCGGCGATGATTGCGACCGGATCCTCAGCGACCGACCGGCTGCGCTCTTCCAGATATGCGCTCTGCTTGTCCATGACGAGGATGAAGATCAACAGCGCGCTGGCGAAGAAGAACTGCGCACCCACAAGAACTGGGGTCAACCGCTGCGGCCCCGACTTGCTCTGGCCGAGCCGCAAGGCGTCGACCGGACGCATCATGCGGGTGAGATAAAGCGCCGGGTAGACGCTGACCGCAAGACTGACAAGCAAAACGACGCCGGCGAAGGTCGCCAGAATGTCAGGACGTTCTGAAAACACAATGAGCACGTCGACATTCGCATATCTTTCGATCAACGGCGCCGCCCAGAGAAGAAGCGCGAATGCGATAAGGCCGGCAAGAACGGTAAGCGTCAGCGCCTCCAGCCATATTGTCAGCGAAATCTGGCCCTGCGACGATCCCAAAACCTTCCGCATGCCAATTTCTCGCGCTCTCAAGCTGGAGAGCGCGGTCGCCAGCCCGACATAGTTCAGGCAGGCGACGAGAAGCACAAGCGCGCCAAGGCCGTAGAGTAATCCTTCAACCGTCAGAATGCTGCGCGCGCCCATAAAAAACTGCGTGTCCAGATGACGGCTTGTCATCTCTTTGAGGGAGAGAACATCATGGCGAAAATTCACCCGGGCCCACTGATCTGAAGGCATTCGGTTTTCGGCCAGCGCGTTTAGTTTTTGCCTGAATGACATAAGCCATGCGTCCCCTTCGCCTTCAGGCGTCAGCGCGTATGTCAGTGTCGTATAGTGGTTCCAGTTCTCGCGCCGGTTCGGTCGCGGCGCCGGCCAGGCGCGCAGAAAATCAAACCGATGCTGGGCTGAACGGTCATCGCCGAAGAATGAGGGCGGCGCGATGTCTTCAATGACGCCGGTAATCATGTGTTCCCGGTTCCCGCGCAGGATGATGGTCTCTCCTACCGGATCGCGGTCTGCATAATAGCGATCGGCAATGCGCTTTGTGAGCACAATGCCGCCCGGCGAGGCCAAAGCCGTTTCCGGGTTTCCATAAATGAAAGTGAAGTCGAAGATGTCCAGTAGCTGTTGCTCGGCATCCGCGCCCGATAGCGCCGCTTTCCAGTCTGCGCCTGCGGCCGTCCATGGAACCGGCTCGCGAAGACGCGCCACCTTCTCAAGTTCGGGAATATCCAGCCGCATATACTTCGCAAGCGGAAGGGAGTTATAGAGCCTGGGCCGGCTCGCCAGACCGTCGCGCAGATGCTGCTGGGTGACGGCGAAAATACGATCCGCCTTGCTTTGCTGATAGTCATGAAGCCCCCAGTGCGCTGCAACCGCCCAGGCGCCGAGAAAACAGGCAAAGCCCAGGACAAGCGCGGCGAGATTGGTTGCGTTGGAAAAAGGCGCGCGACGAAGGGCGCGGAGCATGTCTTGTAACGGCGCCATCAATCAGGTCCCCGCCGTCGCAGCAGCGTCGTCGGAAACAATGCGGCCATCGAGCATGGCGACGGTGCGCTTTGCTCTGGCGGCGTGCGCGTCGGAGTGGGTCACCATAATGATGGTCGTCCCCTGCTCATTGAGTAATTCGATCAGCTCCATCACATCCTCGCCGTTGCGCGTGTCGAGATTGCCGGTCGGCTCGTCCGCGAGGATCAGTTTGGGATCGGCGATGATAGCGCGGGCGACGGCGGCGCGTTGCTGCTGTCCGCCGGAGAGCTGACCGGGCTTATGCTTTGCGCGCGGCTGCAGGCCGACAAGCTCCAGCGCTTCGCGCACGCGGCGCCCCGACTGCTTTGCAGGGGCGCCCTTGTAACGCAACGGCAGCGCCACATTCTCATAGATATTCAGATCGTCGATCAAATTGAAACTCTGGAAGACGAAACCGATATTGTCCCGCCGCAGTTTGACAAGGTCGTTTTCCTTCAGGCCGGCAATGTCGGCGCCGTCGATTTCATAGGACCCGCTGGTCGGCGTATCGATAAGCCCAAGAATATTCATCAGGCTCGACTTTCCGCATCCGGACGGTCCTTTGACCGCAACAAAATCACCCGCCGCGACGCTCAGCGTGACGTCTTTCAGCGCGGTCGTCTCCATTTCGGCGGTGACATAGGTTTTGCAAAGGTTTTTCAGTTCTATCATATCGCTCTTTTCAGGGTCGCAAAGCCGGCTAATTGTTCATCAGGCGCAGGGTCTGCACAGTTTCGAAGTCGTCATAGGTCGAGGTCACGATGCGCTCGCCCGGCGCCAGCCCCGCAATAACTTCAACGCGCTCGGCGTTTCGCCGTCCGAACGAAACGGGGCGGCGCTGCGCCGTGGCGCCGTCTGCGGAGAGGACAAACGCCCACTCGCCGGCTGTGGCGTTGTAAAAGGGACCGTTCGGCACAGACAAAACAGTCTCGTTCGCCGAAGCATGGAGCTTTAACGACAGACTCTGACCGCGCCGAAGCGCGGGCGGGGCGACGTCGACAAAGTCGAGGTCGACCTCGAACATTCGGTCCGTGACCGTCGGATAGACTTTAGAGACAGTGAGCGCATATTGCGCCTCGCCGGCGCCTGCCGTTGCGGTTTGTCCGCGAAAAACCTGACCCAGATAATATTCGTCAAGCCGCGCGCGGAGCTTGTAGCCTTCGCTCGCGTCAATCTGGCCAAGCGGCGCGCCGGGCGCTGCAACTTGCCCGATTTCAAGATCGTTCAGCGTCGCCTGACCGTCGATCGGCGCCTTGACGGCAAGATCGGCAAGCGTCGCACGCATCAGCTCCACTCCGCTCGACAGCCGGTCAACCGATTGCCGCAACCGCCGCAGATTGCGCTCCCCGTCCTGCTGTTCCCTTTCCGCCCCTTCGGAAATCAGTTGGCGGACGGACTTCAGACCGTTGAGCTCAAGGTCAAGCTGGCGGATGCTTTCCATGGAAACGCCATCGCCGGCGAGCGGGCGCCGGCGATCCATACGGTCTTGCGCAATGGCGATTTCCTGTTCTAAGCGGACCAGATCTCGTTCATAGCCGTTCATGGTCTGGTTCAGGGCTGTCTGGGCGCGGGCGAGATTACTGAGCTGCTCGGATAACTGCGCTTCATGCGCCATGACCTGCAGTTCGAGGTCGATATTGGAGAGTTTGATCAGGACCGCGCCGGCGCGAACGGTCTCGCCGTCCTCGATCCTGATTTCTTCAACGCGCCCGCCGCGCACCGTGCTCAGCAGTCTCGTCTCTGCGGGAACGACAAAAGCGGCGGCGGGAATAAATTCCTGAAAAGAGCCGACAGCGGCCGCTTCAATGGATAGTCTCGACGCGTTCACCGTCGTCGAAGCGCGCAGGCTCCGGGTCAGGAAGGCAAGCGACGCTATTGCGGCGACCAGGACAAGACCAACCCCTGCGAGCGCACGCTTTCGCCTGAAAAACGAGGGCGCGCGCGGGCGGTCCATGCGCGAAGCCAAACGATCAGGCGGGGGCTCAGGCGCCTGCCTGGCCGCCTCTTTCAATGCCCGGACGGGAAGCGGTTTCATATTATTTCGTCATGGTGTATTACTTTACATGTACACCTATATATCGGCATTGCTATCATGTCAAGACAATGGTAGCCCGATTTCCCTATCCCGGGTGATGACAAATCCACTTTTCGGAGCAGACGCTGAAAAAGAAGACGCGACACTGGAAGGAAGACGCGCCGATTTATCGGCAGATCACGGATCTGATCGTCGAGCGCATTCTGGACGACGAATACGCCGAGGGCGAACTCCTGCCCTCCGTCCGACAACTGGCGGAAGATTTTGACGTCAGCACGCTGACGGCGGCAAAGGTGTTTCAGGAACTGTCAAAAGAAAACATCACGACGAAAAGACGCGGCATTGGCGCGGAAGTGCGCAAAGGCGTGAAAAACAGAATTTTGGAAAAAGAACGAAAGAAATTCTATGAACAGGAAATGCCTGTTCTCATGAAGCGTCTTGCGCGTCTCGGCATCGATCCGGAAGAGCTGCTGCGCAAGCGTCGCTCGTAATGCTGAAACTGCAGCGATACGCCTGGGTTGAAACGTCAGGTTTTGCCTGCATAGGCGATATTTAGACCACGTACCGACTGCCAATGATGAGAGCGAAAATCTACCGTTATATCCGCCGCGGAGCAAGCGAAGCGGCAACCCGCCAGCCGAAGGCGCAAAAACCTGGCGACGAAGACGGATGAAGAGGCGTTGCGCTTAGCGCGGGCTAATCGCCGGACGTGAAGCAAGCGGGGATGGGGCCTTTTTGGGCCGGTCGTAGATCCTTACGCCCACGTCTGTAAGATCCTCATTGCAAACATTAGCGATCGTCTGACCTGGGACGATTTTAAGCCTCTCGCAAACGATCTGGCCAAATGCCCGGTTGAAGCACGCTTTATCCTTGGTTTTCACTTTTGATACCGGCAATTATGCTGGAACGAGATGGAGTGTTTTGATGTTACGTCGCCGTATAAGCAAACATATTGGGGATCAGAATTGGATCGCTGTAATAATCGACTTCGCCATTGTCGTCGTCGGCGTGTTCATGGGCATTCAGCTCGGCAATTGGAACGAAGCACGCGGCGATAGGGCCGCAGAGATCAGCTACCTAATGCGGTATCACGAAGATCTATCAGCAACACTCGATATGTTTGCGGTGCGGTTGCGCCTGATAGATCAACAGCTTGATGAAATTCCGAACGCAATGGCACGCCCTAGCGACAGCGAGCAGGCATGGAAGACCATTCGCGCGCAGTACGTGATTAGCGGGTTTACACCGCCGGAAATACGAACCGCGACTTATACCGACATGGTGAGTTCCGGGCGCTTGGAGCTGATTGCTGATCAGTCCTTGCGCGCCAACCTTGTTGGACACTATTCACGCAATGGAGCGCTTCCCGTTTTAACCAATGAGCCTCCATTTCGCGAAATGGTTCGGGGCGTAATTCCTCATGAAATGCAAGATTATCTTACATCCCCCGTTTGCCTTGCTGACTTCGAAACTTATCTGACTTGTCCCGCACCGGATCAGGCAGAGGGTCTGGATGAAATCGCAATGATTCTTATCTCAGATGTAGAACTGTCCCGTGCGTTGAACTTCAATATAGCTCATCACAAAATATCCCGGAATATTATCACTAGTATCGTTGCGCAAACGCATGAACTGCGAGAAATCGTTGCCGCCGCCTTAGAAGACAAAGGGGTGGAATTGTAGATGGTCATATTGATCACCAGCGACCTCTTGGGGCGTTTTGAGCCGCTAAGTTTATGCCAGCCCCTGCCCAATAGGCGATATTCAGTCCGCATACCGACTGTCAATGCTGAGAGTAAAAACTCACCCTTCTCCCCGCTGCCAACCAGGCGGGCGTTGATGCGGCCCCTCAGCCCATTGGCCCCTCAGGCCGCCCCTACTCCGCAACTCCGCCAAGGGCGCTGACCGGCACGCGCTGGACAACCTGATTGAGACGCCAATCATAGATCACCACTTCCGCGCCGTTCGGCCCGTCGATGCGCACCGCGAGCCGGTCGCCGTCGAGGGAAATGGCGCCGACAGCCGCTTCCATCGGCAATCCGGCCGCGGCGGCGGCCGCCCGCGCAGTGGGCGCGCTGTCCGGCGTCCGGTTCCGCGATGTTGCAGGCGGCGGCGTTGCGCTTTCAATCGCCGCCGCCGGTGACGCAGCCGCATCCGCATTCGCAACGTCCTCCGGTCCCCCGCGCGACATCGCAATCACACCCATAATGATCGCCAGAAAAACCAGCGGCATGGTGAAGATGATGATCAGAAGGTTGCGGGCGCCAATCGACGCGCCGAGGCTTTGAAAGGATGCGCCTGGCGCATCGGTCTCGGCGCCGCCGGCGTCTTGCTGCGAAGCGTCTTCTTTAATCTCGGGACTCATTATTCCTGCTCCTGCCGCCCTGCCAGGGCGTTACGACCCGTTCAGGCTTGCCCCCCGCATTTGACTTTGCCTGGACCCGCGCTTACCGGGCTGCGTCTTATGACCTCCGATGACCCATCTCTCAAGCCCGAAGCGGCCCGCCCGGAAAACGGCGCAACCGCCTATGCGTTCGCGATCGCTGACGATGCGGTCGGCGCGCGGCTCGACAAATGGCTTTCGGATCAGATCGAAACCCTGACCCGCACCCGCCTGAAGGCGCTGATCGAGAGCGGCGCGCTTGAAAAAGACAACGCCGTCTTCACAGACCCCTCGTGGAAGCTTCGCGACGGCGAAACGCTGCGTCTCACGGTTCCGGCCCCTGCGGACCCGGCGCCGAAAGGCGAAGCCATTCCCCTTGCCGTCGTGTTCGAGGATGACGACCTGATTGTCGTCGACAAGCCGGCGGGCATGGTTGTGCACCCGGCCTCGGGCAACTGGACCGGCACGCTCGTCAACGCGCTTATCCATCATTGCGGGCCCAGCCTTTCCGGCGTCGGCGGCGTCGCGCGCCCCGGCATTGTCCACCGCATCGACAAGGACACCTCGGGCCTGCTTGTCGTTGCAAAAAACGACCGCGCCCATCAGGGCCTCGCAAAGCTATTCTCCGCACACGACATTGACCGCGTCTATCTCGCTGTCGCGGTCGGCGCGCCGCGCCCCGGCGTCGGCACCATCGACGCCGCACTCGCACGTGCCGGCGGCGACCGAAAACAGATGAGCGTCGTCGATGAATTCGTCTGGGATGCAGATGCAGAGGACCATGCGCCCCGTCCCGGCGCGCGGCGCGCCGTCACCCATTATAAAGTTATCGAAGCGTTCGGCAGGTCTCGCGCCAAACTGAAAGGCGACGCCCTCGCCTCGCTTATCGAATGCCGGCTGGAGACCGGCCGCACCCATCAGATCCGCGCACATCTTTCTCATATCGGATGCCCGCTGATCGGCGACCCGGTCTATGGCCGCGGCCCCGGCCTTGGCGGATTAAAGCCGGGCGATGAAGAGGCTGACCACGCCATCGCTGTCATCCGCAAATTCCGACGCCAGGCGCTCCACGCCAGGGTGCTGGGCTTTGTCCATCCGGTGACGGGCGAAACCCATCGTTTTGAAAGCGATCCGCCTGCGGATTTTGAGAAATTGCTGGGCGCATTGAAAGCGCTTTAGGCCGGCGCGGCCAAGCTGAACGCAACCTCGGTCATTTTGGCGCCAATCAGCAAAAACGCCGCCGGCCACAACAGAGTCGCGGCCCACGCAGCCGTGCGATACTTCCGGTTCACAATCTTCGCCAGGAAATAGGTGTCCCGCGACAGCTGTTCCGCCAGCGCCGCTTCGTCCATCCCGGCGATCTCACTGGCGTATTCGATATCATCTGCTCGCTGAGCAATGCTCCTGAAGTAGATAACGCCGCCGGCTTTGTTCCCCGAACGCGGCTTCAGGCACAACATGGAAAAGACAAACACGAGAACGAATATGAAAATCGCCGCGGCAACCAATCCGAAATTGACCCAATCACGCCAGCCCAGGCCAGCAAATGTTTCATGAATGCGTAAAGGCGCCCCGAACAGAGCGGCGAGAACGCCAAAGCCCTCAAGGCTGGACAAATAGACAAGCGCGCCCGTGGCCAGGCCAGAAAAGATCGTCGCTTTGGCGTCGAGATGCGCCAAACTCGCCGCCGCCTGCTGGTGAATATAGGCCACCGCGCCGGTGCGCCCTTCAAAGTCCATCATCCGTGACATGGATACGCCCCTGTTTCCCCTCAAAGCCAGCTTTGCCGCTTGACTTAATCCCCGTTGATTTCCGCGATGCGCGCAACCGGCAACGCGTATAATGCAGCCACGTTTATCCCATCATGGCCTTTGCCCAAAATCCAGCCGCCCGCTTTTCGCGGCCGCGCGCCGGCTTTTTCGACGTTTTGAGCCGGCCTAATCGTAAAAGGAAAATCGAATTGCGCGAACTCGCGCAACGCGTGATCGAGAAGCATGATCTCACCGGGAGCGGTCGCAGCGCGCAACCGCTCAGCCCGGATCATGAGATCGCCTGCATGAACCTCGCGCGCGCCGTTGGCGTTTGTCGTGAACTCAACCGGCCCCCACTCTAGACCGAAGCGCGCAGTCGTGTCGTAACGCGCCTGCAGTTGGCCATGCAGGAGTTCTGCTTTTTTCAACAAGAGGTACAGGCTTTGATCAATCAGCAAGACGCCGTCGCCGCCGTCGATTTCGCAATAGTCTACATCACGCTCCATGGTCTCACGCACCATGCGCGTGAAAAACTGCTTGAAGGCTTTGGCGGAAATGTCGTCCTGACAAATCGCCGAGGACTGAACAACGTCAGCCTTGAGCATAAAATGCATATCAGACTCATCGCGCCAGGGCGCGTCGGGCGCGACGATGTTGACCGAGTGAGCGCTGTTGATACCGTTCGGAAAATGCTTGCGCAGATAACTGCCAAGGATCGGGTGTAAAAGATAACGACTGGCTTCAGGCAGGCTGCGCCGCTCGATGTGAATCGCCGAGCCGATTTCATCGACGCCCATAAAGCGCTGCACCACACCATCCGGCGACATGCTTGTCATGCCGAGAAGGCCGGCGTTATAAAGATCGGCGAAGACCGCGAGCGGCTCGTCCATTTCGACGCCCTGTGCGCAAGTCTGCTGGTATTGCATCGCGACAGTTTCAACTTCGCTGCGCGGCAGGACGCAAGCGTGGATCAACGGAAACAAAACATCCTCATCGAACCAGACAAACTGCCGGCGTACTTCGCCAAGATAGTCGGCGCAGATTTCAGCCGCTTCATCATCGACCGCCCGGCGAATATTGGCCCGCGTGCGCTGGGCAAGGTCAAGCGTGGCGATCTTGCCGCCAATACGCATGAGATCGCGCGGGCGGCCTAATGTGTGGCGCCAGCAATAATCAAAAATATGCTCCGGCATTCCTGTGATAACGTGGCGTATACGGATATTGTCCGGACCGACCAGTTGCACGAATTTGTCCGCACTCTCCGACGAGCCAAATTTCGACGTGCGGCGCTCGGCTTGAATGTTGATTTCGAAAATTTTCCGAAGGTCGTCTTTTTTGTAGTGCGGCTCTATCAAAAGCGCACGCGCATTCGCAGCGTCAGGCAGCGCGCTGCGATAGGAGTTCAACGCCTCTGATCGAATAGCGCCGTAGATTTTGATGTGAGGGTTCAGCGCTCGCAAGGCGCGCGCCGCAAGCAGAAATCCCACTTGTGCAGAATCCCAGAACGGCCGGGACAATTGTCCGTACACCCGGTCGCGGACAACCGCAGGCTCGATCATGCGGTCTGTTTTTTCCAGATGAGGCCAGAAATATTCGTCAATATTGTCCACAAAGACCGCGACGCGCTGACTATGATCGCTGCGATAGGCGGGCCGGATATGAATGCGGAAAATTTCATAAAGCTCGTGAAAATCGCTGATGCGGGTTTTCAGGAGATGCTCGAATATTTCAAACGGGCCTGACCACTTATCATTGGTTATTTTTTCATCGATCGCCTTCAGCGGCTCCAGCGCCTCATGCTGCTTCAAGGCCTGCAACACGGCAACGCAAATGGCGATCTGCCAAAGCTGCGACCAGAAATCCGGCATCGACTCAATCGCGTCCAGGTCTTCATTGCTAAAATCGGAGGCCGTCCCGGCATTGGTGTCCACCATCTGATTTTGCGGGATCAGGAGATAATCCTGCTTCTCCAGCATTTTACGCTTGTGCTTGATCAGCAGGGTTTTTCCGCACCCTTTCGGCGCAATGACAATTGCGCTCGTTGATTGGGGCGTCGCCAGAAAGTCCCGGATCTGTTCGGACTGCATTAGGGTCGAATTCGAAAGATCGCCGCTGACATTATACGCCCGCGCATCGATGACCCATGCGTTCGCCATATGGCTTTTCGCCCCCTGAATGCCCTCACCATTGGTAGAACAATCGGAAACGCATTGTAAAATCAACTGTTAACAACATGGCGCCGCGACCGCCGTCCCCCTGCTCGCCATCACGCCAATGTGGCCGCAGGCGATCAGCTGTGACTGTATTTTTGCCCCAATCGGATGATAATCATTCTCAAATACAAACGGGCGATATCTTGGAATCAAGGCAGCCGATCCCTATGTAATCTGTAACGCAAAAAACTGCGTATTCTGGGGGCCTTACAAAAACCGCCGACAGACCCGTTTCCAACCGCGCTGGGATCGCCGACAGGGATCTCCGCCTCACCGCCTTTGCCTTCGGGAAGGCTGAAGAAGGAAAGACCGCCGCTTATGTCAAAAGCACTGACCACCACAACCGGAGCCGCGCTGACGCCGGAAGGCTCGCTGTCTCGGTATCTTGCTGAAATCCGCAAATTTCCCATGCTTGAAAAAGATGAGGAATATATGCTCGCGAAACGCTTTGCTGAGCATGAGGACGGCGAGGCTGCGCAAGCGCTGATCACGTCTCACCTCCGGCTCGTCGCCAAGATCGCCATGGGCTATCGCGGCTACGGCCTGCCGATCGGCGAGGTTATCTCTGAAGGCAATGTCGGCCTGATGCAGGCGGTGAAACGCTTTGATCCGGAAAAAGGCTTCCGCCTCGCCACTTACGCCATGTGGTGGATCCGCGCGTCGATCCAGGAATACATTCTTAGATCATGGAGCCTTGTAAAAATCGGCACCACCGCCGCACAGAAAAAGCTTTTCTTCAACCTGCGCAAAATTAAAGGTCAGATCGACGCCGTTGATGAGGGCGATCTGCATCCGGATCAGGTCGAGCATATCGCCACCAAGCTCGGCGTCACCCATGAAGACGTCATTTCCATGAACCGTCGGATGTCGGGCGGGGAAGCCTCGCTGAATGCGCCGATGTCGAAAGACGCCGAAGGCGGCGGCGAATGGCAGGACTGGCTCGTTGACGACGATGCTGTCAATCCGGAGCAAAAGCTCGCAAAGGACGACGAATATGACATGCGCATGGGACTTCTCGAACGGGCCCTCGCCACGCTGAACGAGCGCGAGCAGCATATTCTCACCGAACGCCGGCTGAAAGATAATCCGTCTACGCTGGAAGATCTGTCACAGGTCTACAATGTCAGCCGCGAGCGCGTGCGCCAGATCGAAGTGCGCGCTTTTGAAAAACTTCAAAAGGCCATGAAGCGCATGGACAAGGAAGCCAAACAGCCCCGCGACGTGGAAGAGGTTGAGACTTAGGCGAACGTTTATTCGCCCCTGAAAGTTGGCAATTGCTTACGATTTCTGATCGCATCAAATAAGGCTATATCGTCATTGTCCGACATATGGCCATTTGCGGCTGTTAATTTTTCAGCTTTTTGAACAGCCTACGAAAACGCTTTCGGTTTATCTTGTCGGCAATGTCGACCATTCGGCGAACGGCTTCAGACCAGGCGCTCGATGACGCCCTGGCGCGCGGCTGAACGATCTTTTTCACAATATGCGTCGGCGAGCGCGTGGTTAACGTCGCGATGGCCGGCCTCATCGGCGCGGACAGCAACGACAACATCGCGCAATCGCGCATCCGCATCGAGGCGCCAATAATCGATCGCGATTTGCGGCGCCGGGATATTTTCGACCTCACCGTCGTCGATTTTTTTGAGATATTGAGTGTAGCTGAAAACCGCTTCCTCTTCGAAGTACGCGACGATGCGATGCGCTGTGATCGGTGACAGCAAGTATATAAATCCGTAGCCGAAAAAGAATCCGCCCTGCGCAAAAAGCACGATCATACGCTCGAACCAGGAGGGGTGCGCGATCTCAATGAAAGTCATGAGATGCATGCGCTCATTCTCTGCTTCTTCGAGCAGCAGTTTGATCCAGCCTTCATCATCGGTCATCGTTCGCAGCGAACGAAAATGCTGCATCATGCCGCCCACCATGCCCGGAACGCCGGCGACCGTTTCCAGTACAATGGCGCGATGCCCGTAGCGGCCGGAAAAAAACGCATCTGCAAAAAAGCGCAAGAATTTGGTGAACCGAAACGCTATAATATCGCGAATTCCCGACGGCCTGCGATGCGGCGCCAGCGGGTCTTCAACTGTTGCTGCTTGTGCCATTTAGATGTCTCCAGCTCTGACTGGATTTTATGTAATCTGCGCGGGCCGCGCTTAAACGCCCTGCGGCGCCATGACAAGAACCCCTAATGCGCCGGCGCCTTCGCCAGTTCCTCCGCCACTTTCTCGCCTTCAGAGGCGCGCGGTTTGGACAGCCCTGCAAGCAGCAGGAAGGCAACCGGCGTCAGGAAAAGCGTAAATACTGTCGCAAAACCCAGCCCGCCAAAGATTACCCAGCCGAGGGAGGCGCGCGCTTCAGCGCCGGCCCCGGCGCCGAAAATCAAAGGCGCGCTGGCGAGCAATGTCGACAGCGCCGTCATCAGCACAGGGCGCAGGCGCGTCATCGCCGCATGTTCAATCGCCTCGCGCACGCTCTCGCCGCGGTCGCGCTGCTGATTGGCGAACTCAACAATCAGAATGCCGTTTTTCGCCATGATCCCGATCAATAGAACAAGTCCGATCTGGCTGTAGTAATTGATTGAATTGCCGGTGAGATAGATCGCATAGATCGCCGCCGCCAAGCCGAAGGGCACCGTAATCATGATGATCATGGCGCTGACGAAGCTTTCAAATTGTGCAGCGAGCACCAGCAGGACAATGATTGCGGCGAAACCGAACACCATCAATGTCGCCTGATTGGATTCCTGTAAGACTTTCGCTTCGCCGAGCAAGGTGACGGACAAAGAACCTTCCAAGGTCTCAGCAGCGGCGGCCTGCATCTCGCGCACCGCATCTCCAAGCGCAACGCCTTCTGCGAGCCCGGCGGAAACCGGCACGGCGCGGCGGCGCTGTTCACGAGCAAGATTGGACGCGACTGCAATTTCCCTGATCGTCGCGACCGACGACAAAGGCACAAAATCGCCGTTGGAAGCCCGCAGGAAAATATTGGCAAGATCCGTCGGATCGTTCACCGGTTCGCCGGCGCCCGAGACAAGCACCTCGATAATATCGTCGCCGACAAAAATTTCCGCCGCCCGAAATTCATCGGCCATAACTTGCACGGTGCGGGTGATGGCGCTGACCGATACGCCAAGAGCGGTCGCCGCTTCGCGGTCGATGTCGATAGTGATCTGGGGCTGGGATGTCTGAAAATCAGTGCGCACGTTTCTGAACGAGTTGCTCTCTTCCAGAACAGCGGCCAACGCCTCTGCGCCGTCGGCCGCAAGATTGTAGTCATCGCCGACAACAGCGAAGCGCAGCCCCTGCCCGGCGCCGCGGATACCCAACGAATTGCCGCCGCGCACAATGGCGGTAATGCCTGGAATATCGGCAATCGCCGCACGCATCGCACCTTCAAGGTCCTGTTGCGACTCAGAACGTTCAGACCAATCGGGCAATCGCAGAAACACAAAAGACACCTGCCCGCCGCGCACGCCGGTAATTGAGTTTGTCGCCGAGGCGCGCCCTTCATCGACAAGCGGTTGCAGCCGGTTTTCAATCTCAAGCACTTTTCTGTCGAGATAATCGAAGTTCGATCCCTCCTGACCGATCACCATCATGAACACCCGGCCGCGATCTTCCGCCGGCGTCAGCTCCTTGGGCGTCGCATTGAAAAGCCAGAGGCCGCCGGCGGCAAACCCCAGAGATACGAGAACTGCGGAAACGGGACGCGACAGGATCGCCCGCAACACTGCGCCATAGGCGGCGGAGACGGGACCGGCGGGCTTTCGCTTATGCGATGGCTGGGAGAAGTCCGCATCCATTTCGGCCCTGTGCTCGCGTCCGAGGCGGACTGTCAGCACGGGGCACAAAGTCAACGCTACGAAAGACGACACGATGACGGCAAAGGCGAGCACAAAGCCGAATTCCGAAAATAGGCGGCCCGCTTGTCCGGGCAGGAACGAAATCGGCACAAAGACGGATGCGAGCGTCGCAGTCGTCGCCAATACGGCAAAGACGATCTCACGCGCGCCGATGACGGCGGCGGCGCGCTTGCCGGCGCCTTTGCCCCGCCAGCGCTGGATATTCTCAGTCACCACAATGGCGTCGTCGACAACAAGGCCCGTCGCCATCACCAACGCCAGCAGTGTAATCAGGTTGATCGAAAATCCGGCAAGCCAGAGGGCGGCGACTGTGCCAAGAAGTGAAACCGGTATCGTAACGGCCGGTATCAGGGTCGCCCGCCATGAGCGCAAAAAGAGGTAGATAACAAAAACAACAATCAATGTTGCAAGAACAAGGCTTTTAATGACCTCGCGGATAGACGCGTTGATAAAAATGGAATCGTCGACCACGACGGCGATTTCCACGCTTTCCGGCAGCGTTCTGTTCAGCTCCTCAACCGCCGCGTTGACGGCGCGCGAAACCTCAACAGTGTTTGATTGCGCCTGACGCACAATGCCGATGCCGATACCGGGATTGCCGTTAACGCGCGCAGTCGTTGTCTGATCTTCAAAACCCCATTCCACAATCGCCACGTCGGCAAGGCGGGTGCGCGCATTGAGACGCAATGCGGCGATGTCTTCAGGCGTCGATGTCGGCGCTTCAGCGCGGATCAGAAGCTGCTGCGCGTCGTTTTGCAGCCGCCCGCTGGGCATGTTCGTGACCGCTGAGCCCAGTAATTGGGAAACGTCCTCAACCGTGAACCCCCGCGCTGCGAGCGCGGCCGGCAAAAGACGCACACGGATAACCCGGTTGCGCACGCCGTAATCATCGGCCTGTGCAACGCCTTGAATGGCCTGTAAGCGCGGCAGGATCACGTCATCGACGAGCCGGGCCAGAGAGCCGGGATCAAATCCTGCGGCGGACACGGAAAGGCGCATGATCGGCGATGCGTCGCTATCCGCTTTTCTCACCTGCGGCAGATCGATCTCTTCGGGAAGCTCATCGCCAATGCCCGACACCGCGTTCTGAATATCTGTCGCGGCAATATCTATATTGACGTTGCCAGCAAGCTCTACCGTGACTTGGCTGCGCCCATAGCTGGACGAGGATGAAATCGACTGCACCCCGTCAACCTGCGCCACGGCGCTTTCGACGATTGCAGTCACTTCAGCATCAATCGCCTCCGGCGTGGCGCCCGGATAATTGGTGGAAATCGATACGACCGGACGGTCAACTTCGGGCAATTCGCGCACTTCAACGCCTGCCATGGCGGCCAGCCCCGCGATAATGATCAGCATGCTTAAAACAGCAGCAAGGATCGGGCGTTGGATAAACGCGCCGACAAAACCGCCGCTGGCGGGCGCAGTTCCTGACAGTTGCGTATCCATGGGTCTATTCCGCCGCGCCGACAGAAAGACTGCCGGAAGCCGCAGGCGACGCGGGCAGCGGCACGCCGCGGCGCACCCGGTCGGCGCCTTCAACAGCAATCGCGTCGCCAACCTTCACATCGCCTTCCACCAGCACAATATCGTCTGTCCGCTGAAGAATAACCACGCTTGCGCGCTCCGCAACGCCGTCCCGTCCGCGCCGCCAGACATAGGCGCCCGCGCGGTCCCACTGGATCGCAAGGCCGGGAAGCGACACCGCCGGCTCGCCCTCTGCTGTCGTTTCAACAGTGAAAACAGCCCCCGGTATCAAGCGCCCGTCCGGATTTTCAAACTGCGCCTCAACATTCAGCGATCGTGAATCGGTGTCGACCCGGCTGTCCACAGCCGTAATCAGCCCTTCATAAGCCTGCCCTGCGGACGAGGTCAGCCGCGCAGTCACCGGCTGACCTATGTCAATAAATCCGGCTGCTTCCTGGGGCACTGCAAAGGCAATGATTATTGACGATGTGTCGTCAAGGGTTGTCACGGGGTCGCCGGCTCGCAAATAGTCGCCGGCTTCGACATCGGTGAGCCCAGCAATGCCGTCAAAGGGCGCAATGATTTTTCGCTGCGCAACCGCGACTTGCGCGGCACGCAACTGGGCGCGCGCCGCACTCAGGCTGTTTTTGGCCTGCTCCGCCTCAAGCGCTGACGCCGCTTCATCCGTAGCTAAATCAATATAGCGCGCCGCATTTTGTTCTGCGATCGGAAATTCCGCCCGCGCGCGCGTTAATAAAACCTGTTGTTCAGCATCGTCGATCTGGAGAAGCATCTCGCCGGCTTTGACCCGCTTGCCGGGCGCTATGGCGACCTCTTCAACCAGTCCAGTGACTTCTGAGACAATCGCCACGCTCCGCAGCGAGCGCGCCTGGCCGATCACTTCAATGGTGCGCCCGATGGCGCCGCGTTCCGCCGTCGCCATGGCCACCACAGGAACATATCCGCCCCGTCGCACGCCGCGACCTGCGCCGCCGCCGGCGGGGCCGTCCCGGCCGGCGATTGCACTTGCTTCACGCCCAGGTTCTTGAGCGCCGTCGCCTAGAAAAAGGAAAGCCAGCACAGCAGCACCAGCTCCAACAACAGCGCCGGCGCCAAGGCCGGCAAAAAGGCCTAAAGAGCGTTTCATCAAGATGTCCGCCATTAATATAGCTGCGCTAATGTATAATGCGCAGTCTCGATAAACCTTAAACGCAAGTTTTTATACGCTATGTCAGCGTTTTTCGATCACTATCGCGTCAAAGACGGCGGCTTTGCCGCTTTAGCCGGTCTGATCAGCGAGCGCGAAACAAGAGACCGCGACGTCTTTCGTTAAGAAATTACCCTGCCATCGCCCGTGAGACAACTGGCGCATGGCTCATTCCCATACCGAGCGCAAACGGCTAGACCGCCCCTGCGCGCCTTCATGGTCAGGCGATATTAAGAGAAAAAAACCGCGTGGACGCACCGCAAACATCGACAGCGCATCCGGAAGGGCACCCCTGGCGGCGAGAATTCTCCGCCCTGATGACCATCGGCCTGCCGATGGCGCTGACCCAGATTGTTCAATTTTCCATCAACTCCATTGATGTGCTGATGATCGGCCAGCTGGGGCCGGTTGAACTGGCGAGCGCCTCAATCGGACTTGTTTTTTTCTTTTTCCTGTTTGTTGTCGGGCTGGGACCGGCGATGGCGGTCTCACCCATGGTTTCTCAGGCGCTGGGCGCTGACGCCAACGACGTCACCGATGCGCGGCGTTCCGTGCGGATGGGTCTATGGGTGGTCAGCTTGGGCGCGGTCTCATTGTCGCTTGTTCTTTTGTTCACGAAAGAAATTGCGCTGGCGCTCGGCCAGCCGCCGGAAACCGCAGCGCTCGCCGAACCCTATGCCCTCGCCCTCGCGCCCGGATTGCCTTTTGCCCTGGGCGTCGTCGTGATGCGAAATTTTTTCGCTGCAATTGAACGCACGCGCGCGCCGCTTTTGTTCATTGTCGTCACGACAATGATCAACACATTGCTGAATTATCTGTTGATCTACGGCAATTGGGGCTTTCCAAGGTTGGAGCTGGTCGGCGCCGGCATTGCGTCTTCGCTTGCACACATCATCGGTTTCATCGCCCTTGTCGCCTATGGCGAGTGGGAGGCGCGGGCGAAACGGTTTACGCTCTTTAAAAATTTCTCAGCGCCCGACTGGCCGCGATTTGTCGAAATTTGCAGGTTGGGTTGGCCGATCAGCATCACCATCGCTTTCGAAGCCATGCTGTTCAACGCCTGCGTCTTTCTGATGGGCAGGATCGGGGTAGACGAAATGGCCGCCTACCAGGTCGCGATCAATGTCGCAGCGCTCGCTTTTATGGGGCCGATGGGCCTCTCCATGGCGGGAAGCGTCCGCGTCGGTCTGAAGGCCGGCGCCAAAGACGCCGCAGGGGTACGGCGCGCCGCCGTCGTCGCCATCGCCGCCAGCATCGCTGCGATCATGGTGTTTGCAGTTCCAATGCTGCTGGCGCCGCGAACAATTGCGGAGCTCTATTTGGAAGCCGCCGATCCGGAAAACGCCCGCGTAATCGGGCTGGTCGCGTCATTCCTGCCTATAGCGGCGGCCTTTGCTCTCTTCGATGCGACGCAGGTCGCCTGCGCACAGGCCCTGCGCGGTCTAAAAGATGTTCGCATACCGATGATCTTCACCGGCGTCAGCTATTGGCTGATCGGCTTTCCTGTGGCGGCGGGTCTCGGGCTTGGCGCATCGGTCGGCGCTGTTGGCGTCTGGTATGGTCTCCTTGCCGGGCTTGCGAGCGCTGCGGTTCTGCTCGGCGGACGCTTATGGATGATTACGCGATGACGGATCGCAGAAAAGGCGCGCGAAGGAAGCGCGCTTAACGCCTGCAATATCAGGTTCTTCACGCACATGTCAGAAGACTTGTGTTGCTGTTTTTGTCCAAGCCCCTTTCGTTAGCCGCGGCGGAGCGATGCCGTATGAGTTGCTCTGCCGATATCAGTGGCGAAGGACTATTTCCATGACTCGAAAAGCAATCATTTCGGCTGCCTTGTGCGCAGCAATGACTCTGGGCGCAGCAAACGCGCAGACAACGGCGGCGTCCGACCAGAACGCGGCTTTCAGCGTGTTTGCGCAACACGCCCCCGACAGTAAACAAGCAATCGATTACGACCCGATCGATGAACTTCTCGGCGCCTTCATTGAAAAGCAACGCGGACGCAATCGGATTTATTTCACCAATATGGCCGGTTCAGGCGTTCAACTGATCAATGCTTATATACAAGGCATGTCGAACGTAAATGTCGCCGCGCTTAACCGTGACGAACAGCTCGCTTACTGGCTTAATCTGCGCAATCTTTTGATCATCCGCGCCTATGCCGGACAAAACCCGCGCAGCGTTTCCGGCGACCGCGGAACCGTTGCAAGTCCTGGCCCGCTCTGGACAAAAGAGCAAACAACCGTCGCAGGCCAACCGGTTTCCTTGCATGATATTGAAGTCAACATCATCGCCGCGAACTGGAGCGACAAGCCCGATGTAATCTATGGGCTCTATCAGGGCGCTATCGGCGGCCCGTCATTGCCGAAAGAAACATTCCGCGGCGCGAGCGTGCATACGCAATTGAGCGAACTCGGCAAAGATTATGTGAATGCGCGGCGCAATGTTCGCATCAAATCGGGCGCGCTTGAAGCGCCGGCGATTTACGAGTGGTACAAGCCAGTGTTTTTCGACAATAACGATCAATCCGTGATTGCTCATCTTGCCAAGCATAAAAAAAAAGCAGGCGCTGTTTCAGGCGCGCAAAGCATTGCGTATAAAGACTTTAACTACAGATCGGACGCCATAGAACCGCGGCGTCAGCAGTTCAATAACCCTGGCGCGTTCAGCGGCGGCGGCGGTGGCGGCGTTGGCGGCGGAGTCGGCTCCTGATCTTCACTGCGGCGCTATTCGCCTTGCGCCGACAGGGCGAAGAAAATTCTAGCGGGCGCACCGTCAAACCGCTTTTCCTGGTTGGCGGCGCGCTTGCGCTTTGCATGGCGGCCATTGCCGCTGTTTCACCGCTCTATTATGACGGGGCCCCGCTCACTGCGCGCAACACTTTCATTTTTGTCGGCCTGCTGATCGCTGCAGGCGCGGCATACTTGCCGCTTTTTCATTTCCTCCCGCGCGCCCGTCCTGAACGGCGCCATCTCATCATCATGCTGACAGTCGGTCTCCTCTGTCGACTGGTCTTTTTCGGATCAACGCCAATTTATGAAGATGACTGGCGGCGCTATCTTTGGGACGGCGCGGTTGTGAATGAAGGGATCAGCCCTTATCGCTATGCGCCGGCCGAAGCGATTGTGCGCGACAGTCTGGGCGCGCCGATTGAGCGGTCCGACGATCCTGCCCTTCAGCGGTTACAGGACCTTGGAGAAGCAAACGGGGCGTGGCCGGAATATGTCAATTATCCCTATGTCACGACCATCTATCCGCCGGTCGCGCAAGCGGCGATGGCGGCGGCAAACAAGCTCGCGCCCTTTAGTCTGGACGCATGGCGCCTCGTCCTTCTGCTCTTCGACGCAGCCGCACTCGCAATCATCATTCAGCTATTGCGCGCATCGGGAAGCAGTGCGGCATGGGCGCTCGTCTACTGGTGGAACCCGCTTATCATCTATGCTGGCTATAACGCTGCTCATATGGACCTGCTGATCGCGCCTTTCCTGTTGGGCGCACTCTATTTCGTAAAAGGAGATCGTCCCTTCGCCGCCGGCGCGCTCCTTGTCGGCGCGATTGGCGTCAAGATCTGGCCCGCGCTGCTGGCGCCTGCGCTTTTCGCCCGCTGGTCGCACACGCCCTTGCGCTTTGCCGCTATCGCGCTGTTTATCACTGCGCTTTCAGCGCTCACGCTCGCTCCTATGTTGAGCCTGGTTAGCGAGACACGCAGCGGCCTCTCCGCCTATAGCGGTTCCTGGCAGACATTCTCGTTTTTGTTTTCCGCAATAAAGGGCTTTTTCAGCTTACTGAACGAAAACGCCGATATGGCCGCGCGTATTGTCTTTGGGCTCAGCGCTGTCGGCGCCAGTCTCGGCGCTGGCGTATTCGTCCGCAATCGCGAACAGCGCCTCTCCTCGGCGCTACTTTTCGTCGCCGGCGCTCTCTTCTTTCTGTCGCCAACCGGCTATCCCTGGTATGCGATCTGGCTTTTCGTCTTCCTGCCCTTCGCGCCGTCCATCGGCGTTGCCGCCCTCACCGCGAGCCTGCCGCTTTATTATGGGCGGTACTGGCTGGTCCAAGCCGGATATGAAAATATCCTCGTCTACGCCGTGACGCCGCTGGCGTTTGCAGCGCCGCTGGCGCTCATCGCATGGGAACAACTTCGCAACAGGCGGGCGCACACCCATGACTGATAATCTGTCCCCTGAAATATGCGTGATTATTCCCGCGCGCAACGAAGCCCTTTCCATCGCACAGGTCGTTAAATCTGTTCCCGGTTATGTCAGCCGAACCATAGTTGTTGATAATGGGTCAAGCGATGGAACCGGCGAGATCGCACAAGCAGCCGGGGCGAGGGTCGTCCGGGTCAAGAAACCGGGATACGGGCGAAGCTGTCTTGCCGGCATTGAGGCTGCAGACGACGCAGACATATTGGTCTTTATGGACGGCGACGGAGCCGACAATCCCGACGACATGGCGCAACTGGTGGCGCCGATCATTGATGGAGAAAAAGACTTCGTCGTCGGCGCCAGAACCCATGGGCAGATTGAAAAAGGCGCTCTGACGCCGCAGCAGCGCTACGGCAATGCGCTTGCGTGTTTTCTGATGCGCGTTTTATGGGGCGGACATTTCACTGATCTTGGCCCCTTCCGGGCCATCCGCAAAACTGCGCTCGCGCGTCTCGATATGGAAAATGAAACCTTCGGCTGGACTGTTGAAATGCAGGTGCGCGCACTGAAGCTGGGCGTCGCCTATGGGGAAACGCCGGTGTCATACCGAAAGCGGATTGGACAATCGAAAATCTCCGGCACCGTCAAAGGGGTCGTGCTCGCCGGCGCGCATATTTTGGGCGTTATCGCGCGCGAGGCGATGCGCCCGCCGTCCCGCAAGCGCGAAGACGCCTAAACACCCGGCATGAAAGGCAAATCGGTGTCGTCCGGTTTTGCGCCGGCGGCGGTGAGCATTGCGTGGACCTGACCGCGATGATGGGTTTGGTGATTGAAAATATGAGTGAAGATCAGCCACCGCGGGCGGGACAACTCGCGGCCCATAGCGCCGGAAAACCAGGCATAATCGCCTTCTATGTCAGCCGGGGTCAACGCGCCCGTCCATTGATCCAGAAATTCATCCGTTTTATGGCGCGCCTCGCGCAGCGCGTTCCAATCTTCATAGAGGCGCTTTGATCCGTCAAAACCATCCGCAATGGGCGCAGGGTGATCGGAAAAACGACTGAGCCATAAACGATCCCCCCACAGAATATGATTAAGCGTCGCATGGATCGATCCGAAATAGGCGCCGCGCTCTTTTTTGCGCTCGCCGTCCGACAGCGTCGAAGCGGCGGCGTAAAGACTCTCATTCTGCCAGCGATTATATTTTGACAGGAGCTGAAGATGCGTAGGCGAGATCATGGGCCGCCTTCCCTAGAAAGGCGCGCCGAGCGCGTCGCAAAGAAATTTCATCAGCGGTTTTGCATCCTTGAAGGCGCTATCGACATCGTCAACGAATGCGCTCTTTTTTGTTTGCGCCGGCTTACCCTCAGCCATCGCAAAGAAGCTCTTGCGTTTGATGTCGTCGATATGCGTTTCTTCAGCGTCGAAGCCGCGCGGCGGACGTTTTAGTTGTTCGCCTCTGAGCGCGCCGAACCGTTTCTCAAACGCCGCCCCGGCCGTAGCCTTTTTCCAAGCCGCCCCCTTGTCGCGGATTGTCTCGCGGATTTTCAAAAGCGCAGGCGAAGGCGGTTGCCAGACGCCGCCGCCGTAAAAAATCTCTTCCGGGTCCAGATGAACATAAAATCCCGGCGCATGCGCATCCTTGCCGAGCGCATGGCGAAACTGAACAGCGCCGTGGGTTTTGTAAGGCGTTTTATCTTTGGAAAATCGCACGTCTTTATAAATGCGAAAGACCGACCCGCCGTTAAGGCGCGGATCGGCAACAATATGCTTGGAGACTTTCTTTAGACGCGGCGCCATAACCTCAACAAAAGCAGCCAGCGGCTCCTGAACGCTTTCGCGAAAACGTTGCTTATTGTCGTTGAACCACTCGCGATTGTTATTCGCTTTCAGTTCGGCAAAAAACTTAAAATAATCGGCAGGCAAACCGTCAAATCGGACATTCATTTCGTTTTCCTTGTCTCCGCATGGCCGGATGTTAAACGCGATGGCGCACATCCAAGACGCGCGGGACAACGCCAAATCGACACCCCCGGCGCTATAGCGCGCCCATGGCGGCGCGCCGTGCGTCCACGATCTGCTTTGCCTCTTTTAAACCGACGCCGCCGTTCTGTCTGACGATTTTGATCGCCTCGATCATTTTTCCGTTCTGAATCCGCATATCCACATCCTGCTGCACATTTGGCGACAGGCTTGAATAAAGCTGCTCAGCTTCCTGGCGCTGACGCATTCTCTGTTCCGCGCGCGATTCTGAAGAGCCCTCGCCCGCCGTCGCGCGCCCCAGCACAAATGCGCCAATGGCGAGCGCAGTTGCGATAATCCAGAATTGGTCTGCCGTCAGATTTTCCATAAGGGCCCTCATCATCTTCTGTGCGGCACCATAATCTATCGCGAGGCTGAGGGTAAACTATTCCGCCCTGCCTGATTGGCGCCCTATCGCAAGCTTTTTCCTTTAAAAACAGCTTCTTTTCGACTGGCGTCGTCCAGCTCCGCATAGTGCCGGCGCAGCAGGTTTGCGTTCATCAAATTCGCTTTGAAGGCAAAATCAAATAGGTCTCCAAATATGGGAACAGCGCCGATGATCGTGTCCGCCGCCACATTGAAGACCATGCGCGCAACCAGCCCGGGACCTGCGCCTGCGCGCGCGGCCTCGTAAATCAGATATAACGCCATGGATGCGGTGAAAACATCGCCGACGCCTGGTATCAGCCCGATCAGACTGTCAAAGCCAAACCGATATTTAATGACCGGCAATTCGAAACGCGAATCGAGAAATCTGGATAAAGCCTCGACACGGCGGCGCGCCGCCGCATGGGGCAAAACATCATCAGTAAGCAGATCTTCACTCTCATAGCGAAGGGGTTTGTTCGTCGAATGCACTTCTGTTGAACCGTCAGTCATGCAAACTGTCCTTCAACCGTCCATCGTCAATAAGAAATAGGCGCAGCAAGATCTCGCACCGATCAGCCAAGCCTTTTCCGCGTAGCGGCGTAGGCAACGCCGCCGACCGCAAAGGCGAGCGCCAGCGGCCAGTCCCGCACCGTCTCCGAAAACACAGGCCGAAAATCGTAAGCAATAAAAATATATGCCGTTAGCAAACCAAACCCAGCCAGCAACGCGAGGGCGCCGGCCATCAAAGGTCCCGGAGATACGCCTGTGACTTTCTCAACGAGCGCGAGACCAACAATGACAGCCGCGAACGCCGGCCATACCGACACCGTGAACGCACTGAAAGCAACATTGGTCCGTATCAGGAGGCCGCCGCCGGAAGCCAGTGAGTGCAAGGACAACACCAGCAACGCGCTCAATATGAATGCAACAGCGGCAATAAGAAACTTCATGACCTCAAGCCCGCCAGATCAGCATAGGCGTCATGGATAGAACGCCTCCGACGCGATGAGAAGCAAAATCACAAATCGCCGCGCAACAAAAAGCGCGCCGGCAGGGCAACCGGCGCGCGCTTTAACTCTCAAAGAATAGCTTATGCAGAACGGCGTTTACGCACCGCCAGCCGCAGACCGGCGACACCGGCGATCATCAAATAAAGGGCCGCCGGAACCGGTATTTCTGAAACAACGGCCTGCGTCGCAGCAAAAGCAAACGGCCCGTCAAAACCGCTGAGATCAAGGCCGAAGATCTCCGCCAACACATCCCCAAGCGCACCGGTTGCAAAAAGCGGCAGCAGCGGATTTGCCGTATCGGTAAGAACCGCGAGAATATCGTCCAGCGTATCGCCGGGATTTGCGATGTCGGAAACATCGAACGAGAACAGCCCTATCCCGGGGATAACCTCGCCGTCATTTATTGAAACATCGCCTGTGATTGTTCCCGTCAGATCATCATTGACGGTGATCAGGAAATTCTCGGCGCTGAGGGTTGCATCCATGAATGCGAAGAAGATGCCGCCCGCATGGTCGATTTCGCCCGTCCCTGTCGTGACGTCGAAGGTTGAAGCCGTGATAGGAAATGCAAACAACAAACCGTCCTGCGCGCCGGGCGCGATTGGCGACAAGCCGAAACCATCCGGCAGAAGGGCGGCCACATCCTCATTGATGAGAACGACGGTTTCATTGCTCGCATCAATGAGTGTCGCTTGCGCCGCAGCGATAGAAAAGAAGGCGGCTGCAATGCCCGCCAAGATTTTTTTCAGCATGATTTTCTCTCCGATGACCCACATTACCCGAATGAGCCTACGGCAAAAAACACGCGCCAGATCATTACGTTCCCGAAAGGCGGAATGATTTGAAGTTACATATGAAACTTATGTGACGAGGGAACAAAAAACACTGCGCGCCTTACGCCGGCGCGGCGTCTTTTTCCATGCGCGCGCCGCCATATCGCGCCTTAAGCGCATCTGACTTCGCTGGATCGAGATTGACTTTCTCGATATCGCCGTCAGCCCACGCTATAACTTTCGGATCCATAACCCTGAACCATAAAGGCGGAATGGCCGCGAGACCGAAACATCCAGGATAGCCGCTCGGCAGCCGCGGCAGATCGGGGAAATCGCGCAACGCTTGATACGGCCGTTGCGGATTGGCGTGATGGTCGGAATGGCGCTGCAGGTGGAACGACAAGAGGTTGGAAACGATGTGGTTGGTGTTCCATGAATGATGCGGCTGGCAGGGCTCATACTTCCCGTTTTCTTTTTTCTGGCGCAGTAGACCGTAATGCTCAACGTAGTTTGCCTGGGTTAGGCTGTACCAGACAACGAAGTGGTGAAGCAGAATAAAAGGCAGAACAACCCAGCCAAAGATCGCCGTCGCCGCAGCGACGAGGGCAACGCCGATAGCATAGCCTTGAAGAATATCATTGTGAAAAGACCAGACCGGCAGGCCCTTGCGGCGCAGACGGATAGTTTCCTGCTCCCACCCTCGCATAAACGTTCCAGGCAGCTCGCGCAGCGCAAATGAATAGACGCTCTCGCCCATACGCGCGCTCGCCGGGTCTTCCGGCGTTGAAACCCAGACATGGTGTCCGCGGTTGTGTTCAATGCAAAAATGTCCGTATCCCACCATTGCATTAGAAATCTTCGCTATAAACTGATCAAACGCATCATTCTTGTGGCCAAGCTCATGACCAATGTTCAGCACATTCCCATGCAAGAGACCAACCCCATAAGCCAACCCGATGAGCGACCAGACAGGCAAGCTCTGTGTGCCGACGAGCCATACGGACAGAATGAAACTGACATAGTTCAAACCGACCGTGATATATAGAAGCCTGGCGTAGTAACGGTCTTTCGACATTGCCGGGACAACCGCTTCGGGCGGGTTATGGGTATCCTCGCCGACGATCGCATCCAAGAGAGGGACAAAGACAAAGAAGTACGTTAACGGAAAAAGGGTCGCCAGCGCATTGCCGCCGGTGAGGAAATACCCCGCCACCGTCAATGGCGTGATCGCCGAAATAATAAAGGGCGCGAGCCAGAGGCGGCGCTTGCCGTCTCTATAAGAGATATTTTCGCGCTCGCCGCGCTCATTCACAACTTCAGCAGTAAAGATCATCAACAAACACCTTCTTGCCCTTTAAAAGTCCGATGAAAATAAAAACAGATTGCTAAAATTTTGAGTGTCTTCTCCGCCAAAAACATGGCATTTTGCGACAATCATGAAAACCGCTCCCCCTCTTGCGCGCTCACCCGCCGCTGACCTTCGCCGGTCGATGCCGGGCAGTTACTTCCGCCAGGCCTTTTTAAGGTTCGGCGAAGACCCGGCCGCCCGGCGCGCCCTGCTTGACGGCACCGGCGTCAGCGAAAGGGATATTGCGCAAGGATTGCCGAGCGTTTCCGTCGCTGCGCAAATTCAGCAGATCCTCAATCTCAACGCGCTTGTCGGCGAAGGCTATGTTCTGGACACCCCGCCGATATGGAGCGCCGCCGCGCAAGGCGCGCTTGATGTCGCCTTCAGAAGCGCCCCGACGCTTGGGGAAGGACTGGAGCTTATCGCCGAGTACGGGGATGTGCGGGCTCCGCAAATTCGCATTGTTTATTCCCGTGCTGATAAAAAGTCTCGTTTGGCCATCTCTCCGCAGCTGGAGCTCGATGACGCGGTCTGGCGCCCGCTGGCGGAAGCGGCCATTCTGAGCCTTCAGTCTATGATAGAAACCATTCTTTCAGCGCCGGCGGAAGAAATGACCGTCTTTTGGACAGGACCGGCGCCAGCTTATGCCGATCGGCTGCGCCAAGCGTTTCACGGCGACGTGCGCTTCTCCTCAGATTTCTGCGGCGTGGAGATGCCGGAGACGCTGGCCGCAGCAAGATCGCCCTACGGCGACCCTGCCCTGCTGGAGGCGGCGTTGCGAGAGTTGCAGACAGCCAAGCGGGCGTTATCGCGGTCAAGCCTGCGCGACACCGTCACCGCCGTTCTGCTCGGAGAAGACGGGCCGCCGCCGCGGGCAAACGCCGTCGCCGATCAGCTCGCCATGTCGCGACGTACGATGGAACGACGCCTCAGCGCAGAAAACACGAGCTTCAACACGCTTCGCGACGAGGCCCTAAAGAGGCGCGCCGAACGGTTGATCGCCGACCCGGCTCAGAACAGGGCCTCAATCGCCGCCATCCTCGGCTATGAAGATGACGCAAGTTTTACGAGGGCCTGCAAGCGCTGGTTTGGCGGCTCTTACCGCGATGAGCGCAGCAAACGGTCTGGCTAAACCGCATTCGAATGCCGCTTGAATTCCAGCCGCGAGATCGCGCGGCAGTGCACTTCGTCCGGCCCATCGGCAAGACGCAGCGTGCGTAAATGCGCATAGGCTTCGGCCAGACCGAAATCAGCCGAGACGCCGCCGCCGCCATGGGCCTGGATTGCATCATCGATAATCTTCAGCGCCATGCGCGGCGCAGCAACCTTGATCATCGCGATTTCGCCCTGGGCGACCTTGTTGCCGACCGTATCCATCATCCAGGCGGCTTTCAGCGTCAAAAGCCGCGTCATCTCAATATCGATACGCGCCTCGGCGACGCGCTGTTCCCATATGGAGTGCTTGAAGATCGGCTTGCCGAACGCCTCGCGGGTCAACAGGCGCTTGACCATCTTCTCCAGCGCGACTTCCGCGGCGCCGATAGTGCGCATGCAGTGGTGAATGCGGCCGGGGCCAAGGCGGCCTTGCGCGATTTCAAATCCGCGCCCTTCGCCGAGCAGAATATTTTCCTTCGGCACACGGACATTATCGAGCGCCACTTCCATATGGCCATGGGGCGCATCATCGTAACCGAAGACCGGCAGATGACGCTCCACCGTTACGCCCGGCGCATCCGCCGGCACCAGGATCATCGATTGCTGCTTGTGGCGTTCTGCGGACTTATCCGTCTTGCCCATGACAATGTAGACTTTGCAGCGTGGGTCGCCAGCGCCGGACGACCACCATTTGCGTCCGTTGATAACATAGTGATCCCCGTCAGAAATAATGTCGGTTTCGATGTTGGTGGCGTCCGACGATGCGACTGCGGGCTCGGTCATCAAGAAAGCGGAGCGAATTTTGCCGTCAAGCAGAGGGGTCAGCCACTCTTCCTGCTGCTCGGGCGAGCCGTAGCGCGACAACACTTCCATATTGCCAGTGTCCGGCGCGGCGCAGTTGAAGACTTCCGGCGCAATGTGACAGCGACCGGTCTGCTCCGCGATTGGCGCGTAGTCGGCGTTAGAGAGGCCTGGACCAAATTTCGGGTCCGGGTGGAACATGTTCCACAGCCCCGCATCCTTCGCCTTGTCTTTCAGCTCTTCGATAATCGGCGGGACCTTCCAGCGCCCTTCCGCTCCGAATTCCTCATGCTGGCGCTTATAGGTTTCATTGCCCTCGTAAACATATTGATCCATGAACTCGGTAACGCGCGCGAGATAATCCTTGCAGCGATCGGAATAACTGAAATTCATAGACTTCATCCTTTTGTTGGACGCGTGAGGTCATTTTCCGCGACCGGTGTCGCTTGCTGTAAACAGTTTCTGCTATGCGGCAGGCTTTTTTGCAATCACGCCAATGCAATCATACTTCCGGTCAGGTCTTTCAAACAAACTCTTCGCCAGAATACGCCAGGACGTGTGCAGCGTGTGATCAACCGCCTGCGATTGCGGATCTAACCCAAGCGTATTCGCATAGATTGCGCGCTCCCAGGCGCGCCAGCGGGCCGCATGATGTCGCGAAAAACCCGCATAGTAGATTTTCTCAGTGGCAAAACCGGCGTCTTCGATCATTTTCTGCAGAGACCGCCGGCCGAAAAAGTAGATGTGTCTTGGCGCATCGAACATCTCCGAACAGATCGTCAGCGTCTGAAAGTGGACGCAATCGCAATTCGGCGCCTCGCACCATAAAACCCCGCCCGGTTTCAGCAGGGAAAAAATATTCCGCATCGCCGTATGCGGCTCGATGCAATGCTCAATAACGTGCGTAATCGTAATCAGGTCAAAACGCATGTCGCAGATCGGACTGGGAATATTCTCAGCGTTCCCCGCATAGACATTCTCCATCTCCTGCGACGCAGCAGCCGGGTCCGGCTCGATGCCGTATGCGGCATATCCTTCCGCCTCAAGCTGACGAAGACGGTCGCCGCCGCCGCAGCCGATATCAAGCGCAACCGACCCTGAAGGCAGATCGCGCTTTAAAGAAGCAATGTCGGGACGCTCGCCCTTGTCTCCCCAATGCGCCGCCTTGAATAAGATACGATCTATAAAATTATGCTCTGCAGGGGGCATGTGCCCGTCGCTTTGCGTGTAGTATTTATCCAGCGCATAAAAATCCGCCGCCTCTTCGAGGCTCGGCGTTTTCGCCATCGCGCCCAGGCCGCATTCCTCGCAGCGGACAAAACTGTCGAAAGAGGTGCGTATGTTTTTTTTCGGATCAAGAGGCTGAAACAGCCAGGGCGTCATGGCGCCGTCACAAAGAATACAGCTGTTCATTAACCCCGCCCGCCTCGAACTCTACCAATGCCCGGTCCCGGGCGCGCCCTTAATCGGGCCTTTAATCTTGCTTGTCACCCAACCGGCGTAAACATTGCCCGACTGGGGATGAACCTTTTCATCGCCTACATAGCACGCGTCAACCCGCGCCGGATAGAACCCATACCAGCCGGCAATGCGAGCGTACCCCTCGCCCAGATCGTCGAGCGGATCGGGATAGGCGAAGGCGGCGTGCTTCGATACTTTCTTACCGGAAACAAGATCAAAATACGCTGCAGCCCCTTTCCATTCGCATACGGATATATCATTTGTCTCGCGCAAGACTGACACATCGACATTTTCAGGCGGGAAATAATAGACTGGCGCGCCGGCGGTCTCGACAATTCGAAGGGCCCGGCGCGAAGCTGCGATCTCTCTGCCGTCAAAAACGACGCGGGCGGGCGCCGGCGCATCGCGCACCGCCGGCGGGCGGGGATAGTCCCAAACGCTTTCCTCGTCCGGCCCAGCCGGTTCGGGCGTCACATCGGCAGGAAGCGGGCCCCACTTGTCGCGATGGGGCTTCACACTAATAAGAAGCTTTTTTTTATTCGGAAGGCTCGCCAAAGGAGCACCTGCGTCCGTTGCCTACACACCATAAACTATAGACCGCAGTATCAAAGCGAAAGCCGCAGTTCAGCGCCGCGCGCGGAAAAAGTCTTTCAGAAGCCCGCTCGCCTCTTCTGCAAACGGCCCCTCCTCGACGCTTGGGCGCCAATGACAGGTCGGCTGGCCGAAAAACTTTGGACCATGCCACACCGCCCCGCCTTTTGCGTCGGAAGCGGCGATAACGAGCCGGCTGACCCGCGCGTGGGAGATTGCGCCCGCGCACATGGCGCAAGGCTCGAGCGTCACATAAAGCGTCGTCCCGGTCAGGCGGTAATTGCCGAGGGCCGCGCCGGCGGCGCGTAGCACGCGAATTTCCGCATGCGCAGAGGGATCGTTCTGCGCAATCGGCGCATTCGCCGCCGCAGCGATCATGGCGCCGTTTTCGGCGACCAACACGGCGCCGACCGGCGTTTCGCCGTCGGCCGCTGCGGCGCGCGCCTCCTCCAGCGCAATCGCCATAAAATGCTCGTGCTTTTGTTCTTCCATCATAAGGGCCTTGAAATAGGCGTTTTCTATACGCCCCGCCAGCGGCGGACCATTGATTTCCCGCAAGCTTAACAAGGTCTTTACAGCTTCGGCCGAAACTCCCGCCGATACATTTTGAAAGACTGTTGTGACCAACGCCGACTTCATACGCATCGCCGATCGCGCTTCTATCGCATATGCGGCGGCGTTTTCATTATCGTTGATTGTAACCGTGTTTGCGACGCCGGGTCTCGCCTTTGGCGAACAAGGCGTCATCGGCGGCGACTTTCTGGCGTTCTATACAGCGGGAACATTCGCTCTGAACGGGGATGCCGTTACAGCCTATGACCTTGCCGCATTCGATGCGGCGACACGCGAACGCGCGCAGATCGAATTTGTCGGTCAAATGTGGCAATACCCGCCGGCGCTGTTTTTCATCGTGGCGCTGTTTGCGCTTCTTCCGTATAAGGTCGGTTATCTCTTCTGGCTTGGCGCCGGCTGGATAGGCCTTACCTTCGCGCTGCGCGGGATCGGTTTTCGCGGCACGCCTCTCAGGCTTCTGGCGTTGTCGCCTTTTTGCGTCGCCATCCTCAGCCACGGGCAGATTGCGCACGCAACCGCAGCGCTATTTTTTCTCGCCGTATACGAACCGAAAAAAAACTGGATGCTCGCCGGGGTCGCCGCAGGCCTGCTCACCCTGAAGCCGCAGCTTGGCCTCTTGATCCCGTTTGCTTTTCTCGCTATCGGCGCCTGGCGAACGATTGCCGTCGCCGCCGCGACAGCAATCGTCCTTCACGGATTATCGCTGATCGCTTTCGGGCCGGCTGCGTTCGATGCTTTCTTTGCAGCGGTCGCCCGTCTCGATGCGGACATCGCCGGCGCGGCCGCCATGACCCCGCCGCGCGGGATGACGACTTTGTTCGGCCAATTGAAGCTGGCTGGATTTTCAGGCGAAGCCGCGCGCGCGGGGCAATATGTTTTTACTGCAGGGCTCGCAGCGCTAACCTTTTTTGTCTGGAGAAGGCCGGCGCCGGCGCTCGCGAAAGCAGCATTCATCGGCTCTGCGGCTTTGCTCGCTTCTCCCTATGCGTATGGATACGAAATGACGCTGCTGCTGCTTGCAGGCGTCTGGGTTGCAAATTTTGCAGAAAAACCGACCGCGCCGCCTGCGCTTATCGTTATCGCGCTATCAGCACTCGCTGCAATGCGTCCGTTCCTGCCGGAGCCGGCAGGCGTCAACATTGCTTTCGTCATGGCGATGAGCGCTTTTGCGATGACCCTGTGGACACTCTTTCTGCCGAAAGAGAAAGTGCGCGGCCAAGGCGCGCCTATCGCGGCAGGGTCAGCGTAAAGACCGCGCCGCCATAACCGTGGACGCTGTCGCGAGCGCGGATGGTCACCGCCTCAACCTCGCCAGGGATCTCAACGCCCGACAACGAACGCGTAAAGGGCTGCTCATGCTCATGGGGATGCGCGAGCACGCGCGTTGCGATGACCTCATCGCCGATCATCACATCCCAGCGATCCGCATAATGGTCCCAGCCTTCGTCGCCATGACGCACCGTGACGCTGAATGTCCACACGCCCGGCGCTGTTTCTTCCGCACGCGCATCGATAACATCGGCTTCGCCGGCGAACGCGGATGAGACCGTTAGGAGTAAAGCAAACACATATATTAATCTGCTCATTACGATTCCTTTGCCTTATGCGCTTCATAATAACTGCGCAACACAGCGTTCATTCGGGTAAGGTGTCCTTTCCCTTGCGCGCGGAACCATTCAAAAACATCGCTGTCGAGGCGCAGATGTACGGACGTTTTATCCGGCGCGATAAAAGGTTCGGCCTCCTCCCAGAACGCTGCAGAAACCTCACGCTCAGAAGCATCTTCGCGTGGTTCAACGATCTCGCCGCGCTTTTTCATCGCGTTGAGTTCGTCGAGCGTAGCGCGCTTGGGCTTTTTGCCGGCTTTTGTCATTCAGCTTCCATGCGGTGATTAGACGAACTCTGTCATCGCGCCAGGCGAATACAAGCTCGTAATAAACCTCTTCAACAGGACCAATTGCATTATAACGCCGTTCGCCCTCGTGATCGCGCGGATCCGGCCAGATTTCCATAGCCTCCGGCCGATTGAACATCCGCGCCGCATCGAGAATATCGATACCGCGCTGTCTAAGAAGGTCGCCTCGCTTGTCTTCATCCCATTCAAACTCGAATTCCATGGTCAGTCCCTGTCAAAGGAATACGTAAGGGCCCAGGAACATTGTTACTCCGCATTTGCACCTATAAACGCGCTTTGCTGACCGGCAGACCTGTAATTATCGATAAATCATATACATGATTGTGTACACAAATGCAAGCTTCAACTTTCTCCTACATATTTGCTCGCCCTGAAACGCACGCGCTGCTAAAGCGCACCTATGAAAGATACATTACCCTCCGAAGGTGAGCGCATCGCCAAATATCTCGCCCGCGCCGGCGTCGCCTCGCGGCGCGAAGCGGAACGCCTGATTGAGCAAGGCGTTGTTACGGTGAACGGCGAGACGCTGACGACGCCGGCGGTGAAAGTGACGCCGGACATGGACATTCGTGTCGACGGAACCCGCATCGGCGCGCCGGACGCCCCGCGCCTTTGGCGCTTCCATAAGCCGGACGGTCTGGTGACAACGCATAAGGATCCGCAAGGCCGGCCCACCGTGTTTGAGTCTCTCGCCGGCAAGCTGCCGCGGGTCATCTCTGTCGGCCGTCTGGACCTGACGACAGAGGGATTGCTGCTGCTCACCAATGACGGCGGGCTGGCGCGCCGGTTGGAACTGCCCGCAACGGGGTGGACGCGGCGCTATCGTGTGCGCGCCTATGGACGGACAAATCAGAAAGCGCTCGACGCATTAAAGGACGGCGTCGAGATTGAAGGCGTGCAATACGGCCCTGTTCGCGCCGCTGTCGATCAAGTTCAGGGCGGCAATACCTGGATTACGCTGGCGATCAATGAAGGCAAAAATCGCGAGGTCCGCAACGTCATGCGTCACCTGGGGCTTCAAGTAAACCGGCTTATTCGCACCGCCTACGGACCGTTTCAGCTTGGCAAATTGAACAAAGGCGCCTTTGAGGAAATCCCCGGCAAGCAATTGAAAGAACAGTTGGGCAAGAAGATTTGCGAGGAAATCGGACTGTGAGCAACGTCGTCAACCTTAACCGGTTTCGCAAGAAAAAAGTCCAAGCCGAAAAAGAAGAACGGGCCGCGGAAAACAGGGCAAAATACGGTCGTACGAAAGACGAGAAAGTCCGGGACAAGATGGAAACAGCACAGGCGCGAAAGCATCTGGATGATCATCAGAAAGAAACCCCGGAATAATCATCGAACCTTTCCCCTTCCTACCTAACGAAAACTGGCGCCCGGAAATGCCTGATGGCTTTTCTCAAGTTACAAAAATTTTTCCAGATTTCCGCCCTCGCGGAAATGAGCGGGAATACTAAGTTTCGATGTCCCTCTTCGACACCTATTTGATTGTTGATTGGTCTGCGGCCAATGCCCCGAAACGCGGCAAGGATTCAATCTGGATCGCAGAAACTGTCAGGACAAAAAGCGGCATACGCATAAATACGCTTGAAAACCCGCCGACGCGCAGCGAAGCGATCGCGCGGATCGAACAAATCATCAACATCGCCCGCTCAAAAAACCGGCGACTGTTTGCAGGGTTTGATTTTCCTTTCGGTTATCCTGCAGGCGCTGCAAGTCTTGTCAGCGGCGAGGCAAAATGGTCAGCGCTTTGGTCAATGCTGGCCTGCGAAGTTGAAGACGCCGAGAACAATCGGTCCAACCGCTACGAACTGGCTGCGCGCTGGAACCGGGACAAACTGCCGGCGCCATTTTATTGGGGACACCCGCATCAGCACACCTATGACGGCCTTGGCCCAAAAAGACCCGCCACGGAAAACTTCCGTACGATGGAATATCGCATTGTTGAGCGATGGGCGCCGCCGGCGAAATCGGTCTGGCAGCTTGCCTATAATGGGGCTGTCGGCAGTCAGGCGATGTTAGGAATCGCGCGACTTGAAAAATTGCGCCGCCGGCTCGGCGCTGACGCCGCTATCTGGCCGTTTCAAACGCGTTTTGACGAAAACCTGTCCGCGCCGATCGTGATTGCGGAAGTCTATCCGTCGCTCATTGAACCCCAATTCCAACCGGGCGATGTCAAGGACGCTGCGCAAGTGCGCACGGTTGCAAAAAACTTCGCCCGGCTTGATCGCGCTTGTGGGTTTGGGGCGCTGCTGGCCCGCCCGGCCGGCCTTGATAACAAAGATGCACGCAAAGTCATGAGAGAAGAGGGCTGGATCGTCGGTGCCGGCTCAGCCATAAACCTTAAATGAGAATCATAGGCGGAACATTCAGTGGGCGGCGCATTTTAGCGCCAAAGGGGCGCATCGCGCGCCCCACCGCCGATCGCACACGTGAGGCGCTGTTCAACAGCCTTTCTGCGCGCGATGACTTTTCTTTCGAAGGCGCACGCGTCATCGACCTCTTCGCCGGCTCCGGCGCCTTGGGGCTCGAAGCCATGTCGCGCGGCGCCGCATGGTGCCTGTTCGTTGAAACAGACGCCGGCGCGCGCGGCGTCATCCGCGACAATATTGAGACGCTGGGCCTCTTTGGCGCGACACGCATTCATCGCCGTTCCGCGCTGTCGCTTGGCGACAGACCGGCGAGCGCAGGACAGCCTTTCACGCTCGCCTTTCTGGACCCGCCATACGGCGAAGATCTCGCTGCAGCCGCCATGACAGAATTACGTAAGGGCAACTGGCTTGCCGACAATGCGATCGCGATTGTCGAGCAAGGCAAGGACGAAACGCCCGCCGCCCCTGACGGTTTCATTGAACAGACGCGGCGCAGCTACGGCGCTGCGCAAATCGGCGTTTATAGTATTGCTCAATGAGGCTTCCCGGTCTTTTTCCGTAAAATTCAAACATGCCTGTTAAGGTTTTTTTGGCGATACGTTGCTAGTCTCTAAACATTCGTGGAGGGAGCGATGTTTACCGTATTTGATATTTACGCATTGGTATTGCTCTGCGTGTCGATGACGTTGTTTGTTCATCGATACATCAAGCAGAACCCGCCGGTGTATCCGTATTTGATTATTGCTTCGACTTGTCTTGTATCGAACTGGCTCGGCGAGGCCGGCGGCGGCGTTTACGCGATGGCGTTGCTGATTGCCGCGTCATTTTCATTTCTCGGCTGTCTTCTTTATCCGAGTTGGCGCAACATGAGTCAGAAGCCGCTGATCTCTAGCAGCGAAAAATCCGAATAAAGCCGAGCGGGCCGAAAGCCTTGGCCGCCCCTTTACGATGGGGGTTCGTGTTCCTATCTATCTGGCGCTGCCCGGCGCGTCAGGACAACATTCCCCGGGGCCTTAGCTTTTAGAATGGGAGCTGCCTCTGACGAGGGCCCTTGGCCTTCGATACGCGGCGCCCACCTGGTCCTTAGGGTCCAGGGCGAATAAGCGTCCGACGGCCAGGGCGGCGTTCTGCGGAACCCCGAAGGAACAAAAAGCGATATGCTGCCCCCGCTTGCCGCATTTCTGGATCCCAAAACGATTTTGCGCGAACGCATGAAAGCAACACGCCGGGAGGCGGCCGCGGTGCGCTCAGACGCAGGCCCCCACGCAGCCCGGATATTCCTTGATGCGTTCGACTTTGACGACGATGCGATCATCGCGATCTATTATCCAATCCAGACCGAGCTTGACACAAGCCCGCTTGCCGACGCCTTGCTGGAAAAAAACTTGCGTGTGGCTTTGCCTGTGGCGCTGAAGAAAAAGCGATTTGAAAAACATGCGCCGGCAATGACGTTTCGCCTCTTCGAAAAGGGCGCGGAACTGATCGATGGGGCGTTTGGCGAGAAGATCCCGTCCGACACGGCGGCGACCGTTCGCCCCACCCATGTGGTGGCGCCCTTGCTGGCGTTTACGCGGGCCGGCGACCGGCTCGGCTATGGCGGCGGCTATTATGACCGCGCATTGGCGTCGCTACGCGAAGACGGACCCGTTGTGTTCATCGGATACGGGTTTGCAGACCAGCAAGTTGACGCGATCCCGATCTCGCCCCTAGACCAAAAGCTAGACTGGGTGGTGACGGAGCGAGGCGCTGTCGCCTGCGGGGGCAGTTCGCTGCGGTGAGACGGAAAGCAGGTTAAGTTTGCGGATAGCAGTTTTTGGCGACGTCATGGGGCGCTCGGGTCGGACAATGCTGGTCGAGCGACTGCCGGGCCTTAAAAAACGCCTTGCGCTCGATTTCACCGTTGTGAACGTGGAAAACGCCGCCGGCGGTTTTGGCGTGACAACCTCGATCGCGGAGGCCTTTTTTGACGCCGGCGCCGATGTGCTGACAACCGGCAACCATGCTTTTGATCAGCGTGACGATCTTTCTCTCTTCGATCGCGAGCCGCGGCTCCTGCGGCCGGTGAACTTTCCGCAGACAAATCCCGGCCGAGGCGCCGTGATGGCTCAGGATCAGGAGGGGCGCAACGTCCTTGTAGTCAATGTTCAGGGTCAGCGGGCGATGCCCCAGCCGATAGACGACCCTTGCGCCGCCGTTGACCGTGAACTCGACGGGATCGCGCTTGGCCGTGAAGCCGACGCTGTCATCGTTGATTTCCATGCGGAAACAACGAGCGAAAAATATTCGATGGGCCACTACCTTGATGGCCGCGTCAGCCTTGTCGTCGGCACGCACACCCATGTTCCCACAGCCGATGCGCAAATCCTGCCCGCCGGCGCCGGATATATCACCGACCTCGGCATGTGCGGCGATTATGACAGCGTCATCGGCATGGAAAAATCCGAGCCGCTGCATCGGTTTGCAACGAAGATGCAGGGCGGCCGGTTTTCACCCGCCGCCGGGGAGGCGACGCTATGCGGCGTTGTCGTTGAAACTGACCCGGCGACGGGCCTTGCCCTGACGATCAGCCCCTTGAGAGTGGGTGGCAGGTTGCGCTCCGTGCAGCCTGCCCTCTCCTAGCGATTATCAAGCTGGGCGCGCACGGACTTGCGTCCAAGCAATGTCGCCCGATAAGGCCCTCCGCCGGAAGAAGCGATCAGTTTGCGGCGCTTTAGCCGCTGAAAAACACTGAGCTTGCAATCTGCGAGGGTCCAGCCTTCACGCGTTACGCAATTCACGCGGATAATTTTCCCCGCCTGATTTTTCTCAACGAGTATCGCGCCCCCTTGAGAGAGCACATGGAGCGTGCGTTGCTCCGCTTTTGAAATGTTCATGAGGATGTCCGAGATATCAGATAACCGAACGCCGCCGCGATGCGCGGCGCGTCAATTCATGCGGTTATTGAAATACAATCTCTGACATAAATTCCGCATAGATAATAACTGTGCCGCTCGAAAACGGCAACGCTAATTTAAAGAGGCTGTCAGTTTTTTGCGGAGAAAAATGCGCGCGCGCCGGACTGCATCCATGGCCGAATGACCAAAAATCCGCGATAAGCGATTTCAAAGATCTGGCGAAACGGCGTTTTCTCAGCGATGCGCCCAGCCAACCGGAAGCGGGGCAAAGCCGTCCATAATTTCGCAAAAGCATGCGCGCCTGAAAAGAGATCACCTTCCGGCGTCATAATATGGAAACGGCGACGCGCATCGCACGGGGAAAGCCCGGCCGGCAGAAGGTCCAGGTCTGCAGAGCCGGAAACATCGCGCCACGAAATCTCTTCTGCGCCTTGTTGCTTTTGATAATAACCAATTTCACGCTGACAAAGCGGACAATCGCCGTCGAAAAATACAGTTAATCTTTGGTGTGCCATAGAGGTTATTACGAGTGCATAGCTCCGCCGGATTGCCAGTGGAAGTTTGTCGCAGACCAACAACTGATCGCAAACGCCCGCCCGCGCGTAATCTCCATGTAACGTGTGGAGATATGAATGACTGAAAAGTCCCTGCTTATTGCCGACGACGACGAGGCGCTGTTATCGAGCCTGGGCCGCGCGATGGGGCGCCGGGGATACAATGTCCATTTGGCGCATTCCTTGAGTGAAGCGCAGACGATTTTGACGGGAGTAACCATTACGCATGCGATTGTCGATTTACGCTTAGGCGAAGACAACGGACTTGATGTTGTTGAGGCGATTAAAAATCACAATGAGAATGCTCGCGTTATCGTTCTCAGCGGTTACGGCAACATTCCGACCGCAGTTGCAGCTGTAAAAGTCGGGGCTATCGATTATCTGCCGAAACCGTCGGATGCTGACGATCTGGATAAGGCGTTAAGCGCACCGCCCAGCGCGCACGCCGAGCCGCCCGTTAACGCCATGACGCCAGACGCCATACGTTGGGCTCATATTCGAAAAGTTTACATCGATAATGATCAGAATATTTCACAAACGGCACGATCATTAGGCATGCATCGGCGCACGCTGCAGAGAATGCTCTCCAAGCGTTCCGCCGATATCGAAAACCAGGACCTTGATCGCGCTGGCGCAAACTGATGGCGCCGCGCGCCGTGCGCATAGCCGTTATCGGCGCAGGACTTGCCGGCATGCGTTGCGCGCAACTCCTGAACGCGGTCGGATTTGCGACATTTGTTTTCGAGAAAAGCCGCGGCGCCGGAGGACGGTTGGCGACGCGCCGCGCTGATCATGGGATGCGCTTTGACCATGGCGCGCAGTATCTCTCAGCGCGCAGCGACGCCTTCTCTTCATTTCTGAACGGACAGCGCGCCGCCGGCGTCGCCGACATCTGGAATCCCCGCGCATACGGCCCAAACGCTGCGTCTATGTCCAGGTCACCCATTGTCGGCGCGCCGCATATGAACTCAGTCGTAAAATCGATCAGCAAAGGCGTATCGCTGAAGACTGACTGCCGCATTGCCGCAATCGAACAACACGAAAACCGGTGGCGGCTGGTCAGCGAAGCAGGCGAGCGTTTTGAAGATTTCGAAGTCGTCATTGTCGCAACGCCTGCGCCGCAGGCGGAAAAACTCGTCACTTCCTGGCCCGATCTCGCCGCGCGGGCGGGCGCTGTCAAAATGACGCCTTGCTGGACCGTCATGGCGGGTTTTGAAAACTCGCTGCAACTTTCGTTCGACGCGCTTCGCCAGGAAGATGAAGCTCTAGGATGGGCTGCGCGCAACTCGTCAAAGCCTGCCCGTTCCTCAGAACCCGAATGTTGGGTCATGCAAGCGTCCGCTAAATGGTCGCAAGATCACCTGGAACGGGACAAGAATTTTGTGATTGACGCTTTGCTGGCCATGTTCGCAGAAGCGACCGGAAAACAATTGCCGGAACCTTCTCACGCGGACGCACATCGATGGCGCTATTCTATCGCTTCAAATCCGGTCGGCGAGTCTTTTCTTAAATTATCCGGAAACGGACTATATGTGGGTGGCGACTGGCTGCTGGGCGCGCGCGCAGAAGATGCTTTTCTCAGCGGGTCGGCAGTCGCAGAAGATATCATTTCCAATTACCGCACATAGCTCGCGCCGTTAATGTCGAAAGTGGCGCCTGCAGCGGACGGACACGCGCCGCTCGCAAGATAGGCGATCATTGAAGCAACTTCTTCGGGCTGGGCGACCCGGCCGAGGGGTATTTCCTTCACCGCTTCCTTGCGGGCGGCAATGTCCTGCGGGGCCATGCGCGTTTCCACCCAGCCGGGAGCTATGGCGTAGAGCAGGACGCCCTCGCCTGCGAGACCGCGCGCCCAGGTTTTTGTCATGGCGAGCACAGCGCCCTTGGACGCCGCATAAGCTGCGTTTTCGACCCCGTCGCCGCGATGACCGGCGCGGCTCGCCACATTGACGATGACTCCGCCTTCGCCGCGCTCGCGAAAATGAGCAATCGCAGCCCGGCATATGTCTGCGGGCGCCTGGACGTTTACAGCCATGGCGCGGGCCCAACCTTCATTCCACTCTCCAATATCTCCGCCTAACGGAGACGGCGTAAAAGCGCCGGCATTATTGACAACCGCATCCAGGTGATCGACGCGCTGCAGTGCGCGGGCCGTCAAGCGCCCGCCGGCCCCAGGCGCCATAAGATCTTCAAAAAAAAGATCATCCGCGCGCTGTTCCACCGCCGCAGCGACGCCCGCCGCCGCATCGCTCGGCCCGCTCGCGTGAAGCAGCACGCGCGCGCCCTGCTCGTGACACAACTTCGCGGTTGCCGCGCCAATGCCCCGCGAGGCGCCGGTAATAAGAACGGTCTTATCGCGAAGGGTCATGGCGGCTCATCCTTTTGATGCGTTGTTTGTCTATCTTACACTTGTGGCGCCGCTGACGCGCAAGGGCCTTGCGGGCTTGAACGCGTCCGCCCGCCGCGCTACATCGCGCGCTTACTTTCTTGACCGCAGCTAGTCGCAAAACGAGGTCACTATGGCCGGACACAGTAAATGGGCCAACATTCAACACCGCAAGGGTCGCCAGGACGCCAAGCGGTCGAAAATGTTCTCAAAGCTCTCCAAGGAGATCACGGTTGCTGCGAAAATGGGCGCGCCGGACCCTGAGTTTAACCCGCGCCTTCGCCTCGCCATCCAGGCCGCCAAGGCCCAGTCCATGCCAAAGGACAATATTGAACGGGCGATCAAGAAATCGACAGACGCCGATGAATCGAATTTTGAAGAAATCCGCTATGAAGGGTTCGGCCCGGCCGGGGTCGGCGTCATCGTCGAAGCGCTCACCGACAATCGCAACCGCGCCGCCAGCGAAGTCAGGGCGATTTTCTCCAAGAATGGCGGCAATATGGGCGAAACAGGCTCCGTCTCCTTCATGTTTGATCTTGTCGGCTATATTCAATATTCGGGCGATAAAGCCAGCGAAGACGACATGCTGGAGGCTGCGATTGAAGCCGGCGCCGACGATGTTCAGTCGTCAGAGGAAAGCCATGATATCTACTGCGCCTTCGATCAACTGGCGGAAGTCGCCTCCAATCTGGAAGCCAAATTCGGCGAGGCTGAAACAGCCAAACCGATCTGGAAGCCGCAAAATACAATCGCTATCGACAGCGATAAAGTTGAGACGCTGATGAAGTTCATGGACGCGCTTGACGATTGCGACGACGTGCAAAACGTCTATGCGAATTTTGATATTTCAGACGAAGATGCGGCAAGGCTCGCTAGCTAAGCAAAGAAGACTGACTTTGCTCAACGGTCTCAGGATAACCCACCGGCGGCGCCCGCTTTCTTACGTCCGGCGGCCCGACTCCAACGATTCAAAGCCGCATCGAGCTTGTCCTTGCTGACAGGCTTTGACAGATAATCATCCATGCCCGCCGCATGGCTCTTATCAATATCGGACGCCATGACATGGGCTGTCAGGCAGATGATCGGCGTCGGCTCTCGCTCTGCGGCTTTTTCAAATTGCCGGATTGCTTTTGACGCCTCGAAGCCGTCCATCTCCGGCATCGACACATCCATCAAGACAAAGTCAAAACCGTTGGCGTCACGCGTAAATGCATCCAGCGCCTCGCGGCCGTTCGAGGCAATAATCAGATCATACGCATTGCGATCAAGCATATGTTTGACAACGAGCTGATTAACTTCATTATCTTCCGCCAGAAGAATGCGTTTTTTCTGTATAGGAACAGACGGTGTCGCGGCGCCAATCGGCTCAACGCTTGACGCCTCTTCTGAAGCACTATCGCCGTCTTCATCCGTATTCATCACGCTTGCGATGGTTTCAAACAGCAACGCCGCGCGCGCAGGCTTCACCAGGTAGGCGTCTACGCCGATTTCGCGAAACCGCTTTGAATCGCCCGATTGATCAACAGAGGTCAGGGTGACCAGTTTCAGATCATTGACCTGCGGGTCGGCGACAATGCGTTTAGCAAGCTCTTCACCGTCCATCTCCGGCATACAATAATCAAGAATGGCGAGATCAAACGGCTCCCCTTTTGTTGTCGCCTTGCGAAGCGCAAGAATAGCCTGTTCCCCGCCCTCAACCGCTTTGGCGACAAACCCCCAGGATTGCAATTGCTCAATCAGGATTTGCCGATTGATGTCGATATCGTCGACAATCAAAACGCGTTGTCCGTTGGCGTCAAAAGTGGACTGCCAGACAATTTCATCATTTTCGCTGACAGGGAAAGCCAGCTCGACCCAGAATGTTGAGCCTTCGCCGATTTTCGAGGTCGCGCCGATGCGCCCGCCCATTGCGGTCACCAGACGGTTTGAGATCGACAACCCCAGCCCGGTGCCGCCAAAGTTTCGGGTTGTCGAACTGTCAGCCTGCTGAAAAGCGTTAAAGACCTTTTCGATTTTACCTTCTTCAATGCCGATGCCGGTGTCGGTCACTTCAATTCTGACTTTAGCGTCGTCCCCGTCAATGTCGCCTTCAACGTTGATCAGAACAAACCCTTCGCCGGTGAACTTGACTGCGTTGCCGACAAGATTGGTGATTACCTGACGGATACGCCCGCCGTCGCCGACATAGTGGGTCGGCAGATCCGGATGGAAACGAACGATAATCTCGATGCCTTTTTCTCTCGCCCGCGTCGCCATCAAAGCCGCAATGTCTTCAACAGAAGCGCGCAGGTCAAACGATGAGAATTCCAGCTCAAGCTTGCCAGCCTCGATCTTGGAGAAATCCAGGATGTCGTTGATGATAGTCAACAGCGCAGCGCCAGATTTATGGATTGTATCGGTAAAAATACGTTGCCGGCTGTCGAGATTGGTCGTTGTCAGCAGTTCCGCCATACCAAGAACGCCGTTCATTGGCGTACGGATTTCATGGCTCATATTCGCAAGGAACATCGATTTGGCTTCCGACGCCCGTTCGGCTGAAATGCGCGCGCGTTGCAGCTCCTGGATCAGCTTGTCGCGCTCGTTCGCCGTCTGCTCAAGTCCCTGTTGCGTGCGATAGCCGAGCGTCAGCACAGCAGTGATCGCAGCAATCAGGACAGGTCCCGCCGCAAGCATCGGGCCGAATGCGGCGCCGCCGAAACTTGACGCTGCGCAGATTGCGTAAGCAACCATGTAAGGCGACGTGACGACAAGAGCGTTGGTCGGAGATGACCTGAATTGCGAAAAGGCGAGCATGTAGCCCATCGCAATCATGAAAATAGCAGCGCCTGCGCCGAAGGGATGCCCGGAGAGACAGGCGATCACCGGCGCGCCGGCCCAGAACGAGCATGACAGCATGGCGATCAGCGTATAGCGGCGCTGAGACTTTTTACCGATGATCTTTCCTGATTGAGAAGTGATGCCTTTCTCGACATAGGTTCGCGCCAGTCCAGCGGCGATCGTAAGCGCATACCAGACCAATGCGACCGGCAGAGACGCCACCGTAACAAGCAAAACCGCCCAGGCGGTAATGTTGAGATAACGCGGAATTTGGGTCGAGGACATCGCGCGCAGCGCGGCGCCAACGGCGTCAGCCGATTCGCGCTCGATCCTCGCCTCCTGCTCTTCCGGCGCTATGTCGTTCATGAGCGTTCCGTACTTCACTATCCCCGCCTGTTTTTGTAAGCAGGTAGGATTAAGCGATGGTTGACATCGCCCTCTGCAAGACCATGCAAAACGCCGAAAAACGGGCTGTCTTGCCTCCCGTGAACGCCCTTGCTATGCGCTGGGCGCATTTGGAAATAACGGGTTGTTGATGAAGATTAACGGTAATGAAATTCGCCCTGGCAACGTGATCCAGCATCAGGGCGGTCTCTGGGTTGCGGTCAAGACAAACGCGGTCAAGCCGGGCAAGGGACCGGCCTACGCCCAGATCGAGCTGAAGAATCTGGAAACCGGCAGCAAGTTGAACGAGCGCTTTCGCGCTTCAGAAACCGTTGAACGCGTGCGCCTTGAACAAAAAGACCACACCTTCCTCTACGAGGAAGGCGATATGCTCGTGTTCATGGACCAGGAGAATTTTGAGCAGATTTCCATCAGCAAGGATCTGATCGGCGATCGCGTTGCGTTCCTGCAGGACGGCATGGCCGTTGTGGTGGAGAGCCATGAAGGGCGCGCCATCGGCGTGCAGATGCCCGAACAGGTGACGCTTGAGGTGGTGGAAACTGAACCGACCGTCAAAGGCCAGACCGCATCTTCATCCTACAAGCCGGCCATCGCCGATAACGGCCTGCGGATCATGATCCCGCCCTATATGAGCGCAGGCGAGCGGATTATCGTGAATACTGAAACGATGGAATATGTGAAACGCGCGGATTAGTTACGGAATTTGACGCTTTGAGCTAATCAAAATCATATCTTCGACTGCATTCTTACACCCCGACAAGCCGGGGAAAAGGTATGCTGCGTTTATGCCGATCATACTCAGATGATCTAACAACGGGGCTGCTTCGGAGACTGGTAGTGTCAATTTTCTAAAGGCCAGATGAGGTTCATCTTTGATTCTTCCAAAAATTACTCCATTTGTTTTGTGCCTATGCAAACAAATCTTATGAAAAGCGTCTAAGATAGAAATTCTGTCAATCTCTTGCAAATTTTGGTAGTCATTTAATCTTACATTTGTAAAGCATCCCTTTTGAGAACGAAGATTAGGGTTGCCTGAATACGGCGCGACGATGACTTCTATTCTATAAGGTGCGCGCGGATGATCTTTTACTTCTATTCCGACATTCTCCAAGTAACTCGCGTGTGTTATCCATAATGCAAATTCGCCTCGCTCACTGTCCCTCCGTAAAGCCGACTTTGCTGCAAAATAGCACGCCGTCATTGCGTCAAAACTCCAATCAAGAAGGCGCGTTACGATTCCATAGTGCTGTGCAAGCGCTATGATCGGCAATAAGTCTGGGTCTGGCCAATTCTCAATGGGCCAAATCATGTTGGGTTTAAATGTTGGCTCTACCAATAGATTATGCATTCAATTTGAAAGGGTTGGTAGAGAAATCCCCTGCTGATTGGCAAAGCGGTAAAATAAACTGATAGTAACAAGTTCTGCGAGAACATGCGTATGATTTACTGTAATCTTGTTTGGATCAAGTGAATGGCCGGGTTCAAGCCGAAGCGCGGCCCTTAACGCTTCCTCACCAGACTTGCGGAACGCACTGGGCAGCAATGAATAATCGGCGTTGCCAACACCACGAAATAGCACTCTTTGACTGGGCTTAGACAACTGAATCTGAATACTGCGAACTCGGTCCAAGAAGACGACGTGATTCTCAAACCTTTCCTCAAGATACTTCATAAAGAGCTGATATCGTCAACCGTCAATCTTCAGCGCTTTGATGAAAGCCTCTTGCGGGATTTCGACGCGTCCGAACTGGCGCATCTTTTTCTTCCCCTCTTTTTGTTTTTCAAGGAGTTTTCGTTTGCGCGTCGCATCGCCGCCATAACATTTCGCAGTTACGTCCTTGCGCAACGCTGCAATGGTTTCCCGCGCGATGATGCGCCCGCCGATCGCCGCCTGGATCGGGATTTTAAACATATGGCGCGGGATCAAATCTTTGAGTTTTTCGCACATGGCGCGCCCGCGGAACTCCGCCTTGTCGCGGTGAACGATGATCGAGAGCGCATCGACCGGCTCGTCATTGACGAGGATCTGCATCTTGACAAGATTGTCCGTACGGTAATCAAGAAGCTGGTAATCAAAACTGGCGTAGCCTTTAGAGATTGACTTCAGGCGGTCATAAAAATCGAACACCACTTCGCTCAGCGGCAATTCATAGACAATCATGGCGCGGCTGCCGGCATAGGTGAGATCCTTCTGGATGCCTCGGCGCTCCTCGCAAAGCTTCAGAATGCCGCCCAGATGCTCGTCCGGCGACATGATCGTCGCCTTGATCCAGGGTTCCTCCAGATGATCAATGCGCACCGGGTCGGGCATGTCCGCCGGATTATGCATCTCCAGCATCGTGCCGTCGGTCAGATGCACATGATAAATCACGCTTGGCGCCGTCGTGATCAGATCGAGATCAAACTCGCGCTCCAGCCGCTCGCGGATAATTTCAAGATGCAAAAGCCCAAGAAAACCGCAGCGGAAACCAAAGCCGAGTGCAGCGGACGTTTCCATTTCAAACTCGAAGCTGGCGTCATTCAGCCTCAGCTTGCCCATCGCCTCGCGCAGACCTTCAAAATCATTCGCATCAACCGGAAAGATGCCGCAGAAAACAACGGGCACGGACGGCTTAAATCCTTCCAGCGCTTTCTCGGTCGGACGGCGATCTTCGGTGATGGTGTCGCCGACATTAGTATCGGCGACTTCCTTGATGGAAGCAGTCAGATATCCGATCTCGCCGGGACCGAGCGCATCAACGGGCGTTTTCTTCGGCGTCGATACGCCAACCTGGTCGACCGAATAAACAGCCCCCGTCGACATCATGCGCACCTTCATGCCTTTTTTCAGGACGCCGTCAATCACGCGCACCAGCACAACAACGCCAAGATACGGATCATACCAGGAATCAACCAGCAGCGCTTTTAACGGCGCATCCTCAACACCTGACGGCGCCGGCAAGCGCTCAACAATTGCCTCCAGCACCGTTTCCACGCCAATGCCGGTTTTGGCGGAAATTTCGAGCGCATCGGTCGCATCGAGCCCAATCACATCCTCAATCTGCGCTTTCACGCGATCCGGCTCCGCGGCCGGCAAGTCAATTTTGTTCAGCACAGGAACAATCTCGAGATCGACATCGATCGCCTGATAAACATTCGCCAGGGTCTGCGCCTCAACGCCCTGACTGGCGTCAACAACCAACAAGGCGCCCTCACACGCTGAGAGCGAGCGCGAGACCTCATAAGTGAAGTCAACATGCCCCGGCGTATCGATCAGGTTGAGGACGTAGTCCTCTCCGTCTTTCGCCTTATAGCTGAGGCGCACCGTCTGCGCCTTGATGGTGATGCCCCGCTCGCGCTCAAGCTCCATGGAGTCGAGCACCTGCTCTTTCATCTCGCGATCGGAAAGCCCGCCGGTGACCTGGATCAGGCGGTCGGCAAGGGTCGACTTGCCGTGATCGATATGCGCGACAATCGAGAAATTACGTATGTTTTTCAACGGGGTCATGGATAAGGGCACTCAAAAGCAAGGCCCGGATATAGCCGCGAGACCCCATCCTCACAAGCGGCCATGTGGTCGCCGTTGCCGCAAAGAAGAAAACCCGGCCTCTTTCGAGCGCCGGGTTTTCATACTCACTGGCTTGGATAGACTTTTATACGCCGCGCGATTTGATCGCATCGCGAATTTCTTCGAGCAGCACCTGCTCTTTCGGCGGTTCGGGCGCCGCTGCTGGTTCTTCTTCCGCTTTCTTCTTCAGGGAATTCATTCCCTTCACAAGGATGAACACAGCCCAGGCGACAATCAGGAAAGAGATGACATTATTGATGAAAGAGCCATACGCGATGACCGGAGCGCCAGCCTCTTTGGCGGCGGCCAGGCTGTCATATTGAATGTCGGTTAGATTGACAAAAAGGTCGGAGAAATCAATGCCGCCCAACGCCAATCCAATTGGCGGCATAATAATGTCGTCCACCAGCGACTTTACGATCGTCCCAAAGGCGCCGCCAATGATTATGCCGACCGCCATGTCGACCATATTTCCCTTGATGGCGAATTCCTTGAACTCGTCAATAATGCCCATTATGCGCCCTTTCTTATTGTTGCTGCGAATGCGCCATGATTCGCTACGCCGTGGAAAGGGGGAAAGCAAGTTGACTTCACGCAAGGCGTGAGCCGTCAGCCAGCGGAACGTTTATCTGCTAAAACACCGTCATAATGTCAGCCAGAGGTTTTTTGCTGAGGGCGTGATCGGGGATTTCCGCATCCGCCGCAGGCTTGCCAACGACAATCAGCAGAAACGGTTTTTCATTGGCCGGCCGGCCAAGCGTTTCATTGAGGAACGTCATCGGCTTTGGCGTATGGGTCAGGGTGGCGAGTCCCGCCCGATGCAGCGCTGCAATCAGAAAACCGCAGGCGATGCCGACGCTTTCATTGATGTAATAATTTTTCTTATCGTCGCCCGCATTGAGGCCGCCGCGACGCTGGGCGAAAACCGCAATCAGCCAGGGCGCAATCTCAAGAAAAGGCTTGTGCTCATCGGTGCCCAGCGGATCGAGCGCTTCTAGCCACTCATCGCCGGCGCGGCCCTGGTAAAAGGCGCGCTCTTCGGCTTCCGCCGCTTCACGGATCTGCTTTTTCTTGGCCTTCTCGCCGATCAGACAAAAATGCCAGGGCTGATGGTTGGCGCCGTTCGGCGCGCGCCCTGCGGCAGCGATGCAAGCCTCGATAATCTCCTGTGCGACAGGGGCATCGGAGAACGCCCGAACGGAGTGGCGTTTTTTGATGTCTTCGAAAAACTCCAAAGCGCGGGCGCGCATGTCTTCGTCATCGCGATCGATAAAATCCCCGAGCGCATGCAACGAGGTGAACCCGTCTTCACTCACTGTTTTGCATCTCCGAACAACGCGCCGGGGTCCTCGATTTGCGAATAGACAAACCCGTCGCCGTCATGAACCTCGCCGTCCTTATCGATATGAGCGGTTGTGACGCGAATTTTATCCCCGTCAATAATCATCTCACTGCGGACTTCCTGATATTTCGGATGCCCCTTGACGGTTTCCACTGCCGTAAATCCGTTTTCCGTCGGCGTAATGGTTCCGGTTGTGTGGAAACCGGCAGTGGTGAAATAATGAAAGACGTATTCTTTCGCGCCTTCGTCATAAAAGAAGATTGTGCGGCCGCCATAATCGCCGTTCTCCAGCCGGTGCGTCGACTGGAAAGCGCGTCCATTCAGAATGAACTCCCATTTGGCGATATCGACAATAGGCTGGCCGTCCGGCCCCGTTCCCTCGCCGCGAAGCGTCTTGCCGGCAAATGGCGCGAATACGGCCATCGGCTCATAGCTGTGCGCCTCGCCCGGCCCCTCAGCAAAAGCAAAGACGCTGAAAATCGACATAACGCCCGCAAGCGCCGCGGCGCCGAATTGTCTGATCATAATATGTATCCTTTTGGTTACATATCTTTCTAGCGCCAAAGGCGCAACATGCAAAGCCCTAGCGCCTTCCCCTAGCGCCTTCCGAAGAGCCGCTCAATATCGGCCAGCTTCAACTCCACATAGGTTGGGCGCCCATGGTTGCACTGGCCGGAATGAGGCGTCGCCTCCATCTGGCGCAATAGTCCGTTCATTTCATCGGCGGTCAGCCGCCGGCCAGATCGCACCGAGCCATGACACGCCATGGACGAACACACCTCTTCCAGCCGTTCTTTCAAAGCAAGCCCGTCGCCGATAGCGCCAAGATCGTCGGCCAGCGCCTCAACCAGCGCCTTTGCATCGACCTCGCCAAGCAGCGCAGGCGTTTCCCGAACAATTACGGCGCCGTCGCCGAACGCCTCCATGATAAGCCCAAGCTCTGCAAATTCTGCAAAACGCGGCTCAAGGCGGGCGCGTTCGTCTGCCGAAAGCTCAACCACCTCTGGCAACAAAAGGCCCTGGCTTTCAACCTTGCCATTATCGAGGCGCGCCTTCATTCGCTCATAGACGAGACGCTCATGGGCCGCATGCTGATCGACAATCACAAGGCCGTCTTCGGTTTGCGCAACAATATACGTTTCATGAAGCTGGGCGCGCGCTGCGCCGAGCGGGTAATCCAGCCGCGGGGCATCTTTTGTTTCGAAATAGCCGGACGCATCTTCCGCCTCATGGCGCGCGGCCGGATCATTGATCCCGTCAAAAGCCCCGGTCCGTTCCGACAGCCCGGCGGGCGCAGAAGGGCTTTGATTTGAAAACGGATTTGCGCGCGGCGGGCCGCCATAACCTTGCGCCGGGGCGCGGGTTTCAGGCGCCGACATGCGCCCCAGCGCATAAGCGCTTGTTGTCGTCGATGCGCGATGCCCCGCCTCCGCCAGCGCATGGCGCAACGCAGAAACGAGCAATCCGCGCACGAGCCCCGCATCCCTGAACCGCACTTCTGTTTTCGCCGGATGAACGTTCACGTCCACCAAAGCCGGCGGCGCGGTAAGAAAAAGCGCCACCGCCGGATGACGGTCGCGAGCCAGAAAATCCGCATACGCCCCGCGTACAGCGCCGACGATCAGCTTATCGCGCACAGGCCGTCCGTTCACGAATAGAAATTGCTTGTCCGGCAGGCCGCGATTATAAGTCGGCAGCCCAGCGAAACCGTCTACGCCGATGCCTTCGCGAACCGCGTGAATAGCAACCGCATTATCGCCAAAATCGCGCCCCATGACGGCGCTCAGCCGGGCAAGACGTCCGTCGGCGCTCGCCGGCTCGGCCGGCAGGGTCAACATTTTGCGACCATTAGATGTGAGCGCGAAGGCGACATCAGCGCGGGCCATGGCGAGCCGGCGCACCGCCTCGCCCGCCGCCGTCGTCTCCGCTTGATCCGATTTCAGAAATTTAAGGCGAGCCGGCGTTGCGAAGAAAAGATCGCGCACTTCGATCCGGGTCCCTGCGCCGCCGAACGCTGTCGGCTCCGGCCCTGTAAGGGCGCCGCCCTCCACGGCAATGCGCCAGGCGTCGTCGGCGCCGGCTGCGCGTGAGGCAATCGACAGGCGCGCAACAGCGCCGATCGAGGGCAGCGCTTCGCCGCGAAATCCCATAGTGGCGATATTTGTCAGGTCGTAATCGTCGCCTGAGATCGGCTTCAGCTTCGAGGTTGCATGGCGCTCAATCGCCAGGATCAGATCGTCGGCGCTCATGCCCGTTCCGTCATCGGCGACAACGATACGGGTTTTGCCGCCATGCTCGATATCAATATCGATGCGTGTTGCGCCCGCATCGAGCGCATTCTCGACAAGCTCTTTTACAACCGCCGCCGGCCGTTCGATAACCTCGCCGGCCGCGATACGATTGACCGCGCCAGGCGGCAAGCGCCGGATGACCGGCGCTCCTTCAGAAAGAGAGGCAGCTTGATTCGCCATAGGGCATTATCGCCGCGCAGAGCCTTTGCGCAAACTGCAGCGGTAAAATCGACTGCGCTTTAAAATACGCCCGGCAGGTTCAGCGCTTTTGATCTTTTAATTTCAACCTCGCCCTCATCGCCGATCACGTCTTTGATGCGCCGTTCGCGGTTGGCGAGCCATTCTTCCGGATTGTCAACGCGCAGCGGCGCCGCTGAATCATCAATGCCGTTGCCGGAGAGGAAATCCCAGAAAATGAGCTGATTTGCGAGTGAGCGATCCTTGTCGCCGCGGCCGCCGTTTTCTGCGTTGAGAATATTCCGGATATTGGAGTCGGCGTTTAATGCGCCGGCTTTGCGTAAAAGGAATTGCTCGCCATCAGTCGGCGGCGCCGCGTTCGGGTCGCCCAGCAAGACCTCACGCGCGCGCTCAGACGGCGATAATTCCTGCGGGCGGGATTCGCCGGGTCGGGGCGGGCGAAGCGCATAATCAGGCGGCACCACGAGCGGCGCTTTTGTGGCGATTGCGAATTCGTCAGGCGCGTTCTTGCCGGACCCCAAAGCACTGCCGGCGCCGCAACCGCCAAGACACGCCAAAGCCGCCCCTGCAAACGCCAGGGGCAATAATTTCAAACCGCTCATTCGCACAATCACTCCGCATATTCCCTTGATCGCCCCAAGGGCCGCTTTATAGCCTTTGGCGCCGCGCAGCGAAAGGGTTTTTGCACCGAGATCAGTCGCTGGCGGGCTTCTTTTCCCGGGTCAAATAGGCGTCAACAAGAAGGCAAGCGACGCCGATATTGATCGCCGCATCGGCAACATTGAACACCCAGGGAAACATCAGCCCGGAGAAATCAAGGAAATCGACCACATAGCCGTAGGCGAGCCGATCGTAGAGGTTGCCAAGCGCCCCGCCGATGACGAACGCGACGCCTGTCGCCGCAAGCCCCCGATTGAGCCGGCCGAGCCAAAAAGCAAGCGCCAGCGCAATCGAGATCGACAAAGCCGACAATAAAATACGCGAGCCCGTCAACATGCCGAAGCTGGCCCCATAATTCTGGACATAGGTAAGATCGAATATGCCTGAAATTTCGATCTGACGGCGCTCGGGCAGTTTAATCCCGTACACGATCCAGAATTTCGACAACTGGTCGATGACCGCGATCAACGCCGCGCCCGCAAGGCCGCGCCAGAAGAAGGCGTTGGCCCGGGCGGAGGCCCACCAACCGACAGCCTCCGCCTTAAACTCGGCGACGGACTTCATGCATCAAGCCTTTCAACGACGTCAGCGCAACGCTTACAAACATCATCATGGGACGGAACGCCGCCAACCTCCGGCAAGACGCGCCAGCAGCGCCGGCATTTGGCGCCGTCGGCTTTCATGGGGACAACCGCCACATCCGCCGTCTCGCCTTCAAGCCGGAAGGCATCCGACGGCGCTGGCTCGCCCGCTAGCGTCGCGCCTGACGTGATAAAGAGTTCCGCCGCGTCGAGGCCGTCATAGGCTCCCAACAAGTCCGGGTCAGCAACATGAACAACCGGCGCCGCCTCAAGGCTCGCGCCGATGCGTTTTTCGCGACGCTCTACCTCTAACGCGCCGGTGACGACGCGGCGAACGCTGCGGACTTTCCGCCACTTCTCAGCAAGAGCGTCGTCGCGCCAGTCGGCAGGGGTTTCCGGGAAGGTCGTCAAATGGACCGATCCGTCATCGGACGGATAGCGCGACAAATACGCCTCTTCCGCCGTAAAGACGCAGACCGGCGCAATCCAGGCGAGCAACCGGTCAAGGACCTCGTTCATCACCGTACGCGCGGCGCGCCGGCGCACATCATCCGGGTGATCGCAATAGAGAGCGTCCTTACGCACATCGAGATAGAACGCTGACAGCTCTTGCGAGGCGAAGTCCATCGCTTTGCGCCAGGCGGACTTAAAATCGAACTTGTCGTAAGCGGTGCGGATCTCCTCATCAAGAACGCTGAGACGATGGAGAACGTAACGCTCCAGTTCCGGCATATCCGTAACGGGGAGTTTCTCCGCCTCGTCAAAGCCGTTGAGGGCGCCCAACAGATAGCGCAGCGTATTGCGCAATTTGCGATAAGCATCGACGGCGTTGCCGATGATTTCATCGGAGATGCGCAGGTCCTCGGTATAGTCGGAACTCGCCACCCAGATGCGGATAATTTCCGCCCCATACTGATTAATGACCTTGTCCGGCGCAACAACATTGCCGAGAGATTTCGACATTTTGCGCCCGTCGCCGTCAACGACGAAACCATTGGTCACCACATGTTCGTAAGGCGCGCGCCCGCGCGTGCCGCAACTTTCCAGGAGCGAGGATTGAAACCAACCGCGGTGCTGGTCTGAGCCTTCACAATAGACATCCGCCGGCCAGCGCAAATCTTCGCGCTCTTCAACGCAGAAGGCGTGGGTCGAACCGGAGTCGAACCAGACATCGAGAATGTCTTCGACTTTTTCGTAGTCGTCGGCTTTATGGTCGGCGCCTAGAAAATCGCTGGCGTCCCTATCAAACCAGGCGTCGGCGCCCCCCTCGCGCATGGCGGCGAGGATGCGATCATTGACCGCTTTATCGACAAGCGGCTCACCGGTTTTCTTGTCAACGAACACCGCAATTGGCACGCCCCAGGCGCGCTGGCGGGAGATCAGCCAGTCCGGGCGTCCTTCCACCATTGTCCGCAGACGGTTTTTTCCCTGCGGCGGGGTGAACGCGGTCGCCTCGATGGCGGCGAGCGCATTCTCGCGCAGGGACTTGCTATTGCCGGTCGGCTTATCAAGCGCGATGAACCATTGCGGCGTATTACGGAAAATGACCGGCGCTTTCGACCGCCAAGAGTGAGGATAGGAGTGGGTCAACCGCCCGCGCGCCAACAATTTGCCGTGGGCGATCAATTGCGCGATCACTGCTTTGTTGGCGCCGCCATCCTTGCCTTTTTTCTTGCCCTCAACGACGAGCACCTGCTCGCCCGTGAACCCAGGCGCTTCATCCGTATAGGCGCCAAGTTCATCTACCGTGTGGGGGATCTCCGCTTGCGTCCCGAAAGCGGAGACCCAGGCGATATAGTCCTCCGCGCCGTGACTTGGCGCCGTATGGACGAAGCCCGTACCCGCTTCGTCAGTCACATGATCGCCCGCCAGCAGCGGCACATCGAAGTCGTATCCGCCGCCGAATCCTTTGAGCGGATGCTCGCAGGCGACGTGTTCCAATTGCTCGGCAGGAACATCAGCGATGCGTTTCCATTCCGCAATCAGCCCCGCTTCACGCACGCTTTCCGCCAGCGCGTCGGAGAGGATCAGTTTGTCGCCCGGTTTCGACCATGGCTCGAAATCAAGATCGCTCTTCATGGCGACGACTTCGTAGAGCCCGTAGGACAGAGTCGGACCATAACAGATCGCCCGATTGCCGGGGATCGTCCATGGCGTCGTCGTCCAGATGACGATTGAGGCTTCAGCAACTAGCGATCTGAAATCGTCCCGTGACGCCTCAGCCAGACCACGATCAACCCCGTCAGCTGAGAGATCGTCGATTTTTGAAACCGGGAACTTCACCCAAATGGTCGTGGACTGATGATCGTGATATTCGATCTCGGCTTCTGCGAGCGCGGTCTGCTCCACGGGGCTCCACATCACCGGCTTTGATCCGCGATAGAGAAGGCCAAGCTCGGCGAACTTCATCAACTCTTCGGCGATCTTCGCCTCTGCGTCGAAATTCATGGTGACATAAGGGTTGTCCCAGTCGCCTTCCGGGCCCAGCCGTTTGAATTCCTCGCGCTGGATATCGAGCCATTTCTGCGCATACTCACGGCAGGCGGCGCGAAATTCCGATGACGGAACATCGCGCTTGGCGCGGCCTTTGCCGCGAAACTCCTCCTCAACCTTCCATTCAATGGGAAGCCCGTGACAATCCCAGCCGGGCACAAAGTTGGCGTCATAACCGGCCATCTGTTTCGACCGTACGATGAGATCTTTCAGCACCTTGGTCAGCGCTGTGCCCATATGAATATGGCCGTTCGCGTAGGGCGGGCCGTCATGGAGGATGAAAGGTTTAAGGCCCTTCGCCGTTTCGCGCAGGCGATTATACATATCCATCTTCGCCCAACGCTCCAGCCATTGCGGCTCGCGCTTCGGGAGGCCTGCGCGCATGGGAAAGTCCGTTTCCGGCAGGAACAGCGTCTCTTTATAATCGCGCTCGCTTGATGCGCTCTTTTCTGATGCGTCAGGCATCATCCACTCTCTCTTAGTTCAATTTTGGAAAAGGTGAAGCAGAGCCCGGTCCCGGACGCAAGCGATTCGACCGCGCGCTTACAGCGTGCGCTCAGGGCCGGGCCTGATAATTCGAAAAGCCGATATGACAAGACCGCCGGACATGCCGACGGTCTTATCTGCGGTTTGAATGCAAGTAAAGAAAACGAAGCTAGATCAGTTCGAGCATATAAACGCGGTCGGCGTCAGCCTCGCAATACATCGCCCGGCTCCAGCTCTCGCCGGCCTGGTTCTGTGCGGAGACCGTCGCCGTCATTTTCCAGCCGCGACCGACATCTTCCGCCGTCTCAGGGCTCGCCGGCGCGGCCAGAATGAACCCGCGGTCGCCAAGAGCGGTGCGCGCATGTTGCGTACAGGTTCGATAGGCGTCGCCTGCGGCAATGCGGATCGGCGCCGGCCCGCCGTCATTGCGGCGCCGCTCAATGCGGGCGCCGTCGAGCTGCGAATCCAGATCGTCAAGCCCGAATTCATCGACCGGGGTAGACGGCGCGGCGTCGGGCGCGCGAACGCCGTCATCCGGCGCGAAATCATCTGCGCCGCCCTGGCGTCCGCGAGCAAGACCTTCCTCAAACCCGCGCTGAAACGCCTCCGATTCCGCCTCGCTGTCTAAAGAGCCGTCCGCAAGGGCGCCGGTGCGCCCGCGCGCATAGCCTTCTTCAAACCCGCGCTGAAACGCATCCTGATCGCCTTGCGAAAAGGCGCGGGCGCGATATCGGCGGTCATAATAATAATCGTCATAAATGCGACGGCGACTTCTGTTCTCAGCCAGCTCGTTCAAAATAATCGCGCCGCCGACGACGCCGAGGCCGATCGCCGCTGCTCGTCCTGCGCCGCCGCGGCGATGGTATCGCCCATGGCGAAAGCGGCGATGACGGAAACCTCGACCGTAAAAAGCCCGGCCGCCGCGAAATCCGCGACCGCGAAAACCATGACGATAGCCGACACGAGTAAAACCGCCGCCGTAATACCCGCCATAATAACTGCCGTGGACCCCGTGACCGTAGCGCCCTCCCGCTGACGCCGGCAGGGAAAATCCGATCACGCCGGCCAAAACAAGCGCGCTTAAAATCCATTTTCGGGGCAGTTTTCGGGGCAATGCCGAAGCCATGACGCAATCTCCAATCTTGAGGAAATTCAATGCGTTGATGGTCCTGAAGGTTTATGACGAGATTAAGGCCGGCGCAGGGCGGGAACCCTTGTTTCAAGCCAAAACGCTGCGCGCGCGTTCACAATCCGTTGCGATCTGCGTTTTCAGCGCATCGAGACCTTCGAATTTCCGCTCATCGCGAAGGAAAGCGACAAACTCAATATCGATGCGCTGACCGTAAAGATTGCGGTCAAAATCGATGAGGTGCGTTTCCAGAAGCGGCGCATCGGCGCCAACCGTCGGACGCCGTCCGAAATTTGAAACCGCCGGATAGCTTTGATGATCAATGACGGCGCGCGTCGCATATACGCCCCGGCGCGGCTCGACGAGATCACCAAGGGTGAAGTTCGCGGTCGGGAAACCAAGCGTCCGGCCCAGTTTCTGTCCTTCTTCAACGGTCCCGCGCACCGTCCATGCCCGGCCGAGAAGATGGGCCGCTTCTTTCATGTCGCCGTCTGAAATGGCGCTGCGCACAGCGCTTGAAGAAAATTTCTCCGTATCGGGACCGTCGGCGACAACCTCCGCAATGCGGACCTTCAATCCGGCCTCTTCACCGATTGTCTGCAACGCTTCGATGCCGCCGGCGCGCCCCTTGCCAAACCGAAAGTCAGCGCCCGCGACGACCCCGGCAAGGCCAAGCTTGTCTTTCAACACGCCGCGCATGAACTCTTCCGGCGCGTGGGCGGCCAGCGCCGCGTCGAACGTCAGGGTAAAAACATCTTCTGCGCCGTGGGCGCACAACAATTCTTTCTTGATATCGGACGACGTCAATAAAAAGGGCGATGCCTCAGGTTGAAAAAAGCGCCTTGGATGCGGATCAAACGTGACCGCCGCCGCTGCGGCGCCATGGGATTGAGCAAAAGCGATTGTTTCGGACATCAGGTGCTGATGACCGCGATGAACGCCGTCGAAATTGCCAATGGCGGCGATATAACGGGGCTTTATCACCATCGCAAACCATCCATGACCGCTTTGGCTTTCAATCTGGACGCGCGCAGCTTTTCAGCCACCGCGTCCCGGTCGGCGTCCCCTTCCAGAAGGCCGCCGCGCCCCGCGATCAGGACCGCGTCGATCCCTGCATTGTTGGCGCCCAGAATATCCGTTTTTAATCCATCGCCAATCGCAAGGGTGCGATCGCCGCCGCCCGCCTCGGCAATTTTTTCGCTGACGAGGCGATAAATAGGCGGATAAGGCTTGCCGCCATAAACAACCTGCCCTCCAATACTCTCAAAAATCTCAGCCAGCGCGCCCGCGCACCACATCAGCCTGCCGCCCCAATTCACCTGAATATCAGGGTTGGCGCAGACCATGGGCAGCTTGCGCGCCGCAGCGTCGCGAAGCATGGCGCGGTATTGTTCAGGCTCTTCTTTAAAGCCGTCATTCAGTCCGGTGCAGACCATGAATGCGGCGCCCTCAAGCGGCGCCCAATCGATGTTCATGCCCTCGAACAACGGGTCGTCAAACGCCGGGCCGATCCGATAGGCCGGCGCCGGCAACCGCTTTTCGATTTCGGCGCGAGTTGCATCGCCGGACGTCACGATCGCGTTCCACGCTTCACGCGGAAGACCGAGCCGGTCTAGCTGGACGGGAATGGTTGAAGACGGTTTGGGCGCATTGGTGATAATGACTACAGGGCCGCACTCTTGGCGAAATTGAACGAGAGCATCCGCGGCGCCGGGGAGCAGATTTTTTCCATTATGGATGACGCCCCACGCATCACAGGCGAGGGCGTCGTACTGATCTGCGATCTGCGAGAGACCGTCGATGAAATTGAAATCCGTCACGCAAAAAGCGTTATGCCGCTGGCGGCCGCGACGTCAAGAAACGGAGGCGCCTAGGAAGCCTCTGCGAGCTTCAGCCCCTGATTGAGATAAAAGGCCGCCGGACGCGGCACGCCGAATAATTCGCCCTGACCGAAATCAAGACCGAGGGTGAGGATTTCCGGCATATGTCCTTCAAACTCAACTTTTTCGACGATCAGATCGATTTCGTTCTCACGAAGGCGTTCGCGGAAGGCGTGTACGCGCTTACGGGCGTTATCGTCGCCATGGTTCGCCTCTAGCAGCATCGAGCTGGCGCATTTCACGAAGCGGAAATTGCGCTCGCGCAGTTTCTTCCAATTGAGATCGAAACGGCGCACATGGTCGACGGAAAATGCATATCCGCGTTCGGCGATCGCGTTCAGGTTTTTCTCAACGGCGCCGCACATCATCTCAACAGCAGGATAGGTGAACTCAAACACAAGGCGCGAAGCCAGATCCGCATTCGCGTCCAGATAATCCGTAAACCGCGCAAAGAAGTCTTCGTCAAAGATCGTCGCCGGGGAAATATTGCAGAAAATGCGATGTTGCTGGCTCTCCGGCCCCAGATTGCGCAGCGCTTGCACCGACCGCAGCAAGATAAGGTTATCGATGGCGCCAATCCGGTTCGCACGCTCAGCCGCATCAAGATATTGCACCGGCCGCAATACGCCGCCCTCAGCCGTGCGCAAACGCGAGAAAGCTTCGAAATAACGAACTTTGCGCTGCGGCAGCGACACAATCGGCTGTAGATAGAGTTCAACGCGTTCATTTTCTATTGAAGATTTCACCTTCTCAAGAATTTCCGCATCCTCTGTAGAAAGATCTTTCGCTGCAGCAAGGTCCATCGCTTCGGGCGGCAGCTTTTTGCTTTCTTTTCTGCTTGCGAATTTCCGCACCTCTCGCACCAGCATCTCGATTTCCTGTTGAGCGCGCGACAGGGCGAACCCGGCTCGCGCGTGAAGGATCAATGATGCAATGAGCATCGCGCCAAGCCATATCTCAAGATCCGGTCGAAAGTTGGAATTGACGACAATGGAAAGCAAAAGAACGCCGTTTATGCCGGCCAGAAATAGAACAGCGGCGCAGTAGCGTGATGTGCGCTGGCGAAGATGCATCGAAACGCCCCATATCTGACGGACGCCGATTTGTTGAACAGACCGATCTCCGCCATTTCAGATGATGAGAAGCTTAGGCGTTCACTCTTTATAAGCGATTAAAACAAGAGCATTAAACATCTTAATCGGTTAATGGGCCGCTTAACAAAAAGGCCCGCCTGACAATGCCGGGCAGGCCTTTTGATAAGCATTGCTCAAATTTAATCAGCTTCGAAACTGGCTCTCGACAGGATCGATCACAACTTCGACGCGGCGGTTGAGACGCCGGCCGCTTTCTGTGGCGTTATCCGCAATCGGGCGGCTTTCGCCGAAACCTACAGCCTGCAGACGGCCTGGCGATACGCCCTGCGCCGCGAGATAATTCGAAACCGACAGGGCCCGTCTTTGCGAGAGCTGCTGATTGTAATCTTCCGGACCGGTGGAATCGGCGTGGCCGTAGACGGTCACTGTTGTTTTATCAAACTCGTCAAGCACGATCGCAACAGAGTTTAGCGTGTCGTAAAAGTTGGGTTTGATGGCCGATTGATTGACGTCAAAAGTAATATCGGAAGGCATCAGCAAAATCAGGTTGTCGCCGTCGCGCTGAACCTGAACGCCCGAATTCAAGAGGCGTTCGCGTAATTTCGCCTGCTGACGGTCTTGATAAACGCCAATGCCGACGCCGGTTGCCGCGCCAATACCGGCGCCGATGGCTGCGCCCTTGCCCGGACTGCCTGCGATGGCGCCGACAATAGCGCCGGCGGCTGCGCCCGCCGCAGCGCCCCCGGCGCCTGACGTGGCTGTCCGGCTCGCGCGCCGCTCCCCGGTATAAGGGTTTGTGGAGCAGCCCACGATGATCGCCGCAACGGCGCCTAATATCAGTGCTTTACGCATAATGGTTGTCTCCTTTGGCTGTTCAGAGCCATTACGAAATCTACTCAGGCGGCGGTTTACAGCGCCAGCCTCTCCAGTCTGTAAACGCCTAACCGAAATCAGCGCCTAGCGCGCTTTGACTGTTATTAAAAACACGTAATTGGGGCGTAAGTTTCGATCGAATAAGACACAAGGGCGGCGAAAGATCACATTTCATTTATTTTCTTATTTCACTAAATTACAAAATATGATAATCACGCGCCATGAATGACATTTATAAAGCGCTTGCCCATCCAGTGCGTCGACAGATCCTCGCGGCGTTGCGAGAACGCGCCCATAGCGCCGGCGAAATCGCCGACCTTTTTTCGATCGCCAAGCCGACATTGTCAGGCCATCTGAATGTCATGAAAAACGCTGATCTCGTCTCTGTTGAGAGACGGGGGCAGACGCTTATCTACCGCGTCAATATTTCCGTGCTCGAGGACGCCCTCGCCAATCTGATGGATATGTTCAAAATTGGTGCGGAAGAGGAGGAGACGCCTGTCGCCCGCGTGAAAGCAATCAAATGAAGGCCGCTGTCTGGCTCAGCATTTTGACAATAGCGGCAATGGCGGGCGTATCGATTTACGGTTTTATCAACATTCCTGAAGGGACGATGATTGCGCGCCACTGGAACCTCAATGGCGAGCCTGACGGTTTCTCGCCGAGAAATCATGTGCTTATTGGAATGCCGGCAATAGGCGTCCTTTTGTCGATCATGTTTGCGGCGATCCCAAAGATCGACCCGCGAAAGGAAAATATCGCCCGCAGCATGAACGTTCTGATCGTCGGGTGGCTTGGCGCGCTGATGCTGATCGCCGTCACCCATGCGTCGATTGTTCTGGCCGCTGCGCAGGGTCAGACAGCCCAGTTTTTCGGTTTTGGCGGCACTTTATATGGCGTCTGCCTGTTTTTCATTGTTATCGGCAATTTCATCGCCAAGAGCCGGTCGAATTTTTTCATCGGCGTCAGAACACCCTGGACGCTGTCGTCAGAGCATGCGTGGAACGTCGCTAACCGCACCGCCGGCTGGCTGCTTGTTCTGACGGGCGTCGCATCCGCCGCAACCGGGGTGTTCGCCTCTCCCGCTGACGGCTTTCGCGTGCTCATCGCCGGCGCCGTCACGATGGCGGTGGTCAGCGTGATCGTTTCTTATTTCGCCTGGAAAAACGATCCGGATCGAAAAGAAGCCCGTAGCTAACGCAAAGAAACTCTTTTTCAGCTATTTTTTGCAAAAATCATCGCAGGCATACTTGAAAATGTGCTTATCTGCGCCAAGTGATCGCGCGAAGCATTGAATTAAGGAGGGGCGTAACAAATCCGCCGCCTGGCGGGCCGCCGGCCATAAGATGACCGACGACAAAGCTGTAAACGCTCCGTCTCTCTCAAAACTTCTTGTTTTCTGCAAAGCCATTCTCGGGCCCGAGAAAGACTTTTATATCCTGGCCGCGATTTACGGGGTCGGCATCAGCCTTCTCTCTCTTGCGCTGCCAATCTCCGTTCAAATGCTGATTAACACGGTCGCGAATACTGCGCTTGTTGCGCCGCTGACCGTATTGTCGATTACGCTTTTCGTTTTGCTGCTTGTGTCAGGCCTTTTAAATGCGCTGCGCATTCATCTGATGGAAATTTTTGGCCGCCGCTTTTACGCGCGCATGACGTCGGAGATCGCGCTGCGCGCGATCTATGCGGTCAATCCGTTTTTTACGGATACCGGCAAAGGCCCGCTCTTCAATCGTTATTTTGACATGGTCATTATACAGAAGACCATCCCCAATCTCATGATTGGCGGATTTACGCTTGTGCTCCAGGCGCTTGTCGGATTTGTGCTCGTATCTCTCTATCACCCGCTGTTTCTCGCCTTTAATGTGATTTTCATACTCCTGATCTGGGCGGTGCTGGCGATTTGGGGGCCAGGTGCCATCAGTTCCGCCGTCGCGCTGTCGCATAAGAAACATGAAGCGGCCGCATGGCTCGAAGCGCTCGCCGCCTCCAACGGCTATTACAAGTCTCAACGCCATATCGCCTATGCGCTCGAACAAACCGATGAGCAAACAGGCCATTACATCAATGAGCATCGCCGACATTTTCGCCAGCATTTCGCTCAAACGATTGCGCTGTTGATTATATACGCAGCGGCAAGCGCGATGCTTCTGGGCCTTGGCGGCTGGCTGGTCATCCAGGGGCAATTGACGCTGGGTCAGCTTGTCGCCGCTGAGCTTATCCTGTCCGCAGTCTTTCTCGGCGTCTCGCAGTTTGGCGGTTACCTGACAGAAATTTACGACACATTCGCCGCTGTCGAAGAGCTTTCGCAGTTCTATGACGTACCGCAGGAAGAGCCGCTAGACGCGCACAAACTACAGCGGGGCAACGCCGAGCTTAGCTTCCTTAATGTTAGAGGCGATGCGCGCGGGCGCGATGCGGTGTTCAATTTTCAAATTCCGAGCGGGGCGAAACTGATCGGGAAGTCGACCGATCACGGTCTGCAACGACTGTTTGCAAATCTGTTGCGCCGCCATGTGGAGCCGGAAGCCGGATTAATCACCTTCGGCGGGTCCGACATCTCATCAATTGAAGTCCACGAATTACGCCAGCAGGTTGCGATTGTGGACAGGCCGACCCTTAATGAGATGCCGATCAGGGAATATCTCTGGCTAAGCTGTCAGGACGCATCGCCGGCGAACATTCAAATCATCATCCGACTTGTCGGGCTTGAGCCCGTGATCGCGAATCTTGAGGACGGCCTCGACACCGTTGTGGCAACCACCGGCTGGCCGCTTTCCGTAACCGAAGCAATGCAGCTCAAGCTCGCTGCTGCAATTCTCTCACGCCCGCAGATGATTGTGCTCAATCAGCTGATTGATCTTATCCCGGAGCGCCACATTCAAGCTGTTTTCGCAGCCTTAAGTGAGAACAAGGATCAGACAATCGTCTATTTCTCAAATCGCAACGCGCCGCTGAATGTCGACGGATATCTTTATCTGGATTATGATCGCCAGCATATTTTTTCGGATCGGCAGGAATTTCTCCAAAGCGCCGCGTTGATCGAAGATCACGCAGAAACGCAGCAGATACGATTCGAACCGACAACGTCTGAATAACGACATGCCTTTTCGCGACCGACATATCCGCCACTTCAAAACACTGGCTTCGATTAAAACGCCTCGCACTATCGCAACCGTAGCATGGATGCTGGGCGTCGGCGCAGTGAGCGCTCTGGCGTTTCTCATATTTACGCCGTGGGTCCAGACCGCCGCCGGCGTCGGCGCAGTCACAGCGCTGAACCCGAACGACCGTCTGCAGGAAATCAATGCGCTTGTCTCCGGCCGGATACAGGAGTGGTACGTTCAAGACGGCAGCCAGGTGAAAACCGGTGACCCGATCGTGCGCATTATCGACAACGATCCGCAATTGCTGGAAAGGCTGCAAGCTGAACGCATGCAGGTCGAAACGCAGATCAGTGCGGCGGAAGCGGCGCTGCGGACCGCGGAAATCGATGAAGAACGCACCAAAAACCTGTTCGATCAGGGGCTCGCCTCGCGGCGAGATTTCGAACTGGCGCAGATCAAGGTTGAGGAAATGCGCGCGCGCCTTGCAGAAGCTGCTGCTGTGCTTAATCAAACCGACATCAATATTTCACGCCAATCGGTTCAGGTTGTGCGGGCGCCGCGCGACGGCGTTATCCTCAGGGTCAACGCTGGCGACGCCGCAACTTTTATCAGCGCGGGCCAGCCCGTTGCTTCGTTCGTGCCGGACAATGTCGAGCGCGCTGTTCAGATTTTCGCCGATGGTCGCGACATTCCGCTTATTCGCCCCGGCGCCAAAGTTCGCCTGCAGTTCGAAGGCTGGCCGGCTGTGCAGTTCAGCGGCTGGCCTTCCGTTGCGATCGGAACGTTTCCGGGCGAAGTCGCTGCGGTTGATCCATCGGCGACGCCGGACGGGCGTTTTCGCATTCTGGTGACGGAAGATCCTGATACGGAAGAAAAGTGGCCTGACGCCCGGTTTGTCCGCTATGGTTCACAAGCGCGGGCATGGGTTCTTCTTGAAACCGTGCCGGTAGGGTTTGAGCTCTGGCGCCAGCTGAATAATTTTCCGCCTCAATTCCCGCAGGGCTCGGAGCCGCCCCGATGACCCGATTTCTTGTTTTGTTGTTCGCACTGTCTTCGCTGTTCTTTAGCGATGCGCGAAGTCAGCACGCTGAAGACGGAATTTTGACGCTTGAAGAAGTGCTTGCCTCTTCCGCGACACACTACCCGATGATCCTGAAGAGCCTTGCCGACCGTCGCGCTGCCGCGGGCGACGCGCTGGCGGCACAGGGCGAATTTGATCTCGTTTTCTCCGCAGACGGTTTCAGCCGGGTCAGCGGTTTCTGGGACGGCAGCATCATCAATGGAGAAGTCAGACGAAATTTGCGCCCTTTCGGCGCCAGCGTTTACGGCGGCTACAAGATTTCCGACGGCTCGTTTCCGATTTACGAAGACATCAATTTCACCAATACGCTGGGCGAAGCAAAGCTCGGCATTATCTTTTCGCTTCTGCGCGACCGGAAGATCGACCAGCGCCGTTTCGGCGTTGGGGCGGCCGAACTCGATCTTGAGAAAGCCGACCTCGATGTCCTGCTGACCCAGATCGGCGTGCAGCATCAGGCGCAAATTGCCTATTGGCGTTGGGTTGCGGCGGGACGCGCGCTCGAGATTTACGAACAGCTGCTGACAATCGCCAAAGAGCGTCAGCAGGGTCTGGAAGAGGAAGTCCGCCAAGGCGCGCGGGCGGCAATATTCCTGACCGAAAACCAGCAGAACATTACCCGCCGGGAAATTCTGACCGCGCAGGCGCGACGCGATTTCGACATGGCGGCCAACGCCCTGTCCATGTTTTATCGAGACGACCAGGGCCAGCGCGCCCTCGCCCGCCGGCCTCAGCTTCCCGAGCAGGCGGGCCCGGAAGCAGTTGTCGCGTCCCTGGAGATCGATGAGGGAGCGCAAGAGACCGCCTTCCTGCGCCGACCCGAGCTGCAGATCTTGTCCGTGCAGTTTGAACAAGCGCGCCAGGAACTTGCGCTTAATGAAAACGATCTGAAACCGCGCCTTGACCTGCGCTATGAAGTCTCCCGCGATTTCGGAGAAGTTGCCGAAGGCGGCATTTCGCGCGACTCCACCGACAACATTGTCGGGCTCAGATTTTCAGTGCCTTTCGAACGCCGCAAAGCGCGCGGCGGCGTCGCCAAAGCGCGCGCAAGGATAGACGCGCTCCGCCAGCAGCGCCGACAAACCGAAGATCAGATCGCCGTGGAAGTCCGGCGCATTCTTCTCAGTCTGGACGCCGGGCGGGTGCTGACCAGCCTCGCCGCGCGGGAAGTCTCCCAGGCCAATATCATGCAACAAGCCGAGCGCAGCCGCTTCGCCAGCGGCGCAAGCGACTTCTTCCTCGTCAATGTCCGCGAAGAAACCGCCGCTAATGCGCGCATCCGTTATATCAGCGCCGCCCTTGAGGCGCGGGTCGCAAAAGCGAATTATGATGCGGCGACGGCGAACCTCCGCCGGCTGGGACTTGAAGACGCAAGCTGACGCTCCGTCAACGGATAGCTTTAAGAGAAGCTCAAAAAGACGCGCGCACGCCAGCGAACACAGCGTCGATATCGCCGAACTCATAACTCGCCGTCGCCCAGAACGGACCAACGACACGCAATGCCGCTTGCCCGCCGCCGCGGAAATCATCGCCCCGGTCAAAAACGAGAGTTCCAGGCGCGTCCGCAATAATGTCAGGCGGCGTCACGCCTTCGAAACCATATCCGCCCTCGCTGTCCCAGCGGCCATAGCCGGAGATTTCCAGCCGGTTGAGGAAGAGATACCGCAGGCCCGCTTCTAGGCTGATCCCGTTGCGAGCGCTGGCGTCGCCAGTCGCTATAAGCGGTTCAAGATCGTTGAGATCGCCGTAATAATCGCTGCGCATAAAAGCCGCCTGCCCATAACCGGCAAAACCGCCAGGCAGATTCAGAATGTACCCCGCGCCGATGCGCCACTCACGCGCTGTAAGGCCGTCCTCATTAAAGCCGACGAGCGGGGCGGAGGGAAAACTGACGCCATCTAACTCGACCTGTCGAAAAGCCCCATGGATGAAGAAATTATCGAAAGCGCGCCACTTACAGGCCGCTTGACCGCCGCCGCCATCGCCGGCCAGAACCGATATGCCGCCCAGAAGCCCGAATTGCACGCTTGCCGTTTCGTCGACAAAGCCTCTCGCATAGCCAGCCTCACAATACCGGAAACTGGGCTCCCCGGCATGGACAACGGAAAGAATGCCGGCGACTGCGCCGGCCGTTGCGAGCGCGGTCTTCAACATGCTCGGCATTGCTTTTTGGAACATCCTTCGCCTCACCCTCATTGACATCAATCCGCTCTGCAAATTTGACGGAAATTCGCCGTCTTGGCCACCACCCCCTTGACGATCCGGCATACGCCCCCTATTTGCGCGCTAGCACTCGCTCTGAGTGAGTGCTATTAGATCGAGCATTTCGATCGCATATCATTCAACCGGTTGTTTTTATTGAAAAACTCAGCCAAGGGAGACGCAATCAATGGCATTTCGGCCGCTTCACGACCGCGTGCTGGTCCGTCGCATCGACGAAGACGAAAAGACCGCAGGCGGCATTATCATCCCCGACACCGCAAAAGAAAAACCGCAGCACGGCGAAGTTATCGCTGTCGGCTCCGGCGCCCGCAACGACAACGGCGATGTTACGCCAATGGACGTGAAAGCCGGCGACACCATCCTGTTCGGCAAATGGTCGGGCTCGGAAGTCAAAATCGACGGTGAGGAGCTCCTCATCATGAAAGAGTCCGACATCCTCGGCATCGTCGACTAATCCCAATTTTGAACGTTTAAGGAGCAAGCAACATGGCTGCTAAAGAAGTCAAATTCGACGTCGAAGCGCGCGAGAAAATGCTGCGCGGCGTCGACATCCTCGCCAATGCGGTGAAGGTGACCCTCGGCCCGAAAGGCCGCAATGTCGTTATCGACAAATCTTTCGGCGCCCCGCGCGTGACGAAAGACGGTGTTTCTGTCGCCAAGGAAATAGAGCTTGAAGACAAGTTCGAAAACATGGGCGCGCAGATGGTTCGCGAAGTTGCGTCGAAAACCAACGACGAAGCTGGCGACGGCACCACGACGGCGACCGTTCTCGCCCAAGCGATTGTTCGTGAAGGCGCGAAATCCGTCGCTGCGGGCATGAACCCGATGGACCTGAAACGCGGCATCGACCTTGCCGTGACGAAAGTCGTTGCAGATATCAAAGAGCGCGCAACCAAAATTGCGTCTTCTGAAGAAATCGCGCAAGTCGGCACCATCTCGTCAAACGGCGAAAAAGAAATCGGCGACATGATTGCGCAAGCCATGGATAAAGTTGGCAATGAAGGCGTGATCACGGTGGAAGAAGCCAAGTCGCTCGAAACCGAACTCGACGTTGTCGAAGGCATGCAGTTCGACCGCGGCTATCTCAGCCCGTATTTTATTACGAATGCGGACAAAATGGTTGCAGAGCTGGAAGACCCATACATCCTGCTGCACGAGAAAAAACTCTCAAACCTTCAGTCCATGCTGCCGCTTCTGGAAGCTGTCGTTCAGTCCTCACGCCCGCTGCTGATCATTGCAGAAGACGTTGAAGGCGAAGCGCTGGCGACCCTTGTTGTTAACAAACTGCGCGGCGGTCTGAAAATCGCAGCCGTCAAAGCGCCTGGTTTCGGCGATCGCCGCAAAGCCATGCTGGAAGATATTGCGATCCTCACCGGCGGTCAGGTCATCTCCGAAGATCTCGGCATCAAGCTCGAAAATGTCACGCTCGACATGCTCGGCACGGCGAAGAAAGTCTCGATCAACAAAGACGATACGACGATCGTTGACGGCGCAGGCGAGAAGTCAGACATCGAAGGGCGCACGTCGCAAATTCGTCGTCAGATCGAAGACACGACTTCAGATTACGACCGCGAAAAGCTGCAAGAGCGTCTGGCGAAACTCGCCGGCGGCGTAGCCGTGATCAAAGTCGGCGGCGCAACGGAAGTTGAAGTGAAAGAGCGCAAAGACCGCGTCGATGACGCGCTGAACGCCACCCGCGCAGCGGTCGAAGAAGGCATCGTCCCTGGCGGCGGCACAGCGCTTCTTTATGCTTCCAAAGCGCTCGACGGACTTTCAAGCGAAAACGCTGATCAAGAAGCAGGCATTCAGATTGTCCGCCGCGCCCTGCAGGCGCCGATCCGTCAGATCGTTGAAAATGCAGGCGGCGAAGGGTCGATTGTCGTCGGCAAACTGCTTGAGCAGGACAACTTCAAGTTCGGCTTTAATGCGCAGACCGACGAATACGGCGATCTGATCGCGACAGGTATTGTCGATCCGGCGAAAGTCGTTCGTCACGCTCTTCAGGACGCGGCTTCCGTTGCTGGCCTGTTGATCACGACAGAAGCGATGGTCGCTGATGCGCCGAAGAAAGAATCCGCCGGCGGCGGCGGCATGCCGGACATGGGCGGCATGGGCGGAATGGGAGGCATGGGCGGCATGATGTAAACCGCCCTGCCCTCGGCAGATTATAATGTTTACGAAAGGCGGCTCTCTGGAGCCGCCTTTTTTTGCGTGCCTTTGCGCATCTTGCGGATCACAGTTCCACGACACGCCTTGCCTCACCGGCGCTGCGGTGAATAATAGCGGCGGGGAAATAAGTGGGGCCTTCTCGTGAAATTCTTTACTCGCCGCAGAGCGGCGCAAAGCGACGCGCCAAGATTCAATATTGTCGCCGGCGAAGACTCAAGCGCTTGGACCTCCAGCTTGATCAATAATCTGCCCGGCCCCTCAACGCTTGAGAATAAAGCCGTTGTCGACGGCAGAGCGCTGGGCGGCGGGAATCTGTCAAATCAGTTCTCCGACAGAGTTTTCAGCGACTGGTGGACAACAGACTATTCCGTTGAAGCGCTGAAAGAGCGCGGCGAATTCGAAGTCTGGGAAGCGATCGACGCGCCCATTTTCAGCTTCGGCGGCAAGCAATGGACCGCTTATCACATGCCGTTATGCGATGAGGCCGGATCTCCCAGTCCTAAACTGTTGTTAGCGGCCGAAATCGGATCTCTAATCGAGCCTGAACGCACGCTCGGCTTCAGCAAAAGTCACCTTGACCGTCTGCGCGAAAAATGGGCTTCAGATGAAAACGCAAAAGCGCTTGCGTATTTTGACCACAAAGACGCAGGCGAACAATTTGCCGCCGGTCTGGAAGCCGCTATTGCAAAGCTGGGCGCGAACGCCTTTGTGCGGGGCATTATGGCCCCGGCGCATCTAACGCTTAACAATCTCGGCGCAGAGAACAAAACCGAAGCAGACATCAGCAAAGTAATCTTCCGCAATTGCTGTTTCTTCGGCACGCTGACATTCAAAAACGCAACGCTGGATATGCTGCGCTTTATCAATTGCAGTTTTATCGATCACCAGTCCTATATCGACTGCAATATTGGTTTTCTGTGGTGGTATGGCAGCACTTACGCCAAAGCGCTGATCGGCAGGGAATACCGAAAAGCGGTATACATATCATCTTCCAATATCCTGGAGATCAACAGCAATAATTTTGCGCCGGAAACAGTGTCTCTGAAAGACACAAATATCGAGCATGGCATTTATTTTTATCATTTTCACGACCCCGCGCTGGAATATTCAATTGAAGGCGGCGTCGTCCATGACATCCATTTCATCGCACATCCGAACAACCGCGATTGCGAACCCGCCGTGCGCAGCCGTTCCGCTGTCCTGACCGGGGAAATACTTGTTGACGCCAACATGAATGTCGCTGAATTCGAACTGACCAATTGCAACGTGCACGGCATGCTTAGCCCTTACGGCATGCAGCTCCATCCGCGCTCTAATTTTTCGGGAACGAGCTTCCACATCCGGCCGGCGCAATACGCAGACGCCGAAGAAAAGCTGCATGAAATTGTCAGCCGCAAACTGAAAGAAACGATTGGATATGTCTCCCCGACTGAATTCAGCCGCGACGCAAAAATCAGACGATATATAACCGGCGCTGAGAATGGCTTTCGCCAACTTCGCAAACTCGCCAAGGATAATAAGCAAACAGATTACGAGCTGGATTTTTACGTCAAACAATATGAAGCGCGACGGTTGCGAGAGGATCTGCAGCCCATCGAGAAGGCGTTCATGTGGGTCTATAAGTCCACCTCCCTTTACGGCACGTCGCTGGCGCGCCCAATTGGCTCGGCGTTGTTCTACGCGATCGCGCTCTTCGCCATTGGCGCGGGGTTGGCGGTGCTCGGTTCGGCATCGCCGGAGGAAGTCGGCGAAGCCGTCGCCTGGGTCGGATGGCAGGCGCTGCCGCAGATGCCGCCGGCTCTGAACGCACTGGACCCGCCGGACGCCCTGACGCGCATTTTTCAGGCGAATCTGGGCCTGCTCTATGCTGGGATCATCGGCGCCAAGATCGTGTCGTTCACCCTGATCGCCCTCTTTGTGATTGCCTTGCGGCGGCGCTTTCAGATCGAGTAAACCTTAAAAAATCCTCCCCCGCATAAGAATTGCAACACAACCCTGCTTTAGAGTAAGGATGGCGTTCGTTTGGGGGGCGAACCTTACGGATCTGGAGATCACCATGTCGACCGCGGATCGGTTGGACCGGGAAATACACACCTTTTTGCCCGGACGCGCAGGCATTATCGCCATTATCGTCACCGTTTCTGCACTCGGCGTCCTGTTTTGGGACGCCATCGGCAATCTCTGGTATCGCTGGGGGGCGCAGCAGGAGCTTTCGCACAGCTATTTCATTCCGCTGATCTCCGCCTGGCTGGTATGGACAAATCGCGACGCGATCCGCCAGAGCGTCGGCGCGCCTTCTCTTGTCGGCTTTGGCTTGCTCGGTTTTGCCGCTCTGATGCTGTTGCTCGGCCAGGTCACGCACATTTTTGTTCTGCAGCATTTGGCGCTGGTCGTGGCCATCGCAGGCGCAACGGCGGGACTTGGCGGGCTCTCGCTGCTGCGCGCGACCGCTGCGCCGATCGCGTTCCTGCTGTTCGCTGTGCCGCCGCCCTTCTGGTTCATCACAGTCCTCTCGTGGAAATTTCAGCAGATCTCCTCGATTATTGGCGTCGCCATGATCGAGGCGATGAACATACCCGTTTACCTTTCAGGCAATGTCATCGACCTTGGCGATTACAAGCTTGAAGTCGCCGAAGCCTGCAGCGGCTTGCGCTACCTTTTCCCGTTCATGTCCATCGGCGTTATGACCGCCTATCTTTTTCGCGGGCCGCTCTGGGGGAAACTCGCGATTATCGCCTCGACCCTGCCCATCACGATCATCATGAACTCATTCCGCATCGCCATGACAGGCGCGCTGGTGCAAGCCTACGGCACTGAACATGCGGAGGGCGCCCTGCACTTCTTCGAAGGCTGGGTCGTGTTCGTTCTATGCCTGATCGCACTATTCGGCGTTGTGTGGCTGGTCACGCGGTTCACCCCGGGCAAGCCAGGACCGCTCGACAGTCTTGGCGCTCCGGAGCTCAAGCCGATTGAGCCGAGCCGCGGCGTCTCGACCCTGATCCCCGCTGCAGCGGGCGTCGGCGCCGTCGCGCTTGGCGCGCTCGGCTTATCGCAGGTGATCTCAACCGACACGCTCATTATACCTGAACGAAAGTCTTTTGCTTCTCTGCCGTCGGAATTTCCGGGATGGCGCACCGATATTCGGCCGATGGACCCGACGGTCGCGGAAGTGCTTGGCGCTGACGACACGATCGTTATGAACCTCTTCTCTCCGGAAGATGACCCGTACAATCTCTATGTCGCCTACCTTGAAGCGCAGCGGGACGGCCGCTCCTGGCACAGTCCGCGCCAGTGCATTCCCGGCGGCGGCTGGCAAATCAGCAGTCACGACATTCTTCAAACCGACGCCAAGAACAAAACTTTCAATCGCCTTGTGATTGAGAACCGCAACCAGCGCCAGCTGGTGTATTACTGGTACGATCAGCGCGGCCGCATGGTCGCCAATGAGTTCACGATGAAATTCCTGCTCATGTTTGACGCTGTCGTGAAAAAACGGTCCGACGGCGCCCTGGTGCGGCTGATGACGCCCGTTCGCGACAGCGAGCCCATTGCCGCTGCAGACGCGCGCCTCAAAGCCATGATGGCGGACATGGAAGCTTTCATGCCGGAATACGTGCCGGACTGAGCGCTTTACTGCTCACTGCTTCCCTTCGATATCCATCTTAAACATGCGCAACAGAATACTGCGCGGACGGCGAATTTTTCACTCTTATATGGATGCTATTTGAGTGAATCTCCTAAGAGGTTTTATTTTTAAATTTTCCTCCTTACACAAACTACCTTATAATTAGAGATAACTGCGCAAAACTCCCGCATAGATTGTTTTCTTGTCTTTTATTGGTAAAATTTGAACGCTGCCCCGTTGCCCTTAAGGTTAAAATACAACACACTGCTTTAGTGGACAGAGCTGGGGAGATACCGGAGAGAATTTCTGTTCCTGATTGAATAGAGATTTCACACTGCTGGGGGTTGTAGTGTATCTACAGCCGTCTCGCGTGGGTTATTCAAAAATTTGATTGTGCAATCGGCGAATTCCTCGTCGGCGTATCGTTGCAATTGAATGCTGCTGATCATGCAGCCAACGCCGTCTTCCAAGACGGTCAGTGTGCGCATTTGCGCATGAATACTTGCGCGGCTCCGGCGCACTTCCCGATTTGTCACCGCAACTGAACGAGGAAAGGAACCTTATATGATAGGGCGCATTTCAGTCATGCTGGCGGCGCTCGCCAGTATTGCAGCACTCGCCGTGCTTCCTGCGCGCGCGACCACGTTGCAGAAATTCGATCTCGCCGACATCTCAAACCGAGCGGATACAATTGTTCGCGGCAAGGTCATGGATGTCGAACAAAGCGTTATGGCTTTGGGCGGCGGTCAGATTCCATACGTAACCTACAGAGTAAAAGTCAAAGAAATGCTCAAAGGCGCGCCTGACGCGACCAAGGGCGGCGTCAGCATTGTGGAATTCAGCATTGTCGGCAGCCTTAAACCGGCCGGCGTCAATGACGGCGTTCAGCATGTCGACATCTTCGAAGACGTGCCCAAGTTTCAGCTTGGAAAAGAATACGTTTTGTTCATGTCGCCAGAAAGCTCAGCCGGGCTGTCATCTCCGATCGGCCTCGGCCAAGGCGCTTTTGACGTTTTCGCTGCTGGAAAAGACGAAATCATCGTCAACCAGTTCGACAACAAAGGTCTGGGAGCGGGCATCGAAGGCCCTGTATCCTGGGGCGAATTCAAGACCGCGGTTTCCGCTGTCATGAACCAGTAGGAGGGAGAGACATGAAGAAATTTGCAAAACGCATTCTATGCGCTGCAGGGCTCTCGCTCGCAGCGGCTGCGCCGGCGCTGGCCGGCGGGCCAATTGCCCAGTGTGAAAGCGGCACGCCATTCACATGGGGCGCCGGCGGCGCCGGCATTCCGTTTAACCCGGATCAGGGCGACCTTGGCCCTGTTGCGGCGGCTGATGCGGTCAACCTGATTGAAACCGCGTTTCAGGCCTGGGAAGATGTGCCGACATCATCTGCGACCTATACGAATGCCGGCCTGTTGCCGGTCGATGTCGATATCACCAATTTCGGCCCGTTCCTGATGCCAATGGCGCCGGACGGTCTTTCCGCGATCGTCTTTGACGACACCGGTGAGATTTTCGATCTTCTGTTCGGTCCAGGCACAGGCATTCTCGGCTTCGCTGGTCCGGAATTCGTTATTCCGGCGACCTGCACAATCATCGAGGGCCTGTCCTTCCTGAATGGTCCTTCATTTGACGACCTGACCGCGGCGCTCGACGTTAGCGTCCATGAATTCGGCCACTATTCCGGCCTTGGTCATACGGACGTCAATGGCGAGATCTTCCTTGGCGGCGTCGCCGACACATCCGGCCCAACCCCGGATAACGGCACATTCGGTCTGCCGACAACGATTACCGTCATTGAAACAATGTATCCGTTTTACTTCGGCCCAGGCTCGGGCACGCAAACGGTAGAACTCGATGACGCAGCCAGCCTGTCCAGTCTTTATCCGGACGCGTCTTTTGCAACGGATACGGGCTCTATCAGCGGCACGGTGTTCGCGCCTGACGGAACAACGCCGCTCCTCGGCGTTAACGTCATCGCACGAAACGTCGCCGATCCGTTTGAAGACGCATCGTCTGCGATCACCGGCGACTTTGCCGGCACAGGCGACGGCAGCGACCCTCTGACAGGCGCTTTCACGATTGAAGGCCTGACGCCGGGTGCCGATTACCTGCTCTTTGTGGATGAGATTTCCGCTGGCGGGTTCTCGCTCCCTGATCCGGTCGATGATCCGCTTTCGCCTCTGCCGGGACCGGAAGAGTTCTGGAATGCAGGCGACTCTGACGGCATCAGCTCACCGGATGACCCCCTTGTGGGTACGCCGATCACGATCGTTGCGGGCGCTGACGCTTCCGGCACCGATGTGATCTTCAACACGCCGGTCGCGCCGGGTGTTCCTTTACCGCTTGGCGATGACGACTCGATTGAAGTCTTCATGCCTTTCTCCTTCAATATTGGCGGAGAAAGCTTCGCGTCTGTCTTCATCAACTCCAACGGCTCGCTAACCTTCGGCGGCGGAGACACTGATTTCTCAGAGTCGGCTGGTGAATTTCTTGCTGGCCTGCCTCGGATTGCTGGACTTTGGGACGACCTATCGCCAAATAATGGCGGTCAGGTTTTCTTTACCCAAACCGCCAATACGTTTGAGGTGAACTGGCTCGGTGTGCCGGAGTTTCCGGCTGTTGGCAGCAACACGTTCTCGATCACGCTATATGCCGGTCCGCAAGGCAAATTCGAAATCAGCGGCGGTTCAATCTCCGCCCCTGACGGCATTACCGGCGTTAGCCTTGGCGGATCGCAGACATCCGGCTTTGAAGAGTCTGTTGATCTCACGCAACTGGCCACCAATCGACGTCGCGGTCGCCGCGGCGGACGCGGCGGCAGCCGTGTCATCAACTCACGCGCTAATCCGGCGACATTTGAAGTGTTCGACGGAATTGCAAACATTGTCGACATCAACACCACGACGTTGAACTTCAACGGCACACGTGAGTTCGATGAGGTTCGTTTTGAACCAAACAACGAACTGACGGACGCCGCTAATGTTCGCCTGCCGTTCAATACGCTTGGCGTTAATCGCTATACGGAAATTGAACCGGAAGGCGGCGATGTTGACTGGTACCGCTTCCATGGGAAGGCCGGCACAACAGTGATTGCTGAAGTGCTGACAAGTCAACTCGACACTGTCATGGGGCTGTTCACTCGCTTTGGTCCGATCGTCGCTTTTGACGATGACGGCGGCACAGGCCTCTTGTCACGGATCGAGTTTGTGGTGCCGGAAGATGGGACATTCTTTCTTGCTGTCTCAACATTCGGCGATGCCGACTTCGATGGCGTCGGCGGCTCGGGCGAAGGTCGTTATGTCCTGGATATTCAGGAGATCAATGGCGTTGTGCTTCCCCTTGGCGACGACACAAGCCAAGAAGTTGCGCTTGGGTTCCCTTTCCCTTTCCAGGGGACTGATTACACAAGCGTCTTCGTGAACTCGAATGGCAATCTGACGTTCGGCAGCGGCGACTCAGACTTCTCAGAGTCTGTTGCTGAGTTTTTGTCAGACCAGCCGCGTATCGCACCGCTATGGGATGACTTGTCGCCAAATCAAGGCGGCGCTGTCTTCGCTGGCAATGATGCGAGCGGTTTCACCGTCACCTTCAGTGGGGTGCCTGAGTTCTTCGCAACAACGTCAAACTCGTTCTCTGTGACGTTGTCGCCTGACGGCTCAATATCGGTCGACTACGGGGCCATTGCGGCGCTCGATGGCCTGGCCGGCATCACGCCAGGCGGCGGCGCAGCGGACCCGGGCGAGTCTGATCTGTCTGATGACGGACCGTTCTCGGCAAACGGCACAACGTACGAGTTTTTCACCTTCGGAGAGAATGACTTGAGCGGCGCTGATGTAGACTACAATCCGTAAGCAAGCGGCTTGTTAACCAAAGACGGAAACGGCGGGCCGCGGCCCGCCGTTTTCATTTTCCAAGCAGCTCTGTCGATTAGCGACGATAGCCAGAATACCGCTCGGCTATTTGAAATGTTTTGAAAGCTTCAGTCCCTGGCCCTGATAGTTCGAGCCAAGACTTTCGCCGTAAAGCGCGCTAGGCCGCGCCGCCATTTTCTCATAGACAAGACGCGCAACGAGCTGGCCGTCTTCCAGAACGAACGGGGTCTCCCGACTCCTGACCTCAAGCACGGCGCGGCTGCCGTTTGCGCCGCCCTCGGACCAGCCAAAGCCCGGATCAAAAAATCCTGCGTAATGGACTCGAAATTCGCCAAGGCCAGGGCTGATCGGCGTCATTTCGGCAGCATAGTCCGACGGAATGGCAAGGCTTTCCTTTGACCGAAGAATATAGAATTCATCAGGATCAAGAATAAGAAAGCCGGACTTTTGAGGCGCCAGCGCCTCAAAATAATCATGCGGGTCAAGAACCCCCGGCGCATCAACATCGATCAGCGCAGCATGACGGCGCGCGCGCCACCCGACAATGTCGCTTGCGTCCGACAACGCAACGCATAACCCCAATCCGCCATCGATCTTGGCTTCGCCCTCAACCAGTGGCGTATTGCTATGGAGGACATTCAAATCCGCATCCGAAATTCGCCAGTCCCCGCTTTTAAGACGCAACTGATTGAGGCTCGATCCCTCGCGAACAATGACTGAAAAGCTGCGCGGACTGACTTCCGCATATAATGGGCCGTCATATCCGGCCGGAATGTCGTCAAACGCATCGCCATAATCCGTCACCAGGCGGACAAAAACATCAATCCGACCGGTAGAACTTTTCGGATTGGCGCCCCCCCTGATCGAAGACGGCAATGCAAGCCGCTCCGCCAACTCAACCAGATAAACACATCCCCTCTCAAGGACAGCCCCGCCTGAAAGGTCGATCGCCTGCATGGCGAGCCCGTCATCGAGCCGTTCGCTCACGCGGCGGCGCCGGCCCGGCAAAAAGGAAGCGCGAACGCGCCATGCGCGCGCGGCGAAGGCAAGGTCGAGACTGGCGGGCTGCAGCCGAGCCTGCGATCCGTTGGCGATCACGCCCTCAGCCATAGCTTCCCCGATCATTTCGGAGGACAAAACGCCGTCAGCGTCAATATAAGAGAGACTGCCCATAGGTTTCCGATTTGCCCGCCTCAACCGCAGCTTTCAAGTGCGTTGTGGGCGAAAATTACCGTGAATTTCCCGGCGGCGTTGAATCGCAGCGCAATGGCTGGCGCTCGCTCTCGATGGGGCGTAGTGTCCGTCTCGAGGTGTTTTATGACGATGCGACGCGGCGACGACGAAGCGCTATCTTACGAATGCATTACCCGTGGGATTCGCGTGCAGGTCGATCCGATGTATCTGGAAGATCAATCGGATCCGACAGAATCACGCCATGTCTGGGCGTATACCGTGCGTATCGACAATGAGTCCGATGCGATCGTCCAGCTCAAAACACGTCACTGGCAGATCACGGACGCTTTTGGCTTCACCGATCTCGTTGACGGAGACGGCGTTGTCGGCGAACAGCCCATCATTCGACCGGGCGAGGGTTTCGAATACACTTCAGGCGCGCCGCTTGCGACGCCGTCCGGGTTGATGGTCGGTCGCTATGGCATGACGACGGACGCCGGCGAGGCCTTCGAAGTCAATATTCCAGCCTTCTCCCTCGACAGTCCCTATGAACTGCGACAAATCCACTAGTCAGATGAACTGACGCCTGGCCGCATGGCCGTCGCTGCAGGCGGCGGATTGTTTGTTCTGGCGCCAAAGGGAAGAATCTTGTCGATGCTGGCGTTTCGTCCAGTTTTGCTTGTTACAGGTCTGCTTGTCGCCGTCCTTGGGCTGACAATGCTCCTCCCCATGACCGCCGATCTTCTCTCCACAGACCAAACCCATCGCGCGGACTGGTCGGCTTTTGCAACGGGATGCATCATTTCGGTTTTTATCGGCGGCGGGGCCGCCGCCGCAACCTGGGGGCCGATTGACCGCATAGGCGTTCGGGAGGGATTTCTTCTCACAGCGCTCAGCTGGTTCGGGCTCGTGATCTTTGCCGCTGTCCCGCTCGCATTGGGCGGGCTTGAGCTGTCATACGTAGATGCGTTTTTTGAATCTATGTCCGGGTTGACGACAACAGGGTCGACCGTCGTCACCAACCTCGACGATGCGCCGCCCGGCGCTTTGTTGTGGCGCTCAATGCTGCAATGGTTTGGCGGTGTCGGCATTGTCATCATGGCGTTTGCGGTTCTGCCGGCGCTCAAGGTGGGCGGCATGCAGGTTTTCAAGAGCGAGGCCTGGGACACGCGTGAAAAGTACATCGCCAACGCGGCGCAATATTCGCTGATGTTGAGCCAGATCTATGTTTTTTTCACGCTCTTATGTTTCGTGCTGCTGGTCGCCTTCGGCATGCCGGCATGGCACGCGCTCAATCACGCAATGACAACAGTGGCCACCGGGGGGTACTCCACGCGCGATGCGTCTCTCGGCGCTTTTCTGACCGTAGGGCGTGCGCCGCTCGACTTGATTGTCACTGTCTTTATGATTCTCGGCAGCCTGCCATTCGGAATTTTCCTGGCGGCGTTCATCCGGGGCTCCTGGAAGCGCCTCTTTTCTGACAGTCAAATTCGTTTTTTCATGGCGGTCGTTGCATTTTTGACTGTCGTCATGATGCTTCGCGTCTTGAGCATTTTTGACGACATTGATCTTTTTACCGCGTTTCGTTTGTCGGTCTTCAATGTCGTTTCCATACTGACCGGAACCGGTTACGCCACAACAGACTATAATGCCTGGGGGCCTTTTGCGGTCGGCTTTTTTTTCGTCATTATGTTTATTGGCGGTTGCGCCGGCTCGACGTCGTGCGGCATGAAGATTTTCCGCTTTCAGGTCGCGCTCGCAGCGCTACGAATGTATTCGCGTCGTCTGGCTCATCCAAACGGCGTCTTTGTCGCCCGATATAACGGACGCCCGCTCACCGACGACGTCTTCGTCTCAGTGCTGAGTTTTTTCTTTGTTTATTTTGCAACTTTTGCGACTTCAGCCGTTTTGCTGTCCGGTCTTGGTCTCGACACGCTCACCGCCGTTTCAGCGGCAGGCACCGCTATCGCTAATGTTGGACCGGGGCTCGGCGATGTCGTCGGGCCTGCAGGCAACTTCGCGTCATTGCCCGATGCGGCGAAGCTGATTTTATCGGCGACCATGCTGCTTGGCAGGCTGGAGCTGTTTACGATCCTTGTGATCTTCTCACCGGCCTTTTGGCGAAGCTAAAGGCCGGCATCGGCAAACGTATCGCAGGCGTTTGCTGCGCCGGACCGAAAGCCGGTCGTAAACCAGCGCTGTCGTTGCTCAGACGTCCCATGGGTAAAGCTTTCCGGCGTGACGCGCCGGCCTGCGTTGCGCTGCAACGTATCGTCGCCGATTGCGGAAGCCGCCCGCAAACCCTCTTCTATGTCTCCGTCATCGAGATAATCGCGCGTGCGTTCCGCGCGGTTCGCCCAGACGCCGGCGTAACAATCGGCCTGCAGTTCCATGCGGACCTGAAGCTGATTGGCGTCCTCCTGGCGGCGCGCACGCTGTTGCGCACTCCGAATCTGGTCCGTTATGCCGGTTACGGTCTGGATGTGATGACCGACCTCATGGGCGATCACGTAAGCTGCTGCAAAATCTCCCGGCGCGCCAAAGCGTTGAGAAAGTTCATTAAAAAATGACGTGTCCAGATAAACCTTGCGATCGGCCGGGCAATAAAACGGCCCCGCCGCAGCGCTGGCGTAACCGCAGGCCGAGGTGACGCTTCCAGAAAACATGACAAGTTTCGGCGCCGGATATTGTGAGCCGTTTTCGCGAAAGATGCGCCCCCAAACGGTTTCGGTTTCAACGAGGATATCATTGACGAATTGCGACGCTTCATCATCAACCGGCTGGGCTGTTTGCGTGCTCGCAACCTGCCCCTGCACCAGCGCCATGGGATTGACGCCCATCACGTAAAGACCGACGCCCACAAGCGCGAGCAGAATAACCCCGCGAATGCCGAAACGCCCGACGATAAGCCGGAGCAGCAGCAGGATAATCCCGGCACCGCCGGCCGCCGCTGCGCCGCGGCGATCTTCCACATTATCGCTTTTACGACGCTGTTGCCATTTTACCATATTAGTCCTCCCGCCTCTCCCCAGGGCTTCCCGCCCGGCGCCGCCCGCCAGACGCCCTTTGATTAACCAAAAGCGCGTAGTTTTGTCGAGCTGTCAGTCGGCGGCGTGTCATCATCACGACCGCGCGCGCTGCTTGACAGGCGCGCAGCCGGAAGGGAATTTGCCAATATTGCGAAGGCACGGCGCGCAGATATCGATATTGGCTGACGGGGTATTTGAAGATCAATGTCAGGGTCTGATTATTTTATACGACTGGCGGCTTTTATTTTCATTTCCGCCACGCTCATCGGCGTCATCGTCAGCCCTACTGCTGGCCGCAAAGCTATCGAGCGCGCAGGCGCAGCCGCATCTTACTTGGAATTGCCCGCCGCCAACGGCAAAGCCTGCGCATTTGCCCAACCGCCGCTCGCCGGTCCTTTCGCCGATATTGAAGACGTTCTGAGCATATCTCCGCTAGGCGGCGTTACAGCGCCGGGCGAGACGCTGCCGGCGCCGTATATACGCATCAACACCAAACGCGGAGAAACAGCATTTGCAAGACGTTCAACAGCGGCGTTGTCCCCGGCTAAAACAGATATTGTCGCAATTGAGCGTATTATTGAGCGCAGCCCCAAAGGAAGGGCAGCAAACACCTCATGGATTGTGCATTTTCGCCCTTGCGAGTCGATCTCCTTTTATTATGGCCGCCTGGATACAATCAGCGACGACATTCTCTCGCGCGCAGGCGGATTGCGCGCTTTCACCGAACTTGGCGGCCCTGATCACCTCGCTGTTGAGACAAATATCCGTGTGCAGAAGGGTGAATTTATCGGACAGGCTGACGGTTTCGACATCGGCTTGCACGATGCGAACGCCGCGCCTGCTCAGTTTGAGGCGCCCGAACGATATGCCGCCAACCCTTTCCCCAGGGCCGCTGTTTTCAACGCAGCGCCAAGTCTGATTGACGCAATCAGCCCGAAAACGCCGCAGGCGAGATGCCCAATTGATTATCTGCCGGGCGCTTTGCGCGAAAGCTGGTCCGCCAAGCTCGGTGACAGCTGGGGCATCCGCAAGGCCCGCGGTGAAAACGCGTGCCGGACCGCGATTGCCGACGCCCCAGGCGCAGCTCGCGGCGTGTGGTTCACAGATGCTGCGCACAATGCCGCCGCCTCGCGGGTCAGCGCCGTCGCTCTTAGTCCGGACACGATTGACCCGGACAGACTGATTTTTGCGCTCCATGGCCGACTGTCGTCATTAACCCCGGAGATGATTGCGTTGCCGCCATTGATGGATCAGGAAAAGGCCGAAGCGACAAAAGACTTTCTGTCCTTTCGCAAGGGAGACGGACGCATCAATCCTGCGTTTGACAATGTGCGCGACAACCAAATCTATTGCTTTGAAGGACTGCGAACAAATTTCGTTGGCCCACAGATTAATGGCGTTATCCTGCTGCAGCGAAAAAGCGCGGCGAACGGTCCGGCTATTCTAAAAATGGAAGCGCGCGCCGATGCGCGATCCTGCATTGACCTGGCCGACCCCTGGGCCTTTACCGGCCGGGAAACCATGTTCTATCGCTAGATTTGATCTCATGCAGGTCGATCAGGATTGGTGATGATCGATTTCAGCAGCTCTGCAAGGCGCTGTCGTTTTTCCGCAGGCATGTCGGCAACCCAGGAGGCCGCATCGCCGAAACGATCAACAGCGGCTTTTTCGGCTGTGCTGCGGCCCCTCGGCGTAAGCGAGACAACGCTGCTTCTGCGATCTTCTTCGCTCGGACGCCGAGTTATCAACCCGGCGCGCTCCAGCCGGTCAAGCGCCGTGGTCATCGCGCCGGAAGTAAGCAACACGGCCCGCGAAAGCACAGACGGCGTTAACGCGTAAGGCGGACCCTGCCGACACAGCGTGGCGAGGATATCAAAGTCGGTGTAACTGATATTGTGGATCTTGAGCACGTCCGATGCTGAGATCGACATCAAATGCCCCAGCATGATGATACGCCCCACAACTTCCATGCCGGATGTGTCAAAATCCGGCCTTGTGGCTCCCCATTCGGCAATCAGCGCGTCTATCAGGTCATCATCCATCGCAACGATATAGCGATCTATAATGCGCGTGGCAAAATGCTTATGTATAAAGTATCTTTACGTAAAGCTAAAAATAATCTACCTTCAGTCACAATAAGTTTGAGTAGTGAGGGCGTTTCCAATGCACCACGTTATTTTTTTCCTTTTCATCGTTTCATGTCTATCGGCCTGTGCGGCCTCCTCCAACGCTCCTCCGATGCGCGCTGTTGATCTCGACTTCGAACAGACAACGCCCATGCAATTTCCATATGGGTGGCATGCGGAAGGAGACGCAGCAACGACGACAATCACAGTAAAAGCAGACGCGGACGCTCCCTCAGGCAAAAGAATATTGTCTGTCGCCAATACCGGCGAAGAACCATTGGCGCTCTATGCGCCATTGCCAAACTCTGAAGATTGCACAAACGAGCTGCGTGTCACGGCAAATATTCGCAGTCCGCAAAACAGCATGGCGGCGGGCCTTTTGCTTGAAGGCGGAGCAGGCGGCCCACGCATCGAACCGCCGACGCCGGCGTCAGCAGAATGGGCGCCTGTCGCCTTTGCAATCAAACCCTCCCGCGAGTGCTTTGATCATCCCAGCTACTTTGGCTTTCTTGTTTTTGGCGAAGTCGAACTTGACGCTGTTAGGATCGAGACGAATGACGGCCGAGCAATCGCGTATCCCTCTTTGGCGCCAGTGCGGAAAGCGGACCTCGAGATTTTGGCTGATCTTTCAACAACAACGGCGCTCAACCAAGGGAGCGCATCCCTGGATGCCGCTTTCTCTCAAAAACTGATCGCTCTCGGAGAAGCCAGTCACGGTGCGAAAAGCCTATTCTCGCTTAAATTTGCGCTTTTAAAAACGCTTGCTGAGCGCGATCTCAGTGTTTTTGCTCTGGAAGCCCCCGCAGCGGCCGCAGACATTGTCAATGAATATGTGACCGGACAAATAGATGATCGCGACCACGCATTGCGGGCGCTTATCTATCCGTCGTGGCAAACAGAAGAGATGGCGGCGATCGTCGACTGGCTGCGAGAGTACAATGCAGATGCGCAACGGCCGATTTATTTTGCAGGGTTCGACGTACAGCAGCCGCAAGCGGCGCTGCAGCTGCTGGAACGAAACTGGTCAGACAGCGCTGACATAACAGCGCTAAAAGCCGCAATGACAGCCGGCGACACCGCCGAGGCGATTTCGATCATCGCGACCTTGGAACAGGGCGACGCCGACGTGAAATCCGCTCGTTATCTTCGCCTTTTGCGAAAAGGACTTTTGACCGACCGGCCGGATCTCGGCGGCCAGTCGCGGGCCGCTTACATGGCAAGTGAAATCGAGGAACTCGCAAATGACACTGAAGGCCAGATTATTATCTGGGGCGACAACACGCACATAACAAAAGCGCCCGGCGCGATGGGAGAGGCCTTATTCAGGTCTTTCGGCAATGCCTATGTCAGTGTTGGCCTCACCTTCGCGAACGGCTTTTACTCAGCATACGGACCGGAAAATCCCTATCTGGCGGAGAGTGCGTATGCCGGCGTTCACGAACATATTTTATTGAGTGCAGGCATGGACCAGCGGTTTGTCGCGCTCGCTGACCTGCCGGCTGGACATCCGCTGCTGGAATTGCGCGGCTTTCGCTATATTGGTTCGCGACCGCAGGAATTCAGCCAGTTTCTTCCCCATCGATTGCAGGAGCACTTCGATATTATCGGCTTTGCTGAGTTCTCAGAAGCGACGACATATTTGTGGGACAATGAATTTTAAGCTGACGGCGGCGTTAGGGCCCGCACCATGCGCCCCTGACGCCCTCCACCGCAAAACCTGCCGACACCAACGCGTCACTGAGATCGCGGCCGCTGACGTTGATGCGCGCCGCCACGCGTCCAGCATACTTGCCGCGCTCAATGTCTGTAAGCGTTACAGTTTGACCGCGCAGAAAATTTTCGACGAAATGTTTTGCGTCTTTGGCCCGCGCTTTTTCCGCGGCGCATTTTGGCCGAAAGAGTTCCGGCGCATCAATGCCGAGAAGGCGAACCGAAACCACAATTTCCTGATCGATCCAGATCGCCACTCGCGCCTTTACCGTATCGCCGTCTACGACCCGCTCAATCGCAGCCGGCGCCGGCCCGGCGAATGACAGGCGCTCATCACCCGCCAATTCGCCTAAAGGCCCCCCTGCCAGCGCAGACAAAAGAGTAGGAACGATATACTCAATCATGCAATTATAAGTAGCATAAAGATTGAATCTACTCAATAAGGTTGAAATTTAAACATGCGGCTATTCAGTTGCACGTTGTTGACGCAATGTACGTTTCGCATGCGAAAAGGCTGCCTATGAACGACAGCATCGAAAAAACAATCGATATTAACGCGCCTCTATCGCGAGTCTGGGACGCCGTCTCAGACTACAAAAAGTTTGGGGAATGGTTTCAGGTTCGCATCGACCAGCCCTTTGCTTCAGGCGGGAGAATGACCGGGAAGATGACAATTCCCGGCTATGAAAATCTCAAGTGGAACGGGACGGTTGTCGCTATCGAGCCCCCAAAAAAGATCGCTTTCAGCTGGATCACTCATGCGCTTGATCCAGAAAAGGATTACACGGGCGAACCGGAAACCTATTGCGAATTTCTTCTCAAACCGATTGAGCACGGTACGCGGCTGACCATCGTTGAATCAGGCTTCTCCAAACTGCCTGCCAACATTCGCGAAGAAACAATACTGCGCAATAAAGACGGATGGGCGCAGCAAGCGCAGAATGTGAAAGCTTATGTCGAGAGACGAAATTAGAACCTCAACGCCATAGCAAACCGGGCGCTAACGCTTTGCGCTTCGACCTGGCGGACTTGCCGACGCTCAAACCTGTTCGATAAAGTTTCCCGTGAATGGGACGGCGCGCTTTTGCGCCTTAAGAGTTGCGTCGATTGGGTGAGAAGACAGCGCCTAAAAATCAACTGCGCGCCCGTTGCGCTCCCAGTCGCCAAATCGGGTCGGCTCCTCGCCTTTGGGCCCGCCGATTTCTTTCTCGCGAACCGCCTCAGCCGCAGCTTTGTCGCGGCGCTCCTGCGCCTCGGCCAAAGCCCGGCGCGCCGCAGGCGTCAGCTCTTTGACAGGCTCATCTTCCGCGGGGCTTACATTATCAGTCATATTGAACCAGTCCTTTTGCAACATCATATAGGGATTACTCAGAGAGATAGAAGGTATTTTTGCGATGCTGAACTCGTTGCGCACCGGCATGTTGCTGGCCGCCCTGACGGCCCTTTTCATGGGCGTCGGTTATATGCTGGGCGGCGGAATGGGCATGATCATCGCGTTTGTGTTTGCCGCCGGAACAAATGTTTTTGCATATTGGAATTCCGATAAAATGGTCCTGCGCATGTATAAGGCGCAGGAGGTGGATGCGTCGCACGGCTCAGGCGCAGTGCGCCGCTATGCGCAAACGGTCCAGTCCCTCGCCCAAAATGCGCAAATGCCGGTTCCCAAAATTTACATCATCGAAAACGATCAGCCGAACGCATTCGCCACGGGCCGCAATCCGGAAAACGCCGCCGTCGCCGCAACGACCGGATTGTTGAGGATGCTGAATGAGCAGGAAGTGGCCGGCGTGATGGCCCACGAACTCGCTCATGTAAAAAATCGCGATACGCTGACCATGACCATTACGGCGACGATCGCCGGCGCCATCACCATGCTCGCCAACTTTGCGCTTTTTTTTGGCGGCAACCGGAATAATGGAGGACTGATTGGCGCCCTGGCAATTATGATCTTGGCGCCTATGGCGGCGGGTCTTGTGCAAATGGCGATCAGCCGCGGGCGCGAATATGAAGCAGACAAGATGGGTGCGGAGATCTGTGGGCATCCGGAATGGCTCGCCTCGGCGTTGGCGAAAATCTCTAACGGCGCTGCGCAAATTCCAAATGAAACCGCCGAGCGCCACCCCGAAACCGGTCAATTGATGATCATCAATCCGCTTTCCGGCCGCGGCCGCGACAACCTGTTTTCAACGCATCCGGCAACCCAGAACAGAATCGATCGTCTGATGGATATGACGGGCGTCGGCCGCCCGGGATCAGTGCCGAATACATCGCCTTTTGAAATGCGCAGGCGGGGGCCCTGGGGTTAATCGCCCTCCGCGAAAACTTTGCGTATCAAATCGGGAATGAACCCGCCGCCTTAACGATTTCTACGGGATATTTTGTGTAATTTCGCGCTTTAAACGCGCAGATGCGGTTGCGCGCGGAATTAAGGACCAGATCCTATGGCCTTCAGAATAGCGGCCTTAACGTGCGCCATTTTTCTCAGCAGCGCAGGCGCGGCGCACGCCTATATCGACCCGAGCGCGGGCAGTCTCATATTGCAAGGCATTGTCGGCGGCATTGCCGGCGGTTTGTTCATCATGCGCTCTTACTGGATGCGGTTCACCGGTTGGCTCCCATGGAACCGAACAACTGCGAAAGACGAGAAAACGGGCGCTGCCGATGAAAGCGCTGCGGAGACGCGCTGATGCAGGCGGAACCGGCTTCTTTCCGCGACCCGTCCGGTAGAATTTATCATCAACAGGGACGAATTTTCAGGTCCATAGCGCCTGAGGCCTGCGATGAATTTGACCGCGCCCAGGCAAATCCGGCTTTGCGCAAGCTGGTTGAGCAAGGCGACGTTGTGCGCTCCATGCCGGTCGCCCAGAATGACGACGTCGCGCCAGTCGCTAATGGCGGCAAGATTGTCGAGCATGAAAAACTCCCGTTTATTTCTTATCCGTATGAATGGTCGTTCTCGCTGCTAAAACGAGCGGCGCTTCATCATCTCGATCTTCAATTGGCGCTTCTGCCGAGCGGCGTCGCTCTCAGTGACGCGACAGCGTATAATGTTCAGTTCATGGGCGTGCGGCCCATTTTTATCGATGCGTTGTCATTCCAGCCTTATAAAGAGGGCGATTACTGGACAGCGCATCGTCAGTTCTGCGAGCAGTTTCTCAATCCGCTCCTCATGACTTCCATCTTCGGTCTGCCGCACAATGAGTGGTTCCGCGGCGCGCTTGAGGGCGTGCCGACGCCGCAGCTGGCGCGCATGCTGCCGCTGTCTCAGCAGTTATCGTTCCGTATACTGACTCATATTCTGATGCCTGCGTGGTTTCAGCAATCGGACTCAGGCGCTGATATGGAACAGTCCAAGAAAGCGCTACAACGCCCGCTCTCTAAAAACGGCTATCTCGGCCTGTTAACTCAATTGCATCGCTGGATCAGCGGTTTGCAGCCGCGCGGCGCAAACAAAACGACCTGGGCTGATTACGCCGAAAACAACAGCTATGACGGAGAAGAGCACGACGCTAAAACACGTGCGATTGCCGCCTACGCAAACGCGTGCAAACCTGCGCTGTTATGCGACTTTGGCTGCAACACGGGCCACTATACCGAAATCGCTCTTACAAACGGCGCTGAAAACGCGATCGGCTTTGACCTTGATCACGGCGCGCTGGAAGGCGCATACGCCCGCGCTTCGGGAAAAGAACTTTCATTTCTTCCCTTATATCAGGACGCCGCGAACCCAAGCCCCAATCAGGGTTGGGGCGAAGAGGAACGCGCTGGTCTCAACGCCCGTTGCGAACCAGTCGACGGGCTGATCGCACTCGCTTTTATTCATCATATGTCGATTGGGCGAAATATTCCGCTCGATCAGCTTGTCGAATGGCTCTGCGCATCTGCGCCAAGCGGCGTTATTGAGTTTGTGCCGAAAGAAGACCCGATGGTCCGCAAACTGTTGGCGCTTCGAAAAGACATTTTCAGCGACTACACGCTGGAGGCGTTTCGAACACTGCTTGAACGCCATGCGCGCATCGTCAAGGCTGAGCAGGTCACACAGTCCGGCCGTGTTCTGTTTACCTATGATCGTCGATGACAACAGCGATGTCAGACAGCGAAAACCATAAAAAAGGTTGTGCACTGACAATCATCGCCTGTCTTGCCATTGTCGCCATGACAACGACAGGCATCGTTCTCGACAACCCGGGCGAAGTCGCCTTCAACGATCTGGTGCGTGCGAGCATTATTCTTGGCGCCGGCTCTGTTGCGCTTGCGTCTGTCGCTTTCGCTATTGGCGGGCGTTGGCGCTTTCTGGGGTATGGCTTTCCAGTTCTTCTATTCCTGTTTTTTGACTTTCGGGGCTTTTTCGCAGTCGCGCTGTTGACCGGATTGAAACCCGCGATAGCGCAATGGGTCGGGCTGGCGCTTGGCGCCGGGTTCGCCGCATTGCTTGTTGAAGTTATCCGCCGCCAGAACCAGATACAGGTTGCAGGCTTTTTGTGCATCGTCACAATTGCCGCCGCCGGAGTTTCAGTGTTTTCACTCCACGGCGTTTTAGCGCGAAACGCAACAGCCGCCGAAACCGTCAATGCCGCGCTGACCAAAACGCCTGAACTGGGAAGCACGCCCGCCGCGGCCTTGCCCGACATTATTTATATTGTTCCAGACCGGTATCCGTCGGAATCAACTATTCGCTCTGTATACGGTGCAGAAAATCTGGAGTTTCTTCAAAAACTGGAAGATCGCGGCTTTCATGTCGCTAAAGATGCCCGTTCTAATTATCCGAAAACCTTTCAGTCGCTGGCGTCCACCTTCAACATGGCTGATTTATCTCCGCTCACAGAGGCGATGGGGCCGGACAGCGCCAACAGAAAACCGCTTTATCACCTTCTGGAGAACAACACCGTACAGAAAACGCTCCGCAAGCAAGGCTATGATTTTGTCTATCTCGGCAATTGGTGGCAGCCGGCGCGCCAGAACAAAAATGCAAACATAAATTTTTACGGCTCTGACAATTTCTGGTCCAAATTCAGTGAGCTTGAGCGCGCGCTTTTGAAAAAAACGCCGCTCTCGATTGCAAAATCACAAACTTACATGAACGCCCAGACTGAGTGCGACCGCATTAAAGCTCAGCTTGCTTTTTTAAAATCAGCTCGCGCAGACACAAACAAGCCCGTTTTTGTTTTTGCTCATCTGACAATTCCGCATCCGCCAATTTTCATGAACAGCGCCGGCGATTGCCTGAAGACGCCGTCAGCGATGACCAAAGGCGGAGACTGGGAAAACTATAAAGCCAAATTTATGGATTATCTCCGGCATTTTAATAGCGAAGTCATCGATATTGTTGACGCCAGTCTTGCTGTTGAAAACGGGCGTGATGTAATCATCGCCATCCAGTCCGATGAAGGCCCTTATCCGAAAAAGCTGCATGAAAATCCGTATATGGATCTTTTCGATTTTACAGATCAGGAACTTCGCACTAAATTCGGCATCATCAATGCGCTCTACTGGGATGAAGAAAAATACGGCGCTCCTTATTTGACGCAAACGCCTGTCAATAATTGGCGCATTATTTTCAGTACTGTTTTCGGCGCAGATATCGGCCTGATTGATCATGAACGCTCTTATGTATTCGAAAACGTTAAGCGCGTCTATAACCTCAGGGACGTCACTGAACGCCTTGAACACTCTGCCGAGCCGGCGGTTCAGGTCGCTGCCGGGCAATGACCATGCAAACGACAACCGGCTCTTTCAGCCAGCGGCTCGGCTTATCAGCGCTGCAGCTGTGGATTGGCGCTGCGTGCATTATCGCGTGCATAGGGGCCGCGATATTTCCGCCTGGCGCTTTTTCAATTGATGAAGCCATTTACATCGATATGGCTGAAGCCATGGCGGAACGCGGCGCGCTTGATATCACGACGCCCAATCAGCCTGAGGGCGCGCCAGTACTAGTCAAATCGCCGGACTTCGTAAAAGTCGTCGACGCTCGCGCCGTTCCGCAATATCCGAGCCTTTACGCCTTCATCGCGGTGCCGTTCTTTCTTGCATTCGGGATCAACGGGCTCGTGCTTTTAAACGCCCTCGCAGGGATTGGATGCGCTGCGATGACAGGAGCCGTCGCAAGCCGACTGGGCGCCGATCATTTAACGGTTCGATGGAGCATCATTCTTTTTGCAGCCGCGTCCATCTTTGCAAGCTATGTTTTTGCGATCTGGCCCCATTCGCTCGCACTCGTCTTTGTTCTCGGCGGCGCGCTCTTATGCCTGACCGCCGCAGGCGCTCGAACGCAAGCGCCCCGGCAAACCGCATTCCTGGCCGGGCTGATTTTCGGCCTTGGCGTCGGGGTGCGTATTGACGTTATTGTGAGCGCCGCTGCAGCGTTTTTCTGGCTGCGTCTTTTTGCACGGCCGAATGACAGGGTGACGGCACTCGCGCTTCTTGCAGGACTTCTCCCGGCTCTCAGTCTAATCGCATTCATTAATCAGGCGAAATTCGGCGTCTTTAATCCGTTCACATACGGCCCTTCTTCCGGCGGCGGCGTTGACATTTCAAGTTATAAAACCGCCGGCGCAGCCCTGGTCGCCGTTCTCGCTATCGCTTTAATGATTGATACGTCATCGCCCGGCGCCCGCCGTCTTATCGCCCGCACTTTGAGAGTGCGCGCGCCTATCCTTGTCGCCAGCATTGCCGGCATCCTATGCGCCGTATGGTTCGCATTTCCCAAGCTGCCTTACGGTCTTTATTTGCTGCTCGTTGACATGCAGGCCTATTCCGGCGGTCCTCGCCCGGGGCTAGAGCGGACCCCTTTCGGGTATTGGGATTTCTGGGGGCTGCCGAAAAAAGCGCTTCTTCAATCAATGGCGTATTTGCCGCTTGCTGTCTTTCCCCTTGTTGCATTCTTCAAGGGGCGAAATGTAACGCCGACAGCATTCTTGTTGCTGTTCGCCGCCGCGCCAATTGTATTTTTCGCGCACAAAGCCTGGCATGGGGGCATGTCGTACAATATGCGCTATTACCTTTCAGCAACGCCGTTTCTCACAATTCTTGCCGCTGAAGGTTTGCGACGGTTCCAGCCAATAATTGCAGCGCAGAAAAGCCTCTTGTTGAAAGCGATTGGGGCCGGCGTATTCCTTGCGCTTGTGTGCTATGCGTTAATTGGCGATAGCGCGCCTGCGTTGCAGACGCCGTTCCAGCTTTATCCGCAATTAACGCTCGCTTTCATCATCCTTTGCGCAGCCTGTCGATTGCTGATGGGGCGAAATTCATCGCGTATGGAAACGTTGACAGCCGCCGTCGCTCTCGCAGCGATAGGGTACTCTGTCGTATTATCTGTTTTTGACCTTGGCGGTTATGTTACGCGCCGCGCTATTCACACCTCTTACGCAACAGCTTATGCTGAGATGACGAAACCCGGCGATCTTATTTTTACTCAGTATGATGAGCTACTAACTAGCGCTTCTTTGAATGGCGCTATTGTTGCGCGCGCGGATGGACCGACGCAGAACGAGAATATGCGCGCAATTGCGATGTATCATTCAGAGGGCCGGTGCGTTTACGCCCATACCCAGGCAGCAACAGCGTTGTTTCCGGAGAACGCGTTTATCCTTTTAGAAAATGCAGCTTACGCTGAGCGCCCGGATCTTGGTCTCTTCGTCCATCGGCAAAGTCCGGCGGATTGCAGCCCGTAAAGACGCTTTCAGCCGCAACCCTATCCGACGATTTTCTTTTCAAGTTCTTCCTGCATTGTGCGCGCTACACTTTTTGACGGCGCACGTTTCGATGCAACTTGACGGGCTGACTGCTCATATTCAAGGCGGCGCACTTTCTCGAGGGTGAGCTCAAGCAATTGCCGATTATAAGCGATCAGATCTGCGATCAATGCAAACATAACGCAGATGCCGCCCGCCAGAATGAGAACACCGCCAATGATAAGCGATTGAACCATTCCAGCGCCGTCGCCCATCGCATAATGAAGCAAAAACCGAATTATCGGAAAGGCGCCAAACGCCATAAGCACAGCGCCAAAGGCGAGAAAAATCTTGAGCGGTTGGTACATCGCATATGACCGCACCATGGTGCGGCCCGTGCGCACCAGAAAATCCGGAATGGACCGGAAAAGCCGTGACGGGCGCGTGACCTCGTTTGTTCGGATCGGCACTGATTTTATTGTCAGTCTTTTGCGGCCGGCCTGTATGATTGTTTCTGTCGTATAGGAAAATGTTGATCGCACAGTAATTCCCATGGCGGCGTCGCGTGAGAATGCGCGAAAGCCGCTGACAGCGTCTGCAATTTCAGCGCCCGCAAGCCGGCTGACAAGGCGACTGCCCTGTTTCTGGAGAAGCTTTTTCAGGGGCGAGAAATGCGCGATGTCTTGGGTTTGACGGTCTCCAACAACAATATCCGCCTCGCCCCTAATGACCGGCGCCGCCAATACCGCAATATCTTCGCCTCTGTACTGATTATCGCCATCCGTGTTGACAACGACATCGGCGCCAAGCCGCAAAGCTTCTTCAAGCCCGCGCTGGAAAGAACGGGCAAGACCTTTGTTGACCCCATTCTCGACTACGTGATCAGCGCCCGCAGCGCGCGCCGCGGCAACCGTATCATCGGACGATCCGTCATCAATGATTAGAATCTCAACACTATCAACGTCTGCAATCTTGCGCGGAATATCAGCGATTGTTGCAGCGATCGTTTCCGCTTCGTTAAAGCACGGAATTTGAACGATCAGTTTTGTCATTTCGAACCATCAATCGAGCATTGCAAACTTATCCAAAACACTCTTTTGACGGATCATGGTTAACGAACTGATAGGACGCCGCAGTTCACGCGCGACGCGGCAGGCAACCGAGATAGGCGTCAATAACGATTTTTTCTGAAAAGCGCTCCTCCGCCAGCAGACGCGCGGCCTTTCCCATTTCGGAAAGTCTCTCTTGCGGCATATCAAGGATAAGACGCATTTTTTCCGCCAAGGCTTTCACATCGCGCGCCGGGTGAACAAAACCGGTCTCGCCATCCATAACGGCGTCAACACAGCCGGGAGCATTGCTTACGATTGAAAGACGCCCTGAAGCGGCGGCTTCCAGCACAGTCTTTGGCGTTCCCTCGCCGCCATGGGACGGCAAAACAAGCGCATGGGCCTTAGTAAGCCATGGGCGAACGTCATCCTGTGCGCCGGCGAAGACAGCAACGCCCTCGTCGCGCCAGGCCGCGATTTGCCTGTCTGAAACCGTTGACGCATTAGCGTGCTCATTCGAACCAACAACAATGAACCGAGCCGGCGCATCCTCTGCGCGCAATTGCCGGGCCGCCTCAATAAAATCGATAAGCCCCTTATCTTTCTGCAACCGCCCGATGAACGCAAACACCGCTGGTTCTCTCGGCGGCATCGGCGTAGCCCCAAATCGGTCAAGGTCGACGCCGGAACCAGGCAAACGCTGTAATTCTACAAAGTCAGGCAGGCCAGAGCGTTTCAGTACGTCGCCGTCATGGCTGTTCTGTACAAAAACCTTCTCTGCCTTACTCATCGCATATGCATAAAGACGCCCCACCGGCGCAGCGGCGACGCCCTTCGACCCAACCACCATGCCTAGCCCAGTTATGTTCGGCGCATACCTCAACCCGAGAAACCGACAGGCAAGCCCTGCATAAATATTTGGCTTAATCGTGAAACTGAAAACAAAAGCCGGCCGCAGGTGTTGCAGTTTTCTTATTAACGACGATAAGCTCGCCGCTTCACGAACCGGGTTACGCTGATAAAGGTCGAGACGCCAGTTCTCTACATCAACGCCAGGCAAGCGACTGAGTTTTTCGGCCGCCTCATCCTCCGGCGCGATCACATGCGCTCGGAAACCTTGGGATACAATGGCGTCAAGCGTTGAGCGCCTGAAATTCCAGGCGTACCAGCTTGAATTGAACACAAGGGCGACCGCCGGTTGTTGCAGATCCGTCATGGCGTTCCCGAGCCAAAACGGTCTAACGTTTCCATAATCACATCAGCCCAGTCCGGACAGGAAGCAACATACGCGTCTCTCGCTTTGCGATACTCATCCGGACCTGATGCGAGCATCTCATCGATCTTTGCAGGCAATAATGTGCGCTCGCCTGGCAGCACGTTCATAATCAGATTTGCCGCTTCCAGCTCATGCACATAGCCAGGAAAGTCCTGTCCGGCGTAAATGGCCGGCGTTCCCAGAATTGCGCATTCCGACGCCATCGTTGCACTCTCGCCGACCATCAGCCGGCAATGCGCCATCAAATGATGAAGGTCCGCCGGCGTCCCTTTGTACTCGTATTGACGAAGCGCTTCAGGCAACGCGGTTTCCGAAGAAATGTGCAGAACGCCAAGGCCTGCGAGTTTGTCAACGATGGTCCGAAGCAGCGCTTGATCGAGACCGGACTTGCCCTGATCGTGGTTTGCACGCCAATCGACAATTCGTATCAGGAAGTTATCCGTATCCGGTTGCCAGCCCGCCGCCTTTGCGCGCTCGGGGTCTGCCTTAAAATGCGAAGGGTGAAAGTAAGAAAGCTCTTTAACGCCCCGCACCAGCGCTGTGCGCCCCTTCGGCGTTACGCCGCGATAAGACGCCGGCGCTGTCAAATGATTGATAAAAGGCCAGGTTAGCCTAGTTTGCAGACTCGCATTTTCAGAATCGTAAAATGCGCAAGACGGAATGCGCAGCAACGCGCCCGCATGGGAGACCGCAACGCCGCCAAAACCTGTCATGACATCAGGCTCGAATTCTCTTGCCGCCTTAATGACCGACCAGTCCCGTTTAAGAAGCTCCCCCGCAAGACCGAACAATCCGCGCCCGGCTCGCGAAATTGTTCTGTAGGGCGCCGCAAACTGATCAAGCAGCGCATTAGCGACATCTTTTTCCCGCGACAACACGAGGACCTCGTCTCCCCTGGCTGACAGTCTCTCCATTGGACGCTTAAAAAACAGAACATCCGCGGGATGCACGATGTCGATGAGAACTTTCATGACGCCATACGCATAGAGACAGCACGCGCTGCAACGGCGCCGTCAAGAACATCAAGATACTTTTTAATAGCAACGGGCGCAGCAAACTCCTGCGCGCGACAATATCGAGTCTCAACGCCCGCAGCCCGGTCTTCATTGAGGGTTTCAAGCATTGCTGCAGCCAAAGCCTCAGGCGAGCCCACCGGCGTCAGTCGACCAAACTCCCCGTCGCAAAGAATCTCTCTCGGACCGAAATGACAGTCCGTAGAAACAATAGGTACGCCGAGCGCCAGAGCTTCAACGACAACATTCCCAAATCCTTCACGATCTGAAGACAACGCGAAAAGCCTTGCGTTTTGCATCACCGCAAACGGGTTCGACAGAAAGCCGGGCAGTTCGACATGGGGTTGCAGATCAAGGTTGCCAATCAACGTTTCCAGACTGGCGCGTTCTTCCCCCTCCCCTAAAATGATCAGTCTGATATCGTGCTTCTGGCGCACTTTTGCGAACGCTTCAATTAGCACATCAAAACGTTTCTGCCTGGTCAGACGACCGACAGCTACGATATATGGCGCCGCACGATTTTTTTTCGGCGCCGCTCTTCCACACTCGACAACGCGATCGATGTCGAGCGGGTTATGGATTGCCGAAACAGAATTTCTCGGCAACGACAAAAACATATTCAGTTCTTCCGCAACGCCGTTTGATATCCCGATAATTCTATCTGCAGCTGGATAAAGGCGTTTAATTGTCTTTGAAAGGAATGCTTTCTTCCAGGCGGGTTTTGATCGCAACATCTCAACCAAGCTGTTGCGTTCGCTTATGACAATTGGCGTATCGTGCGCACGGGCCATGCTGCGTGCAAGAAGGGCTGCAATATTGGCCGAATAAAGCGCGCTGAGCGCGACCGCCGGACGACATCTTTGCAGATACTTGGCGAGCGCCGGCGCGGCCGCCAAAGGCCCGTGTTTTTGCAAATCAATAACCGAAACGTCGCAGCTGACAGCATCAAGATAGGGGCCGGTTTTGTTAGCGAGCACGAGATCTGTCCGTCGGCCATTCGCTGCAAAGCCGTTTGCCAACGTAACCATTACTCGCTCTGCGCCGCCGCCGGCAAGCGACGGCAGGAATACGCAAATGTGATTTGCACACTCGCCGTTCGCTGCTTGCATGCTTCCGTCCATAATCATCGTGAGGCCGCTTTTTCAGCTGAAAAAGAACCAGCCAATACGCTGATCACAGTCGGATCAATCCGCAATCGCATCATCACGCGCCTCGCCATCAAGACATTCCACAATATCAGCCCTGTCGCTGTTGCAATTGCACCGCCGAAAGCCCCCGAAACAGGGATGAACATTGTTCCAACAAGTAAATTCAAAGCAATGGCGATAAAAAGGCTCTCTACAACATCGCGTTCGTGCCCGGTCATGCTCAACAGCGCGGCGCCAGGGCCGCAAAGACCAAACGCCAGGACGCCAACAGCGAGTATTGTGAGGCTTCCTTCTGCATCATGAAAATCCGGTCCCATAACATTTAGAACCATTGGCCCCGCCAGCAATATTGCGAGGCACAATGCGCTGCTGGAAAATGCAGTCACCTTAGACACGCTTGAAACCAGACGAGTAAGCCCTTCTCTGTCCTGCTTTTCCCAATACCGAACAATGCGCGGCGCTAACGGCGCATCAATCGCTTGCTTCGCAATAAATACGATCATCCCGAGCCTGAACGCCGCCTGGAAAAGCCCCGCCTCCCTGGCGTCAGCGAGGGCGCCAACAAGCAGAGTATTCGCCTCCCCTTGAATGATCAGTAGAATGCTTAACAGAAAGAATTTTTTTGCATCACGCAACCGAAGAGGCGTTGAGGCTTGTGACTCTTGTGAGGACACCGAAGCAAAACGCTGACGGCGCCACAACCAAACACCGGCAATAATGAACGCGATTGCATTGGCGGCTACGATATAAGCAAGCACATTCTCATAGCTAAAATATCCGTATACAGCGTAGCTTACGAGAGAAAACGCAATCACGAAAAACGGACGCAACACATCTCCCGGCGACAACGCTGCAGCAATCTCACCTAAGCCTTGGGAAACGCCGCGAAACAAAAGCAATAAGGCCATAAAAGGGACCAGCGCCGCCGCCCATATCAAGGCAGCGCCCATTTCGTTATTCCAGGCCGCGCCTAAGACAAGCGCGATGAGGCCGATCGTCAGGGATGCACAAAGGACAAAAACGCCCGCTTGCCAGACAAATGCGCGCAACTCGGCATAGGCTTCGCGTGCTCTGAGACGGGCAACTTCTCTAGAGCCGTACCCGGCAAGCCCCATAAGAGCGAACACGGCCATGATAGACGCCGCGGACAGAACAATGGCGACAAAACCATATCCCGCCGCCCCCAATAGACGCGCGAGCAACACCGCCTGGGCGAAGCCCAGCGCCATAGCGCCAACGCGAATCGCGATTGCAAGCAAAGACTGGCGAGCGAGACGACCGTTCACGAATGAACCAAAAGGCGCAACCCCGGCTTGAATGCGCTGCGCAAGACTTTTTTTAGTGAAGCTTCTCTGCGTCATATCTTAAGGAAATCTCAGCGCACCGGCTCTATCGCCACACGCTTTCCGGCAATCATCTTTTCGCCATAGAGCTTCCCACACGCCCGTTTACACTGCGTTAACCGCGTTTTGCGGTTTGCCTGTTTTTGCGGTTTAGGGCCGATTGCATTTTAGGCAATTGCGAAGCGCCTCCTTTACGACGCATCGCTAGACTTCACTCTCTGTTGAACGGGGATATTGAACCGCACATGCGTATGGATTTCGCCACAATCGGCGGCATTGTCGCCGGGTTTTTCGTTGTCGGTCTCGCCATCGCGATGGGCGGCGCGGTTGCGGTGTTCTTTAACGCGCCCAGCTTTCTTATCGTGATCGGCGGCGCGGTTTCAGCGACAGTCCTGAGGTTTCCCATCGACCAGGTGGTCGCTGCGCTGCGCACCGGCGTCCGGATCGCTTTCCTGGACCATCAACGTCCTGCGCGCGATCTGCTGGAAGACGTTCGTTCTCTTGCCCAGGTCGCCCGTCGGCAAGGTCCGATGGGTCTTGAGCGCGCGCCTGTGTCTGACCCTTTTCTAGCCCGCGGCAAACAGATGATCGCCGATGGTCTCGGCGTGGACGACCTGCGCGAACAGCTTTCACGCGAACGCAACCTTGAAATCCAACGACTTGTCGAGGGTGAAAAGATTTTCCGCGCTATCGGAGAGGCGGCGCCAGCCTTCGGGATGATCGGCACAATTGTCGGCCTTGTGAAAATGCTGTGGACAATGGATGATCCGTCTACGATCGGCCCGGCTATGGCGATCGCCTTGCTGACAACGCTTTATGGCGCGCTTGTCGCTTATGCATTTGCACTGCCAATTGCCGACAAACTCGCCATGAAACTGGAGGCGCAGGAAACAAACCTCTCCCTAATGATTGATGGGCTATGTCAAGTGGCGGAGCGAAAATCACCGGATGCGATTACGGATATGTTGATCGTATACCTGCCTGAAAAAGCGAGAGGGCCGTTTGCGCCCCTTTACGGCGCTGTCGGCTAAATTATGCATACCGGATCTCCCTTGTCGCAAGAACGCCATCGCCCGGGAGGCGCGCCTTCCCGCCGCGGCGCCGGCCGGCCGGGCGGGTGGCTTGTCACCTATGCGGATTTAATGACGATCCTTGTTTGCTTCTTTGTACTGATTATCTCCTATTCCATACAGGATCAGGTGAAGATGGAAGTTGTCGCCGGGTCCATGCGCGATGCTTTCGGAGTTGCCGAAAAACGGCGTTATGCGGGCGACTTCAAACTAGACGGCACGCCGGACCGTCGCCAACCGGGCAATGTCACGCCGCGCGAAACGCCCACCGCAAACGCAATCATGCCGGAGCCCTCAAATGCGCCAGCCGCGGGAGCAGACGGCGTCCGCGGCGCCTTTGACGCCGCAAATGCCGATCAGCGTCGTCTGCTGGAAACAAAAGAAGCATTTGAGAAAGCTGTGCTGACCCATCCCCTGCTGCGCGATAGCGCCGAACAGGTGCGTGTGACGCTGGTTGACGACGGTTTGCAGGTCGTGATTGCTGACGCCGAAGGCGCGCCAATGTTTGCGCTTGGCTCGGCCGAGCTCAATACGCGCGGCAGAGTGGCGCTTGAAGCGCTCGCAGACATCATTGCGCCCCTCGCCAACCGGGTCTGGATTGAAGGGCACGCCGACGCAAGTCCAGCAACCGCATCCCCGTTTTTGTTAACCGCTGCTCGGGCAAACGCCGCTCGTGAGCTTTTTGAAGCCCGCGGACTTCCTGAAAATAGAATTGCCGGCGTTTCCGCTCGCGGCGCCTCGGCGCCGCAGGATGAAACAGACCCATATGCGGCTGGGAACCGGCGTATTGAAATTTTGTTGGAAAAAGCAGCGCCTCTGCTGCCGCCTGACCGATCCCTGTGAGCGGCGATTGTAATAAGGCTGACACAAATGTTGCATATGCGAAGAGACTGTGGGAACACCCCGCCTTTGTTTGCGTAATTTTGGTCAGGGAGAGACCGAAATGAAATTTGAAACCGTCCTTTTTGCAATTGCCTTCATGGCGCTGGCTCTCTTGTCATGGCCCGAAAATGAGGCCGGTGAGCAGTTTGCAGCCGCTTCGCGAGGATCCACGCCTGAGCCGCCCCAGATAACGCCATCACCAGCCGGCGATGCTGCACCCGGCGCGCCTCTCATCTACAGGGATGACGGCCTCACGAGCAGCGACCGTTCTGCTAATGAGCTTCATCCCAATTCGCGCCCGCCCGAGCTTCTACGTCAAGCGGCACTGACAGAGTAACCGCCGGCGCCGGCGCCGCCATCATAACATCGGCAATCAGCGCACAGGCCGCGTCAGCTTCGGCTTTGGGCGCCTCGAAAATCAACTCGTCGTGAACCTGCAACAGCATTTTCGCGCCCAGTTTTTTCTTCTTCAGCGCCTGCGGCATGCGGATCATCGCACGCCGAATAACATCGGCGGCCGACCCCTGGATAGGGGCGTTGATCGCCTGACGCTCAGCATATCCGCGCATGGCTGGATTTTTATCGTTGACACCGGCGACATAGGTCCGGCGGCCAAAAATTGTCTCCACATAGCCGTTCGCCTTCGCCGCCGCCTTTGTGTCATCCATATACTGACGAATGCCTGGAAATTTCTTGAAGTAGCTGTCGATATACTCTTTCGCCTCACTTCGAGAAATGGCGAGTTGGTTGGCGAGCCCAAACGCCGAGATGCCGTAAATAATGCCGAAATTAATGGCCTTGGCGCGCCGGCGAACCATCGGGTCCATATCTTTGACCGGCACATCGAACATCTCAGATGCGGTCATCGCGTGAATATCCACACCGTCCGCGAAGGCCTGTTTCATCGATTTGAGGTCGGCGATATGGGCGAGCAAACGCAATTCAATCTGACTGTAATCGGCGGAAATCAGCACATTCCCCTTTTCCGGCACGAACGCAGTTCGAATTTTTCGCCCGTCATCTGTGCGTATCGGGATATTCTGAAGATTTGGATCGTTGGAGGACAATCGACCCGTCGTCGTCGAAGCCAGCGCATAGGACGTATGCACACGGCCTGTTTCCTCATTGATCTCATGAGGCAGGGAATCGGTATACGTGCTCTTTAATTTGGAAAGACCGCGCCATTCGAGAATAACACGCGGCAAGTCATGGCCCTCAACAGAAAGCTCCTCAAGAATATCCGCCTTTGTCGACCATGCGCCCTTTGCTGTTTTGCGCCCGCCCGGCAGGCCAAGTTTTCCGAACAGAATCTCGGAAATTTGTTTTGGCGATCCCAGATTGAACTCTTCTTCGGCGAGTTCATAGGCTTGCGCTTCTAGCGCGCCCATGCGTTGTGCGAAATCGCCGGAAAGTTTGGATAGAACAGTCGCGTTGACTTTTACGCCCTCTCTTTCCATCGCCACAATCACTGGCGCCAAGGGGCGTTCCAGCACCTCATAAACAACCGTTTTTCGTTCCGCCGCCAGCCTTGGCTTCAATGTTTCATAGAGGCGCAGCGTGATGTCGGCATCCTCCGCAGCATATTTTGCAGCTTCCTTGATTGGAATCTGATCAAATGTTTTGGCTTTCTTGCCGGTTCCCGCAATGTCGGAAAATTTGATGGTCTGGTAATCAAGGTAGCGCTGGGCAAGCTCATCCATATTATGAGCGCCCCGGCCGCAATCAAGCGCATACGACATCAGCATCGTGTCATCGAAGGGCGTCACATTTATTCCGTATCGCGACAGAACAACAGCATCATATTTTAAATTCTGCCCTACTTTCATGATGGACGGCGACTCAAGGATTGGCTTTAAGAGCTTCAAGGCTTTTTCCAGCTTTAACTGTTTTGTCGAATCTGCATCGTCGCTGGCAAGATCGCCTGCTCCATGGCCAAGCGGGATATAACAAGCCTCGCCAGCATTCACGGACAGCGAAACCCCGACAAGATTTGCGCGCATGGCGTTCAGGCTGTCAGTCTCTGTGTCAACGGCGACAAGCCCTTTGCGCTCAGCTTTGCCGATCCATTTTTTCAACGCGCCTTCGTCATAGACAATCTCGTAGTCAGCTTTCTCAGGAGCAGACAGCGGCGCCGGCGCGACACACGCAGCGTCGCTGCCCAGATCGGACATCACGCGCCGCGTCAGCGTTGTGAATTCCATCTCGTTTAAAAAGGCGATAAGTTTGTCCGCATCGATATCCCTGGTCTCAAAATCGGCGATCTGCTCTTCTACGGCGACATCCGTTTTCAGGGTGACAAGCTCTTTGGAGACGCGGGCCTGATCGGCAAATTCAATAAGATTTTCCCGTCGCTTTTTCTGTTTGATCTCTTCGGCCTTGTCGAGAAGGGTTTCGAGATCGCCATATTCGTCAATCAATTGCGCCGCTGTTTTAACGCCAATACCGGGGACGCCAGGCACATTATCGGTTGAGTCTCCCGCCAGCGCCTGAATATCGATTACGTGCTCCGGACCAAGACCAAATTTTTCTACAACTTCATCGGGGCCGATCGCTTTATTTTTCATCGTATCGAACATGGAGACCTTGTCCGAGACGAGCTGCATCAAATCCTTATCCGAAGAGATAATGACCGCTTCGCCGCCCTGCGCCTCGGCCTGACGGGCGTAAGTCGCAATTAGATCGTCCGCCTCAAACCCGTCCATCTCGACACAGGGAAGATTGAAAGCGCGAGTCGCGTCGCGCACCAGCGGAAATTGGGGACGCAGATCCTCCGGCGGTTCAGGCCGGTTCGCTTTATAATCAGGATAGATATCATTACGAAATGTCGTGGCGGAATAATCGAATATCACCGCAAGATGCGTTGGATGATGCTCATCCTTCATATCGGTCAGAAGCTTGTAAAGCATATTGCAGAAACCGGAGACGGCGCCGACCGGAACGCCGTCCGACTTGCGCGTTAAAGGCGGCAATGCGTGATACGCGCGAAAGATGTATGCAGAACCGTCAACGAGATAGAGGCGGAGGTCTTTTTTTGATTTCGACATGGAACTTAAATGAACTCCGGGGCTTCATTATCCGGCCGTTCCGGACTTGATCCGGAACAAAGTCTGATAAAAGGACGGGTTATAATACGAGTTAAACAAATGCTACCGTTGCGCCAGCAATAGGAGAAACTCCATGAAAGTTCTAGGCATCAGGTTCTGTCAGGTCGCTAAGGCCGACGATGCAAAAACACTTGCTGCAGCGCTTGGGGAAAACGGGTTTGGCATGACGCCGACAGATATGGGTCCAAGCGAAACCTTTCAAGGCGCCGTGTTTCCGGTCGGCGAAACAGCACAGACGCAAGCGGGAAGCTGGATCGAGATATGGCCGGCTGGCGAACAGATGCCGGAAATGACCATGCTGCAGATCGTCGTTGACGATGCCGACGCCTGGGCCGCGCGCGCCAAAGCGAACGGCGTTGACGTTAAGGGACCGGACGACGCCCATGGCGAACGGATTTATTACATCAGCGGCGCCGGCGGTTTGCCGGTTGCGTTTTTATCGAAGGCGCCTGACGCCTCGACTTAAATCAACCGCTTGCTTATTACTCGGCCGCCATCTTCCGGAGAGCAGGCTTTGCCTCATGGGCCCGCATGAAAGTCGCAAGTTTCGGCTGAATTTCCGAGCGCCATCGTGATCCGTTGAAGACGCCGTAATGTCCGACGCCGGGCTGCACATAATCGATCTTCATCTTGTCCGGAATGTTTGCACAAAGATCATGGGCCGCCTGCGTCTGACCAATCCCGGAGATATCGTCTTTCTCGCCTTCGACCGTCATCAGGGCGATATCCCGGATCGCTTCCGGTTTAACGCGCCGGCCGCGATGCAGAAACGTTCCTTCCGGCAAAGTGTGTTCCTGAAAAACCTCGCGAATAGTCTGGAGATAAAATTCCTCCGTCATGTCCATGACGGAAAGATACTCATCATAAAAACCGCGATGTTTTTCCGCCCCGTCGCCATCGCCGGCGACAAGATGCTGAAAATAATCATAATGCGCATTCATATGGCGATCAGAGTTCATCGCCAGAAAAGAATAGAGTTGAACAAAGCCGGGATAGACCCGACGTAAAATGCCGGCGTAAGGCGCCGGCACGGTGTAGATCATGTTTTGCTGAAACCATTCGAACGGGCGTTCTTTTGAAAGCAGGTTCGGCACAGTCGGCGAGCGGCGAGTGTCGATCGGACTGCCCATCAGGGTAATCGACGCGGGACGGTTCGGGTCGTCATCCTCGGCCATCAGCGAGGCAGCAGCCAAAAGCGCCGGGCCCGGCTGACACACCGCCATGGCGTGCGCCCGCTCGCCAGCGGCGCCCGGCCCAATAATCCGCATAAAGTCAATCAGATATTCGACGAAATCATTGAGATCAAAACGCCCGTCCGCGACCGGCACATTGCGGGCGTCAATCCAGTCTGTGATATAGACATCGTGGGAAGGCAGCATCGCTTCGACGGTGCCGCGCAAAAGCGTTGCATAGTGTCCTGACATCGGCGCAACGATCAAAACTTTCGGATCCGGCTCATCAGAAGACTTCGCCCGCGACAGCGCCGATTTGCTTCTCTTGAAGTGCAGCAAACGACAAAAGGAGCGTTTGGCGGCGACATCGATCTCAATAGGAATTTCAATGCCGTTAAGGTGCGTCGCCTCAAGTCCCCATTCCGGTTTCGGATACCGCCGCATGGCGTGTTCAAAAAGGTCGAGCGCGGCGGCTGTTGACCGCGCGGCCAGGCTGCCCGATGCCGGATTTAACGGCGATCGCCAGAACTGCGCGCCAAGTCCGGCGGCGTAACGCGCCGGCGCCGCCGCCGCATAAGCCCATTCGTATGCAGAATATAACATGAAAAGTTCGCCGCCCCTGTTACGCTACCGGGAATTCGCCTTTAACGTGCAAACCACGCATCAGGCCGTTGTTGGGACAGACTATGTTCTGCTTCTTTACAGAAAATCAATGATTTCCAGCGGCAATTAACCGATCAAATTCAGTCACGCATTCGCTAAACCGATTAAAAACAACGAGTTGCCGATCAGCGCGTTAACCTTTTCGGATGCTGCGGCGGACCAGAGCGGCCAGTTCTTCAGGCCCGGCCACATTTCCGGTCATTGCAAGCTGAGGCTGACCCTGCCGGTCTGTGATGTAGAAAAAGCGGCCGTGATTGATCGTGTATTCGAGCGCGCTGTCCGGCAGCGGCTCTTTTTGCGCAAACATTTTAAAACTTTCACGCGCCGCCTTCGCAGCCTCAATCGATCCGGTGAGCGCGATGATGCGGTCGTCAAAACTGAAATATGCAGACAGCGCTTCAGGCGTATCGCGCTCCGGGTCGACCGAAATAAAAATCGGCGAGACCTGGTCGGCGTCCTTGCCTAATGCGTTAAGCGCGGCGCTCATGACGCCGACATCGCCGGGACACACATCCGGGCAGTAGGTGAAACCGAAGTAAACCAGCATCACGTTGCCCTCAAAGTCTTCGTCGGTTCTTCTGACGCCGGTTTGATCGATCAAATCGAAGTCGCCGGTGAATTGCTCAGACAACCTGACAACGCCTTCGGAGGGGATCGCCGCATTGTCCGCACCGCCTGAACAAGCGGCGATTAAGAGCCCTAGGACAAAGATTGAATGTCTGGCGATGCGCATCTTTTTTTGCGTCCTTTTCGATATGGAAGCATCATATCTTGTTTTCTTTTCGAGATCAGCCGGTTTAAAAGCGCCTTCATGCCGCATACGCTGATTAACGCACAGACCGCCAGAAATGCGCTGCGCGGCCCGGTTCGACTGCGCACGCTTACAACAATCCGCTGGCTGGCGGTCGGCGGGCAAACGCTCGCGATTTTTGTCGTCCACTTCGGCCTCGGTTTCGCAACCCCGATCGGGCTGTGTGTCGCCGCCATCGCCATGAGCGCTTGGCTGAATGTTTTTACGATGATGCGCTTTGCCCCGCAGCGCGTTTTGACCGACCGCGAGGCCGGCGCATTTATCGCCTTCGATATCGTGCAGCTCAGCGCATTGCTCGCTTTTACCGGCGGCGTGCTCAATCCGTTCTCGGCGCTGATCATTGCGCCAGTCACAATCGCAGCCGGTTTTTTGACATTGCGTTACACCGTGCTGATAGCTGCGCTTGCGCTTGCCGGCGTTTCGATCCTTGCGCTGTATCACATGCCCCTCCCATGGCGCCCCGACGAAGAACTCCAGCTTGCACCCATATACAATATCGGCGTCTGGGCCGCGCTTTCTTTTTCGATCATCTTCTTCGCCGCCTACGCCCACCGCATTGCCGCGGAGTCGGCGCAGATGCGTTCTGCGCTTGCCGCCACACAGCTTGTTCTTGACAGGGAACAACGCCTTTCCGCCCTCGGCGGGCTTGCAGCCGCAGCCGCGCATGAACTCGGCACGCCGCTCGCCACCATACAGGTGACGGCGAAGGAGATGGCGCATGATCTTGCAGAGAGCGACACACTGCGCGAGGACGCCGAACTGCTGGTCAGCCAGGCGAAGCGCTGTCAGGAAATTCTTGGCCGCCTCTCCCGTCATGGCGAGGCGGGCGATGCGTTTCATGACCGCATCGGCGTTGAAGTGCTTCTCAAGGAAGCCGCCGAGCCGTTTCTTGAGCGTGCGGGCGGACCCGCTGTGCGCATTCAGACCGCCAGCGGCGACGGCGCGCCGGCGCCGGTCCTCGAACGGCGCCCTGAGATCATCTACGGTCTGCGCAATCTGATTGAAAACGCGGTGAGCTTTGCAAAAACGGAAACCGTTTTGACAGCCAAATGGACCGCCGAAGAACTCGCCATTGAAGTCAATGACGACGGCCCCGGTTTCGCCGCCGATATCATCGCGCGCCTGGGGGAACCTTATCTCAGCCGCCGCTCCGGCGCACGCGGACAGAATGCCAGCCGCGCCGCCAAATCCGCCTCCGCCGGCGGCCTTGGACTTGGTTTCTTTATCGCCAAAAGCCTTCTTGAAGGCGCAGGCGCGCAAATCGCCCACGCCAATCGCCAGTGGGGCGGCGCCGACAGTCAACGCGGCGCCAGCGTCACTGTCCGGCTTCCGATCGCCGACCTTGCCGTTGATGCGAACGTCCGAAACGCCGCTTCAAGTGCTTGAAAAAGCAGGCTTGAAAGCGCATTTAGACGGAAACAAAACAACAAAGAGCGCTGAATATGACGACCCTGGACGAAGCCCGCGACGCTGACACAAGCCTGCCTCAGGATGCGACCCTTTTGATCGTCGACGACGACGAACCTTTCCGCACCCGATTGGGCCGGGCGATGGAAAAGCGCGGTTTCCAACCGGTTCTCGCCGCGGGCGTCAAAGACGCCGATGCGGTCCTGAAGGAAATCGCCCCGGCCTTTGCCGTTGTCGATCTGCGCCTCGAAGACGGCGACGGCCTTGAGGTTGTCAATCATATTCATGACAAACGCGAAGACTGCCGCGTGGTTATGTTGACCGGCTATGGCAATATCGCCACCGCCGTCGCCGCGGTTAAAGCCGGCGCCATCGATTATTTGCCGAAACCGGCGGATGCGGATGATGTGCAAAAGGCGCTGCTCGCGAAGCCAGGCGAACGCCCCGACCCGCCGGAAAATCCGATGTCCGCCGACCGTATCCGCTGGGAACATATTCAGCGCGTATACGAACTTTGTGATCATAATGTTTCGGAAACCGCGCGCCGTCTCGGCATGCACCGCAGAACTCTGCAAAGAATTCTGGCGAAGCGCGCCCCGCGGTAAAATTTTTTCTGTACACAGATCATTCACTACGCATCATCGCCGCCGCGAACCAATCGGCCCCGAGCGTATAAAAGGCGGAGAGGTCTGCGCGAGACGCGAAACCGTCCGGAGTAGAAAGAGGACGCTTTCACGTCCCGCGCCCTTCTGATCGCTGCTTTTCACATTGACCTGAAGGCATTTGCCGCGATGTTTTTTCATCACGCGCGGAACGGGCCGTCGCGACCGGATCAACGCTGCAGGCCGCCGTTAAGCGCCCTGCAACTCCGCGGTGCAAAGCCCCGAACTCGGGCGACGGAAAGCATGGGGCTCGCATCCGTTACGCTGCAGCCGCGGCGCTTTCCGCTCATCGCGGGCCCGGACCAATGAGCAACGGGTGGCCTCACCGCCTCTCCGTATCCGGACTGTTTGGCAGTATAGAGCCAAACGAAAGGGCGTTGATAAGTCTGCACCGAAGGCGGGTTTCGTGGAAGATTTTACGGTTATGCGGGTGAAGTAAGCGTGTGACTCGCGCCTCTTTCCGTGACCTCATCCGGTAGGCACTTTGACCGGCCCCTCATCCTGAGGAGGCGCTTCAGCGCCGTCTCGAAGGATGGATTGCCGCGGCGAACCTTCAACCCGACCTCCCCGGCGCCCTTCGACAGGCTCAGGATGAGGCCCATGTCAGCAAGGAAAGCGAACCAGCGCCGCATCAAAGCCAGCATCACGCCCAAGCCTCTATGACTTAGCAGAATCGGCCAGTTCGCGACAAACCGTTGCGATCAAAGGGTAAACCGCCCGCCATGGAGTTGACCCCGCCGTCAGTCCCGAGGATTGTGGGCCGTTAACGTTTGGGGCAACAACCACCGGAGTCTATTGTATGAAATTCCTGCTTGCTGCAGCGAGCGCTGCTGGTCTCGCGCTCACGGCGCAGACGCACGCCGCTGATATCGAAATCCCTTATGAAAAATTCACGCTCGACAATGGCCTGACCGTCATCGTTCATGAAGACCGCAAAGCGCCCGTCGTCGCCGTTTCCGTCTGGTACAAGGTCGGCTCGAAAGACGAACCCGAAGGCCAAACCGGTTTTGCGCATCTGTTTGAACACCTGATGTTCAACGGCACAGAGAACTATGACGACGAATGGTTCAAGCCGCTGCAGGAAGTCGGCGCCACGGGCCTCAATGGCACAACCAACACCGACCGCACCAACTACTTCCAGACCGTCCCGACCCCTGCGCTCGACCGCATTTTGTGGATGGAATCAGATCGCATGGGTCACTTCCTCGGCGCGGTGACGCAGGAGAAACTCGACGAGCAACGCGGCGTTGTGCAGAACGAAAAACGTCAGGGTGAAAACCAGCCCTACGGCCGTCAGATTTTCACAAACATTCAAGCCTCGCTGTTCCCGGCCGATCACCCCTACAATCACTCCACCATCGGCTCAATGGAAGACCTGAACGCCGCCTCGCTGGAGGACGTGCAGGAATGGTTCAAACAGTATTACGGCCCGTCCAACGCTATTCTGGTGCTCGCCGGCGATATTGATGTCGCGACGGCGAAAGAAAAGGTCAAAACCTATTTCGGCGATATAGAAGCCGGCCCACCGCTTCTGACGCGCGATTCCTGGGTGCCGAAACGCACTGCCAATACGCGCGCGACAATGTATGATCAGGTCCCGCAGGCGCGCATCTATCGCGTCTGGGCGACGCCGGAAGACACCGATCCAGTAGCGACGGATCTCTTTATCGCCGCCAGCGTGCTCGGCGACGGTAAAAATTCCCGTCTGTATAAAGAGCTTGTCTACGACCAGCAGATCGCCACCGACGCGTCCGTCTTCAGTTTCGAGTTGAAAATGGCGTCGATCTTCGGCGTTGTCGTCTCCGTCAAGGAAGGCGAGGACATCAAGCAGGTCGAAAAAGAAATGGACCGCATGATCGCGGAATTTCTCGACAAGGGTCCGACCCGCGATGAGGTCCGGCTGGTGTCGACAAAGACCAAGGCGCGCACGATCCGCGGGCTTGAGGAAGTCGGCGGCTTTGGCGGCAAAGCCGTTACGCTGGCGCAGGGCGAGCTTTTGAAAGGCGACCCCGGATACTTCCAGACCGAACTTGACGAGCTTGACGCCGCAACGCCGCAAGGCGTGCTTGCGGCGGCGCGCGAATGGCTGAGCGACGGCTGGCATCAGCTCGACGTTCTTCCGTTCCCGGAATACGCAGCCAAGCCGACCGGCGTTGACCGCTCAACCGGACTGCCGGGTGTCGTTGGCGAAACGACGTTGGATTTTCCGGCGATTGAAGAAGCCACCTTGCGCAACGGCATGAAAGTCTATGTCGCCAATCGCTCGACCATTCCGGTCGTCAATGTGGCGATGCAGTTCGACGCCGGTTACGCGGCCGACGCGGGCGGCAAGCTTGGCCTCGCCAACTTCACAACCGCCATGCTGGACGAAGGCGCCGGACGCTATGACGCCCTCGCGCTTGCCGCAGAGCTTGAAAAGCTCGGCGCGACGATTGGCGCCGGCTCCAATCTCGATACGACCTCGGTGCAGCTGTCTGCGCTGAAAGAGAACCTCGCGCCCTCGCTCGCCTTGCTTGGCGACGTGGTGCGCCGGCCGGCCTTCGCGGAAGAGGAAATCGACCGTCAACGCGCGCTGATTCTGAACGGCATCCGTCAGGAAAAAGCCAATCCGACATCGATCGCCATTCGTCTGCTGCCGCCGCTCATGTACGGCGCCGAACACGCCTACGGCATTCCGCTCACGGGTTCAGGCACGGAAGAAGCGGTAAGCTCCATCACCCGCGCAGATCTTGTCGGGTTCAAGGATAAGTGGATGCGCCCGGACAACGGCGCCATTTTCGTCGTCGGCGACACGACCATGGCCGAGATCAGGCCGCTTCTGGATCGCACATTCGGCAACTGGCGCGCTTCCGGCGCCAAGCCGACGAAAAACATCGCTGACGTATCGCTGCCGGACGCTCCGCGCACGGTGCTGATCGATCGTCCGGGCTCGCCGCAGTCCTTCATCCTGGCCGGCCATGTGGCGCCGCCGACAGGCGTTGAAAACAACATCGCTGTTGAAGCCATGAACGAAATTCTGGGCGGCGGTTTCGTCTCCCGGATCAACCTCAATCTGCGCGAGGACAAAGGCTGGTCTTACGGCTCACGATCGATCCTCGTCGGCGCGGAGGCCCAGCGTCCGTTTATTGTGCTGGCGCCGGTGCAGACCGATCAGACAGGCCCGTCGCTTGCTGAAATCAAGAAAGAGTTCGCAGCCTATATGGGCGACAAACCGGCGACGTCGGAAGAACTGGAACGCGTTAAGCTCGACAATATCCGGTCTCTGCCGGGTCAGTACGAGACTTCCGGCGCAGTGCTCGGAAGCCTTTTGTCGAGTGACCGCTATGGGCGTCCGCTGAACTATCCGGAAACCTTGCCGGAGAAATATCGCTCGCTGTCTCCAGCCGATATCGCCGCTGCAGCAGACCAGGTGCTGTCGCCAGACAACATGGTGTGGGTGATCATCGGCGATGCGGAAAAAATCCGCGCTGAAGTTGAGGCCGCCGGCATTGGTCCGGTCGAGGTGCGCTCGCTGAGCGATCTCTAAGCGAAAAACGCTTCAATACTTAAAAAACGAAACCGGCCGCCCAAAGGCGGCCGGTTTTTTGCTGGGAGAGATGTGAAGCGCTCAAGCAGGATGCGGAGCGTCTTCCACGTTCGGATTTGTCAGCAGAACGGCCCCGATCACAGAGACGCCCATAACGACGTAGAAAGCCTGCGCGACCCCGCCGAAATTGAAGATGAAAGGCGCGGCGATAAGCACAAGCGCTGCAATGAAGTCGATGGCGAGGTGCACGCTGAACGGCAACAGACGGCGCGCCGATACGGAATAATCTGTGATGAGACTATAGACGATAAGGCCTGCGCCGCCGGCGACGGAAAGCACAATTTCCATCCCTTTAAAGCCAAGCGCGAAAGGCGCAATGATGAGCGTCAAACCAACTGCGTAGTCAAGAAAACCGTGAACGGAAGCGGGGATAAAACGCATGAGATTAATCTCCTGATATGCGGTTGAATTTTGAATATGGAAGGCGTTTGTTACTAATCAGTCCGATACTTGGCGAAGCTAGCTCTCCCCCAATTCACATGCAATTAACGTTGCCGTGACGCAGCGTTGAAACCGGCGTGATCTGCGCCGTCCCATCCGCCCTCCCATCCAATGCCTTTTGAGCGGGCGCAGAGGCGCGCGAAACCGGTGAGCGCACGCCGTCGCCCGCTATCGGTTGTTCGGAACCGAATTTGCAGTAAACTCATTCAGGCATTACCGTTTTAGGGGGCCCGCGACGTTTGGGGCGCGGGAACAAGGGGTATTTTGGGCTATGGCGCGTTCCGCAGTCAGAGAAGTGCGATTTGCAGGGCCTGGCGGCCGCAATCTTTACATGATCCTGTTTTTGGCCGCGGTGGCCGCATTCGTTTACGTGCTCTCGCCCTTTGGCCCCGCCGGGTCGACTTTGCTGTCCGACGCTTTCAACGCCAATCCCTGGCTGAACGGGCTGATCCTGGCCGTGCTGCTGATCGGCGTTATCTACCAGTTCAACCTCACTGATGTGGTCAGCCGCGCCGTGCGCTGGATAGAGGGCTACCGCGACGGCGTTGATCCGACGACGCGGCGCATGCGCTATCCGCCGGCGGTGATCAGCGGCCTTTCCCGATTGCTTGGGGAAACCAATTTTCGCGATAAGTTCTCGCCGGAATCGACGCGCTCCATGCTCGATTCCGTCGGCACCCGGATTGATGAAGCGCGCGAGATGGGCCGCTACATCATGAACCTGCTTGTTTTCCTCGGTCTGCTCGGCACGTTCTGGGGGTTGCTCGCCACCGTCAACGCAGTCGCCGAAACGATCAACGGCCTCGCCAACACTGGCGGCGCGGCGGAAGACGCCGTCGCCCAATTGATTGCAAACCTGCGCGAACCGCTGTCCGGCATGGGGGTTGCGTTCTCGTCATCCCTGTTCGGCCTTGGCGGCAGCCTGGTCATCGGGTTCCTCGACGTGCAAGCGGGACAGGCGCTCAACCGTTTCTACACGGATCTTGAAGATTGGCTTGCGGGCCAGACCGACACGATCCGCGCGCCGGGCGAGGGAATGTCGCGCACAAACACTGGCGAGGCGCCCGACTTCACCGAGCTTTCCGCTGCGCTGCAAGGGCTGGAGGCCGCGCTCAGCGCCAACGCCGAAACCCAGATCAAGGCAAGCGATGCTCAGACCGCCGAATTGAAGGATGAAATCAGGGCCCTGAACCGCACGCTAATCCGCGTCGGCGGCGGGGAATAGGCCAATGGCGCGGCGGCGCTCCAGAAGCGAGGCCAATATCTGGCCCGGCTTCGTCGACGGATTGTCGACGTTGCTGCTGGTGTTAATGTTCGTTCTGTCCATTTTCGTTGTTGCGCAATTCTATCTCGGCGACCGGCTGAATACGCTTAAGATCGACCTCGCCAATAAGGATGATGAGCTGGCGCGATTGATCGCGCAGATTAATTCGCTCAATGATCAACTGGGGCTCGCGCAATCGGAGAATGCCTCCCTGAACGCGCAAATTCTCTCGCTCGAAGACACCATCGCGCAGAAAAATGAAGAGCTTGCCGGGCTGACCGCAGCGCTCGCCGGCAGTCAGGCCGCGGTTGCGGCCACAGCCGAAGAGCTGGAGGCGGAAAAAGCCCTGAGCGAAGAACAAAAAAGCGAGATTGCAACTCTCAACGCCCAGATCGCCGCCCTGCGCCGGCAACTCGCCAGCCTGCAGGAAGCGCTTGATGCGGCGGAGGCCAAGGATCTTGAGCAGCAAGCGCAGATTGAAAACCTTTCTCAGCGCCTGAATGCGGCGCTCGCAAGAAAAGTCCAGGAATTGCAGGAAGTGCGTTCGCGCTTTTTCGAGGAGGCGCGCGCCGCCCTCTCCGACCTGCCGGGCGTATCAGTCCAGGGCGATCGCCTGATCGTCTCCGGCGATGCGCTTTTTGGATCATGTCAGGCGACGCTGTCGCCGGCGGCTGAGACGAGCCTTAACGGGGTTGCTTCGGCGATCCTCGAAATCGACCGGCGGATCAGGGCGCAGATTGCTGGCCGCGAGAAAGATGATGCGACGCAAGCCATTCAGAACTGGACCATCCGCGTCGACGGTCATGCGGACGCAACGCCGCTGGGGCCAGGCTGCGCGGCGCGCTTTATCGATAATAAAGGCTTGTCTGCGGCCCGCGCCTTATCCGTGACGCGCTATCTGGAGTCGCGCGGCGTGCCGTCGCGCCGGTTGGTTGCGAGCGGTCTCGGCGCCGACTTCCCGATCGTTTCCGGCGCCTCCGCCTCGGCGCTCGCCCAGAACCGACGGATAGAGTTCAAACTGACGGAACGCTGATCAGCCGCCGAAGACGACTTCGTGCATGATCCGCCCAGGGAGGAAAGCGAACCCCCCGGCGATAATAATGCCGCCAATATAGATGCCCAGAAACGGCCCCTTGTGGCGCTTCAGGCCCTTGCCCCCGCGCAAGAGAAAATACGTTCCCTGAACAACGCCATAGCCGGTTATCAATGTGAAGACGTGAATAGGGCCGAACCATTGGAGAAACGGCGTTCCAGGCGCTATCGACGGCACGATAAAAATGCTGGAAACAGTGATCGCGGACATCAAGACGATCCAGACAAATCCGATCGTTTTGTGCGGCAATGTTCCTTTCGGCGCGGCGAATTGAAAAAGTCCCAGCAAAAACGCCGCCATCGCTGAATAGGCGTGCGCCTGAATGACCCAACTCGCTTCTAATAATGGCTGAAACGACATTCGCCCCTCCATTTATTTGCCTTGGGAGAGAGCGTTGCAAATTAACTTTATTTTGTAAAGTGCACTATTTTTCAGAAGACTTCAGAGAAAAAGCCATCCAGACCGCCAGCAGCGCGCCCGCTAGGCCAAACCAGGTCAAGGCGTATTCAAGGTGCCTGTTGCGAAATTCGAGGCGGGTTGTGCCGCCTTTCGGCCACTCGGCGGCGTTTTCGCTTCCGTCACTGTCTACATAGAAGGCGTTGAGCGCATCCGCGCCCTCAGCAGCAAACCGCGCGGGATCACGGACGAACCAGCGATTGGCGTCAGGGTTATCCGCAGGCTGAAAAAAGGAAGCAACGCCTTTGCGCTTCTCCGCCGCCCGTATAAGCCCTGTGACAACGACAGCGCCGCTCACCAAACTGTCTTGCCGCGACGCTTGCGATTTCCTGTTCTGCAATGCAAAGCCGCGATTGACGTAGATGCGCTCGCCTGACGTCAATATCATGGGCGTAAAGATGTAATACCCGGGCTGACCTTCATAGGTGCCGAACACATGCGCTTCACCGTCATGATCAAAAACGCCCTCAATTCTGATGCGCGCGTATTCAAGATCTTCCCCGCCAGACAACGCATCAAGAGCCGATTGCAGAGACAGCGGCGGCGACGATGCGCGCGCCTCCACTTTTTCAATTAGCGCCTCTTTCCAGGCCAGCCGCTGCAATTGCCACGAGCCGAGGCTGACAAGAATGGCGAGGCCGAGCGCGGCGCATATCGTCAGCACAGGACGGAAGTGAAATTGGCGCCCGGCGATCATTCTTCTAACCGGCCTTCGGCGGCCTTATTGGCGTATTGAAGCGCGATCATCGTCGCCTTAAGCGGGCGCAGCAGGATCAGGGTCAAACCGACGGCAACGCCGCTGCTGAGGAACAACGACAACCACATCGGCGCGTACCATACGAACTGGGCGATGAAAGCGAACGCGACAGCGACAAAGCCGACAATGAAGATCACAAAAACGGCAGGGCCGTCGCCGGCGTCAGCCTTGGCATAATCTAGGCCGCACACCGCGCACGACCCACGTAGCCGAAGAAAACCGTCAAATAATGCGCCCTGCCCGCAGCGCGGACACTTTGCGCCAAGTCCGGCGGCGTATGGAGAGACCGGCGGATAATGATGAGCCATCAACGCCGATACCTGTCGCCGGTCAGGACAGCAAGCCCTGGTTTCCAAGCACATAAATAAACGCAAACAGGAACAGCCAGACAACGTCGACAAAGTGCCAATACCATGCGGCCGCTTCAAACCCGAAATGGCGCTCCGGCGTGAAATGTCCGGCCAGCGCGCGGAACAGGCAAACGATCAGGAAGATTGTGCCAATGACCACATGCAGACCGTGGAACCCGGTCGCCATGAAGAACGATGCGCCGTAAATGCCGCCGCCGGAAAAGGCGAAGAGCCCGCCGGCAATCGCTTCATAATACTCAACCGCCTGCAGCGCCGTGAACACAACGCCAAGCCCGATCGTGATCGCGAGCCCCTGAACAAGACCTTTTTGATCATTGTGCTGAACGGCATGGTGCGCCCAAGTCACCGTTGTGCCTGACAAAAGAAGGATCAACGTATTCAGAAGCGGCAGCCCCCAGGGTGAGAGCGGTTCAACGCCCTTGGGCGGCCAGACCGCGCCGGTCGCATGAACGCGCCCGTCATTGCCAAGAAACGCCGGATCGCCATTCGGGTTCAGCATCTGCTCGCCGGTGGACAGGATCACCGGATCGCCGGCGCCAGGAAAAAGCGCTGCGCCAAAGAAAGCCCAGAACCATGCGGCGAAAAACATTACTTCAGACGCAATGAAAAGCACCATGCCATAGCGAAGGCCGAGGCGAATAACGGTCGAGGTGTTTTCGCCGTTGAGGCTTTCCTTGATGACGTCGCGCCACCAGCCGACAAACGTTACAAGCACGCCCGCAAAGCCGACAAGAAACAGCGCCGGGCCCTTCAGGCCGAAAAGGCCGTCGCCGCCGCCGGCGGATTTCATCCAGGCGACCGCGCCGATCATCATCACCGCGGCGGCGAGAGACCCAACAAGCGGCCACGGGCTTGGATTGACGAGATGGTAATCGTGTTTGACTTCAGCGCCTGCCATGGATGCACCCCTAGCGGAATATCGTTGCAATTTATGGGTTCTATACTTCGGACAGGGCCTAAAATCCAAGTCCGCTCAGCATGATCCCCCGCGCCATAGGGCCGCAGGACGCCGCTCTCTCAGTCCTCATAGGGAAAGAACGTATAGGCCAGCGTGATCGTCTCAACCTCGGCGAGATTATCATCGTCTCCAAGCGCCGGATCGACAAAATAGGTGACCGGCATGGAGACTTTTTCGCCAGGCTGAAGCACCTGTTCGGTGAAGCAGAAGCACTCAATTTTGCGGAAATAAATGCCCGCCTTCGCTGGTGAGACATTAAAGGTCGCACGGCCCGTAATCGGCGCATCGGTTGTGTTTTCGGCTTCGTAAAAGGCAAGGCCCGTTTCGCCGATATTCAGCGTCTGCGCGACCTGCTCGGGCTTGAACCGCCAGTCCAACCCTTGCGCCACGCTGGCGTCAAACCGGACCGTGATCTCGCGGGCGAGCGTTTGCGCAGCGCCGCTCTCAGCGCGCTGCGTGGTTCCGCCCCACCCGGTTACCTGACAGAAAGCGCGATACGCCGGCACGGAGGCAAAGGACAGACCGACCATCGCCAGCACAACTAAGGCGATGACCCCTGCGGTTTTTTTGTTATTCGCCGCCTGTTCCATCGTTCCGTTACGCTCAGAAACTGCGCTCGGCGACCGCGCCGCCCAGCCGGATGATGGTGACGGTGAAAACGAGGACGATAAACACGCCAAGCCCCAGCGCTATGGCCAGGTTTCGCCGATCGCGCTGTTTGACGGGGTCAACCGGCTTTTCAGATTGCTCAGCCATAAAAGCCCGTCCACCGTTCAATGGGAAGCGCTGCAAAAAGCGCAAACAGATAAAAAATCGAAAATCCGAAAAGCCGCTTCGCGGGGCCGAGATCGCTTGCGTCCGCCCGCAGCAGTCGCCATGCGCCGTACACGAAGTATCCGCCGAGCCCGGCCGCGGATGCAAGATATAAAGGTCCCGCCATGCCGATAAAAAACGGTGCAAGACCGATCAGCGCGAGCAGAACCGAATAGATGAAAATCTGCCGTTTGGTTTCTGCAGCCCCGCGCACATTTGGCATCATCGGAATGCCCGCCTTTGCGTAATCGCCTTCCTTAAAGAGCGCCAGCGCCCAGAAATGCGGCGGCGTCCAAAGGAAAATAATTGCAAAGAGAACCCATGGCTCCAGCGGCGCAGATCCGGTCACCGCAGCCCAGCCGACAACCGGCGGGAGGGCGCCCGCGGCGCCGCCAATGACAATATTCTGCGGCGTGCGACGCTTCAGCCACATGGAATAAATAACGACGTAGAAAAAGATGGTGAATGCCAATAATCCGGCGGCGACATAATTCGCGGAAAGCGCCAGGAGGGCGATGGAAAGCGCAGAGAGAAATCCCCCGAAGGCGGCTGCTTCAGCGCGCGGCACCAGTCCGGCTGGGATGGGGCGGCGCACGGTGCGCGACATCACCGCATCGATATCGGCGTCCCACCACATATTGAGCGCGCCGGAGGCCCCTGCGCCAACCGCGATCGAGAAAAGCGCAATCAGCGCCAGACCGGGATGCATCGCGCCCGGCGCAGTTACCATGCCGACAAAGGCCGTGAAAATAACAAGCGACATGACCCGCGGCTTAAGCAGGTCGTAATAGTCGCGCGGTCCGGCGCCGGCGGACGGCAATGGCTCAACGGCAATGTTGCTCATGGCAAGCTTATGGACCATCAAAAGCGCGAAGAGAATAGCCGGGGCGTGCAATTATCCGCGGCGCAGCGCCGCAAATCGGAGCATTGTCAGCCGCGCTGAACAACCGATTTCACGCCGAAAATCATCATGATGAGCAGCATGAACGTGATGAAATACGCAAGCAGCGTGCCCGCCTCCATGCCCATGAATTGCGCCCATTGCGCATTGATCTGCGCAAGCATCCGGTTGCCGGTTGCCGCCGCCGCAGCCCCGGCTTCGCTCTCTGGAAAAGGACCGCGCAAAACGCCCCGCATGAACCAGCCGATCACAAACAGCACAAGGCCCAACAATGTCATCGCGCCGATCTGCGTGGCTCGCTTCATCACCAGCGCGGCGACCAACACGGAGCCGAACGCGATTAAAAGAGCTATCCAGTCCCCGTTCATGAATGTGCTGCTGAAGATCGCAGAAACATCGTTGACAATGGTGTCGATCATAACCCCTCCAAGTCACAGCCTGAAATATGGTTAATAAAGGCTTAGCGCCGGTTCACAAACTTAAATTAAGGTTTTGTCGACACGCTTGGGGCATTTGAGTCGCAGAAAAAAGGACTGCGCAAAAAGAAACCGGCGCTCCTCCCCTTGCGAAGCGCCGGTCCTTCCATCTCCCCCGGTGAGCGCAACCCGCTCGGCGCGTCCTCCCGCCTGACGTCGGCTCATAAACGCCGCCGCTCGACCAGGTGTGCCTTCGACTCCCCCGGAAGTCGTTCCGGCTCCATAACGAACATAAACGATATTTTCCGCGCAGGGTCACGCTGCAACGCAGAAAACCCGCCGGAATTCCAGCGGGTTTTCTTTAAGGTGTTGAATTTTAGCAACTAAAAGGCTTTTACATCGCCCTTGTCGAAGCGCGGCAGTTCATTGAACTGGTGGAACGGCGGCGGCGACGGCAGGGTCCATTCGAGAGTCGTTGCGCCCTCGCCCCACGGATTAGCCGCAGCTTTCTTCCGGTAGATGAAAAACGCGTCAACCATCGCGATAAGGAACACAAACATGCCGATAATGGTGATGAAGTAGCCCCATGTCGAAACCTGGTTCCAGAGCGCGAACGCTTCAGGATAATCGATATAGCGGCGCGGCATGCCCTGAAGGCCAAGGAAGTGTTGCGGGAAGAAAATCAGGTTCACACCGACGAACATGACCCAGAAATGCAGCGCGCCCAGCCACTCGCGATACATCTTACCGGTCATTTTGCCGAACCAGTAATACCAGCCGGCGAAAATTGCGAAGACCGCGCCGAGAGACAGGACGTAATGGAAATGCGCGACCACGTAATAGGTGTCGTGCATATAGTGGTCGATGCCGGCGTTCGCGAGAACGACGCCGGTGACGCCGCCGACCGTGAACAGGAAGATAAAGCCGATCGCCCATAACATCGGCGTTTTGAACTCGATGGAGCCGCCCCACATGGTTGCGATCCATGAGAAGATCTTGATGCCCGTGGGCACGGCGATGACCATCGTCGCCGCAACGAAATAGGCTTTCATATTTACGCTGAGGCCGACCGTATACATGTGATGCGCCCAGACGATGAAACCGACAAAGCCGATCGCGACCATGGCGTAGGCCATGCCGAGATAACCGAAGATCGGCTTCTTCGAGAAGGTCGACACAATGTGGCTGATGATGCCGAAGCCCGGCAGGATCAGAATGTAAACTTCAGGATGCCCAAAGAACCAGAAGAGGTGCTGATAGAGGATCGGATCGCCCCCACCGGCGGCGTCGAAGAATGACGTGCCGAAATTCCGGTCGGTCAAAAGCATGGTGATGGCGCCGGCCAGCACCGGCAGAGAAAGCACGAGCAAGAACGCTGTCACCAGAACGGCCCAGGCGAAGAGCGGCATTTTATGCAGGGTCATGCCAGGCGCACGCATGTTGAAAATGGTGGTGATGAAGTTGATCGCGCCGAGGATAGACGAGGCGCCCGCGAGGTGGAGCGACAGAATCAGCAAATCCATCGCCGGCCCCGGGCTGCCAGTGTTTGACGAAAGCGGCGGATATAAGACCCAGCCGCCGCCGAAACCGATTTGCGAGCCGTAACCGGGCGCGAACAGCGACAGCGTGATCAGGATGCCGGAAGCGCCATAAAGCCAGAACGAAATATTGTTCATGCGCGGAAACGCCATGTCCGGCGCGCCGATCATGATCGGCACAAACCAGTTGCCGAACCCGCCGATCATCGCCGGCATGACCATGAAGAAGATCATGATCAGACCGTGATAGGTAATCAGAACGTTATAGAAGTTCGAAGCCGCATCGAGATCGCCGCCTGTGAAAGCGGTTAGAAATGTTACGCCCGGCTCAGCCAGCTCCATGCGCATCAGACCGGACATCGCGCCGCCTATGACCCCGGCGAGAATGGCGAAGATCAGATAAAGCGTGCCAATGTCTTTATGGTTGGTGGAAAAGAACCAGCGAACGAAGAACGACGGCGTGTGATCATGTGCGTCGTGGGTGTCGGCGGCGTGTGCGTCTGCCATGTTTTTCTAGCCCTCTATTATTCTTCTGCAGCAGCGGCGAGTTGTACGCCAGCGCCTTCAAACATTGGCTCCATGCCGGCGAGCGCGCGCTGTCCGTCGACCCAGCTTTCAAACTCGGCGCGGGAAACAACCTCCACAGCGATCGGCATAAAGGAGTGCTTGATGCCGCAAATTTCCGAACACTGGCCGTAATAAACACCTTCTCGGTCGGCGCTGAACCAGGTTTCGTTGATGCGTCCCGGCACGGCGTCGATTTTGATAGCGAAAGCCGGCATCGCCCAGGAGTGAATAACGTCGCGCGCTGTTGTGGTGACGCGAACGGTTTCGCCCACCGGCACAACAACGCGGTTGTCGACCTCAAGACGGTAAAGCTCCGGCGTCGTCTGATCTTCAGGCAGCATGTTTGATGAATATTCAAAATCGCCGAAGTCGGGATAGGAGTACGTCCATCCCCATTGATATCCGTTGACTTTAAGCGTCATTGTCGGCGCCATGGCGATTTGCTTGTTGTCCCCGCGGCCCACAATCGAGCGGCCGCCGCGAATGATTACATTTGAACCGGCGGCGGGAGGCGTATCGAACGCAACCTCGATCTCTGAATCGCCAAGCCCATTAAGCCGGTAATCGGCGCGGTGACGCAATTTACGCAAGCCCGAGCCATCCTCCACCATAATCTGCATATGACGAGCGCTCTTGATCATGCGCCCTTCGGTAAAATCGTTGGCGAATGTGAAAGTGCTTGTCTGACCGTCGCCGCGGGCGGCCACCTGCTTGCCGTCCGGCATCACGTCTTCATTGTAAAGAAGCTGGAACGAAGGCAGCGCGATGACCAGAAGAATAAGAATCGGAACGCCGGTCCAGATAATCTCGATAAGCGTGTTGTGGCTGAACTTGCGCGGCGTCGGGTTGGCTTTCGCATTGTATTTGACGACGACCCAGATCAAGAGCGCCAGCACGAAAAGACTGATCGCGGTGATGATGGGCAGCAGCAGCCAGTTATGAAACCAGTGCACGTCCTCCGCGAGAGCAGAGTTCGCCCGCTGCATGCCAATGCCGCCCGGGGTCAGGCCCGAAGCCATGGCTGATGCGCTTGCGAAGGCGCTCAAACCGGTGAGCGTTGAGAGTATCGTTTTCATTCCAGTGTCCCGCTGATTAGCAATGGCCAGCTATTGATGATGCGCGTGAAATGCGTCTGACTTGAAGCATCTATAATTTCTGCTCGTATATAGGCCCGGCGCGCCTTCGCCGTCATCTGAAAATCCCATGAAAAATGGTCGCAGCGCCGCCATTGCAGGCGGCCGCTCAGCCGCCTAAGTCTACGCCATGACAAAATCCTATTTCTTCTCTCGCACCGACCTTGATCCCAAACGCGCTGAAGCGCTCGTCAATAACGCCCTGAAAGGCGCTGACGATGGCGAGTTGTACCTTCAATATGCGCAATCGGAAGCGTTTGTCTTTGACGACAATCGGCTGAAAACCGCCAGTTTCAATGTGGATCAAGGGTTCGGGCTTCGCGCCGTGATTGGCGATTCGACCGGTTACGCCCATGCGACGGAACTCTCCGAAGCCGCGCTCAAACGGGCCGGCGCGGCGGTTCAGGCCGTCAAAACCGGCAAAGGCGGCGCCATTGCGGATGGGCCGGCGCGCACAAACTCAAGACTTTATCCGGACGAAAACCCGCTCGGAGACCTCGCCTTCGAGGCGAAAACGAAACTGCTTGAAGAAATCAACGACTACGCCCGATCAAAAGACCCGCGCGTGCGGCAGGTCTCGTGCTCGCTGACAGGCTCGTGGTCGGCAATCGAAATCATGCGGCCCGGCGGCGAGATCATTCGTGATTTTCGCCCGCTGGTTCGGCTTAATGTTTCGGTGACGGCGGGAGAAGGGGATCGCCAGGAAACCGGCAGTCACGGCGCCGGCGGACGCGAAGGCTATGCGCGCTTTATCGCCGCCGACGCCTGGCGCGGACAGGTCGACGAGGCTTTGCGGCAGGCGCTCGTCAATCTGGAAGCGGAGGCCGCGCCCGCAGGCGAGATGGAAGTCGTGCTCGGGCCGGGCTGGACCGGCGTCCTGCTGCACGAAGCCGTCGGCCACGGCCTTGAAGGCGACTTCAACCGTAAGGAAACCTCCGCCTTCGCAGGACGGCTCGGCGAACGGGTCGCCGCCCCCGGCGTCACAGTCATCGACGATGGAACGATTGAAGCCCGGCGCGGCTCATTGACTGTCGACGACGAGGGCACGCCAACCTCGCGCACGGTGCTGATCGAAGACGGCATTCTAAAAGGCTATCTCCAGGATCGCCTGAACGCTCGCCTGATGGGCATGAAGGCGACCGGCAACGGCCGACGGGAAAGTTTTGCGCATAATCCGATGCCGCGCATGACCAATACGTTCATGCTGGGCGGAAACCATGATCCGCAGGAAATTCTGAAAACCGTGAAAGACGGAATTTACGCCGTAAACTTCGCCGGCGGTCAGGTCGACATCACAAGCGGGAAATTCGTCTTCAACTGCACGGAAGCCTATCGGGTTAAAGACGGAAAAGTCGGCGCCCCGATTAAAAACGCCGCGCTTATCGGCGACGGTCCGTCTGTTCTCACCCAGGTCTCCATGATTGGAAACGATTTTGCGCTCGATCCGGGCGTCGGCGTTTGCGGCAAAGCCGGCCAGGGCGTTCCGGTCGGCGTTGGTCAGCCTACGATCAAAATCGACAAATTAACGGTCGGCGGCGCGGCAGCGTAATTTCATAAACCAATCATTAACCTTGATGCCGGATCAAGGATCTTCCTTAACCAAACCGTATGTTGACCCACTCAACATCGGCTCGCCATTATAGGCGTACCCTATCTGACGTGAGATGTTGCGCGCTTTTTGCAAGACCGTAACAAAACAGAAACTTTAACGCTGCGCGTCCCATTGTGACGCGCATACAGGAGCGATATTAGCTATGAAACGCACCATTCTGGGAATGAGCGCTGCGATTGCCGGATTTTTCTTCACACATGCAAACGCCGGCGTCATTACGGGAGAAGTTACAGGCGGCGATTCAGGCGGCTCGCTTGTTGTGCTTAATCCGAACGTTAACGACGTCATTCTCGGCACTGACACGTTGCAAAGCCCCGACATTTTTGTTTTCGAAGAAAGCACGATGGTCGTCACGGAAGACATCGCGCTGGAATTTGGCGGGCTCTCCGTCGGCGATACGGTCACAAGTTTCATTGTCGCTTTTGATCCGGAGATCATGCAGACGATCTCCGGCATGATCGATTTTGGCGCTGACATTGTCGGCATCGCCTCATCGGATGAAACGCTGGCGGCGACCATGTCATTTGAAAACGCGCTCGTGAACTATTTGTTTGCAGTGAACAATGTCGGTCTCGAAACCAGGGACTCGCTATCCGTGAATGGCGGCGTCCTCGATTTCTCCTTGCTTGCAATCAGCCCGATCGATGTTATCCGGGTCTTCACGGCAACCGAACTCGTAACGCCGCTGCCGGCTGCGTTCTGGATGTTCCTTGCGGGCGTTGGCGCTCTTGGCGCTGCGAAACGACGCAAGCGCGCGCGCTAAGATTACTGCTTTTCACTTGCGACTTAAGCCGCCTCCTTTGCGAGGCGGCTTTTTTCTTGACGAGGCCGCCTCAGGCGGCAAAGGCGATCCGGAAATAAACGCCGACAAAAAAATATGACGCGACGGTGAGCGCGAGCGCGACCCGCACCCATAGACTTGTGAACCGGACCCACAGAACAAAAGCGGTGCCAATCAACAACAAAAGCTCAATCGCGCCGCCGATAACGCCGTAATGGGAAGGATCCCAGTAAGACACCGGCGAGTGAAAGCGCCACTGTGTTAGCGGCCAGAAGTGACGGTGAGCGTCATCCGCATGCACCGGAAAATCAAGCGCAACATGGATGAGACCGGCCAGCGCAAAGACGCCGAGCAGCGGCGCGCGACGCCAATAGGAGAGAACGAGCAGGACCGCCATGAGCGGAACCGAATTTGATACGGCGCCTAAGGTCTGCCAGGGCTCGCGCCAATACGCATCGCGCCATATCTGCGCTTCGGGCATAGCGCGAACAATCTTTGCCCAGAAATAGAAAACAAAGATCGAAAGATCCGGCGCCAGCGCGCCGGCGGCGACAGCCAGGTTGCGCCGAGCGCTGTTGTTTTTACGTGCGAGAGCGGCGAGAGCGACGATCAGGTGGGTTGGCGTGTTCATCGCCGAAAAGCGTTGACCAGGCGCGCGCGCCAATCAAGCGCTCGTTGCCATAATAAGTTATTTCAGTTTGAGAAGTTTCTTGGCTTCTTTCAGCGCTTTTTGATCCGTGTCGGCGCTGGATTTTTCTGACAGGCGCGCTTCAAGAAACTTCCGAAACGCCGGGTCAAAAACGCCGCGGCCGCTCGCCAGTTGAAGAATATTGAAATTTCCGCCCGGATTGACTTCGAGCAATGACGGTCCGCTGTCGGTGAAAGCGACATCCCAGGACTGGATGTGCTGTTGCGGGAAACATTCCGCAGCAGCCGTCACGATGGACTTTGCCGCCTGAAAATCGGGGAGCGTTACATTTTCGATCGCCTCATTCGTATCGGGATGACGGCGCATGGCTTCGCGCGCAACGCCGACGCCTCTGACCGCAACGCCTATAGCGCCGGTATCAATGTCCACAGGCGCAACCAGATTGCCGTCGCGGCGGAAATTATCAACACGGTTTTTCCCGGCGGGCAGGCGCAGCACCACGTCGCGAACGCCGCCGCCTTCAGCTTCCCGCAGAACGAAAAACCGTGCTGTCGCCAGACGATCATCCGTGATTGCCGCAATGTCCCTATGCGGCGTCAGAACTTCCTGAAAAAGAAAACCGGCTTCATCCGTATAGGTTTCAATATCGGCAGCAAGATCGCCGACTTTTACGGAGGCGCCGTCCGCCAGCAATAAATTGTCGCCCTCGCGCCCTGTAATATGCACCGAGCCGTCCCCATGGCTTGCAATCGCAGGCTTCCCGAATACGGGCAGCGAACAAGTCTGAAGCCACTCTTCGACAGCGCCGCGCGTTCGAAGGACGGCGGCGCCGCCCGCATCGCGGTCAAGATGAGCAAAAGCGACAATACGCGGGTTCGGCAATTCAGCCGCAGCCATGGTTGCGGCGAAGTTCAGCTTGTCTTCCGCCGCATCCCATGTCGTCAGGTCATTGGCGATGTAAAACGCCGCCCGCGCGCGATTGTTCCCCATATAGGCGCTATAGTCGCTGCGAGGTTTGTTGAAGAGGGCGAAATACAGATACTCCTCAAAGCTTAGCCCCAGGCTGCGCACAGCCATGAAATCCATCACCTGTTTTGAGAGGCTGACGCCGAATTTTTCCTGCGCGCGTTTCATGTCGCGCATCAGGTCAATGTCGTAGCCTCCGGCCTTCTTTGCGAGCGCCATAGCGTATGCCCCTGTTTGGATAAAACCCTGGGCGAAGATGGACTTTTATCGTTAACGCCCCGTTGACGCGCAGTTAAACGACAGCACGCCAGACAACATAAGAGACGATGCTCATGACCACCGCCAGCAGGATGAGGATGTAGACAAAACCCGACCAAAACGCCGTCCACGTCGTTTTTATCCAGCCGCGCCCATAGGCCCGCTTCAGTGCAATAAAATAATAGATGAGAATAATGCCCGCCGCGGCGGCGCCGCTGAAAGGCAGACCGGCCTGTCCAAGAACCAGCGCGAACCCGGTGATCGCAAAAGCAACAGCGTGGGTGTAAAGCGACAGGACCAGATGATCGTAGATAAACGCATCGCGCCCTCGAATGAAAACGATCAGGATCAGCGCAAGCACCGGCGTCATCAGAAACATCACCCGCGGCAGCCAGCTGTTGAATGCATCGTTGAAAGCGCGCGGATTTGAAATCGCCCAGTCAATGCCGTCAAAGACGCGCGTCACCGTGTCTTCAGCCTTTTCCAGTTCTTCTGTAGACGGTGCGTTGCTGTCAATCGCATCATCTCCGGAAGCCTCAGAGGCCTGCGCCTCAATGCTCGACTGGATCTCTGCGGAAAGCTCATTTTTTTTCTCAGCCATGCAGGCAGCAAGGCGTTCTCTATCGGTGTTCAACTCCGATGGCCTGACAAAAAATCGGGTTTGCGCCTGAAACACACAATCCGGAGCGTCGGGCGCCTTCTCGTCTTTCGCAGCGGGCTCTCCATCGCCGGAAAACCGAATGACGCCGCTGGCCGCGTCGTCCGCAGCCGCGCCGCCAAATTTTACGTCGAGCCCGATAAACAGCGTATTTGTAAATCCGACCGTCAGGAAAAATAAAAACGAGACGACAATGAACAACCGCACAGGCGGTGTAAAACGCGAGCGTTGTCCGTGTGCGTAATTTTTGGGAACAACCCCCGGCGCAACCACCAGAAGCCCAAGCGTGCGCCACATGCGACTGTCAAAACCGAACGTATCGCGTAAGAAATCGCGCCCGAGAATAACTGAGCTTCGGCGCATGTCGTCATTTTTCTGCCCGCAGGCGGCGCAAAAAGCGCCGATGATCGGCGCCGCACAGGCGCGGCAGATCATATCCGGCGCCGTTGTCAGCGCGCCGGCCTTATCGCTGGCCTCCTCGCTCCCCGCATCGTCGCTCGCAGTATCGGCGCCTTCGCCGGAGGACGGATCGCTGTCGCCCTCTAAGATGTCGCCGTCGACCATATGCTTTGCGCCCCTTGCCCCCGCCTTTATATCCGCAAAAAGACTACTGCGCCAAACTGCGGGCGGCGGGGGTCTATCAAGGAATTGCCTCCCAACTTAAAGTGACCTCATGGTTCATTTCGTTACCCGTTTCGCGCCGTCGCCGACAGGATTTCTGCATCTCGGTCACGCCTATTCAGCGCTGACCGCGTTTCACGCCGCCCGCAACGCAGGCGGAAAGTTTATTCTGAGGATCGAGGACATCGACGGCGTCCGCTGCAAGCCTGCATTTGAAGATGCGATCTATGAAGACCTCTTATGGCTCGGACTGGAATGGGAGGAGCCGGTGCGAAGACAGTCTGAACATTTTGAAGATTACCGGTCGGCGCTGGACCGGCTTCGACAACGCGATGTCGTCTACCGCTGCTTTAAAACCCGCAAGGAAATCGCCGACGAGATTGCGCGCGCGCCCCATCTTTCTCCAGACGGTCCGGAGGGATCGCAATATGTGGGTGCGCCGCTGGCGGCGCTGGAAGAACGATCGCTAATGGCGGAAGGCGCGCCTTTCGCCTGGCGCTTGTCGATGGCGCGCGCAAAGCGTCATCTGGGCGATAAGTGGCGCGATCTTTCGTTTACGGAAGGCATGAGCGGACCGAACGCGCAAACAGGGATTGTGCGCGCAACGCCGGAAATTTTCGGCGACCCCGTGATTGCGCGGAAAGATATGGGCACAAGCTATCACCTTGCTTGCGTTGTCGATGATGCGCTTCAGGGCGTCACTCATGTGATCCGCGGCGCCGATCTTTTTCCGGCGACCCATCTGCACAGGCTATTACAAGCGTTGCTCGATCTGCCGACGCCTGAATATCGCCATCACAAACTCATTCTGGATGACAATGGAGAACGTTTCGCCAAGCGCAACAAGGCGGCCAGTCTGCGTATTTTGCGCATGGCGGGCGCCGCCCCGGCGGATATTTTCGTCCGGCTGGCCTTGCCGTTGTCGGACACTGATCCATAACAATGATTTGAAATCGACAGGGATGGCGCCTTCAGAAGCGCTCTGGCACGCTGACATGACAGGGCGATAAAAGGGTTTACCCATGGCGACACCGTCAAACCGAACAGAGGAAATGCAGAGCGTTCCGGTTGAATTGCGGCTTTACAAATGGGCCGGACAGTGGGGACCGTTCAAGGTCAAAATCCCTTGCGGCGAATGCGCCCTGACAGAAGACGTCATCGAGGACACGCTCGCCAACGAACTGAAAAACGCTGAAGTCAATTACACCATCAAGGAATGGCTGACCTATTGGTGGGAGCCGTTGCTGGCCGGCGGCGGCTGGCACGCGCCGATCGTGCTGGTTGGTAATAAAGTCATCAGCCAGGGCGATGCGCTCAATCGCGGCGTGCTCGCCGAAGCCGTCATTCGCGAACATGCAAGACGTTTCGGACTTTCTGGAAATCATGTCTTCGGCAAGGACAATTGCCCGCATTGCGACCGGGGCAAGCGTTACCTCGAAGAAGCGGGGATCGACTATCAGTACCATGACGTTGTGCACAATCCCGGCGCCATGTATGAGATGCTTGCGCGCGTCAAACCGATCATCGGCGAGAAGACGCCCGTCACGACGCCGCAAATCTGGCTCGACGGCGACTATGTGGGCGGCGCCGACGAGTTGGGCGCATTATTGGGGACGGATGTCGAGCCGGACCCCCGCCGCGGCCAGGGCTCGCTCTCCCCGCCCAAGCGAACATCCAAAGCGACAAGGCAAAAAATGCTGAAGCCCTCCGCAGCCTGAATATTCAGCGCGGCGACGGGCTAACGCCGCGGGCGCCGGACGGCAATCGATACCGTCCCGTTATTTTCCACGAAAACAAAACGTCTTCGAGCTGCGGGCCGGCGCCGATATTGTGCACGATCAGCGGCCTGCCGGACGACGTTTTGCGATCCGTAACCACGCCGATATGGGGCAGCCATCCGCCGCTTGCCCCTTTTAAGTTCCACGCAACAATATCGCCCGGCGCATAATCGTCCGCATCGGCGCTATCCGGCAGGCGCGCGCCGATGCGCGTTAAATATGTTTCCAGATTAGGCACGCGTCGATGGTCGATATTGGCGTCCGGCCGGGAAAGCCCCCAATGGGCGGGGTAAGCGTCGAACGCCGCCTTCATGTCTTCATGCAGGAGCGCCTGCAGGTCGATGCCTTGCGTTCGCAGAACGCGAACCACCACATCGGCGCACACGCCGCGATTGTCCGCCACATCGCCCATCGGATATCCGATCCGCTCATAAGAGGCGTCATAGACAACATTTTTCCCTGTGCGCTCGATCGCCGCCTGCGATATGGCAAGGCCCAGGCTTGGTTCTGACTGAGCGAGCGCGAGCGGCGCAACAAAGCCGCCGGCGCTCATTAGTGCCGCCATAGTCGCTGTAAGAATAAGCACTTTCCACATTCGCAAAGTTTCAAACAGAATTAGGGCGAGGGTTTGACGCGCGCGATTGTGAACCGCGACTTGCTTCCGTCTATGGCTGCAGGCCGATATGAGAGCGTTACAGACAGGAGGGCGAAATGAAATCAGGACTGTTATTGGCGTTACGCATTACGACCGGCGCTTTGCTTATCGTGTGGGGGTCGCTGCGCGCCTTTTCACCGGAACGCGGGGTCGGCCTGGCCGACAGATATTACGGCGGCGCGGTAAACACCGAGACCATCCAGGCCGCTTTCGGATGGAGTGAAATCGTCCTCGGCGCATTAGTCATTCTGGGCCTTTTCCGCATTCTGACCTACCCGCTGCAAGCGCTCATTCTTGTCGGCGGATCGCTCGCAATCTGGAAACATATTCTGGACCCGCTCAGTCTTTATCTTTTCACCGGCGACGACAGAGCGAACCTTCTGTTCTTCCCATCGTCGACGGTCGCGGTTGCTGCGCTCATTCTCATCTTTTTCAAAGAGTATGACACGCTGGCGCTTGACCGCGTCTTCCGGCGTTAATCCGCGCGACGAAACGACGGGCGGTCTCGGCGAAGCGAGGCTGAAAAGCCGCCCAGAACGCCTATATTTTCTCTAAAGGAGGGCGTTTCATGTATCCCGACCATCCCCTTGCCGACGAGCGGCGAATGACGCCAATCGCGCTGATTTTGAATGTTTTCTGGCTCGCGCTTGGCGGCGCCATGGCCGCATTTGGCTGGTTTCTCGCTGCGCTGATCATGGTCGTCACAATCATCGGCATTCCCTTTGCCCGGGCGGCCTTTGACAATGGCGTTTATACGCTATGGCCTTTCGGCGCACGCCCGATGGCGCGTAACCGTCTTTACGGGGAGGATATCGGCACCGGACCGCTAGGCTTCCTCGGCAATCTCATCTGGTTTTTGCTGGCGGGATGGTGGCTCGTGCTCGGCCATGTGCTGGCTGCGATTGGTCTGGCGATCACGATTATCGGCTTGCCTTTCGCCTGGGCGCATTTAAAGCTCGCCGGTTTTGCGCTCTGGCCGATCGGAAGGACGCTGGTGTCCAGCGACACCCGCGCGCGAGCTTATTAGGGCCTGTTCAGCAGTAGAAAGCGAAGCTTTCAACGTTAGAAGTTTAGAGCTGTCTGCCGAACCCGCGTCACAGGCAACCGGCTCTACTCCATCGTCAGAACAGCGGCGTAGGCGTCGATGCCATAAAATAAATTGCCGAGCCGGATATTTTCATCCGCCGCATGCTGATTGTTGTCGAAATTTGCGATTGGCAAAATCACGATCGGCGCCTCCGACACGTCTTCAAAGACATAAAGCGGCAGCGTGCCGCCAAGACTGGGCGTCAGGATCAGATCGTCCGCCGCAAGCGAAAGCGCTTTGACAAGCGGGGCCGTCGCTTCGCTGTCCATGGCGCTGCGCACGGCGCGATAACCGCTTTCGCGGACCACTTTCGCAATCAACGGATGTTTCATGCGCGTCGCCGCGTCCGGCTCTTCGCGCACAAGATGATACCCCTGGCGGCGAATATGCGCCTCGACAAGGTCTTTCATCTTTTCAGGATCATTGCCTTTAACCAGACGAATGCCGAGAGAGGCCGTTGCGGAAGGCGGAATGATATTGCGCGCATTTTCGCCAACCTCAGCGCTTTTGATGCCCTTTATATTCAGCGCCGGCAGCATGATCCGCTGCGCCAGCGGCGCGTTGTCGTCTTCGGTTTGCGCCAATCCAAACTCGCGGCGCAAGGCGTCGTCCACCGGCGGCGCGGCGGCGAGGGCGGCCCGGTCAGCCTCGCTCAGCGGCGTTGTCGACTTATAGAAATTTTTAATCCGAACCTTGCCGTCAGCAGCCTTCATGGAAGCCAGCAGCCGCGAGAGACGCCAGCCCGGCCCTGGCGCCCAGTTGCCGTAATGGCCTGAGTGCAGCCCCCGGTTGGGACCGTAGACCGTCACTTCCATGCCGGTAACGCCGCGGGCGCCAAACACCAGCTGGGGGCGCCCGGACTGATGGGTCGGACCATCGCAGAACAGCCACAGATCGACATCGGCGAATTTGTCTGCATGCGCCGCAAGATACTCATCGAGGTGGTCGGAGCCCCGCTCCTCTTCACCGTCAAAGACCAGAACGATATTGGAGGTAAGCACGATATTTCGTTCCTGAAGCGCATCCAGCGCGGAAAGAAGGGCTGCAATCGGCGCCTTGTCGTCGCTCGCCGAGCGCGCATAAAGACGCCATTCCGGATCGACCTCGTCGCCGGCGACAGGGAACGGCATCACCTCGCCTCCGGCTGAAATCGCTTTTGAATAGAGGACCGGCTCAAACGGCGGATGCGTCCAGTTCGCATCCTCTGTAGGCTGACCGTCATAGTGCACATAGATGGCGATGGTGCGTGTCGCATTTTCCGCCTGCAGCCGCCCATAGATCAACGGCGGGACGCCTTCCTGCTGCAGCAGCTCGGTTGCGAATCCGCGTTTTGCGAACATTGCCGAGATCGCCTGGGCATTGAGACGCATGTCCTCAATATTGGCCGCATCATTGGGCAGCATCAGAAGATCAGCAAAGTCTTTGATAATCGACGGCGCATTTGCGGCCCGATAGTCCCTGGCGGCCTGGACAGCTTCCTCTGAAGCCAATGCGTCCGCCATCAACCCCGCCGCGGCTGCGGCGGCTAAAAAGACTTTATATGCTGCTTTTTTCATGGCTTCCTCGGTCTCAATAAAATACCGGGCGCACGAAAAGAGCCCGGCAATAGACTTACCCCGAATAATCAGCCGCGTCAGCGCGCCTTATCGGTTCATGTGTGCGTCGAGTTCGGGTTTGAACTTGCGCACCATGGCTTTATCCGCTTCCGGCACGTTCCTCACAGTTTCCATCATCGCAAAGACGCCCTCCATCTGCGCGCGCGCCTCAGGCGGCATCATGTCGATCATCGACTGATCCATGCCTTCCATCATCGCAATTGTGCGGGGGTCCTCAGCCTCCATTTGCAGCGCCATATACGCCACCATCACCCGGTCGCCGACGCTGGCCCATTGATCCGCCGAGAAGCCGTGCGGTTTGACGGCGCTGGAAACGCGTTTGAGGTCAGCCGGATAATTTTTCTTCAGCGACGCCATTGCTGTAGAATACGGCTTGAAAGCTTCACCCGCTTTCGGCATTGCGTCTTTCTGCATGAATTCGGATTTGCCGGACTCATTGAACTCATCACCCAGCTTTTCCATCGCGGGGAGTGTTTGAATAAATCGTTTGGTTTGATCCTCCGTAAGCGGTTTATCTTCCGCTTGCGCGCTGAAAACAAAGACAACAGACATCGCCGCCGCCGCAAAAACTCTAGTCATTACATTCATTATCGGAATCTCCCTTCCCGAATTGCATAAACGGTGACCATACACATAATTTCAGGGCCCGTCACATCACTCCGAAAGCGGCTTTGGCGCCTGGCGCATCTTTTTGATTTCGCCGCGCCTTTTCTTGTTTTCCACACGCTTTCGTTTCTGCGAATAGGAAACGGCGGTCTGGCGCCGGGGCTTGGGCGGGCGGGCCGCTTTCTCGATCAACTCGGCAAGCCGGGCGCGCGCATCCTCCCGGTTGCGCTCGCGATTGCGGAAACGCTTCGCCTCAATAACAATCTCGCCTTCGCTCGTCATGCGCCGGCCGGCGAGCGTCCGCAGACGCCGCTTCACCGGATCCGGCAGTGACGGCGAATTCGCTGCGTGAAAACGCAATTGCACCGCTGTTTCGACCTTGTTCACATTCTGTCCGCCGGGTCCGGACGCGCGCATGAACTGTTCCGTCAGCTCCCAGTCTTCAATCGTGATCGAAGGGGTTATCTCAAGCGTCATTTCACTGCCCATGGTCTTATTCGCATTGGATAGCGACCTTATATAAGGTGCACGGCCATACGCGAGGAGGGGCGTCATGATCCGGGTTGATGAGGTGAGTTTCGCCTATGGCGGCGATGCGCCGGCGATTGCCGATCTCAGCTTCGATGTGGCGAAAGGCGAAATTTTCGGCTTCCTCGGCCCCAGCGGCGCAGGCAAGACGACGACGCAGAAAATTCTCCTCCGCCTGCTTGCCGGTTATCAGGGATCTATTGAGGTATTCGGCAAGCCTTTGCAGAAATGGGGACGCGATTATTTTCAGAATGTCGGCGTTAGCTTCGAGTTTCCGAGCCATTACGCCAAGCTGACTGCGCTTGAAAATCTCAAGCTCTTCGCTGCGTTTTATGCGGGCGCTGCGGCTGACCCGATGGCGCTGCTTGAAGAAGTCGGTCTCGCCGCCGACGCGAACAAACGCGTTGAGGCGTTTTCGAAAGGCATGCGCATTCGCCTGAACGTCGCCCGTGCGCTTCTTAACAATCCGGCGCTTTTGTTTCTGGACGAACCAACCGCCGGCCTCGACCCCGCGAACGCACACCGCATTCGCGACATCATCGCGGACAGGCGCGCAAACGGCGCCACGGTTTTTCTCACTACCCACGATATGGGCGTCGCCGAGGCCTTATGCGACCGCGTTGGCTTGTTAGTCAGCGGCAAACTCGCCGCGCTTGATTCTCCGCGCGCCCTGCGCCTTGCGCACAGCCGCCGCGCGGTGGAGGTAACCTTCGTCAAAGACGGCGAACGCAGAGCGGAAATCTTCAGCCTCGACGGATTGTCGGAGAATGTTCAGTTCGCAGCGCTTCTGCGTGAGGTGGATATCGAGACAATCCACACGCTCGAGCCCACACTTGACGATGTCTTCATTAAACTCGCCGGAGAAGCGTCATGACATCGTTTCTCGCCATGGTCGCCAATGACATCCGGATCTTGCACCGGTCCGGCTATATCGTCGTTTCGATCCTCATCATCAGCCTGTTTGCCTTTGGCGCATCGCGGCTCGTCATCCCGCCCGTCGGCGCAGTTGCCGATGTCATGGCGGCGCTTGTCATTGTCCTTGCAGTGATGTCGCCGTTTCTGACGGTCGGTATTCTCCTTCTCAGCGAGCGTTCCGAAGGCGTGCTGATCAGCATGGGCGTCACTCCGGCGCCGCTCTGGCAATCGCTCCTGTCACGGATGATTGTGATCGCTGCTCTCTCGATCGCCGAGATGTTCGTGCTTTTCTTTGCGGCCTTTGGAACAAGCGTTGACGCAGGACTCCTCCTTGCGGGACTGTTGTCGATCAGTCTTGTCTCTATCCTGTTCGGCGTTTTCGCTGTCGCGCCGCACAGCGCGCTTTACGCCTATATCCTGCCCATGGTCGGCTGGGTTTTATTCCTCAGCGCGCCAGCCTTCGCCGCCTTTGCTGACGTCGATGCGCGCTGGACTGCGTGGCACCCCATGGCGCCGGCCCAACAGCTGCTCGCCGGCGCCTTTGGCGCGCAAGGCGGCCTGCCGATGATCTATGGCGCCGCCGGCAGCATCGTCTGGATCGCGCTTGCCAGCCTGATCGCGGCGCGCGGGCTCGCACAGATGCAACGCGCCGAAGGAGAGGGCTAAGCCATGGCCGACGCCAAAGCGCGCTCCGACGGACCGTTCGCTTTCATTGCCGCGCTGATCGCCGCCGACATGCGCAATGTGGCGCGCAACCGGCTGCTCGCCCTGCTCGCTTTCATGCCGCTCATCGTCGTCCTCATCTATCGATTTTTGATCCCCGACGAGGCAGCGCTGACGGCGTTGGCGAATGAACGCTTCAGCTTCGATCTGGAGGCGTTCCGCCCCTTGATCGTCAATGCCCTTAATAATCTCCACGCCTTGCTAATGGCGATTTTTGTGGGCCTTAGCGCCTCCATGATCGGCGCCGTCTACGGATTGCTGCTGGTGGAGGAGCGCGAAGAACGGCTGATGGCGAGCCTGCGTGTCATGCCGGTGAGTTTCGCGGCATATATGATTGCGCGGCTGGGCCTGCCAACGCTGATCGCCATGATCATCACCACCCTCGCCTATCCCGTCGCCGGCATGGCGCCGCTGCCCATGGGAAAAGTCTTCGCCATCGCCGCGGCGGGCGCTACGCTTGTGCCGGTGATCACCCTCGGCGTCGTCGCCTTTGCGCCAGGACGTGTCGCCGCATTAGCGCTTGTCCGTCTCTTTACGCTGGCTGCAGTGCTGCCGGTGACCGCATGGTTTATCTCTCCGCCAACGGAGTGGTTGTTCGCCTCCATCGGCGCCTACTGGCAGATGCGCGCCCTCTGGTCCGGCATGGTGGGCGGTCCGGTTTGGCCCGACCTTGCGATTGGCGTTGCAGTGAATGCGCTGATGACGGCAGTCTTCTACTGGCGGTTTTTGAAGCGGGCGGAGTGAGGGATTATGGGATATAAAGAAAAACCGTTGCTGGACGCTGTAGATAAGCTCGGACCATTACCGGGCTGGCTGTTTTCCAATGGCGTCCTTGCCGGTTTCTTCGCTATGATCATGGTGCCGGTGTTCGGCGCCGTCTTCACTATCTTCTGGGGTATGCTTGGCACGGCGGAGCCCGCGGTGCTTTTCGAAGTTGCGCTCTTTGGCGCTGCGCTCGCGATCATCGTCGGCCTAATGATCTTTGCAGGAATATTCATCAGCGCGTTTCTCATTGCAGACGAGAGAGCGGGCCGCTTACAATTCGTTCTTGGCGGCGTGCTGGCCCTGTTGCTGATGTCAGCAATGTCAGCAGTTTTCCTGGATGACGTACGCGCCTGGATGGCGGAACAGCCGCCAATTGCAGGAACGTCCGTCTCGGACGGGGGTTAGCGCCGCGAAGCGTTTTCACCCTTAACGCTATTTTACGCTCGCAGCATCCAAGCCGAAATCAGGAAACCACCGCCTCCCGTCTTGCGTCGCTCGCGCGTTGCTTCACGCTTTCCGATTTGAGTTGTCCGCAAGCCGCAAAGATGTCCCGCCCGCGCGGCGTACGGATGGGCGAGGCGTAGCCGGCCCGATTGACGATCTCAGCGAAGGCTTCAATCCGTTCCCATGAGGAGCATTCATAAGGCGCGCCGGGCCACGGGTTCCACGGAATAAGATTGATCTTGGCGGGTATGCCTTTCAGCATCTTGACGAGCGCACGCGCCTCCGCGTCCGTATCATTAACGCCCTTGAGCATGACGTATTCAAAGGTGATCCGGCGCGCATTGCTGACGCCGGGGTAATTCCGGCAGGCGTCCAGCAGTTCCGCAATCGGATATTTGCGGTTGATCGGCACAAGTTCATCCCGGAGCGGATCATTGGTCGCATGCAGCGAAATCGCCAGCATCGCCGAGGTCGTCTCGCCCAGCGCTTGCATCTGCGGCACGACGCCCGACGTAGAAACGGTGATCCGCCGGCGCGACAGGGAAATGCCTTCATTATCGGAAATGACGTCAATCGCTTTTGCGACATTCCCCAGATTATAAAGCGGCTCGCCCATGCCCATGAAAACGATATTGGAGAGCCGGCGCTCATCGCCGCCGCTTGGCCATTCCTCAAGATCATCCTTCACTGCCAGCACCTGACCGACAATCTCCGCCGCCGTCAGGTTACGAACGAGCGCCTGCGTGCCCGTATGGCAGAAGGTGCAATTCAGGGTGCAGCCGACCTGCGACGACACGCATAAGGCGCCCGCGCGGCCCACATCAGGGATATAAACGCACTCCACCTCAACGCCCGGCCCCAGGGCGAGTAGATATTTCCGCGTGCCGTCGGTGGAGACGAGCCGCTCCGCCATACGCGGGCGATTGATGACAAAGCCTTCCGCCAGCGCTGCGCGCATGTCCTTGGCGATATTGGTCATCGCCGAAAAGTCCGTCACCCCGACATGATAGATCCAGCGCCAAATTTGATTGGCGCGCATGCGCGCTTTTTTCTGATCGAGCAAGAACGTCGCGGCGAGGACCGTGCGCAGTTCCTCGCGGGTCAACCCGGCAAGGTTCGTGCGCGTATCCGGTTTCGCCGGCGCCGTTGTCAGATCGAGTTCAGCCATCGAGGCGATATAGGCGCCCCCCTTCCAAGAGTCACGCATAGTCGAGCGGCAACTCGGTTGTCGCTTTCAGCTGCTCCATGGAAAATGTCGACGAGACATCGGCAAAGTCAGCGACCGAAATCAGTTTTTTGTAGATCCGGTCGAAGGTCGCCATGTCCGGGCAGACAACTTTCATCAGATAATCAACATCGCCGCTCATCCGGTGCAGCTCGACCACTTCCGGAATATTGCGGATGCGCGCTGCGAAATCGTTCAGCCAGTCCTCCGTGTGCCGGGCGGCGCGGATCGCCACGAAGGCGGTCAGGCGCAAATTGGCTTCCTCAGGGTCGATCAGAGCGACCCGCCGGGCAATCACGCCGTCATCCTCGAGCTTCTTGATGCGCCGCCAGCAAGGCGTCTGGGACAAACCGACTGATTCGGCAATTTCCCCCACAGAAGTGGAGCAATCGCGTTGCAAATGCGAAATTATCTTCTTATCAACCAAATCCATTCTATCTTTATATCATATTATAGAATATTTTTCTAATTTTAGTTTTTCTAATTGATCGAATAGAGAAATTTTTTCACCCGCAATCAGGCATAATTCCACACAGTCAATCGGGGAAGAGAACCATGCTTAAGCGCGCCTTTACCGAACACCCCGCCAGTGTCGGCGAAAGCTATACCCAGCATATGGGCATGGCGTTCGGTTTTGGCGCGCGCATGGTGTTCGCCGGGTTCGCCTGCCTTTTGCACGGGCTTTTTCCGTTCGCCTTCAAATGCACAGGTCGCAAATGCATTGAAGAGCTTTATTACCGGATGGTGACCCATCGCGATCGGCGCGAATGCGCCAACGCCGCCGCCGCGATGCCGGACCTGGCGCCCTCGCAGACCCGCATCAAGCCTGCGGAATAACGTAGAAACCGACAGCGCGGCTTTACCACCCTGTTAACCAGAATGCGCCATTCTTCGCCTGGAACAATCCGGGAGAGCCGCGCCGTGTCGACCAATCCTTTAAGCCCTGATCAATCGCTGGAAACCCGCATCGCCGCCATCGGCGCCGACGGTTATGTGACAGCGGATGAAGTTCTCTTCCTGCGCCGATCGATCTTTGCCGACGGCGTCATTAGCGCGGCCGAACTCGATGCGCTGTTTGCACTCGGCGCGAGGGCGCCGGAGGGCGATATCGAGTGGCCGCAATATTTTGCTGAAGCCGCCGCCGACCACTATCTCCGCGAGGAAGAACCGCAGGGCTATCTGACCGCAGAGGAATTCGCCTCGCTGAAAACGCGCGTCATGCGCGACGGCGGCGCCAATGCGCTTGAACGCTTGTTGTTGATCAAGCTCATGGAGACCGCCGTTGAAACGCCGAAAGAAATGAGCGCGTTTGCAGGCGAGCAAATCAAAGCCGCCATCTTCGGCAAAGAAGGCGGCCCTTGCGTTTCCAAAGAAGACGTTATGATGGTTCGGCGCTGGCTGTTCGCCGCCGGCGGCGACGCCAATGTGGCGGTGACGCAAAACGAAGCGGAACTACTCTTCGACATCAATGACGCCATTGAAGGCGCAGACAACAATCCGGCATGGTCGGAGCTGTTTGTGCAAGGGGTTGTCAATCACCTGATGGCGAGCCTTGGCTATTCAGCGCCGAGCCGCGCTGAAGCGTTCCGGCGTTATGAGTGGGTGAGCGATCATTCCGTTGAAGTCGGCGGATTTTTCGGCCGCATGTTCACCGGCGTCGCGAGCCTCTTCCGTAAAGACAAAAAAACTGTCTACGAAGAGCGCGCCGAGGAGCGCAGCGCCGCAGCAGAGGACGCCGAAACGGTCACGCCGGAAGAGGCCGAATGGCTGGCGAACCGCATCGGTCGCGACGGCGAGTTTGACGACAACGAACGAAAACTCATTGAACGGATGAAAGACCTAAACGCGCGTCTGCCGGAAGGCTTGCAGGAACTGGTGAAACGGGCGGCGTAATCGCCTCAACTCTCTCCCAGCCCCGCGCGAAACTTGTCAATGAATTCTGAAATGACATCGGCCCAGCGTGAGATATTCTGGGATAAGTGTTCTTTTGAAACACCGCCGCCAAGTTCTATGACATAGTCAACGCCGACCTGGCCCTTATCTTCCAGGACGTAGGCGCGGCCGAAGACTTGCCCGTCGCGGAAATTATCGGCAATCCGGAAGTCATTGGCTGTCGCCGCCCGGCCAAGTTCAAAATTAGCAAAAAACATCAGCGTTTCGCATGCCGCCGGCGTACCGGAACAATCAAGCGCGCGAACAAAAAACGTATTCTCTCCCGCCCTGCCATGCGCCACCGGATTGCCGGTGCCGGCGTCTTCAAGCATGGTGACCGGTCCAAGCCCTGCGGCCTCCAGCGCCGCCTGCAATTCGTCAGCGGTGACAGCGTCGACATTCTGGGCGAAAGCCCCGGCGGAAAACGCCGCAACCGCCCCGGCGCATGCGCCGAACAGAAATTTCTTGAAACTCCACATAGAAAATCACCCCGCTGTTGCCCGTTCCCCGAAGACTATCATGACTGAAAAGCAACCGGCTTGGCAATGGCCCGGCGAGGCGCGCATCCCGCGCTCGGGCGAAGAGTGCGGATCTTGCCGCAAGCCCTTGGCCTGACAAGCGTGATTGTGAATGGCCGTGCGCATTCGCCACTCTTGGGCGCGTTGACTTGGCGCCGGCCCGGCCTATCCTCCGGCAAAGTTTCAAATGGACTTTTTGATAGGACCTTCATGGCCGCATCTCCTCTGCCGCACGCTGACAAACCGCTGTCTCCGCATCTTCAGATCTGGCGGTTCACCGTCACCATGGCGGCGTCCATCACCCATCGCGGGACCGGCGTTGCGCTTTACGCAGGCACCGCGCTGCTCGCCTTTTGGCTGATTGCCGTCGCGCAGGGACCGGGCTTTTTCTACCCGATCGGCGGTTTCCTGACGTCACTGCCGGGCATGGCGATCCTGGGCGGCTATATCTGGGCGCTGTCGTTTCATCTTATGAACGGGCTACGGTATCTCTATTGGGATTCAGGACGCGGCTTTGATCCGAAGATGGCGCGCATGACGTCCTGGCTCGTCTATGTAGGCTCGATCGCCCTGACCGCTCTTATATTTTTTCTCGGCTATTCAGCGCGCGGAGGGGTTTGAACAATGGCCCATAAAGGCACCGGCACTTTTGTCATGCAGCGCGCAAGCGCAGTGCTATTGGTTCCGCTCGTCATCTGGTTTCTGGTCAGCGTCGTCTCCCATGCGGGCGACAGCTTTGTCGAGATGAAGACGTGGCTTTCAAACCCGCTCGTGAGCATTCCATTCGCCGCTTTCGTAATCATCGGCTCATTCCACGGGCGCATCGGCCTGTCTGAAGTGATCGTTGATTACATCCACTCCTGGCTCAGAGACGTCTTGCTGATCTTGAGCTGGATTGTCACGCTTGGCGTCTGGGCCCTGGCCGTATGGTCGGTCTATCAGCTTTCATTTGCGGGTTAAGGATATGAGTCAATCCTACGAGATTGTTGATCATCAGTATGATGTTGTTGTTGTCGGCGCTGGCGGTTCGGGCTTGCGCGCGACATTGGGCGCGGCGCAGGCCGGGCTCAAAACCGCATGCGTTACAAAGGTCTTTCCAACCCGCTCGCACACGGTTGCGGCGCAAGGGGGGATCTCCGCTTCGCTCGGCAATATGGGCGAGGATGATTGGCGCTGGCACATGTATGACACGGTCAAGGGGTCAGACTGGCTCGGCGATCAGGACGCGATTGAATATCTCTGCAAACATGCGCCGGCTGCCGTTTACGAATTAGAGCACTGGGGCGTTCCGTTCAGCCGCACCGAAGAGGGCAAGATCTACCAACGCGCCTTTGGCGGCATGACCAGGAATTACGGCGAGGGTCAGGTCCAGCGCACCTGCGCCGCGGCCGACCGCACAGGCCACGCGATTTTGCATACGCTTTACGGCCAGTCGGTAAAACAGAATGCGAAGTTCTTCATCGAACATTTCGCGCTCGACCTGATTATGTCCGAGGACGGAGAATGCCGCGGCGTCATCTCATGGGAGCTCGACACCGGCGTCATGCACCGGTTCTCAGCGAAGATGGTGATCCTCGCCACCGGCGGCTATGGCCGCGCCTATTTCTCCTGCACCTCCGCCCACACCTGCACCGGCGACGGCAACGCCATGGTTCTTCGCGCCGGCTTGCCGCTGCAGGATATGGAGTTCGTTCAGTTCCATCCCACCGGCATCTACGGCGCCGGCGTCCTGATCACCGAAGGCTCCCGCGGCGAAGGCGGCTACCTCACCAATTCAGAAGGCGAACGCTTTATGGAGCGTTACGCGCCGTCCGCGAAAGACCTTGCCTCACGCGATGTCGTCTCACGCTCCATGACCATTGAAATTCGAGAGGGGCGCGGCGTGGGCCCGAACAAGGACCACATTCATCTTCATCTAGATCACCTTGATCCAAAAATTCTGAGCCAGCGCCTGCCGGGGATCTCGGAGTCGGCGAAAATTTTCGCCGGCGTCGACGTCACCAAAGAGCCGATCCCGGTCTTGCCGACCGTCCATTATAATATGGGCGGCATACCAACGAATTATCATGGCGAGGTGGTGACCAAGCGCGGCGACGACTCAAACGCGGTCGTTCCGGGCCTGATGGCGATTGGGGAAGCTGCTTGCGTTTCCGTGCACGGCGCGAACCGTCTAGGCTCCAACTCGCTGATCGACCTTGTCGTTTTCGGACGCGCGGCGGGCCTGCGTTGCGGCGAAGTTGTTGATGCCAACGCGCCGTTCCCGGAATTGCCGGAATCAGCCACCGCAGAGGCGCTGGCGCGTTTTGATCGCTACCGGCATGCGAAGGGCGATACGCCGACCGCCGTGTTCCGCGATAAGATGCAACGGGTGATGCAGAATAATTGCGCCGTCTTCCGCACCGGCGACGTGCTCGAGGAGGGGCGTGAGAAAATTCACGACGTCTTCGCCGGCATGCCGTCAATCGGCGTTTCGGACCGCAGCCTGATCTGGAATACTGATCTCGTTGAAACACTCGAATTCGACAACATGATCGGTCAGGCGATTGTCACCATGGAATCCGCCGCCAACCGCAAGGAAAGCCGCGGCGCCCACGCTCGGGAGGATTTTTCCGAACGCGACGACGCAAATTGGATGAAGCATACCGCGGCCTGGTTTGCGAACGGCAAGGCGACAATCGATTATCGTCCGGTCCATGATTATACGTTGTCGGATGAAATTGAGTATATCGAGCCGAAAAAACGGGTTTACTGATGAACGCAAGGGCCGCGTCGCGCGCCGCAGCGCTTTGCCTGATCGGCTGCCTGTCGTTCGGCATTGTTAGCGGCTGCTCGAACAACGAGCAGAATGCCCAGCAATCAGACGCCAGCCTTGCCAGCGCCTTCGAAGACGGCGAAATCCGCAACGACTATTTCAAGATAACGGTTAAGGCGCCCGACGGCCTTTACATCCTGAGCAATCAGGAGCTGCGGCAGATCTATAATTTGGGCAGCGATATCGCCGCCGCGGGCGATGAAGGCCTCAGTGCGCAATTAGATGCGCTGGAACAATTTCAGGTCCCTTTGTTCGGCGTCTTCCAGCACCCGCCCGGCGCTGCGGTGAACATCAACCCCAACGTTCTAGGAAGTGCGGAAAAGGTCTCTCATCTTCCGGGCATGAAAACGGCGGAGGACTATTTTTTCCATTCAAAGAAAATGATGGCCCAAACTGCCGTCACGTTTGTTGCGGAAGACGGATATGCGACACAGCGCATCGGCGGCGTTGATTTCAAACGCATGGACGCAACCATGACGGTACAGGGTCAATCAATTGAACAGTCATATTACGCTGCACGATACGACGATTATTTTTTTCTGCTGATTGAAAGCGCACGCAACGAGAGCACCCAGTCCGTATTAGAAAACATCAAGCTTGATTGGTGAATATATCAATCGACTGGACGGTTAAGGCCATTACTTCCTGAAATTCAAAGTCGCCTGCAATCCCTGTTGTGGTCGCGCGGCGCCGTCAACCGTACGCGGATCAAACCGCCACTTCCCGATAGCTGTAATCGCCGCGCCTTCGAAACATCCGTCTGTTGCTGACGCAACCCTCGGGTTGGCCGTGCGTCCGGCGGCAGTCACGTCGAACACCAACGACACTGTTTCGAGTGACGAGGCGGCGCGCGCACATCGGACCGGATAATCTGGACCGACAGAGCGGATAAGACGCGCCTCAACGATGACCGGTGCCGGCGCAGCGCGCTCAGCGTCGGCGGATGATTCAACTGGCGGCTCAATTGGCGCGATCAGCGGCGCAAGCATCGGAATGCTCGCAGGCTGGGTGAGCGACGCCTCGTTAGCGGCGTCATTTGAAATTGTCTCACCGTCCCGGCCGGAAGAACCGGATGCAGCCGGCTCCGCTGCAGGGGCAGGAGCAATGCCGCTCTGACCTTCATTTGCCGATGTCGCCGCCTTGTCCGTTTCAGCCTCTATGACGCCGGCATCAACGACCGCGCCCTCAGCGCCGGGCGCAGGCGGGATCGGCGTCACATCATATTCGCCGGGCGCGCTTATGCGAAGGCTCGCGCGTGGCCGCGGCGGCTCAGCCCGCTCACGAGAAACACTGACGCGCGGCGCCGGCTCGGCGGCGGCGGGGTCAGCGGCGCGATTGCCGCCGGCAATCTGGAAAGCGACCCAGACTGCAAAACCGCCAATCAGCAAAATACCAATTAAGGAGGCGGCTTTCACGCCGCCGCCGACGTCTTCCGAAACGCTCGGCCGCGGAGCGGCCTCCTCAGCCGCGGGCGCGCGAAGGTCTGTCAGCTCTTGCTTATACTGGGCGGCGATCGCCGCGGCGTCGAGCCCTAGATAGCCAGCATAAACCTTGACGAAGCCCACCGCATAAGGCGTCGCCGGCAGAGACGCCGCATCGCCAGCTTCAATTGCGGTCAGATGGGCCTGTTTAATATTGGTGGCGTCGCTGACAGCGACAATGTGCAGCCCCGCCGCCTCACGCGCAGCCTTCAGAAATTCCCCGACGCCCGCATCGACGCTCACAGCGCGCGACGCGCTGAGGTCAATAATTTCCGCTGTCTTTTCCTGCGCCATGCACGTAACCCAACTCACTCGACACGATGCGCGCGCTCGAAACGCTATGCAACTGTGTCGCGCGAAACCTAAGCATGATCGGCGCCGCCGCCGAAATATCCAACTGCTGTCCAAACCACGTTCGCGCGACTCGCGAATATGTTAACATGAAAAATCTGTCATCGCCCACTTGGAAAGTGAAAAAAGTCGCGCGCCAAAAGGAAAAGCCCATGACATATGAAAGTTTCGCAGTCGAAATCGCCAATGGCGTCGCACACCTTCGCTTTAATCGGCCTGAAAAGGCCAACTCCATGACACGGGCCTTTTGGCGCGAGCTGCCTGAAGCGGTGAATGCGATTTCCGACGAGGCGAAAGCGAGGGTGATTGTTCTGTCTGCTGAGGGAAAGCATTTCTCCGCCGGCATGGATATTTCAGTCTTTATGGAGGGCGCCCTCGACGCCGAGCCGGACAACCGTGAGCTGAGCGCAGAGGCGTTTCGCCACCATGTGCGCTCACTTCAGGATAGCTTTTCCGCGCTGGAGAATGCGCGTCAGCCTGTGCTTGCCGCAATTCAGGGCGGCGCGGTTGGCGGCGCCGTCGATCTCGTCACCGCCTGCGACTGCCGCTATGCGAGCGAAGACGCCTTTTTCTGCATTCAGGAGACGGCCATCGGCATGACCGCCGATGTCGGCACTTTTCCGCGATTAATGAAACTGATCCCGGAAGGTTGGGCCCGGCAGATGGCGTACACCGCAGAGCGCGTGCCGGCGGCAAAAGCAAAGGAAATCGGGCTCGTCAATGAAGTCTACGCCACCCCAGAAGCTATGCTGGAGGGCGTCATGGCGATCGCTGGACAGATCGCCGCCCACTCGCCCCTTGCGGTCGCCGGGGCCAAACGCCTAGCCAACTATTCCCGCGATCACTCCACCGCCGATGCGCTTGACTATATTGGCCTGTGGAATGCGGCCATGCTTCGCAGCGAGGACATTAAAGAAAGCTATTTGGCCAAGACGGAAAAGCGGGACGCTCACTATGGCGATCTGCGCCCGGTCAAGAAATCGCTTTAGGAATAACGGCAATTGAACGGGTATTCACAACTGATCGCCGCCGCGCCGGCGGGTTTTGCGCTCGAGGTCGCTGATGTCGGCTCGATTGGCGGATTGCATTCAAGATGGCGCCCGTTCCGCAGCATCGTTGCCGGCGCCCTCTTCGATCCGCGCGAAGATGACGCCGCATCCCCGAAAACGCCGGCGCCCGGCGCCGACATGATTTTTCGCACTGCGTTGGGCGCCCGCGAAGAAACGCGGCCGCTTTACGTAACGCGTCGACACACCATGACCTCGATGTTAAAACCTGATCCGGATTGGATGCGCCGTTTCTGGAAGAAAGAGGCGCATACGGAAATCGTCGAAGAAATGTCAATAAAACTCCGCCCGCTCGACGATGCGGCGCGAGATGCGGCGCTGCGCCCGGACGTTTTGAAAATCGACATACAAGGCGCTGAGTTGGAAATCCTCACCGGCGCCCAGAATTTGCTTGCGGACAGCATTTTCTTTGTCGAATCGGAAGTGTCGTTCTTAAAGCGCTATCAGAACCAAGCGACGTTCTGCGATATCGCCGCTTTTCTTGATCGGTTTGATTTCGAGTTTATCGATTTTCACCGCATCAAACGCTACCGCCACATCAACCGAACAGGATTTGTCAATCTCAGCCTTGGGCGCGGACAACGCGCCGGACGCCTTGCCTTCGCCGACGGCTATTTTCTTCTGCGCGAGGATGCAGCCCGCCAACGCATGGCCCGCCTCGACAACAAGGTGCAAGCTGACTTTGTTCTTAAAGCGGTCATGACGCTGATCGCCTACGGCAAGGCGGATATGGCTGCGCGCTGGTTCGATATCTTTGGCGACGCGCTTGGCGACGCCGCCCGCAACGGCGTTGAGAGAGCGCTCCGCGATTTCCGACGCCGTCGATTGACGATCGGCTATCTGCACCGCGCGCTGGAATACCCAGGCGGCAAAGTCTGAGTTTCAGTTCAGAGAAGATTGTTTACGACAGCGGAGCCTGCAGTTCGGCAATCGCCACAAATCGTGCGCTCCCCCTTTGCGTCTCATCGAACGGCCAGCAGGTGACAAGCGCCACGCGCGGACGAGCGCCTTCCAATCTCAGCCCTGATCGGTTGGCGTCGACGATCCGGGTTTCGACAATCTGAAACGCCAGGCGTTCGCCGTCCGGTTTGGTGATCGTGAACTCATCGCCAATGGCGACATGCTGCAGAAACTGAAAATGCGTGTCGCGATGAGCGGCGATAATGGAAAGACCAGGCTCTCCCGGCGCCGGGGCGCCCTCCATCACGCCGGGCCCGAACGCCATCGCCTCGCCGCTGACACCGGATAGGGCGATGGCGCTTTCGTTGAGTCGGGCCATCTCGATTTTCGCAACCGGATAGACATCGGCCCAGTGCCAGGGTCTGGCTTTGGCCTCACCCGCCAGCGTTTCGTTCCAGGCGCGCTCCAGCAGGACTTGCGCAACGCCCGCCTTCGCTTTGATAAAGACCCCGTCGGCGAGGCTGACCGCACCAATTGCCGTTAACGCGCCGACGAGGAGGAGCAAGACCCTTCCACGGCGGGTGCGCCGCGGAAGGGGTGAGCGGTAAGAGACGACTATCATGCGATGAGCCCGAAGCGACGCAGGACAAGGATCATCAAGCCGGCAAAGCCGATCATAATCAGACCGCGCAGCATCTTCGCGTCCGCGAGCGTCGCTCCTTGCGGCAGGACAACGCCGGCCGCGATCTGCTCTGCGGGCGCCGGGGCAGCCATATCGGCCGATGCAGTTCTTGTCCGCAAGGCGTTGCCCGGCTTGTAGAACGCGTCACGCTGGGATGGCTTTACGTCTTCGCCGAAGACCTTGTCGAACTCCCAGCCATGGGGAAGGTTCAGCGGGATATCGACGCCGGTCACCGCTTCGCCTTCTGGGCGCGAGGGCGTCACGTCCACCGCCACCAAGCTCGTCAGCCTGCTGATGAGCTGATGGGACAGCGCGGTTTTCAAAATCGCCGCATCGAGCCCGTCGAAATCTGCGCCCGGACGGGCGCGGTCGAGCTCAAGGGATGCGATTTTCTTGCGCGCCCAAAGTTTGGAAACACCGGCGCGTTCCGCCGCGTCGGAGAGTGGCAAAGAGACCTGCCAGCCCTTGCCGCCCTGTTCGCCGGACAGCGTCAGATCGCCGGCAGGCTTTTCGCCGCGGGCGGCGATGACCAGCACTTCCCCCTCATACATATCCGGCACGGGCGACGGCCAGATTTCAGCCGCACCTTCTGGCCAGTCGGCCTGAATGTTGGTGACAGCCGGGGTTTCGAGTTTTGCAAAGAGTGCGCCCATGCGCGTCGCCACCTCCGACGTTGCGCCGATATGGGTGAACGCGCCCTGTCCGATTTCAGCGGCCCGCGACATGAAAAACGAATTCGGCGCAGAGCCAATGCCGACCGTGAAGATGCGCGCATCTCCGCGGTCGCGGGCGATAGTTTCAAAAAGCTGCTGCTCATTGCCGATGGCGCCGTCTGTCAGGAACACAATCTGGCGCAACCGATTTGCAGCATTGCCGTTATCGATGAGCGCATCTTTAAGCGCCGGCAGCATCATCGTCCCGCCATTGGCGTTGAGGCTTTGCACAAATCCGAGGGCGCGACTGACCGTCCGCTCACTGACGGGCTGGGGCGCATTAAACAGCGCCTTGTGCTTGCTGGAAAAAGCGATGACGTTGAAGGCGTCCCCCGCCTGCAGCCGACGGATGGCGAGCGCAAGACTTTGCTTTGCCTGAACGATCGACTCTCCGGCCATGGAGCCGGAAACATCGATCACGAACGTGACCTCGCGCGCAGGCGCAGCTTCATCGGCAACAACCGTCGGCGGCGTCACCATGACGAGGTAGTAAGGCTCGCCCTCAATCGTCTCGGTAAAGAGCGCCGCGCTCGGCGCTTTTGAGGCTTTCGGTTTCCAGATCAGTTCAAAATCGCGATTGGCGGGCGTCGTCTCGTCAGCAAGCGTCAGGCTGGCGCGCGCATCGCCGTCGCGGGCAATCGCAATCTTGTGATAGCTCGAAGAAATCTCGCCAATCGGAAAGCCCGCATCGATATCCACATGCAGCGAGACCGGATTAACCGGGCCCGCATCGGGGTGCAGCACCGGCGGCTCGATCCGATTGCGCTCCGGCACAGGGTCGCCCCAGCCCGAACCGCCGCTCTCAAAGTTCACCATCTGCACAATCGCCGGCGGCGGATTAAACCGCGGCGCAACTACCATGGGGAAGCGCAGCGAGAACTGGCCGTCCTCAAGTTTCACCGTCTCCTGATATTCGATCTGCACGACCACCGCCTCGCCGGGGCCAATATTGGCGACAGAATTCGTGAAGATATTCGGGCGCTCCTGCTCCATCAGGCTCGCCTTCTTTCCCTCCGCTTTGGCTTGTTCGTAAATGGCCTTGGCCTTCTGACGCTCCTCGATTTTACCTTCGATGAAGCGATCGCCGATCTGCATGCGCAGCGTATCGATGGCGGCCTCGTCCGGCAGCGGGAAGACGTAAATTCCCTCAATCCAGCCGTCAGACACATTTTCAAAGCGTTGGGTCAGCCGCGTGCGCGCAATTGGTCCTGAAATTGTGATGTCGACGTCGCTGGCGAGCAGCGGCGCCTCCACATATCGTCCGGGCGTTGTCGATTCGAGCAGCAGCGCGCCGGTTGTCGCCTCGCTCGGCGAGACCAGGCGCAGCCCGTCCGATTTCGCGAGAGCGTCTGGCGTGAAGATGAAAAAAAAGGCGGCGATCATGCAAAGACCAACGCCCCTCTCGAAGAAACGGATAATCGCGATATGCGCGGCGCTGACGGCCCCGCAAGGGCGCCTTTGGCTGTCGGGCATGGAACTCTCTCCCTGTCTCGGTACTGAACGAAGCTCCCGTTATCGTGAAGAATTGAGGCGCTTGCGGCGCGCCGCCGCGGCGGGCGCAAGAAAACTTCAGGTCCATTTCAAGGCGCGGCGTGACGTCTCACAGCGGGCCGAACGCAGTTCCGCGGCTTTCTCCTCCCCAACAGCTGGTGTAAGCTGACGAGTAAACAGGAAGACAAGGAACGTCGTATCCAATGGTTCAATTAACCCTGCCGAAGAACTCGAAGGTCAATCAGTCAGGCAAACATTTTGCGGCCAAGGAAGGCGCAAAAAAAGTCCGCACCTTCAAAGTCTATCGCTATGATCCGTCAACAGATGAAAATCCGCGGATCGACAGTTATGACGTGGACGTTGCAGAGGTCTCCATGGTGCTAGACGGGCTGATCAAGATTAAAAACGAGATGGACCCGTCTTTGTCGTTCCGAAGGTCCTGCAGGGAGGGGGTCTGCGGGTCCTGCGCGTTCAACATTAATGGCGCCAATACGCTTGCCTGCACGAAGGCGATGGATGAACTCGGCAGCGGCGACGTAACGGTCTACCCGCTTCCACATCAGCCAGTGATGAAGGATCTCGTCACCGATCTTTCTAATTTTTACCAACAGCACGCCTATATCGAACCATTTTTGCAAGCCAAAGATCCGGAACCGAAGGACGAATGGCGCCAAAGCCAGGAAGATCGCGCCGCCCTCGACGGACTTTATGAATGCATCCTATGCGCATGCTGCTCAACATCGTGCCCGTCTTACTGGTGGAACGGGAATAAGGGCGATGCCTCCGAAGAGTATCTCGGGCCGGCGGCGCTCTTGCAGGCTTACCGATGGCTCGCCGACAGCCGAGATCAGCATACAAATGAACGGCTGGATGCGCTTGAGGACGAGTTCAAGCTCTATCGCTGCCATACGATCATGAATTGCGCACAGGTCTGCCCCAAGCATCTCAATCCGGCAAAAGCCATCTCTGAAATCCGCAGGATGATGGTCAATCGCCCGCCGCGCAAAGCGCCGGCGAAAATGGCGGCGGAATAAAGGCGCCCGCCTTTTTAGTTGTCTGACGACTGGCTGGACGTTTCATAGCGCGAGAACGCCATGATCTTCTGCCAGATCTTGCGCGACATCGCAGTCGAAAGTTGCTCCACATCGCTCGCGCCCGCCGCAACCTCCCCATCGCGGCAGCTTTGCGCAAACAGCGCCGCAAGTTTTCCCGTAAGCGACAGCATCTCCGAACAGTAATCGAGATAGCGCTCCAAGAGCGGTCCTGTGAGCACCACCTTTGGCGAGTGCTCCGTCGCCGGCAAAGCGCTGCGATAGGGGTCTTTCGTCAATTGGTGCATATCAACGACATGGGCGATCGAGCGAAGCTCATGCAGATAATCGAGCGCCTTGCGACGCTTCCAGTTCTCTTCAAGCCGTCCCAACGTCAAAAAGCCCAGACCCATCAGCACCGCCAGGTTCATGGCCGGCTCCAAGACCATGACGAGATTAGCCGCCTCGAATTCCATCGCATCGTAGTGGACCGACGATACGATCCAAACGAGCGCAGCAGCGCCGGCCACCCAGATTGAGTACACGGTCAGGCGGATTGGAATAATCGGATCTCGCAACCGCTCAGCCTCCGCGCCGCAGCGCCGCGAGGTTTCGGCCAGCTCTATCGCAACGCGCGACAGGCCGCTGCCGGGGAAACGCTCCTCGACACGCGCAGCCAGCGTGTCGATCGTTTCTGTAACCCTTTCAGCGCTGAGGTTTTTGTAAGGCATGGACCCGGTGCATTGTTGCGCCAATCAGGACGCATCAATGCGCTTAGAATCGTTCGCGGCTCAGGTGAAGGCCGGCGAGAAGCGAAGCGCACGGGCTTTGACTGATCGCATTGCCTTCAATCGCGCGGCGACGCCCGCGAAAGCAAGGATCATAAAAGCCCAGGTCGAAGGTTCCGGATTGCTGGCGACAACACCGTTAAACGAAACGCTGTCAACCGTAATCGTTGTGCCGAACAGGGGCTGGATAATATAGGTGTCACAGCCGCCGAGACCCGCGCAGAATGTTGAGAGTGCGGCCGAATTGATTGTGTTTCCGCCTGTGCCGACAAAAGCGAACGCTGCTTGCAATGCGCCAAAACCGTCAGCGCTATTGTCTGTAAGACCGGCAAAAACACGCACGACGCCAGCGCCGCTAACGCCGAGCACCTCAAGATCCAGTCCAAAATTTGTAAATAGCGTTTCGGTTTGAAAGGCGACAAAAGCGCCGCTGGTCAGCGTTGCGCCCAACCCGTCCGGCGCATCAACAATCGCAAACGTATTTGTCGGTTCCGGAAGCGTTGGAAACGCCGGGTCGCCTGAATCTACATACAGTGTTGACGTTTCCGCATGCGCCGTTGCGCCGCTGAAAAGCGCCATTAGAATCGCTAATAATGTCAGAAAGCGTGTCACGCCTGCCTGCCTGCTCCTACTCACATATGCAAAATTAAAGATCAGTCGATAACGAACTCTGAAGAGACTTGGTAAATTTTGCTTCGCTTTTGATAATCTCGTCGCAGGCAAAAAGATCTTGACTTAATTCTATACTTCAATAATTATTGAATTATGGAATTGAAAGAAGCTTCCGACGCTTTCTCCGCCCTTTCGCGAGAATCGAGGCTTATGGTCTTGAAACGTCTCATTATTGCCGGCCCACAAGGAGAGGCGGCCGGCGACATCGCCGCCGGTCTGAATGTTTCGGCTCCGAATATGTCTTTTCATCTCAAAGAACTCGAACGCGCAGGATTGATTCAGTCCCGCCGCGAAGGACGCAGCGTGATTTACGCAGCCGACTATGGCGGCGTCCGCGCATTGATTGATTTTCTGCTGGCCGACTGCTGCGCCGGCGACCGCCGCCTGTGCGGCCCCTATGTCATCAAGGAGAGCGCCTCATGAAACGCCTGCATGTTCACATCAAAACGGACGACCTAGACGCCTCGACCAAATTCTACACCGCCATGTTCGGGCAGGCGCCGACACAGAAAGAGGCTGATTATGCAAAATGGCTCCTTGATGACCCGCGCGCTCATGTTTCTCTCTCCAGCCATGGCGGCGCGCCAGGCATCGATCACGCAGGCATATCCGTAGAAACGCAAGCCGAACTCGATACCGTCGCCAAACGCCTTACGGACACCGGCGCCCTCGCTGCGCCAGAGGAAAACACGACCTGCTGTTACGCGCGCTCAAACAAATACTGGGCGCGGGACCCGAACGGCGCTGTCTGGGAGCTCTTTCAGACCTTTGGCGCAAGCTACGAATACGGCGCCGAACCGGACCGTTCCGAAGCCGAAACAGCGCCTGCAAACCAAAGCTGTTGCGCGCCATCAGCGTAAACGCTGTGAGTGCGATACATCATATCGTTTTCGATATCGGGCATGTGCTGCTGCACTTCGATCCTGCCAGCGCTTATGAAGAAGCGATCCCCGATTCGGATGAAAGAAGCGCTTTTCTCTCGGAGATCTGCAATGTTGACTGGATTGCCGAACAGGATCGGGGCCGGTCATGGGCCGAAGGCGAGAACCTGCTTATCGAGCGACATCCGGAAAAAGCGGCGCTCATTCGCCGCTTCAGAACACACTGGCGGGAAATGGTCCCGCACGCCCATGATGACGCTGTTGCGACCATGCGCAGCCTTATCGCAGAGGGTTTTGACGTTACCTTGCTGAGCAATATCTCCGCCGACAAATTTGAAGAAGCGCGAGCGCTCTATCCCTTCCAGAGCGAGCCGCGCGGGGCCACGGTTTCGGGCGCAATCGGCCTTATCAAGCCGGACCCGGCGATTTATCGCCATCATGAAGAGACTTTTGGCCTGGAGCCGGAAGCGACGCTCTTTATAGATGACAACGCCCGAAACATTGAGGCCGCGCAACAATGTGGCTGGAACGTCGTTCATCATCGGCCCGGCGCAGCTGTCGCGCCGCTTCTGCAGGACTTTGGACTGACGCTTGGAACGGAAAGCTCATGAACACCATCCTCTTCCTCTGCACCGGCAATTCGGCGCGCTCGATCATGGCCGAAGCCTATATGAACCATGCGAGCCAGGGCGCCTGGCGTGCTTATTCCGCCGGCTCAAAACCTACCGGCAAGCCTAATCCTTTCGCCCTCGAAACATTGGTCGCCAACAATATTCCGCCCAATGCCGGCGATGGGACGCCGCGCTCCAAAAGTTGGGATGAATTCGCCGTCGAGGGCGCCCCGGTCATGGATGCGGTGATCACCGTCTGCGATAACGCCGCTGGAGAGACCTGCCCGGTATGGCCGACAAGAGCTGGCGACGCTCCTAAGACCCTACACTGGAGCTTTCCGGACCCTGCCGCAGCCGAAGGGTCTGACGCGGACAAACGCGCCGCCTTCGAAGCCGTCTTAGCCGACATCCGCGCACGGATCGACGCCTTCCTGAAAGAACGCGGGTAGGGCCGGCGGTATGACCTTTTCCATCTCGCAAAAACTGGGCGCAGAAGCCCTGGGGACCGCATTATTGCTGGCGATTGTCGTAGGCTCCGGGATCATGGGCGAGGCGCTGGCGGGCGGCAATGACGCTATCGCTCTCCTCGGTAATACCATCGCAACCGGCGCCGGACTGGTGATTTTGATTCTGATTTTCGGCCCCGTTTCCGGAGCCCATTTCAACCCGGCGGTCACTCTCTCCTTCCTCATCCGCGGCGACATCGGCGCCGGTATGGCCGGGCTCTATGTGATCGCGCAGGTGGTCGCCGGTCTTGTCGGCGTCGCCCTCGCCCACGCCATGTTCGATCTTGAAATCCTGCAGCAAAGCATCAAGGCGCGGGCAGGCGGCGGGCAGGCTCTGGGCGAGGCGGTCGCCACCTTCGGGCTGGTGCTGACGATCTTGGGGTGCGTTCGTTTCCGTCCCGAAAGCATTGCGATGGCGGTTGGGCTATTCATCACTGCCGGCTACTGGTTTACGTCATCGACGTCCTTCGCCAATCCCGCGGTGACGATCGCCCGCGTCTTCACCGACACCTTCGCCGGCATCCGCCCAAACGACGTTCCGATGTTCCTGCTCGCGCAGTTTTCTGCGGCGGCGCTGGCGACCGGCGTTGCAGCATGGATGTTTCGGGAGCGCTGAGGCTCGAAGAAGGCCGTCCCTCGACCTGAAAGCTCATCGCCGCTAGGCTCGCTCAAGGGGGGCTTTGTGGGGTAAAAAGATGCTGGCAGTGAATGCGGAACTAATCGTGGGCGCAGCCTTCGCCCTCGTCATCATCATTTCCGTTATCGAGTCGGTCGGGCATATTGTGTTGAGCATGGGCCGGATTTTCGCCGGCCGCATGGGCGACTGGCGCGCAACGCCAGTTTTCCGCCTCGTCGTTATTCTTCTCGCCGGCTATTTCACAAGCACCGGATTTAATCAGAACCTTCCTTTCGCCGGCGAGATCACCGCAGTCGCATCGCTCCTCTATGTGCTGATCCCGGTTTCCTTCGTCGTCGAGACCTATGCGCGGACAAGTTTTCGCCCGCTCAGCATATCTTTCGCCGCCACCCTGCTCAGCATCGTCGCCTTACCGGCGGCCGGATATACGCTGGTTCCGTTTCACAAGCTTCTCGGTCATGGCGAAGATCAGGTCGCAACGCAGAGCGCAGACATCGCCGGCGGCGCCGTCATTGAACAAGATGTTTTTGATCCGACGTCGCTGCTTGAAGAACATTTCTTCGAAATCGACGTCTCGACCGAATGTTCGGCCGCACTGGACAATTTCAACCTGGGCCAACCGTCATCAGAAGTCGAAGACCGGGACCAGTATCTTCTGTTCTGGATCGATCAGACAGCGCGCGGACTATTGCTTGACGTGCCGGAAGTCTATGGCTGCCAGCTTTCCAAATACGCCCATGACCCTGATTCATTCGCAATCGCGACCGTTGTCGCCGGCTATCGGTTTCTCGTTTCCGTTATTACCGTCGCAATTGTGCTTGCGCCCTTTGGCCATCGCCGCGCCCTGTCGCAGGAAATGGAATAGTCACGCGAGCAAAGCTGACCTGAGATTTTTTCAGCAAGCGCTGCAAAATCGCAGCCCACGCGCGCTTATTCATTGCACGAACAAACTCCCTTTACTCCGCAAGCAAATAAGAGTTGGCAAAGACAGCGCCTGTTTCAGTACTGGCAAGAAACCGCGGCCCCTCCCTGAGACGTACAGGTTCTCCCGTAACCGCATCGATGATTGGCTCGCCATCAGCCGATAACAAAGCCAGCCTCATATCATCGGTATAGTAGACAGTATCGCCCGACCCAGGGCGCGGAACGGTAGGCCCGCTTCCTATTCCCCCTACTTCGCCATCATTAAACGCCAACAGAAATCCTTCATCATCATCAACGCAAACAGGGTTTTCCGGGTCCCCGTCAGGACCAAGGTCGTAGACGAGAAAAGGAAATCGCCAGCGTCTCGGGTAAGCCGCATCCACCGAAACAAAAAATCGCCCCGCATGCAGAAAGCCCGGATCGTTGGTCACAGTTGGCCGCAATAGAAAACGATCACCGCGCGCCGACAGCATGACATCGGTATTATATCCGCAATCATCATCGCTTTCGCATTGATCGAAAACAGGCGCACTATCGTCAAAACCTACCTGAAAAAGAGAAACAAGTTGATCTGGAGACAAGCTGCCGGTGGTGCGGCGGCGGAAGTCTTCAGCAATTTCTTCAAAGCGCGGCTGGCCGCGCGCAAAACATATCGACATTGCTGTTTGGCGAAACCGATGCGCACTCATCTGCAAACTTGAATAGCCAGACTCAGCAGACATCGACGCAATGAACAAATCCTGGCTGAAATCTGTTCGCCGGTCGTCATATTCAGGCCCAAGCGTTGATCCATCTTCAGGCGCAACCGTTGACCAATCAGCCCCCAAGACCGCAAAATACCGCGCCCAGAAAAAGTGATTGCGCAGCGGATACTCACGGTTCGCGCTAAGCCATAACTCAATTTCCGGCGGATACGGATAAGCCGACTTAGCTTGCGAAAAAATAAAGATACGATTGTTCGAAAGCGGCGCAGCGAAAATCGCGCCGTCGCCAACAGGATTTCGAATACGCAGAACAATTCGTTCGCGGCTGGCGGCAACCTCGCGAAGCACTTCTTCATAGCGCAGCTCTTCGCAGATTTCTTGAAATCTGGGGTCGTCACAGAAATCCGGAAAGCGTATGCTCGGGCCGCGAGTGCAAACCTCTCTGAACCGGGGATCGTCGCAGTCTATCAATCCGGTCAGCGGACCGTTAGCGAATGCCCCGTCAATGGAAGGCTGGTTGTCGCTCTCCGGCGTATCGCCGGCTGTCGGCGTCTGACAAGCAAGAAGCGCAAACGCGCATAGCGCCCATATCGGCAAATATTTCATCGTGATCTCCCCAAACCTTCGATGAACAAATACTGATGCCAAATTGCACGCCTGTCATTGGCCCTGAGAGAGCTTTGCTCCGGACAGCGTCAGCACAGTCGACGCGCCCCACCGATCGCGCTAGGTTCGTTTCCGTGAAGAGGGGCCCCAAACCGCGATACGACGCGTTAATCCGCGACGGCGCGCTCTCGCCTGATCCAGCACAGGCGGAGGCAGTCAAGTTTCTACAGGCGCTGCATGATCAACTACATGACCATTGCCGGCGCAAACGCAGTTTCTTTAAACGCGCAGGCGCGCCGCCGAAAGGCGTTTACCTCTGGGGCGGGGTCGGGCGCGGCAAAACCCTGCTCATGGATCTCTTTTTCAACAATATCGAGATCGCGTCGAAACGCCGGGTCCATTTCCACGAATTCATGGCGGAGGTTCATGACCGCATCGCCGCCTGGCGCGAAGCGGATGAAAAGACCCGGCGGCGCCATAAAGCCTATAACCGCAAATCGCCCGACGATCCGATGCCGCCGGTCGCGCTCGATATCGCACAGGATGCGATGCTGCTCTGTTTCGATGAGTTTCAGGTTTCAGACATCGCCGATGCGATGATCCTCGGGCGGCTTTTTGAAGCGTTGTTCAATGAGGGCGTCATCATTGTCGCCACATCAAACCGTCACCCGGATGATCTCTATAAGGATGGCCTTAACAGGCAACTCTTTTTGCCGTTTATCGACCTCCTGAAACAAAGAGCACAGGTTTTTGAGCTGGTCGCAGAAAAAGACTACCGCCTCGCCAAGCTCGAAGGCGCGCCGGTCTATTATCATCCGCTGGGCGCCGGCGCAGACGCCGCCATGGACGCCGCCTGGCATAACCTCATCTGCGGGGCGCGCGAACATCGCGAAACCGTTGAGATAAAAGGGCGCGCCGTTCCCGTGCCGCGCGCGGCGCGCGGCGCGGCGCGATTTGATTTTGCGGACCTATGCGAGCAGCCCCTCGGCGCGGCCGATTACCTTGCTATTGTTCGCCACTACGGAACGCTGTTCGTCGACCATATCCCTGTGATGACTGCAGATCAGCGCAATGAGGCTCGTCGTTTCATCAATCTGATCGACGCAGTTTACGACACACGCACCAAATTTGTGTGTTCAGCCGACGCTGAGCCTGACGCCCTCTATGTCGCCGGAGACGGCGTCTTTGAGTTTGAAAGAACGGCCTCTCGCCTCATGGAAATGCGCGGTCAGGAGTATTTGTCCGCAGAACAGCGCCTCCTTGAACCTGCCGGAAACGACCAGCCGCCCGCCGAAAAGGGCGAATGAAAAAGGCGGGGCTCGACAGGCGCGCGCGATCGCTCGATAATCCTTATCGGCTGGATGGAGATTTAGGCGATTAAAAGCTTACGCGGACTGATGTTTGTCAGCGGCGCAGCGATTGCGCTGTCGCTAACCTATGCCGTTGTTTTCGGCGGCAGTCAGTCCACAATTTCGGTTGGCGCTGGCGGGGATTCAATCAGCCATTCGGTACGCGGGGACAGCGGCGAATTTTCGCTGCGCGATGACGGCCTTTCCATCAAGGCGGAGTGGCGCGGAGACTTCGATCTTGATGAGAAAGGCGGCGCGATCGCAAGCGTCGACAACTCTCTTGATATCGAAATCAACGACAATGGGCGCGAAGAACGGCTCCTCTTAGAAAAAGACGGCCGCGACGTTGCGACCCGCTACTGGCTCAACGATGAAGAGAAAACGCTTAATCCTGATACGCAAGATCGCATCAGCGCCCTCACGCTTCGGTTTCTGCGCGCCAGCGGCATTAAAGCCGAAGAGCGCGTAGAAGCGCTGGTCAGCACCAGCGGCGCCAGCTCCGTGCTCGAGGAAATCGACCAGCTCACCGGCGGGCACGCAATCAGGCGCTATGCTGTGCTTCTTAACAAGAACGCCTCGCTGTCAGAAGATCAAATTATGACGCTTGCGGAAAAATTGCAGCGCATTGACAGCGATCATGATTTATCTCTGGCGCTGCAGTCGATCCTTGAACGTCAGACTGTGACAGCCGAAACGGTAAAGCCCTTGATCGCCGCAGCAACAAAAATTTCCAGCGACCACGATAAGCGCCGTCTTGTTTCAGTATTCGCCGACACTGCGCTTGATGAAACAGGCGCGGGTATGGCGTTAGATCTTTATGAAACTATCGATAGCGATCACGATCTGCGTGTTGCTGCGGAATCGCTATTGGAGAACGAAGCGCTCAATGCCGAATACGCCGCGCGTCTTCTCGTGATTGCAGCCGAACGGATCGAAAGCGATTACGATCTTCGCAACGTGCTGGAAGCGAGCGCGGCTCGAATTACAGACAAGAACATCGCAGATGCGTGGTTTGCCGCCCTGGAAAAGGTTGACTCAGAGCACGAGGTCCGCATCGCGCTTGAGGAAATTGCTGATCGCATTGGCGACAACGCTGAACTGAAACAGCGCGCGCGCGCTGTCGCTGAAGCGATAAGTTCAGACTATGAGCGCGAACAGGCGCTGGAAGCGCTTGAAGAGAACTAAGCTGTAGTATCGGTTCGCGGCAGACGGATCCGATCAACCATGTCGCGTACGCTTTGCGGCGTTGGCGCGGTGAACTTCATCACCGCAACAGCAACAACGATGTGCGCCGCCATGCCGACGGCGCCGAACCCTTCCGGAGAAATGCCAAAAAACCAGGCCTCTGGACCGGCGCCGAACCATGGCGCCTTGAAATATATAATATAGGCAAGCGTGACGGCGAGACCGGCGACCATGCCCGCCACAGCCCCTTCCCGGTTCATGCCTTTGAAGAAAACGCCCATCAAGATCGCCGGGAAAAGTGAGGCGGCGGCGAGTCCGAAAGCGAGCGCCACGACCTGCGCCACAAAGCCCGGCGGATTAACGCCAAGATAGCCGGCCACGAGAATTGCTGCGGCGGCGCTGGCGCGGGCGGCAAGCAACTCCGATCCCTCGCTAATCTGTGGGCGGAATGTTTTCTTCAGGAGGTCGTGACTGATCGATGTGGAGATCACAAGCAACAATCCCGCCGCCGTCGACAACGCCGCCGCCACACCGCCGGCGGCGACTAACGCGACAACCCAGCCGGGCAGATTTGCAATCTCAGGGTTCGCAAGCACCATGATATCGCGATCGACAAATATTTCATTGGCGTTCGTTGTCGGCGCATTGACGACAAGCCTTTCGCCATGCTCGCCCGCATCACCGGTAAACGCTGTTTTCCCCTCGAACGGCGCGCCGGGGCCGTATTGGATAATTCCGTCCTCATTCTTGTCCGTCCAGGCAATGAGACCGATATTTTCCCAGGTCTTCACCCACGCCGGCGCTTCGGCGTAAGTTTTCTCATGCACGCTCTCAACAAAATTAAGACGGGCAAAAGCGCCTACCGCCGGCGCTGTCAAATAAAGCAATGCGATAAAAACCAGCGCATATCCTGCCGACCGGCGCGCATCAGACACTTTCGGCACAGTAAAAAACCGAACGATCACATGCGGCAGACCAGCTGTGCCGACCATAAGCGCCAACGTGATTGCAAACATGTCGATTGTCGACTTCGTTCCGTCCGTAAACGCTGTAAACCCAAGATCGACAAGTGTTGCATCCAGCTTTTGCAAAACAGGCGTTCCGTCAATGCTGCCGCCCAGCGCCAATGACGGCGCCGGATTGCCTGTGATCAGGATCGAGATGAAAATCGCCGGCACGAGATAGGCGAAAATTAAAACACAATATTGAGCGACTTGCGTATAGGTGATGCCTTTCATGCCGCCAAGCACAGCGTATGAGAAAACTATTCCCATACCGACGACTACGCCCCATTCAATAGGCAATTCGAGGAATCGTGAAAAAACAACGCCAACGCCGCGCATTTGCCCAGCGATATAAGTAAAGGAAATCACGATCAGACAGATGACGGCGACAACGCGCGCCGCCTTTGAGTAGTACCGCTCGCCGATAAAGTCCGGCACTGTAAATTGCCCGAATTTTCGCAAATACGGGGCCAGCAACAAGGCAAGCAAAACATAACCGCCCGTCCAGCCCATCAAAAACACCGAGCCGTCATAACCGGAAAAAGCGATAATCCCCGCCATGGAAATAAACGAGGCGGCGCTCATCCAATCGGCGGCGGTCGCCATACCATTGGCGACAGGGTGCACATGCCCGCCCGCAACATAAAATTCGGCGGTTGATGAGGCCCGTGACCAAACCGCAATGCCGATATAAAGAACAAAAGAAAGACCAACGAATAGATAAGTAAGCGCTTGCGTATCCATCGGATTAATCGTCGCCGACGCCGAAGCGTTTTTCGATCTGTTTCATGCGCGCGGCGTAGACAAAAATCAGAACGACAAAGACGATAATCGAGCCTTGTTGCGCAAACCAGAAACCGAGCGGGAAACCGCCCAGCATTATTCGGTTGAGCACATCGACGAAAAGAATGCCTGCGCCGAAACTGACGGCGAACCATATCGATAACAGGATACAAAGCAGTTTGACATTTTCGCGCCAGTAGCGCGCAGCGCGCGACGCCTCGTCGCTTGAATGATCGGTCAAATTTCGCCTCCCGTTTTTGCTCCCATAGCAATATTTTCAGTCAATGCCCAAACGATTGCCATTCCCGCAAGGGAAGCGTAACGCATCCTCCATGGACGCACCTGTCAAAAGCGGCGCCGGCGCCAAACTCGCTTTTCCGGAACTTGTCGCGATCACCGCGGCGGTGATGGCGCTGAACGCGCTTGCGATCGACATGATGCTCCCCGCGCTTGGCAAGATCGGAGACGATCTGGGCGCGACGAGAGATAATGACCGTCAACTGGTTATCGTGGTCTACATTCTGGGCAATGGCGTCGCGCAATTGCTGTTTGGCCCGCTTGTCGATCGCTACGGACGCAAGCGCGTATTGATGTGGGCGCTTGCCGGCTATGTGACCGGCTCTTTTTTAAGCGTCGTCGCATCCTCCTTTTCGCTTCTGCTGGCGGCGCGCGCGTTTCAGGGCGTGACGACTGCGGCCGCGCGCGTCGCCGCCATCGCCGTTGTGCGCGATCAATGTTCGGGCCGCAAAATGGCGCAGGTCATGTCGCTCGCCATCACCATCTTCATGGCGGCGCCAATCCTTGCGCCCGGTTTCGGGCAGTTGATCCTGTTTGCCGGGCCGTGGCGCGCAATTTTTCTCGCGCTCCTGATGTACGGGCTGGTGCTCGCGGTCTGGCTTGGCTGGCGTTTGCCGGAGACCCTTCGCCCTGAAAATCGAAAGCCTTTGCGCCGCGGGCCGATCATCGCAGCCTATAAGGAATTTCTGTTTCACCGCGTCGCCTGCGGCTATACTGTGGCATCGGCTTTATGTTTCGCCGCACTTTTCGGATATATCAGCGCATCGGAACAGATTTTTCTCGAAACGTTTGAAATCGGTCAGGGCTTCGCTTTGGCTTTCGCCGCAATCGCCGCTGCGCTGGGCGCAGCGACACTGACCAATGCGCGCCTCGTTGCGCGATTCGGCATGCGTAGGCTCACCCACGGCGCGCTTGTCGTTTTTATTATTGCAAACATTCTGCACCTCGCCATCGTCGCCGCCATGGGCGAGACGTTTACTTTATTCATGGGTTTCATGGCGATATCGTTTTTCTGTCTAGGCCTCATCGGACCGAATTCCGGCGCGCTCGCCATGCAGCCCATGGGGCACATCGCCGGGTCCGCCGCTGCGGCGAACGGATTTGCAGGCACCACGATCGCAGGTTTTCTCGGCGGCGTTGTCGCGCAATTTTATGACGGCACGACGACCCCGATTGTCCTCGGATTTGCAGTGCTCGGCATGGCCGCCTTTGCCGTTGTGCTATGGACGGAGAAGGGACAGCTCTTCCAGGTCAGTCCGCCGGAAGGAGAAGACGACGAATGACCGGCAGAAAAATCACCGACAAGGACCATCTTGTATGCCTTGGCGCATTTGCCGGCGCTCATGGCGTCAAAGGCGACGCCCTGGTCAAGACATTCACCGACAAAGCAGAAAATATTGCCGCATACGGGCCTTTAAAAACCGAAGACGGCCAGCGCATTTTCACCCTGCGCTTTGTCCGCGAGACAAAGCCAGATCTTGCTCAAGTTCGCTCCCCCGAGATCAATAGCCGCGAAGAGGCGCTCGCACTGAAAGGAGAGTGCCTATACGTTGAGCGTAGCGCCTTGCCGGCGCCGGATACAGATGAATTCTACATCGAAGACCTCGTCGGGCTCACAGCCGTTGATGAGACCAGCGCGCCATGCGGCGCTGTAGCCGCGGTTCATAATTTTGGCGCAGGCGATCTTATCGAACTGAAAGATATTCCAGGCATAAAAACTGTCCGGCTTATTCCATTTACGAAAGAGGCTGTTCCGGAAATCGACGTCCCCGGCGGTCGCATCACGATTGCGCGCGCCGCCATAGAAGTGTTGGATGCCCCAACCATCAACGATGACACCGGCGAGATCGTCAGCACCGATATAAATGTCGATATGGCGGCTATGCGCGAGGAAGACGCTTGAAAAAGAAGACAGCATCAAAAATCAGGAAAAAGCCGTTTGAAGATGACACCGATCCGGCGGTCCTTAGCGCTTACAGAAAAATGCTGGCCGCTGTGCCTGGCGTTGAATGGAAAGGCGCAGCTCGACCTTACACGTCTTTGAACGGCAATATGTATTCAGCCATATCAAAAGCCGATATTATCGGACTGCGCCTATCGGCAGCTGACAGAGAAATATTTTTAGAAAAATACGGAAACGGATTATATGAGCCGTTCCCCGGTTTCTTTCAAAAAGAATATGTCGCTATTCCTGAAAAGCTTCTTGCCAATACGCGCACGCTGCGCAGCTGGTTTCGTAAAAGTTACGAGCATGTCGCCAGCCTGAAGCCAAAACCGACGAAGAAACCTAAAAATAATCCACGCTAGAGCTAAACGCTCTCAATAAATACTTGAATTCATCACGAGCGACGCCGCTTCATCCATAAAGGCGCCTGACAATGCCTCCGCGTGGCCTTATGCTATTCTCACCATCCTGGGAGGGTTACATGCAACAATGTTTTAAGTTCGGCATGGTCGCAGCAACGGCTTTGATTTTCGCCAGCTGCGTTATGGATGAGCGCGCATCAGACGGCGCAACAAAACAAAAGCAATCAGCGCAAAATACCGATATTGTTACCTACGATGCTGCGGATTTTTTCGAGACAACCAGCTATGGCATGGCTTCGGCAGCCGGATTTGCATTTTCTCCTGACAATGCGGACCTTCTGATATCTTCCGACCGGACAGGAATTTTTAACGCATACGCTCTTTCTGTCGATGATGCCGCGCCAACATCGCTTACAAAATCTTCAACTGACTCGACTTTCGCTGTGAGTTGGTTTCCCGATGATCGACGCATGTTGTTCACGAGAGACCAAGGCGGCAACGAGCTTAACCATTTATATGTGCGTGATGAGAATGGCGCGATCCGCGACCTAACACCAGGCGACAATGTCAAAGCATCTTTTTTGAACTGGCTCGAAGACGGCGAGGCATTCCATATACTGACGAATGAGCGGGACTCGCGCTATTTTGATCTTTACCGCTATAGCGCCAGTGATTATACGCGCGAAATCCTGTTTCAGAACGACACCGGCTGGAGTATCGACGCTGTAACGCCAGATGGCCGTTACGCCGCCCTTACTCTTTCGCGAACAAGCGCGGACTCAGACGCTTACGTCATCGACTTGCAAGCAGACGGCGCCGAGCCGCTTCATGTTACGCCGCACCAAGGCAATATTGCCTATGGTATTTATGGGTTCACGCCCGACGGTCAGAATTTGATCTACTCAACCGATGAATTTGGCGAGTTCTCGCAGGCATGGACATATAACATTGACACAGGCGAAAAGTCAGAGCTGATCGCCGAAGACTGGGATGTCATGTATGTTCTATACTCGCCGTCCGGCCGCTATCGCGTGTGGGCAATTAATGAAGACGCGCGCACCACGCTGAAAATTCGCGATCAACAAACAGGGTCTTCGATCAGTTCGCTTGAGCTGCCGAAAGGCGCAATTGGAAGCGTTCGCTTTAGCCGCGATGAAACAAAAGTTGCCTTTCTGCTTAGCAGCGACACCTCGCCGAATAATGTGGTTGTAGCCGACATTAAAAACAGCGAGATCGAAACGCTTACAAACGCGCTCAACCCTGCGATTGACGAAGACCACCTGGTGGAAGCGAGCGTTCGCCGCTTCAAAAGCTATGATGGTCTCGATATCCCGGGCGTTTTGTATCGCCCACATACAGCGACCGCAGACACGCCGGCGCCGGCGCTCGTCTGGGTGCATGGCGGGCCGGGAGGACAAAGTCGCGCCGGTTACTCGGCGACCATCCAGCATCTTGTCAATCATGGCTACGCGGTCTTTGCGATCAACAACCGCGGGTCGTCCGGCTACGGAAAAACCTTCTTCCATCTGGACGACAAAAAACATGGCGATGTTGACCTGAAAGATGTTGTCGCGTCCAAGACCTGGCTCGCTAACTTGGAGTGGATCGACGAGGAGCGCATCGGCATTATCGGCGGTTCATATGGCGGTTACATGGTCGGCGCAGCGCTTGCTTTTGAGCCGGAGGTCTTTGACGTTGGCGTCAATATTTTCGGCGTCATGAATTGGGTTCGCACGTTGGAAAGTATCCCGCCCTGGTGGGAATCCTTTAGGGAAGCGCTGTTTGACGAAATGGGCGATCCTGCCGTTCACGGCGATCGGCATCGGGCAATCTCACCGCTGTTTCATGCTGAAAATATCCGGGCGCCGCTTCTAGTCGTGCAAGGAGCGAACGACCCGCGCGTCTTGAAAGTCGAAAGCGATGAAATCGTGGAAGCTGTTCGCGCCAACGGCGTTCCGGTCGAATATCTGGTTTTTGACGATGAGGGCCATGGCTTCTCCAAACGGGAGAACCGCATCGCCGCATCCAACGCGTATGTCACCTTTCTCGATAAGCATCTTAAGGGACAAAATTAACCTTTCAGGCGGGGGCGCTTGTCCTTGCCTGAAGTAGGGCGTCGTGCCATCTCAAAACCGATGTTCGACGCTACAGTGCTCACCCTTTATCCGGAGATATTTCCGGGCCCGCTCGACGCCTCGATTCTGGGCCGCGCGCGGGCCGGCGGCCTGTGGGCGCTTAACACGGTCAACATCCGTGATTTCTCGGACAATAAGTACGGCTCGGTAGACGATGCGCCCGCCGGCGGCGGCGCGGGGCTGGTAATGCGCACCGATATTCTAGCCGCCGCGATTGATTCCGTTAACCGAAACGACCGGCCAATTCTCTGCCTTTCGCCGCGCGGAACACCATTTGCCCAATCTCGCGCCCGGGCGCTCAGCGAAGGCCCCGGCCTGATCGCGCTTTGCGGCCGTTTCGAGGGCGTTGACGAGCGCCTGTTCGCCGCGAGAGACGTGGAGGAAGTCTCCATCGGGGATTTTGTGCTTGCCGGTGGGGAAATCGCCGCGATGGCCTTGATCGAGGCTTGCGTGCGCCTGATCCCTGGGGTATTGGGCTCCGCTTCGTCACTGGGCGAGGAAAGTTTCGAGGGCGGCCTGCTGGAATATCCCCAGTATGCGCGGCCAAGAGAATTTGAGGGCCGGGCCGTCCCGGAAGTGCTGCTTTCAGGCGATCACGCCAGGATCGCAAAATGGCGCCGCCAGCAGGCGGAAGAAATTACGCGGACGCGACGACCGGACCTCTGGGCGCAATACAGAGCAGGCGGTCCTATCCGGCGCGACAACAACAAGGACGAGACGTCATGAACATTATTGAACAACTCGACAAAGAGCACATGGAAGAATTGGGCAAGGACGTGCCGGAATTCGCGCCGGGCGACACGCTCAAAGTCAACGTGAAAGTGCGTGAGGGCGAACGCGAACGTATCCAGGCGTTCGAAGGCGTTTGCATCGCGCGCGGCGGCAAAGGGCTGCACGAAAGCTTCACGGTTCGCAAAATTTCCTTCGGCGAAGGGGTTGAGCGGGTCTTCCCGATCTATTCGCCCCTGGTCGACTCCATCAATGTTGTCCGCCGCGGCAAAGTCCGCCGCGCCAAGCTCTATTACCTGCGTGAGCGCCGGGGCAAATCGGCTCGCATCGCCGAAAAGGTCGATCGCCGAACAAAAAAAGACGCAAAATAAACCGTCGAAACACCGCGCATCAAAACCGCCTGCCCCACCCGGCAGGCGGTTTTTCTATTTCAAAAATCGAAACTTGCGCTTTTGACGAGCGCATAGACATTTCCGCCCGGCGCCAGGCCAAGCACATCCGCCGCTTCGCGGGTGACTTGCGCGCGCAACGCAATCCCTTGCGCATCCAGCAAGACATCGACAAAAGACGCCCGCTCATCGTTGGTCGCAATCGCACGGATGGTTGCAGGCAAATGATTCCTAATGCTGAGGCCGTCGAGAGGCGATCTGGCAAGCACCACGCTGCGGGCGTCAATGCGTAAATTCACTGTCTCGCCAACTGTCTTGTTTTTATTGATGGGAAGCGCAAGAGCGCCGGCGCCCACATCAATGCGCGTGAGGCTATAGTGATCATCATGACCGGCGATAACGCCTGTTACAATAACGCCTTGCGCGTCGTCGCCATGCGCATTCAAGACATCGGCGGTCGCACCCTCCGCTTCAATCCGGCCGTGTTTTAGAATAATCGTCCTGCTGGCGAGGCGGACAATTTCATCGACATTGTGGCTGACATAAATTACGGGCGCGCCGAAGCGCTTCGGCAAATCGTCAAGATAGGGCAGGATCGCGGCCTTACGTTTTGCATCAAGGGCTGACAGAGGCTCGTCTAGGAGCAACAAATCAGGGCGCGTTAGCAAAGTGCGCGCCAGGGCGACACGCTGACGCTCCCCACCGGAGAGCGATGACGGGAGCCGCGCAAACAAGGAAGACAAATCGAACGCGTCGGCAATCTCGTCGAAGCCGTACCGCGAGCAGTCGCTGCGACGATCTGCATAAAGAAGGTTTTTCTCAACGGTGAGGTGCGGAAACAAGCGCGCGTCCTGAAACACAACGCCGACGCCGCGCTTATAAGCTGGCGTAAAGACGCCGGCCACCCGATCATACCAGACAGCGCCGCGATAGGATATGCGCCCGCGCGAGGGCTGTAAAAAGCCCGCGATAAGTCTGATCAAAGTGGATTTACCGGCGCCGCTGGCGCCAAATAACCCCGTGCACCCTTGCAGAGAGATTGCGCAATCAATGTCGGTAACAAAATCGCCGAGCGTCAGACTGGCCGAGAAATCGAGATTATCGTCCGACATGAAGCGGCGCCCGTCTGTTGAAGAGATAAACAAAAATCAAAACCACAAACGAAAAGATCAGCAACAGCGCCGAAAGGCCATGCGCCTGAGCATATTGCAGGGTCTCAACATGCTCATAGATCGCAATGGAGACAACGCGTGTTTCTCCCGGAATATTCCCGCCGACCATGAGCACAACGCCAAACTCGCCCAAGGTATGCGCAAAGCTGAGGACGGCGGCGGTGAGAAAACCGCGTAAGGAAAGCGGCGCCACAATGGTCAGAAACGCATCCAGCGGCGCGGCGCGAAGACTTGCCGCAGCCTCGGTCAATTCGCCTGACACCGCTTCAAAGGCCGCCTGCAGCGGCTGCACTGCGAAGGGCAGCGAATATAACACTGACGCAACAACCAGCCCTGCAAATGAAAACGCGAGCGTGTCGCCCGTCATCGACACCCAAAATCCGCCAAGAGGGGCAGACGGATTAAAAACCAGCAACAGATAAAAACCGAGCACCGTCGGCGGCAAAACGAGCGGCAAGGCAACGACAGCCTCTATCGCCGGTTTGACCCGTGAGCGCATCACCGCCAACGCATATGCAAGCGGTGTCGCGATAAAAAGCAAAATAACAGTCACAACCATCGCCAGACGCAATGTCAACCAAAACGCCGATATGTCTGGAAGGCTCATGGAAGGGCGTATCCATAGTCTGTCAGTATGCCCATCGCCTCATCGCTATGCAGAAACGCCAAAAACGCCTTTGCCGCGTCGTTGCCTGCAGCCCTTGCCAATAACACGCCGTCCTGACGTATCGGCGCGTAGTCTGTCGGCGAAGGCGTCCACCACGCACCGCGGGCGTCTTCAGGCAACGCCAGCACCTGCGACAGCGAAACAAATCCCGCTGGCGCAGCGCCGATTTTGACGAAAGCAAAGGCCTGCGCCACATTCTCCCCAAAAACGCAACGGACAATCACGCAGTCGAGCCCCAGTTCCGCCAGCACGTCCGCGCCAGCAGCGCCATAAGGCGCAAGGCGGGGCTGGGCAAGCGCAAGCCTTGCATAACCGCCCGTCTTTAATGTTGATGCGCTGACATTGTCTCCCGCCGCCGACCATAACACCAGCGTTCCCACGGCGTAGGTGATGCGCGATCCGGGAACGGCTGCGCCCTCTTCTTCCAAAAGCGCCGGGCGCTCCTGATCTGCGGCGAGGAACACATCAAACGGCGCTCCGTTTTTGATTTGTGCAAAGAATTTCCCTGTCGACCCGGAAATCAAGGTCACATCATGATCGGATCGCGCCTCGAAAACCTCCTCCAGCTGTTGCGCGACAGGCATGAAGTTTGCCGCGACAGCAATCTTTGCCTCCTCTGCACGCAGCGAGGACACGCTAAAGCAAAAAGCAAGCGTGAAAATACTGGCCGCAGCCTGCCTACGCGAACGCCAGCGGACACCGCGCAAAGCCATCACCGGGCTAGACCAGCTTGACCCCAAGGCCGTCAAACAGCGCCTTGTCTTTGGCCTCGCCCGGATTATTCGTAGTCAACAATTCATCGCCTACGAAGACAGAGTTAGCGCCGGCAAGAAAACAAAGCGCCTGGGCCTCATCGCTCATATTTTCGCGTCCCGCAGAGAGCCGAACATAAGATGCCGGCATGAGGATGCGCGCCACCGCGATCAACCTCACAAAATCGAGGGCGGCGATAGGCTCAGACTTGCCGAGCGGCGTGCCGCCAATCGGCATCAGCGCATTAATCGGCACGCTCTCCGGGGGCGGGCGCATATTCGCAAGCGCCATCAGAAACCCAACATGGTCGTCCGGCGTTTCACCCATGCCGACAATACCGCCGCAGCAGACTTTCATGCCCGATGCGCGCACACGCTCCAACGTATCAATGCGGTCCTGAAAAGTCCGTGTCGTGATCACTTTGTCATAATATTCAGGCGAAGTGTCGATATTGTGATTGTAGTAATCAAGCCCGGCTTCGCTGAGCGCGCTCGCCTGCTTATCCGTCAGCATGCCAAGCGTCATGCAGGTCTCAAGACCCAGAGCCTTCACCTCGCCGACCATGGCGCAAAGCTCATCCATGTCGCGGTCTTTCGGCTCGCGCCACGCCGCACCCATGCAAAAACGCGAAGCGCCTTCGCTTTGCGCGCGCTTCGCCTCAGCGACAACCTTGTCCCTCTCCATCAATTTTGACGCTTTCAGCCCGGTGTCGAACTTTGCCGACTGGCTGCAATAGCCGCAATCCTCCGGGCAACCGCCGGTCTTTATCGACAGCAATCGTGACGCCTGCACCTCATTCGGATTGAAGTGCTCGCGATGAATTTCTGCTGCGCGGAAGACAAGTTCGGCAAACGGCATCGATATGAGCGCATCGACGTCGCTCCGCGTCCACTGCGCCGCTGCTTTATCCTCGCCGTCCATGTCGTCTCCTTAGGATGAAGCAACAGGGTTAGCGCAGGGCAGAGAGGTCCACAACCTCGTTGACGATCTCCGTCCCTTCCGCACTGCGGATGGAGACATCGACAGCCCCCGCTTCCCAGTCGATCTCGATTAAGCCGTAATTGGCCTCGTAAATCATATCCGTGAGACGGTTTGGACCGGGTTCCATATAGGTTTCGCCGGACTGCTCGCGCCAGCGGGACGCCGGCAGATTGAGAGATGAGGATGTTGCTTCGAAAAGAGCATAATCATTGACGCCTTCTTTTCGATAAAGCGCCGCCGAATGCCGATCGCCCGAGAGCATAATCACGCCATTGGCGTCGGTCTCATCGATCAAGGCGTAAAGCCGGTCGCGTTCTGCAGGCAGCATCTTCCAGGCCTCCCATCCATGGCCGTCGGCAATCACCTGCACGGACGACACAAGCAGCCGCAGATCCGCAGGCTTTTTTAGCTCTTCTTCCAGCCACGACCACTGGGCATTGCCGAGCATGGTCTTGGAGGGATCTGGGTCCGGGATATAGCGCTCTTTGCCTGGCGCGCCGCGGTCATCGCTCGGCTTTAAATCAGAGCGAAAATAACGCGCATCGAGGATAATCAACTGAACGCGCCGCCCCTCTTCCGCACCCAGCATCCAACTATTGTAAACGCCTGGACGGGACAGGCGCGCATCGCCGTCCGGCACGGCCCAGACGTAATTGAAAAGCGCCTGCGACGCCTCCTTGTACTGATAACCCGCGCCCTCGTCATTCATTCCATAGTCGTGATCGTCCCAAACCGTCAGCATCGGCGCGGCGGCGCGGGCCCGCGAAAAAGGTTCAGATTGGGCAAGGCGCATATAAGCGGTTTTCAATTCCGGGAGCGCCGGATCATTAGAGCGCACATCGCCGTAAACATTGTCGCCGATAAACAGCGTCAGGTCAGGCGCTTCGTCAGCAATCACATTCCAGATCGACTGATCTTCATTCTGTTGCGCACAGGAGGCGAAAACAATTCGCGTCAGCGTTTTTGATCGGTCAAGCGGCGCTGACGGCATCGGCACAGCCTGAATGACGCCGTCCGGCGCTTCGGCAGCGCGGCTCTTTGTTTCTGCAGCGCTTTTATTTTCCAGTCCGGAATGTGACGCGCAAGCGGCGAGACCGAAAGCCGCTGCGGATATCAAAACTGTACGAGACATGTCGTAAATTTCTCCTGTGTTTTTAGCTCTCTCACTGAGTTGTTATGACGGCTCTGTGACAACGCTCGTTATTGCTGATGCGCATCGGAACGAAAAATATCAGACATGATCTCATAAGCTTCAGCCAGCGTTTCTTTCGGGGGAAGGCCGAAACCGATGCGAAACACGCGGGCCGCATCGCCGAACCAACGCCCGTCGCCGACACGGATATCCGCATCAGCGAACCGGCCATAAACAGCGCCCACCGCCTGATCGTCGAACCGGTCGGGTTTTAAACGGAGACAACAAAGGGCCCCGGCGTCCGGGCGGACCCATTCGACGTAATTCGCGTTCATCTCGACAAATACGCGCGTCTGCTCGAGCCCGACGGCGAGGCGTGCGCGGCGCGCGCCTAAAATATCATCTCGCCTTTGAAGAACCCTCAACCCCAGAAATTCATCGACCCCGGCGCACGCCACCGTGGTGTTGAACTTGCCGCGCACCAGTTCTTCTCGAAGCGCCGGATCAACCATCATCACCCATCCGAGCCGCAAACCCGGTGCGCCGTGACATTTGGAAAGAGAGGCGCACGTAACAATCCGGGGATCGGCGCCGGCGAAACTCGCCAACGCAGGCGCATCGTCATAGGCGGCCTCGCGATAGGTCTCATCGATAAGGAGATAAGCCTGGGGACACAGCTCAGCCATATGCTCCAAGATAGCCTCGATATCAGCCTTTGGAATCGTAACCCCGGACGGGTTTTGCGGCGAAGTGAGACATACAAGCCGCGTTTGCGCCGTTATCGCGGCCGTTGCCCTCTCCATCGAGACTCGGTAGCCGTCGTCAAAAGATACCGGGATGTCGCGAATCCTGGCGCCGACGCCGGTGAGCACATTTCGCGCAAGCGGAAATGTCGGCGACAGAATCGCGGCCTCACCGCCATTCGAGCACGAATGAAACGCCAGCAGGAATAGCGCCTGCATGCCGCCGGCCGTTATGACGACGTCATCTGCGCCGACATTATGATGCGCCGCCAGAATTTCGCGCAATGCGCCGTCGCCGGGCGCTGTGCCGTATCCAAGGGCAAGCGCCCCCAACTGTGCGTAGTCTTCAGCATCAAGAATATTTTCAACATGGAGGTTGGGGCCGACACTTTCGCCAAGATCGTAACGAGGCGTTTCGCCGACCAGCGATATAATATCGTTATGTGGAAAACAGCCCATGCCCCTGACAACGCCTAACGAAAATCGCCTTCCATTTCGGAAGCCATGTAGATGAACGCCGCCCAGGCTGCGACATTCTGCTTAATCGCTTCCGGATCAACCTTATCGAGCGTGTCGTCAGGCGTGTGATGAAGATCGAAATAATCCCATCCGGACTGATATAGCCGCGCGACGGGCACGCCGGCCTGTTGCAGCGGAATGGTGTCGGGCCCGCCGCCGCCGTTATTGTTGCCTGGCGTGATCGCCAGCCGGCGCAGCGCATTAGCCATCGGCGTTGCTTTGGGGAGATTGGCCTCACCGAAATTGGTGTCAAACCGATAGACGCGCCCTGCGCCGAAATCGGACTCAGACGCGATGATGTGTTTATCAAGCTCATCCTTATGCTGCTGCGCATAGGCGCGCGCGCCATAGAGACCAACTTCCTCAGCGCCCCACAAAATGACGCGGATTGTGCGTTTCGGCTTGCCGGGCAATTCATCGACCAGTTTCGCAGCCGCCGTGGTGATCGCAACGCCGGAGCCGTCGTCAATTACGCCAGGACTATTGTCCCAGCTGTCGAGATGTCCGCCAACGACAATTAATTCATCCGTCTGCCCCGGAATTTCACCGATAACATTTCCTGATTCGGCATTTTCCTCCCACGATGTCTGGATATTCAGTCTTACCGTCACCGGACCATTCGCTCTTTCCATGGCGCGGGCTAATTGGTCGGCGTCAGGGTTCGTAAGCGCCGCTGTCGGCACAGCCGCCAATTGGCCGCGCGCAGAACCGCCCGTATGCGGATTGCGGTGATCATCGGTGCCGGCGGATCGAATAAGAGCCGCAACAGCCCCGCGCTCTCCGGCGATGAAAGCGGCGCGCGAGCGTTTCAGCACGGCGGTTCCATAGCCTGATCCGTCCTGCGTGCGCGCCATTGGCTCATCCACGAAAATGATCTTGCCGCGCGCCTCTGACGCCGGCGCAGCTTCAAGCTCCGGCAGTGTGCGGTACCGCACAACTTCCGCCTCGATGCCGTCAGCCGGCGTCGACGGTGACTGACCGAGCGCCGCGATAATCAACTGCTGCGGAAACGGTGAAACGATTTCAGCGCTTTCCGAAATGCGCGACCAGTATGGCATGGTGAAGGTTTCGACACGAACATTTTTGAAGCCGAGCGACTTCAGCTTGGCGACCGCCCAGTCTCTCGCGCGCGCTTCGGCTGGCGAGGCTGCAAGCCGAGGCCCGACTTCAGTCGTCAGGCTTTCAAGAATTTCATAAGCGCGTCCGTCCTCAAGGCCCTTGTCGATCAGCTGATCAACCGTTTGCGCCTGCTTTTCGGTCAACGCCGGGGCGGGCGCATCCTGCGCTGCAGACACATGGAGAGAAAGCGTAAGCGCGCAACATGCGGCGGCGATGGATTTGAACATAATGACGAAACCCCTTCGGTTACTCTTTCTTGTTGAGCCTCGCCGGCGCGCCGTCAAGCAGCTTCAGCTGCCGCCAAACCGATCCAGCCAGGCTTTTCGGTCGGCGGACCAAATATCGAGCCTGAACCCCCAGAACTCGAAAATCTCGCCGGAGTTCTCTTCGCCAATTTTCCGGGCCACCGCCTGACTGTTTACATTGGTGGGATCAATGACAGAAATGATGCGGTCAAGGTCGGGGAACTGCGCGAAGATCCAGCGCACGGCGGCGATTGCGGCCTCCGGCGCATATCCCTTGCCGCGGCGGCTGGAGACAATTGACCAACCGCACTCAAGAGCGGGCCAACCTTCCGGCATCCACGGACCAACGCGGCCGACCCACTCCCCGGTCTCTTTTTCCTCAACAGAGAAGAACCCAAACCCGCGAATTTGCCAGTGGCCAAGATAGGACGCGACGGACCGCCACTCGTCAGCGCGCGCGCGCGGCGCCCCATCCGGGGTCAAGTACCGAGCGGTTTCCGGGTCCAGCATCATGGCGATATGCGGCTCAACGTCCCGCGCCTCCATCGGCCGGAGAATAAGGCGCTCGGTTTCAATACGAATGGTCATTGGGGAATTCTCTTTTCAAAAAACTGAGTGTTCTTATCCAGACTTCTCCCACACGCCAATGCGCGATAAGCCAAAACCACGACTTAAGGCTGTCCTTCTTATGCGCATTCTGCATCTGTTTGATCACTCCCTGCCGATGCAAAGCGGTTATAGCTTTCGCAGCCGCGCGATCTTGCGCGAGCAGCGCCGGCGCGGCTGGGAAACAGCCCATGTGACGACGCCCCGGCATACGGCCGAGGGCCCAAAAGATGAGACCGTTGACGGCCTCACTTTTCACCGCGCGGAGAGACCAACGCGTGCAGAGAGCGCCACGCCCGTATTGCGGGAATTGGCGGAGGTTAGCCGCTCTGCAAAAAAACTGATCGACATCGGCGACGCGTTCGAACCCGATCTCATTCACGCCCATTCTCCGGTGCTGACGGCAATGGCCGCAGAGAGGGCGGCGCGGGCGCTTCGCGTTCCCTGGATTTACGAAATCCGCGCATTCTGGGAAGACGCCGCAGCGGCGAACCATACCGGCAACGCCGGGTCTTTACGCCATCGCGCAACCCACTGGCTGGAAAGCCGCGCAATCAGAAACGCAGACGGGATCGCAACGATCTGCGATGGTCTCTATCAGGATATTATCGCGCGACGCGGCGATACAAAGCGGGTGGTTCAAATCCCGAATGCAGTGAATGCGGAAGATTTCGCCCCGCGCCCCTGCGACGATGCGCTGAAAACCGAACTGGGGCTTGAAGGCCGCGATGTTATCGGTTTTCTCGGATCGTTTTATCCATATGAGGGCGTTGATCTGTTGATCGACGCCATGCCGGCTATCCTCTCGCAGCACCCGAACGCCGGCCTGTTGTTGGTCGGCGGCGGGCCTATGGCGGACGACCTCGCGGCGCGCGCGGCGCAAAGTCCGGCCTGCGAGGCGATTGTTATGACCGGGCGCGTTCCCCATACGGACATTGACCGTTATTACAGCGTTGTCGATATCCTTGCCTTCCCCCGGCGTCCCATTCGCCTTACCGAACTCGTCACGCCGCTCAAACCGCTTGAAGCGATGGCGCTCAAAAAAATTGTCGTTGCATCAGACGTTGGCGGCCACCGCGAACTCATCAGAGACGGCGAGACCGGGTTTTTATTTGCCGCCGGCGGCGGACAGGCGGTCAGCGAAGCCGTTTGCGCCGCATTGGCGTCACGTGAAAACTGGCCCGACATGCAAACTGCAGGGCGCCAGTTTGTCGAGAACGAGCGAACATGGGTGCAAAGCATCAATGGGTACGAGACGCTGTTTGACCGACTGGGCCTTCAATAACCCGTAACGGGCGATCTCCATATGCACTATTCTAACGGGGCGTGCGGACGAACGCTCACATGCACTTGATTTGATCTGTTTTGCTTGAACCCGAGCGATCCTCCGTACAGGATGTGTCCAGCAAAAGTGGAGTTTGACGATGCGCACGCATGTAAAATTTATCGCCGGCCTAGCCGCGATCTCAACGGTCATGATTGCCGAGGCAAGCGCCCAACAAGGCCCGAAAATTCTGACGCAATTTGGCGCTGCGGAACGCACGGACCGTTCAGGCGGCGCATCCGTTGAAGAAACGGCCGGGGTGCGCCTTATCCGCGGCACGCGCCGACTGGCCGGCGAAAATCAACCTGCGCCCCGGCCCACAGCGCGCCAGACCGTCTCTGTTGAAGTCACCCACAATTATCGGTTTAGAAGTTTTCGTCGCCTACGCACCCAAGGTTTTTATTCCGGCAACGGACCGCGCAGCCAACGATTCACGCAAGGTTTCTACAGCGGTCGATAAAAAGCGGGGCCGCAAAAGCAGCCCCGCCTAACCAGAATATTCCCGGCCTCTAAGCGAGGCTTGGGTCCAGTTTAATACAGGCTTCCATCAGCTCCTGTACCGCGGCCACTGAATTGTCGAACATCGATTTTTCATCGGCATTGAGATTAACTTCCACGATACGCTTAACGCCGTTTCCACCAAGAACAATCGGCACGCCGACATAAAGATCATTCTGACCATATTGTCCGGTAAGGTGCGCCGCACACGGAACGACTGTCTTTTTATCCTTCAAATAACTTTCCGCCATCTGAATCGCCGACGCCGCCGGCGCATAGTAAGCAGACCCTGTCTTCAGAAGCGCAACGATCTCGCCGCCGCCCTTGCGCGTGCGATCAACAATCGCATCGATCCTATCCTGCGTAGTCCAGCCCATTTCAACCAGATCGGGAAGCGGAATGCCGGCGACGGTAGAATAGCGGGTCAACGGAACCATCGTGTCGCCATGACCGCCAAGAACGAAGGCCGTAACGCTCTCAACGGAAACATCAAACTCATCCGCAAGGAAATGCCGGAAGCGCGCTGAATCGAGTATGCCCGCCATGCCGACGACGCGCTCATAAGGCAGGCCCGAGAATTTCTGCAGCGCCCAGACCATGGCGTCGAGCGGATTGGTGATGCAGACAACAAGCGCGTTCGGCGCATATTGCTGGATGCCTTCGCCCACCGCCTTCATCACTTTAAGATTGATGCCGAGAAGATCGTCGCGGCTCATGCCCGGCTTACGAGCAACGCCGGCGGTAACGATGCAAACATCGGCGCCTTCGATATCCTTATAGTCCTGCGTGCCCTTTAACGCGCTGTCGTAACCGTCGACAGGCGCCGATTCCGCGATATCGAGCGCCTTGCCTTCCGGGATGCCCTCAGCGATATCGAACAGGACGACATCGCCCAACTCCTTTTGCGCAGCGATATGGGCGAGCGTGCCGCCAATCATGCCGGAACCGATCATCGCGAGTTTTTTGCGGGCCATTTTTATCTCCTGTTGGGGAAGCGCTTGTCATTTGCCGCCGGGTCTAGCGGAAGGAGATCGGCTTTTGAAGGCGGGAGCTGCGCAATTATTTGCGAGCAAGCGCCAAACCGGCCGCCGCCGTCAACAGAACCGCGCCCGTCACACGGTGACGCCAGCGTCCGATGTGCCGCAACACTGGCTGCAACCTGGCGGCGAACAGCGCCCATCCCCCGTCAAGAACCGCCGCCACAACAACGAATGTTGCGCCCAGCATCGCAAGCTGCGGCGTCGCGGGCGCCGCCGGAGAGACAAACAGCGGCAGAAAAGCGCCATGAAACAACAAGGCTTTCGGATTGGTGAGATTGACCAGAAACGCTTCGACAATCGTGCGCTGTTGCGACCTGCTGGGCGCAAGAGCTGGCGACACATCGTCCGCCGGCGCCCGAAGAGCTTTGACGCCGAGATAGATGAGATAGGCGACGCCCGCCCACTTGATCCAGAAAAACGCTTCACTCGCGGCGCTAAGGATCAGCGCCAACCCCAAAACGACAAGCGTAACCTGAACCGCCGATGCGGCGGCGGAACCGATCAGCGCCATCAATCCGTGGCGCAAACCATGGGCAAGGGTGGTCGCCACTAGATAGGCGACCATAGGCCCCGGCGTTAAAACCAGAAGCGCCGACGCAGCAACAAAGGCGAGATAGAGGTTCCAGTCTGCAATCATGACCTGCTTTTACGCCCTGACAACATCATGCTGCAAGCAGGCCGGATGTCAGAAGTTGCCGTCGCAGGGCGGCGCCGGCGTCGGCGCAATCGCCAACGCCTCCATGCCCTCGCCAAAGGCCGTATCGGCTCTGATCGATTGCTCGCCGCTGCGCAGCTCATCGGCCTTATTCTTAAGGATCGGCCATTGATAGTTTGCATAAGGAGAGAAAAATCGCTCCGCCGTCGTTCGGTCGCACAACTGGGCGTCAACACATGCGTTGACGAGATCAAAAAAATCAAGAACACGGACGAAGTCGTCCTCAGTCAATTCGCGGTAGAAAACGCGCGCATCGCATAGCCGGCGCGCCTTCACATACGAGAGGACCCGAAGACGCGCTTCGGAGAGGGTAGGCTCATTGAAGGCATGGATCATGTCGAAAGTTTTCTCGACGCTCTGATCGACTTTCTTGGCGACATCCTCGCTATAGGTTGTGAGTCCCAGGAAACCGCCAATGCTGGCGCTGATGATGCCGACCCAGGTGGAAAGGCGCGCGGAGACTGGACCGCCGCTTGAAGACGTCTTTAACCGCCGCCCGGTTTCTATAAGAAAGCGCGGCATGAGCCGCTTTTTACGGCCGGATGTCTGGTCGTTCGACATAATTGCAATGATAGGCCGCTAGCCTTGAATTGTTGGTAAACGCCTTGGAAGACGCACCCCTCTTCCCAGGAGAACGGCCTAAAATTGCTTGCGCAGCGAAACCATCACGGAAGAGGATTGATAATTATCGCCGTCAATAGCGGGCCCGAACGGTCCGTCAGGCGTAAAGTCCTCCGGGTCCGGACCGAAGCGCAGCGTGTTGGTTCGCAGATAAATATATTCAAGGTCGACCGAAAAGCCGTCATTGAGACCAGCCGATACGCCGGCGCGTCCCTGGTAAGCCAGCGCAGCGTCCGACCCGATGTCAGGCGCGTTGACAAAGGCGCCGCCAACGCCGGCCCCGATAAAGGGCGTTAAAAAACTGGAATTATTGAAATCATAGTAGAAGTTCGAGAAGACGAAATGGGCGTTGATGTCTTCATCACTAGCGGAGGGCGGAAAAGGCCCGGCGTCCGGGTTAAACCCGCCAATGGGTGTGATGACATCAATCCCGTTCGTGGCGTAGCGATATTCCAGCTCCGTGCGAATCCCGTCCGCATAATTGAAACCAACAGCTCCCGACGCGACAAAGCCGGCTTCGGTATCGATAACCGCGCCCGTCGGCGGCGTTACGATGGAAAGAATATTCGGGTTATACGTAAATTCCTGATCCAGATCGCTGAGGAAACTCACCCCAGCGCCGGCCCTGACATAGAAGCCGTCTTCAGGCGCGTCCTGCGCAATGGCGATGTTCGCCGCATTAAGCGCGCATGCCCCAATAAAGCCCTGTAACGCCGCAATACCAAATTTCACGCGCGATGCTCCCGTCCCGTTTCACATGAGAATAGCGCGCGCCGAAACGCAAGGGCAACAGGGCGCATAACACGATTTCGCGTGTCGGGAACGCTTTAGCGCTTCTTGGCTTTTTCGCGCTCGAAATACTCTTTCGCCAGACGGGCGACGAGGGGCGAAAGCGCAAGCAGTGCGATCAGGTTCGGCGCGGCCATCAGACCTGTCAGCGTGTCTGCGACGAGCCAGAACAAGCTGACGACGTCGGTGATTGCGCCGCCTTCCTGCAGCATCAGCACGCTGGCGCCAAAGAAGGTGAAGATGATCCAGCTGATTTTAAACGGAAAAACGATGCGCTCGCCGAAGAGATATTCCGCGCATCGCTCACCATAGTAACTCCAGCCGAGAATAGTCGTGAAACCGAATACGGCGAGACCGATGGCCACGATGTGATTGCCGATGCCCGGCAGGGACTGATTGAACGCGTTCACAGTCAGCGGCGCGCCGGTTTCGCATTGCGCGGGCAGACTGACGAGCGACTCGCGCACAAACGGCTCACAGGCTTCTGGAATGATGCCGGCGGTGATAATCACCAGCGCCGTGATGGAACAGACGACAATCGTGTCGATGAATGTGCCGAGCATGGCGACGATGCCCTGATTGACAGGGTCGTTGTTTTTCGCCGCCGCGTGAGCGATCGGCGCAGACCCTTGCCCGGCCTCGTTGGAGAAGATGCCGCGCGCAACGCCCTTTTGCATCGCCAGCAGCAAGAGACCGCCGACAAAACCGCCTTTCGCCGCATCAATGCCAAATGCCATGGAGAAGATTTTGCCGAAAGCCGCCGGGACGGCGTCAGCATTCATGCCGACAACAATCAGGCCGGCTGTAAGATAGCTGATCGCCATAAACGGCACGAGTTTCGAGGCGACATTGGCAATCCGTTGGATGCCGCCGAGAATAACCGCCGCCGCGCCAGAAGCCAGAACAAGTCCGGTGAGCCAGGGCACAATGCCGTAATTTTCATTCAATGCGTCGGCAATCGAGTTCGCCTGTATCGAGGCGCCTGTGCCCCAGGAAGCAAAAATTCCGAAAAACGCGAAAATGCCTCCGAGCCAAGCCCATTTCGAGCCCATGCCGTTTTTGATGTAATACATCGGACCGCCCACATGACGGCCCGCCTCATCGACTTCGCGAAACTTGATCGCCAGCACGCCTTCAGCGAATTTGGACGCCATGCCGACGAGCGCCGTCACCCACATCCAGAACACCGCGCCCGGCCCGCCTATGGCGATGGCGACAGCCACACCGGCGATATTGCCAGTGCCGATCGTTGATGACAGCGCCGTCATCAGGGCGCCGAAAGGGGAGACGTCGCCTTCCTCGCCGGCGTTGTCGCGCTTTTTGAGCAGCTGACCGAAGGCGTATGGCAGCCGCATGATCGGCATGAAACCCAGCCGGATCATCAAATAAAGGCCAGTGCCCAGCAAAAGAAGAAGAACCGGCGGATAGGGAATACTGTCCGATCCCCAGACCAAAGCGTTGGTCGTTCCAATCCATTCTTGCATTTTGAGGGCCCCTCGGAATTCTTCAAAGCGCGCAGACTAGGCGGAGCGCACAGGACAAAGCAAGGCGCTTCAACGCCTTGCTAAGACCTTGAGCGCGTAAGACCTTGTCAGATCAATTGTCGTCTTTATCGCCTTTGTCTTCTCTGTCGAGCGGGCCTGCAGTCGACGGATCGCCGTCATAGGCTTCCTCGAGGGGGTCGAACTTGCCGTCCCCTTCGTTGATCTCATCAGCGGCGACAGCGCCGGCGCCGGCCGCGAGCGCAACGACACAACCGGATGACGAAAGAGCCATGCCGAACAAAGCCAGCAGGGAAAGAAAAGTTTTTACCATAACGCAGAGCCTCCAAACCAGATGCGACACAATAGCCGCATTTGCAGGCGAAACAAAACGGCCCTGGACGAACTCAAAAGCTGCGGCGCTGTTCAGACAGAACAGCGCCGGGTTTTGAAGTCTATTCGGATGTTTCCTCTTCAGCAGGCGCATCCCCAGCCGGCGCTTCTTCTGCAGGGGCGGCCGCAGCAGCCTTTGCCGCTTCTTCCTTCTCGCGCTTTTCTTCGATGCGCTCCTTGGCTTTTTCGCCCGGCTCACCCTTTTTCGGATTGTTGCCAGCTTTCCAGTCGACGAGGCCGTTCACGGACAGGAACCGTGCGACGCGGTCGGTCGGGCGCGCGCCGACGCCGAGCCAGTGCTTGACGCGATCTTCATTGTACTGAACACGTTTCTCGTCGTCTTTCTTCAAGAGCGGATTATAACTGCCGATCTTCTCAATGAATCGCCCGTCCCGCGGCATGCGGCTATCGGCAACAACAATCGAATAGTATGGGCGTTTTTTCGACCCGCCCCGGGCCAGTCTGATTTTGAGTGACATTTAGCTGTTCCTTCTTTGTCAGTGTAAAAATTACTTTTTCTTTCCCAAACCCGGCAGGCCGCCGCCCATCATGCCGGGACCGCCCAGCCCCGGCGGCATAGCGCCTTTGCCGGAGAGCGCTTTTTCAATCGCATCGAAATCGATGTCTTCGTCTTTGGATGAGCTTTTTTTACCCTTGCCGGCATCCAGCAACGCAGACGGATCGGGCATGCCCCCGCCTGCCCCGCCCATTCCGGCAAGCTGCTTGGCCATCCCTTTCATGCCGCCCTTGCCCATTTTCTTCATCATGTCCGCCATCTGACGGTGCGCTTTCAACAGCTTGTTGATTTCCTGAACGCTTGTCCCTGATCCCGCAGCGACGCGCTTTTTGCGCGAGGCGTTCATGAGTTTCGGGTTCTTGCGCTCCTTTTTCGTCATGGAGCCAATGATCGCTTCCTGCCGGACGATTTCCTTGTCATCGAGACCGCCGGCCTGATCGACCATCTTTTTCATTTTGCCCATGCCGGGCATCAGCCCCATGATCGCGCCAAGACCGCCCATTTTGCGCATCTGTTTGAACTGTTCGGCAAGATCGTTCATATCGAACTCGCCTTTCGCCATACGCTTGGCTTGTTTTTTGGCGCGCTCAACGTCCATTTCCTCGGACGCTTTTTCGACGAGCGAAACAATATCGCCCATGCCGAGAATCCGACCCGCCATGCGATCGGGTTCAAAAGCATCGAGAGCGTCGAGCTTCTCGCCGATACCGACAAACTTGATCGGCGCGCCGGTGACGGCTCGCATGGAAAGCGCTGCGCCGCCGCGCGCATCGCCGTCGATCCGTGTCATGACGACCCCGGTGACGGACACACGCTCTTTAAATCGGGTCGCCGTTTCAACCGCGTCCTGACCGGTCAGCGCATCAACGACCAGAAGGGTTTCAATCGGGTTCGACGCAGAATGAATGTCAGCGATCTCCGCCATCAATTGTTCATCGATGGAGAGCCGGCCCGCCGTATCGAGCATGACGGCGTCATAGCCGCCGAGCTTGCCAGCCTCGAGCGCACGGTTGGCGATATCGCGCGGCGACTGGCCGGCGACGATTGGCAGGGTCTTCACCTCCGCCTGCTCGCCAAGAATTTTGAGCTGCTCCTGCGCGGCCGGGCGGCGCGTATCGAGCGAGGCCATCAGGATGCGTTTTTTTTCGCGCTTCTGGAGGCGCAGAGCGATCTTCGCCGTTGAGGTCGTCTTCCCGGAGCCTTGCAGGCCCACCATCATGATGACCGCGGGCGGGGTTGTGGCAAAAGAGAGGGCCGATGCGCCTTCATTGCCTTCGCCGCCGCCGAGCATCTCGACGAGCGCATCGTGGACAATCTTGACGACCTGCTGGCCAGGCGTCACCGATCGGAGAACCTCCTGTCCGACAGCGCGCTCTTTGACGCGCGCAATGAACTCTTTGGCGACCGGCAGCGCCACGTCCGCTTCAAGCAGGGCAACGCGGACTTCGCGCAAGGCTTCGCTGACGTCCTTTTCCTCCAGCGCGCCCTTGCCGCGGAGCTTTTCAAAAACGTTGCTCAGTCGATCGCTTAAGCTCTCAAACATTCCATTCTCTCCGGATTTCACCACTCAAACGTAATGGCAAAACCGCAAACGACAATCGCCGCCGTGAGGGCGTTACCCCGACGGCGGTCCATCCCCGGCCCCAGCCCAATATTTGTGGGTTTCGCACCGGCGGACGGGAAAACGGCGTGTTTTCCCGAATGTTCCGGGTCATAAGCTTTAAAAAAGCCAATGACAACCCGGCAATATTATCCCAGATTAAAGCGGTCGCGTAAGAAACTTGTTATCGCTCACGAAAATGGAGCGTTTGGAACATGAATGAAGACAAAGTGCGCGCCAGCAAGCTTTCTATTTCTCTCAACCGCGACGAAATCGACAAAATTGACGAATGGCGCTTCGAGCACCGCCTGCCAAGCCGGGCAGCCGCTATTCGTGAACTGATTGGCCGCGGCATGGGCGGACCACCGCCTGAAACCGCCGAAGCGCCTTTGGTGTCAAGAGATGTCGGGGTCCTCGCGAGCACGATCACACGCGCTCTGAACGAGTGTTTCGTGATCAGCTCACCGCATATGCGCGATACGCCGATCGTTTATGCATCGCCGGCCTTTTACGAAACGACCGGCTATGCGCCGCATGAAGTCATCGGGAAAAACTGTCGTTTCCTGCAGGGCGCTGAAACAAAGAAATCCACGATTAAAAAAATTCGCGAAGCATTGGCTGACGAGCAGGTGATCGACACTGAAATTCTGAATTATCGGAAAGACGGCACGCCAATTCTATTTCAGCTCTATATTGAGCCTGTCCCCGATCCGCAGACAGGCGCGCTCTTATTTTTTATAGGCCGGCAGTACAAAATCGAATAGAATTATCCTTGTACGGCTCTTATGCGTCGGTTGATTTCCGGTAATCGGATCGCGAACCAGACCGCAGTCCAGACATTGCCGAGAACGAATACCGGCGCCGCCCAGAGCAGCTTTACCCAGAGGCTCCGCTCAAAAAGCCAGATCACCGCCGCGCCCAGGAAAAAGCCGAGATAAAGATCAATTAACGTGACGATCGTCCACGGCTTGGACGCCATTTCGGCAAGCACCGGACCCAGGCCCCGATCATCGGCGCCCATGGCCCAGTAAATGGCGGCAATGAGGACAATGGCCGCGAAGGCCAATAAGCAACGAAACATAGTCATGTTTTGGATTACGCCCGCGTATCAGCCCTAGATCAAAAAGACGCCTTACTCGACAAGCGGCGATGCGCGGTCAGGCAAATCTTCAATAATAACGCGCCCGCGCAATCGCCCCTGTATGCGAAGCGTTTCCATTTTCTCTTCCACCTCACGAATAAGACGGGCTGCACCTGCAGGTATGCCGCTATTTTGGTCCTCGAAAGATCTGCCAAAGATGGCGTCGAATGCTTGGGTTTCAGCAACTGTCGACGTTGTATCGCCGCCAGCTAGATCAGCAACTCGGGTTTCATAATCGGCAATTCTGATTTCAGCGTTGAGATTTACTTCTTCCAAAACGCTGTCGCGCATATGTTTGCGCAAGTGTTCACGAAAATCCGTAGGCCACGACGGGAAAAAATAAGGCCGCGCCTCTTCGTATATCGCAGAAACTTCTAGCATGTTGCGACGCTGGGACACACCGCGCAATGAGTTGACAAATTCGCCGGCTAAACTGTCGAGCTGACGAGATACGTTTTCAGCAGTAAATGCTTGGCCTTTTATAGAAGGCCCGCCGATGTCGCCGCGGTGAAAACCGTATATGATTTCAGGCGACTTCCAGTGCGGATAGACGATCTTGGTGCGGATATCTTTTAGACTAAGCGGAACGCCGCGAATAGTAACAAGCTTGACATCTTCAAACCGTTCGCCGTTATCGCCCAGCCGCATTTTTTTAGGGTCTTTGACTGGATAATTTTTGGCAATCGTCTCAATGGTGAGCACGTTTGACAAATTGAGCCAATACGCGAGTTGGACGTTTTTACTTAAGCTGCTAAGCTCATACTGATTGCCGATGGCGACGAGTTCATCTTTATATTCCGTCATCGCATCGAAAACGGCCCTATCCAGAATTGAGTAAGTAATGCGGTTGCCTTCGAGCCGAAACGGCGAGGTATGACCTGATACAAATCGAGTCCCGAGGTTTGGGCGCACGTCAGCCGGACGTTTTCTCGTTGATGGTCCCAAATTGTAAACGACTGCACTCAGCATTGAACTCAAAGCGGTATAGTCAAAATTCAAACGACTTGTTGTTTCTTTGGGAGCAAACACACTGAAATCGTCCGGCGCAACCACGGGCAAAGTCTCGCGTTTCGAAGCCCTTGTCGGGGCGTCAAAATCAACGAATTCGCTCTTCTCGGTTGACGTTTCAGATGTTGCACAAGCCGCGATGAAAACCATCCCGACGAAAGCCGCCATTCTCAACATATTCGCCCCTATCCGCTGAATTTCCCCTTTGGCGTTTAGTATGTGTAATATTGCACATAAATTACGAAAAAAATATGGCGGCCTCACTGCGCCGCCCTGGATCTGAAGGTCTCCTCTTCGAGTTCTCCTTCCCATTTTGCGACAGTCGTCGCCACTGTGGCGTCGCCGGTGACATTGACGACCGTGCGCATCATGTCGAGCAAACGGTCAAACGGGAAAATGAAGCCAACCACCAGAGCGGTGTGTTCCGGGCTGACGTCAAAAACCTGCAATACGGTTGCAAGGAGGAAAAGCGATGCGGAAGGAATGCCGGCGGCGCCGACAGACGCGAGCGCAGCAGTCAGCGCGATGAGGAAATAGTGCTGTGGCTCGAGCGAATAGCCAAAGGCCTGCGCCGTGAAGAGGGCGACAATGCCGAGATAAAGCGCTGTGCCGTCCATATTGATCGTCGCGCCGAGCGGCAAAACGGAACCTGCCACAGACTTTGACACGCCGAGGTTTTTTGAGACGTTGGAAATTGTGACCGGCAGGGTCGCTGAACTTGACGAGGTTGAATAAGCGACCATCTGGGCATCGAGGATGCCTCTGAAAAAATTGATGAAAGGCAGCTTCAGGCCAAACTTGACGATCCCGCCGTAAACAAGCCCCATATGTAAAAAGCAGCCGAGATAAACGGCGACTACAAGCCAGAATATAGCTGTAAATGTTTCAAGCCCCTTGGTGCCGGCAACAAACGCAATCAGCGCAAAAACGCCGAAGGGCGCAAGCTCCATAATCCATTGCGTCACGCCTAGGACCTTGTCTGAAGCATAAGCGAAAAATTGCGCAATAGGCTCGCCGGCGCTGCGCGTAAAAAGGACGATGATCCCAAATACGATCGATGTGAAAATAACGACGAGAATATCCCCGGAAGCCGCTGCAACCCCGAGCGCAAACAGGGCGACGAACAAGACGCCGGAAGCAGGTTTTCGCTCACCGGCGCTAGTTGATCGAACGGCCACTATGACTGCGATCGCAATCAGAATAGCGGTGAGGCCAAGCGTCATCACATCGCCGCTCAGGAACTTCTCAAACGGATTTTTGGAGAGCATGCCAATAATCCGATCGAGAAAGCCGGCCGCCTCGGCGGAGACCGCGCGCGGCTCCGCTTCGCCAAGCTCAACACCTGCGCCGGGCCGGAAGATCGTCCCCATTGTGAGGCCGATGACATTAGCGAAGAGGGTCGTCAGCAGATATAGCGCAATCGTTTTCAAACCGATGGTGCCAAGCCGAGCCGGATCGCCAAGCGCCAATACGCCGGCGACCAAAGTCATAAAGATCAATGGAATAATGACGAGGCGGATCATCGCGATAAAGATGTCGCCGACGATTTTGACGTCCTCAAGCAGGGCGCCGCCACGCTCCATGCCCATGGTTTGCGTTACGGCAACGCCAAATACGACGCCAAGCGCGAGCCCAAGAAACACTCGTTTCCAGAGCTTGATTTCAAACCACCACGACATCTCGCGCTCCCATGCAAACCGTTCATTTAAGCGGAAGCAGCGACGCTAGCGGGTTTGCCCCGGTTACGAAAGACCGAACGCTTTTATGGCGCGATCATAAAGCCGGCGGAAAGGTTCAGCCGGGTCAGCGCCCAGCGACCCAAAAGCGAGAAGAGCGCTATCAGCCGACTCAAGACGCACGCCCCGCGGGCGCCCTTCCCCAAGCCAGTCGTCCCAGCCGGCCTCAGGATCAATCATCAGCACAAGCGGAAGGCGCGCGCCCTCCCCCAACGCCATGTCGAGACCGAAAATCGTTTCACGGGAAAATAATCCGCGCACCGTCGCGACGCGGCGGTCGTCGAAAAGCACTTCATCAAACAGCCAGCGCCGGCGCCAGCGCACGATGTGCATTTCATCGCCAATCAAAAGCTTGATGTCGACTTTGCGCCAAGCGCGTTGAAGCAATGAAGCTCTCAGTGCCGCAGTCATAATGCCCCTTGATCAGTCCCTTCCATTAAATTGGAACTCGAACAGGCCGCGTCAAGATGGGACAGTGATTAACCCTAACATCTCCCAAGGCTTCATAGAGGGCAATTTGTGAGGGCTAAAAAAGCGCTCTCGCAGGCGCGACAGCTACAATTTTATCTTACGCTTTAGAAAAGGTTTGAGCGATGGCCGATAGCTTGCAATCCCGGCACGGCAATGAAGATTTATGGGAATTTAACCATGGCAAAGACCGAAGCGCGACGTTATCGGCGCATCAGCCTCAATCTGCCGGCGCACATCACGGTTAATACAGTAGATGAATATGAAGGCCGCTTACTGAATATTTCACCCGGCGGACTTGCTGTGATGGCTGAAACAAACGCTTCTGTCGGCGATGCCGTCAGCATTCGGATCACCGGTCTTGATGAGATTGAGGGCACGATTGCCCGTCTGCTGCCGGACGGGCTTGGCGTTTCATTCCGGCTCTCAAAAAGCCGCCGCGCGCGCCTGACCGAACAACTCATGCTCCGTGTCAATGAGAAGTTTGGCGAGGGCCTGGGGGACAGGCGATTTTCCCTTCGCCATCGGGGCTCTTCAGAGCGCATCGCATGCCGGCTGGCGGACGGCGCATCACTATACGTTAAGCTAATCGATAACTCAGTGGACGGCATATCCGTTGAGGCGCCGCGCAAGCCTGCGATCGGCGCCGAGATTCACGTCGGACGTCGACGTGGCATTGTCATCCGACACACGCCGCGAGGATTTGTTGTCGTTTACGAAGCTGCGGCCGCAGAACAGACGCGCCCAAACCTGCGCGCAATCTGAATTTGACGATTGCCTCACAACCCTGCTTGGTCGCCAAGAACAACGGGACCCAGATTCGCCAGCACTTCACGCGCGGTAAAGGCGCGCGGATTATCTGACGGCTTCTCGCCAGGATGCATAGTGACAAACGCGATGGCGGAATAGCGGGTAATTTCGCGCGTATAACCGCTGTAAGGATACCCCCAACCAAATCCGTATGCGTAGTATGGAAACGCATACCCCGCCCCATAAAACGGATAACCGAAACCATATCGGCCGTAAAAGGCGGGGCCGCCGGATGAAGAAAAGCTTGTGCGCGCCTCAGTATCGTTTTCTTCAACAACAAAATAATCGAAGCCTTGTTGAACCGTCAGCTCAGCAGCCCGATAGAGCAGCGAATTTTCAACAGTTTCCCGCGCTGTTGAAGAATTGCCGCGAAACGTAATGCGAAAACGATCTTGCTCAATTCGTTGTTCTGAAAATCCATAACCGCGCTGACCCTGCGCCGGCCCATAAGGTGTCGCTGTTGCGCACGCCGCTACGGCCATCAGCGCCCCGAGACTGATAAGTCTGATCATTGTAAACTCCACGTTGTCGCCCTCCGCCAATCGTGAATGATTATAGAGGGTCGAGACACCGGGGAAAAGCCGTCAGGAGCTTGGCGTCGGCGCAGTTTCGCCGTCAGACCGGGACGAAACGGCTTCGCCGCTGGGCTCTTCCAGTGTTGAAATAAGCCCGTTGGGCATCGATTTGACATGGAGGTCCTGCTGCGGGAACGGGATTTCGATCCCCATCTCCGCCAGCATGTCCCAAATCGCCATCAAGACATCGGAGCGCACATTGGCGGTGCCGTTCGCCGGATCGTTGATCCAGAAACGCAAATCGAAATTAACTGAACTATCGCCAAACTCCATCAGATTACAGCGCGGGGCCGGCGACTTCAGCACGCGGTCCACCTCAACGGCGATCTCTTCTGCTCGGCGGGCGAGCCCCCTCAAATCTTCTGTAGAATAGGAGACGCCAAAGGGCGCATGCAGCCGCACAACGCGATCAGAATGAGACCAGTTCGTCACGCCTTCATTGATGAACGTATCGTTGGGAACAAGATGGGCGGTGCCGTCGCGCGTGCGGATCGAGACATAGCGCGCGCTCATATTTGTAACCCAGCCATAGGTGTCGCCAACTTCTATCACATCGCCCGGTTTGATGGATTTATCGGCAATGAGCGTAAATCCTGCGAAAAAATTCGATACGGTGCGCTGCATGCCAAGACCAATGCCAAGGCCGATGGCGCCGCCGAATATCGCCAATGTGCCGAATGGAAAGCCGACAATCTGCAACGCCGCTACGAGCGCGATCACCGGCAGCAGCACGTCGAGGATTTTTGAAAGCAACGCCTTGAACGAAACGGTAAGCTCATCAATGGCGCTGATGCGGCCCTTGATAAAATTATTCGCAAAACTCGCCGCCCAGAACAGAATGCCGAAAATAAACGCAGTGCGAATCACATCTAACGCGGAGAAGCGTTCCGGATTGCCGTTTGCGTCTTGCCCGATCGGGAGAGAAAACGCCTCCAGCTGGCGAACGACGTCATCAAGCACGCCGAAAGCGTCCAACGCCGCAATCGGCCAGGCGACATAGAACGCAACCTTTGACCAGAAAGACGACCGGATGACGAGCGTGACAAGCCTGATGACGATCCAGGCGGTCAGCAGGCTCACGCCCGCATCGACAAGCACGGTCAACACATTGAACGACCGCAACAAGACGACCGCAATTTGCAAAATGACAAACAACGCAATCGGCGTTGCGATATGGGCGAAGGCCGCAGCAGCGCGGCGCAGAATTCCATAAGGCGCCCGCGGCGCAACCTGACTTTGAATCAGCTTTTTGAGTTGCGGGCCGAAAATCGCCGCCGGAACTAGCGCCGCCAGCAGGACCCCCGCCTGGATTGCGAGGTCGACATTCAGCATCTGATTGGTGACCCAGCCCTCGAGCATCGCCAAAAAGTCACGCACACGATCAGCGCCGACGAGCTGTTCGATGGCTGATCCGTCAGTCTCGGCGATTATCGCCTCGCCTGAACCTTCGTCTGAGGTCGCCGCATCCTGCGTTTCTGGCTCCTGGGCTGCAGGATCAGGTGTTTCTTGCGCGTCTGACCGATTCTGAGCGTCATCTTGCGGCGCGTTGTCCGACCGTGTGTCATCTTGCTGCATGATCGTCCATCATTGTCTTACAGATGTGTATCATGTGTTTGAAAAAGCGCAAATAACACGCCGGGTAGCGTTTGATAATCTGTAAGCAGAATAGTTTTCAGACTGTTTTCCACCGCTGCAGAAAGGCGCCTCTGGCGACTGCTTTGGCCTGACTGATGCGGCCGCGCCCATAACGACGAAGCGCCTGCGCCAGACTAACCGCCAGCAATAGGGGAACAAGGAAGGGACGACGTTTCATTGCAAACAGCATACGCGAGCGCGCCATGTGATAGTCTGAGAACGGCGCCCGCAAACCGGGCTCCTGCCTGCTGCCGGCCGCAGCGCCGTGGCGGTGATAAATTATGGCGCCCGGCGCCCATACGGGCGGACGTCGCCGACCGCCGCGCAGCGCCCAGTCCGCTTCCTCATAATAAAGAAAGAACCGCTCATCGAGATCGCCGACAGATTTTCGATAGTCGGCGCTGAGCGCCATGGCGGCGCCGAGCGGATAGTCCATGCGCGCTTCGACATCCGCCGGCGACGGGGCGGCGCCAAGAGGGCGATCTGCGCCGATATTCCGCCCAAGGAGGGTCAATGGGTTGAGAGACGCGCCGCCGAAAGCCTGCGCGCGCCCGGGCGCTTCAAATCGCAGGACGCTTGCGCCGCAAAGACCCGCCGGCCCCTGCTCTAGTCTTTGCTTGAAGGCTGTAATCGAACCGCTCGCGACAATGGCGTCGGGATTAAGCAGTAAGAACCAGTCCGGCGCCGCATGGCGCTGCAACCATTCCATGCCGAGGTTTGATCCAGCCGCGAAGCCGCCATTGCGCGCGGCTTTCAAAACCGTCAGCCGGGCAAGATCGTCAACCGTATCGCTTTCGCTTATCACCGCAGTTTCTACGTTTTCGACATCTGCGAAAACGGGACGGGGCGGCCCGGACGGCGGCCACCCGTTGAGATGACATCGCCGATCGCTGAAGACGCGCTGAAAATATTCGATTGATGCGTCGGTCGAAGAATTGTCAACGATGACGACACGCGCTGATGGATCGTCGCCGAGGACGCTAAGGGCCGCATCCAGCGCCAGCGGCGCGCAATTATAGTTGACAATGACAACGCCGGGACCGGTTTTTAAAACGCCCGTCATCACTGGCTCGCCAGAAGCAGGCGGCGCCCCTCTGGCGGCAAGGCGGCGACAAAATCTTGTAGAAACTGATCGTGCACAGCGTATGCGTTTTCACCATCTCCAAGCGTTGAAACTCTGATCAACGCGCCGTCCGCGTCGCCAGAAAGACCGCGTTTAAAAAACAATAACTGGTGTCCGGCTTCGCTTTGCACATAATCATTGCCGTCCCTCAACCAATAGGAGACTGCTTCACGCCGCAGCGCTTTTTCCGTTTCAAGACGAATTAAGGGAACGTCTCCGAACGGCGTGTCGATTGGGCTCACTCCGCTGCGAGAGACTTGGTACCCCTGTCCGCGGTAGCAGGCTTCGGGACGGTGCAATCGCACCGAGTCGCCCAGCGGCGGACCATACGCGGCGACGAGCGTCACAATGCGTCCGGTCGAGCTTCGCCAGGCGCGATAGGCAATGTCTTCTCCGGGGCCAATTTCTGATTCCACCGGCAACACTACGGAAGCAATTTCAACCGGCGTCCATTCTGCAAATTCGCCAGGCAGCATCGCTGCAAGATCAGGGGCCTGCGCGGACGTTTTTTGTTCCGGCCGCACGACGCCGACAGCAAGAGCAACCCCCGTCATGATTAAGGCAATAAAAGCGGCCCGCGCGATCATGACCGCCGCTCCCAAATAAGCGCAGCAAGTGCATCAATCACAAAAACTGCCGCCAGAGCGACGGCAAACATCACCAATCCGGCCATCTCATGAAGAAAACTCTGTCCGGCGTCGTAGCCCCAGTAATAAGTAATCAGCACAAGGATCGCGACGCGGGCCAGATTGGCGAGGATCGCAATCGGAATAAGCGACAAAAGAACCGCCAGATTGACAGTAAAGGACTGACGCTTGGCGACATAGAGATAGACGGCGCCAACCGCTGTCAGCGCAATAAGAGAGTTTAGCCCCGCACAAGCCTCAACAACCAAAAGCTCATAAGACCCGGCCGAGATCACCGCCCCGGAATGCGCAACGGGCAATCCTGCGGCAAACAAAGACTGGCTGACGATTTCAGCAACAAAGAGCTTGAGCGGCGCGGTCAGCGTATCGATCGCCCAGCCTGGCCAGATAATTACATAGGCAAGCATGCCGACAGGAAACCAAAGCCGCTTCAGCCCGTTCCACCCTGTAAGCGCGAGAACAGCGCCGAAAGCCACCGCCAATTGCGACGCGGATGAAAAAAGATCGATTTCTCCAAGACGACCCACGCCGTAAACCAAGAGCCCAATCGCCATGACGCCGGCCCCCGCAAAAAGCTCCCCAGAAGACGCGGGGGAAAAGCGGCCTTCGCTTATCCGCGCCCAGGCTGCGCCAGCACAAATCGCCATTATAAAGAGGACATGGCCGTTCTCCTCCCGTCGCCAAGCCGTCTGCGCAAACTCAAAATAGACCGGCGCGTATAGCGCCGCCCAACCAAGCGCCAGCAATGCGACGCAGACAGCGCCTTCTTTATGCGACAATTGTCGCCGCGACAGGGAGGATGCGTCATCGACACTCATGGCTCACACCACCATCGCGGCGCCGATCGCCTCAGAATTGGTTCGGCGGATCGCCATATGGATGCGGGCCAGATCATCCACGCGGGAATGATCCTTACGCGCTACAACAAGAATGCGCTTGGCGCTGGACCATACGAATTCACAATCAGCAGCAGTGCCGAATGGCGTTGTCAATACAATGACAATGTCATAATCGCCCCGCGCGCGCTCAAGCAAATTTCTAAACTGCAGCGTGCCGAGAATCGCCTGCGGGTCCGGCGCCGCTTTGCCGGCCGCCAGGAGGTCAAGATTTTTAACCATGGTGCCGCTGCAGGCGTCTTCATACGGAACAAATCCCGCAACAACGTCTGATAGCCCGAGCGCACGCGGTTCGCCAAGAATTTTTGCAAGCATGGGGCGGCGCAAGTTGGCGTCAATGACAAGGACCCGCCTGCCGATAGCCGCAAACGAGGCGGCGAGATTGGCCGCCATGTAGAAGGCACAGCTTCCCTCCTCCGCGCCCGTCAGCGCGAAAAGCGATAACGCATCCTCAGAAATGCCTGTCGACAAATGCCCGCGTAAACTGCGGATTTGCTCGGCTTCCTTGGAATACGGCTTCGACACCATGACCAGGTCCGAAGGAATGTGTTTCGGCTCCGGCTTTTCATGCAGAATGCCCAGCAAGACGCCGAGCGCAAATTGCAGCTCTGTCTTGGTGATCAGGCCCATCCGGACAGCGGTTTGACCAAAAAGCCCGCCGGTCTTACGCCGCTCGGATTCGATGCGGTTTGCCGTCGCCGTGTCGATTTTACCGAGTTGGACTAATGTCTCGCCGAGCCGCTGGGTTTTTTCGCGCGCCGTTTTGAACTGACTTTCGATCAGCGATTGCGCACGCGCCGGCGAGGCTTGCCTGAGTGCGGTCATGCGGTCGCCTTTCTGCGATACGACGGCAACGCCACTTCGCCGAAGACAGGCGCATTGAGCGCGTTTGCTATGGCATTTTTAGTCCGTATGCGCCCTTCCACCAGCTCAATTGCGACCGCCGCGCTGGCGCCGATCATGCCGCCGGCTATAAATCCGAGCGCCACAATAAGCCCCAGCGGCGGCATTGTCGGATCTTTTGGCGGCACAGCGCGCGCGAGCATGAACACTTCAACAATATCGACACGGGCCTGAAGCGATTCCTGCAGCGAGCGCGTCGCCACCAAATCGTAGGTCGACCGGCTAGCGTCTACGCGCTTCGATAAAACATCGTAATTCTGTTTGATTTCCTGCAGCGCAACGACTTCCTGTTTCTGCCGCTGGGCGGCGGCGTCAAGCGCCGCAACACGGCGCGCAGCATAATCGGCGCGCTCTTCAACGGCCTGCATGACCGTACGCTGCAGAGCAAGTTTTTCATTTTGCGCCTCAACAAAGGGCGGATATTCCGGCCCATACCGTTCCGCAAGACGTTGCGCCTGCACCTGAACGGAACCAAGCCTTGCCTGCGCCTGTCTTCCCGCCCGCGCTTCCGCCGGCAACGGCAAAGCGACCAGTTCATCAGGGTCGGCGTCGCGCGCCTGCCGCAATAATGATTGCGCTTCAGCAAGATCGGTTCGCGCATTGGCAAGGCGAAGCGTCACCGCCGCAAGCTCCACCTCAATATCTTCAAGGCGCCGGGCGCCGTCGCCAATAATGCCTTCCTGTTCGCGGAAGCGGGTCAAGTCACGCTGCGCGCGCTCAATATCATCCTGCAAGGCTGTGGTTTCATCGTCAAAATTCGCCGCATTGCGAACCCGGCGCCGCTGACGCTGTTCGAAAACAACATCCATGTAACTTTGCGCAAAGGTATTCGCCAAACGTGAGGCGTGATCGGGCTGATCGCTGCGAAATGCAAACTCCAGCGTGCTCTCAAGAGAGTTTGCGCGAATCTCCAGCTTGTCGAGCAGCTTATCCGCCACCCACAGCCTTACATCATTGCCGGCGACCAGTTCACCGCCGGTCTTCTCGCGCCACTCAGCGGTAAAGGTTTCCGGCAGAAAAAAGCCCTCTTCCACAAGTCTGTCATAGACTTTCAGCCCAACGGTTCGGCTGGAAGCAACCGCGGATTGCTGCCCAAGGAACTCATTGATCCGCACACGGGGTTCATAGAGTCCAGTCAGCGGATTTTCGTGCCGGGAATCAACTTGGACGCGCGCAACCGATTCGAACTCTCGCGGCAAGACGACACCAATCGCCAACGCAACGGCGCCGCCGGCGAGGATGGCCGTGATCAGCACCCACCGACGCGCCTTCAGTACCGAAAAGAGCGCAAAAATTCCCATTAACGCAGCCTTTTATTCCGGATTTTGTTCCGGCTTCGGCGCGGCCGATTTTCGATAAAATGTCGTTTTGGCGCCGGCTTTAAGCCTTTCGACAACGGACGCAGCACGACTTTGCGCGGCCTGCGCCATCAGCGCCCTGCGCGCGACGGTAGGCGCATCAACAGCCGACAAGGGAGCGTTGTTGACAGCCGTAATTTTCATAATTTGCGTTGTTTCTGCACTGCGCACGACGACATTGTCATTCTGACTGTAAGCGGCGAGTTGTTTTCGGATCGCTTCGGGAAACGCTTCTGCCGGCTGGACCGCAGGCGTCACTTTGAATTCTACATCCTGGTCTTTCAGAACCTGTTTCAGCGCCGAGAAGTCCCGGCTTTCGTCAAAGAGCGGCGTCATCTGCGCCTCTGAGAAAGCGTCAGACGAGAGCGTCAGTACGGAAAAAGTATAAATCCGACGCTTGCGGAATAATTCTGGATTACCGGCGATGAAATCGTCAATTTCCTCGCGTGTGGGCTCTGGCGGCTGAGAAGCGTTCGCCAGGTAAATGTCGGCAAGAGCCTGCTCCTGCGCGCGCGCCATTTGGCGCAACGCTTCCGGCTCACGATGAAGGCCGGCTTCTCGCGCAGCGTCAGCAAGCACAGCGCGCGTTATAATGGCCTGCAATGCCGCGGGCTCAGCCGTTTCGTCATTCGGCGACAAGCCAAGACGCGCCATCTCACTGCGAAGATCAATAATTGTGATCTCACGCGAATCGAGTTTTGCAACAACCTGGGTTTTGCCGCTTTGCGTTTTCGCCCGTTCCGGCGCCGCAGCCGCACTCACGCCTCCGCAAGCCGACGCACAAGCCATGATCAACAGCAATTTCCGAACGAACACCATAGACGCCTCCTTACTCACATTTTCGGAGCCGCTAAGGCGCAGTCAGCATCGACAACATTCGCCCGGCGCGCCATATCCTGATGCGCGCCAAAACACCTGCCGCCGCCACCTTCTGTCTCCAGCCGCGAACACGGTCGGAAAACAAAATCGCCGCCAAATGCGGCGCCGCCGATAGAGCGATCGCCGCAGCCAGCATCGCCCATTGAGCAGCGCGCACTGGCCAAGGCCCTCCGAAACCATTCCAGCGTTCACGGATCATACGGTCCCACTTCCGGGTGAGATCTTCCCATGTCCGACGCGCCGGATGGCTTATGATTGATGTATCGTTAAAAGCTAAACGAAACCCTAGCGCACGCGCCCGCAGGCACCAGTCGACATCCTCAGAAACACCGTTTTTAAAGGGCCCGATCGCTTCTGCTGCTGCACGGCGGGCGAAAAGATTAGCTGTCACAGAAAAGTGTTTACGCTGAATATACATTCGTTGACGAAACGCAAATACGCGCTCGAACAACTCAACGGGCGTCGGCGCTTCCGGCCTATTGACCGTGACCCTGACGTCTCCGCCCACAAGATCGGCGCCTTCCAGCGCTTTTAATCCGTTTGCAAGCCACGCCTCATCAGCGACGCAGTCGGCGTCGATAAACGCCAGCGCAGCGCCGTTAGAGACCGCGATCGCAGCATTACGCGAGCAGGCGGCGCCTTTTTCATGGGCGAACACGAGTTTCGCATAAGGCAGGATAGCCAGCGCCTTGCGCAGCGCAATTTCATCCGCCGAACGATTATCGGCGACAATAATTTCGGTTTTTTCCTTAGGGAAATTTTGCCGCGCGAGACTTTCCAGACATAACTTCAAATCCCCGGGCTGGTTATAATGGGGAATAATAACGCTAACGGCGTAACGCGCGTTTTCTGCTCCGTGCGCTGGCGTCATTTCTCACCGCCAACGCTCAGAGGGCCGGTTTCAATTTGAGCCTGCGGCTTACTGCCTGTCCGCTCTTTACCGGCTTCAAGCTTCAGACGCGCGGTGTTTCCAAACACCCGATCATAGGCGGCCAATAAAACCGGCACCGAGTGAACCCATGAAAGTCGGTTTTCAATACGCTCGCGGCCGACCCGGCCCATGCGCTCGCGCTCTTCCGGCCGATCGAGAAGATATCCGATCTTTTCTGCAAAATCAGCGGCATTGTCCGGCGCAGCATAAAGCGACGCGTCTCGCGCCGATTGGCGTCCTTCATAAAGGTCAAACTGCACTATCGGTTTTCGCAGCGCCATATATTCCATGATTTTATTCATGGTCGACTTGTCGTTCATTTCACTCCAGCGATCGGAGTTCACGCACACATCGGCCGTGTTCAGAAGATCGAGCAACAGATCGTCGCTCGCCCGTCCTGTAAACGTAAAGGCGTCTTCGAGTTTATTCTCCGCAACAAGGCGCTTCGCCGTTTCAAGCGCCGGCCCATCGCCGATGATCGCAAAATGCGCGCTATCTTTGCCGCGCCGCTGAAGAAGATGCGCCGCCGCTTCAATCAGGAGATCGACGCCTTCCTGCTCGCCAATGACGCCAACATAGCCGATCAGAAACTTAGCGCCCTTCTTCAACTCCTGGCGCGGCGGTCGGATCTCTAGTTTTTCAAGCCGAGGCCCGGATCGCACGACAAAAACACGCTCAGACGCCATCCCGCCGCGCTCAACAGCGATGCGTTTATAGGAGTGGTTCGTTGCTATCGTGACATCGGCAAGGGCGAAGGTTGCTTTTTCCACAACTTTCAAGAAGCGCCAAAACAAGCCGCGCTTATTGAACTTCGCTTCATAAAGTTCCGGACACAAATCATGATGATCGAAAATAAATTTAACGCCGAAGATTTTAAAGAAAGCTGCGACAAGAAAAATGAGATCAGGCGGATTGCACGCATGAATGACGTCAAATCCGCGCTCTCGTCGGACTTTCAAAGCAAGCCGATACTGCCAGAAAAGCGCCGAAGCGTATTCCCGCAGATATCCGAATGCAGACGCATCCGCTTCGCGCAAGGGATGGCGATAAATATGAACGTTGTCCAGCATTTCATAAGGCGCTGTCGCGTCTCCCATCATCGGGGAGATCACCGACACCTCATATCCGGCGGAAGCAAGCGTTGTCGCCTCCGCCCACACCCTTCGATCGAAGGGCACAGGCAGATTTTCGACGATAATCAAAACGCGGCGTTTATTACCAATTGACGCCGTCATACTCATTCGTGAAATTATCTGGAATAGGAATGCGAACAAGATCAACCAGACGCTGGTCCGGCGCCAGCATCGCCGGCACATTCCGGAATTCCGGCGCGCGATTGCCGATAACGACGATATCTCCGCTTTCAACCACAGACTCAAAATCGTCAAAGAGAATATTAGCGATATGGGGGATGTGCTGGTTAACGTAGTCCTTATTGGCGCCGGTCAAGCGCGCGACATGTACGTTCCGGTCATAAATTTTAACGTCGTAGCCTTTGCCCAACAATTGCTCGACGAGCGCGACCTGCGGGCTTTCACGAAGATCGTCCGTATCAGCCTTAAACGAAATCCCCAGAAAAGCGACATTCTTTCGTCCGTCACGGGTAATGATGTCGAACGCGCGCTCGATCTGGCGCTTGTTAGAGACAACGGCGCCCGTCAATAGCGGCATATCCACATCAAGCATTTTGCCGCGGTAGATCAATGCGCGCAAATCTTTCGGCAGGCATGAGCCGCCAAAAGCAAAGCCCGGACGCAAATATGCTGGCGAGATATTCAGTTTTTCATCAGCGCAAAAAATATCCATGACGTCGTGACTATCGACGCCGACAGCTTTGGCGATCGAGCCGATCTCATTGCCGAAGACGACCTTGACAGCGTGCCAGGCGTTGTCGGCGTATTTCACAAGTTCAGCCACATCGACGCTTGTCAGGAACAAGGGCGCTTCAATGTGTTCGTAGATTGCCGCGACCCGACGCGCCGTTTCTTCGTCCTCGGCGCCGATCACGGTTTTTGGCGGCTCATCATAGTCATGAACCGCCGTGGATTCTCTCAGGAACTCAGGATTATTAGCGATGAAAAGCCCGCTTGAGGCGTCGCGTCCCGACGCGCGCTGCAAGGCCGGGATAACAACCGATCGCATCGTGCCGGGCAGAACGGTGGAACGCAGAACAACAATATGCGGTTTGGTTTCGCCTTTAAGCGCGGCGCCTATCTCCTCGCAGACGCTTTCGACAGCGCTGGTGTCCAGACTGCCGTTCGGCCGGCTTGGCGTGCCGACGCAGATCAGCGACATGTCGCTGGCAGCGACCGCTTCGGCCGCATCCTGTGTTGCGCGCAGAGTTTCGTTCGCAACCGCCTCGCCAATCAGCTCGCCCACGTATTTTTCTACGATGGGCGTGCGGCCTTGGTTAATTAAATCAACTTTTGACGCTTTGGGATCAACGCCGATCACGCGATGTCCGTCGCGCGCAAGGCAGGCTGCGGACACAGCGCCCACATAGCCAAGCCCGAAGATCGCAACATTCAGGGGCGCAGCATCAATTCCAGCCCCTTGCGATGAGGATCGTGACGGCGAGGCCCATACACTGGTGTTAATTTTACTCAACGTATTAACTCCGGGTTCATTCTACCCGCTAACGATGGCTTCATATCAACAAGATAAGCTTTCCAAGTGCTGAACAGATATACAAAAAAACGCGAGTTTTCAGGGTACAGATCAAATACGTTATATAGCTTTATCGCTGTGTTAACGGTTTTGATGACGCTCGCCTCACAACAGGCGGCCGCCAATACTGCAGTCTATGTTGAGCCGGACGAGATCAGCGATGGAGACCTATTCGCCATATCGACTGAAGGCGACGAACAGGGTTTTCTGCTCGGCCTTAATGAAACGTTTGCGATCGTTCTCGACACGCCTTTTTCAGTGAACACCCGCGACAGGGTTTCAATTTTCACCTTAAGCCCGCCGACCGGCGTCGCCCGCGGCCAAGTGCGTTTCGGCTCTTACAATAACGGATCGCCCATCATTATCGCCTCGCGAAATTTCCGGTCCGGCAATACAGTCAACGTCAATAATCTGTTGCAGACCGGATGCCAGCTGCTAGGCGGCTGCGACTATATTGAAATCACGACGACGCGGACCCGTCGCGGCGCCGCCGGAGTTGAGGTCGACTACGTCGTTGTCGACGGACAGGTTGTTGAGATTGCCTCACCATCGCCAGAACCTTCGACCTGGGCGCTCATGATCATTGCCTTCGTCGGGATCGCCGCCCGGCTCAAGACCGCGCGCCCTGAACTGATGCGCCGCAAGGCTAAGAGGGCGAAGCTTCGCGTTGCAAACCGGAAAGCGTTTCACAGCCTTGCCGGGCAAGCGAGAGCAGGGCCGCAAACTGCTCATCCGTAAACGGATCGCCCTCAGCCGTCGCCTGCAATTCCACAAGCCCGCCTTTTTCGGTGATAACGAAGTTAGCGTCCGCCTGAGCGGTTGAATCCTCATCATAATCGAGATCGAGCGCCGGCGCGCCCGACACCAGCCCGCAGGAAATCGCGGCAACCCCCTCGCGAACCGGGCTCGATTTAATGATCCCCTGACTGACAGCCCAGCGACAAGCTTCGTTCACAGCGACCCAGGCGCCGGTAATTGACGCCGTCCGCGTCCCGCCATCGGCCTGGAGCACGTCGCAATCAACCAGAATTTGCCGCTCGCCCAGCGCTTTGAGATCCACCACAGCGCGCAGCGAACGCCCGATTAGGCGCTGAATCTCCTGGGTCCTCCCCGATTGGCCGCCTTTCGCCTCCCGCTTCATGCGGCCGCCTGTCGACCTTGGCAGCATGCCGTACTCAGCGGTCACCCATCCCCGACCCGCGCCGCGCAGCCATGGCGGCGTCGTTTCATCCCAGCTTGCAGTGCACAGGACATGCGTGTCGCCGCAGCGCACAAGGCAAGATCCTTCGGCGTGTTTGGCGTAACCAGGCTCAAGCGTAACAGAGCGCAATTCGTTAAACGCACGTCCGGAAGGTCTCATAAAGTTCTCCAAAACTGAAAAGAAAGCCCGCTTTCAACAATTCGCGCGGGCCCTGCCCAATGTCACATTCTTATGGTAAACGCTACTGTCAGGGTGCGATAATGGGGAAACAATGCCGGGGAGACGACAATGACTTTCCGTTCTTTGATCGCAGGTTTGCTGACCTCAGTTTTGGCCGGCGCAGGTTGGTTTTTCGTTCTTTCCGCCCGCGACGCGTCGATTGGCGATCTGATGCCATCGTTTACCCGTTTCGGCGATCTTTTTTGCCTGATCGCCGCCTGGGTTGCGCTGATTGGCTCGATCGCCGCCATCATCATCGCTCTCACTTTTACCCGTCGTGATGAGCGATACGATGAAACGCAATGGCCGATTGTTCCGATTTTGCTCTTTCTTGCTGTTGGCTTGGCCGCACTCTGGTTCGCGGTATCCTGCGGCTCTGCTGCGCCTCTTGAGCCGGAACCGGTGATCGCAGAAGAACCCGAACCGCCGGCGCCAGCGCCGCCGCCGGAACCCGAGCCTGAGCCTGAACTTAAGCCAGAGCCAGTTATTGAGCCGGAACCAGAGCCCGCGCCCCCGCCGCAGCCTTTTGCACAAGCAACAGGGATCTCCTGGCCCTATAAATATCCGCTGGTGCGCGACAACCGCTTCATTTCTTCCAATGAAATGGATGCGATGCTTAATCAGTTTATCGATCCGGCGCGCAATGACAACGCGGCTCGCGCTCTTCTTTGCGGCCCGGCCTGGATCGCCGTCACCGGGGCCAGTTCGGAAGAAGGACCAACCCTGCGCAACCGGGCGCGCTCGCGCCGCCGCGCAGAACTGGCCGCAGACCGCGCCGCTCAATGGCTGGCTCGTCACGCCGACGTCGCCTGTCCTGCGCCCATCGTTCTTGGCGTTGATTTCGGCCAGCATGTAAAAACCCGAAGCTCTACGCCCGGGGACGAAGCCGCCACTGCCTATCAGCGCGAGATTCTTATCATCTCGCGCGCCCGCGCCGCGCTGGACGAAGAGATATCAACCCTAGCTGCGCAAGCGGAACTGGAAACCTATCTGCAGGACCAAAACGCAAAAACCGCCCTGCTTGCGGGGCGGCGATATGATCAAACGCCTGATGTCTTTGTCGCAGACGCCGACTGACGACAACGCATTCGATCAAGCTTTGAAGCGCCTGAAAAACGTCCTATCTGTGGGGCATGACGCAAAATCCGCTTAACGATATTGACGCGCGTTCACGCGATATTTTTCGCCGGCTGGTCGAGACATTCCTTGAGACTGGCGAGCCGGTGGGCTCGCGCACGCTAAGTCATGACAACACAATTGACGTCTCCGCCGCCACGATACGCAATGTCATGTCGGACCTCACCGATCTCGGCCTTCTGCATGCGCCGCATATTTCCGCCGGACGCTTGCCGACCGAACGGGGCTTGCGGCTTTTTGTCGACGGCTTGATGCAGGTCGGCGACCTCACCGAAGAAGAGCGTCGCGCCATCGACGCCGAGGCGAAGCGCGGCGATGTTGAAACCGTTCTTGAAGAAGCCGCTGCGCGCCTTTCCGGCCTGACGCAAACAGCCAGCCTTGTGCTCACCCAAAAATCCGACGCAGCCTTGCGCCAGATAGAGTTCGTTAATGTCGGGCCTGACAAATCGCTCGCCGTTTTGGTGTTTGAAGACGGACGAATTGAGAACCGCGTCATCGACACCCCTGAAGACCTGCCAGCCTCGTCGCTCGTTCAGGCCAGCAATTATCTGAATGCAAGATTGCGCGGGCGCTCATTGAGCCAGGCGCGCAACGACATTCTGGCGGAAATCGAGTCCAACAAAACTGAACTGGATGCGTTAACAGCAAAGCTGGTGCGTGACGGCGTCGCCGATGCGGCGGGCGGCGAAAATTACTCGCTGATTGTACGCGGGCGCGGCAAGCTAATCGATGAGACTGCGTTTCAGGACATTGAGCGGGTGCGCATGCTGTTTGACGATCTGGAACGCAAGCGCGAAGTCGTTGATTTGATGAGCGCCGCCAATGACGGGCCTGGCGTTAAAATTTTTATTGGTTCAGAAAACAAGCTGTTTTCATTGTCCGGCTCATCTGTGGTGACAGCGCCTTATCGGGACGATGAACAAGGCATTGTCGGGGTTTTGGGCGTGATTGGGCCGACCAGACTGAATTACGCCAAAATTATCCCCATTGTCGATTACACGGCCGAAGTCGTATCGCGTCTGTTGAAATAGCGGCCCGGGGCCCGTAAATGGCCTGCCGAGCGAAAAGAATGCGAAATTTCCATGAGTGAACATGATTACCCCGCCAATGAAGGTCAGGACCCGTCCTCTGCGGCGGAAGGATCTGAGGGACAAACTGCCGAAACGTCAGCTGAGGCCGAAGACGCGTCTTCGCAAGACCTCAAAGGCGATCCGGATAAAGAAGACGCCGGCGTACAGATCGGCGAGCTGAATGACCGCCTATTGCGGATGGCGGCGGAACTGGAAAATACGCGGCGGCGCGCCGAACGTGAAAAAGCCGATGCCGGCAAATATGCGATCGCGACATTTGCACGCGACCTCCTCGGCGTTGCGGACAATTTTTCCCGGGCGCTGCAAGCCGCCGGCGTGCAGGGCGACACTGTGCCTGAAGGTCACTCTGAAGCCTTCAACGGGCTTGTCGCCGGCATTCAGATGACTGAGAAGGAGCTTCTGAAAGCGCTGCAGCGCCATGGCGTTGAAAAAGTGTTTCCCGCTGGCGAGAAGTTCGATCCCAACCTGCATCAGGCGGTCGCTAATATTCCGAGCCCGGACATTCCCAAAGGGCATGTAGTCGACGTGGCGCAACCCGGCTTCACGATCGGCGAGCGCGTTTTGCGCGCAGCCATGGTGACGGTGTCTTCTGGCGCCCCTGCCGGCGGACCGGAGCCCGGCGCGCAGGTAGACGAAGAAGCCTGAGCGCAAAACGCATTCGGCCTTTTATTTTTAAAGAAGCATCAAGCCTTTTCAGAGCACGCCGGCTTAATTCGGCATGCTCGGTCAAACCTCTTCCTGGACCTTTCTCCCGGTGACCGTAAACATATTTGATATACATACCAACTGATCGGTATTTATTTCTCATGCCCAGGCCAACCAAGCAAAACCCGGAACGCGGCGACGCCCGCACAAGAGTTCTCGAAGCAGCGCGAGACGTCATCCGGCGGCAGGGTTTCGCGGCCACAACCGTCGACGACATCTGCAAAGAAGCAGGCGTCACCAAGGGCGCCTTTTTTCATCATTTCAAAAGCAAGGAAGATCTCGGCGTTGCCGCAGCGGACTTCTGGGCCGAGACCACGTCGACGTTTTTCGCCAGCGCGCCCTATCACCAACCGGACGATCCCCTCGCCAGGGTTCTCGCCTATGTGGATTTTCGGAAGACGATCATCGAAGGCGACCTTGCGGAGTGGACTTGTCTCGTCGGGACTATGACCCAGGAGGCATACCGATCATCCCCCGCCATTCGCGACGCATGCGCCGCCAGCATTTTCGGGCACGCCGCAACGCTTGGCCCGATATCGAGGCGGCGATGAAAGCGCGCAAGATCAAAACCAATTGGACCGCAACAAGCCTCGCCAGACATACCCAGGCCGTTCTGCAGGGCGCTTTCATTCTCGCCAAGGCGACGGGCGATCGCGCTGTCGCGCTGGAAAGCGTCGACCACCTCAAACGCTACATTGCATTGCTGTTTGAAACCAAAAGTCACGAAAAAGCCGCCGCATGAAGCGGCGGCTTCATCTAAGGGAGAGTGAATATGACGTATATTGAAGGATTTATCGCCGCCGTACCGACGGCGAACAAGGAGAAATATCGCCAGCACGCTGAAGAAGCCGCCGTCCTCTTTAAAAAGCACGGCGCGCTGAAACTTGTCGAGAGTTGGGGGATGACGTGCCGAAAGGCGAAGTCACGGACTTTCACCGCGCCGTTCAGTGTAAAGATGATGAAACGGTCATCTTCTCCTGGATCATATGGCCCAACAAAGCCGCGCGCGACGCCGGAACATAAAAGTTTTCGAGGAAATGCAACAAAGCGGCATGTCGGAGATGCCCTTTGACGGCAAGCGGATGGTCTATGGCGGCTTTGACGTGCTTCTGGAGGCGTAAGCGGTGACCGGACTGCACCATAAGGCGCGCACCTGCTGGTGGTTTGACGACAACGGGTATGAGGCGGCGAAGTTCTGGTGCTCGCTCCTGCCGAATAGCGGCATCGACGGGGAGTTTTCGCAACAGGATGAGGGCGAACCGCTGGTCGTTGAGTTCACCCTTGCCGGCGCGCCGATGATGATCCTTAATGGCGGGCCGATGTTCAAACCCAGCGCGGCGGCGTCGATCAGCATTCTGACGGAAGATCAGGCAGAGACAGACAGGCTGTGGGAGGCGCTGACCGCCGACGGCGGCGCGGAAAGCATGTGCGCCTGGCTGAAAGACAAATACGGCGTTTCCTGGCAGATCGTGCCGCGCCGCCTCATCGAGCTGACGAACGACCCGGACAAAGCCGCCGCCGCACGCGCCCGGGAGGCGATGTTCAAGATGAAAAAGATCGACATCGACGGCGTTGAAGCGGCGTTCAAGGGAGAATGAATCCGTCGCAGGGACCGAGAGAATCGGTCAATGGCCGCAGGCCCCTTCCGCGCTCAACTGCTTTTTAAGGTAGGCAATCGCGGCGGCAATGACAGTTTCATGGTCGAAAATATAATGGTTCAGATCGTAAGCGACATGATCAAAATGATGGGCGCGGTCTGCGCTGTCGAGACGGCTCATCATGGCCTGAGACATTTCATAAGAAGGCCAGACATGATCGCGTTTAGCGCTCATCAATAGAACCGGCGTCGCAATAATCTCAACCGGGATCGACGCGTTCGCCACAGCGCGTTTCCGTTTCAGCGCCGCTTCATGGATGGCTCTGAAGTCTGAACCACCCATAAGGACATCCAGCGCTCCCTTTGAAAACCAAGGGTAGCGCAAAAACGGCACCGGCTCTTCACCAAGACGCCAGGATGATTTGGTGCGAAGCGTTATATTGCTTGCCTGCCATGCGACGCTTGAAGGCACAGCGGCCACATAAACGTCAGCGGCATCAGTATGAACCGCCATCAGCAATGACAATTCCGCCCCTTTAGAGACGCCGATAACGCCAACGCACCGTTGCGGCCGGCCATAATGCCGCGTCGCCGCCTTCACCTGAGAAAAGACCGCATTCAGATCAATTTCTGAAAGCTGCGCCGGTCCGCCGTCAAAACCAAAATACCCGATCGTCGCAACTGAGAACCCCGCTTTAAGCAACGCCGCGGGCACATCATGGCGTTGCGTCGGCAAACCGCCTTCAGAGCCGCCAATATAAAACGCGAGCGGCGCTTGCCCGCCGCCAGGTTGGCGCTGTTCGTAAAGGCGATATCCGACGCCGTCGGCAATATTAGCGTCATGGGCAATGATATCGCCCGCGCGCGAAGACGTCTGATTTGGCTCAGCCGCCAGCGTATTGACGCCAGCAGCCGCCATAACCAGCACCGAGCCGACCAACCATGAAGGCATTATTTATCTTCCTATGCAGCCTTTCGGTCCTGCCGCATTCACGCCGTCTGTCACATGAGCTTCGAAAATTTTAAAATTCTCTACAAACATATCGGACAGCTTCTTTGCCTGCGCATCATAAGCGGCGGGCTCCGCCCAGGTCGAACGCGGATTAAGAATACCCGCATCGACCCCCGGAACCTCAACAGGCACATCAAATCCGAAATTCGGATCTTTTTCCATTGGCGCATTATTGAGCGATCCATCCAGCGCAGCCGAAAGCAGTGCGCGTGTCGCCTTGATCGGCATGCGCGAACCGACACCGAACAGTCCGCCCGTCCATCCAGTATTTACAAGCCAGCAAGCGACATCATGCTCATCGATCAACTTGCCAAGAAGCGATCCGTATTCGGAAGGATGGCGTGGCATGAAAGGCGCGCCAAAACAGGTTGAGAAAGTCGCCTGCGGTTCTTTGCCAAGCCCCTTTTCCGTACCGGCCACCTTGGCGGTATAACCCGAGAGGAACATATACATCGCCTGATCGCGGGTCAGGCGCGCAATCGGCGCCATAACGCCAAAGGCGTCGCAGGTGAGCATGATAATATTTTTTGGGTGGCCGGCCTTTCCTTGTGGATCGGCATTGGGAATATAATCGATCGGATAGGCGCCGCGCGAATTCTCCGCAAGCGTTGCATCATCAAGATCAAGCGCGCGTGTCGCCGGGTCCATGACAACATTTTCAAGAACCGTCGCAAACCGCTCTGTCGTCGCGTAAATTTCCGGCTCCGCCTCTTTCGACAGACGGATCATCTTGGCGTAACACCCGCCCTCAAAATTGAAGAGACCGTCCGGGCCCCAACCATGTTCATCATCGCCGATCAAGGTGCGGTTCGGATCGGCGGAAAGGGTTGTCTTCCCTGTGCCGGAAAGTCCGAAGAAAATCGCCGGATCATCGCTCTCGCCAACATTCACCGAACAATGCATCGGCATGATCGCCTGCTCAGGCAAAAGATAGTTCAGGATCGTGAAAACGGATTTCTTCATCTCACCCGCATAGGACGTGCCGCCAATCAGCACCATGCGGCGCACAAAATCGACGGCGATAACGGTTTTCGAGCGCGATCCGTGGACTTCGGGATCAGCTTCAAAACCTGGCAGGTCGACAATTGTAAAATCCGGATCGCCGCCGCGCTCGTCCATGGGCGGACGGACAAGGAGATGCTGAATAAACAATCCGTGCCAGGCGTATTCAGTAAAAACGCGAACTTTGACGCCATAACGCGCATCCGCGCCGCCGCGTAGATCCTGTGAGATCAGATCCCGCTCGCCCCCATAGGCGAGCATATCCCGGTGCAGACGATCAAACTGATCCGGCGTCATCGACTGATTGGCGTCCCACCAGACCGTATTGTCTGTTTCCGGTTGGCGAACGATAAACTTATCCTGCGCCGAACGGCCAGTATGCTCGCCCGTCTTAACGACAATGGGTCCGCCTTTGGCGATCTCACCTTCGCCTCTGGAGATCGCGAGCTGGTAGAGCGCCTCGCGCGTTAAATTGGAAAGCGCCGCCGGCGCACATTGATTAAAGCTGTCGGGCGCGCCATGCGCGACCGTTGCTGAAACGCTCATATTTACCTCCCGAACCCTGCCGTCGACAGGGAAAGAAAAGCTCATAATCCAAAAGCCTGTCTCTGGCCACCGGCGAGACCTGATCGAGCGTAATATTTCGCCCGCCTTGTTTCGATGCCGAACGCATGCCAAACCCGCCGTTTATTTGGGGACGCAATAAAAGTCTGTCGAGGAGACCAATCCGATGAATAAGAAACCTATCGCCATCGCCGCGCTGTTCAGCCTGGCCGCAGCCTGCGGCGGCGCGCAGGATGAGGCGGCGACTGTTGCGCCTGAGAACCGGGACAATACCGCAGCCGAAGCGGCGCCTCATGAAGCGGCGATCACGGCGGACGAACTCGCCGAACACATCAAAATCCTGTCTTCAGACGAATTTGAAGGCCGCGCGCCTGCAACCCCCGGCGGCGACAAAACAAGAGCCTATATCGCGGCTGAATATGAGCGCATCGGCCTCAAACCGGTCGGCGACAGCTTCATGCAATCGGTGCCCATCGTTGAAGCGACGCTCGACCCGGCCCAATCTTTTTTCCAAGTCGGCATCAATGGCGAGACCAGGGATCTTGCTTATCGGGAAAACGTCGTTTTTTGGACGAAACGAGTTGAAGAGACCGTTTCCTTTGACAGCAGCGAAATGGTTTTCGTCGGCTACGGCGTTGTTGCGCCGGAGTATGGCTGGAATGATTATGAAGGCCTCGATGTTGAAGGCAAAACGGTTGTGATGCTGGTCAACGATCCGGGCTTCGCGACACAGGACCCGGACGTCTTCAATGGCAACGCGATGACATATTACGGCCGCTGGACCTACAAATACGAAGAAGCAGCCCGGCAAGGCGCCACCGCCGCGCTGATCATTCACGACACTGCGCCCGCCGCCTATGGCTGGGGCGTTGTCGAACGGTCCTGGTCAGGACCGCAGCTTGATCTTGAACGGGCCGATAATGGCGCAAGCCGCGTCGCCGCTGAGGGCTGGCTGTCGAATGAAATGGCGCGGGAGCTGTTCTCCGCCGCCGGTCTCGATCTCGACGAACAAATGCAAGCCGCGCTAAGCGCGGATTTCGCCCCTGTCGCCATGACCGGGCTGACCGCTTCAGCCAAATTGACCAACAGCATTTCGCGCAGTGAAGACGCTAATGTGGTCGGCGTGCTTGAAGGCGCAGTCAGGCCCGATGAATACGTCCTTTATATGGGGCATTGGGACCATCTCGGCGTGAACCCGACAACGGACGGCGACGACAAAATTTATAATGGCGCAGTGGACAATGCGACCGGGATCGCCGCCATTCTTGAAATTGCAGAGCGCTTTGCCGGCAATGACACACGGCCCGACCGCTCGATCATGCTAGTCGCCGTCACGGCGGAAGAATCCGGCCTGCTTGGATCGGCTTATTTCGGCGAATATCCTCCTGTGCCGCTGAGGCAAATTGTCGGCGGCATTAACATTGACGCCATGCTGCCGACGCCGCTCGCGAACGATATTGTTGTCATCGGCTACGGCGCATCGCAGCTTGAAGACCTTTTAAAAGACGCAGCCAGCGACCGCGGCCGCACCCTCACGCCCGATCCTGAGGCCGAGAAAGGGTATTTCTACCGTTCTGATCACATCTCGCTGGCGAAAAAAGGCGTACCTATGCTTTACGCCAAGGGCGGCGTTGATCTCGTCGATGGCGGCGTTGCGGCGGGCGAGCCTTACAGTGAGGACTACCGCGTTAACCTTTATCACCAGCCGGCGGACGAATATTCCGATGACTGGGCGATGGAAGGGATCACCGACACCACTCAAATTCTGTATGAAACCGGCGCCGCCATGGCGTACGCTGATATTTGGCCGAACTGGTACGAGGGCAATGAATTTCGGGCCCTGCGCGACGCACAACGGGCAGAATAGCCTTCAAAACAGAGAGAGGCGGGCAGATTGGCCCGCCTTTCCCGTTTTGGGAGGAAATCGTTTTTTAACGCCCCCGTTCGACACTATCGGATCGGAGGAAAGCGTCTTGGAAACGATTTTCGATTTTTTGTCGGTCACGTTGTTCATCGCAACGGCAAGTCTATTTTTTCTGCGTTTTCGCCATGAAAACCCACCGCTTGCGCCTTATCTGCTCGTAAGCCTGGTGGCGGCGGTGGGCAATTGGCTTGGCAATCACGGCGGCGGGCTGGCGGCAGTCGCATTGCTGATTGCGGGAGCTTTTTTGACGCTTCATCTTGCCAGCGAGCCTTATCGCGAAGACCCTAAAGAGCCGCATTAGCCGAGCGCACCTGTTTTTTGCTATCTTCGCCAATCGGCTCCTGATAGGGGCTGTGACCGCAAAGATTTCTGGAGCGATCTGACTTGAATGCGCCGACGACGATAGAGCCAACGCGTACCGCGACTGAAAAGCACATTGTCGACCAGCTGATCGAAGAACGCGCGACGAAACTGATGACATCGCCGTTCTGGCCGCTCCTGCGCGCGATTATTTATCCGATCCTCCTTTACGGCCCAGCAGTGAAAATGGCCGACGACATCGCCGAACTCAGCGCCCAAGGCGTTTTTGATTACTTGAGCGATCTTCTGAAAATAGATTTGAGCGTCAGTGGCCTCGAACATATCCCTAGCAAGGGGCGGTTGCTGATTGCGCCGACCCATCCGACCGGCATACCGGACGGCATCGCTGTTTATGACGCGTTGAAATCGGTGCGGCCTGATATGATTTATTTTGCCAACCGCGACGCAGTACGCGCCGCGCCTGGCATAGCCGACATGATTATTCCCGTGGTCTGGAACCCGGATCACAAAAGCCGCCTGCGCTCACGCGAAACGCTTGCCGGGGCTATTAAAGCGTTCAATGACGAGCGCTGCGTCGTATTGTTCCCATCAGGACGATTGGCCTATATGAATGATGAGAAAAAACTCATTGAACAGGAATGGCTCCCTTCCGTTGCGATATTTGCGCGAAAGTATGAATGCCCGATCATTCCTGCCCATATAGAGATGCGCAACTCATGGCTCTATTACTGGTTCTGGAACGTTAATACGGAGCTTCGCGACATCACGCTGTTCCATGAGCTACTCAACAAAAAAGGCAAGCCCTATAAAATAACCTTTGGCCGCCCCATTATGCCGGACGCGCTAAAAGGCGAGCCTGCGGAAGTTGCAGACGCCCTTAGAGAGCACGCCATGAGCCTGCATAATAATACGCATGAGAAGTGGACGCCCTTGCCGTCAACCGGCTAACCTTCAAACTGCTGCGCCAAAGCGCGCCGATCAAATTGCCTGATGCAGGCATCGCCGATCTCTAACCGCAGTCTTCCATTTATTTCGCAATCCCGTTTTTATTTTCACAAAACCGCTCTCACGGTTTTATGAGCGTAAACGATTTTTCAGTGATCGCCCGCCGCGATATCATCGCTATGGAAATATCACGTATATGCACAAGCATCATCCTTGTACGTATTTAAAACGGAACACTGCGCCATGGCAAAGACGCTGAAAGATTGGGTTAAGACCGACGTCGCCAAGGTCAAGAAAAAACCTTTAAAATGGCTGTCGGAAGAATACTTCTTTCGCGTCCCGACGCGCCCGCTCTATAGCGACGCTGAATTCATGTTTGCCCCGGCAGACGGCATCATCCTCTATCAGAAGTGGGTGAAGCCGGATGCGCCGATAGTCGACATCAAAGGAAAACCCTACTCCCTGCGCGACGCCATGCGCGACGATGATTACAATGAAGAAAGCCTTGTCATCGGAATTTTCATGACGATGTATGATGTTCATGTGAACAGAATTCCGTATGCGGGCTATCTGTCTTATCGCGAGCTTGAGCCTATCAGCAGCTATAACTGCCCCATGCTCGATATCGAGAAGGGGCTGATCGACGAGTTGATGGTGCGCAATACAAACTCGGTCTACCTGCACAACAATCAGCGCCTTCTAAACCGTATTTATGCGCCGGAACTGCAGCAATGGTATTATATCCTACAGATCGCCGATTATGACGTTGATTGCATCACGCCGTTTGATCTCAGCCAGAACGAAGCCGTCAGTCAGACCGAGCCGTTTTCGCAGATCCGTTTCGGAAGTCAGGTCGATCTGATTCTGCCAAAATCAAGCCTGTTTGAATTTGAGACGCTGCAAGACTGCGGAATGCATGTGGAAGGCGGCGTTGATCCCATCATTCGCATTCATGCTCACGATAAGCCAGACACCACCCCGCACTGACGTGCAATTCAAGCCTTCTGAAGGAGAAACTCAATTCATGGAAAAAGCCGAAACACCCATCGACGCCGAGATTGATCACAGCGCTCTGCACGTGCTTTCGAACGAACCGGCAGGCATGGTCGCCTGCGATGAATGCGACCCCGATCACATCATGTCTGCGATGCGACTGTCGCCAACGACGATGAGCAAACCGGCTTTTCTTATGAATTTTCCGTTCTCTTATTCTACACGCGCCGCCAATAATGCGTGGATGACCGATATTGCGGACGACGAACGCCATGTTGATCAGCAGCGCGCGGTTCAACAATTCATGCAGCTCTATAATTACCTCGCGTCAGACGCTCTGGTTTATGTCTTGCCGACACCGCCGGACAACCAACTGCAGGACCTTGTCTTCACCGCCAATCTTGGCCTTGTGCTTGAGCACCTGCCTGACAAGAACACCGTCATCGTCTCCAACTACGCCTCGCCGCCGCGCATGGGCGAAACCCCGGTGGGCGACTCGTTTTTTCGGTCTCTGGGATACGATACAATCATCCCGCCTTATAAATTTGAAGGCGAAGCCGAACTCAAATATCTCTATGACAATGTGTATATCGGCGGATATGGACAGCGTACGGAAAAAGCCTGTTACGAGTGGATGGAAGACGAATTCGATATGAAGATCGTCAAAGTGGAAGAGGCGGACCCGTATCTCTATCACCTAGACTGTTCGCTTTTCCCGATTACAAGGGAGGACACCATGGTCTGCGCAGAGATGTATACGCGCAAAGAACTAAAGGCGATGGAGAAGGTTACAAACGTGATCGACGTCAGTGCGGACGCCGCCTTTTCCGGCATTTGCAATTCGGTCCGGCTGCACAATTCAATTCTGAATTCATCGCATCTTCATACGTTGAAATCCGGGACCGATCAGTACCGCGAAGAGATTAGCAAGAACCGCGAGCTTGAAGATATCGCCAGCTCATTCGGCATGGAAATCGCCTATTTCAACCTGAACGAATACCATAAAGGCGGTGCGCTTTTGTCATGCATGGTGATGCATCTCAATCGTCGATCCTATGACTTCAGCCTGATGTAAAGGCTGAACGCATGGCCGCGCGCAAAGACAGTCGCATTCTGACCTCAAGAGCGACGTTAGCATTCATCTGGCGCTATTTATCTTACCGGGGCGACCTCGTCGCTCTGTTCCTTCTTTGCGCTGTCGCTGTTGTTGCCGCGGAGCTTTCCATCCCGCTCTTTGTCATGAGCGCGATTGATTCCGTTCTGGAAGGATCGATGACGCTTGACCTCAATCTCTGGCTTGTCGCCATGCTCGGCGTTCTGGCCCTACTCTACGGCTTTCATGTGGGACTTTTAAGGCTTGAGGTCTCGGTCATTTTGCAGGCGTCCTACAATCTGCGTCGCCGGCTTTACGAACACATTCATGCGCAAGCGATCCCCTTTTTTGAACGTCACTCAACAGGCGCACTTATGCACCGCCTGACAAGCGATACGGAACAATTCGAAGACGAAGCAGCATCGATTTTTCGCGATTTGCCAAGTGAAATTCTAACGGTCATCGGCGTCATCATCATGATGGCGCTGCTTGATATGCGTATGGCCGCACTGGTTGTTGGATTTATGAGCGCCGCCGCGGCGCTCGCATGGCATATCGGCCAGCCGCTCGCGGACATCCGAACATCGGCGCAAAATATAGCGTCCGGCCTGTCTGCGCGGCTTCAGGAAACCCTCAATGGCGTGCGCACCGTCAAAGCGTTCAAGAACGAGGCGCTCGAACTTCAAACGCTTGATCGGGAGAACAGAAAAACACTGGAAACAGAAAGGCGAGAAGGTCAGGTCGAAGCCTGGATGGAGCCGCTTTCCGATATGATCGGCATTGTCGGTCTTGTCCTCGTGGTCTGGTTTGGCGCTCACCTCATCAGTCAGGACGCCCTGACCGCTGGCGGTCTGATCGCATTCATCGCTTACATGGAAATTCTGGCGCGCCCTATCGGAAATCTGGAACATTATATCCGTAGCCTGCAAACCTGTCGCGCCGTCGGCGGGCGCCTTGATGCGCTCTTCTCGGACATCAGCGAACTGCCGGTTAAAAAAGGGCCGTCGCCCGATCTCGGCAGGCTTGAAATATCATTCGACAACGTTTCTTTCCGATATCCCAAATCCAGAAGAAAGATATTGGATCAAGTTTCTTTCTCCGCAGCGCCTGGCGAAACAATCGCCGTCGTCGGCGCCAATGGCGCGGGAAAATCGACCCTGACGGAACTCATTTTGCGGTTCTACGATCCGTCAGAAGGCCAGATCCGCGCAGGCGGCGTCGCCCTCGATACGTGGCCTCTGGAAGACTGGCGCCTTCAGATCGGCGTTATGCAGCAGGATGTGTTTTTGTTTCGCGGAACGATTGCCGAAAACATCGCATACGGAAGGCCAGGCGCCTCAAAAACAGAGATCGCCGCTGCGGCCGAAGCGGCAGGGCTCGACCGTATCCTAAAGCGGCTATCGCAAGGCCTGAACACCCATCTCGATGAACGCGGAACTGGGCTTTCCGGCGGAGAACGCCAAACCGTTGCGCTCGCGCGCCTCTATTTGCGTGACCCGAAAATCGCCATCCTCGACGAGCCAACCGCTCATTTTGACGGCGAGGCGCTTCACGCCGCCCGCCGACGGCTGTCTCATTTCATGAAAGGGCGAACCGTATTTCTGATCACCCACCATCAGGATATGACGGCGCTCTGCGAGCGAGTTTTATATCTCAAAAACGGTCGCCTTGCCGAGACGCAAAACCATGAAACGTTATTGCGAATGGACGAGGATTATCAAATGCTGTGGGGCGCAACACAGGCCGCTTAACGGCTTTGGCAACGATTAGACTAACCGGCGCGGCGATAGGTCAGTTCAAGAAAGACATCTTCCAGATCGGATTCAACCGTGGAGAGATCTTTCACTCGGACGCCGGTTGCTGAGAGCTTTTCAAGGATTTCCGAAACTTGCGCTTGCGAGGGCGCATACGGAATAGCGAGCCTGCCGTCAGGTTTCAATTCAGCCTCAAAAGCGCCCAAATCAGGCGCTGCATCAAGTTCATCGATCGGCGTCACCATGAGCGTTTTGAGATCGAGAGAGGCGATCAGCTCTTCAGTCGGCTCACAGGCGACAACGTTGCCTTCATGGATAATCGCGATCTGCTCACAGAGCTCCTGCGCCTCTTCCAGATAGTGCGTCGTCAGAACAATTGTCACGCCCTGCTCATGAAGCTCCATAACATAATCCCAGAGCTGTTTGCGCAACTCGATATCGACCCCGGCGGTCGGTTCATCAAGGATCAGAATCGGCGGCGAGTGCACCATCGCTTTAGCGATCAGAAGGCGCCGTTTCATCCCCCCTGACAACTGCCGCACATAGGCGCCGGCTTTGTCGTCGAGCCGAAGGGCGCGCAAAATTTCCATTGTTCGCCGCTGCGCTTTTGGCACGCCGTAAAGCCCTGCCTGGATCTCAAGCGCTTCTTCAGGCGTGAAGAAAACGTCCATGTTGATCTCTTGCGGCACAACGCCAATGGACGCCCGGGACTGGCGAGGGTTTTTATCAATGTCAAAGCCCCAGACAGACACCGATCCTTCCGTTTTGCGCACCAGGCCGGAGAGAATATTGATGAAGGTCGATTTCCCCGCGCCGTTTGGTCCGAGAATGCCAAATATGGACCCCGCTGGAATTGTCAGATCGATCCCTTTCAGCGCTTCTTTCGGGGCAGATTTTCCGGCGCCGCCATAGATCTTTCGCACGCCCTTTGCGGCGATGGCAATGTTCGGACTTGATGAGGTTGCATTCATAAATGCAGCATATCGCGTGCGCGCGTCAGGTCCGTCAACTCTGTTGTCTCCTCTAACTCCTATGAATAGCGCCATGATCGGCGTAAAGTCTGCTTATGAATGAGGAACAGCGCGAGCGATATCTGCGCCACATTCTTCTGAAAGAAGTCGGCGGACAGGGACAGCAGAAACTGCTGGCCGCCCGCGTGCTTGTCGTTGGCGCCGGCGGGCTGGGCGCACCGATCATTCAATATCTCACTGCCGCGGGCGTCGGCGTCATCGGCATCGCCGATCCGGACAGGGTCGCCCTCTCAAATCTGCAGCGTCAGGTTATTTACGCCGGGCGTGATATCGGCGTTGCAAAAACTTCAGCCGCTGCAGCGTACGCAAAAGCGCTGAACCCGGGCATAGACATTGTGCAGCACCCGCACACAATAAATGCGGAAAACGCAGCCCGCATTGTGAGCGACTATGATTACATTATTGAGGGCGTCGATAATTTCAAAACCCGCTTTATCCTCAACAAGATCTGCATCGATGCGCGAAAACCGCTGATCTCTGCCGCCGTCGGCCGCTTTGAAGGTCAGCTTGCAGTCTTTCGACCGTTCGATAATCCCGGCCGGGCTCCCTGTTATCGCTGCTTCGTTCCGACGGAACCGCCGCGGGATCAGCAGCTCAACTGCGAGGAAGAAGGCGTCCTTGGAACGGTAACCGGCGTGATCGGCACTCTGGCCGCGATGGAAACCCTCAAACAGATCCTGTCACTTGGGGAGGGTCTTGCCGGCAAATTATTGATTTATGACGGGCTCGCCGCCCGGTTTCGAACCGTCGCCCTCAGCGCTGATCCGTCATGTCCCGACTGCCAACCTCAGAAGGCGAACCAAGACAACTAGTTGTCCAGAGTAATGACAACAACGCTATCCGGCTCAACCGTAACCTTGGCGTCGTTAAAATCAGGCTTGCCTAACTTCGGCTTGACGCCGTTTGAGAAAGCAACCGGCTCTTTCGGGCGACCGAGTATCTTGCCGCGGTTCAGCACCCCGTCGCCATTTTCATCAAGATAAGCGGCAAATGCGTATTCACCGGGCGCAAGATTATTGAGCGGCACAATCGCAACGCCGGAGGCGTCGATCTGACCCTCCCGCTTTGAATAGGCGGTTTGAAGAAAAGCGTCTTCGCTTTTGTAAATCGACACTCGCACGGCCTGGCCAGCTTCGGCGTCAAAGGTCGTTTGCACCGCTGCAACGGGATGGTCGTAGGCCGCACGGATTGAAAACAGATTCAGCGGTCCGGCCATGTCGGCAAAGGCTACGTGCGAGACCCACAGCGCAGCGATCGCGGCGACAACAATGCTTTTCAGCCCGGACATGGCGATGTCGGTCCTTCACAGAATTTATCATCAAGGAGAGACAGTCCCTCCTCCCGTATGTCCAATGTGCGTCACACCGCTTTGGTTTCAACTAAAACTTTGTACGGTTCACGCATACGCGAGACGTTGTGACAATGAAGTCACGCCTTTGCGTGCCAGGGCTCTGATTTAGCGGCGTTGAAGCGCTCTGCAAGCAACAAAGCGGCAAGGTGTCTTGCCAAAGGTTAAACGTCGCTCGCCGGGCTTCGGATGGTTTTTGAGGCCTGTCTACATACGACCAAGGCCGAGAATGACGCGATCTGGAGGTTTGTGGCCGTCGGCGAACATTTTGATGTTGATGATAACGCGCTCGCCCATTTCCAGCCGGCTTTCTTCTGTCGCAGACGCCATATGCGGCAGAAGCACCACATTCTCTAAGCCAAGCAGTTTCTCGTTTGGTCCGCCGCGTTCATAAACGTCCAGACCGGCGCCGGCGAGCCGGCCGGTCGCAATGAGGTCAGCGAGCGCAGTCTCGTCGACAATTTCACCGCGCGATATGTTCACCAGATAGGCGTGCCGTTGCATCAACTCCAGCCTGCGTCGCGAAAGCAGGTGGAATGTTGCGGGCGTGTGCGGACAATTCACCGAGACAATATCAACGCGCGCCAGCATCTGATCGAGGCTTTCCCAATAGGTTGCGTCAAGCTCTTCCTCAATGTGCGGATTGATCGGCGAGCGATTGTGATAGTGAATCGAAAGGCCGAACGCCCGGGCGCGTCGCGCAATCGCCTCGCCCACACGACCAAGCCCGATGACGCCGAGCTTCCTGCCGCGCACGCGCCGGCCCAGCATCCAGGTTGGCGACCACCCTTCAAAGCGGCCCTCGCGCAACGCCGCAACGCCTTCCACAAGTCTGCGCGGCACAGCTAAAATAAGCGCCATCGCCATATCGGCGGCGTCTTCAGCGAGAACAGAGGGCGTATTAGTGACTATGACGCCTTTGCCATTCGCGGCGTCAATGTCGATATGGTCGACGCCGGCGCCGAAATTTGCAATCAGCTTGAGGTCCGGTCCAACATTCTTGAAGAAAGTCTCATCCAGGCGATCGCCAAGGGTCGCCGCCAGAACATGCGCACCATTAGCGCGCTCGATCAATTCCGAAGGGGAAAGCGGGGCGTCGCTGTCGTGCAGACGCGTATCGAAAAGGTCGACAAGGCGGGCTTCAACCTGCGACGGCAGGCGCCGGGTTAACGCCACTTTTAGCGCAGCCGAACTCATCTGCGCCCCACAATTTCGAGACCGCAAACCCCATCGGTTAACCGAACGTTAACGCCTCTTATGTCTGTTAAAACCTTATTTACAGTTTGATTCATGTAGTTTTATGACGCCTCGAGACGACTTATTTCGTTATTTTAGATACTGCATTATAGCTTGGACTGCGGCTTGCGCCATGGGCGCGCCCGTCGCCGCATCGCAGGCATCACAAACGCTCAATAATTCGCTACCGTCCCCCACGGTCAAGATGCGCACCGATACGCCCTCAGGCTTGCCGGTGCCGCGATTTGTGTCTCTCAAGGCGGCCAAAACCTTCTGTCGCGGCGGCCCAACCTTCGCTCATCCTGTCAAGCTGACCTATGTGCGACGCGGCTTGCCGGTCATGGTGATTGCCGAAACACGCGACCATTGGCGCAAGATCAGAGACGCAGAAGGGGATGAATGCTGGATTCACCGGACCAAACTGTCCGGCGCGCCAACGGCGCTGGTGCTGACCGACGGGCTTGCTGTACACGTCACGCCGCGGGATGATGCAGTGCAAAAAGCGCGGCTCGGCAAAGGGGTTGTCGTCAAAATCGAAGCGGCGAAAAGCGGATGGGTGCGCATATCCGCAGGCGGCGTTCGTGGCTGGACGCGCCAGAACGGGGTCTGGGGCGCACAGCCGGAATAGCATCATGGGCGCCTCATGCGATTGACCCCGCAGGCGCGCCTAGGTACCACCATCGCCTAGACCACAGCGGCCTCAAATATGCTCGAACAAAAAGACTCCTACGATCGCGAAGAACTGCTCGAATGCGGCTATCACGGTTTTGCAGGCCCCGGCACGGCGCAACTGCCGGTGCCGCAAATGCTGATGTTCGACCGCATCACGCAAATCGCAGAAACCAGCGGCGCCTATGGCAAGGGCGTTATTGAAGCGGAACTCGATATCAATCCGGACCTCTGGTTCTTCGATTGCCACTTTCCAAATGATCCGGTGATGCCCGGCAGCCTCGGGGTCGATGCTTTGTGGCAGCTGATCGGCTTCTTCCTGACATGGGCGGGCAACCCTGGGCGAGGGCGCGCTCTTGGCGGCAAGGAAATCAAATTTTCCGGCATGGTCGTGCCGAGCATAAAAATTGTACGCTATCGGATCGATATGCGCCGTATGATGAAAAGACCGATGGTGCTTGGCATTGGCGACGGTCAGTTGTTCGCCGACGACAAGCAGATTTATAGCGCTAAAGATTTACGCGTTGGATTATTTTCCGATGAACAATTGTCGGCTGGATTATCCCTCTAGACGCTGACGCTTTTTTTGAGAGGAATTATGCGACGAGTCGTCATTACCGGCATGGGCGTCGTCTCATCAATCGGCAACAATGTCGAAGAAGTTGCAGACGCGCTTAAAAATTCACGTTCCGGCATTACGCATTCTGACGATTTCGCCAAGCTCGGTTTCAAATGCCAGGTCTGGGCGCGTCCTAAGCTCAACTACGAAGACGTGCTCGACCGACGCACCCGGCGCTTTATGGCAGAAGGCGCCGCCTGGAATTATATTGCCATGGAAGAAGCGCTGGCGCAGGCGGGCCTTTCCGAAGACGAAATCAGTCATCCGATGACCGGCATTGTCATGGGCTCAGGCGGGCCCTCGACAAAAATTATCGTCGAGGCCGCCGACACAACACGCGCCAATAATTCGCCCAAACGCGTTGGCCCGACAGCGGTGCCGAAAGCAATGTCGTCGACCAATTCGGCGACGCTCGCGGTGCCTTACAAAATTCTCGGCATCAATTATTCAATTTCCTCTGCATGCGCCACATCTGTCCATTGCATTGGCGCGGGCGCGGAGCAGATCATGCTCGGCAAGCAGGATATCGTTTTCGCTGGCGGCGGCGAGGAATGCGACTGGACCATGGCCGGACTGTTCGACGCCATGGGGGCCATGTCCACCAAACATAATGATAACCCGGAAAGCGCCAGCCGCGCTTATGACAAGGATCGCGACGGGTTTGTCATCGCCGGCGGCGCCGGCGTTGTCGTCCTCGAGGAATATGAACGCGCCAAGAAGCGCGGCGCCAACATCCTCGGGGAGATCGTCGGCTATTTCGCCAACTCAGATGGTTTTGACATGGTCCAGCTTTCCGGCGAAGGCGCTGTCAGATGCATGCGCGGCGCACTGGAAACCGTGCGCCAGCCCATCGATTATGTGAACCCGCACGGCACGTCGACGCCGGTTGGCGACCAGAAAGAAACGCAGTCCATTCGCGAAGTCTTCGGCTCGGAGATCCCGCCCTTCTCGTCGACAAAATCCCTCACTGGCCACTCGCTCGGCGCGGTTGGCGCGCAGGAAACCGTCTACGGGCTGATCATGATGCGCGACAAGTTCCTTGCCGCCTCCGCCCATATTGACGAAATCGATCCGGAATTCGCTGATCTTCCAGTCATCCGGGAACGGATTGATAACGCCAAAATCGATTGCTTTTTGACGAACAGCTTCGGCTTCGGCGGCACCAATGGGTGCCTTGCGGTCGCACGGGTCTGACCGATGGGTGGCGAGCGGCTCGTTGCAGCCATTGCCGCCGCGATTGTCGCAACGCTCGGCCTGTGGTGGTTTCGCCTGATCATGAGCAATGTGCGCACGATGCCAAAAACGCCGCGTTACGGCATTTACGCGCTGGTGTGGCTGACTTATTTCGTTGTGGTAATGATGTTCATCGGCCTCAGCGGCAATCAGGGCTGACAAGTCGAAAACCGGCAAGAAAGGAAAGACTATGGGCGGAGAAGTCCCCTTCCCAAAGGGCGAATTGATGAAAGGCAAGCGCGGCGTCATCATGGGCGTCGCCAACAAAAACTCGATCGCCTGGGGCATCGCCCAGCAACTGAGCGCACAGGGCGCCGAGCTTTGCTTTTCCTATATCCCCGCCATGGAAAGCCGCGTGCGCGCGCTTGGCGATGATATCGGCGTCGATTTTTACGTCGAGGCCGATGTCATGAGCGACGACGACATGGACAAAGCCTTTGCCGCCATCAAGGACAAATGGGGCGAGATTGATTTTCTCGTGCATTCGATCGCGTTCACCGACAAGGAGGCGTTGAGAGGCTCGTTTGTCGAAAATACAACGCGCCAGAACTTCAAGGACACGATGGACGTTTCGGCGTTTTCGTTTGTCGACGCGGCGCGCCGGTCCGCCGAATTGATGCCGAATGGCGGCGCCATGATCACGCTGACTTATCTCGGATCGGAACGCATCGTGCCGAACTACAACGTCATGGGCGTCGCCAAGGCGGCGCTCGAAGCCTCCATGCGGTATGTGGCGCGCGACCTCGGGCCGAAGGGCATTCGCGTCAACGCGATTTCCGCAGGGCCGATGAAGACCCTCGCCATGGCCGGCATCACCGGCGGGCGGCAACTGATGTCGACGGGCAAGGACTGGTCGCTCCTTAAGGAAGACACCAAGATGGAAGGCGTCGCCGGGGCCGCGCTCTATCTCTTGTCGGATATCGGCAAGTCCTGCGCCGGCGAAACCCTGCATGTGGACGCCGGCTTCCATGTGGTCGCCGTACCGGACATGGTCGCCGAATAGGTGAACGCCCGGGAAATTATCGATGCGCTCGGCCTCGAACCCCATCCGGAAGGCGGACGGTTTGCCGAGACCTGGCGCGCAGAGACGAGCGAGGGAACCCGCAGCCACGGCACGGCGATCTATTATCTGTTGAAGTTCGGCGAGCGCTCCCACTGGCATCGCATCGATGCAGCGGAGATCTGGCACTATTACGCCGGCGCGCCATTAAGATTATCGATATCGAAAGATGAGAAGCATACGGATCACCTTACCCTTGGACCCAATATCGCCGCAGGCGAACGACCGCAATTGATCGTCGCGCCGAACGCCTGGCAGGCGGCGGAAAGCCTGGGCCCGTGGACGCTGGTCGGCTGCACCGTCTCACCGGGCTTTACGTTCGACACCTTTGAAATGGCGGACGAGGGCTGGGCGCCGGGCGGATGAGTTAAGGCGCGCCGGCGTAACGCTTCCTGTAGGACAGCGTTTTCTTGCCAAAGACTCGATCGTCGGGTGCTGTTGTTTGGTGTCGGGCTGGGTGCAGGAGGAGACATTGGCACAGCATCGAAAACAAGTTGAAAGGGTCGCCGTTCGGCAGCGTACTAGTTTCGTGACCTAACCCACTCCGCGCAGCTCCAAGCTGCCAGGGGGCGATGCTAAATATCTTCGAATGCGTTAATCAAATAGACGTATTCATCCATCAACACTCAAACCAATTTTAGCACATGACCGACGACTCAAGAAAAATAGTTCGCATTTTTCTGGCTTCGCCTGGGGGGCTTGAAAAAGAACGGGAACTTGCGAGCCGCATTGTCGGAGAAATTAACAGCAGTCACGCAGAAAAATGGGGATGCGCTTTAGAGCTGATTGGCTGGGAGCAAACGCTTCCGGGATATGACAGAGCGCAATCTGTGATCAATCGAGACTTAGACAAATGCCAATACTTTGTTGGGCTCATGTCAGATCACTGGGGCTCACCTCCGGAAGATTCCGAGGGCAATTACTCATCAGGTTTCGAAGAAGAGTTTGAAAGAGCGAAAGGCCATAATGAAACAGGGGTAATGAAAGATATTGCTCTGTATTTCAAAGAAATACCCACAGCCAGATTGCGAGATCCCGGCGACTCCTTGAAGAAAGTCATTGAGTTCAAAGAATCCATAACCAAAGCAAGGAAGCCCCTTTTTCAGGAATTTCAAAGCGCTGATGGTTTTGGCATACAGATACGAAGATATTTAGAAAGCATTGGCTGGAAAGAGTCCCCGCTTAATCATTTGATTGAATCTCAATCGGCACGCTCGATTCAACCGGAAGAAGAGTATGAGGAGCAGGATGTTCCAGCTAGTCAAAATGGGTTTATAGAACCGAGTGCCTCGGAATTCTTAAATGAGCTATTGGCAAGGCCACCGGAGTGGGACGCAACGTCATCAACAGAGGTTGCACGCCTTAGACTGTTGGGCGTAGCCAACAACCGGAATGGTAATGATGAAGTCGTTCTTGGAAACCACGACGCGAATCTCTTGTTTATTGCACGCAACGAAATGGAATTCTCCGGGAAAGAGCTTAGAGCACTGATTGAAACGGGAGTAGCGGGATATGGACAGCAAAACGTCCCGCTTTGGTATTGGCTGAAAGAATACGAATCTCCCGAGGATTCCCTGTCGCGTCTGGATATCCTTTCTTGGGTATCGGACGGCGAAGTAAAGAAAAACGCCATTCGGTTGTTACAACTTCTGCAAGCGCCCGTTCCGAGCGTGGGCGGGTTTGATCGGACGAAAATGCTGACCAGTTGGGTCTTGGATGAGGATAACCCGGATGCATGCCTAGCAGGAATTGATTATCTGCGAACGGATGGGCTCGCAGAAGATGCTGAGTTTATTGTCGAAAACTTGAGTTCATTTTTGGATCAACAAAAGGAAAAGGCCATTGAAGCGGCTCTTTTTATTTTAGCGAGAAAGAGCCGTTCCGATGCACTAGAAGTTGCTGTCAAGCTTGACCCAAACAGTATAAGTGAGAGTGCGGCAGATACATTGTTTGACGAACCAAGCGCTCTTACAACAAACCAGTTAAAAAAATGCACTTCGCTGAAAGCAGACTTTTTGCGAAAACATTCAGTATCAATACTGATCGAGCGGCACGCTCTTGATGTAGAAACTCTTAGAAAATTCATATCTGACAGTGATTTTTCAATTCGGAGAATTGCAATTCAGCGGCTGGTAAAAATTGGCGAGGAACTCTCGGAAAATTCTATTCGACAAACGCTGATCAAGAGACCTAGAAATCAAAGTGCTTTTTCCGGTTTGTTCGCGAACTCAAACCGAGCAGATGACTCCGAGTATGAATTATATAAGAAGAATCAACTAGTTCACATGGAGCATGATGAACTACTTGCTCGGTACAAATCATCTTCAGTGTTTGATGAACTGGAAGCCGAAGTACTATTCAATCGTTTCGGTAAACGATACAAAAATGAACTGCTCAAAAATATAAAAGACGGATTCGCGTCCCACTTTGAAAGCAAACTTCAGGAATTCGCGCAAAAAGTAGGGCATGACGATGTGCAGATTGAAAAGACCCGCGGAATCAGCGGATTCATTCGGCAAAAACTAACTACCGCAGCCCTAGACAGTTTATGTAAGATTAATTCCAAGTCGGACATTTCCATTGTTCGAAAAGCAATTCGAGAAAACGAGCTTTTCTTTTCGAAGACGGTTTTGGCCTACTTGGGGAAGCATGGGAATTGGAATGACAAGGAAGTGATCCTTTCGTATTCAGATAAATACGCTGCCGGAAAAGCAACTCTTCGATTGTGGTCAGAGCCTCGATACCCAGACATAGCCTCGGCGCTTTATTCAATAGGAAGGGGCAGACTAGTCGATCTTCTAAAATTGGAATTGCATGAAGAAATTTTGGCGGAGATTTTTAATTGTCTGACGCAAAAAAATATTCGTTCCCTAGATAGGCCATTCCTAGTCGAATTACTGAATCGCAAAAATGATCGTGCCCGTGTCAATCTCGCAAAGAAATGTGTAGTCCATTTAACAAAACCGGATTTGAAATTGCTGCTGGATGGTTACTGCAAAGAAGGCGAGTCTCGGTTTTACAACGTAGTTCATTGGCTGGATTTGGGCACAACCATGCCACGCTCAACTGCACGAAAAGTTGTCAATTCATGCCGCTAATTCAAAACGAACCGCATCGCCAAATCATTGTTTAGGTTCGCCTCGTTTTAAGGCCCCTCTGAGAATCAAGCCCCAGTCCCTACTCCGCGGCCTTCACCAGCGTCGGGCCTGAGAGGGCCTTTGCGATGCGTTCCGCGAGGTGGCGGGCGACTTCGTCTTTCGGCATTTCGGGCCAGGCTTCCTCACCGTCTTCGGTGATCAGGAAGACGGTGTTGCGCTCTCCGCCCATGGCGCATTGCGCGCCTGGGGAGACGTCATTGGCGACGATCCAGTCGCAGCCCTTTCGCTTTCGCTTAATCTCCGCATAGGTCAGAATATCGTCGGTCTCGGCGGCGAAGCCGACGACAAGGCGCGGGCGCCCTTCGCCCATCTGCGAAATCGTTTTCAAAATGTCCGGGTTTTCCGCAACGGGGATGGAGGTGAGGCCGCCGCGTTCTTTCTTGATTTTGTGGTCGGATTCAATCGACGGGCGATAATCGGCGACGGCGGCGCAACAGACTGCGCAATCGACCGGCAGCGCGCTTTCGCTTTCCGTCATCATTTCACGCGCCGTCTCGATCCGGATTAGCTCAACGCCCTTTGGGGGCTGAACGCTGGTCGGCCCCGTCACCAAGACCACATCGGCGCCAAGATTGCGCAGCGCGGCGGCGATGGCGTAGCCCTGCTTGCCGGAGGAGCGGTTGGCGATATAGCGGACGGGATCGAGCGCTTCGTGGGTCGGTCCGGCAGTGACCAGAATGCGCTTGCCGGTGAGCGGGCCTTGCGCGGTCTTGGCGAAAAACGCCTCCACCGCATCGGCGATTTCCATCGGCTCGGCCATGCGCCCCGGCCCGTATTCGCCGCAGGCCATATCGCCCTCGTCAGGTCCGACAAAGAGCGCGCCGTCCTCTTTCAGTTGCGCGACATTGCGCTGCGTCGCCTTGTTCAGCCACATGCGCACATTCATCGCCGGCGCAATCATGACCGGTTTGTCCGTCGCCATCAGCGCGGTCGAGGCAAGATCGTTCGCATGGCCGTGGACCGCCTTGGCGAGCAGGTCCGCAGTCGCCGGGGCGACAACGACGAGATCGGCCGACCGGGACAATTCGATATGCCCCATCTCCGCTTCATCGGTGAGATTGAAGAGCTCCGTATAGCACTTATCGCCGGAGAGCCCGGCGGCGGAGAGCGGCGTCACAAACTCCGCCCCTGCGCGCGTCAGGATCACGCGAGAGCGGATTTCCCGGCGCGATAATTCGCGGATCAATTCAAGCGATTTATAGGCGGCGATGCCGCCGCCGATGATCAGTAGAATGCGTTTCTGGTCTATCGTCATGGGGCTTCAATACGACGACAGCGGGGGGCTTGTCACCTCACGAGGCGATGCCGATCAAGCGATTTGCTCAACGCGCGCGCCCGCGCACAAAGGGTACGACGCCAGAAACGGCTCGATCGCCTCTTTCATAGCCGCATAGGACGGGCCGTAGCAGTAAACGCCGGTTTCGCGCGATCCCTGCCAGAAACCACGGAAAGCGCCCGCTTCGCCCATCAGCCTGTTGAACTCATCGACGACCGTATCGAAATCGCAGGTCTCATAGGTTTCATCGGGCAGATCGACACCATTGAGATAAACCGCAAGCCCTTCATACTGACCGAAGGGCAATTCGCGCCCATCCGCCTCGACAATCAGGCGAGAGCCTTTCGGCGCGCCAAGGGCTTCAAGCTTCTGCTTAACGACCTGCAGGCTTTCCTCGTTCGCCTCATTGAGCCGGATCTCAAGATCGCAAAACTCGATCCCGGCCGGCTCATCCGCGAGCTGCGTGCCCCCGCCCGTCACCGCGCCGAGGCTCCCCGCCGCCAAGGCCTCTTCAAGCGGGTCTTCATAATATTCCCCGCGGTCGATCGGCTGCACGCGCGCATTCAGCCGCGCGGTGACGTATTCACCTTCCGGCTCTTGTTGCTGTTCTTGTTTCTTGCCGCTGAATAATCCGAACATCGCCCGTTCCCTCCCTGATCGTTTCGCAACAACGTAAGCGATGAGAGCAAACAGTCCGTGAATGTTTGCGCTAGAATTAAGCGATCAGTAACAACACAATTGCAGCAGAAGCCGCGCCGCCGGCAATAAACCATGGCAGCGCCGATGATGCGCGCGGCGCCGGTGTTTCTGCCGATGACGCAGCGCCGTTGGCGGCGATCACACGCGCCGCCTTGCCGACATCCTCAACAAAGCGGGGAAGATCGGGCGCCAGTTCCAGCGCTCTTTCCGCCGTATGCCGGAAGCGGCGCACCTGCGCCGCAGGTCCAACAACATTCTCCACGTAATCGCGCACAACCGGGCTCGCCGCATCCCACATATCGATCTCCGGATCGAGCACACGCGCGACGCCCTCGACGGTCACCATGGTGCGCTGCAAGAGCACAAGCTCCGGGCGCAGGTGCATGTCGAACATTTCAGTCACGTCAAAGAGCTGTTGCAGCACGCGGGACATATCGACCTGCGCCGCATTTCGTCCCTGCAGCGGCTCGCCTACGGACCGCAAGGCCTGGGCGAAAGCTTCACGGGAATGCCTGTCCGAAATATAGCCGGCGCGGAAATGAACTTCCGCCGTGCGCGCATAATCACGGGTGATGAAGCCGTAAATGATCTCGGCAAATGTCCGGCGCGCCTCTTCATCGAGCCGGCCCATAATGCCGAAATCGATCAGCGCGAGACGTCCCGCCTCATCGATGATCATATTGCCCTGATGCATGTCCGCGTGGAAAAATCCGGTATGCAGGGCCTGTTTTAAAAAAACGCGAATGACAAGCTTGGCGAGCGCTTTTCGGTCCACATTGCGCGCATCCAATTCGTCGAGCTTCGCCATAGGCGTGCCGGCGATCCATTCAACCGTCAGCACACGGCGCGCTGACAACGGCCAGATTACATCCGGCACGTGCACCTGGGTTTCATCGCGTAAATTTTCCGCAAGCTCAGAGGCCGCGCCCGCTTCCATGCGAAGATCGAGTTCAATCGCTGCTGACGCTTTCAAAGTCTCAATAAACTTTAACGGCTCCATGCGCCGCGCCGCATGCGATACCGCTTCAATGATCCGGGCGGCGCGAGCGAATGCGCGAAATTCAAGCGCCGCTTTCTGTTCAATCTGTGGACGGAGGACTTTGACTGCCACCTTGCGCCCGTCTTTCAGCGTTGCGTGATGAGCCTGCGCAATAGAAGCGGCGGCGATCGGCTCTGAAAAGCTTGCGTAAAGCGCATCTGTGTCTTCGCCAAAAGCGCGCTTAATCTCGGCGCGCGCCGCGTCGATGCTGAACGGCGGCATCCGATCCTGCAGACGCGATAAGTCATCGGCGAGTTCAAAACCTACGATGTCAGGCCGCGTCGCCATGAACTGACCGAGCTTCACATAAGCCGGGCCGAGTTTTTCAAACGCAGCGGCCATCCGTTCGCCCGGACGCTTGCCCTTGGCGTTGACGCCGATGCGCGAGAGCACTCCGAAAAATTGAATAAATCCCGGCGTCAAGTCTGCATACTCCCGCGGGATCAGCGCATCGTGTCGTGAAAGCGTCCACCCAGCGCGGACAAGACGGGCAAAATCAGCTAAGGCTGCGAACATCTGCCCCGTCCTACAGCCGCCAGGCCATGTGCAAAGCAGCAACGCCGCCGGTCAGGTTTTCATAGGAGACACGTGAAAAGCCGGCAGCTTTGATCCGCGCGGCAAACGCTTCCTGCGAGGGAAACTTCCTGATCGACTCAACGAGATATTGATAAGCGTCCCGATCATTCGCCACTTTTTCGCCGAGCCACGGGATCACACGAAACGAATACGCATCATACGCCTGCTGCAGTCCTTCCGTAATTGGATGAGAAAACTCCAGACAGATAAAGCGACCGCCCGGCTTCAAGACCCGATACGCATCCGCAAGCGCAGCGTCCATGTCAGTGACATTTCTGATGCCGAATGCGATCGTGTAGACGTCAGCAACTCTGTCCCGGAACGGAAGGCGCTCCGCATCCCCACAAATGCGTTCGATCTGCGCCTCGTGCGGCCCGCCCCTGCCGGCTCCGGCGCGAAGCATTTCAAAATTGATGTCGCAGACCTTTGCATGCGCAGGCGTTGCCGCTTCCGCGCGCGGTCGTGAATTGGCTCTGCGGAGAAATCCGCAGGCGATATCGCCTGTGCCGCCGGCAACATCAATCAAGTGTTGACCCGGCTGCGGATTAAGACGGTCGAGAAGCGTCGACTTCCAGATCCGGTGAACGCCGCCCGACATGAGATCGTTCATCAAATCATAGTTTGAGGCCACACTGTCAAAAACGCCGCGCACCAGTCCGGCCTTGTGTTCGGCCTTGACCTGGCGAAACCCGAAACTTGCTTCTTTGTCATCGTGCGCTGTCACAACTTTGTCCTATCGCGACAAAAGCAACCGAAGAAAGCGCCTTGACGCCGCATGACGCGTTTGTCACTACTAACGCGTTCTAAACACTGGATTTTTCGGCTCACAGGATGCATATTTCTTTTTTCGAAAGGGCTACACGCTTGCGTGGGGGGACATCATGATCAAATCGGAACTGGTTCAAAAACTCGCAGATGAAAACCCGAACCTATTTCATCGCGACATTGAACGCATTGTTTCTATTATTTTCGATGAAATAACCGACTCGCTTGCACGCGGCGATCGTGTCGAATTACGGGGCTTCGGCGCTTTTTCAGTCAAGCATCGCCCGGCCCGCGTCGGCCGCAATCCGCGCAGCGGAGAGGCTGTTCAAATTGAAGAGAAATGGACGCCATTCTTTAAAGCAGGCAAGGAATTGCGAGACAGAATGAATGAAGACGGACGCTTTTCCGCTGAAGCGCGCGGCGCCGGCGGGCCGCAGGGAATCTGAAACGTCTGGACTTTTGCTCCATTGATAACACCGCCGGTGTTGTGAGATAAAACGGCCATGAAAAAGTGGCTTTTGCGACTCATTTGGATCCCTGCGTTGGCGCTGACCGTTCTGTTTCTAGTCGCCAATCGCCGGCCTGTCGCGGTCAGCCTCGATCCGGTTAACGCCGCTGAACCCGCCCTCACCACCCCCGCTTTTCCGCTTTGGATGTGGCTCATGGCGATGCTTTTTTTCGGCATCGCGGCCGGCGCTCTCGGGATGTGGCTTTCCGCACGCCCTAAGCGCATAGAAGCGCGCGCTGACCGTCGAGCCGTCAAAGACCTGCGCAAACAGGTCACCTCCCTTGAGACGCAATTGCGCGAAGCGCGGAGCCATGACGCCGCCAGCGTGCCGGCTGTGGCGGAACCGCCTTTTCTGGAAAGCGAAGATGCGTAAAGCCTTATGAAACTTTTAAATATCGTTCACCAATGACAGCGACGTCGGTTAAAATCTGCGGCGTCAGCGATTTTGAAACGGCGATCACCGCCGTGCGCGCAGGCGCCGACTATCTCGGCTTCGTTTTCTTCCGGAAAAGCTCCCGGCACCTTTCCGCAGAAGCCGCTGAGGAGGTTATTCTGGAGCTCAAACAATCCTGCTTCGACGAAGGTTTAGACCTGCCAAAACTGGTGGGGCTTTTTGTCGACGCCGGTGAAAAAGAGCTCGCCGAGGCTGCGCCGCTGCTGACCCATTTTCAGTTTCACGGACACGAAAAACCGGAGCGGTGCGAAGAGATGGGCGTTGAATTCGCAGTTGACGTGATCAAGGCGATTCCGGTCGCCAGAACCGACGATATCGCCATTGCGAGCGAGTTCGCGGAGGCTGCGGACATACTTTTGTTTGACGCCAAACCGCCGCCAGGCGCCGGCCGGCCCGGGGGGCATGGAATTGCGTATGACTGGTCGCTTTTGAAAAAATACCAGGGCGAGACGCCTTATTTCGTGGCCGGCGGATTGGATGCAGAGAATATTGCGGCAGCCATCTCTGCGCAAAACGGCAATACCGCCTTTCACGGCGTTGATGTCTCCTCCGGCGTCGAGACTGCGCCTGGCAAGAAAGACCCTGCGCTCATCGAAGCGTTCGTCGCAGCCTCGAAAAAAGCATGACGATCACAAAAGTCATGCTTGCCCTGCTGCTCGCCGCGCTCATGGCGGGCATACCGCCGGAACTTGGCCACGCCCGGGCAGATGATGGGCTGGAAGAACACGTCGCCTTCAAAAATCTCGAAAATGGCGGGTATGTCCTCGTCATGCGGCACGCCCATTCGCGTTCCGGCCAGGAGAGTTCGAGCGCAGTCAGCGCTGGCTGCATCCTCGATCCAGGTCGCGGACTTGACGAACGCGGCCGCCGACAAGTCTCTCTGTGGCAAGACTTCATGGAAAGAGAAAATATTCCAGTCGCCAAAGCCTATACCAGCAATCGCTGCCGCGCTTGGGATACGGCGCGTGCGCTCAGCTCCGCGGTAGAACCGCATCCCTCGCAGACAACGACAGACAGCGCCGCAATTGCTGCATTCAAAAAACAGATTGAGGCTGAGCTTCGCGATCAGCCGGGCGTCAATATCGCCCTTGTCAGCCACTCCAATATCGCGCCGCTCTACGGCGCCAAAGTCAGACCGGGAGAAAGAGAACTCCCCGAAGGCGTTATGAGCGTCATTGATCCGGCGTCCTGGTCGACTATTGCCCGCATCGCCATTCGCGACGCCGAGGACGGGCCGAGAGTCACAGTGGATTAATTCCTGATCGACGCTACAAGCATCGCCAGTTTCGTCTCAGAAAGCCCTACCCTCATGTCACAACCGAACTCCTATCGCACCGGTCCCGATGAAGACGGCCGTTTCGGAAAATTCGGAGGACGCTTCGTTGCAGAAACATTGATGCCGCTCGTGCTGGCGCTGGAAAAGGAGTATGACGCCGCCAAAAAAGACAACAAATTCAAGGCGGAGCTCGAGTATTACCTGAAGCATTATGTGGGCAGACCGTCACCCCTCTACTATGCGGAACGGTTAACAGAGTATTGCCGCGGTCAGGCCGAAAAAAACGGCGGTAGCGCCGGTAAAACCAAGGGCGCCAAAATCTACTTCAAGCGCGATGAGCTGAACCACACCGGCGCGCACAAAATCAATAACTGCATCGGCCAGATCCTGCTCGCCAAAAGAATGGGTAAGACCCGAATCATCGCCGAGACCGGCGCCGGACAGCACGGCGTCGCTACCGCCACCGTTTGCGCGCGCTTCGGTCTGCCTTGCGTCGTCTATATGGGCGCAACGGATGTCGAACGACAAAAGCCGAATGTGTTCCGCATGAAACTTCTAGGAGCAGAGGTCGTCTCCGTTACGTCCGGTAGGGCCACATTGAAGGACGCCATGAACGAAGCCTTACGGGACTGGGTGACGAATGTGGATACGACCTTCTACATCATCGGAACCGCAGCCGGACCGCACCCTTATCCGGAACTTGTCCGCGATTTTCAGTCCGTCATCGGCCGCGAAGCCAAAGAACAGCTCAACGAGGCCGAGGGCCAGTTGCCGGACGTGATCATGGCCTGCATCGGCGGCGGATCGAATGCGATAGGACTATTTCATCCCTTTCTTGATGATCTCGATGTCGAAATCATCGGTGTAGAAGCAGGGGGTTTGGGTCTGGATACGGTTGATCACGCCGCCTCGCTCGCAGGCGGGCGCCCCGGCGTCCTGCATGGCAACCGAACCTATCTTTTACAGGATGACGACGGCCAGATACTTGAGGGGCACTCCATCTCAGCGGGGCTCGACTATCCGGGCATCGGTCCGGAACACGCCTGGCTTCATGAAAGCGGGCGTGTCGCCTATCAAAGCGCAACAGACGCCGAAGCGCTGTCGGCGTTTCAGCTTTGCTCAAAACTTGAGGGCATTATTCCTGCGCTGGAGCCGTCCCATGCGCTCGCGCGCGCCGTCGATAAAGCCCAGGAGATGGATCGCGATCAGATCCTGCTTCTCAACATGTGCGGACGCGGAGACAAGGATATTTTTTCGGTGATGGATGCGCTTGAACGCGCGTAGGCGAGATTAGCCCGCCGCTGACGTCGGCGCGGCTGCAAACGGCAAGGCCGGCTGCCAAATCCGAACCCGCTTTTTCAACTCTTCCATTTTTACTGGCTTGTGCAGGTAGTCGTTCATATCGGCGGCGACGCATAAATGCTGGTCAGCCGGTTTGATATGGGCCGTAACCGCGATGATGGGCGTCTTGTTAAGACCGTTCTCCGCTTCAAAAGCCCGAATTTCCTTCGTGGCGTCAAAGCCGTTCATCAACGGCATTTCAATATCCATAAGGATAAGATCAATCCTGTTTTGCTTGAACAAGCTGACAGCTTTGCGCCCATCCATTGCGACAAGGAGCTCACAGTCAAAACAGCTTAACAGCGCCTTAAGCACTTTCACGTTTACATCGTTGTCTTCAACGATCATCAGTGTGAAACGGTCAGACTGGCCCTCAGCAGGCAAACGTTTTTTGGGACGCGCAAAAACTCTTGGGGCGTCTTTCATGGATTGCTCCTCAACGGATATTTATCCGGCGGCGTCATACAAGATTTTCCCTGATCTTGCCCGGTCCATCCTTTCAAAAGCGCTAACCAGGCATCAAAAAAGCCTGCAGATAACGCTTTTTCACCGCCGCGAAGCGGCCCTTGGAGCCCGCTTACTCGTCTGAAGACAACGCTTCAGCGCAACGCCCCTTTCTTTTCACAAGCCGCAGTGGCATTGGCTGGACGCGTATGATTGGAGAAAATGCCGGATTGGGAGGGATATTATGAATAAAGTCTTGATAGTTAGCGCTGGGTTATGCGCGATTTCAGCGTCAGCTGCGGCTGAGGAAACCCGCGAATATGATCTCGCACCCATTAATGCAATCAAGATCGCCACAGGGGTCAGCGGCGAAGTTACGGTCGGCTCGGTCCAGTCTATTCGTGTAGAAACAGACAAGGGCGACTTCGAAGACCTCGTCGTCAAAGTTGAAAACGGCAGACTGACCGTCAGACACGACTGGGACGGCAACTGGTTGTCCAGACGAAAGAAGCCGCGTTACAAGCTTCTCGCCACCGTCACCGAGCTCGATGAAATCGACGCATCCTCCGGCGCTGCAATAACTGCCGAAGGGATAGACAGCGCCGACTTTTCCGTGGACGCATCATCGGGAGCGAACGTCGTGGTCGTTGGAAAATGCGGTGATGTCAGCGTGGACATTTCTTCAGGCGCCAATGTCAATGCACGGGACCTTCAATGCAGCAACGCCGCCGTCGACGCCTCATCCGGGGCCAACGCAAAAGTTTACGCCGAAAATGAAGCCGATGCGGAGGCTTCCAGCGGCGCCCTCGTCACCGTTTACGGCGAACCGACAAAAGTCACCGCCGACAAGTCAAGCGGCGGAACTGTTCGGGTGAAAAAATAAATAAGCCCGGCGCAACAGCGCTCAGCTAGAAACAATTTAAGCGCGGGAGAGTGGCTTCCCGCGCTTTTTATTTTTAGCGACCAAGGCTTAATCCCTGTCGGTATAATTGACGCCGCTGATGATAATATCGCCGCGCCCGCTGGAGCGGACAGAGCCTTCATGCCTGCGGATTCTGATGTCGCCGGAACCATTGGCCGAAACGTTTGGATTGGTCGCAACACCATCCATCTCAAAATCGCCGGAGCCAGAAACGCGAACACGCAAATCTTCCGCGCGACCGTCAAGAATTGACGTATCGCCGCTGCCATTTATGGATACATTTGTAGCGCCAGAAACGCTGGCGAGACGAATATCGCCCGAACCATGCGTAGACAGCGCAGCTCCGCCGCTGACCCGCCCGGCCGATATGTCACCTGAGCCATGCACGGAAACATCGACGTCGCCGTCCACATTATCCATCTTTACATCGCCTGAACCATGAACACGGACAGATGCGTCGCCGCGAATATTGCTGACTTTGATATCGCCAGAGCCGTGAATATCCGCATCCAGAAGGCTTGCGTTGCCAGCGAGAAAATCGCCGGAACCATGAATGCTGATCGCGAGCGCTTCTGACACATCGCCGACGGTGAGATCGCCAGAGCCGTCAATTTTGATTTCGCCGAACCGAATGTCGCCAATAACGCCGTCAACATGCCCGTCGCGCATCTCGACAGCGCCGTTGGTGTCGCCCGCTTCGAGCAGCATCACAGCGCTGTCGAACTCAAGGTCAACCCCCGCTGGAACGGTAAGCTCCACAGAAGGGTAGTCTTCAAGGAAAACCGCAAAGGCGCGATCTTTGTCTCGGCGCCAATTCACTTCTTTCCACCATCGCGTATCGTCAGGATCGGCATCGCTTCGGATCGTCAACACCCCGTTATCCTGCTCAATGTAGTAAGGATATGACGCATCAGCCCCGCTTTGCGCGGAAGACGAGACGGCGTTTCTGTTTTTTGAAACCTTGATCGATACTGTGCCGATAAAGTCTTCAACTTTAACAGTCTCAATATTCTGAAAACTTTGATCTTGTGCTGAAGCAACGCCATTAATCGACGCTGCGACCGCCCCGGCGGCGACTACAGTCTTCAAATATTTTCGCATGGAACTCTCCCGTCCTCTTCAGTTTGATTTGAGAGTACGCGCGGCTGAGCGCGCCGGCAAATCGGTTCGCCGCGCCAAAGCAACCTCTAGCCGCATGTCGCAGCATGGTGAGCGACGAAAAGTCAGGATCAATTTGCCTGCCAATGTGTTTAGTAGGAAATTTTATCTGAGGCCTCGATCTTGTCATCACTCACTGAAGGACCAATCCGCAAGCGTCTTTTTGACTTGTGGCTCCCTATGATCGGCGGGGTTCTCGCGGTCAAGGCGATTGGCGTCTCAGACGCATATTTCATCGGGCAACTCGGCGAAACCGAATTAGCCGCAATTAGTTTTACCTTTCCCGTTGTTATGACGCTGATCAGTATCGCCATCGGCCTTTCCTCCGGCGCCTCTTCAGTGTTGTCGCAGGCCATAGGCAGTAAGCACAGCGCTGACAAATCAGTAATCGTTGCCGGTGCGCTTTCTGTCGCCGTCGCTTTCTCGGCGGCGCTATCGGCGGCAGGGTTCTTTTTGACCGATCCTTTGTTTCAAGCCATGGGCGCCAGCGGCGAAACCTTAGCGGAGGCGCGGGCTTATATGTTGATATGGTTCGCAGGATCGGTGTTCTTGATCGTTCCAATTGTCATAAACGGCATTCTCCGAGCGACGGGGGATGGTGTTTCGCCGGCATTATTAATGGCTGGCGTTGCGATTACGAATATTGCCATGAACCCGCTGTTCATATTCGGCATCGGTTCATTTGAAGGGTTGGGCGTTCAGGGCGCGGCGGCGGCTACGATAACAGCAAGAATTATTGGATTTGTATTCGCGACTCTGCTGCTGTTCCGACACAATCTGATCTCGTTTTCCGCCTCCATCTGGAAATCCGGTTTTAATCAGTGGTCAGAAATTATTAGGATCGCAGGACCTGCGGCTGGCTCAACGGCAATGAACCCGGCTGCTGTTTCTATTGCTACGGCGGCAGTGGCGACTTTAGGCGACGCTTCTGTCGCCGGCTTTGGCGTAGCCACAAAGATCCAATCGATAGCGCTGGTGCCGCTTTTGGCTCTCTCCGCTGCGTCAGCGCCTTTGGCCGGCCAGAACAGCGCTGCGGGAGAAAATCAGAGAACCAGGTCTGCGCTTTATTGGTGCCATGGCATCTCGTTTGCGTGGTCGATATTGGCAGGACTAACGCTTCTCTTCGCCAGACAACCTCTGGCCGCAGCGTTTACAGACTCAAGCGCGGCACAAGAGGCAACGGCGACTTACCTGATGATTGTGCCGCTCTCATTTGCCGGCTATGGCGTTGTTGTTGCAACAAGCGCTGCGTTGAATGGCCTTGGGCGTTCGATCACGGCCTTTGGTCTTGCAGGCGGGCGAGCGATAGGTCTGCTTGCGCCAGGCGCGTGGATCGGCGCTGTTGTCAGCGGCTTTAGCGGCGTTGCCGTCGCATTTGCAGCTTCCAACATTATTTCCGGCGTTGCAGGGTTAGCGATTACGAAACTACACTCACTAACAACGCGAAATAAAAAAACATCGCAATCGTCAGCCGAGGACTTCGACGTTGATTAATCCGTCATTGTGAGCGCAGAGCTTTAATCAATTCATCCTTGCTCATTGAAGAGCGGCATTTAATGTCAAGCTCCCGGGCGCGTTGATAAAGTTCGTCTTTGGGCCATTCCTCATAAGGAGCGGCGGCCCCGTCTTTTTCAGAAGGAGATTTATCTTCATTCGCTTGCGCATTCGCAATGCGCGCTGCTTTTTCTTTACCAGCGCCAGCTTCACGCAACGCCTCGTATGTTTTGTCGTCTTTAACGCTTGGCCCATGATCTTGCGTCATGAGTGATACTCCTGATCGGCGACTTCCATTTGCTTTTTCACTGAATTCGCCCACTCGCATCCGGTATCGCCGCCCCATAAAAGCCAGGCCACATAGCCAGCAGAAGGATCCCGTTCATCGCCAAAATTGTCCGCGTTTTTGTCAACTTGGTGACGGGCGAAATAGCTCACCATGCGCTCGATCGTGTTGGGCGTAAGTCGCTCACGATTTTTGAGATCGCGCGCCCTCGCTACTCCCGTCTGGGTTCCGCCGCGGTCAAATTCCTCGCGTAGCTCTAAGCCGCGTCTTGCATTGTCGGCAACTTCGTCTGGCGGCGTGAAGTCAATATCGTCGTATTTTTGCGGGCGACTCATGACGCCTTCCGAACCTCGCTGTGCGATTTCAGGACTTCGTCGCCGTCATCCTGTTCGATCGTATATGCGGGACAATCGTCGTCTGCTTCGCGAGTAACTTCTGTTCCTTTGATGGTTTTTGTTATTTTTCTGGTGTGAACGGTCTTAATATCGCCTTTCGCGACGCCTTCACCCCAATCCCACTGAACCGTATCTCCCTCATTATAAGCTGCGACCATATCATTTTCCTTTCTTGAACCCTCTGACATACGCACAAAACAGTGAGCCCGGATTTTTTCCGAACGCTTCGACATATTGCCCATGGACCTTTGCGATAAGGTCCGACAAAAGAATGCGGCTCCAGCAAGGAAGGTTCCCGTGCCCGATAAAAACGTCATAAATAAAGTTGTTCTCGCCTATTCCGGCGGGCTCGACACATCCGTCATCCTGAAGTGGTTACAGGTCGAATATGGCTGTGAGGTTGTGACGTTCACCGCCGATCTCGGTCAAGGCGAGGAACTGGAGCCCGCGAGACGCAAAGCCGAACGCGCCGGCGTCAATGACATCTTCATCGAAGACCTACGCGAAGAATTCGTACGCGATTTCGTCTTTCCGATGTTCCGCGCCAACGCCGTCTATGAAGGGCTTTACCTTCTTGGCACGTCAATCGCGCGTCCGCTCATTGCAAAACGACTTGTGGAAATCGCGAAAGAAACCGGGGCTGATGCTGTCGCCCACGGCGCGACCGGCAAGGGCAATGATCAGGTGCGCTTCGAGCTGAACGCCTATGCGCTCAATCCGGACATTCACGTCATTGCCCCCTGGCGGGATTGGGACCTGAACTCGCGTGAAAAACTGATCGCTTTTGCAGAAAAATATCAGATCGAAATCCCGAAAGACAAACGCGGCGAAGCGCCGTTCTCCGTCGACGCTAATCTTCTGCATACGTCGTCGGAAGGCAAAGTGCTGGAAGACCCAGGTTTGCCTGCGCCAGATTATGTTTATCAGCGCACCGTCTCGCCGGAAGAGGCGCCCGATACGCCGGAGACCGTCACCATCGGCTTTGAGAAAGGCGACGCGGTTTCCATCAATGGCGAAACCCTGAGCCCTGCGTCACTGTTGACGAAACTCAACAACTACGGCCGCAAGCACGGGATCGGAAGGCTTGATCTGGTTGAAAACCGGTTTGTCGGCATGAAGTCCCGCGGCATTTATGAGACGCCAGGCGGAACAATTTTGCTCGCCGCCCATCGCGGGATTGAACAAATCACCCTCGATCGCGGCGCGGCGCACCTCAAAGACGAATTGATGCCGCGTTATGCGGAGCTGATTTACAACGGCTTCTGGTATGCGCCGGAGCGAGAAATGCTTCAGGCCGCCATCGATAAAAGCCAGGAACACGTCGCCGGCGAGGTCGATATCAAACTTTACAAAGGTTCCGCCGATGTTGTCGGGCGGCGCTCAGATATGACGATCTATTCGGAGGCGCATGTGACGTTCGAAGAAGACGCCGTCTACGACCAGAAAGACGCCGAAGGCTTCATCAAACTCAATGCATTGCGGCTGAAACTTCTGGCGCGGCGAAATCAGCAGGCCGGCTGATTGCCGCGGCGGCATCATCAACGTCTCACCGCAAAGGCGAAATCCGCCCCCGCGAGAGTGAGCGCTGATCACCTTGCGGAGATCAGCGTCAACCCGTAAGCCTCCCCATGAATACAGCTGGAGACTGATACGGTGGACCTTTCAAAAATCGGCGTTGGCGAAAACCCGCCCAAAGATGTCAACGTTGTCATTGAAGTGCCGCTTGGCGGCGATCCCATAAAATATGAGATCGACAAAGCATCGGGCGCCATGTTCGTGGACCGTTTTCTGTATACGGACATGCGATACCCTTGCAATTACGGCTTTATTCCCAAAACACTGGCCGATGACGGCGACCCTGTCGATGTCATGGTTATTGGAAACAGGCCGCTTTTCCCGGGCGCTGTTGTCGGGGCGCGGCCAATCGGCGTTCTGTTAATGGAGGACGAGGCCGGTCTGGATGAAAAAATTCTCGCTGTGCCAGCGCCGCGACTGACCCGATTTTACAGCAAGATTGAACAGTATACGGATATGCCGGAGATCTTTCTTGAACGCATCAGTCATTTTTTTGGCCATTACAAAGATCTCGAGCCTGATAAATGGGTGAAAATCGTCGGCTGGCGAAATAGCGAAGAAGCCGAGAAGCTCATTCTCAAGGGCATTTCGGCGGAAAAATAGCCCGCTCCTTTGCGTAACCTATTTGTGAAACTTTGCCCGGTCCAGAGCGGTTGAAACTGCGCCCACAAGGCGCATGTTGCCGTCGCATTTACATCTCACAACGCGAAAGGGCGAAAAGATGGTTGATTTTACAATACATGATACGAATTCGGCACCGGAAGACGGTAAGCCGCTGCTCGAAAAGTCACAAAAAGCCTATGGCATGATCCCTAATCTTCACGGGGTCTTTGCGGAATCGCCGGAACTGCTTGAAGCCTATCAGGTCGTTGGCGATCTCTTCGGACGATCCAGTCTCTCTGACGTTGATCGCAACGTTGTCTGGATGTCGATAAATGTCGAAAATAACTGCCACTATTGTGTGCCGGCTCATTCAATGATTGCAAAACAGCAAGGCGTTGACGATGCAACCATCGAAGCGTTGCGCAATGCCGAGCCTTTGGCCGATCCGAAACTGGAAGCGCTGCGCGCCTTTTCGCTAAAAGTTGTGCGCCAGCGCGGCGACGTCAACGACAGCGATGTGGAAGCGTTTCTGAATGCCGGCTTTACCAAACGCAATATTCTCGACGTCATTCTGGGCGTCGCACACAAAACGATGTCGAATTACACGAACCACTTGGCGGGCACACCAGTGGATGAACCTTTCAAAACTTTTGACTGGACGCCAACCGGCAAAAAAGCCGCCGCATAAGAGACGTCTAAGATATGAGCGCCTCGGCGACTTGCCCGAGGCGCTCCTTCCCGAAGAACATTTCATCGCCGACAAAAAAGGCGGGCAGGCCAAAGACGCCGCGCGCAACAGCGGCTTCAGTGTTTTCAAAAAGCTTTTGCTTAACCGCAGCATCTTGCGTGCGCTTCAACAGCGAAGGCGCGTCAAAGCCGGCGTCGTTCCAGATCGAGACGACTGCTTCAGGATCGCCAGTATTCTTTCCCTCTTCCCACATTGCCGTCAAAACAGCGTCAATATACTTCCTCTGCTGATCTTCAGCCGCAACAAGGCCCCGCATGATAAGAAGCGTATTGATCGGGAAACTCGGATTCATCTGAAATTTCGATAAATTGTGCTTTTTCAAAAATCGCTGAAATTCCAGCATGTCATAAGCAAGTTTTCCTTTAACATTGCTGAAAGCGATCATCGGCGCTTGATTTCCTGTTGACTTGAATACGCCGCCCAGAAAACACGGGATAATCTGCATATCCGCGTCGGTCCCGACGATATCCGGCAAGGCCTTATAGGCGAGGTAACAATTCGGGCTGGCGAAGTCGAAGTAGAACTCAAGCGTCTTTGACATGCCTCACCATTCCTCCGTCCACGGCCGAAGATCCATTTCGTGGGTCCAGGCCGATCTCTTCTGCTTCCACAACCAGACATAGTTTCTCGCGATCTCGTCAGGATCGAGGATCTCTCCGCGAGTCAGTCGTTCTTCATAATCAGTAATATTCTCTTTTGCGAAGGCGCCGGCAATGACGCCGTCGACGACTACATGCGCGACATGAATTCCTTGCGGTCCAAGCTCACGCGCCATGGACTGGGCCAGCGCCCGCAAGCTGTGTTTAGCGCCCGCGAAGGCGGAAAAATGCGATCGCCCGCGCAGGCTTGCCGTTGCGCCTGTGAAAATTATTGCGCCGTCGCCGCGCGGAGTCATAACCCGCGCCGCCTCACGGCCGGTCAGGAACCCGGCGAAAGCGGCCATCTCCCAGACTTTCGAATAAACCCGGCTTGTCGTTTCGGCGACAGGAAACCAGACATTGGCGCCAATGTTAAAAACAACCGCATCGAGCGGCCCGATGTCTTTTTCAATCGCCGCGAAGAGGTCGGCGATTTCGTTTTCATTGCGCGCATCAACGCCGAACGCCGCCGCTGCGCCGCCGTCTGAACGAATTTCCTCAGCTAAGGCCTCAAGAGTTTTCAGGTGGCGTGGCCGCCGTGTCACACAAACGAAAAGACCTTCTCTGGCGAAGGCGCGGGCGAGGCTCGCCCCAAGCCCGTCGCCGGCCCCGACAATAAGACAGGCTTTTCGCGCCATTCGGCACTCCCATGAAAATTTCGCCAAGCTTCGCGCCTTGAAGAAGGCGCCGTCAAGAAAGACCTACACCCCCGGAAACAAGCTTGAATTAACTCTTTTTTAAGCCTGCGCTTGGGGCTACACTGGTTTTATAAGTACGGCATCGCCTGTCATGCGGTCGGGGCTGGAAATCAGCCCGAGGGGTGGAAGACGAGTTCAGGGGTTTAGGCTTATGCGAAACATGCAGATAGAAGCTTTGTTCGGGGGCGTTCTGGCCCTTGTTGTAATCGCAGTTGCGGTTTTCGCTGTGGCCAATACGAGCGTCTCAGGGGCTGGAAAGACAGCCGAAACAGTCCGCGACGATCCGGTGCCGATCACCACTGGCGCCAGTCTCAAACCAGTCGCCTTTTCCTCCACGAAAGATTCCGATCTTGTCTGTGAGTGCTATGACAAAGCGTTTTCCATGGCGACAAAAGTGTCTGTCACCTCTGCGGAATATCGCACCGGTTTCGAGCAATGCCGTGCACGGGCCGGCGTTGACGGCGGCGACGCCTGGACCGCAGGCTGGAATGCGCGTCTGGCCTCCCGCCCCTACGAAGCCAGTTGCAAATCCTATAAACGCCGCAAGTAGATCGGGCAAAACCGTTTTTGCAAAAGCTTCATTTCGTTTCCGGTTTAATAGGGCGCGCCAGCAAATCCGCAATCAGCGCGTCTACGCTGTGGCTTCCCGCCACGAGCTTAGCCACCGCCTGACAGATCGGCATATCCACACCGGCTTTTTGAGCAAGCGCCATAACTGCGCCGGCCGTCGCCACGCCTTCGCTTACGCTCGACCGTTCGCTCAGAACGTCTTCCATCACGCGGCCTTTCCCAAGCTCAACGCCAAGCGACATGTTGCGGGAGTGGGGCGAGTTCGCTGTCAGAATGAGATCGCCTAATCCGGACAGACCGGCCATAGTCTGCGTCTTTGCGCCGAGCGCAACGCCGAGCCGCTGAAACTCTGCAAAACCTCTCGCAATCAGCGCGGCGCGCGCGCTCTCGCCCAGCCCGCGCCCGTCCACAACGCCAGCGGCAATGGCGAGGACATTTTTGACGGCCCCGCCCAACTCGGCCCCGACAAGATCATCGCTCAGATAGGGTCGAAAATGAGCAGCGCCCAATGTCGCCGCCCACCGTTGGGCGAGCGCTGCTTCAGCGCAGGCCAACGTGACCGCTGTGGGTAAGCCGCGGACGACGTCGCGGGCAAAGCTGGGCCCCGAAAGCACCGCGGGGCGAGCGCCCGGCCAGACATCGGCCATGACCTCCGTCATCAACAAACCGGTCTTCACCTCAACGCCTTTTGAGCAAAGCGCAACAGGGGCTTTTTCGGAGGCGAAATGGTGCAGTTCCGACAGAACAGGACGGGCATATTGGGCAGGCGTTACAAACAGAAAGGCCTCGCTCGAAACCGTTTCTGACAGTTTAGCCGTTGCACGCAGCGCAGGGTGCAGGCTCTCGCCGGGCAGGTACATTTCATTCTCGCAGCGGTTAGCGATAGTTGCAGCGACTTCAGGCTCGCGGGACCAGATCAGCGTTTCAACGCCATTCGAGGCGCACAGATGGGCGAGCGCCGTTCCCCAAGCGCCTGCGCCGATCACCGAGACTGATGCAAACGGATTAAAGTCCATGGCTGGTTGCTCGCTGACGATTAAAGGAATTATACACTGTTCAGCAAAGTGGAAAGGCGCATGCCCTTAACCCAACTCGATGAAACCGCCCGTCAGATTCTCGACGCCGCCAGTCGACGATTTCTGCATTACGGTTTCAAAAAAACGACGATGTCCGAGATCGCGGATGACTGCAATATGTCTCCAGGCAATCTCTATCGGTATTTTCCATCAAAACTCGATATTGCTGAAAGCTTTGTTCAAGTGCTGCGGCGCGATCAGATCATCAAGCTGCGCGCCGTTTTGGATCATGAAGACTGGACCCCGGCCCGGAAGCTCCGCGAGTTTTTCCTGCTCAAGTTTAAACTCGCCTATGAGCGTTTTCACGATAACCCGAAAGCTTTTGAGCTTTCAGCAGCACTGATCAGCGAACGCCCGAAACTGGCCATAGAATGGGAAGCGTCGGAGGGTCGAATTTTGGCGGGCATACTTCGCGAGGGAGAAGCGCGCGGCGAGTTTGCTGTTGGCAATCATCCGCTCAAAACGGCGAAAATTCTGCAGGACGCCGCGTTTCGCTTTACCAGCCCGGCTGTGTTTCATGAAGGCGACTACGATGTCCTTGCTGAGGAATTACACGGCGTCGTCGATCTCATTCTTGACGGATTTTCCTGGCGAGCTGAAAAACTTCAACCGAGCCCTAACTCACACTAAGTATCGAGCAAGCCTCACGGCAACTACCGCATAGTGCGAGAATTCCTGCTTAATCCATAGCTTGGATAACTTATTACAGACCCAGCCTTAATCTCTGGCGAGGGGATATAGCGTCAGCGCAATAAAAAATGAATATTTATCATTTTGTTCATTGACAATCTTTCAATAGCGCCTATTTGCACACTCGTGACGAGATGACTGGGAGTCCAGCATCGTCGCCAAAAACAAAACCAGTTCAGAATGAGGCCAAAAATGTTTTCGTCTTTCAAAGACACTGCTGTTCAAGTGATCGCGACCCTGTCCCTGGCCGCGCTGCTTGGCGTTGCGTTATTTGCAGCCGCCGATTACGCAACACAAGGCGTTATCGCCTAGGTCGTCGGCATTGAAATAACCGCGGCAAAGCATGTCCCTGCCCCCCTTCCGGACATGCCCCCTTCCCTGACCCATGCCGCGGTCGAGAAGCGCGGAAGCTTACCCTGGCTTCCGCGCTTTTCTTTTATCTTTTAATTTCAGGCCTTTGGACCTTTTTTCCCACCGCCAATCTCTGCGCCAGCCAACGGCGGCGCAAGCGGCCATCGGGCGCGCGGCGCAAAGGACATAGCCTCAGCCATACCGGGAACAAGTCCGGCGCATAGACGTTCTGCACCAGCCCAGGCGATCATAGCGCCATTATCTGTGCAATATTTCGCAGGCGGCGCAGCCATACGCCACCCTTTACGTTCACATAACGTACTTAACATTGACTTTATGCTGCAATTCGCAGCAACGCCGCCGGCCGCCACAAGTAGTGGCGCAACACCCGCCATTGCCTCTACCATCTCCATGGCGCGGGCGGTCCGATCCGCCAGGTGGCTTGCGGCCGCAAACTGAAACGACGCCGCAATATCCGCCACATCCTGGCCGCTTGGCGCGGCCATACTCTCTACCGCCTCACGCACTGCTGTCTTCATTCCGGAGAATGAGAAGTCGCAACCCTCTCTTTTTCTTAAGGGTTTTGGAAAGTCATACCGGTCCGCCCGGCCTCCGACAGCGGCGGATTCAATACGCGGACCGCCCGGCTGGCCAAGCCCAAGCAGCTTTGCGGTCTTGTCGAAAGCTTCGCCAGCCGCATCGTCGATTGTGGATCCAAGTCGACGGTAGCGCCCTACCCCCTCAACCCATAAAAGCTGGGTATGACCGCCGGAGATCAAGAGCAGAAGATAAGGAAACGAGGCTGGGTCTGTCATTCGCACTGAAAGCGCATGCCCTTCCAGATGATTGACCGGGATCAAATTCAAGCCGCGCGCGATCGCTATCGCCTTCCCGGCCGTCAGCCCGACCATCACCCCGCCAATAAGCCCGGGCCCCGCTGTTGCGGCGACAGCATCGATATCGGAAATGGCCATACCGGCATTATCGAGCGTGCGGGCGATGGTTGCGTCCAGGCGCTCTACATGGCTGCGCGCTGCAATCTCCGGCACGACCCCGCCATAGGCCGCATGGTCATCATGGTCCGTCCAGACCGTATTGGAGAGAATTCGACCGCCGTGATCCGGATCGAACCGGACAACAGCCGCCGCCGTGTCGTCGCAGCTTGTTTCAAGCCCCAGAACGGTTACGCTTGTCTGGTTCCTTGTTGCGCTCACGCTTAGTTTCTCCATTCTTCGTCCTAAAGGGCTTGGACATCGAAAAGCATGCCCAAAGCAAGAGGCGAAGGGTAATCTCGTGACGAAAAAGACAGTTTTGAGACCGAAACAAGAAAGTAAAATCAAAGCGTTTGAGTGCGCAGCGGCGGATTACGGATGAGTCGCGTCATAATCACCCGACCGCTCCCGGACGCTGAAAGCTTTGCCGCAGACTGTCTTGCAAAGAATCATGAACCGTTTCTGGCGCCGCTGATGGAGATTACATTTTTCGACCGCCCGGCGCCGTTGGAAACAATCGGCGCGCTCGCTTTCACCTCGGTCAATGGCGTGCGCGCATTCGTCCGTCAGTCGAAACGGCGCGATCTTCGGGTCTTTGCTGTTGGCGAAACAACCGCTGCGGCCGCTGAAGCAGAAAATTTTGCTCATGTGTTTGCAGCGGGAGGCGATGTGGAAAGCCTTGCCGAAATTATTCTCAATTCGCGCAAGTTAATAGAAGGAGCCGTTCTGCATATAGCCGGAGAGCACCGGGCGGGCGATCTTGTAGGCTTGTTGACCGCGAAAGGCCTCGAAGCGAGCCGATATTCTGCTTATTGCGCCGAAGCCGCTGCGAAGCTGCCGGCGTCCGCGGCCAACGCAATTGCGGAAAAAACTCCTTGCGACATTACCTTCTTTTCTCCACGCACAGCCACACTCTTTATGAAACTGGTCGAGAACGCAGGCCTTATGGAGCAGTTGAGCCGGCACCGCGCACTGTGCTTGAGCGAAAACGTGGCAAAAGCCCTCAGTTCAGCGCCATGGAAAGATATACGCATCGCCGCAGCTCGAAATTCCGCCGCAATGGTCAGCTTAATGAGTGAGAGCGCTTGAGAGGCAGGGCCCTCTCCCCTAACTAACATGAAGCATTATTTGCGCCGATTCGGCGCTGGACCTTTCATGGACGACAGCAAGAAAACGAACACCGAAACGCCCCCGACAACTGCAGACGCCATTCCTGAAGTTGATGCGGAGATCGTCAATGAAACAGAAGCGCCGACGCAAACCGCGCAGTCGTCAGCGCATGAACCAGCGACGGACGCCGAAGAACAGAAAGACAGCCCGCAAGCGGATGCCGAAAAACCTTCAGCGTCCTCAGACACAAAGCCGAAAGCAAGACGCCCGGGACTGGTCCTGTTCGCCAGCGTCAGCTTGGTTGCCCTCGGCTGCGTCGCCTTTTGGCGCTTTATGGCGCTGGCGCCTACCGTGTCGTCCTCTATGGACGCGGCGGGTCCCGCAGAAGCATCCGCACAGCCGAGCGCCAACCGCAAACTGGACAATTTTGAAACTGCAAGCGTGAAGTCAACCAAAGCAGCCGGCGCGCCAGAAGCTGCAAATGATGCGGCCCTTCCGCAGGCGACGGCGCAAAGCGATAATCTTGCGCTTCAGAATGCAGCTAAGGTTGCCGCAATGACGGACTCTGACAATACTGCGCAATCGGTCGATGAAAATCAGTCCGGCCCTGCTTTTGAACAGCAGGAAGCGGCGAGCTCTGAAGACGAGCCGTACACAGAGAAGTCAGATCAAAGCAACAGTGAGACAACGCCAGCGCTGCAGACCGACAAGACAGCCGATGAGACTGTAGCGCAGCTCGAAAAGCAGATAGAGGAAGAACGCGCAAAAGCGCGCCTGCTTGAAGCAGAACTTGCACAGCTGCAAGAAGCCTTAAGGCGTGCTGAACAGCGCGCGCAAACGGCTCAAGCGCGCGCGAACGCGCTCGAAGAAGCCGCTGCGTCCGCGCCGCTTGCGGCAAACGCCGCCGCGCTCAACGCTATCAACAGGGCTATCGCCGAAGGCCGGGCGTTCAGCGCGGAACTCTCCGCTCTTGAAGGATTTTCACCTGGATTGCCGGAATTGGCGACGCTTCAGAATTACGCTGACACCGGCGCCCCATCATTGAAAGCGCTGGAGCGCAGCTTTACCGTTGCCGCACGCGAAAGCCTCGCAGTCGCCGCCCATGCGCAAGCGGACGGGCCTGTCGAGCGCCTCGCCGCACGCGCCAAAAGTCTTGTCAGCATACGCCCCGCCGCGCCGCAGGATGGCGCAAGCCCGCGAGCGATTATTTCGCGGGCCGAAAACGCGCTTTTAAACGGCGACCTTGAGCGCACGGTTGACGAACTGGATGCTTTGCCGGCGCCGGCGCAATCGGCAATGCGCCAGTGGGTCAGGATTGCGGAACAACGTATCGCGGTTGATAATGCGTTGGACTCGCTTTCTGAAACCATCACCCAAACGGCGACGCGGTAAGACATTATGATCCGTATCTTGATCTTTTTTATCTGGGTCGTTTTTCTTGCCGGCGCCATTACGATTTTAGCGACTTTTGACAGCCGCATCACAGGAGAGGCGTTCGGGCAAAAATTTGACGGACCTTCAAGCATTATTCTGGGCGGTCTGTTTGCAGTCTTTTTACTGACGATTTACACGACGCATAAAATCAAGGACATAATGGGCTTGCCCGCCCGCATTCGCGCTCGCGACGCGGAGACAAAACGAAGCCGCGGCGTCGCCGCCCTGACGCGCGGCCTTGAGGCTGTCGCCGTCGGAGACGCTGCCGACGCCTCCCATCACGCCAAAATCGCCCAGCGTCATCTTCAAGATATGGCCCTGACCCGCCTTCTCACAGCGCAGGCCGCACAATTAGCCGGCGATGAGGCGGAAGCGGAAAAGAGTTTCTCCGCCATGCTCGACGCGCCGGAAACAGAATTCATGGGATTAAAAGGGCTCTACCTCCAAGCCATGGCGAAGGACGACCTTGTTACTGCGCGCCGTCATGCAGAAAGAGCATTTTCATTGCGCGCAAACGCCGGATGGGCCTTTCAGTCAGTTGTTGAACTGGGACTTGAACGCGGCGCCTGGGGCGAAACACGCGACGCCATTGCAAAAGGCAAGCGCAATAAAATTATCGCCGAAGACAAAGCGAACCGATCGACCGCCGCTCTCCTTACGGCGGACGCCTATGCAGCCCGCCTTTCAGGGGATGACGCGCAAGCGCTTAAGGAAGTCGAGAGCGCCTTGAAACTTTGCCCTGCATTGACGCCGGCGGCGACGCTGGCGGCTGAACTTTATGAAACGCAAAAAAAGTCAGGCAAGGCGGCAAAGATTCTGGAAACAGCGTTTACAGCCGAACCGCATCCGGCGCTGATCCGCAGCTATGACAAGCTTTATGAGAGCGAGCCGTCGGCGAAGCGTGCGGAAAAGTTAAGAGCTCTGGCCGCAAAAAACGAAGACAGCGTTGAAGCGACGTTGCTTCAGGCGCGCGCATCAAACCTGCTTGGCGAATGGGCGACCGCCATGACGAAACTGGAACCTGTGCTGACAAGCGGGCCGACTGCACACGCTTATGCGCTGATGGCGCAGGCCGCCGCCGGCCTGCATGGCGCAGAAGCCGCGCGCCCATGGCTGGAACGGGCCGCGTCGGCGTCGCGCGACCCGCGCCCGGGCGCTGATAATGGTTTTCATTTCACAAAATCAGGATGGGCGCGGCTGGTGCGCGAATATGCCGAACATGCGCGCCTTGGCCCGCCGCCTCTTGAAGATGCAGTCGAGCCTGTATCCGCTGAAGAAATCAAGCTGCTGACCGCGCCGCCAGTTTCAGTCAAGCCGGAAGTTGCAGCAGAGCTCGACGCGCAAGAAACAAGCGTCCTTGAAGATACAATCGGCACTTCAACGAAGGACATCGGCAAAGATATTAAAACGCGAGATGACGGCGAGAAACCAGACATCGATAAAGATAAAAGTGACGCCCCGTCGGTTGAAGAAACTTCCGAGATCGAAAGCAACACCGAAGAAACAACGCCCCAGCCCTCTCAAATTGAGTCAGACAAAGAGGAAGGCGAGAGTGGTCGGAACGCAGACGAAGCGGTATCGGACCCAATATCCGAACCGGCATCTGAGTCGAAAAAAACCGATCCTACGCTAACAAAAGAATAAGAGCGCCTCACTCTGCGGCGTTTTTATGCTCCGGTTCCTCAGACTCCGAGGACTTTTCAACAGCTGCTTTTTTCTCTTCTTGACGCTGACGCTTTTTTTCCTCTTTTGCCTCAGCGGCAAGGCGCTTTTTCTCTTTCTTTAACGTCGCTGCATCAGGCTCTGGCGCGACTTCATCGACAACAGGATTATTGATTGCTTCATCAGCGATGGTTTTCACCTTGAGGAAATCAATTTTTCCTGTGCCAAGCACCGGTATCTCCTCAACGACGACGATCTTTTTCGGAACCGCGATTTCCGGCACGCCGTGCGACTGCGCCCAAGCGAGAAGAAGACCCCGCGGCGCATCCTGACGATCCGTGACCAGAACAACCTGTTCGCCTTTTTTCGGATCGGGCAGAATTGCCGCCGCATGAAGATTGTCAGGCCACACGGCGGAGGCGCAATTTTCAACAACCGCCAGAGAGACCATCTCGCCGCCAATCTTGGCGAAGCGCTTGAGCCGACCGCGAATGGACACATAGCCGCGTTCATCGATTGAAACCACATCGCCGGTGTCGTGCCACCCGTCAGCAAGCGGTTTGATGACGCCGGGCTCATCGGTCGTAAGATAGCCCTTCATAATATTCGGGCCTTTAACGTGCAGGCGTCCGGCGCTGTCGAGGCCCTCAACCGGCTCAAGGCGCACCTCCACGGCAGGCAACATCTTCCCGACCGTGCCTGAACGGATATCGCCGGGCTGGTTCGCCGCAAGAACAGGACTTCCTTCCGTGACGCCGTACCCCTCAAGCACTTCAAAACCGAAACGCTTCTCTGCAGCCTGTCTCGTTTCGTCACGCACCCGTTCGGCGCCGCAGACGGCAATTCGCAGCGATGACATGGCGCCGTCTGCGCTAGCGCGCATATATTGCGACAGAAACGTATCCGTTGCGAACAAGACGGTTGAGCCGGTTTCAAAAATCCGCTTCGGGATAATTTTCACCTGCAAGGGCGACGGATGCAGCACCACGGGGTGACCGTTGAGAATTGGCCACAAGGCCCCGGCCGTCAGGCCGTAGCAGTGGAATGTCGGCAATGGATTGAAGAAAATGTCTGTGGGCAGAAGAGTGACATGTTCGGAAATTTGTTCGGTGTTCGCGATAATATTGCGATGCGACAGCGCCACGCCTTTCGGCGCGCCTTCAGTGCCGGATGTGAACAGAATAACGCCGGTTTCATCCCAGTGCGGTTGCGCTGTAGTCAGGCTTGGGATCATCGGGCCGATAATCGCAAGCGCTTTGTCTTTCCAGGTCAACTCGTCTTTTAAGTCTTCCAGATAGATAATCTCAACTGCAGCGGAAAGTTCATCCATCAAACTTTCAAGACCGGCAATATCGACAAACTTCCGTGCTGTGACGATCTTGGAGACTTGCGCCGCCTTGCATGCGGCAATGAGATTTCGCGAACCGGAAGTAAAGTTTAACATCGCCGGCGGGCGCCCCCGCGATAACAATGCAAAGAAAGCGATCATCGCGCCGGCGCCAGTCGGCAATAACACGCCGACGCTTTCCTTCGGCTCTGACTTGCGGCCAAGCGCGGAGCCAAGCGCAAAAGCTGCGCGCGTCAACTCCTTGAACGTAAACTTCTTTCCGTCGCCATCGGTCAGCGCGACCGAGTTGACGCCGTTCTTACGGGCGCTTTCGAGAAACGCCTGGAATATTGAGCGCTTTGAACGCCGCTCCACCTTTTTGGCAGAATCACCCATGGATCCGAACCATCCCTTTTGTCGGCCTGTTCTGAACCGGCCTTATCGAGAATTTATCCTAAAGTATCGTATCGACGCGGACCAAGCAAAACACTGCGCTATGTATCGCTTAGAGCCACAGCAATCTCCAGCTGAAGAGCGTGGGCCGCCTCGCCAGGAGCGGGTGCGGCAATGATAGGGCGCCCCACCACCAGATGATCGGCGCCGGCCCTGATCGCATCGCCCGGAGCAACCACACGCTTTTGATCATTTGCCGCTGCGCCTGCCGGACGGATGCCCGGGGTCACAATTTTCAATTGATCGCCGAAACGCGCTTTTATCGCCGACGCCTCGCGCGCAGATGCGATAACGCCGTCAACGCCGGTTTCCGCGGCGAACTCAGCCCGCTTTATCACCAGATCCTGGACAGACATTGCAATCCCGGACTTGTTCAGCGCCACCTGATCAAGACTAGTCAGCACGGTTACAGCAAGAATTTTAAGACGCGCATCGTCGCCCCGGCCGTCGACAGCGCCCTTCAGGCAATCTGGCTCCGCATGCACTGTCAGAAAATCGCCGCCAAGTTTACAAACGCTCGCAACGCCGCGCTCCACCGTCGCACCGATATCGTGAAATTTGAAATCAAGAAAAATTTTCTTCCCTGCGGCGGTAAGATCGCGAGCCAGTTCAAGGCCGCCGACGGGCATCAGCTGATAGCCGATTTTATAGAACTCGCCCGCATCGCCGATATCGTCTACCAGTGCGCGCGCGCGATCCGCATCCGGCACATCAAGCGCAATGATCAGTTTATCGCTAGCCGTCATGCCACCGCCTTTTTCTTAGCTACGCGCCTCTTCCTGGCCGCCGGCTTTGTACCGGGCTCTTCACGCTTTTCTTTGTACTGACAAATATCATCTATGTTACAACGCCAGCAATCCGGCCCCCGTGCTTTGCAAACATATCGTCCATGCAAAATCAGCCAATGATGAGCGTCTTGGAGATATTCCTTCGGCGTAGCTTTGAGAAGACCTTTCTCGACCTCAAGCGGCGTTTTGCCAGGCGCAAGGCCAGTTCGGTTGGACACGCGAAAAATGTGCGTGTCGACTGCAATCGTCGGCTCGCCGAAGGCGACATTAAGAACGACGTTGGCGGTTTTCCGTCCGACGCCGGGCAATGCCTCGAGAGCGTCGCGGTCGTGCGGCACGACGCCGTTATGATCATCGATCAGCTTTTGAGACAAGGCGACAACATTTTTCGCCTTGTTTCTCCATAGCCCGATTGTTTTGATGTAGCCGCCGACTTTTTTCTCGCCAAGCGCGACCATCTTCGCGGGCGTATCGGCGACTTCGAACAGAGGCCCAGTAGCCTTATTCACGCCTTCGTCGGTCGCCTGCGCTGAGAGGGCGACAGCGACAACAAGCGTGTATGGATCTTTATAAAAGAGTTCTGTTTCCGGTGCGGGAGATATTTTTGACAGTCGAGCATAGAGCTCAGCGGCTTTGGCTCGGGTCAATTTTCGCGGCATGGGGCAATCTTAATGGGCTGCAGATGTCTGAAAGGTGGGGCGCGACCATAACGCACGGCCCGGCGCGGTAAAGTTCTACTTTGGATTTATTGCCGGGAAAGCGCCGCGCCCTTATTCTGACATTATGCACAAGGCATTTGACATTGAGACTATGGCCCCTGTCGCCAAGGGGCGCGCTCGCGAACTAACGCCGCCGCCGACAGACGCCTCGAGTGCGGTCTTTGACGCTGTGCTTTATCCGAACCGTTCCCTCCCGAATGCAGGCTTCATGGCGGTCATGGCCGTTGTGCTCGCCGCCAATGTTTTGTTTGGCATGTATTTCTTCGCCATCGGCGCCTGGCCGGTGATCGGGTTTTGCGGCCTTGATGTGTTCCTGGTCTGGGCGGCGTTTAAACTAAGCTATCGCCAGGGGCGTTTGCGCGAATGGGTTCGCGTCACTGAGGACGAAATGTGGGTAAGCCGCGTTCTGCCCTCCGGCCATGAAACCCGCTGGCGTCTACAGCCCGCATGGACCCGCGTTTCCATCGACAAGCCCGTTCGTCATGAAAGCCAGGTGCGCGTGACCTCAAAAGGAAAAACGCTGATTCTCGGCGCTTTTCTCTCCCCTGAAGAACGCGCCCGCTTTGCCGACGCGCTCGCCGGCGCCTTGGGCAAAGCGCGTCTTTAGGCTAGAAGCGCCAACGGTGGGATCACTCTTCTTTCGGTAAGCGCATGTTCTGGTTTTTTATTTCCGTCGCTATTGGCCTGGCGATCGTCGGCGCAGGGTACTGGCGATGGCGAAAAGGCGTCGCAGCTGAAATCGCAGAGGGGTCGGAAATAGAGTGGGCTCATTTCCAAAAACACGAACCGGAATTTATCGCTCACCTGTCGGAAGAAGAATTCAAATCTCTATATGCGCGCGTTAACGAACCAAGATTTCCCGGCTATGCGCTTGCGGCGCTCATTAGTTTCTTTGCGGCGTTGCCGGTTATTTTTATAGCGCTGACAGCCATTCTTCTGGTCGCCCAGTCCGTCGGCGCAACGCCTGATGAAGTCGCCGCAGCCGAACGCTTGTTCATTGAAGATGACAAGCTGATTTTCTTCAAGGAAACTCCGCCCGAAGCGGCGCTCTATTATATTCGCGACCTTGGCGGCTTTTACTATTTTTTCGGCGTATTGCTTTCCTGGCTCGGCATTGTCGCTTTCTTCACCCGCCGGTATCATTCGCATCGCCCCGGCTATCTGCGCGATGAAATTATCCGCGCCAAACCCTGACACTGGAGAAAAGTCTTGCAGTATTTGCACACCATGGTTCGCGTCAAAGATTTGGACGCAGCTCTTGATTTTTATTGCGCCAAGCTTGGCCTGCTTGAAATCAACAGGATGGAGAACGAAGGCGGGCGTTTCACTCTTGTTTTCCTTGCCGCGCCGGACGATGTCGATCTGGCGCGAGAGCGCAAGGCGCCGATGGTGGAACTGACCTATAATTGGGATGCGGAAGAGTATGACGGCGGACGCAATTTCGGCCACCTCGCTTATCGCGTCAAAGACATTTATGCGCTATGCCAAAAATTAATGGACAGCGGCGTGACGATTAATCGTCCGCCCCGTGACGGGCATATGGCGTTCGTTCGCTCCCCGGACGGCATTTCCATCGAACTGTTGCAGGAAGGCGACCCTCTTCCGCCAAAAGAGCCCTGGGCGGATATGAAAAATACTGGAAGCTGGTAATCAGCGTCATTTATTGGTTCCTTAACGAAGGGGGCGGCAAAAGGTTCGCCCGAGATAAATCCCAAAGGGCGCTTCATGGCTGAACCGGTTGTCCTGTTAGAAAACGTGGTGAAACGCTACGGCGGCTTCACCGCCGTTGACGACATGTCGTTTCGTGTCGAGCAGGGTGAAATCTACGGGTTCCTGGGGCCGAATGGCGCGGGAAAAACGACGACCCTGCGCATGATGCTCGACATTATTCAGCCGACCGCGGGTCGCATTCTGATCCTTGGGTCGAAGTCAGCGATACCGGTGCGCCGCCGCATTGGCTATCTGCCAGAAGAGCGCGGCCTCTACAAAAAGATGAAAGCCGCTGATTCGATCGCTTATTTTGCGCGGCTGCGCGGCTTGTCCGCCAGCGAAGCGAAAAAGAAAGCCATGGAGCTTTTGGAGCAGTTCGGGCTTGCCGATTTTGCGCGCTCCAAAAATGAAGCTTTATCAAAAGGCATGGCGCAAAAAGTTCAGTTACTCGCCACCATCGCCCATGAGCCGGAGCTGTTGATCCTAGACGAACCTTTTTCCGGGCTGGACCCGATCAATCAGCAAACACTTGAGGATCTAATCAGAGATCAGCGCAAAGCGGGACGCTCTATCATCTTCTCAACGCATGTCATGCAGCATGCTGAACGTTTGTGCGATCGCTTTTTGATTATTGCAAAAAGTAAAAAACGCTTCGAAGGCACTCTGCGTGAGGCGCGGACTGAGTTTTCACAGCGCCTGCATGTGCGCACAACAGCCGATATGGAAGACCTGATGGCCCTTGGCGGCGTTCAGTCGATCCGGCAGGAAGCATCTGCTGAGTCAGACGATGAAAAAACTTTCGAGATCGAGCTTGCCGACAATGCAGACCCTCAAGCGTTTCTGCAGCGCGCTGTCGCAGCCGGCATTCCGATCTCCCGATACGAGCAGGCAGGCGCAACCTTGCACGATATTTTTGTGACCCTCGTGGGCGAAGCTGAGGAAAGCGCGGCAGAAGGCCCCGTAACTGGGATGAAGGAGGCCGCAGAATGAAACAGGTGCTGCTCATCGCCTGGCGCGAATACCGCCAATATGTATTTTCGCGTGGATTTCTGTTGTTCCTGATCATGTTCCCGCTGGGCTTTCTTGGCGCGACAACAGCCGTTGGCCTAGCTGAGCGATCAAAACCCGTACGCTATTATGTCGTGTTCGATCAAACGGGCGCTTACGCAGACGCGATTGTCGAGGAAATCGCCTATCGCCGAAAACGTCAGGCCATCGCCGCCTGGGATGTCTACTTAAAGGCGTCGGGCGTGGCCGATGACGCGCTCCCGGAGCCGTTCAGTCCCGCTACGCCGCGCGAAGGCCGCGTCGCCGCTTTTGACGCAGCCGGAGGATTTGAAGCCGCCAACGCGGCCGCGCGAAACGTCCTTCCGGAAGGCATGCCGCCTTTTTTGATGCCGCGCCTGCCCTACCAGCTGGTCGAGCTGCCGCCGGAAGCGCGGGGCGCAACAACCCTTGAAGAGGTCGAAGAAGCGTTGCGGCCTTACTTGCTGGAAGAAAAGTTTGTTTCCATTGACGGCGAGGCCAGAGCCATTTTCGCCGCTGTCCTGATACCGGAGCGTTTTGGCGCTGAACCGGATGCGCCCACAGCGCAGTATTGGAGCCGCAATATCACGGACACAGAGCTTGAACGCCGTGTTTCCACAGCGCTTGATAATGCGCTCAAACGAGAACGATACACGGCGCTTGGCCTTGATTCCGATGCGATCGAAGCGGCTGAGGCCATTAGCGCGCCGGTTGCTTCGTTCCGGCCGGATCGGCAGACCAGCGAGGCAAAGCTGGGCCTGCGCGATCGGATCGAAACATTTTTACCTGCCGCCATGACCTATATGCTGCTTGTCATCATCTTTGGGGTCGGCAACCTGCTTTTGACAAACACGATCGAAGAAAGATCAAACAAGATTGTCGAAATCTTGCTTTCATCGGTAACCGCGAACCAGCTGATGATGGGCAAACTGCTTGGTATCGGCGCAGTGGGTCTCACCATGCCCACTGTCTTTATCGGCGGCGGGATCGCGCTCAGCGCCACCGTTCAAACCGATGGTCCTGAAAGTCTATCCGGCGCCGTGATGGAGACGCTCCTCTCAAGCAACTTGCTCGCTGTGTATCTTTTTTACTTCCTGGCCGCCTATGTGATTTTCGCCATGATGTTTTTGGCGATCGGCGCTGTTTCCAACTCACTGCAGGATGCGCAAACCTATATGGGCCCATTGATGCTGCTGGTTTTCGCACCGCTCCCGTTCCTCATAATGGTCTATGAAAACCCGAACGGGTTTATCGCATCGGTGCTGACATGGATTCCGATCTACACGCCTTACGCGGTGATGCTTCGCGCTTCGGCCGATCCGCCATTCTGGGAGATCGCCGGCGCCACCGCGCTAATGCTGGTGTTTGCAATTTTCCTGATGCGGACGATGGGACGTATCTTCAGGAACGCGATCCTCAACGCCTCGCCGCCTAAAATGAAAGACGTATTGCGGCTTGCGAAAAAGCAAAGCGCTTAAACTTTACGCCGCATCACTTTTGTTCTTGCCGTCTGTCAGAAGATCCGGCTGCGCCCGCATATCCCGAAGCGCCCCTTCCACCGGCGTGACTTCATCTATCGGCGCATCAATGCCGGGTATCTCATACTCGGCAAACTTGCGCGCACGAGACAGAACCCGCCCCTCATATCCGCCGACGCTGGCGTTGTAGTTTTTGACCGCCCCCTCAAGCGACCGGCCAAGAGATTTCATATTGCCCGCCATGGTGCGCAGAGAGTCGTATAAATCTTTCGCCAGTGCCGCGACCTCTTGGGCGTATTCCGTCATCCGTTCCTGACGCCAGTTAAGCGCAGCGGATTTCAAAACGGCGATGAGGATCGTGGGCGATGCGATCAAAATTTTCTGTTCAAACGCCTTTTGATATAGCTCTGGTCTCACTTCCAGCGCAGCAGAAAAGAAATTCTCTCCGGGAAGGAATAGTACGACATAGTCAAGGGAATCTCTCAGCGTGGCGGCGTAATCTTTCATCGCCAGCCCTTTCGCATGCGCCCAAAGGTCGTCCGCATGGCGATGAAGCGCCGCTGCGCGCACCTCGTCTGTTTCAGCCTCGACCGCATCGAGATAGGCGCCGAGCGACACTTTTGAGTCAACCGCGATGACGCGCTCGCCGGGCAGGCGCACAACCATATCAGGGATTTTTCGTTTTTCGCCATCCGAGTGGCTCGACTGTTCGACAAAATCCACATGCGCCGCCATGCCGGCGATCTCAACGACATTGCGCAACTGTTCTTCGCCCCAGCGCCCTCTCGTTTTCGGCCCCGCCTTCAAGGCGGTTGTCAATTTCTGCGCTTCAGCCTGTACCGCTTGCGTCGATTGCGCGAGCGCATTGATCTGACCACTGAGAGCGCCGCGCGAGCGATGCTGCTCTTCACGCAGCTCCGCCAACCCCTTTTCATAACGAACCAGGGTTTCGCTCACAGGTCGGAGCATGTCGTCGAGCGCCTTGCGGCGACGCTCACCGTCGGAACTTGCCGTTTCCTTGTAAAGATCGAATGTCTCCTTTGCCCGCTCTAAAAAGGACTGGTGAGCCCCTTTCAAGAGGTCCGCAGTCGTCGCTTTAAACTCGGCCTCAAGCCGCGCTTTGGTTTCTTCGAGCGCTCGCTCGCGTTCCGCAAGGCGCGCCTCATTCGCTGCGGCCTGACTTTCCAGAAGCGCGCGGCGGTCCCGCTCCTCCTCAATGCTCGCTCGTAAAGGCTCGACTTCCGAGGCGCGCTGCTCTTCGCCCGCAAGCCGTATGCGTGTTTTCTCAAGCTGCCGCGCCAGACGCCGCCCGCGCGTTGCGGATTGCGCCCACAAGCCAAGGAAGAGAAGAAGCCCGGAAAGGAGCGCGAGAGCGACCCAGAACGGCGTAGAACCGAGCGCAAACCCGGCTTCAGTCAGGAAATCATAGATCATAACGAGAACATTCTAACCGATTCGGCGGCCGTCCGCCTCAACGATTGCGCAACCCCGCGGCGCTAATCTTTCCCCATGAGTGAAAACGCGGCGACCGTCGAAACTTTCCGTTGGGACCGGTACGCGCCCACAAGGGCGCGGCTGAAGATCGTTTTCGGCCTGTGGGGCGCAATAGCTGTGCTTAGCGCGCTCGCCATGTACGCCGCCGTCCTCATGGGCGCCAGCGGCGCGATGATCGGCGGCGATTTCTCCGCCTTTTTCATCGCTGCGCGCGCGGCGGCGGAAGGCGCAGCGGCGCAGATATACGACCCGACGCTTTTTCAGGAGCGGCTCAACACCGCCTTTCCTGGTCGGGACGACCTGACGCTCACATGGCAATATCCGCCAACCTATTTCCTGATCGCAGCGCCCTTCGCGGCCCTCCCATACTTGCCCGGCTATACGCTTTGGTCGGGCGCGACCGCGCTTTTCTTCGCCTTGCTTATTCGCAGACGAACAGAAGATCCGATAATCTTTTTCGGCGTCCTTTCTGCGCCGGCGTTTTTCGCCGCGTTCGTCACAGGTCAGAACGGATTCTTGACCGCAGCGTTGTTGTTGCTGGCTGCGCAAAACCCGAAAAGCCGCCCTGTCATTGCCGGTCTGGCGGCGGGTCTGCTGACGGTAAAGCCGCATCTGGGACTGCTGATCCCGATCGCCTACATCGCCGCCGGCTGCTGGCGAGCGGTTAGCATTGCGATCGTGACAGCCGCCGCACTGGCGGGCGCCAGCATCCTCGCCTATGGGCTTGCGCCGTGGGCGGAGTTTCTTGGCGCAGTTATCGATGTCGGCGGACGCGTTGCGTCAGGCGTTATGCCGCTCGCCAAAATGACGACGCCTTACAGCGCGGCCCTGTTCGCCGGTCTGCCTGATATGGTCGCAAAGCTCATCGCCCTGATCGCCATGATCGGCGCCGGCGCATTCATCTGGCGGGTCTGGCGCAAAATCGATGACCCGGCGTTGCGCGCAAGCGCCCTGATCGCCGGCGTGTTTATCGCCGCGCCTTATGGATTTTATTATGAACTGATCGCGCTCGCCTACCCTTGCGTGATTATTGCCGCGCGAGGCGTGAAAACCGGCTGGCTCAAATATGAGCGCTGGCTGCTCGCCGGCGCGTGGGCGCTGCCCGCAGGCGTGACGGCGCTTGCCGATATGCGCCAGGGGCCAAGCCTCGGCTTCGTCATCATCGCCATTGTGCTGGTCATGACCGCGCGGCGCGCCCATGCCGAAAGGGCCGATTTATTCCCGTGGGCGCCGCCGAAACCGGCTGACGATCAAAAAGATCGTCGCGCTTTCATCGCCGCAGAGAGTGTGCCCTCGTCGAGATAATCAAGCTCGCCGCCCACCGGCACGCCCTGGCTGAGTTTCGTCACCTGCACATTGGCTGAGATCAAATGTTCGGTCAGATAATGGGCCGTGGTCTGACCATCGACCGTCGCCGGCAAAGCGACGACAATTTCGCTCACCGCATCTTCGCCGGCGCGCTTGACCAGTTCACCGATATTAAGATCGTCCGGCCCGACCCCATCAAGCGGCGACAAAAGCCCGCCGAGCACATGATAGCGCCCTTTATGGGCGCCGGCACGCTCCAGCGCCCAGAGATCGCCCACATCCTGCACCACGCACAGCACCGATTTCTCACGGCTTTCATCTGCACACACCGCACAAGGATCAATCGAATCCCAATTGCCGCAAATTGAACAGGCTTTGACTTTCTTTGCCGCATCATCAAGGGCGAAGGCCAGCGGCTCCATCACCTGTTCGCGTTTCTTCAAAAGATAGAGCGCCGCGCGCTTGGCCGAACGCGGTCCTAGCCCTGGCATTTTCGCAAGGAGATCAATCAAGCGTTGAAGTTCAGGGCCGATAGATGCAGGCATGGCAAAACTCGAGTCCTACTCACTAGAATTGTCAGATTTTTCAAAAAATCTGTGCGCTGATTTTCAATTTTCACCATTCGCAAGCGCCGGTCCAAGCAACAGCAACAAAGCTCAAAACGGCAGCTTCATGCCCGGCGGCAGGGGCAGCCCCGCGGTCATTTCTTTCATTTGCTCTGCCGACTGAACCTCGAGCTTCGACTTGGCGTCATTGATTGCCGCGGCGATCAGGTCTTCCAGGACTTCGCGATCATCTTCGGTCATCAGTTTCGGATCGATGGCGACGGCGGAGACGTAACCCTTGCCGTTCATGACGATCTTGACCATACCGGCGCCAGCCTCGCCGGCAATTTCCATCTCAGCGATTTTTTCCTGCATTTCCTGCATCTTGGCCTGCATTTCGCCAGCCTGTTTCATGATCTTGCCGATATCCATAGGGTTCATCGTTTTCGCACCTCATTCTGGTCTTTCATTAAGGGTTCATCATCCGGGTCTGTCTGCGCCTCTTCCGTCAGTTCGTCAGGCGGCGGATCAAGCGGCGCCTCCGCTTCAGTGACTTTAGTCACTTCTGCGCCGGGAAAGATTTCAAGCGTTTTCTTCACCAGCGGATCGCTCATCACCTCCGCCATGCGCTGATCGCGAACGGTGACGGCGCCTTCGCCCGCCGCGGTGACAGAGACGATCCATTGCCGTCCGGTCCACTGTTTCAGGCGTTGGGTCAACCGTCCCGGTAGGGATTGAGGCGCACCTTCACCGAGGCGCATTTCTATATGCCCGTAATCGAATGAGACGACATGGACGAAAGACTCAAGCTCCGTTCGCAGCTTGGCGTCACGCATCCGGCCTGCAAGGCGCGTGATATCCGCAAAAGATTGCGGCTGCGTTTGTTCCGCCTTCGGCGCCTGACGCAAAGGCGGTTCAATCGCGATAACGTTTGGCGCACTCGCTTGAACGGGCGCCGGCTCGCGGGTTGCAGTCGACGGCGCAGCGCTTACGGCGCCGGCGTCAATGTTTTTTTTTAAGGCGCGCAACGCTTCATCCGGGGTCGGCAGATCCGCAGCGAAGCACAGACGGATGAGCGCCATTTCGCCAGCCGCAGCCGGGTCAGGCGCAATATTCGTTTCACCAAGACCTTTCATGAGCAAAGACCAGGCGCGGGTCAGCGCATTGAGCTGAAGCCCGTCGGCCATTTGCTTTGCACGCTCGGCGTCCGCCTCACCCGCCGGACCATGAGACGCTGCAGACGGGCCGGCCGCCTTCACTCGTGTCAGCAAATGGATGATGTCGAGCATATCGCGCAGGACGACAGCGGGCTCAGCGCCCTGATCATACTGTCCGGCAAAAGCCTCAAGCGCTGTTTTTGCATCGCCCTTTAGGCAGGCGGCGATCAAGTCCCAGACGAGGGTTCTGTCCGCAAGACCAAGCATATCGCGCACAGCATCCGCATCGATTTCGCCTGATCCGTCTGCGGATTTATGCTGAACGATCGCCTGATCAAGAATTGACAAACCGTCGCGCACCGAACCTTCCGCTGCGCGCGCGATCATAAACAGGCCGTCGCGCGCCACCGCGACCCCTTCCTTTCCGGCAATCGCAGCGAGATGATCGGTCAGCATTTCCGGATCGATGCGCTTTAAGTCAAAGCGCTGGCAACGCGAAAGCACCGTTACCGGCACTTTGCGGATTTCGGTCGTCGCAAAGATAAACTTCACGTGGGGCGGCGGCTCTTCAAGCGTCTTCAACAACGCATTGAACGCTGCTGTCGACAGCATGTGGACTTCGTCGATGATATAGACTTTGTAGCGCGCCTCCACCGGCGCATAACGGACGCCCTCGATCAGCTCGCGAATATCGCCGACGCCGGTGCGTGAGGCGGCGTCCATCTCCAGAACATCCGGGTGCCGACTATCAGCAATCGCATCACAGTGGTGCCCGGGGTCGGGCATATCGATCTGCGGGCCATTATCAGCGCCATCCGGACCGACATAATTCAGCGCCCGCGCCAGAATGCGCGCCGTCGTCGTTTTGCCGACGCCGCGCACGCCGGTAAGAATATACGCGTGAGCGATGCGCCCTGTGGCGAAAGCATTGCTGAGCGTCCGCACCATCGCTTCATGGCCGACCAGATCGTCAAAAGAAGCTGGACGATATTTCCGCGCCAGCACCTGATATGGCGCGGCGCCAGAATTTTCCCCATCGTTTGGCTTATTGCTCATGCCTATTCGATTAGCGCGCGCAATGCGCTTATCGCAAGAGCAGCATCACGATTCCTTCGCCCCTTTCTGGAATTCCTTATCCAACGCCGGATCGTACTGGAAAACAGTGTCAAACGGTTCATCCAGCACAGCGGCAATGCGCAATGCGACTTCCAACGAAGGCGAATACTTGCCTTTTTCGATAGAAATGATCGTCTGGCGCGTTACGCCCACGCGCAAAGCGAGATGACTTTGGGTCATCTCGCCGGCGGCGAACCGCAATTCCCGTATTCTGTTTGCAATCGCTTTTGTCGCCATCAGCTCTCGCGACGATAAAGCGCGACCTGCCAGAGGCCTTTGACAATCTCTGACCAGACAAGGCCAAGGAAAAAAATGTTCGCAAATAATCGGTGCTCTGTGATGAGCGCAACCGCCAGTCCGAACAAGCACACCGCGCCCAGCGCAAAAGAGCCGGCGCGCTCGCCGTAAAGTTCGATGCGCCTGTCGCGCTCATCTTCCGCTTCATTTGCTTTTTTGGGCGCGATGATCGCAACCACGACATGAGCGATGGTGACCAACACGACAAAGGCGAGAATGAAGCCGAAAATCTGCTCACCGCCGGCGCTTTCAAAGCTGCGCGTTTCAATCACAGGCAAAGCGTAGAGAAAAAATAATCCGCTAAACAGGACGACCATAATCCAGGTCGAAATTTCTTTGAACGACATTGGCAAACTCTCCCGCAGCAACGAGATTAATGTAAGATATTTTTTACATTATGTCCAGTATTTTTTACACACCCTATCGCATAGAGTGGCCTTCTTCAATCAATAACCTCGCTAAGTCGCTGTTTTTAAGGGAAAGGTGGAAGACTGAAACGACCCGCGCCGAAACTCGTTACGGCTGCTTCCTTCCGGATCTGACCGGGTTGGCGAGAGACGCGTCCGCCAGCCTTCCGTCGCGATATATCCGCGCTCATTCTCGTGATTGCAAGAGGGCAAGATGTGATAAGCGCCAATCAGGCGCATCAGATATGAACATGACTGCTTCTTAGCGGGCGCCATAAAAAGGGAGAAAAACGATGGGGATCGTGCAGCGCATTATTATTTGGGGTGGCGGATTGTTTATCTCCGCGATTTTTCTCGACTCGTTGCGATTCAAATTTACCGGACACCCAACGCCGCAGCATATCTTTTCAACACTGAGGGAATGGTCAGGCATTGGCCTGTTCTATCCTGCCGGCCCGTGGATCATCGGCCTTGGAGAATTGCTAGCCTCATTTCTACTCATCATCATTCCGGTTGCGCTCAGCCTGATGAAAAAAGGCGACGGCCTGATCGGCAAGTCGCAATTCCTTGGCGCACTGATCGGTTTCGGCATTATGTCGGGCGCGATTGTTTTCCACCTGTTCACCCCGCTTGGCATTGAAACGCCGGTGGAATGGGCGAACGGCGAACCGACGGAATTTTCCGGCGCGTTATTTTATTCCGCTTGCGCCAGTTGGACCCTTGCCGTGTTGATCATGCTGTTGCGCCGGAACGATTTGAAAACAGGTTGATTGTTGGCTTTCGCGAGCAATGACAGCTATCCCTCACATCCATGAAACCCGGCGACAATCCCAACTGGTTTGCCCAGAACCCGCTCCAGCGTCTGAATAATGAACAGGCAAATGGTGCTTTCATAGACGAACGACTGGTTCATGCGGCCAGTCTGCTCGTGCCGCTGTGGCGGGGCGATCCGCTGGTGGCAAACGGTCAGGCGGCGTTTTTGTCTATTGCGGCGCGCTCATCGTTTCCCGACGAAGCAGAAATTGTTTTTCTCGGCCTAAAAAACGACATCGCCTATTTTGGCGTCGACGCCTCCGGCGCCAGCGAAACGCCGGAAGCCGCGCCCTTCGCTGACCTCGGCGACTATATGCCGATCCGTCAGGCCGCCGGGGTTATTTCTAAAGACGATCTCGCCATTATCGGCCAAGCCCGGTGGCTTTTTGAGTGGCGGCGCAAAAACGTCTTCTGCTCCGTGTGCGGAGGATCAACAAAACTTCTCAATGGCGGCGCCAAGAGCCAGTGCGAGCATTGCGGCGCAGAGCATTTCCCCCGTTCCGATCCGGTGGCGATTGTGCTCGCCATTCATGAAGACGCGTGCCTGCTTGGCCGTTCGCCGCACTTTCCGCCAGGGTTTCTATCAGCGCTTGCTGGCTTCGTGGAGGCTGGCGAGACGCCGGAGGAAGCGGCGAGACGCGAGGTCTTCGAAGAAGCCGGCGTGCGCTTGAGCGATGTGCGCTATCAGTTTTCACAGCCTTGGCCATTCCCCTCTTCGATGATGATGGGGTTTATCGCCGATGCGGAAGGGCGCGATCTCAATCTTGACGAGGAGGAAATCGTTGAAGCTCGCTGGATTGAGAAAAAACACATCCAGTCCCTGATGTCAGGCGGCGAATATGAAGGCGTGCGCCTTCCGCCTGACTTTACTATCGCTAGGCAGTTGCTCGACGTCTGGGCGAAAATTTAATATTGCCGCGCGAACACGATTGGCCCGCGCGGCGCCTCTCCCCTTTTAGCCCGGTATGTTCGTCACTGTACCGTCATTGATGCGGATCAACTGACCGTCAAACTTGCGCAACGTCATCCCGTCAATTTCCTCATTATACGTCACAGTGTAATCGGCAAGCAACGCAATGCCGACCGCTTCTCCAATGAAATTGCCGATGCCGTCAGATCGCCAGTGCATGCCGGCCGCATCGCGCGCATGGGTGACGTTGCCCACAAGCTTGTTGAGCTCGCCGCCAATGGTGAGATCCGGCCCGGCGTAAGGCAAAAGTTGCGAGCCGTTGCGGTTCGGAACGACAGGGTTCTGAAAAACATAATCCTCGTTGAGGAACGCTTTGAGCACAGTGGCGCCTGCCGCAATGAAGGACGAATGCCCTCCCGGATAGGCAGGGTGCGCGGGCGAGCCTTCCGGGAAACCCATCGGCAGAAGACCGTCATTCGCACTGTCGCCCGGCGTCCCGTTCAGCTCACGGATTTCATTGACAGCGCGCTCATATCCCTCCGAAGCCAGGAGTTCGTTGCCAAGGCCAAAGTTGATAATGCCGTTGACCTGGCGATTGATGCGCATGCCGTAGGCTTCCGGGCGCAGGCGCCGATGAGCCGCCCATTTCTGGAACCATGCGCCCGTTAACGCCTGACGCGGCCCATGAACGCTAAGGTGGAAAATATCTGCAACTCCGAATGTTGCGAATCCTTGCTGGGTCGCGCTGTTGACGCCGAGATAAGGCAGCGACTGGTCGAAGGCGTTGTCATCGCCAAGGCCGAACACCACAGACAGCGCATGCAGCGGCGATTGCAGCGGCAAATCGCGGTGCACCCACTCTGACAAATCGCGCATGCGGGCAATATATCGAGTACGGTCGGTAAAGGTTGTTGCGTTGCCGCCTGCAGCAATATTCGGGTCAAATCCGCGCTGAACGGCGAGCGCCTCCCCGAATGTCGTCATGAATTGATTGACGCCGCCGCGCTCCAGTTTCGGGTAGCGCTGATCCACAACAAGCTGACCGATCTGGAACGGCTGCAACAGGAACTGGCTCACAAATGGTCCGACTTCGGCGCCCAGCGGGATTGTTCCGGTGAAGTTGGCGGTGGGCTGTGTTCCCCTGAACAGGGTTGCCGGCGTAACGTCGCCGGAGCCGTCGCGCGGGAAAATATCCTTGCGCGAGAATGTATTCAGGTCGTCCGCTGCTCTTTGAATGATATTCCGGTTTTCATACTCAGAGAATGGAATATCGCGCGTGATTGAATACCAATAGAGCTCCGCCATCTCTGCTTCAGTTACCGCGCTTTCAAAATCCGGCGCGGCGTTTATGCGATTGGCGTTCCCGTCCAGACCGGACATTTCGAAGGCATACGCCGCCTGCGGACTAACCAGCCTAACGCGGTTAGGGTCATTCTGACGGCCCACCAAAATATTATCGAAGTCCACCGAATCACGGCTGTTCAACGCATTAATGTAAGACTGATACGAATTGGGACGGACAAGCCCGTTGGCGTCATGCCGAAGCGTTTTTGAAAAACTGCCGCGAAAATCCGGGTACCACGCTTCATCATTGTTGATCGGTTGCACGCTAAGCGGCGCAGCATTGCGATTTTCACGTGCGCGATCGCGTCTGATAACAAATGCATCCTGACGGCGAGCATTGGGCGCATCCGCAAAAACATTGCCCGGTATCGCCGCTGCAAAAGCAAATTGCGGGGTCATCCCGACGCCAGCGCCGGAAACGGCGGCAATGGCCGTTGCGCCTTGCAGCACATTGCGTCTTGAAAGCTTGATGCGAGATTTCTGATCAGTATCGCGCTCGACGTTTGTGATTTCATTGCTTGAATTGGTTTCAGCCATAATTTCTCCCTCACTCCGGCAAACCGGAGCGCTCATTTTAAAACAAGACAGTGCGAGAGACTGAAGCCGCAGGAAGCTGCAGCGTCAGATGTGTTTCCCGATGAAATCGGCATACGGTTGATTCACGAACAACATCGCAAAACAACGATAGGGAACAATGTTTTAGATTTCATGAGCGTCGTCCCGCTCTCTCCTTCGGGGCAACATTTAGAAACGTAGTAGCAATAACGAAAACGATGACAAAGAGTCAATGAAAATCAGTATGAAGAAATTTTAAAGAATGCAGAACGCAATTTTCGACCAAGCGCGCAGCCGATTTAATTACGCTTTCTCGCTGCTTTATAAACGCCCAGAATTTTCAGGGAGTTCGAAAAGTAGCCCAATTCGTCAAGAGCCAGGCGGACCGGCTCGTCGCTCGGGTGACCTTCAATATCCGCATAGAACATGGTTGCATTGAAAGACCCGTCCAGCTGGTAGCTTTCGAGTTTGGTCATATTGACGCCGTTGGTGGCAAAACCGCCCATCGCCTTATAAAGCGCAGCCGGTATGTTGCGCACTTGGAAAACGAAACTCGTCACAACCGATCCGTCGTCCGGCGACGCATCAAGCGGCTCGGCCGCCATCTCAAGAAAGCGCGTGGTGTTGTGGACTTCGTCTTCTATATTGTTGGCGATGACGGCGAGACCGTATTTTTTTGCCGCGATCGAGGATGCGATCACCGCCTCGTCGTCGGCTCCCGTCTCAGAGAGACGCCGCGCCGCGCCGGCAGTGTCCCCGGCCATCTCTGCAATAAGCTTATGCTGTTTGATAAACCGCCGGCATTGGCCAAGGGCCATGGCGTGACTGCGCACGATCCGCACCGCTTCTAGAGTAACCCCAGGCCGGACCATGAAGTGGTGCTCGACCGGCAGGAAGTGTTCGGCGACGATATGCAGATTGGCGCCGGGCAGCAGATGATGGATGTCGGCCACCCGCCCGGCTAATGAATTTTCAATCGGCAGCATTGCCCGCGCCGCACGCCCGGCCTCGACCGCCTCTATGGCGTCTTCGAAGGTTGAGCATGCCAAGGGCTCAAAAAGCGGAGCGAACTGTAGGCATGCAAGCTCTGAAAATGCCCCCGGTGCGCCCTGAAAAGCAACTTTTTGGGTCTTATGATCATCTGGATTCGCCATATCTTCCCCAATGCAAAAATCGGGCGGTTTATGGCTGACGAGGTCTCTATGCGCAATGAGACCGGAAAATGCGCGCCTTGCAAAGGTTGGGCATCGACCAGGAGATCGCCGCCGCGCGAAAAGGCCGCGCCGCTTTCCCTGCGGGCTTAATTGCCCTTGCCTTGCAAGCTCGCTAGAACGCCGACAATTCAACACATGCAGCTTGCAGCTGCGATAAGATTTCAGAGCAACGCCATGTCAGACCAGACGCCGGAAACACAAGAAACTGATCCGCTATTTTCCAATAAGATAGCCTTTTCCGGGCTCACTGCGTTGCTTCTTATTTTTGGCTTGCCGCAACTCGCTAACGCCGTTTTCGGCGGAGGGCATCATGGCGGCAAGGATGAGGAATTACATCTGGCGTATTGCTGCGTTGAGCTGGAAACAGCGAGCGGCGAGGCAGGAGAGGAAAAACCCTTCGATCTGGGTATGATGATGGCGAATGCCTCTATGCCCGCCGGCGAGCGCCGGGCGGCCTTGTGCAAATCCTGTCACAGTTTTGAGGAGGGCGGGCCTAACGGCACTGGCCCCAATCTTTGGAACATTGTCGGACGAGAAGTCGCCAGCGTGCCAGGCTTTAACTATTCCGCCGCCCTTGCAGATTTTGGCGGCATCTGGAGCTACGAGCGCCTTGATGGGTACCTAAAAAACTCTCAGGAATATGTGCCGGGCACCGCCATGGTACAACGTTACCCCCAAGACGATAAGCGCGCCGAGCTTCTGGTGTATTTGGGATCGCTTTCTAACAATCCTGTGCCGTATCCAGAGCCGCTTGCAGCAGTTGCCGAAGAACTACAGGACTCAGTCGCAGAAGAAGCGACAGAGTAAAGTCGCTAACCTTCAGACTCGCGCACGCATCTACTAACGTGCAGTCCTAAAATCTTACCGCAGTGCCGTTGCAAGAAACCAGCAGCATCGCGCCCTTCTGGGTGTCGACTGCTTCATAATCGATATCAACCCCAACGACTGCGTCCGCACCGAGGGCCGACGCTTCTGCTTCCATGTCAGCCATAGCGTGCTCACGCGCTTCGCGGAGCGCCTTTTGATAGCCGCCTGAGCGCCCGCCGATAATATCGCGAACGCCGGCGAATAGGTCGCGAAAAATATTGACACCCAAGATGGCCTCTCCCGCGACAATGCCGAGACTTTCCCTGGGCTCGCGCGATGGCGGCGCATCAGTTGTTATTACAATCATCAAACCCTCCTTATCCGATATATTCAGATGGGAGAGGTTTTGCGGCGCGCAAGATGGAAATCGGGCACTTGCGACACCCGGAGCAATAGGCGCGGCAAAGGGTTAGCCGCCTTTTTAAAAGAGCCCGAACCGCTTTTTCTTCTTCGTGCGTTTTAATGCAGCCTTACCGGCGTCAGAAGACATGAATTGCCGATAGTCAAGGTCAGAGCGCTCAACCCGCATCGCGGTTGACCATAAGCCCATGTTGAGATCGTCACGGCCCCAGTTTCGAATGTCCTCGTCTTCCGCTACGGGCTCGGCCGCGGCTTCAGCAGACACTTCCTTGGTCCGCTTACGGTTGATCTTTTTTTCTTTAGCGGAGAGATCAGCGCGCAACGCGGCAAACGCTCGCTCCGCCGGGCTTTCAAAATTCTCAGGCAGAAATTGCCGGTCCACCGCATCATAATCAGAGCGATGCGGCACAATGATGTTCTCAACGCCCTTGCCAGTCAGTCGGCGATCGGTCGTTGCGGAAAACCCGGACCAGATATCTTTTAAGCGATCCGCCATGATTAGAGCTCCGCCTTTTCAGTGACAAACTCCAAGCCGCCGTTCCTGGTAATGACAGCAACATCAATCGGACCACCGACGGTCTCAACTGAATTCATCACTTTCTGTTGGAAAGAATTGAGTTTGATCAACGAAGCCGCTGTTTCTCCAAGCTCTTTTTTGGGGAGCGAATTCACAGCTCGCAAAATAGGCCTCGTATGAACCGCATACTGATAGTTATCAATTGACTTGAAAAATTCGTGCAGCGCTTGCTGGAGATTATTCTGGCTGTAGTCTTTAAAAATTTTGTCGCGCTGCGCGTCGGAAAGGTTCGGCGTCCGGCCGACAACATCAGTCACAAGCCCCATGGACAGCTTGAGCGATTCTGAAAAAACGAATGTCCGCAAATGCTGGTCCATTCCTGTGAGAAACGTGCGGATCATGCGATCCTGCGCAAAGGGCTGGAACACAGGCCCGGAGTCCGCGTTGATGTCAGCAATGCGGTCACGCTTGCGCTTCAGAATTCCCAAAATGACGCTGGACGTTAAATAAGATCGCATCGATGGATATTTTTCGCGCGAACCAAAGCCTGCGAACACGACCCCGGTGTAATGTTCAAAAAAGGCATCCTTTGTAACCGCAAAGACCCCGATCTCCCGCAGGCGCGCGCGCGTTGTATCGGAAATCGTCAGGCCGGCGTATTCATTGCGCAGGGAGGCTAACAGGCTCTCCGTTAACTGATCGATTTCCCCGCCATAACGTCGGCGCACTTGTTCAGCCATGCCGCCTGGAAAGCACGGCAATTCTCCGCGCGGGGAGTCGTCAGGATAGCGCTGATAATCGGCATGGATCTGGCCCACAACATATTCGAACATGGCGCTGATATGATCGCCAACCCGGCCAGCGTTGGATTGCTGGAATTGCTGAACCTGATAGTCGAACTCTTCGGCGATGACGGTGAACACCACCGCGACGACTTTGAAAAATTCCGTATCCTGGTGATCGGGCGGGAAGAGATCCGGATTGCCGGACAGGAAGTCCATAAAGTCTTCCGCATAAGCAGCGACCGTATCGAGCGAGCGACCGCGCGCCTGCTCGCGGTACCAGGAAATCACGGTTTCCCATGGCGTCGACATGATTTCAGCGTTGTTATAGATCATGACCGCCACTGGCTGGCCGTCAACCAGCGGGAAGAGCTTGTCCACAGATTGATAGGTTTTCAGATACCGGTCGCCGGAAATCGTCACGGCGCTGTCCGCCGCCATCGCCACAGCCTGGCGGTTCATTAATACTACTTCGGATGTCATCGACCCCTCACGACTTCCCGATAGACACGGCGCGCAAAAGCGTGCGCCAGATCGTGATGTTAGCTGCAAAACCGCCAATTGGAAACAAAACGTTAATATGCGAACTCGCAGATCCCGCCCGGCCGCCGCCACATTAGAGAACGCCGCGCCCCAAAAGCGCCGTTTAAAAACAGCCCTCTACGCGATTAAATCCGCTTATTTCGAGAAAAACGCCAATATTGATGAATTTTTCACGTCCATGGCGGCATTCTTGCTCGTAGTAAACACGGGTTTAAAATTGGAGAACGGGTATGGGCGCGTTCGAGACAATTCCGGCGATGGGGGCCACAGCGGTCCTTCTCTATGTTTTCATTGCATTGAACATGCTGATCTCCGCCTCTTACGTAATTGTCAGGGGCGTGCGCCGGTTGACGGTTGCAAAGCGCACCGCCGGCGCTGCCGATCACTCCGCGAACCCGTAAGCCTCTCGCATCTCAGTAATTGAGGCCAACTTCGCCTCAAAGCCTGACCAGTCATCATTCTCAGCGATCAGCGCCCAAAGGGCTTCTACCTCCTCGATCAGCATCGTGCAGGGGCTGGATTTCTGAAAATATGCGCAATCGAGCCGCTCCGGCGCGACAGCAGGAATAGCCGTCAGCTGTTCGCGCAGCGGCGCGAAGGTTTTTTCGTCGTAATACGGCGCCGCTATGCTTTTCGCGGCGCGCGCAGCAGACGCAGCGCCGCCAAACCAATCGAATAACACTTGCTCATAGGGAGCTCTCGACGTTGTCATCCAATTTAAAAGCGCCGTCACAAAAGCAAAATCGTCTGACCCCGTACGCGCCAGACCAAGGCGACGAAAAAATGCGTCCGCCATGGCTATCTCATAAGCCTCGCCATAGCCCTTCAACGCCTCGTTAAGCGCTTCTGTTGACGCCGCCATAGAGAGCGCCCCGCCAAGCTGAGCCAGGTTCCAGGCGCCTGCTTCCGCCTGTCGGCCAAATGCGTATAGCCCCGTGTGATCAAAATAAGCGGCGGTAAAGTTCGGGTCGGCGGTCGGCGCAAATCGCCATGGGCCGTAATCAAAACTTTCCCCTGTCACCACCATATTGTCCGTATTCAGAACGCCGTGAACAAATCCCGCCGACATCCATTGTGAAACAAGACGAGCCGTCGCTGCAATCACTTCTCGATAGAAAGAAACAATACGCGCCTCGCCCGCAAGCTCTTCCAGCGCAGGATAAAAATAACGGATACAATAATCGACGAGCGCCGTAATCGCGTCTGTGTTCTTTTCATACGCGAGACGCTGGAACACGCCAAAACGAACATGGGAATGAGACAATCGAACGAGCACAGACGAGCGCGTCGGCGATGGCTCGTCATGACGTTCAAGCGCCTCGCCGGTTTCAATTAATGAAAACGCTTTTGAGGTGTAAACGCCGAGCGCCTCCAGCATTTCCGCCGCAAGAACCTCTCGCACGCCGCCCTTCAGGGTTAGCCGCCCGTCGCCGAAGCGCGAATATGGCGTTTGTCCGGAGCCTTTCGTTCCGAGATCAAGGAGCCTTCCACCGGCGGAAGCAGACCCGTCTCGCAACTGAGCAAACAAAAATCCTCTGCCGTCTCCAATATCAGGATTGTATGTTCTGAACTGATGGCCGTGATATCGCAGCGCCAAAGGGCGCATCATGTTGTCCGCCAGCGGTTTAAAAGCCGAAAAATGCGCCAACCACGCCGTCGGCGTCAAATGGTCGAGACCAAGCCGCTCCGCCCAGCGATTATTGCGATACCTCAATCTGACGTTGGGGAAGCGCGCCGCCTCGACAGGATCGCAATAGGGCGCACCCTCCCCGTCGCCGCCTCCTGCAAATCGTTCGAATGCCCGGTCCGGAAAATATTTCGCAGAATTCGACAACAATCACACGCCTGTTAATGCTCTACCTACAATGTAAAAGGCGCATTGACGATAAGCCAGTCCTTAAACTGGCGCTATATGTTGCGCCCCACAGAATATCCAGAACAACCAGTTGAGATTGCAGGCCGAAGCCGGCGCCAGTCGTTAACCATTCTTAACACTGAATTTATTAATGTTTCGCATGCGGATTTTATCGAACCGTCTCTTTACGGATCAACTCCGATTAACCATAAAATTGATGAAAACTCGCATGCGAAAGCAATTTGAGGGGATTGAAGAATGCGAAAGATCGCCACACTTGTTATTGCCTCCCTTTCGATCGGGATAGGCGCGGCAAACGCAACGCCTGTCGGCGTCAGCGCAGGCGAAGCCTGTGTAAGCCTTGAACGCCCAGCTCTTACATTGAATACGGACGATCCATGTTTCGCCTTTGAAGAGCTGTCATTTTCAGAACAAGCCGCCTCAACCGAACGGCTTCTCGAAGAGATCGCCATGCGGTTTGATTTTGGCGCCGTCAGCTCGGAGGGCAACGCGCTGACGATAGCGGAAAATCCGCCTTTGCAATCGCCGGCGCTGCCTGCGGCAATCAGTCAGTTTCTCTTAATAGATGACCTCAGCGATGGGATTGAGGTGTCTATCCTGACGCTTCTGCCCACCGAGCCCTTTGGTGAAGCGCCGTTGACGGAAACGCCAATCCCCGGCGCCATGTTTCTATGGTTGGTGGGCGTCGCGGGCCTCGCTTTTTCTTTCGGTCGTAAAAAGAAGGCTGCCTGATCCTGCGCGCCCATTATTTTCGCCTTATAAAATAATAATCTTCTCCGGCGGCACTGACGCATCTGCAACGATTGCGTTGAAAACTCAGCTTATTCGCCTATTTTAAATATATATCTTTCGGATATGGGGCGGGGAAGACCTATGATTTCAATGCACAAGATCAGACTTGGCGCTTATTTCGCCATCCTGACGTTTGGCCTCGTCACTTTCGTCGCAACCACTTTTGCCCAGAGCGCCGAGGAAACGTCCTCCAGCGAGGGCGTCATTCTCACGTTGAACGGTCCAGTCTCGCCGCCTGTCGCCGACTACCTCTCGAGGGAAATCGGCGCCGCTTCAGATGAGGGCAAGGATCTGGTCATTATCGAAATCGATACGCCCGGCGGGCTCGTCGACTCTATGAAAACTATTATCAAGGCAATTCTGGCTTCTGAAACGCCGGTCGCCACCTATGTCTCGCCGCAAGGCGCGCGGTCAGCATCGGCGGGACTTTATATCATGTACGCAGCTCATGTTTCTGCAATGGCGCCGGCGACAAATACCGGCGCCGCAACGCCAGTCGACCTTGGCGGCGCACCCAGCGAAGACAGCCCGCTTGATGAAGATCCGATTAACGAAGAAGAACCCCAAACCACTGACGAAGCCGCAGGCGATAATGAAACCAGCGACGGCGTCAGCGAGGAAACTCAGGACACTGCCGAAGATGTCATCGATGCTGTTGAAAGCATCCGGCCGTCCACGCGCGATGACAACCCGCTTTCATCAGGCGACGCCCTGCGCGCAAAAGTTATCAATGACTCGGTCGCTTACATCCGCGCGCTTGCTGAGGAGCGCGGCCGCAACGCAGACTGGGCCGAGGATGCGGTGCGCGACGCCGCATCAATTACGGCGAATGAGGCTTTGGAGATTAACGTGATCGATCTCATTGCCGATAACATCGATGATCTTCTCACGCAGATTGACGGCCAAACCGTCTCGGTCGCCTCAGGACGGAAAACCATCGCTACACAGAACATCAAGCTTGAGCGGGTCGAGCCGACTATTGTCGAAAAAGTTCTGAGCTTTATTGCCGATCCTAATGTCGCGGTTATTCTGATGTCGCTCGCAACCACCGGCATTATTATTGAAATGTGGAATCCGGGATCGATTTTCCCCGGCGCCGTCGGCATTGTTTGCCTGATCCTCGGGTTCTATTCGTTTCAAGTGCTTCCGTTTAACTGGCTGGGCGTTGCGCTGATGGGCGCCGGCGCGATCTTAATTCTGCTGGAAGCGTTCACGCCGACATTCGGGTTGGCGGGGCTGGCCGGCCTCGCCGTTTTCGGCTTCGGGATGTTTGTCGTGTTCCCGGAAGGATTTCGCGTCTCGCCAAGCGTTATCGCCACGATCCTTGCTATTGCAGGCGGCTTCCTGGCGCTCGTGCTGTTCGCCATCGTCGGCTCGCGAAGCCATGGACCGCTGATCGGCGCATCGGCGATCCGCAAGCGCGAAGGAATTGTTGACGACTGGGACGGCGACGAAGGCTGGGTCATTGTTGAAGGCGAGAGGTGGCGGGCGCGGGCCGACAAACCGCTGACCCCTGGCGAAAAGGTGCGCGTTGTTGAAGTTGACGGCCTCGTCCTTGTGGTCAAGCAGGCGAAAGCGGGCCGCTTCCTGAGCGGGTTGCAGCAAACAAGAGAAACGTCGTCGGCTTAGGGCAGGAGAGGTTATGGCGGGAGCAATGGAGTTTCTGGCGACCCCATTGGGTTGGGGCGCGGCGGCAATCTTTGCAGGCTTTGCGCTTGTCGCCGTCGCAAAAGTGTACGGATTGATTTTCATGCGCTGGAAGACGCCATTCAGGGTTGGCGAGACCATGACCGGAACGCGCGCTGAAGTGAGCGAGTGGGCCGAAGGCGAAGGATATGTAACGGCAGGCGGCGAGCTATGGCGCGCCACTTCAGCCGATCAACTAAAGCCCGGAGACTCGGTTTCTGTCATATCCGTTAACGGTCTTGAACTGGCTGTCAGGAAAAAATCAGCGTAAAGCGCAAACTAACGCACAAGCGCGAAAACAGGAGTTTTACATTATGGGCGGTCTTGGATTTCTCTTGCCTTTAGGCGCACTGATTATTGCGCTGGCAGGCGCTGTCATCAAAATTTTGCGCGAATATGAGCGCGCGGTTATTTTCACGCTTGGTCGTGTTGGACGCAAAGCCGCTGGTCCCGGTCTCGTCCTGCTGGTTCCAATTGTTCAACAGATGCGCAAAGTCGACATGCGCACGCTCGTCCACGACGTGCCGACACAGGACGTCATTTCGCAGGACAATGTCTCCGTCAAAGTCAACGCTGTCATTTACTATCGAGTGGTCGACGCGGTCCGCGCCGTCGTTCAGGTTGAAAACTATATGGCGGCGACAAGCCAACTTGCCCAGACAACGTTGCGTTCCGTACTCGGCAAACACGACCTCGATGAGATGCTGCAAGAGCGGGATAAGCTGAACAAAGACATTCAGGAAATTCTTGACACCCAGACGGAAGCCTGGGGCATCAAAGTCTCCAATGTTGAGATCAAACATGTCGATGTTGATCCGTCCATGATCCGCGCCATCGCCAAACAGGCCGAGGCGGAGCGGGAGCGGCGGGCGAAAGTCATCCTTGCAGAAGGCGAACAGCAGGCGGCTGCGAAACTTTCTGAAGCTGCTGAAATTCTGGCAACATCGCAAGGCTCCATGGAGCTTCGTTACCTTAACGCCCTCCAGGAGATCGCCAACGATCGGACAAACACGGTTGTCTTCCCCTTTTCGCTGGAACAGCTCACGAAAGCGGTTCGAGGCGAAACGAACTAACCCGCTGCCGTTGACCTATTTGCTCAATTCCAGTCGGCACACGCGCCCTCGCGGCGCGTCGGCCCTGTTGAATTTGCGCAACAGATAATCGCAAACGCGCATAAACACTGGCCAGTCGCGAGCAGATACGCCCAATCGGATTGGCCTGCGCGCAAAAATCCTCCATGGTGCTTCACATAACGGTTACAAATGCGTGCGTCCTTAAGGGCGCTTCTAGGGAGGTATTCTATGATCAAGCGCTTAACGGCGAAGGCTTCAACTATTGCGCTCGCGGCGGCGGTCGCGGCGCCAGCGCCTGTATTCGCCCAAACCATCGCGGATCAGATCGTCGTTACGGCAACGAAACGGACTGAAAATGTTCAGGATGTTCCGATCGCGATTTCTGCCTATTCTGGCGATCTGCTTGATAAATCAGGGGTTTCTGACATTCGGGAACTTTCAATCCTGTCGCCCTCGATCGTTGTCGTGGCGACTCAGTCGGAAGCTACAGGGGTCAACGCCCGAATCCGCGGCGTCGGCACGGTTGGCGACAATCCGGGCCTTCAGTCCTCAGTTGGCGTGTTCATCGACGAGGTCTACCGGTCTCGAAACTCAGTCGCGCTCGGCGACCTCGGCGAAATCGCCGCCATCGAAGTCGCTCGTGGCCCGCAAGGCACCCTTTTTGGGCGCAACTCCTCCGCCGGCGCGCTGATTGTCCGCTCAAAACAGCCAGTCTACGAATTTGAAGGATACGGCGAATACACCCGCCAGAATTTTGACGGCGATCGCTTTGAAGGCGCCATCAACATTCCGATTGGCGAAACAATCGCGACGCGCATCAACGGATTTTATGAAGAGCGCGACGGCTTCCTCGAAGACGTGATCAGCGGCAACGCGCTCAATGATCGCGATCAGTTCGGTTTCCGCGGCCAGGTGCTCTGGGAGCCGACGGATGCCTTGAGCTTCCGTCTGATTGGCGATTATGCTGAGCGCAACGAGAACTGCTGCGCCTCCGTTCGCATCATCCGCGGGCCGACGACGCCGATCGCCGACGCTTTGACCGGCGGGGTGACAAGTTCGCTTCCTCTGGACCCGTTTGAGCGTGAAACAGCCATCTCTCCGGGCCGCACTTTCAAGCAGGATGTTGAGGACTACGGCGCCTCGCTTCAGGCGAATTGGGATGTCGGCGCCGCCCAGATCACCTCTGTCACCGCATATCGGGAATTCGATATCTCCCGTTCGCAAGACTCCGACCTGACGGGTCCTGACATTTTCTTCCGTCCTGAGAATGGCGGCTTTGAAAACACCTTTGAGACCTTCACCCAGGAACTTCGCGCTAACGGACAGGCGGGCCCGCTCGATTGGTTGGTCGGCGTTTATTACGCCAATGAAGACGTTGCGCTTCAGGACCAGCAAACATACGGATCGCAGTACGAGCTTTACAACGAGGCGTTGCTCGGCGCCGCTGTCGCAGGCTCTCCGCTCGAAGGCGTGCCGCTATTCTCCTCTGTAAGCGGCCTCGCTCCAGGAACGGTCTTCGCCGGCGCCGGCCAGGACGATAATCACCTTGCCGAGTCGCGATCGATCGCCGTCTTTACGAACAACACTTTTGATGTCACAGATCGCCTCGCGATCACGCTGGGCGGTCGGTATACGAATGAACAGATTGACTACACTGGCTCGCTTTCCTCGGTTAACCCAGCTTGCGGCGCCGTATTGACCAATCTTGGCCTTGCCGCCGCCGGCATGCCGGCCAACCCGGTCGTCGCCGGCGTTGCCGGCAATCCTGCTCTGGCCGGCAATGTGGCTGTTCTCTCCTGTCTGCTGAACATTACGCCGATCACGGACGGCGATCTGGTCGGCGACCGTGAAGAAAATGAGTTCACATGGGACGCCAAGCTAACCTATCAGATTACGGATAATATTTCTTTCTATGGCGGCGCGGCGCGCGGCTATAAAGCCGGCGGCTTCAACCTTGACCGCGCTGGCGGGCCCAACACGGCGATTACGACATTGGGCGGCGCCACACAGCTCGTCACCGGCGACTCTTTGGAGTTTGAAGAAGAAACCGTCATCAACTACGAGGCCGGCTTCAAAACCGTTCTCCTCGGCGGCAACGCAACCTTCAACGTCACCGGTTTCTATGCTGAGTATGAAGATTACCAGCTCAACACTTTCAACGGCATTAGCTTCCTTGTTGAAAATATTGATGAAGTTATCTCAAGCGGCGTTGAGGTTGACTTCATCGCCCAGCCGATTGAGCAAATCTACTTCCAGGGCGGCTGGACCTACGCCAATACGCGGTATGGAGACGATATCACGTCATCGATCATTTCTTCAAACGGGTTGCCGCTTAACGGACGGCGCATCACGCTGGCGCCGCTTCACAGCGTCACCGGCGCCATGACGGTGACTGAACAACTGCTCGACACCGATTATGATTTCTTCTTCAACTGGAACTTCCGTTTTACCACGGACTTCAACACCGGTTCCGATCTCGATCCGGAAAAAGTTCAGGAAGACTTTTTTGTCGTCAACGCTTCTATCGGCCTTCTAGCGCAGGATAACGGCCTTGAGGTTGAAGCCTTTGCGCGCAACCTCCTCGACGCCGATTATTTCCAGGTTGCTTTTGACACGCCGCTTCAGGCGGGCAGCTTTAACGCGTTCCTTGGCGACCCGCGCACCTACGGCTTGACCGTTCGGTACCGCTTCTAATCTTCCGGTTTTTATCGGAATATGAGCCCGCGCCGTCAGGCGCGGGCTTTTTGCATAAAGGCGCTCCCGCCATGGCAGACACGCAATCGAAACTGGACGTAACGGGATATCGCTGCCCTGTTCCTGTAATCCGGCTTGAAGCCGCCCTGCGCAATCTCCCCGAAGGCGCGCAACTCCTTGTTTTTGCAGATGATCCCATCGCCGCGGTCGACATCCCACACGCCTGCCGGGAGGCCGGGCACACAGTTGCTCGCCTGCCCGACCGCGGAGAAACTTGCGTCTTTCAGGTCACGCGCGGGCCGAAAGCGCCTGAATAACACCAGCTTTCACAATACCTGTTTTGCCTTCCCGCAAGGGGAAGGTTAATGTAAGCTTAAACTTGGCTCGGCGGTTTTGAGCGCTGTAGCCTGGGGTATTCGGTTGAGGGGAAGCTCACATGACGAGACATCCGGTGAATTTTACTAGTAAAGCACGGACTGCGCTTGGCGCGTTGGCCGCCGCAGCAGCGCTGGCACTTTCAGCGACGAGCCCGGCCCACGCTACCTATGAGGTCGGGGTTCAGGCTTACAAAAACGGCCAGTATCAGCAGGCTCTCGATATCTGGCGTCGGTTTGCGGTCGCCGGTGATGTGCGTTCCAAGAAAATCCTCGGCGACGTGTATTCCGGCAAACCGCTCGAAGGGGCGAAAGCGGCCTCCTCTCCGCTTGAAGAAATACCCGTCGACAATGTTCAGGCGCTGGTCTGGTACACACTGGCGGCTTATCACGATTTCACCGCCTACCAGACGCCTTCGGCGCATGAAGTGAACGCACGCATTCTTGCGGAAGCGCGCTTGCCTGAAATTCGCGCCAGAATGTCGACTTCTGATGTCCAGAAGGCTGAAAATTATGTTGCGCAAACTTTTGAAGCAGGCAGCGCATACGACCTCTACCGCCTCGGCGACATGTATCAGAAGGGCGCCGGACTTGATAAGGACAACATCAAGGCTCTGCAGATGTATACGCTCGCCAAAGCGCGCGGCGTCGGTGAGGCGAGCGCCGCATATGAGTTTCTTGAACCGTTGATGAACAACAAGGAAATCAAGGTTGCGCTTGAAAAAGTCGAGACGTGGCAGCCGCCTTTGCCGCCGGAATATCAAGGCAAAACGCCCCAGCAAAAAGAGATGGAGCGTCTTAAGCGCGAGCTTGAAGAGATCCGCATGGCTGAGGCCCGTAAAGCAGTTTCCGATATTGACGTCGAACTCATCCAGCGCGCGCTCGCAGCGCTCGGGTTTCGTCCGGGCAGCGTCGATAACAAACTTGGTCCATCAACCCGGGACGCTATTCGCCGCTTCCAGTATTCAACGGTGGCGAAAGACCTGACAATGGCGGAAGACGACAAGCAGGCCGTCGTGACGGGCGTGTTGACGCCAAAACAAACAGTTGAATTGTTTCGCGATGCGGCGAAAGTCGAGCATCCGATGTCGGAATATGTTTATGGCATCATGCATGTGCGAGGCATCGGCGTCGCTCAGGACGGTCAGGCGGCGGTTACATGGCTTGAAAATGCGGCCGATCATGACCTTGCCATCGCTCATTATGCGCTTGGCGTAGTTTTCCGCGACGGCACAACCGGGCTCAACGAAGTCTCGCCCGATGAGCGCAAGTCCGCTTATCACTTCGCGCAGGCCGCAGCGCTCGGCTACAAGCCCGCCAATGACGCACTGCGACGGCTCAGCTTCGAATATACGCGTGACATTCAGTAGAGAGAGGGGATGAAGATGAAACGGTTCTCGACAAAGAAATTCGCCCCTTTCGCAGGGGCCCTTGCAGCGGCGACGCTGTTCGCCGCCGACGCCGCCAACGCCCAGTCTCTTGGCGGCTTCCCCATCCGCGAGCCAGGCGCCGGCGCGTCCTCATCATCCAGCGCCGGTAAAACCGCCAAGAAAAAAGGCAAGATCGAAATTGTTGTCGATGACAACGGTCGCGGCTCGTACAAAACTATATCTGCGGCGCTGAAAGATATTGCCGAAGGCGGCGTCATCTACGTCAAGCACGGTGTGTATGAGGAATCGATTGAGTTGACAAAATCGGTTTTCATCGAAGGCGATCGCGGCCCAGGTCGCGGCGTTCGCATCAAGGCGCCGATGAACACCCCATGCCTGGATTTCAAACCCTCGCAAGGCACAGCCCATGCTGTTGTTTCAAACGTCTCATTTGAGTCGCGGATCAACTCCGGCGCAGAGGCGTGCGTCAACGTTCATCAGGGCGTTTTCACGCTGAAGGAAAGCGACGTCCTCGGCTCAGGCACGCGTCCAGCGGTAAAAATTTCCGGCGGCATGGCCATGCTGGAGAAAAATCGCATTAGCGCAGGCTCCGAAGGCGTTTCTATCAACCAAGCGCATTCGCTTTCACAGAGCTTCATTATCGACAACAAAATTCTGCAGAACAAAGTCGGCGTCGACATCTCCCATGACAGCGAGGCTGATGTCGTTGTCGCCGGGAACGAGATTTTCGATAATCTAGACTCAGGCGTTAAATCTTCCGGATACGGATCTGCTAAACTGATTGGCAACAAAATCCGCAACAATAAAGGCAACGGGGTCATCCTCGACAAATACGCTAAGCTGTCGCTGGTACGATATAATGAGATCGTTCAGAACGCGGGCGATGGCGTCGCTATTCCGTTTGGCGTCAACGGCGTGATTGAAGACAATGACATTGTCGGCAATGACGGCTTGTCAATTTTTGTCCGCGATGGCCTGGAGCCGAAGATCACCAACAATACAGTGAAAAACAACGGCGGCGATCGCTGCTCGAAACGCGACCGCAAAAAAGGTCGCTGTTAAGCGCGTGTTGTTTTGATACCTTGCAAAAGCCCCGCTTCGGCGGGGCTTTTTATTGTAAAGCGCCCGCAGATTGGCGTCGGTCTTGCTCTTTTTCATTGGAGCCTGTTCATAAATGAAAAATAAAGCCGGTAATTTAAGTTCTTAACGTTCGATAGCAGGCCCGTCTAAAATATGTCGAAGCCAAACATTCTTATGATCGTCGTCGACGACTTGAATTCATGGATCAGCTGTCTGGGCGATCACCCTGATGCGCTTACACCAAATATTGATCGCCTCGCGGATGAGGGCATTCTATTCTCACAAGCCTACTGCCCTGCGCCTTACTGCAATGCAAGCAGAATGGCGACATTCACCGGCCATGCTCCTTACCGAAGCGGCATTTACAGCAACGAACCCTATTGGGAAAAACCGGATCGCCCGAAAACACTTTTCGAAGCGTTCCGTAATAGCGGATACAAACTCTACGGCGCCGGGAAGGTATTTCACGGGCAGTTTGATTATCGTACCGCGACGGAAAATAGCGCAACTTCCGCAAGTTGGCTGAAACGCTTTCACAACGATCAAATCTGGGACGGCTTTCTATCTCCCTCGCAGGAACCGCTGCCTGTGGAACGCCCATTAAACGGCATGTTTGAATACAACGGGCAGGAAAAGATTGATCTGTGGAATTACAATTTTGATTGGGGCCCACTCGCAGACTCCGCATTCGAACAACACCCCGACATCTTATCGGCTCAGTATATTTCGGATATTCTGCATAAAGATCATGATGCACCTTTCTTTTGCGCGCTCGGCCTTTACAAGCCGCATCTGCCCTGGCACGCGCCAAAAAAATATTTTGATCGGTTTCGCAATCGCCCCCCTGCGCTGCCCCTTGTCAAACACAACGATCTAGAGGACGCGCCGCCTGTGCCGGTTGGGTGGGTGAAGAAACGTGACGATCATGTGCGCATACTTAAGCATGACCAATGGCATGCGGCCGTTGCAGCTTACCTGGCCTGCGTATCATTCTGCGACGATAATGTCGGGATTGTTTTGAACGCCCTGGCGGCCTCAGGCAAAGCGGACAACACGATTGTCCTCTTCTTCAGCGATAACGGATTTCATCTTGGGCAAAAACTGCACTGGCGAAAATTCGTTTTGTGGGAAGAGGCAACACGGGTCCCCATGATCATAAAAACGCCGCGCACAATAAAAGCTCCCGGGGTTTGCAATGCGCCGGCGTCACTCATCGATATCGCTCCAACACTATTTGAACTTTGCGAGATCGAAGCGCCGGACTGCCCCGATGGCGCCTCTTTAGCAAACTGCCTTTCCGACCCGGCAGGGTTTTCAACAGCAAAACCTGCAATCTCGACCTGGCACAAAGGAAACCATTCGATCAGAAGCGGTCAATGGCGCTACACACGCTATCATGACGGCGCCGAGGAACTGTTTAATCAAACGCTTGATCGTTTCGAGTGGCGAAATCTTGCAAATCTCCATAATTATAACGGAACTCTCGAAACGCTCCGCAAACTATGCCCACAGGAAAGTCCTTAATCGAGGAACTACGTGGCGCTGATGATATAATGCATCGCTATTTCCGAGATGGCGCCCAAAATGCCCTCACACAACCGATCTGTTTTCAAATCTTTCTTCAATTCGGTTGTCAACAATCCCTAATGCACTAAAAAATATACTCACCATCTTCTTTGGTTCATATTGCAAAACACGAACAGATGCGGGCCCGAAGACGCTCCTCAGTAAACGAACTTTTCCGTCATAATCGAATAACCAACTTTTTTCCTCTACATAGGCAAAAGAGTCCGAGTTCGCCGACAGAGAAATATTCATCCGATCTAGCTGTTGCATATAGGATTGGCGGAAACTCTGTCGGTCACGAAGGACAAGGATCAATTCACACTCGCAATCAACGAAAAAACTCTGGAGCCGTCGCCACTCTGAAACGAATCTAAGCAGAAACAATCCTTCATTTGTAAATACGCAAGCTGCGGCTCCTTGTTCCTCAGCTTTCCGGATATGCGCTCTGATTTCCCTGCTCACATTAAGACGAAGTTGCTCAATGCGATCGGCGTCTCTCCAATTTTCATCTATCCATTTCCTGGGAGAAAACCTGTGCTCTTCGAGGGCTGCGACATTCAGTTGCCACTGGCTGGCATTAGTCGACCCTAAAAAAGAGCGAACAGTGTAAAGATTATAATCCGATAATAATAGCGCGTGGTGTTTTTGAAGGGCTTTTTGGATCGATGTCGTGCCGGTTTTATGGGATCCTATGTGTATGATAACCTTCATTGCGAAAGAACTCTTGCGGACGTTGCTCATATTCCGTTGCAAAAATCAGATCACGAGCTTTAGTTATTTCGCCAGCACCATCATTGCTAACGACTAAATGAAGTTATGGTGCCCCCCGCCGGAATCGAACCGGCACTTCCTAAGGAAACTGGATTTTGAATCCAGCGCGTCTACCAGTTCCGCCAGAGGGGCGCTCTTATAGGCTGGCTCGCAACAAAAGGGCATGATAGGCGCACGCTTACTCCGGTCAAGCTGCAATTACTTATGGGTTTTACCCGGATTTGCGAATTCTTCACCAGACGCTTTGAAGATGGGGGGAAACCGCTTAGCTCTCAGCAATGAAGATGCCCAAATGAAAGCCGCCCTTTTGCAATCCTCACACAACGCCCAGGAAAACAGCGCCCAGGCCCCTCGCGGCGCCATTGGCAAACTTGGCGACATTATGATTGAACTTCGTGCGGCGAGCACGTCAGCCCCGTCGTCCGACGAAGCTGCGGCGAATGCGACGGGCGGCCCCCATGGCCGGCTTGGCGATATTGTTGATCGGCTGGACGAGCGCGCCTTTGGCTTTCTTATTCTTCTGCTCGCGCTGCCATGCTGCCTGCCTTTTGTATATTTGTTGCCTCAGATTGTCGCGCTGCCGATGCTGGCGCTCGCCGGACAAATGGCGGCCGGCCGCCACCACCCCTGGTTGCCTTCTGCGCTTCACCAGCGACGTTTCTCGATTCCTGCATTTGAAAACGTGCTGGCCCGAGCGGCGAAATATGTCGGATTTGTCGAGCGTCTGGCGCGCCCGCGCTTTAGCGCTGTCACCAGTCATGTGGGCGCGCGCATTGTCGGCCTACTCATGCTGGTGCCTATGGCCTCAATTCTGGTGCCATTACCTTCTACCAACACCGCGCCGGGGATCGGCGTCGCCATTGCCGCCCTCGGCCTGATCGAACGGGACGGCGTCTTGGTCATTATCGGCCTGATTTTCGGCTTTCTCTGGGTTGCGCTGCTCGCGTTTCTTGGACTGGAAGCGGCAAGCCTTATTAAGGACTGGGCGACAAGCCTGTTTTAAAAGGCGTCACTGTGACGATAAGCACGGGCGCGCTGGCGATGCCGATCCCGTATATTTCTAATTATGATAGGTGTTGTTTCATCACTGTCTTTTTCTGAGCGCGTACTCGCGCTTTCATTTATTGTATCCGCCATATCGCTGACCGGCGCTCATTTGTTCGAAAGGGTGGGCGGTCTGGCTCCCTGCATTCTCTGCCTCGACCAACGCGAGGCCCATTGGGCCGCCCTTGCTGTCGCCGCAGCGGGCCTGGCCGCGTCAAGGATTTTCAAGTCGTCCAGTGCGGCAGCGGCCGCTGTCGGCGCAGCAGCCCTTGTCTACGCAGTCAGCGCCGGACTTTCGTTTTATCACACCGGTGTTGAGTTCAAATTCTGGCCCGGTCCCGCCATGTGCGCCGGCGGCGGAAATGTAGGCCCAATCGATGTCGGATCCATTAGCGCGGCTCTCGACGGGCCCGTCACTGCGCCCGCGTGCGATGACGTTCAGTGGACTTTGCTTGGCGTTTCCATGGCCGGATACAATCTTCTGATCTCCTCGGGATTATTTGCGCTCACGCTTGCCGCCGCCATCGCTGAAACACGCCGCGTTAAGCGCGGTCGTTACGGAGCACTAGCCTGATGACGTCTCACCCGCAAAAACCCGGACCGCGCACGGCGCGGATCGCTGAAATGCTTCGTGTCGATCATGCAGGCGAATACGGGGCAGTATCGATTTATCGCGGTCAACGCGCAGTCTTTGATGTCTTGGCGCACAAACAAGAGACAGCCGCAAAGATTGCTGAGATGGAGGCTGGCGAAGATGCCCATCTTGAAACTTTCGACAAGCTTTTGGCGGAACGTGAGGTGCGCCCCACATTGCTAGCGCCGCTATGGAATGCGGCCGGTTTCGGGCTTGGAGCCGCAACAGCGCTTATGGGCGAAAAGGCTGCCATGGCCTGCACCGCCGCCGTCGAGGACGTCATCGAAAAGCACTACGCCGAACAAGCCGAGGCGCTGCAGGCGGACGAGCCGGCGCTCGCCGCCACAATGCGCGAATTTCGCGAAGACGAACTCAGCCACAAACATGAGGCCGAAGCCTCAGGAGCCAGCGAGGCGCCTGGCTATGCTTTGCTGTCTGCTGCAATCAAAGCCGGCTGCCGCGCAGCCATCAAGGTTTCGGAGAAGGTCTGATCCTTTGCCCCTGCGCGCCTGCTCCGCTAATATAAATGCGGGGAGTTTGTAGAGGGACAGAAAATGCAATTCACCATAAAAAAAGCCGCCGCCTTGCTGGCGGGCGCTTCTACATTGACGTTGATCGCCTGCAGTCAGGATGACCGGGAGGCGGCGCGCGAGGCCGCATCTGATTTTACAGAAGGCTTCTCGGACGGCTACAGAGGCGAAGACAAGGTTGTCAAAGTCACCGACGAGAAACCTGCAACCGTTGAGGATGCAGAAGTTTTCATAGCTAAAGTCGAGGATTGGACGCGCGATTTCGGCGAGTATTCAGCGCGCGTCGCATGGGTTCAGGCGACCTACATCACTCACGACACAAATTGGCTGGTGACGCGAACCGATACCGAAAGCACCGAAATGGGCGTCAAGTTCGCTAATGAAGCTAAACGCTTCAACGATATCGAACTGCCTGCGGAAATGCGCCGTAAGATTGAGGCGATCAAACTTGGGCTCAACATTCCTGCGCCGGAGCGCCCGGGAGCGGCCGGCGAGCTAGCCGAAATCAACACCCGCATGGGCGCCGCCTATGAAACCGGCAAGATCGAATTAAACGGCGAACAGGTGGCCCGGTCTGATCTTGAATCCATGATGGGCGAAGTCCGCAACGCAGAACAGCTGGAAGAAATCTGGACCAAATGGCGCGCTGTTCCGGTTACGGAAGATACAGACGGTAATTCTATCAAGTCCGATTATGCAAAAATGATCGCGCTCGCGAATGAAGGCGCGCGCGAGCTTGGTTATGACGACGTCGGCGCCATGTGGCGTTCGCGTTACGATATGCCTCCGGAAGACTTCGCCGCGGAAATAGATCGACTTTGGGGGCAGGTAAAACCTCTTTATGACGAGCTGCATTGCCACGTGCGCGCCAAACTAAATACACAGTACGGAGATGAAATTGTTCCGCTGGATCAACCAATACGAGCGGACCTGCTTGGCAATATGTGGGCGCAAAGCTGGCTTAATCTCAATGACCTTGTCGCGCCGGAAGGGGCGGCGCCCGCCTACGACCTGACGGACTTGCTGGTCGCTAACGATTACGATGCGGAAAAGATTTTTAGAACGGGTGAGAATTTCTTCTCCTCGCTCGGTTTTGACCCGCTTCCGGAGACCTTCTGGGAACGCTCCATGCTGACCAAGCCGCAGGATCGGGAAGTAGCCTGTCATGCTTCAGCGTGGGATCTCGACTGGGCCGACGACATTCGCGTGAAAATGTGCACAAAAATCAATGCGGACGACTTTCGCACCGTTCATCATGAGCTTGGCCACAACTATTATCAGCGCGCCTATCAAGATCAGTCCGTCCTCTTTCAGACCGGCGCCAATGGGGGCTTTCACGAAGCCATCGGCGATATGATCTCTCTTTCAATTACGCCGTCCTACTTAAAGGAAATTGGCCTTATCGATGATGTTCCAGACGCATCCAAAGATATGGGTCTATTAATGACCGAAGCGCTTGAGGGCGTCGCCTTCCTGCCGTTTGGCTTGCTGATGGACAAATGGCGCTGGCAGGCTTTTTCAGGCGAACTTACCCCGGACACTTACAATGATGGTTGGTGGGCTTTGCGCGAAGAGTATCAGGGCATTCGTCCGCCCAATGACCGCAGCGGCGAATTCTTCGATCCGGGCGGGAAATACCATATCCCTGCCAACGTGTCTTATGAGCGCTATTTTATCGCCAGAATTCTGCAATTTCAGTTCCACAAAGCCGCCTGCGACATGGCCGGCTGGGACGGCCCGCTACATCGCTGCTCCGTTTACGGATCAGAAGAGGTCGGCGAACGTTTCAACGCGATGCTGGAGCTAGGCGCATCGCAGCCATGGCCTGACGCCTTACAAGCGTTCACAGGTACGCGCGACATGGACGGCTCTGCAGTAATCGAATATTTCGCGCCGCTCATGGCCTGGCTTCAGGAACAGAATGCCGACCGCACTTGCGGCTGGTAATCGCTATCCATACCAGAGAACAAAAGCTCCGCTTTAGGCGGAGCTTTCTCGGCGCATTCAGTTTTTTAGACTGCAGCTCGTATTTAAATGCTAGATTATGCCAATAAAACTTAGCGATTGAGACTCCGCACTCAGAAGACAAGTAAGTTAAAACCCCTCTTGTAAGGATAAGCGTGCAAAGGCTCTCGGATCATTTAAGATTCAATGTTGAGCAGTGCTTCAATCAGTGCTATTATTTAGTGTGAGTAATAAGGGGGCTAACTAAAATGTCGCATAATACGCAAATAAATGTCGTTGGGCTTATTGGGGTATTTCTTTTGCTTGGCGCATGCGCGACGACAGATTCCTCAGGTAACCCTAGCGCTCAGCAAAGTCTTGCTTCAGATGAGGCTACTGCTGAAACCGGTAAGGAAAACGAAAAGTCCGAGGAACAAAAAAAACAGCGCGTTTGTCGTACTGAGAACCACAGGTTGGGAACACGGATCGGAAGCGGCAGGCGCTACTGTTATGATAGAAAGGATGTCGAGCGTGCCCAGCGCGACGCGCGTGAAGGGCAACGCTCCGGACGCGCAGGAGTGCTTCCATCACCTCCTGTTGATACAGTCGGCGATTTTTAATGTCACTGATTTACAAGTGAAATTATTTTCAATTCGCTAGCAGCATTTCTTAGTGGCGTTGCAAATTACGCATTCTGTTCCGCTGGCGATGCAGCCGCAGCCTGCCTTTGTTTTTGGTTGGCGAGATAGATGCCCATAAAATCAATGGGCTCTAACATCAGAGGCGGAAAGTTTCCGTTGCGTGTCGCATCGGAAATGATCTGTCGCATGAATGGAAACAGAAGGCGCGGGCACTCAACCAACATAATTCCTTCAAGCTGTTCTCGCGGCATATTTTTGATCTCAAAGGCGCCAGCATAAGAAGCCTCGACTATAAAGACGGGCTCGTTTTCATGACTCGCCTTTGCTGAGACGGAAAGCTCCACCTCGTATTGATCTGTACCGATAGATCGCCCTTGCACGTCGACATTGACGTCAATCTGAGGTTGTTGCGCATTTTTAAACGAAACAGGCGCGCGCGGGCTCTCAAAAGAGAGGTCTTTCAAATATTGGGCCATCACTGTGAGGCTTGGCTGTGCGGCGTTTGGAGCAGCGCCGGCGGCGCCGTTATTTCCGGATTGCGGGGTGTCGGACATAGGAACTTTGCTGATGTATTACGGATAATTGTTGAAAGCGCGTCCATACACGCCGGCGCGCCGGCTCGCAAGCTGAAACGGCTATCGTCGTATGATTGTAAACTTCCCATCGCCGCGATCGATGCGTTTGCGAATTTCGGCCAGCGCAAGTCGACCCAAATTCCGTCGAACTGCCGGTATCAGCAGAGCAAAGCCGACAGCGTCAGTGAGGAAACCAGGCGTCATCAAGAATGGGGCGGCAACCACCAATAGCGCGCCATCAACCGCCGAGGACACCGGAGGGCGGCCAGTTTCCAGGTCGCGCCGCGCGGCATTCATAGCGGCCAGCCCCTGCAACCGAATGATCCAGCCCCCTAATATCGCCGTAACGATGCATGCGAGGACAACAGGAAGGACGCCGAAAACCGCGCCGGCGCTTAAAAGTACATAAATTTCCGCAATCGGGCCGATCACAAACAATAACACAAGCGCAAAAAACATTGGCGATTAACCGCTCTGTCTGGTGTTTTCCGGGTTCAGCCTCCTATATAGGTTATGCATGCGCATTATTAAGCTTTCTGTGGTCAAATAACGAAATTATGGATCCTGTTCTCCTTTTCTTCATTGGCGTCGCCGGCTTTATCTTATTTCGGCTTTTTTCGGTGCTCGGCACTCGTACTGGACACGAGGCGCGACCGGACTTTGACGCTACGCGCGCTCCCTCCAATGTAAGCGGAGAACGACCGACGGCTGATCTCCATGAGGTCGTCGAAGACGAAGAAACGCCGCCAAAGCCGGTGTCTACGAACGCGCGCATCCTGCGCGAAGCCGATCCGAACTTTGACGAACCCGCATTTCTGGAAGGCGCCCGCGGCGCATATGAGATGATTGTTGAGGCTTTCGCCGCTGGCGATGTACGCTCCATTCGTCCCTATCTTGGCGACAGCGTATATGAGGCGTTCAAGCAGGCTGTTGTCGATCGTGAGGCGTCCGGACAGAAAGCGGATGTAAAATTCGTCGGCATTGAACACGCCGGTCTTGTAGAGGCTGACGTGAACGATGACTGGGTTTCCGCCGTCACAGAGTTTACCTCCAACCAGGTTCGTGTGACGCGCGATGCAGAAGGCAATGTGGTGGATGGCGATCCAAACAGGATTGATCTTGTCAAGGATCGCTGGACCTTTGCCCGCAAACGAGGCAGCCAGGATCCAAACTGGATGCTTGTGGCGACCGGCGGCGCCTAATAATCATAACTCGAACCATGTTCGAGGATTGACCCTTCCGTGAAGACGCACCACCGCGCAATCAGGCAGATCAGACGAGCCAGTCTTGTTGTTCTCATTTCCGGTCTCGCCTTTGCCACCATAGCAGCCCTTATTGTCTTCAGCGGCCTTAAACCGCCGTCATTCCAAAGAGAGTTGGATACAGCGGATTACGGGCCGCCCGTTCCTGTGCTGCAGATTGTCGACTATGACGACCTTCCCGGCTGGGAACGCGACAATGTGGCCGCGGCCTTTCCCGCTTTTCTGCGTTCCTGCACAGCAATGCAGGCAAAATTACCGACAGCGCGCGCCAATCCGCTGGAAAATCCCGGCGCTGAATATGACGGTCCTTCAATTGCAGGGACAGCAGGCGACTGGGCGCAAGCCTGCCGTGTCGCCGGCGATATGAAACGCGAACAATATTCGGACGATATCGTCTGGGCAGGCGCAGTCCGCCAGTTTTTCCGCGATCAGTTTCTTCCAGTTCGCATCCTTGAAAAGCGGGCGCCGCTTGGCGCGAGCGGCGTCAAAGGCGGACATCCCCGGATCGGCGACACCGGGATTTTCACCGGTTACTTTGAGCCGCTATACCCAGCGCGCCGGGAGCCTGAAGGCGTTTACCAGACGCCGTTGTTGTCGCGTCCGGATGACCTTGTCGATGTCGATCTTGGCGCATTCAATAGCGATTTTGCCGGCGAACGCATTTCTGGAAAACTGATCGGCGCCCGTCTTCAGCCTTATGACGACCGGCGCGCGATCAATAATGGCGCCCTGAACGGCAGAGCGAAAACGCTCGCATATCTGGACCCGAATGATCTTTTCTTTCTACAAATTCAGGGGTCTGGCCGGCTACAGTTTCCGAACGGAGAAACCATGCGGGTCGGCTATGACGGCGCCAATGGTCACGCCTATACCGCAATCGGGCGCGTATTGGTGCAGCGAGGCGACCTTGCGCTTGAAAAAACCTCGATGCAAACGATCCGCGAGTGGCTAAATCTTGCCGGCCCGGAAGCTGCTGAGAGTTTGCGTGAGACGAATGCGTCTTATGTTTTCTTCCGCGAGCTTGAGCCCGCGCCGGAAGGGCTTGGCCCGCCAGGCGCGCAAGGGGTGGCGCTGACGCCTGAACGCAGCCTCGCTGTTGACCGGCGCTTTCACCCTCTTGGCGCGCCGGTTTTTGTCGAGATTGACGGTTTCGAAGGCGTCGCGCCAATCCGCAAACTGATGATCGCACAGGATACGGGCGGCGCCATCCGCGGGCCCATTCGCGGAGATTTCTTTTGGGGCGCAGGCGATCTGGCGGGCGCAAAAGCCGGAAAAATGAATGCGAGTGGGCGATTTTTTCTCTTATTGCCGCGCGCCCATGCTGAAAAAATCGCTCGCGAAACCGGTGTCCGATGACCAGCCGCCGAGGAGAACTGACAGACAGCGAACGCGACTTATGGAACCGCGCCACCCGCGATGTCACGCAACGCCGCCGCGAAACGCCGGCGCCGGCAGTCGGCGTCGACGCGCATGCGGAAGGCGCAACGACATTGCGCAAAGAGACATACAATCACGGCGCAACATCCATGGTTTCTCCTTCCGCCCAAAAAGCGGGGACAGCCGCAAAAAACGATCCGCACACGGTCAGTAATCCATTCGCCGCAGGCGATCCAAAACTGGACCGGCTCGCCGCGCGCGGACGCCGCCCGATAGACGCCCGTCTCGATCTTCACGGTCATACGCAAGCGAGCGCCCGAACTCTGTTGATCCGCTTCATCCACGAAGCCAGAAATCGAGGCTTTAGATCTGTGCTGATCATCACCGGCAAAGGCGATCAGGCGAGAGGCGGCGGCGTTCTGCGCACGCGGTTTCAGGACTGGGTTCGCGAGGAGCCGCTGCGAGGTCAGATCAGCCGGGTCAGCCAAGCAGGCCTGCGTCATGGCGGCGCCGGCGCCTTTTACGTATTTCTGAAGCCTGCCCGAAAAACGCGCTGAGAGCCTTCCGGAAAAGAACGCGCTTCTCTAACCGCCGAGCACAAGTTTCCAGATCAAGAAGCCGACCACGAGCGCCGGCGCCACATAGAAAAACAGCACCCGCGAGAAACGGATAAACATCGTTTCCGTGAAGTCTTCAAACCATGCGGCAAGACCTTCGCTCCACCAGCGGCGCGGCGCATGACGCGGCAGTTGCGAGGTCGGCATGCGTGTTTCGCTCGCCCGGCGCTCGTCAATTTCATACGGCATGGCCGCCAGAACGCGCACCCCGCGATTTTTCCACCGCTGGAAGGACTTCTTCAGCGCCCCGTTCACGACCGAGCCGCGGGCGCGGCGGGTCAGCATCGCCAATGGGCCATAGCTGAAATCAGCCGGATCAAATTCAATATCAAGCGCCACATCCGCCGGCGCGCCGCTATTGCTGTCCTCATCCATACGGATGACAGAATGACGAACGCCGTAATTGCGCAGGAAATTCTCAACATCGCCGATCGCAGCCGCCGATGCGCTGCGCCGGAACGCCATGATCACGCGCACCCCGCGTCGCCCTGCGCTTTGCACAGAGAGAAGCAGCCAGGCCGCCAGCGCTGAAGCTCCGCCGAGCAACATCGCGCCCGTCGCCGTCAACGACCCGAGCCAGGCGAGAGACGCCGGCAGGTCAACCGCCGATACGGCCGCGGTGACGCCGTAAAGGCCAACCATAATCAACAGCGCGGCGAACGCGCCAGCCGCATAACCGAGCATCTGTAAAAAGCCCGCCCCAAAAGATCCGCCTGGCGCCGCAACCGCGTGCAAGCGCCGGCCCCAATAGGCGGTTTTTGCGTCGGTGGTGCGATACTTGTCTTCGTAAAGCGAATGATCGGGATTATTTTCAACGACCAGAAAACGGGTTTTCGCCGGCGGCATGTCGTCAAAATTATGATCAATGATCACGTAGTCCGATGAGCGCATGGCGACTTCATAGGGAAGCACCATGGCGAAGAGTTTGCCGTTTTGCGATTCGGCGCCCAGCGATGAGAAATAGCGCGTCTCGCCGCTGACCGGGTCAAATGTCGTATTGGTCGTGCGGTTCGGGTTGGTCGAGGATCGCGCCAGCCGCGCAAGCTCGCGATGCGGCTCCACCATCTGCGCAATTTCCTGAACCTCAACGCCGATCGCGCGCAGACCGTCAAGCTTCGACTTGGAGCGGCGTGCCGCTTCCGGCCCGGCGAACACGACATCGATCCTGTCACGGATCAATTTCTGATCGGACATGTCGAGCGGCAGTCCGGCGCGCGGCATCTCCGCCTCGCCTGCGTCCCCCGGCGCATTGCCGCTGCCGCCGTCGACAGCGCCCCAGGATTTGCGCATGCGGCGCTGCAGCGATGAAAACCCGGTGCCCGGATGCGATGACTGAATGAGATCGTAAAGCTGGGATTCGTGCACCGCCAGACAAAGATCGTCCGTCGCCTCCACCTGCTCAATGGCGCGCACCGTCATCAGACTGGAGATGGCCCGCAGCGCCTCAAAATCATAGCCCGCATACGGACTATAAAACGGCACAACGGCGAAATCGGCCGTGCCCTGTTTCACCGCCATCAAGGTCTGTTCCTTGGTGCGGAGCGGTTGGGTGATTTCGTATTTGTAGTCGAATTTGTTGTTCTTGCTGGCTTCGTCGAACTCACGCTCAAGACGCGCATTCAGCGAGCCCAGCCCGGCGTCAGGCACACTGCCGGTGGCGCGGGCGCGGCGCAAAAAGCGATCCGTCGCTTTATAGCCAAAGCCCCATTCCTCGCCCGTGAATGCGATCCGGGGACGCCCCTTGCCGCTGTCCGGCTTTGACTCCAGCTCATTCGGCTTGTCGGAGAAGCGCGGATCGGCGTCCTCGGCGTAAGCCATCATGGATCGTCTTTTAAAAAAACTCGGCGCGCCGTCAGCCATAGCAGGCCCCACACTGTCTCCCTCAATCTGATGAGATTAACCTGTTATTAACTTGAGTCAAAGCCCGGAGGCGTCAGCCCCTGTCGGTTCTGAGAGGAGTGCGCGCCTTAGGCCACAGGGCGCCGCCGTAGCGCAAAATTGGCGCAACCCACTGAGAATGCTTGTTTTTCATAGCGTGACGCTTCACTGGCTTGTAGGGCCGCCGTGTTCACTGCTGACGGGCGAGACGCGAAAGCGCCCCATCCGGCGGCGATAGCGGCGCAATCGCTCCAGAAGACCGCCTTCCTCTGTCAGAGTTTCGATTTCAGCGGTAAAGGCGTCACCGAAGCAGTCCTGCCGCCGCGCCCAGGCCTCGGCCGCATTGCGCGCTCTTTTGCGCCCCAGCCGGACGCAGACGCCGCCATGGCCGGTGCAGATCGGGGCATATCCGGCATCGACGCCGCAATGCAGGCAATAATCGGCGGGCGCAGCGCGGCAATCCCCCGACATGCGCCGACGGCGAGCCAATTCGCGCGGCAGGCAGACATTCTCAACATACCCGCACAATAGCATTTCCCATTCGTCAGTCCGAAAATCGGGCAAGCCGTAGCTTCGAACCAGCGCATTGATATCTTCTAAGTCATCCAAAGTCGGAATATTCATAACATGCAACTTCCTTTTCGATCCCGTTGCCCACGCATCGCCGCCGCCGCAAGCCAATCGGCCCCGAACGCATAAAAAGTGGAGAGGTTTGCGCGAGACGCGAAACCGTCCGGAGTAGAAAGAGGACGCTCTCACGTCCCGCGCCCTTCTGATCGCTGCTTTTCACATTGACCTGAAGGCATTTGCCGCGATGTTTTTT